>LVAQ01000009.1 GCA_001604105.1 Clostridiales bacterium Firm_11
ATGCGCAACATCCTATGCCAGGTATCCCGTGCCCGTGCTAAAGAAGTCGGTGCCATGCTCAAAGCGATCTTTGCGCAGGAAAACCAGGCAGCCTGTTTACGCAAAGCGCAGGAAGTGGCCGAGCATCTGCGGAAAACCAAGCTCGGTAGCGCCGCGAAAACACTGGAAGAAGGCATCGTCGAAACGCTGACCTATACGAACTACCCTTCGCAACACTGGCTGCGTATCCGCAATAACAACGGTATCGAGAGGATCAACCGTGAGATCAGGCGGCGTACCAGAGTTGTCGGCTGCTTCCCAGACGGCAACAGCGCGCTGATGCTGGTATGTGCAAGGCTCAGGCACGTTTCATCCTCTGCGTGGGGCGAGAAGGCATACCTGAACATGCAACACCTTTACGAGCTTGAGAAGGAACGCGTCAATTGACACCTTTGTTCACCGCCAACCTTGACAGCGCCGGTTCGGGGCGCTGGACTGTCGGCGGCGACGGGAACTCGGGAATATCATCGGTTAGTGGCTCCTCCCGTCGCCTTTAGAGGGTAGCGCCCCGAACCGCCCCTCTCAAGGTCAAGCCGCCGCAAGCGGCGGTGGCTGCTTGGCGACCTGCACGGTGCTTTGGCTCGGGGAATCTGGAAATATCATCTGGCAACTTCCGCTTGACGCTCTGCTCCCTGCAAATGTGCGCAAAATTCTTGACGTGACCCTGCAATGACAATGCCAAAATGCATCAAGGGCTGCACGCCGTGCAGCCCTTGATGCTTCAGCTTGTTAAGCATCCCCAATTGCTTACTACCATTGCTCGCCGCGTAGCTCTGCGCGTTGTTCGCTCGTTTTTGCTATGGGTTGCGATGTAAAGCTTTAGGGCTTACCCCCTCAGCTTCGGCAGGGGTTTTACCCCTACACTGCTTGCTAAAAACCCCCGATTGCTTACTACCATCGCTCGCCGCGTAGCTCTGCGCGTTGTTCGCTCGCTTATGCTATGGGTTGTGATGTAAAGCTTTGGGGCTTACCCCCAGACTTCAGCAGGGGTTTTACCCCTACACTGCTTGCTAAAAACCCCCGATTGCTTACTACCATCGCACGCCGCGTAGCCTTGCGGGCTGTTCGCTCGTTTTTGCTATGGGTTGCGATGTAAAGCTTTGGGGCTTACCCCCTCAGCTTCAGCAAGGGTTTTACCCATGCACCCTGATCAGGACTACTCGCCCTGAACTCAACTTTTTCAGCAGCTCTTGATGCCTTTTCGTCCCCGATTCGTCGTGCGTCTGCGGGGATTCTTCCGCGGAAAAGACGTATCCGCGCAACATAAGAACCTGCAAGGATGCAGCAGCGGCTGCGCGTGCTCCGTACGAAAGCACCGTGCAAGGCACAAAGCCGCCGTGAGCCCTTGCCAAGCCGCTCGAAACCAATGGGTTCCAGTAACGAAAACCAATGCTTCTGCGGCTTGAGAATCAAAAGTGCAGCGTTACGCGGCTTTCCGGTAAACCACTCACCTTAGCCGCGACCCATCACAGTATCGTTACCATCAGACTTCAGGAAGCTATTCCGCATCCGCTGGTTTGTACATCTCATCCGGCAGGGGATCGCGCACCATCAGCCGATCCGCCTTGTTGTAGAAGCCAACTTTCTCATACAGGCCGTTGGCGGTGTGCGTCAGCAGCATGCCTTTTCCACGGCAAACTTTGCGGTCGGAAAGCGCGTAGTTCACCAGCGCCAGCCCCAGCCCTTTGCCGCGTTCTTCATCAGCCACCACTACATCCGCCAGGTAGTACATGGTGGAGCGATCCGAAGTAACACGCAAAAACCCCACCATATGCCCATCCGGCGCGAAAACCCCGTATGGCTTGGCGTAGCGCAGGCTCTTGCGCGTGGTTTTCGCATCCCTGTCCTTCGCCCAATAGGTGAGTTTCAGCAGTTTCATCACCTCGCTAAGCTTGAACCTAAACCGCCTGCAACTGAGTGTGTACCCCGCAAAGTGCTGATCTTTCATGTGTGCATTCCGCTACGGCTGCGTAATCTGCGTTACCGTATACCCTTTCTTTGCTAAGTGCGTCAGGATGCTATCCTCCGGCAGCGCAAGGTGCAAAAGCCCTACCGTCACAAAGTAGGAACCCTCCGTTTGAAGCAGCTCGTCAAGCTGTTCCGCCATACGCGCGTTGCGCTGCGTAATCAATGTAACATGATATTCGGTGCAAACCTCTTCATACCCTGTCTGGAGGTAATGATTCAGGTAATTATCCGCAAATGCTGCGGCATCGCCATCGCGCCACCAGGTTGGCCACAGCGCAATGCCCGCGTCCAGCCCATCCGCCTGCGATGGATTCAGAATTACATCACACTCGCTCTGCAAAAGATACAGCACCAGTTCGGGCGAAAAGCTCTCCAGCATATCTAGCTGCTCAGCAACCGTTTCCAGATACACGGCAGGCTTGCTGTGCGCGGCGGCAAACGCCTGCACCTGCCGCTCTACCCCCAGCGACAACGCCTCCGCCGCATTCGCCGTGCCCATTTCCGCAGCGGTAGCGTACACCGCGAGCGTATTAATGACCGCCCATGGCTGATACTCGTCCAGCACGCGGATGGATAGCCCAAGCTGCTTAGCGACCTGCGTCAGCTGCGCGTAGAGCGCATCCCCCAGGTCATCGGCAAGGGTGCCCTGCGTACGGCGCATGCGTGCCTGCGCTTCGGCCAGCGCTTCCGGCGCGGCAGTATCGCATTCATACACGAAGGTATCCGCGGCGGCCATCGCACGCTGAATCCCGCTGCCAAACGGCATCATCGCTTCACTGCCGATGTGGATGGAACCCAGCAGCACCATATCCGCCTGCCCGCCGCTTACCTCATACAACAGTCCCCGACTCCCCTCCTGCGCAGTTTCTTCCCCAACGGCAGTCACAGCCATGCACAGGCAAAACGCCAGGCAAAGCGCCGCAAAACGTTTTATCCTTCTCATGCTCACGTGTCCTCCCCTCCATACAGCGCCCGCACCGCCGCGCCCATGTGCTCATCGGTCAGTTGCCAATGCTCCGGCAGCAGCCGCGCATAGCGGGCATCATAGTACCGATCATCCAAAAGCAGAATCAGCCCTTTGTCCCGTTCGGTACGGATTACGCGCCCGCCAGCCTGCGCCACCTTATGCATGGCGGGGATCATCCACGCGTAGAGGAATCCATCGCCAAAACGTGCCCCATAATAGGCTTTCAAAACCCGCAGGCGGAAACTCGGCGTGGGCAGGCCCACCCCCACAATCATCACGCCGATGAGCTGCTCGCCGGGTAAATCCACCCCTTCGGAAAACAACCCGCCCAGCACACATAGCCCCAGTTTGGGTGAATCGTCCTGGGTAAATGCTTCCAGAAAGCGCGTACGCGCCTCCTCGGTCATTTCGCTCTCCTGCACCAGCAACGCAGGCAGGCTGCTTTCATCCAGATGCCGCAGCACCAGCGCAAGGTAAGCATAACTGGGAAAATAGGCAATGTACTTGCCCGCCCGCGCCGCAACAGCCTCCTGTATGCTCTGCGCCACACGCGCGGCGCTCTCCTGCCGAAAGGCATAGCGCGTTTGCACCCGCCTGCGTACGACGGCCAGGTTTTCCGGCGGAAACGGAGAGGCAAGCGCAAAGCACGCATCTTCCTGCGTGCCCCCTAAAAGCTGACGCATCGCCTCCAGCGGCGCGAGCGTGGCAGAAAAGAACACCGTCCCCCGTAGCCCCTTGGTGACGGATGCAATCCATTCGGCGGGCGACAGACACATCAGCTCCAAAACCCGCTCCGCGCCCCGTATGCTGAGCAGCGCCGCGTAGCGCGCATCATAATGTTTTGCCGCAAAAATAAAGGGCGATATCCGCCGGATGAACTGCCACGAGAGGGCACGCAGTTCACCGCTAACCGCTCGGCCTTCCAACAGCGTAAAGGTTGCCTCCCATGCGGTTTGCGCCGCTTGCGCCAAAGCTGGCGGCGGCGCATGCAGCAGGGTATCCCGCTGCGATATACGGCCATCGGCATCCGGTTCCGGCTGCCCTGCCTGCGCGGCCCATAACGCGGCTTCCCGCCACGCTATCTCGTTTTCAGAAACGGTGAGTGTTGCTTCCCTTTGATGTTCGGCATGGCTTGCTGCACCGTCAGCATGCGGCTCACCGCTGTTCTCGCAGGCGGTTTGCGCATCCGGCTCTTGCCGGGCGGGTGAATCATCCTGTGCCTGCAAGGCACGTAACGCCTGATATAACAGGGTTAGCTGCTTATAGTAAGCATGTTTGCGCCCGATTGCCTTGCCGACTGCCGCGCGGTATTCCCGAAGCGCCCGTGTGTCCAGCGAGCCGGAAAGGCTCTCCCGCACACGATCCAGCAAATGATGCGCTTCATCGATGAGCAGGGTAAAATCTTTGCGACGTTTGAATAGCCGTGCCACCTGCGCAAAAGGGTCAAAGGCGTAGTTCATATCCATGAGCGTTACGTCGGCATAGTCACACAGGGTCAGCGCAAGTTCAAACGGGCATAGCATGTGACGATCCGCCGCTTCGGCGATGCGTTCTTCCGTCCAGGCGACATCCATGGCAAACAGCTCGTGCAACGCATCGGGTTGGCGCAGAAAATGCCCCTTGGCGCGCGGGCAGTCATCGGGGTGGCAACGTACAGGCGTGGGGCACATTTTCTCTTTGGCAAGCAGCGTGCTTACCCGAATGCGCATGCCCTGCGCGCGCATCATCTCCAGCGCGTTCAGCGGGCTCTGGCGCGCGGTAGTGCGCGCGGTAAGGTAGATGATCTTGCGCGTTTTCCCTGCTGGTAGCGCCTTGAGCGCGGGGTAAAGCACCGCCGCGCTCTTGCCTGTGCCGGTGGGCAGGCTGGCAAACAACCTTCGCTTGCGCGTGATGGCTGTATACGTCTGCACGGCGAGCTCCCGCTGCCCCGCGCGGTAACCCGCAAAGGGAAAGGGCGCGTTCTTTATGCTTTCATCCCGCGTGCGTTCCCGCAAACGTTCCGGCAGGGCAACGGCAAACCACGCGGCAAGCATATCCTCCAGCGCCAGCAGCAGTGCATCGCGCGGCGCTTCCTCAGTGAAGACACGCTGCGGAATCCCTTGCGCATTTACATATGCCACTTGAACGCGAATGATTTCCTTTGGCTCGCCCAGTGCCAAAAGCGCGCCATACAAGCGCGCTTGGGCAAGGTGCTCCGGCAGGGGCGCTTCGGGCGGCGTAAAGCAGAGTTTCAGCTCATGCACCGTCGGGATATCGCCCGCGCAAAAAGCGTCCATACGGCCGAACACGGTCACTTGATGCTCCCCGCGCATGACCTGCGCCCGAATCGGTTTTTCAATTTCAAACTCCGCGGCCAGCGCGTTTTCCCGCGCCTGATGCGCGGCGGTGCCCGCAAGCATGTCCTCCACGCTTCCCATGGGCGCGATATCCGGCGGGAAATAGCGAAAGGCTACCAGTTCCCGTACCGAAACGCGGAACGTCTCCCCCACCGGCACGCCTCCCCTTCATTCCGCGGTGCTTGGCTGCAAATGGCTAGTTCCTTCTGTTGCGGGAAATGAGCAACAGCCGCAGCAGCTGCAAAAGGCTGCTGATTGCCGCCGCCACATACGTGAGCGCAGCGGCGTCCAACACCGCTTTCACGCCGCGCAATTCCTGCTCGGTCACATAACCGCCCTGCGACAACGCACTCACGGCGCGTTTGCTGGCGTTAAACTCCACCGGCAGCGTCACCAGAGAAAACACAAGCGTAAGCGCAAAGCAAGCGATGCCGATATAAACCAGCGGCTCCCAGGAGAAAATGAACCCCGCAAGGAAAATCGGGAAATACAGGTTGCTGCCGATGTTGACCACCGGAACAATGGCGCTGCGCAGTTTCAGCGGCGCATAATCGTGCCTGTCCTGCATGGCATGGCCGCATTCATGCGCCGCGATGCCGATGGCCGCAATGCTCGCGTTGCCGTACACGCCCTGCGAAAGCCGCAGTACATTGGAACGGGGGTCATAATGGTCGGTCAACTCCCCGTTTACCGGCTCGATGGCAACGCCTGTGTTCCCATCCCGCGCAAGCAAATCACGCGCCACCTGTTCCGCCGTAACGTCGCGCTGCGTACCAATGCTGCGGTACTTTGCGTACGCGGATTTCACTTTGAACTGCGCCCACATGCCCAGCAGCAAACCCGGGATCAACAGGATCATCGTCCAATCCCAATAAAACATGGCAAACCTCCACAAACGAACAAAAATATGGTATGATGGACGCGAAAACGGATCCATCCCCCATAGCATACACGTTTTTCGCAAAATTTCAAGCAAAGCCGCCCAAAATGTCGCCTTTTGCGCTTGAAGTGCCATGCGGCAAACAGACCTGCCTGTTCATAGCAAGCAATCCGCAAACACACCCAAAGCGAGTATCAAAGCCAGTTGCCTGCGTTGCGCTCGTGCTGCCACTGGAACCGATGCGCACACCCCTGGGGGATGGCATCATCAATCAGGAGAGGAGAACCATCATGCGGGAAGTTCCCATAACTGAAGTAGCCCACATCATCACCGAGAAGCTGAGCAGCGGCGGTGTTTTTCTGACTTCCAACGCGGGCGGGCAGCCCAATGTAATGACCCTTGGCTGGGGCGGCGTGACACAATTCTTCAGCGTACCCTGTTTTATTGCGCCCGTGCGCGACAGCCGTTTCACCTACGGCATTTTGCGGAAAGCCGGTGCATTCACCGTGAGCATCCCCCTGCATGATATGAAGCCGGAACTAATGCTGGCGGGCACCCGTAGCGGCCGCGATATCAATAAGTTTGACGGTCAGGGCATGACAGCCGCCCCTGCCCAGCAGGTGCATGCGCCCATTGTTGCGGAGTGCGAGCTGCATGTCGAGTGCGAATCCATGGGCTATGTGCGCCTGAATCCTGATACGATGAGTGACTTGATCATGGGCAGGTGGTACCCCTCGGGGGATATGCACACACTGTTTCTAGGGAAAGTCGTGCGTTGTTATTATACGCAGGAACCACAAGCAGAACCGTAACGCTTGGTAAACAAACCCTGCATTCCGCAGATAAAGCAAACGGAACCAAAAGCACGGCAAGGCTGTGCGATTGGTTCCGTTTTTCAACTCAGTTGCAGCTTCCCTGTCGAAACGCGGCCTGCTGAGCACTGTTACCCTGATGCGATTGCCAGTTATGAACGCGGCAACGCTCGCAAGCGGTTTCGCGCTGCGGCAAGTCGAATATGGTTAGACGCAGCGAGGCCTCGCCCAACCATCACGACGAGATCACTTGCGGTAATCGAAGCAGAACGTATGCGTTCCCATCAGGAAACCGTATTACACGGGCATGGTCATCTGCGCTTTGTCCAGCATGGTGCTGTCCACGCCCAGTTGCTTTGCCTGGCGATACTGGAAGTACTTGAGCGCCACCTGCGGGAACAGCGCGTAGCTCAGGATGTCTTCCTCCTGCTGGTAATACTCGCGAATCTCTTCGCGGTACTTCTCCAGCTCCGGCGGAATATCATCCGCGGGGCGGTGTGTGATCACCGTATCATTCCCGATGACCTTGCGGCGCACTTCTTCATTCACGGGGGCAGGCAGCAGGCCGTACTCGCCGCGCATCAGCGCTTTGCTTTCCTTGCTGGAAAGCTTGTAGCGCTCGCCGCCCAGGATGTTCATCACAGCCTGGGTACCCACAATCTGGCTGGTGGGAGTCACCAGCGGCGGGAAACCGAAGTCCTCGCGCACGCGCGGGACTTCCGCCAGCACTTCGTAGTACTTATCCATGGCGTTGGATTCTTTCAACTGGCCAATCAGGTTGCTGAGCATGCCGCCCGGCACCTGATAGAGCAGGGTGTTCGCGTCCGTCGCCAATACGCGGGCGGGATCGCGCCAGCCGTCTTTGGTCAGTTCATCCGCCACGCCGCGGAAGTAACCCGCAAGCTCGATCAGCAGCCCCAGATCAAGGCCGGTATCATACTCACTGCCGCGCAGGGTAGCCACCATGGCTTCGGTGGAAGGCTGCGCCGTACCGCCGCCAAGGGGTGAAAGCGCGGTGTCGATTACATCCACGCCTGCTTCAACAGCCTTGAGCAGCGTCATCGCGCCCGTGCCGGTGGTGTCGTGCGTGTGCAGCACAATGGGCAGGCCGGTTTCGGATTTCAGGCGCTTGATCAGGCTATGAGCGGCATAGGGCAATAGCAGGTTTGCCATGTCCTTGATGCAGATGATATCCGCGCCCATCTCCGCAATCTGGCGCGCCAGCTTCACAAAGAAATCTTCGGTATGTACGGGGCTGATGGTGTAGCTCATCGCCACTTCCGCAATGCCCTTGTATTTCTTGGTAGCCTTGACTGCCGTTTCCATGTTGCGCAGATCGTTGAGCGCGTCAAAGCAACGGATGATGTCGCAGCCGTTTTCGATGGTCTTCTTGACGAAGAAATCCACCACGTCATCAGCGTAATGCTTGTAACCCAGGATGTTTTGACCGCGCAGCAGCATTTGCAGCTTGGTATTGGGCAAGCCCTTGCGCAGGGTGCGCAGGCGCTCCCAGGGATCCTCATTCAAAAACCGCAGGCAGGTATCAAACGTCGCACCGCCCCAGCATTCCAGCGAAAAGTAGCCAACTTTATCCAGTTTCTCAAATGCGGGTTCCATTTGCGAAATCCGCATGCGCGTGGCGGCCTGGCTTTGGTGCGCGTCACGCAAGATGGTATCGGTAATTCCAACTTTGGACATATCGTTTTCTCCTTTCAAACGAAGGGTTCCATTTTACGCGCCGAACATGCTCAGCAGGATGCCCGCCGCAATGGCCGAGCCAATCACGCCCGCCACATTGGGTCCCATGGCGTGCATCAGCAGAAAGTTGCCGGGATTGGCTTTTTGACCTTCCACCTGGCTCACACGGGCGGCCATGGGTACGGCCGAAACGCCGGCGGATCCGATCAGCGGGTTGATTTTGCCGCCGCTGATTTTGTTCATCAGCTTTGCCAGCAGAACACCGCCCGCCGTACCAAAGCCGAAAGCCACCACGCCCAGCGCGATAATCCCGAGCGTCTGCACCTTCAGGAAGGTTTCGGCGTTGGCGGTAGCGCCGACCGTAACCCCCAGGAAGATAACCACGATGTTGCTCAGCTCGTTTTGCACAGTCTTGTTCAGGCGTTCCACCACACCGCTTTCGCGGATGAGGTTGCCCAGCATCAGCATGCCCACCAGCGGCGCGGCCGAGGGGAGCAGGAGGCTTACGATGATGGTGACCGCAATGGGGAAAACAATCTTCTCGCGTCTGCTCACGGGGCGCAGCTGCTCCATGACGATCATACGCTCTTTCTTGGTGGTAAGCGCCCGCATGATGGGCGGCTGAATCACCGGCACAAGCGCCATGTAGCTATAGGCGGCCACCGCGATGGGTCCCAGCAGGTGGGGCGCCAGCTTGCCAGTCAGGTAAATGGCCGTGGGGCCATCCGCGCCGCCGATGATGCCGATAGCGCCGCTCTCCGCCGGGGAAAAGCCCAAGGCTTGCGCGCCGATGAACGTGATGAAGATGCCCACCTGCGCCGCCGCGCCCAAAAGCAGGCTTTTGGGGTTGGCAATCAACGGCCCAAAATCGGTCATCGCGCCGACGCCCAGGAAAATCAACGGCGGATAAATGCCCAGCTTTACGCCTTGGTAGAGGTAGTACAATAGGCCTCCGCCCTGCTTTACATACTGGTAAACAGTGCTGCCATCCTGCAAAATCACAGGCACGCCGGCCTTGCCGTCATGGACTGCGGTAAGCAGGTACTCATAGGCAGGGCCGTCCATCAGCCCTGAGAAAGGCAGGTTAGCCAGCAGCATACCAAAGGAGATTGGCAAAAGCAGCAGCGGTTCATACTTTTTCACAATCGCCAGATAAATAAGCACACAGGCGACGGCAATCATGATCAGGTTCTGCGGGCTTTGAAGCAGCCCCACGATACCAGATTGCTGTACGAGTTTCCATAGGCTTTCGCCCACATGTAAAGTTTCCATGATCGTCCATCCACTCCTTTACGGTTCTATCAGGGGTAAAGTGGTTTAGCCGATCACAGCCAGCACATCGCCGCTGTTTACGGATGCGCCCTTGCCCACCAGCACCTGTTTTACGGTGCCGTCCGCGGGGGACATGATCTCGTTTTCCATCTTCATCGCTTCCAGAATCAGCAACACATCGCCCTTCTTAACGGCGGCGCCTTCGCTTACGCGAACATCCAAAATGGTGCCGGGCATGGGCGAGTTCACGGTATTGCCGGCGGCTACGGGGGCGGCGGCAACGGGCGCGGGCGCAGCCACAGGCGCGGCGGCGGGAGCGGCCACGGGGGCGGCTACTGGCGCGGCAACAGGCGCGGCGGGCATGCCGCCGACTTCTTCTACAGAAACTTGATATGCGGTACCGTTGACGGTGATGTTGAAATTACGCATAGGGAGAACCTCCTTGTATTACTTGTTTCAAAACAATGATGCGGCAGCGCCGCGAACGTTACATACGGCTGTAGATCTGATCCTCGCGGCCTGCGCGGTTCCACGCGGGCGCGTTATGGATACGGCGAACATGGCGCACAGCAAAACCAGTATCGCCCTGCCACACCGCGGCAATGGCGGCTGTGATGGCGGCCAGCACATCTGCGGGGATGCCCGGGGCGATTGCGGGCGCCGCGGCCTTCGCAACTGCGGGTGTTTCCGGCTTCGCCAAAGCGGGCGCGGCCTTCTCCTTGGGTTTCTTGTCCCCTGTAACCAGCGCAATCATTTTGATGCAACCGATGAGGATCACAAGCCCGATGAACACCACCAATATGCCGATAAGCGCAACAGAAAGGCCGAAGGTAATCGAATTCATGAATGTTCCTTCCTTTCCGCTTACAGTGGCAAATTGCCGTGTTTCTTGGGCGGGTTGCTATCGCGCTTGCTCAGCAGCATCTCCAGAGAAGCCACCAGCAGTTTGCGGGTTTGCGCGGGGTCGATTACATCGTCCACAAGGCCATCCTTGGCGGCGCACAACGCGCTGGCCGTGTTTTCGATGTATTCGGCGGCATATTTCACGCGCGCCTGTTCGGGCGTCGTATCTTTATCCGTCTTGACCGCATCGCCATAGAGCACAGCCACAGCCGCCTCCGGCGTGAGCGCGCTGATGACCGCGCCCGGCCAAGCGAAGGTCACATCCGCATTGGCTTTGCCGCCCATGGCCACATAAGCTTGGCCGATGGCGCTTCCGGTCACAACAGCCAGCTTGGGCACCGTGGCGGTGGCATACGCGTAGAGCAGTTGGCTCTGGGCGTTCATCAGCCAGCTCTGATTATCCAGTTTGTCCACCTTCACACCATTGGTGTTGATCAGGCTAATCACCGGAAGGTTGAAGCAATCCATGAAGTGAACAAAACGTGCGGCTTTCTGCATGGCGCCAGCCGTCAGGTAGCCGCCATCGGTAGCCACCACGCCCACGCTGTGCCCGCCAATGCGGCCAAGCGCAGTACGCATGCCCGTTTCATAAGAAGCTTTGAGTTCCACCATGGAACCTGCGTCAAACAGGCTTGCCAGCAGCGTGTTTACATCCGCGGGCGCCACATCGGGCAAAAGCCGATTCAGATCATCGCTGTCCAGGATGTCCGCATCCTCAACGTTGCTGCCGGGCAACAGGGAAAGCAGCTGCGCCGTCAGCGCCAGCGCCTCTTCCTCCGTAGCCGCCACAAGGGATGTGCCGCCCTGTGCAGCCATCATGTCTGCACCGCCCAGCGCCTCAACCTTTACATCCATACCGTTCATCGCAGCCAGCACCTGCGGGCCAAACACCATCAGGCTGCCCACTTTTTTAGCGATGATGCTCACATCCGCCAGTTGGGCAATGAGCGCCGCGCCGCCGATGGCAGGCCCCAGCACCACCGCGATGATGGGGGAAACGCCGCTCAGCCGCGCAATGTTCTTGTAGATTTCGGCATAGGCATTCATGCCTGCCGCACCTTCATCAATGCGCACACCGGCGCTGTCGCAAAGGGCAATGACCGGAGCGCCGGTCTTGAGCGCCAGATCAAGCGTTTTGTTGATCTTGAGCGCTTGAAGCTTCCCCATGGCACCGCCATGTACCGTGAAATCCTGTGCAAAGAGATAGACCGGACGATTCTGAACCGTCGCGTAACCGGTAACCACGCCTGCCGCGTCACCCTTATCGCTCACCAGCGCAAACAGCTCCACGAAGCTGCCTGCGTCTACGAGTTTTTCGATGCGTTGGTATGCCGTCAGCTTTCCGGCTTCCCGCTGTGCTTTGATGCGCGCTTCATCGCCTGTGGTGAGCGCGGTACGAAGCGCCTGCACCTTTTTAAGGTCTTGAGAGTTCTGCATTTCCGTTCTCCTTCCGTTGGGTTAGGGTAGGGTTTCCCAGAGATATTGAAAAAGCTCAATCTCCCTCCTGTTTCTCTATGTTCTACGCTGGTTTCCTTTATTCCTTCATGCGCAAGGTACATCGTCATTTTTTTAACCAATGTGCTACTCCTTACTATTAAGCCGTTTCCGCTATCTTGACGCATGCGTTCAACCTTTCATTAACCTCCTCTTTTCTTGAGAATGCCGCTTTCGAGCCCGTCTATCAAGGTATAGAAGCGTCCGCAAACACTTACTTTACTTGGCTTTTCCACGTTCCATCGGTTCCATGCGCATCCTTTGTACGTGTGTGATGTGGTATCAGAAAAACAATATAAATACAAAAAGACACAAAGCAAGCGCTCTGCGTCTTTGCAGTTGCTCTTCATACTTTGCGGCTAGGGTTGCGAGAAACGGCGCATGCCTGCTTGCTCGTTTCGCAGCGTCGATGCTGACCGTTCAAGGATTTTACAGAGGTCTCCCGCATTTCATCTGGGCACAGGCCGCGTATACTGGCCTTGCGTCGGCCATGGCATCAAATCCTGTCCCTGATTTTTGCGGATTGGTTCTTGTAAACCCCGGATTGCCCCCAGCAGCAGCACCCTTGCCACTCGTTCCTGTCAGCTTTGGGTTGCGTATCACATCGTCCGTATTTGCCGCGCTACCCCTTATCCCTCTACCGAATAGGTCGTATAGGGTTCTCCCGCCACATAGCCCAGTCGCTGCGCGATGCCTACCGATGTCAGGTTGTGCGCATCCCAGCTTGGGTAAATCCCCCGTGCCAGACAGGTGCGCACCAGCTGTGCCGCGCAGGCGGTAGCAAGCCCGCGCCTGCGGTGATCACGCCTGGTGTCAACCTCCACTTCGATGGCGCTACGATACACAACAAAGGAGGATGCGCCCGCCACCAGCGTCCCCTCATACAACGCCGCAAAACCCAGCCCGCGCGTCAGGTAATCCGCCTCATCCTCAAACTGCGAAACCAAATCACAGGACCACGTTTGGGCAAGTGCAGCGCGGTACAGTGCGCCATCGATGGGCGCAAGTGCGTAGCCTTCGGGCAGGGTATTGGCAAGCTTCAACAGGTTTGCATCTTCAAAATGGTGAACATCCTTACGGATTGCATAGCGTTGCCCCCGGACGGCCTGCACGCCCCAGGCCTTTTCCACCACGGCTTCCCACGCCGCGCCATGAGGCACGATAAAGTGCTCCCCGCCCGTATGGCTCGCGGGCAAATGGTGCGCCAGCAAAGCCGCCTCCTCGCAGGAAGCATCCCCCGCCAAAAAGCTAAACCCTGCAATAAACACCTGCGCGGCTGTGCGCGTTTCGTTTGCATAAGCCTCGCCCATACCGCTTTCCAGCGTGGCGCGGGGCACGTATTCCTCCCAGCCTTCAAACAGCGGCGCGATGCCGGAAGGCTGCTCAATTCTTATTATGCCCATTGGATTCACGCCAGGCTGCCAGTTCCTGCTGGATGGCATCCAGCTGCAATAACTTTTCCACCACTTGCTCCACCGTCAGCAGCGTAGTGTTGTTGGAGTTGAACTCCGTCATCGTATTGCGGCTTTGGCTTCCTTCCCACACATATTTATCATAGTTCAAATCGCGGCTATCCGAGGGCACGCGGTAGAAATCGCCCATATCAATCGCGTTGAGGCACTCTTCATTGGTCAGCAGCGTTTCATAGAGCTTTTCGCCATGCCGCATGCCGATGATCTTGATAGGCACAGCCGATTCAAACACACGCTTAACCGCTTCCGCCAGCACGCCGATGGTACAGGCCGGGGCTTTCTTAACCAGAATATCGCCGCTTTGCGCGTTGGCAAAGGCAAACAGCACCAGCTCCACCGCTTCTTCCAGGCTCATGATGAAGCGCGTCATCGTGGGCTCGGTCACGGTAAGGGGCTTGCCGGCTTTGATCTGCTCAATAAACAGCGGAATCACCGAACCGCGCGAACACATCACATTGCCATAGCGCGTGCCGCAAATAAGCGTTTTCTCCGGCGAAACGGTACGCGCCTTGGCCACAAACACCTTTTCCATCATGGCTTTGCTGGTGCCCATGGCGTTGACGGGGTAGGCGGCTTTGTCGGTCGAAAGGCAAATCACCTTCTTGACCCCTTTTTCCACGCAGGCTGTAAGCACGTTTTCTGTGCCCAGCACATTGGTTCGAACCGCTTCAATCGGGAAAAACTCACAGGAAGGCACCTGTTTCAGCGCAGCCGCGTGAAACACATAATCCACATTGTGCAGCGCCGCCAGAACCGAGTCGCGGTCACGCACATCACCGATGTAATACTTGATTTTATCGTTTGCGTAGTGGTGACGCATGTCATCCTGCTTCTTCTCATCGCGGCTGAAAATGCGAATCTCCTGAATATCCGTATTCAAAAAACGACCGAGCACCGCCTCCCCAAATGAGCCGGTGCCTCCGGTAATCAGCAGTGTCTTGCCAGAAAACACTCAGGTATCCTCCTCGCTTGACTTGTATACATACCCCGTAAGGCGGTGCAGCACCTCGCGGTACGCGCCCTCCGCGTCGCCAAGGTCTCGGCGGAAACGGTCGATATCCAACGGCTCGTGGGTGCTTGCGTCCCAGAAGCGGCAGGTATCCGGCGAGATTTCATCGGAAACGATAATCTCCCCATGAAACCGCCCAAACTGCATCTTAAAATCGATCAGCTCGATGCTGATTTCCTTGAGCACCTCAATCAGAATTTCATTGACGCGGATGGCGGTCTGCTCCATCTGGTGCATCTCCTCCGCCGTAGCCAGGCGCATGGCGGAAATATGCGTCAGGTTCACCAGCGGATCATCCTGCTCAGTATCCTTTAAGCAGTACTCAATAACGGTATTGCGCAGGCGCGTGCCTTCGGGGTAGCTGATGCGGCGCGCAAGGCTGCCTGCCACAATGTTGCGCACTTTAACCACCACAGGCACAATCTCTACCCGCTTGACCAGCGAACTGCGCTCATCCAAGCGGCGGATGAAATGATTCGGCACCCCTTGCTGGGCAAGCAGCGTAAAGAGGTATTCGCAGATGCGGTTGTTGATCTCGCCCTTGCCGATGATCCGCCCGCGCTTGAGTCCATGAAAAGCGATCGCCTCATCCTTATAATAGACGATGGCTTCATCCGCACGCTCTGTGGCGTAAACACGCTTGCCTTTGCCCTCGGTAATGATTTCCGTGATGTTGATCATACCTTTCCTCCCGCAAGCCTGCAAGGCCATTGCAACCCCATCGGCATTTGGTATGGGTGTATTGTAGCATGGTTTTACCCCCTACCGCAAGCGCGCAGGAGGTGTAAAAAGCGGGAGGGTTCGGGCATCGCCCGCTTCCCTCCCGGTTGCGTTGTGTGAAGCCTTACCGAAGCACAACATTGGCGGGATAGGTAACCCATTCCCACTTGTCCTCGCTGATGTTGTACTTGTATTGCAGTTTGCCGTTATGGTCGTAATACCCCGAATCGGTGCTCCACCCCGTGATGGTAAACTGCAGCACCGCAAGGTCGCGATACTCGCTGGGGCTATAGAAAGTGAAGCGTCCGTGCGTTGTTTTCTCCCCCGGCGCAAGCGACGGGTTATAGCTGCCCATCAAAACGTAAGGATCGCCTTGCAGGCTCATCACCACAGGCTGCAACGCGGCGTCATATCCGCGCATCTCATAGCGTACCTGAGAAATGTTCATATCGGATTTGTTCAGCAGGGTCAAATAGGGTTTGCCGTTTTTGATGCTTACATCGCTCACGGTGACCGCGTGCCGCAACGAGCCGATATCCGCGTATACTTCCACGGTATAGCCGCCATCCTCCGTTGTGCCGGTAATCAGGCAGCGCCCCCAGCGACGGCCGCGGATCTTGAAGCGGTTGGTTGTGCCCGTTACCGTCGCCACGCTTTCATCCGAGCTGACCCAGGTCATACTCTTGTTGCTCGCGCCGGAGGGGATGATTTCGGCGGTAAATGTGCCGTATGCGCCTACGCCCACCCGTACATCCTTATGCTTATACTTGACCCCCGTAACCGGAACGATGACCTCCACCGTCGCAGAAGCACGCTTTTTGCTGCCATCCGCCGTATAGGCGTACACCGTGGTTTTGCCGCCTTTCAGCCCCGTGACCAGCCCGTTTTCATCCACGGTGGCGATGCGCTTGTTCTTAACCGCATAGGTAACGGATTTATCGGTGGTGCTGGCTGGCAGCACATGCACCATCAACTGCGTGGTTTCGTTGATGAGCACGGGATACGTAGCCGCGTCAAAGTTAATAGCCTGCGCCAGCTCCAGCCCGCGCACGGGAATGCTGGCAGAAACGGAGGGATTGTCCTCGCTGGTTGCGCTCACTGTGGTTTCGCCCACGCCGCGGATGGTCACCTGTCCTTTGCTGGTAACCGTTGCGATGCTCTCATCTTCGCTTGTCCACTCGATGCTCTTATCGTTGGCATCCGTTGGCAGCACAGTTGCCTTGAGCGTCACCTTGCGCCCAACGGCGGCGGCGGCGCTTTCCGGCGTGATATCAATGCTCTCGGGCGCCTGCTTAACAGTTAGGGTATAGGTTCCCTTTGCAAACCCATCCGTTGAGCGCGCGGTGATGGTCACACGCCCGCGCGTAACGCCCGTCACAAGTCCATCTGCCGATACGACGGCGGTGTTCTCATTGCTGGATTCGTATGTAACCGTGCGGATGGTGGCATCGGCAGGCACACAAACAGCGGTCAGCTGCAACCCGCCGCCAATGAACATCTGGTCGCTATCACCCGTCACAATCACTTTGGTAACCGGCGTTACCACGCTTACAGGAATGCTTGCCGTGACGCTCGGGTCATATACGCTGGTGGCCGTCACCTGACATTCCCCTTCCGCCACGGCCTTGATTTGCCCACGGCTTGTGACGGTGGCGATGCTTTCATCGCTGCTTTGATAGGTTACGCCCTTCTTTTTCGCGGCATAGGGCGCAATGTTCACGCGTACGGTGGTCGATTTACCCACGGCCAAAAATACAGATTCAGCGGTAAAGCTGAGGGTCGTCTGGGTGTCCGTGGCCAGCGCCTCGGTAATTGTACCGGCAAGCAGCACAAGGATTAACAATAATGGTATCCATCGCTTCATGGGGTTACCCTCCCGTCAATATCGGCTTTGGCATGTAACAAACATAGTGTACGATGATTATAACATATCTACAGCTGCTTGCAAGCCCAATTGCGTAAGGTTTACAGGTTTCAATGGGTTACCTAAGCGGCGTTGCCACCCCATCATCGGTGACATCCAATCCTGTTATGTAGCCGAACCGATTTGGGGGTATGTAACCTGACACGCCGCCAAACCGCGCGGCCTATATGGTTTGGTCGCGCCTGCTGCCCCGCCGCGCTTTCAGCCTATGGATTCTCCCAAGCATGCACACGGTTCTATTACATGAGACAAGAAGCGCAAACAAAGGCAAGGCGCCGCTATGGGCGCTTGTTTGCCCAAAGCAAAAACGCTTCCCACGCGCAAGCAGGAAGCGTTCATGATTAATCATTGTTGATTGTCGAAAATCCTGTTACACAGAAGGTATCCCCTGATCCAGCCGCGCCACCACCTTTTCGCAGGCGTGACCGTCCCCGAAAGGGTTATCCGTCGTAGGCCATGTGGGCGTAAGCGTAAGCTTGCCGGCAATATCCGCCGCATCCGCCGAGGCCAGCACATTGCAGTTGCCCACCATGGTTTCCGGCCATACGGCATGGTCAAACACCGTAACACACGGCACGCCTGCAAAAAACGCCTCACGCTGCACGCCGCCCGAATCCGTCACGATGCGCTGCGCTGCGGCCACCAGCGCCACCGATTGCAGGTAGCCAAGCGGGCTGAGCAGCTTCACCTTGGTGAGCCGCAGCGAATCGCGCAGCCGCAGCGCGGCCTCGCGGTTACGCGGGTGCACGGGGTACAGGGTTGGCGCGTCCTGCCCCTCCATCGCAAGCAAAATCTGTGCCAGCACGGCGTCATCACGCGTGTTTTCTTCGCGATGGCAGGTCAGGTAAAAAAAGCGCGAAGGCATCGCGATTTCCTGCCCATCCAGCCCCGGGAGCGTACGCTGTGGCTGGTCGCCTGCTTTTGCGCGGTAGAAACGAAACGCGTCCAGCATCGGATCCCCAACCCAGCAGGCGCGCTCGCCCAGCCCTTCCCGCGTAAGCGACGCCATGGCGCTGGGCACACAGGCAAAAAGCAGCGTCGCCATGTGATCGGTCAGGATGCGGTTGATCTCCTCGGGATTAGCCATGGTGCCCAGGCGGTTGCCCGCCTCCACGTGCAAAATGGGGATATGTAGCTTGACCGCCGCCAGCGCGGCCGCCAAGGTGGAATTGGTATCGCCGTATACCAGCAGCGCGTCCGGCGCTTCCCGCAGCAGCACCGCCTCAATGGCGGTGAGCATGCGCGCGGTCATCTCTGCATGCGTACCGCCGGAGATTCCCAGATCATACGCTGGCTTGGGAATGTGCAGCTCGCGAAAGAAAACGTCGCTCATCTGCGGATCATAATGCTGGCCGGTATGCACCAGAACCTCGGTATGCGCCCTGCGCAGTACGCGGCTCATGGCTGCCGCCTTGATGAACTGCGGCCGAGCGCCTACCACGGTCACGATTTTCATGGTTTGCCCCCCTATGCACCCGGGTAAGCGCCGCGCAAAAGTCATTCGCGTTCGCCTGCGCAGCGCATGCTCAATTCAGGTATAAAATCTTGCAATGATGCGGTGATTCCACTGTTTTACGTACCCGGATCGACCATGGCCGCCTCACCCGCCGCAAAGGCATCGCATGAGCGATAGCCTAGATATTATCGATCAAACGCGCAAACATTCTGGCGATGTTCTGGTAATCATACCCCGCCAGCGCATTGGCATCGGGCTTGAACTGTATGGGCTCGCCCGCCAGGCGCGCCGTATACAGCGCAAGCAGATAGGCCTTCAGGCTGGGCGCATCCTGCGCCGCGTTCGCGTGTTCATAGACCACGCCGGTGCGGGTTTCCTCGATGATCTTCCGCGCATCGCTGTGGGGCACATCCCCGTTTACACAGCAGATAATGGGCCGCTCCGCCATCAGATACTCCATCAGCTTGCCCGTTACGCGACCCGTCTGCTTGCTACTGTTCCACGTGGCCGCCATGAGCGCATCTGCCGCACGCTGCAGCCCGATGCTCCGCGCGCGGGGGACAAATCCGTGATCCGTTACGGTATCCGCCAGCCCGTAGCGCGCCGCGGCAGCCCGAAACGCAGCCCCTTCACGCCCCGCGTAATGAAAGCGCAGGCGCGCGGGGTTACACAGCCCTTGCGCTATCAAGGTGTGAAACGCCGCAAAAACCGGGCTAACATCGGCGGTTTCCGGGTAAACATGCCCGCAGTAAACCAGATTGAGCACATCCTGCGCCAAAGTAACCCGATCCCGCGTTTCCCTGTCCTCGCGGTCATACCCATTGGGGATCACATGCCCGAACGCCGCAAGGCGCATCATTTCCAAAAAGCCCTGGGATACGGCGGTGATCGCATCCGCGTGTTTGCGAACCAGCAGTGTAAAGCGGCGTTTATAGCCGTTGAGCCACGGGAAGGGCACGCGTACTTCATCCCGGAAATCCGCGATCCATCGCTCGGCAATGCCGGCGGCTTTCGCTTTGCGGGCGATGGTATGCACGCTGTGCGGGCCATATGTGGAAATAACCACATCATAATGACTATGCATCGCATGCAGTTCCCGCAGGCAGGCGCGGGCAAACGCCGCATCCGCCGTGAAGGTAAGCCATAGGTACAGTGCGTCAAGCAGACGCGCGCGCCAATTCTTTGCGGGCGGGGTGCTTGCCGCAGGTTTCGGCGCCGCCGTGCTTTCTCCGGCGCGCGGCTTTTCAATCCCTGCTGTTTTTTCAGGCAGCAGCGGGCGCTCGGTCAGCGCCGGTAGGGTTGCGGATGTCTCCCCTCGCTCTTTCCACCAACGCAGCAGGCTGTGTTCCCGAACGACGCGTATCTCCGCGATCTCAACCATATCATTCGACAGGGCAGGGTCACGCTTTTTTGAGAAGGGTTTGGCGCAAAGCACCGTGACTTCATATCCAAGCCGCGTCAGGTATTTGGCGAGTTTGGTGGGGCGTACCGCGCCGATTGCGTTTTGCGGCGCATAGTAGTAACTCACAAGCAACACGCGTTGTGCCATATGCTCGCTCCTTTCCATCCGGTCTTGGGCTGCGCAAGCTTCGCGCGCACTATGCCCCCATGCCAACCGTGCCGGCACGGTGCGCGGTACCCACGCTCAGCAACCGAAATGAAGCCGTGGATTCCGGTTTGCCGTGCCAACCTTGCATGGCATGGTGTAGCTTTCCTTGCCCCTTCAGCCAGGCAGTTCCCCCACGCGCTCCGCCAGCGCCCCGGCAAACAGCTTTGCCAGCAGCACGCCGCTCTGGCAGCGCTCCTGCCATCGAAGCTGCGCGGCTTCCCGCAGGGCTTGCGCCTGCGCTAAGGGTAACGCGGCCATGGCGGCAAGCGCGTCACGCACCGCCTGCACCCCGCCTCCCGGCGCGTACAGAAAGCCGATTTGCGCATCGACCAGTTCCGCGATGCCGCCCACGTCCGGCGCGATGATTGGCACGCCCGCGCGCATCGCCTCCATGATGGATACGGGCACGCCTTCGCTGCGGCTGGTGTTCACAAACACATCAAACGGACGCTCCGCAAAGATGGCCTGTACCTGCTGTGCCGGAACGGCTCCTGTGATTTCAACGTGGATATCATCCCTGCCGCCCAGCATTTGCGCCGCGTACGCGCGCACGGCTGCCTCCTGCTCCCCGCCCCCGATGTGCAGCCACGAAAGCCGCCCGCCGCGCCACCTGGCAAGCGCATCAATGAGCAGCGGAATCTGCTTGATGGGCAGCATGTTTGCGCAGCTCACCACGCGAAACACCCCATCCCCATACACTGGCGGGTCAAAACGCTTCAGGATCTGCTCCCCTGCCGAACCCATCGGCAGCACGCGCACCTTACCCTCCGGAAACGGCGCGCAGGCGAGCAGTCGCGCCATGGCGTCACGGCTGATGGGGTAAACGCCGTCCAGCACGCGCCCGATTTTTTCCTTCATCAGGTAGGGATTCATGGGGTTGCGCGCGATATCGATATCAAAAGCATGCCCGCGCGCCACCGCATGTGCCATCGGGTGTTTTTCCCTGAGCAGGGCGGCGGCATAAGCATCATAGCTCATCCAAAAGGCATAAAGCGTTGCCGCCTGCCCCGCGTGTAGATAGGGTTTCGCCCAGTTTGCCAGCGTTCGCCCCCGCACGGCAAACATCATCACCTTAGCAGCGTTTACAGCGTTCAACTTACCGTCCCGTTTCAGGTGCGCAATCTCCCGCCATACATCGCGGCTCAGGGGCGCAGTCAGCATTGCTCGTAGCCTGCCGCAAAACGGTCTGGTAAGCCTTATGGGCGTTTCGCCCTTGCCCGTAACTACGCCCACCCCCGCGTGGCCGCACACGATCACACGGTCAAAATGCGCGGTAAGCCACGGCAGTTCCTGGTACAGAAACGCGCCGGGCACGCCCGCGGCGTCCGTCGCGCAGGTGCTCAGGTATACCAACGTGCCGCTCATGGATAAACCCTCCCGAGCACTTGGGCAAACACGCCTTCCCAGCTGAGGTTGCGCACGGCGTGGTCACGCATGCGCAGAGGCGCATCCGCGTCCTGCTTCGCGCGCTGTGCAAAAGCGACTACCTCGGCCATATCGATGGGCGTATCGTCATTGGGTACGCGCAGGGCAAAGGCCGCGTCCTCCGGCAAGGCGGGGTCTTCCACCGCAGTCAGGAAAGGCAGCCCGCGCGCCATATACTCCCGCAGCTTCAGGGTTGTGCCCACCGCCAGCCCATAGCGGTACATGCCCAGGCTTCCCACGCCGATATCGCTCATGGCCACCACGCGCTCCAGCGCTTCGCCATACAGCGCGCCGTGGAAGGTAACACGATCCGTTATCCCAAGCGTTTCGGCAAGGCGTTTCCATGCAGCCAGAGAGCCGTCCCCATCGCCGCCCACAAAATCGATGCGCACCTGCGCCTCCCCTTGATAGCTGGCCAACGCGCTAAGGATGCGGTCATACCCGTGCCAGCCGCTCATGCTGGCCAGCGCCAGCAGGCGGATGGTCGCATCCGCCGTGTTGGGGGCATGCAGCGGCAACCGTTCCACCGCGACGCCGTTGACGATGTTCATGGCAGGTCTGCCATGGAGCATTCCGTCCACACACGGCGCACCGATGAGCGTAAAGAGATCCACCATCGGCTGAATCCTGCGCAGAATGGAATCCGAAAAGCGGAACACCTGCCTGCGCAGGAAAAAACGGTCGTTCTCGGCCTGGCAGGGATAGGTGGGATATTCCATGACCACCTTGCCCCCCTGTGCTTTGACCCTGCGAATGGTTCGGGGCGCACCCCAGAAGGTGGGCATATAGCGCAGGTAGAGCACATCCACATGGATACGCCCAAGCGCTCTGCGCACCGCCGCCATCAGATCGGGGAAGATCGCCGTATGGTCGTACCCGGGCATCGCTGCCAGCCAGCCGCGTTTGAGCAGGACGCGCGAGCCATCGCCCACAAGCCACAACCCGCGCTGATCCCAGCCAATGTGATAGGCATCCCACCCCAAAGCGCGCGCGGCGGCCAGTTGGCCGTCAAACTTGGCTTTCAGGTTCTCGCTGCGGTGCAGCGGGTATTTCATCACAAAAAGAATCGTGGGCATTATGTCGCCTCCCGCTTATCAAGCTGCGCAAGGTAGAGCCGCGCCATCCGCTCCTCCACCACGGGCAGGCTGTAGGCTTTGATAGCCTCGCGGTTATGCGCGCCCATGGCGGCGGCCATCTCCGCATCCTGCAAAATGCGCGTAAGCGCGGCTGCCATGGCCGCCGCATCCATCGGCGCGCACAGGTAGCCGCCTACGCCATCCGTAATCAAATCGGTATTGCCACGCACGCGGGATACCACGCACGCAAGCCCCGCCGCCATCGCCTCCATGAGCGATACCGGCAATCCCTCCTGCAGGGAGGGGAACAAAAACGCGTCCGCTGCGCCCAGCAGCGCCGCCACATCCCGTCTGAAGCCCAAAAAGAGTACCCTGTGCGCAACCCCAAGGTGCTTCGCCTGCGCCATCAGCGCCTGCGTCTGCTCCCCTACGCCGCAGAAAATCAGCGTCGCCTCCGGCGCAGCCGCAATGGCATGCAGGCAGGTCGCATGGTTCTTGCGCGGGATGTGTTCTCCAACAGTCATCACGACTTTTGCATCCGTCGCAAGCCCCAGCGACGCGCGAACGGCGGCGCGCTCCACAGGTGCGCCAAAACGGGCGGTATCCACGCCCACCCCCGCCACCAGCGCGGTTTCCCGCGCGTGAAACCGCAATGCGCGGGCATAATCCTGCGCGTTGATGGTTACAAGCAGATCGGTAAAGCGGGAAAGCATACGCTCAGCGGGGTAGAACAGCAGCCAGTTGGGCAGCGGCGCACCATCATAAAAATGAAAGCCATGCGCGGTATACATCACGCGTGTGCCGCGCCTTCGCGCATCCCGCGCCGCCAAACGCGTAAGGCTTCCGCCCACGGGGGTATGGCAATGGATGAGCGCGTAGTCCTGCGTATCGATCAGCGTTTTCAGCTGCCGGTACACCCCGCGGTTGCCCGGGTGGAGCGGAGAGCGCTCAAAGGGCATGTCAAGATAGCGATCACAGTAGGGCACGACCGGGGTTTCTTCCTCCGTGTCATTGCGGGCACAGCAGTGCACCTCATACCCCTGCTCCTGAAACCACCGCATATAGGGCAGGTGGAACACCAGAATATGCCCGCGCAGCACCGTGGCCGCGAACAGCACCTTCTCCTTCATGCGCCTACCTCCGTACGGTGGATGGTTTCGGCAAAAGGCAGCTCTCTATCCGGGCGGAAGGCAAGGCTCATCTGCTGATCATAGGTAAGCGAGCCGAACACCTTGCCAACCGTACCGCCGCGCTTTGCCAGCATACGCAATAAGCCGCCCAGGCCGCGCGGCTGCCACAACCGCCTGCCGTGCGCCAGCGAAATCTGCCGCGCAAGCTCATGGGTGCGCACATATTCGGCATTCTGCGGAAAGAACAACCCGCCCGTTCCGCTTTCCAGCAGTTTTTCCAAAAACGCGCATAACGTATCGATGTAGAGCATGCTGCGCGCATTGTTCACATAGGGAAACAGCGGCAGTTTTTGGAGCAGCTGCGAAAGGCGCGGATAGTTGCCGCGGCACGCATGGCCGTAGATCATCGGCGGCCGAAGGATTGCTACGGAAAACCCTTCCCCCGCAAGCGAGCGCAACGCCTCTTCTGCCGCAAGCTTGCTCTTGCCGTACGCCGTGTTAGGGTTCGGGCGTGTTTTTTGCATAATATGCCCAACTGTAAGCCCATATACGCTCATGGAGCTGAAAAAAACAAACTGGCTTACGCCCGCTTCCTTTGCCGCACGCGCAACCGCCACCGCCAGTTTGTGATTAACCTGATCATACTGGGTCTCGTTGTGCGACGTTTCCCGTTGATGGGCGATGCCCGCCACCATCACCACCGCGTCAAATCCGCCAAATGCGAATGCTTTCCATGTTTCATTCTGCACATCCAGCGTTTCACAGATAAAACGCTCCGGCATGATATCCAGCCAGCGCGAGAGGTTTTCGCCAATATAGCTGCCTGCGCCGGCGATCAACACCCGTTTCATGGCTCCTCCTTCGTCCTTTTGGCCGCGTAATGCTTGCCTTCCCTGCCTTCGGCAATGCCATCGGCATTAAAAACCTTCACAATGGTCAGTACAAAGCATTTCACATCCAGCCCAAAGCTAATATTCTGCGCATATTCGCCATCCCGCAGCGCCTTTTTATCAATGGCAAGCTCGTCCCGCCCATTGACCTGCGCCCAGCCGCTTAAGCCGGGCAGCACATCGTTTGCGCTGTACAAATCGCGGTAGGCAATCAAATCATCCTGATTCCACAGGGCTGGACGCGGGCCGATGATGGACATCTGCCCCAGCAGAATGTTGACCAGCTGGGGAAGCTCATCCAGGCTGGTTTTGCGCAGCACACGCCCAACGCGCGTGATGTAGCTTACGGATTGGTTCAACTGATGGGTGGGCACATCCCGCGGGGTATCGATGCGCATCGTGCGGAACTTGAGTATTTCAAACAAGACTTTGTTCTTACCAACGCGCTTCTGCCGAAACAGGACGGGTCCTCTGGAGTCCAGCTTGATCAGCACCGCCAACACCACAAACAGCGGACTGAGCACGATCAATCCCGCCACGGTGATGACCACGTCCAGCGCGCGCTTAACAAACCTTTGGTACATGAGGTCGCTCCTCCCATGCGCAGCATGCGCGTATGGCCTTCACTAGGCGCTGCGGCTCTGCCGCGCTCAAGGCATCGATTGCCCCGCAGGAAAACGAAACTGCGAAGCGATTTTGTCGAAAGTTTTACCCCCGATGCCTTTAACGGTCAGCATATCCTCCGGAAAGTAAAATATACCGTTGGTGTCCCGTTCGGTAAGGATGGCCTGCGCCAGCGCGGGCCCAATGCCGGATACCGTCATCAGCTCATCCTCCTGCGCCGTGTTCACGTCTACAGCGCCTGCGCGGTACCCTGTGCCGGAACGCGGCGGCGCATGGATTTGCGCGGGGGTGTTCTGTGGCGGCGGCACCAGCGTCACCAAGGTTGAAAAGGCTTCCTGCCTCCGGTTTGCGGCAAGCAAGGCGATGCCCGCGGCCAGCGCAAGCAGCGCGCACAGGGCGGCCAGCGCCAAACGCGCGCGGGCGCTCATACGGTCAGGCGCACTTTCTGGCCTGCGGCGGTATCTTCCAGGGTATAGCCCGCGGCCTTGATTGCGTCGCGCAGTTCATCGCTGCGATTCCAGTTCTTCTCTTTGCGCGCCGCAGCTCGTTCTTCCACCATCGCGCGGATATCCGCCGGCAGTTCGTCCGTCTGCTTCATCAACAGCCCGAGCACGTCCGTCATGGTGCGCATGCGCGCCTGCCCATGCGTGATGGCCGCGCGGCTCACGCCTCCCTGCGGCAGCTTGAAGATTTCCCGCACCAGCTCAAACAGGGCGCCGATGGCGTCAGCCGTGTTCAAATCATCATCCATGGCGGCGTTAAACTTATCCAGCGCGGCGTCCGCCTCCTGCATAAAGGCGGTTTCCTCGCCCTGCGGCGCGCGTTCTACCGCGCTTTGCAGCTGGAAGGAAAGCTGATCCCGCGCCCCGTAAAGACGCTCCAGGCTGCTGGCCGCCTGCTGGATGAGTTCACGGCTAAAGTTGATGGGGCTGCGATAGTGCGCCGAAAGCATGAACATGCGCACCGCTTCCAGATCAAACTCCTTGGCGATATCGCGCACGGTAAAGAAATTGCCGCGCGATTTGCTCATTTTCTCATTATCCACATTGATGAAGCCGTTGTGCATCCAGTACCGTACGTAGGGCTTGCCGGTCGCGCCCTCGCTTTGGGCGATTTCGTTTTCGTGGTGGGGAAACAGCAGGTCTTTGCCGCCTGTATGAATATCAAAGGTTTCGCCCAGGTAAGTCATGCTCATGGCGGAGCACTCAATATGCCAGCCCGGCCTGCCCAGCCCCCACGGGCTTTCCCACGCGGGTTCGCCGGGCTTTTGCGCCTTCCACAGCGCAAAATCGAGCGGATCTTCCTTGCGCTCATCCGCGCTCACGCGCGCGCCGCTTTCCAAATCTTCCAGCTTCTGCCCGCACAGGCACCCATAGCGCGGGAAGGCATGCACGCGGTAATAAACATCCCCATCCACCACATAGGCAAGCCCGTTTGCAATCAGCTTTTCTATGATTGCAATGATCTGCGGCATATGCTCGGTTGCCAGCGGATGTACCGTCGCAGGGCGGATGCCCAGCGCCTTCGCGTCCACAAAATACTCGGCAATGTAGCGCTCCGCGAGCGCCTTCACCGTAATGCCCTCTTCGTTTGCGCGGCGGATCATTTTATCGTCGATATCGGTAAAGTTCTGCACAAAGGTCACAGCATACCCGCGGGATTCAAAATAGCGGCGAAGCACATCAAACATGATGAACGGGCGTGCGTTGCCGATGTGAAAGTAATTGTATACCGTGGGGCCGCAGGCGTATATGCTTACCTTGCCGGGTGTAAGGGGTACAAACTCTTGTTTTTTACGGGTCTGGCTATTATAAATCTGCATACGGATCCTCCTCTGGCTGCATTGGGACGGCATCAGGGCAAGTGCTGCAATTGCCGCTACATCGCTCATCATCCTGCGCGTCCGAAAGACAGGGCTCCTCCGCGTCGCAGCCGAGCCGCTTTGCCTGCCTTGACAGGCAGCGCTCCATACGCAACAGGCGCGCATACAGCCCTTCCATACGTTCCAGCATCGGGTCTGGCAGGTTCACCTGATCCAGATCGACCTCCTGCCGTATTTCCTTCTTTTTAACAATGCGGCCGGGGTTGCCCACCACGGTGCAATCCGGCGGCACGTTTTTCAGCACGATCGCGCCCGCGCCCACCTTGCTGTGATCCCCCACGGTGATGGGTCCCAGCACCTTTGCGCCCGCGCCAATGGTAACGCCGTTGCCAATGGTGGGGTGGCGTTTGCCCACATGCTTGCCCGTGCCGCCCAAGGTAACGCCCTGATAGATGGTCACATCATTGCCGATGATGGCTGTCTCGCCAATAACGACGCCGTCCCCATGGTCAATAAACACACGCCGCCCGATCTGCGCGCCCGGGTGGATTTCAATGCCGGTTCTGTGCCGTGAACGCTGGCTCACGATGCGCGCCAGCAGAATATGCCCTCGCTTGTACAACGCGTTGGCCAGCCGGTGCGCCTTCAGTGCCGAAAGCCCGGGATAGCACAGGCGCACCTCCAGTTTGCTGGTGGCGGCTGGGTCGCGCGCCAGTACCGCGGCGATATCTTCTTTGGCGCGGATGCGCCTCTCATTCCAGTTCATCAGTGTACCGCCTTTCGGGAGGTTGGCGCGGCGACAGGGTGTGGGGCGTTTCCCGCAAGCACCGTCTCCAGGTTTGCCAGCAGCGTTTCCTGGGCGTTGAGCGCCTGCTGCGCATCCGTATCGATGCGCACATAATCACCATCGCTGCGCATGCGCCACGCCTTGCGGTTATCGGAAAGTTGTAAGGCAAGCACGTTTTCCACCGCGCGCCTTGCCGCTGCGTTTGTCAGGGGAAACATCAGCTCTACGCGACGGTTGAGATTCCTTGGCATCCAATCCGCGGAAGAAAGGAGTACTTCCGGCGCGCCGCCGTTCTCAAAGCGAAATGCGCGCGCATGCTCCAAATGCCTGCCCACGATGGATGTTACGCGAATGTTCTCGCTCATGCGGCGCATACCCGGGATGAGCGTACACACCCCGCGGATAATCAGCTCGATTTTGACCCCGGCGCAGCTGGCCGCGTAAAGCGCCTCGATCACCTCCGGATCGCTCAGCGAGTTCATCTTGGCGATGATCCCGCTGGAACGCCCCTGCAAAGCGTGTTCTCGCTCCCGCAGTATCAGGGCAATGAGCTTTTCTTTCATCTGTTCCGGCGCTTTGATCAATTCGCTGGTAGCAAAGCCCTGCCCGTCTTCCTCCAGGGTATAGAAGAAGCGCGCCGCATCCTCGCCCAACGTTGTATCAGCGGTCAGCAGCCCCATATCGGTATAAAGCTTCGCGGTGCCCTCGTGATAATTGCCCGTACCCAGATGCAAATAGCGCTTGACCTGCCCCTGTTCCAGCCTGGTGATGAGCAAAATCTTGCTGTGCGTTTTGAGCAGCGGTATGCCAAAAATCACCCTGCACCCCACCCTGCGAAGCCGACGGCCATGCATCAGGTTGTTCTCCTCGTCAAAGCGAGCGCGCGCCTCAAAGAGCACCGTCACCTGCTTGCCTGCCTCGGCTGCCTTGCGCAGTGCGCGTACGATGGGGCTGTTGCCCCCCACGCGGTAGAGCGTCGTTTTGATGCTGGTCACATCCGGGTCGGCCGCGGCGCGATTGATCAGGTTAATGACCGGCTCAAAGCTGTGGTACGGGTGATAGAGAAACCAATCCTGTTGGGTGATACTCTGGAAAACATCCTCCCCCAAAAGCGCGGGAAGGGTCACCGCCTCCGCACGGGGATACTTCAGTTGCGCCCTGTCCAACTGCCCGTAGAGAGACATGTTCAGCCTGTTCAAATCCAAAGGGCCGGTCACGCGATAGCGGCGTGCGGCGGGTACCTGAAAATAGCGCATCAGCATGCCCAGCATTTCCGCGTTCATGCGTTCTTCGGCTTCCAGACGCATTACATCGCCCATGTGCCGCTTGAGCAGCATCTCCCGCACAGCGGTGGAAACATCCCCCTGCTCCATGAGCGGGAAATCCTGATTGCGCAGGATTCGAAACGCCATGGCTTCTTCCACCATATCGCCCGGGAAAAGCTGCGGCAGGTACATGCGCACCAGATCTTCCACGCGGATGAAGCATTGCACGCCCCCTTCGGAGGGCAGTTCGTAAAGGCGCTGGGAGCTGGGCATGGCCAGCGTGGCATACCGGACGTCCGCACCGCTTTTGGGTCTCAGGCGCACCATCATATGCAGCCGCTTCTGGGCAAGGGGGTTGATTTCCTCCCCCCACGGCACGGGTTTCAGCCGCGGCAGCAGCTCTTGCAGGAACACTTCCCGCAGGTGGAGCTGCATAGGTTCGGTCAGGATAAAGCTGGGATACATGCGGATGCCCTGATGGAAAAGCTCGCTATGGATGCCTTCATAATAGAGGTATTGTAGATTTTGCTGGCGTAAAATGGCTTTGTTGATGCGCGTGAGCAGTTCAAGGGCGGTCATGCCGCAGGGCAGTATTTGCGATGCGTCCTTCCCTTGGGCGGCTTCCAGCACGCGATGGTAACGCACCTGCATGAACTCATCCAGGTTGGAGGTAACAATGGCAAGGAATTTCGCGCGCTCCAGCAGCGGATTGGCCGGATTGTCCGCCTCCGCCTGCACGCGGTGGTTGAACTGGAGCCAACTGAGTTCCCGGCTTAGAAACCTTGGGTGTTCGTGCTTATGACCCTCTACACCATCCATGCGCGCAGCTTGCCCCCGTTTCGCGTTCGGCGGGCATGCCCGCCGCGTTTACCACCTGGGCGGATGCCCATAGGTAGCCATTATTATAGCATACATGCCGCAACGCATACAAGGGCAATGAGGGCAGGGGCAAGCGTCACAGCGCGCGAGCCCAGCGCCCTCTTCAGTATCGCATGCGCGCAGCTATCGCCACGGTTTGCCGCCCGCCCGCTGCGCAGGCCAGCGGCATCGCCTGTCAAAAATCGTTTGGTTGCATTGAGGGCGGGAATCCTGTATAATGCTGGCGAAGCAAACCGCATACAACGCATCGCGGAGCCCCTGAACTCGCCGTAAACAGGCGAGTCATCATCTGCCGCGCCTAAGGGGGGCGCGCAGCAGCCGCACGGCATACAGGCGGCTGTCAAGCCACAACAAAAGGAGGCGCTTGAACCGATGAAAGGCATCATCCTCGCGGGAGGCGCGGGCACGCGGCTGTATCCGCTTACGATGGTTACAAGCAAGCAGCTTTTACCCGTGTATGACAAGCCCATGATCTATTACCCGCTTTCTACGCTCATGCTGGCGGGCATACGCGATATCCTCATCATTTCTACGCCAACGGATACCCCGCGGTTCCGTGATCTGCTGGGGGATGGCAGCCAGTATGGCATCTCGCTTTCTTATGCCGTACAGCCTTCGCCGGATGGCCTTGCGCAAGCCTTTATCATCGGGGAAGATTTCATCGCAGGGCAGCCCTGCGCCATGGTGCTGGGCGATAATATCTTCTACGGCAACGGCTTTTCCCGCATGCTGCATGAAGCGGTAGATAACGCCGCCCGCGGCGTTGCGACCATCTTCGGCTATTTTGTCAATGACCCGCAACGCTTCGGCATCGTGGAGTTTGACGAGCGCGGCCGCGTGTTATCCGTGGAAGAAAAGCCCGCCGAGCCCAAGAGCAACTACTGCATCACCGGTTTGTATTTCTATGACGCGCGCGTGTGCGAAATGGCCAAGCGGGTCAAGCCCAGCGCCCGCGGCGAATTGGAGATCACAACCCTCAACGATATGTACCTGCAGGATGGCACGTTGGCCGCCAAGGTACTTGGGCGCGGCTTTGCGTGGCTGGATACCGGCACCATGGACAGCCTTGCCGAGGCCACCAATTTTGTACAGATGGTTGAAAAACGCCAGAGCGTGAAAATCGCCGCGCTGGAAGAAATCGCTTATAACCAGCGCTGGATCGACAAGCCTACGTTGCTTGCTTCCGCAGAGCGCTACGGGAAATCCCCTTACGGGGAGCATCTGCGGCGCGTTGCCGAAGGCCGTATTCAATACGACCACGGCACCACTGCGGATTAAGCCCGCGCCTGACCGTACCCCCAAACGATCGCGCATGATGATACCGCGCGAATCCATTCCGTGCCGCCCCAGCGGCGCGCACCCCAAGGAGGCAAACGCCGCATGAAAATCCTGATTACCGGCGGCGCCGGATTTATCGGCGCCAATTTCTGCGAATACGAGCTGGCGCATCACCCTGAGGATACCTACCTGTGCGTGGATGCCCTCACCTACGCGGGCAACCTTGCCTCGCTTGAGAAGGTGCTGTCGCTGCCCAATTTTACCTTTGTGCGCGGCGATATCGCGGATCGCGCATTCATCAACGATCTTTTTGCGCGGGAAAAGCCGGATATTGTGGCCAACTTCGCCGCCGAAAGCCACGTGGATCGCTCGGTAACCGATCCGGAGGTTTTTCTGCGCACCAATATCATCGGCACACAGGTGCTCATGGATGCCTGCCGTCAATATGGCGTGGGTCGCTTCCATCAGGTAAGCACCGATGAGGTCTATGGCGATCTCCCGCTGGATCGCCCGGATCTGTTCTTTACCGAGCAAACGCCGCTGCACACTTCCTCGCCCTACAGCGCCAGCAAGGCAAGCGCCGATCTTTTGGTGCTGGCTTACGCGCGCACCTTCAAGCTGCCGGTTAGCATCACGCGCTGCAGCAACAACTACGGCCCCTATCATTTCCCCGAGAAGCTGATTCCGCTGATGATCACGCGCGCGCTGGCAGATCAGAGCCTGCCCGTGTACGGCAAGGGCGAAAACGTGCGCGACTGGCTCTATGTGGAAGATCATTGCTCTGCCATCGATCTGGTGATGCGCAAAGGCCGCGCGGGCGAAGTGTACAACGTAGGCGGGCATAACGAGCGCGCTAATATCGATGTGGTGAAGGCCATCCTGCGCGAGCTGGATAAGCCGGAAACTCTGATCACCTTTGTAACCGACAGACCCGGCCACGATATGCGCTACGCCATCGACCCCAGTAAAATCAACGCGGAGTTGGGCTGGTTGCCCACCACCAGGTTTGAGGATGGCATCCGGCATACCGTACAGTGGTATCTGGACAACCGCAAATGGTGGGAGAATATTCTCGCCGGGGAATACCAGCACTACTACACCGCGATGTACGGCAATCGGTAACAGGCTTTGTCATGGCAAACATGCCTCCGTTTGCATCCGCTTTGCGAGATGGTACGCCTGTGGCTAATCCGCATGGCTGGGCGCTGCCCGTGCGGCTCGGTCTCCCGCTTGGGCAGGCCGCCTGCGCGTAAGCGTTCTCCACGCCCACCGCTTGACAGCGCCGCATCGCCCGACTATAATACGTACAAGAGATCTTCCTGAAGTGTGCGCCAGCACCTTGTTTTTACCCACACTTCTGAAATGGAGCTCACGTTCGTCGGCAGCTGCCACGCCCCCGCCGCAAGGTGTCCGGGGAAGGCAAACCCTGGCGGTAGAGTACCAGCCTGCTTACATAGCGGGTGAAAAAACCCGGTGTAGCGGCACTTTGGGAGCTCACACACTCTTCCGTCCTCACGGAGGAGTTTTTTTCATCGATGCCGCTTGCCTGCGGCGCCGTCGCTGGCAAAAACGTTTGCCATACGCGGAAACCATGGTATAATAGGCTGGAAAACGAATCCGAGGCCAACGCGCCCCTCGCAAAGGATGTGTGCCCATGCAGACGCAGCCCCTGCCCGGTAGCCGTGATGTGGCGCGCGCTGCCATTGAGATCAGCATGTCACGCACGCGGGAAGAAGAAGCCCTCGTCAAAAAGACGCTGGCGCTGGAGGGCGTGTTGACCGCCGCCACCGATTTTGGCGGCGAGTTTGTCCCCTCGATTGTACGCATAGTGGAACGCGCGGTGGTCGCCGCGCGCCGCGAGGCGCTCATCGGGGAAAGCCACCTGGAAGAAGGCGGCGTTGCCGGTGCGGCGCGGGAAGCGCTCAACCAAATCACCCCCAAGGCGTTGGGCATGAACGTGGGGGGGAAGATTGGCGTGGCACGCTATCAGGATCACGTGGCCGTATCGGTTTTCTTCGGAATCGGGCTTGGTCATTTGGATGAAATCTGCATTGGGCTTGGGCATCGCGCCATCTAAGCCGGGGAAGGATGAACCCTTTGAAACATGTGACCATTGCGATCGACGGCCCCGGCGGCGCGGGCAAAAGCTCCGTGGCGGGCAATATCGCAAAGCAACTGAACATTCTGCATCTGGATACGGGCGCCATGTACCGCGCCTTTGCCTTGACCGCGCTGGAAAGCGGCATCTCGCTATCCGATACGCAGGCCGTGAACACGCTGGTCAGGCGCATCAAAATCAAGGTTCGTTTTGAATACGGCGTACAAAGAACCTATGTCAATGGAAATGATGTGAGCGGGCTCATCCGCACGCCGGAAGTGAGCAAGGCCGCCAGCGATGTGGCAACCCTGCTGCCCGTGCGCAAGCTCATGGTAAGCCTGCAGCAGCGCATTGCCAAAAGCCAATCCATGGTGCTGGATGGTCGGGATATCGGCACACGCGTCCTGCCAAAGGCTACGCTCAAAATATTTCTGACCGCAACCAGCGAGGTGCGCGCCAGGCGCCGCTTTGATGAGCTTACCCAAAAGGGGATTGAAGTTACTTACGAAAACATTCTCGCGGATGTCAAGGCGCGCGATACGCAGGATACCACCCGTGCCATCGATCCCTTGACCGTAGCACCGGACGCCGTTTCGCTGGATACCGACGCCATGACGCAGCCCGAAGTGGAGCAGAAGATCATCGCGCTGCTCAGAGCAAGGCTGGCTGAGCAGGGCAACACAAGGTTTCCCTTCTTCCAGCGTGAGCCTTTGACGTTTCTCTACCGCGTTGCCATGGTGCTGAGCACCATTGTGTTCCGTACGCTTTACCCTGTGCGCTACCACGGCCTTGCGCATCTCGCTTTGGACGCGCCCTTCATCCTCATTGGCAATCACCAGCAGATGCTGGATCCGCTGCTGATCGGCTGGAAGGTAAACCGCTACCAGATTCGTTACCTGGGCAAAAAGGAACTGGTGAAAAACCCGCTGATGCGCTCACTTTACCGGCGTATGCTGATGATCCCCGTAGACAGGCACAACATGGATATGCAGGCCGTGCGCGCGTGTCTGAAAACCCTCAAAGAGGGGCATGTGCTGGGCATTTTCCCAGAGGGGACGCGGCATAAGAAAACCCTGATGCAGGAGATGGAAAGCGGCATCGCCATGATCGCCCTGCGCGGTAATGTGCCCATTCTGCCCGCTTTTGTGGCCGGCAAACCGAAGCTTTTCCGCCGCGTGGATTGCTACTATGGCGAGCCCTTTACCGTGGACGAGATCGCCAAAGGAACAATCAACCGCGATGCAGTGGACGCCGTAATGGCGGATATCACCCGTCGCTATCATTCCATGGCGGCAGCGCACGCGGCATCCGCCCTGTGAACATGGCAAAAAACCATTTTTTACACAATCCTGAAGCAAAAAAGAAGGAATCATGAGAGTTACGGCGAATAGCTTGAATGATTTGGCTCTGGAGGGCAACACATGCCGATCTTGGTAGCAAAGCACGCGGGCTTCTGCATGGGCGTGCGACGCGCGGTGGTCAAGGCCATGGAGGCCGCCAAAGACGGTCAAGGCATCTCCACCATTGGTGAACTGGTGCATAACGCCGAGGTCATCAAAAGCCTGGAAGCAAACGGCGTTCGCGCTGTGGACTCCCCGGCGAAGGCCACTGGGCGCACCGTCATAATCCGCAGCCACGGCGTTGCCCCATCCATGTATCGGGAAGTGGACGCGTGCAACCTGAATGCGATCGATCTCACCTGCCCGTTTGTGCAACGCCTGCACGACATTGTGGCAGACTACAGCCAGGGCGGCAAGCCCGTGATCCTGGTCGGGCAGAAGGATCATCCTGAAGTGGTGGGCACCATCGGCTGGTGCGGCGGCAGGGTTTACACCGTGGGCACGCTGGAGGAAGCGCAAGCCTTGCCGGACATGGCCGAGGCGCTGGCCGTATCGCAAACCACACTGCCCCATGAAAGCTGGGAAGCCATCCTGCCGGTACTGCGCGGCAAGGTGAAAAACCTCACTGCACAGGATACCATATGCACCGCCACGGTGCTGCGGCAAAACGAAGCCAGAGAACTCGCCGCCAAGGTAGATGCGATGCTGGTGGTAGGCGGGCTGAACAGCGCGAACACGCGCAAGCTTTATGAGACTTGCAAACGCATTTGCAAGCGAACCCTATTGGTAGAGCGCGCGGCGGACATCCCGCCGGGCTTTGCAGATATCCATTCGGAATCAATTGGAATCACCGCCGGCGCGAGTACGCCGGATTGGTCACTTAAGGAGGTTGTCACACGCATGACTGACAAAGAACAGTTGGATCAGCGGGTTTCCGGCGAGGAGGCGGACAAGAACAGCTTTATGGCTGACGTGGAAGCCACTCTGGTCAAAATCAGACCCGGACAGTCGGTTACCGGTACCGTCGTCCAGATCACGGACGATGAGGTTTGCGTCAACATCGGCTTCAAGTCCGATGGGCTGATCAAACGCGATGATCTGGTGACAGAGGATGTGAAACTGGGCGACGAAATCGAAGTCGAAGTCGTCAAGGTGAACGATGGCGAAGGCAACGTGCTGCTTTCCCAGCGCAACATTCTCAATCGCAAGGCTTTCGTGTTGCTTGTCGAGAAGTACGAAAACGGCGAGTATGTTGACGGCGTTGGCAAAGAGGTCGTCAAGGGCGGCTTGATTTGCAACGTGGATGGCATTCGCGCGTTCGTGCCTGCGTCGCAGCTCTCCAACCGCTATGTGGAAAAGATCGGCGAGTTTGTTGGCCAGACGCTCAAGCTCAAGATCATCGAGCTGGATGAGCAGAAAAAGCGCATCGTGGCCAGCCGCAAAGCCGTTATCAAAGAAGAAGCCGTCGCTAAAAAAGCGCAGGTGTGGGATAAGCTCCACGAGGGCGAAGTCATTCGCGGCATCGTGCGTCGTCTGACGGATTTTGGCGCGTTTGTGGACATCGGCGGCGTGGATGGCCTCATCCATGTGACCGACCTTAGCTGGGCGCATGTCAAACACCCCAGTGAGATCGTCAAACCCGAGCAGGAAGTGGATGTCAAAATCCTGAGCCTGGATCCCGAACGCGAGCGCATCCAGCTTGGCCTCAAGCAGATGCAGCCCAAGCCATGGGATCTGGCGCCCGAAAAGTACCCCGAAGGCTCGGTCGTCACCGGAAAAGTGGTGCGCATTACCACTTTTGGCGCCTTTGTGGAACTGGAACCGGGCGTAGATGGCCTGGTACACATCAGCCAGTGCGCTACCACGCGCATCAATAAGGTTGAAGACGCCGTGAACGTTGGCGATGAAGTTAACGTGAAGGTGTTGAGCGTGGATCCTGAAGCCAAGCGCATCAGCCTGAGCATCCGCGCGCTGCTGGAACCAGAACGCGAGAGCGAGCCGGAAGCAGCCGCCGAAACGACTGAAGATGCTGTGCCTGTGGACATTGAAGCCGTAGGCCGTCAGCTGGAGCAGGAAGCACAGGACGAGGAATAAACCCTTCCGTGAGGTTCAATGCCCAAGGTGGTAACCCGCCTTGGTTGCATGGGTCGCCATGGCCTTGTTTGGATGCCGAAAAATCGGCGCCCGCAAGCCATGGCGACGTTTTTTTTGCGAGCTCTTTAATAATTTACCGTATTACTTGACTAAAGCGTTCTTCTATGCTATGCTCATCCCGTGGCATACAGGCCGCGCCTGTGCTATACTCATCCATGACAGGCTTGAACGTCAAAAGCCGCATCGCGGCGGGAGGAATGATGGAACCTTTGAACCTAACCAACAAAGATCAACTCACCGGCAAACTGCGTAGCTTGTACGAAAGTCTTGGCTACACGCGCTTTTCCATGCGGCGGTTTGAGGAATACGCGCTGTATCTGGAAAACAAGAGCTTCTTGAAAAGCGACAGCGTACTGGCTTTCAGCAATCCGGACGGGATGCTCATGGCGCTCAAGCCGGATGTGACCCTGTCCATCGCCAAGCACGCAAGGCCGGAGCGCGATGCCTTGGAGAAGGTCTATTACAAGGAAAGCGTGTACCGCCTGGCGCCCACCGCGCGGGAATTTGTGGAGATCGAACAGATGGGCGTGGAAGCGCTGGGTGCGATTGATGGGTATACCATCGCGGAAATCATTCGCCTGGCGATTGAAACCCTGCGCGCCGTAGGGAAGGATTATGTGCTGGACATAAGCCACATGGGCTTTGCCTCCGGGCTGCTGGAAGCGGCGGGGCTGGACGCGGGGCAGCAGGAAGCCTTGCTGCCGTTCATCCGCCAGCGCAACGCGCACGAACTGGCCAAAGAGATTGCGCGCCAACATGTTCCCGCGGATTATGCCCAGCGGATTGCGCAGCTAGCCGGGCTTTCCGGCACATTCCCCGAAACGCTGGCACGCGCATCCGCACTGGTTGTAAGCCCCGGTATGGAACAGGTGCTGGCAGAGCTTCGCGCATTGTATGAATTGCTTGATACGCTTGGTCTTGCGGGTTGCCTACAGCTGGATTTCTCCATGCTGAACGATCAAAGCTATTATAATGGCGTAGTGTTTCAGGGGTATGTGGCGGGAGCGCCGCGCGTGGTGCTCTCCGGCGGAAGATATGATCTGCTGATGCGCCGTTTTGGGAAGCAGGGGGATGCCATCGGCTTTGCGCTGTACCTGGATGAGCTCACCTACATGCTGGCCGAGCCCTCCCAGTGGGACGCGGATGTGCTCGCCCTTTACCGTGCGGAAGATGATGTGGCCGCGCTCAATGCCGCCGTTTTTGAATTGGCCGCGCAAGGGCTTCGTGTTTTTGCCACCAGCAATCCGCCGCGTGATTTTCGCGCCCCTACCACCATGGCCTTTGACGGCCGTACATTTCGGGAGGTGACCTGAGCATGCTCAGCATCGCGCTGCCCAAGGGTCGCCTTGGGGATAAGGTGTACAAACTCTTTGCCGATCACGGCTACCCCTGCGCCGCCATGGAGCAGGACGACCGTCGTCTGGTGCTGCGGGATGAAGCCAGCGGCGTGCAATACCTGCTGGTGAAGCCCAGTGACGTAGCCATCTATGTGGAACACGGCGCGGCGGATGTGGGCGTAGTGGGTAAGGATGTGCTGCTGGAAGGCGGCAATGATGTCTATGAATTACTGGATCTGGGTTTTGGCGCGTGCAACATGTGCGTGGCCGCGCGCGTGGGCTTTCGGGAGAACTTTTCCGCACCGCTACGGGTTGCCACCAAATACCCCAACATTGCCAAGCAGTATTACGCGAACAACAGCCGTGAGATCGAAATCATCAAACTCAACGGCTCTATCGAGCTTGCGCCCATCCTCGGGCTTTCGGATGTGATTGTGGACATCGTAGAAACAGGCGCAACCCTCAAGCAAAACCATCTGGAAGTAACCCACACCATCTTGCCCATCAGCGCAAGGCTGATTGCCAACAAAGCGTCCATGCGTTTTCAGGCCGCAGCCATCCAGCCGTTGCTTACCGCGCTCACAACCCAGCCGATGGAGGGAAAGAATTCATGATCCGCATCATCCACTATGAAGGCCAGCCTGTGGAAACCCTGCTCAGCCGTGCCTCCGAGCCCACCCGCGACGTCACCGATACCGTTGCCGCCATTCTGGCGGATGTCAAGACCCGTGGCGATGAAGCCGTGCTGGATTACTGCGAGCGCTTTGACGGCACGCGCCCCGCTGCGCTGCTGGTCACGCAGGCGGAGATCGACGCGGCCTTTACCCGCGTTTCCCCGGAGCTGATCGCCACCATGCAGCTGGCGGCGGAAAACATTCGCCGTTTCCATCTGCAGCAGAAACGCAATGGCTTTGTGGATGCCAAGGAAGATGGCGTGGTGCTCGGCCAGCGGGTACTGCCCCTCGCCAGCGTCGGCCTGTATGTGCCCGGCGGCACTGCGCGCTACCCCAGCTCCGTGCTCATGGACGCCATTCCAGCGCAAATTGCAGGCGTTAAGCAAATCATCATGACCACCCCGCCGGATCGCGATGGTAACGTGCCGGATGTGATTCTGGCCGCCGCCAGCATTGCGGGGGTTTCACAAATCGTTAAGCTCGGCGGGGCACAGGCCATCGCCGCGCTGGCGTATGGTACGCAGTCGGTGCCCCGGGCGGATAAAATCGTCGGCCCCGGCAACGTGTATGTGGCCACTGCCAAGCAGCTATGCTACGCGCAGGGGCTCATTGATATCGACATGGTAGCGGGCCCCAGCGAAATTCTGGTTATTGCGGATGCGGCCAGCAATCCCGCGCATGTGGCCGCGGATCTGTTAAGCCAGGCGGAGCATGACACGCTATCCGCCGCGTGGCTGGTAACCAGCAGCGAAGCCTTTGCCGTGCAGGTGCGCGCAGAGCTGGAGCGTCAGCTTCCCAAGCTGGAACGGGAGGCCATCGCGCGCCAGAGCATCGATCAAAACGGGCGCGCCATCATCGTGCCTGATCTTGCAACCGCCGCCATGGTCAGCAATGCCATCGCGCCGGAGCATCTGGAAATCTGTACGGATGACCCCTTCGCGCTGCTGCCACTCATCGAGCACGCGGGCAGTGTGTTTCTGGGGCGCTTCTGCCCCGAGCCGCTAGGGGATTATCTGGCGGGTCCCAACCACACGTTGCCCACATCCGGCACGGCGCGTTATTCCTCCCCGTTGGGGGTGGATGATTTTGTAAAACGCTCCAGCTTCATCTACTATACGCGCGAAGCGCTCATGAAGGTTGGTCAGGATGTACGGCGCTTTGCCGAGCACGAGGGGCTTACCGCGCACGCCAACGCCATCGCCATCCGCATGGAGGATACCAATGAGTAAATACCTGCTCCCGCGCCTGAACGCGCTTGACCCCTATGTGCCCGGCGAACAACCGCAGGACAGGCGCTATGTAAAGCTCAACACCAACGAAAGCCCCTTTCCCCCTTCCCCGCGCGTGCTTGCGGCGCTGGACGCGCAAACCGTCGGCAGCCTGAACCTCTACCCAGATCCCCTCGCGCGCACGTTGCGGGAAACCATCGCCGCCGAGTATGGCCTGTCGTCGGAAAACGTGTTTGTGGGCAACGGATCGGATGAGGTGCTTGGCTTTGCCTTCATGGCGTATGCCGATGAAACGCGCGGCGCGACCATCCCTGATGTGAGCTATGGTTTCTATCGTGTGTATGCGCAACTGTACCGCGTCACCCCCACCATCGTGCCCCTGAATGCAGATTTTTCGATGCCTGTGGAGGGTTTTCTTGCCCAACAACAACTGGTTGCGCTGGCTAACCCCAACGCGCCTACCTCGCTGGCGCTGGGGCTTGCGCAGTTGGAGCGCATCATCGCGGGTAACGCAAATAGCGTGGTGCTCATTGACGAAGCGTATATCGATTTTGGGGGCGAAACCTGCCTGCCGCTGCTTGCCAAGTACCCCAACCTGCTTATTGTGCGCACCTATTCCAAAAGCCGCTCGCTGGCGGGCGGCAGGCTTGGGTACGCGCTGGCTTCTCCTGAAATCATCGATGATCTGCACCGGGTGAAGAACTCCTTTCATCCCTATAGCATCAACACGCTCACCATGCTGGCGGGCATCGAGGCGATGCGGGATCATGCGTATTTTGATACCTGCGTAAGCGCCATCTGCGCCCAGCGGGAGCAGAGCAAGCAGGCGCTGCGTGCGCTGGGTTTTCGCGTGCTGGACAGCGCGACCAACTTCCTGTTTGCTGCCCCGCCGAACATGGACGGAAAAGCGTACTATGAGAAGCTCAAGGCGCGCGGCATACTGGTGCGTTACCTGAGCCAGCCGACGCTGCTGGATTATGTGCGCATCAGCGTGGGGAGCGCGGCGCAGATGCAGGCATTACTGGATGCGACCACCGCCATTTTACAGGAGGACACGCCATGAGACAGGCTGCTATCACGCGCAAAACGGCCGAGACGGACATCGCCCTCACCCTGACCCTTGACGGCAGCGGTACTGCGGATGTCCAAAGCGGCTGCGGGTTTCTGGATCACATGCTCACGCTCTTTACACGCCACGCCCGCTTTGACCTTACCCTGCGCTGCAAAGGGGATACGCAGGTCGATGATCATCACAGCGTGGAAGATATCGGCATCGCGCTGGGGCAGGCGCTGGCAAAGGCGCTGGGCGATAAACGCGGCATTACCCGCTACGGGGAATGCCTGCTCCCCATGGATGAAACGCTGATTCAAGTGGCGCTGGATTTGAGCGGTCGGGCAACGCTATGTTACCTGGCGGCGATCCCTTCGCCAAAGGTGGGCACCTTTGATACCGAGCTTGGCAAGGAGTTTTTTGCCGCGCTCACGCGGGAGGCAGCCATGACGCTGCATATCCGCCAGCTTGCCGGGGAGAACAGCCACCACATTTTAGAAGGCATGTTCAAGGGTGTGGCACGCGCGTTGCGCGCTGCCGTGGCCATTGACCCCGCCGCGGCGGATGAGATTCCCTCCACCAAAGGAACGCTGGGAGGCAGAGCATGATCGCGATTGTGGATTACGGCGTAGGCAATCTCTATTCCCTGCACTGCTCGCTTAAGCACATCGGCGCGGAAAGCGTAGTGACGCGTGAAGAAAGCGTTTTGCGTGCGGCGGAGAAAATCATCCTGCCAGGCGTAGGCGCGTTTGGGGATGCGGCAGCCAAGCTGCATGCCCTAAAGCTGGACGGGCTGCTTCAGGCGTTGGCTGCGCAGGGCAAGCCTTTGATGGGCGTATGCCTGGGTATGCAACTGCTCTTTGACGAAGGGCTGGAGTACGGCACCCATCAGGGGCTGGGGCTCATTCCCGGGCAGGTAATTCCGCTCGCGCCCGAAGCGCAGGGGCGTAAGGTGCCCCACATGGGATGGAACAGCCTGGATATTCTAAAGCCGGAGGATCCCCTGATGGCAGGCATACCGCAGGGCGCGTATGTATATTATGTACACAGCTATTACGCGACGCAGTGTGACGAGGCGCTGGTCGCCACTTCCGCCTACGGCGCGAAGGTAGCGGGCGTGGTGCGGCGGGGCAGCGTCTGCGGTACGCAGTTTCATCCCGAAAAAAGCGGCGAAGTGGGGCTTGCCATCCTCGCTTCCTTTGCAAAGGGGGGCGTGTGATGCTTATTTATCCGGCAATTGACCTGCGCGGCGGGCGCGTGGTGCGCCTGACCCAAGGGGATTATGACCGCATGACCGTCTATGAGGGTGACCCGGCCGCCGTGGCACAGGGTTACGCGGATGCCGGCGCAACCTGCTTGCATGCCGTGGATTTGGATGGCGCCAAGGATGGCAGCCCGCAAAACCGCGCCGTTATCGCTCAGCTATGCAAGCTGCCGCTGTTTACGCAGGTCGGCGGCGGTATGCGCAGCGAAGCGGATATAGCGGCAACCCTCGCGCTGGGCGTGGACAGGGTTATTCTGGGCACTGCCGCCGTAACCGATTTTGCCTTTACCACCCGCATGGGTAAACAGTACGGGGAAAAACTTGCCGTGGGCGTGGATGCCAAGGATGGCAAAGTTGCCATTCACGGCTGGAAAACCGTGACCGATCAGGATAGCTTCGATTTTTGCAGGAAGCTGGTGGATGTGGGTATCCATACCGTGATCTATACCGATATCAGCCGCGATGGGCTGCTGTGCGGCACCAACCTGAGCGCGTATGAACGGCTTTCCGCCATTGAAGGGTTGCGTGTTATTGCCAGCGGCGGCGTTACCGCCGAGGCGGAAATCGCGGCGCTGCGGGATATGGGGCTGTATGGCGCCATCGTTGGCAAAGCGCTCTATGCGGGCAAGCTGGACCTGCGCCGCGTGCTCGCCATCGCGAAAGGGGAGGATACCGCATGCTGACCAAACGCATCATACCCTGCCTGGACGTTCGCAACGGCCGTGTGGTCAAGGGGGTCAATTTCGAAGGGCTTCGCGATGTGGATGACCCGGTGACGCTCGCTCGTTTCTATAACGATTCCGGGGCAGATGAGCTGGTGTTTTATGACATCACTGCCAGTTTTGAAGGCAGGCCGCTGTTCGCAGACGCCTTGAAGCGTGTGGCGGCGGAGGTGTTTATCCCGCTCACCGTCGGCGGCAGCATCAACACGCTGGATGATTTTGACCGCGTGCTGAAATGCGGCGCGGATAAGGTAAGCGTTAATTCCGGCGCGATTCGTAACCCATCGCTCATTGAGGAAGCCGCCAAACGCTATGGCGACCAGTGCGTGGTGCTCTCCATGGATATCAAACGCGTCAACGGAAGCTTCCACGTTTTTGCCAAGGGCGGGCGGGAGGATACGGGGCTGGATGCCATCCAATGGGTGAAGTACGGCGCGGATCACGGCGCGGGCGAGGTGGTGGTCAACTCCATCGATACCGACGGCGTGCGCGGCGGCTTTGATCTTCCCATGCTCACGGCCATCGGCGACGCGGTCAGCTTGCCGCTGATTGCTTCCGGCGGGGCAGGCACCCGCGAACACTTTGTGACGCTCTTCCAGTTGCCACGCGTAGATGCGGGGCTGGCCGCGAGCATTTTCCACAGCCGCGAGGTCGATATCCGCGAATTGAAAGCCTATCTGGCGGAAAACGGCGTACCCATGCGCCTGTAAGGGAGGAACGTATGAACTTTTCTGAAATCGAAAGCAAGCTCACATTCGATGCACAGGGGTTGATCCCCGCCATCGTACAGGATTATGTGACCCATGAAGTGCTTACCCTGGCCTATATGAACCGCGAGAGCCTGCAAATTAGCCTTGACGAAGGCACCACCTGCTTTTACAGCCGCAGCCGCCAGACGCTCTGGCGCAAGGGCGAAACCAGCGGCAACAAACAGCGCATCATCGCCATGCGGGCGGATTGCGATGGCGACGCGCTGGTGGTGGAAGTCAAAAAAGCTGGCCCTGCCTGCCATACCGGCGCGGAAAGCTGCTTTTTTGAAGAGCTTTATACCGATGCGGACATCAAACCCTTCGCCGTGGCTGATTTGATGCACCTCATTCAGGGTCGCAGGGATACGCCCAAGGAAGGCAGCTACACCACCTACCTGTTTGCGAAAGGACGCGAGAAAATCCTCAAGAAGGTCGGCGAAGAATGCACCGAGGTCATCATCGCCGCCGCTAAGGGTGATACGGCTGAAACCGTCTATGAACTGGGCGATCTGCTGTACCATGCCATGGTGCTCATGGCGGAGATGGGCATATCCCTTGAGGAAGTGGTGCGCGAGCTTGCCAAGCGCCACGTGATCGACCATAAAGTCAAACAGGAGCGTATGCAATGAAATTCCTCTCCAATGCGCATACGCACACCACGTATTGCGATGGCAAAAGCACCATCCGGGAGCAAATCGCGGCCGCGCAGCGGCTGGGTTTCGTCAGTTTGGGCTTTTCTGGCCACGCCATGCAGGGGTTTGACTGGGCATACTGCATGAGCCCGGAAGCGCAGGCGGCCTACCATGCCGAATTGCGCCGGGAACAGGCTGCGCTCGCGGCGGCGGGCGCCGCGCCTGTACTCTACGTGGGGCTGGAACAGGATGCGCTTGTGCCGGATGCACAAAAGGCCAAAAACCGTGCCGATTATGATTACCTGATCGGCTCCACGCATTACTTTCCCGAGCCGCTGGACGGTGCATGGGTTGCGGTGGATGGCTCGCCGGAGCTGCTTCTGCGCTGCATCCGCGAGCAATTCCACGGGGATGCGCAAGCCATGGCAGCCGCCTACTACGCGCTTCATGGCACCTATATCCAGATAGACAAGCCGCATATCATCGGCCATTTTGATCTGGTTCGCAAGTACGCGGGGCAAATTGGGCTGGATACCAATGCGCCTGCCTACCGCCGCGCCGCGCTGGACGCGCTGGCAAAGGCACGGCAAGGCTGCGATGTGCTGGAAGTAAACACCGGTAACATCGCGCGTGGGTATGATACCCAGCCTTACCCCGCGCCATTCCTGCTGGATGCCTGGCGGGACATGCACGGTGAGGTAACCCTCACCAGCGATTGCCATGATGCCGCGCAGATGGACTATGCCTTTGCGGAAACCATGGCGATGCTCAAGGCACAGGGGTTCAAGCGCGTGCTACGGCTTGGGAGCGGCAGCGCCCTCTGGGATGCCGTCACGCTGTAGTGGCAGGTCGGTTCCAAAGGCTGAAAAGTCAAGTGCGGGCTGTCCGCTCGCTTTAGTTACGGTTAGTGGCGCGAGGCATTGGGGTGAAGCCAAAAACCCCGGCAGGGGTTTCAACCCTGTACCCTGACCAAGGCTAGTAGATGTGAAACCAGTTTTGTCGGTTTACCGCTTTGGGCACGCGCGAGCCGGAGGGCTTCATCAGCCCCTCCACTGATCAGTTATCGCGGCCGAAAACGATTCGAAGATTCCAAAAAGTGTTGCTGCGAAGGCAGCCCCGCCTGTTTCTCCCGCGGTGGAAACCCGCTGTCAAATGCCGCTACATCCTTTTCATCCATGGCGGCATAGGCGTCCCCTTCTATAAACCGCCCCGCGGCGGCATCCAGCGCGCCTTCCCGGAGCACATACACCTGAAGCGCGTCATGGTACATGTTTTCGCTGGAAGCGATACCGTAGCGTTCGGCGGGCTCAAACCCCATATGGCTGTAGACCTGCGGATGACCGTAGATGAAGATCGCGCTATGCCCCATCTCCGCCGCCAGCGTACGGGTATGCTCCACCAGCCGCCTGCCGATGCCCTGCCGCTGGTAAGCGGGCAGTACGCTCAGCGGGCCGAAGGTAAGCACCGGCAGCACACCGCCCCCATCCAATAAAACATGGGCATGCGCATACATGATGTTGCCTGCCAGCTTGCCATCCACCTCCGCCACATAACATAGCTCCGGGATAAAAGCTGCCGCTTCCCGAAGTGTATGTGCCAGGTAGTGTTCATCGCAGCCGGGCACAAAATGATTCCAAAAGGCTTCACGGGTAAGGGCTTCCACCGCCCGGTAATCCTGTTTCTTTTCCAGCCGAAGGGTCAGGTTGTTAAAGTTCATAAGGGTATATCCTCCTGCATGGTAATGATACCAGTTCATCAACGCAAAAAGACCTTCCGCGTTATTCGGAAGGCCATCTTTCTGTTGGCTTACGCTCAGCCGATCAGCATCATTACAATGCTGAGGGATACGAACAGGCCAGTGCAGATCTTGGTGATCAGCGCCAGTTTCGCGTCCATGCCACGCGCTTTGCTCTTACCGAAAAACGTTTCCGCCGCGCCACTCACAGCGCCGATGCCGGTACGCTCGCTGCTCTGCATCAGCACGGTGACGATCATCACAAGCGCCGATAGCGTCAGCAGAATCGCTACAATCCATTGCGCAAAGTTCATGCTTTAACCTCCTTGAGGATTTTTCAGTTCATCTTACCATCAGCACCTTGAAAAAGCAAGCGGTTCCGCAAATTAACCCCCGTTTGCGCATTTCGATGCGTGCTGATCGGTGCTTCGCGCCTCGCCTGTTACAGCTTGATGCGCCGCATGAGCGGAATCAGCAGCAAGCCGATTACCACGCCGCTCAAACCCTGCATAATGTTGCCGAACACACTGGCGCTGGCCGCGGCAAGCCCATAGCCCAAAAACAGCCATTCCACCAGAAAATACCCCGCTACCATCACAGCTTCCGCCAGCAGCAACCCCAGCGCCCTGACCCATCCCAGCTTTGCCCGCAGCCCCAGCACAGCCACCGCCGCAACCGCAGCCTTGATGATGAAGGTAGGCGCAAGGTACTGGACATACCCGCCCAGCAGATCGGCCAGCATACTGCCGATGGCTGCCGCGGGCACAGCCGCCCAGCCCAACAGCGAAGCTGCCAGCAGGATGAACCCATCCCCCAGATGCACATAGCCATTGGTCATCGCCATGGGGAGCTTGATGAAGTACGTCGCCACAAAAATGAGCGCCGCCATCATGCCGCAAAGCGCAAGTCGCATCGTAGGACTGGATTTCCGGCTGTCATGGAGGTTGTCTGACATGGTGGGGTATCCCCTTTCGGCGCGCATAGCGCGGATTGATGCGCCGCGCTTGCTTACACGGCGGGAAAACGTTTGGCAACGCTGCCATGGGATGACTTTTCAGGAGCGCTTCCGATTAACGCCTGCCCTAAAACCCTTGTCTTTGTTTGCGTTGCCCGTTTACTTCGGCTTTGCGCCCTTGGTTCGGTCAGGCTTGCTGCTCACGCAGCACTTGAAGATGCTTATCCTCTTCCAGCGCGATGCCACTCAGCATCTCCGCCGCAAAGACGTCGCCACACTGCGCGGCAAAGGCGCGGTACGTTTTGGCCGCCATTTCCTCGGCCTTGGCCGCAAAGGCAATCATGGCGCGTTCATCCTCCAAAAGCCCCTGCCGAACCGCGCCCATCAGCCCGCCGGGAAACAGGATATCCGCGGCGATGGCAGAAAGCACGAGGCCTCGTTCCGCCTCTACCGAAAGCCCTTTATACAGCTCGGTAAACTGCGCAAGATGCTGCTTTTCATCGGCAAGCACGCTGGCAAGCTGCGCGCGGAGCGTTTCCTTTTCACGACTCTGGTTGCCAAGAAGTTTGAGCGCCCGTTCATAAAGCTGTACGGCGCCGCGTTCCATTTCAATGGCAATATACAGCGCTTCCTGCGTGGATTTTACTTGCATGTTGTATTCCTTTCCACAGGGTTTCCATGTATTTTCCACATATTCGCATCCGGCTATGTGGAAAACCATGGAATGCTTCCCCTGCAAAGGTTTCCTGATGATTTTCCCTGTGGCTTACGCCTTGGTGTCCAGGTGCGCGTTCAGCTTTTCCACAAGCTCATCCGCATTCACGCCATGTACAGCGCTGGCCTCTTCCAGAGATTCAGCGGTCGCATGGGGGCAGCCCAGGCAGTGCATGCCATGGCTGATAAAAATACTGGCGGTGCTGCGATCCATGTTCAACACCTGACCGATTGACATTTGCTTGTTGATTGATGCCATCTTGGGTTCCTCGCTTTCCTATATCACGGAGCGTCGCTCCTTTGCTATCTTACCATTCACGGCAGGGAATTGTCAACGAGCAGGGGCTTGCGGTTTTCCTTGCCCCCAGCCAGCCGCAATGCCTTGCAGGCAACGTGTTAAGCCCCGCTGCCGATGACCGTGCTTGCCTGCGCGCGGCCTTGCATGTATAATGAATCATCGCTTTCTATCTGCAAAGGGGGATAACGCATGGCAACGTTACGGCGCGAGGATGCCTCCGCCACGCTGGTGAATCTATCCTTGCTTCTATATATGATATGGCTGTTACTGCCCGCGGTGCAAACAACCCTGCGCGCCGTGACAGGCGTAGCCACCGTGGGGTTATTCGGCGCAGGCGCGCTGTTGGATGCTGGTGCGCGTAAAGCCCATCTGGTTTGGCTTGTGCCGCGCGTGTTGCTTTGCGTGCTGCTTCCCCTGGCGCTGTTCTTTTTACTGGAGCGCGGCGGCGGCAATCTACCCGCCTACTTAGTTCAGCAGGGCATGTTCTGGTTTCCGCTCTTGTGGAGCGCCTATGCGCGAAAACGAGGAGATGCGCGCTGCTACCGTCTGGTTGCGCCGCTGCTGCTTACCCTGCTTACCATTACGACCCTTACGACCCTCGGCTGGCTGATACAGGGGCTTTTGCGCGGAGGCAGGGTATATGCATACGCCCGCTCGCTTGGCTCCGGCGCGGAGGGGAACGAAGCGTATCTCAAAGAACTCATGGGGCGCAACATCGGCGGGTATGATTTCATCTATGCCAGCGTACTGCTGCTGCCCGTTGTGTTTTACATGGCCGCGCAGGCAAGCGGTATGCGGCGTGCAGGCTTTGCAAGCCTCTATGTGCTGCAGCTGTGCATGATCGGGCTTTCCCAATACACCTACGCCATCTTGATGGCCGTGGCGCTTACGGTTGTCATGCTGCTGGGCGCATTGCTTCGGCTTGTCTTTCGCAGGCTAGCAACGGGCACGTCAATGTTATGGTCACTGCTGTTCATCGCTGGGCTCTGGCTGTTTCGTATGCCGCTGCTTGCGTGGGCGAGCCAAACGATGGCTGCCATTGGCTTTGCAAACGCACACTACAGCCTTGAACAGTTACGCAATCTGCTCTCCGGCGGTGCGGTAGATGCGGGCAGCCGCCTTGCAACCTATACGCTGCCGCTATCCGGCATTGCGGCTTCCCCGCTTTTTGGTTCCATGCTTGGCGGACAAACCTACCTGGGCATGCATAGTGATCTTTTGGATCTGCTTAGCGGGCTGGGGCTTATCGGCACGGCTGCCTTTGCGCTGGCCGCATGGTTCATCGGCCGCGGCGCTGCAAAGGGGGCACGCAGGCTGCAAGCCGCCCCATACCTTGTGCTGCAAGGGATTACCCTGCTTGCATGCCTTACGCTGGGCACCGTGTTTTATTCTCGGGAGATTTCCCTTGTCATATGCCTGACCTATGCGCTGTTCTTACAGAAAACCAACCCGACACCCATGCAGCCGTTATCCGTTGCCAATAAATAGCATTTCGTATATAATGGTTGCAACATCCACCGAACCGTTCAGAAAGGCGGCAAAGCCATGAGATGTCAATATTGCGGGTACATGGATTCCCGCGTGATCGACAGCCGACCCACCGAGGAAAGCACCAGCATCCGCAGGCGGCGGGAATGCATGCGCTGCGGCCGCCGATTCACTACCTATGAGAAAATCGAGATGACTCCTGTTATGGTCGTCAAAAAAGACATGCGCCGCGAGGTCTTTGCGCCCGAAAAAATCAAGATCGGGCTTATGCTTGCGTGCCAAAAGCGTCCCGTGAGCGTCAAGGAAATTGATGCCATCGTCGAAAAGGTGGAAAAAGCGGTCTACAGCAGCGGGGAAGATGAAATCAGCAGCCGCCGCATCGGGGAATTGGTCATGGAAGAACTCAAAAAGCGCGATGAGGTCGCCTATGTGCGCTTTGCCAGCGTATACCGCCAGTTTACGGATGTAGGCAGCTTCATGGAGGAACTGAACAAACTGGTGATCGAAAACAAACTGCGTGCAGATCCCGGTGAGAACAAGCCGTGACCCGGCCAGCGGCCTGGGTTGCCACAAGCATTGTTACATACCTTATGCGCGGCTCCAAAAAGCTTGATCTGTATGCTTTTTAGGAGCCGCGTACGCTATCGGCTACTTTGTGTTCCCCTGCGGTTTGTGCTATACTGCTAACGGGTTTGAACCGTTTCCATAAGGAGGAAAGCGCCTATGCAAAATCCCCCCGCAACCGTACTGCTGGTAGATGGCCACAGCCTGATCCATCGCGCGTTCCATGCGCTTCCGCCGCTTTCGGTGGGCGGCGTATTCACCAACGCTGTGCAGGGCTTTTTTTCGATGCTGTTCAAAGCCATTGCGGATTATCGCCCGGATGCGCTCTGCGTGATGTTTGATCTGCACGCGCCCACGTTCCGGCATACAATGTATGATGCCTATAAAGCAGGGCGAAAGCCTACCCCCGAAGAGCTGCGCCCCCAGTTCCCCATCATCCGGGAGATTCTCACCGCGATGGGCGTAACCATCTGCGAGCTGGAGGGTTACGAGGCGGATGATCTGCTGGGCACCGCCGCCACCCTTGCCAATCAGGAGGGCATCCACGCCTACATCCTCACCGGCGACCGGGACAGTCTGCAACTGATCAACCGCCACACACAGGTCATCCTTACCAAAACAGGCATCAGTGAAAGCCTGCTGCTCTCCCCCGAAGCCATGCGAGATATCTATGGCTATGGCCCCGAGCAGGTTACCGACATGAAAGGGCTCATGGGTGACAGCAGCGATAACATCCCGGGTGTGCCCGGTGTTGGGGAAAAGACGGCGCTCAAACTCATCACCCAATACGGCACGCTGGAGAAGGTGCTGGAACACGCGCAGGATGTGCCCGGCAAGCTGGGCGAACGCCTGCGTGAGAACCGCGAGAAGGCTGAACTCAGCAAGGATTTAGGCACCATACGCACCAGCGCGCCCCTTGCCATCCGCTTTGATGATTGCGGGCTTTCCAGCATGCTCCAGGGCATCCCCACCATGCAGAAATACCACCTCAACCGCCTGAGCCAGCAGCTTGCCACTCTACTGTCGACAGATGTGGACAAGGCTTTTCTGCCGCCAAGACCCTCCACCGCCGCCGATAGCCGGAACCGCAAGCCAAAACCCGTCGCGGACGCTCCCGCGCCGCTGCGGGCAGAGGAGCCGCCCACGCAGGGTCCTGCGCCCATCGCGCTTACCGATACCGCCGCCATCCAGACCCTTGCGCAAGCCTTGCTAAGCAGCAAAGCCCCGATTTCACTCTACCTTGGAGAAAGCGCCATCGGGCTGGCCGTGGCGGATGGCCGCAGCTGGTATGCCCCGCTGCTTTTGGACATCACCACCCCCGGCCTGTATGAGGAGCAGATTCTGGGCGCGCTGCAAGCGTTATTGCGTGAGGGCGTATGCTACACGCACGGCGCAAAAACGCTGCTGCACAGGCTCGCACGCCATAAACTTCCCCTGCCTGCAATCGGGTTTGATACGCTGGTAGCCGCCTATTTGCTGGAACCAACGCACAAGGGCTTTACCTTGCCCGAAGCGCTGCTTGCTTTGCAGGGCGCGACACCCGAAGCACCGCCGGAAGCTGAAACCGACGCGCCTGCGCCCGCCAAGGGAAAAAAAGCGCTGCCCCCGCCGGAAGCGCCGGAAAAGGCAGCAGAATTGGCCGCGGGCATCTTCCCGCTGGCCGCAGCACAAAGCCAGCGCCTGACCGCGCAAGGCATGCTCACGCTGCTTACCGATATGGAAATGCCGCTTACGCGCGTGTTATTTGCCATGGAGCAGGAAGGCTTCAGCGTTGACAAAGCCGCCCTTGCGGAACTGGGCGCGCTCTTTACAGCCCAGATTGAGCAGTGCCGCGCGGCGGTGATCGCCGCGACCGGCTGGGAAGAATTCAACGTAAACAGCCCCAAACAGCTGGGCGAAGTGTTGTTTGACAGGCTGGGTCTTGTATCTCCCCAACGTAAAGGAAAGAACGGCGCCTGGTCAACCTCGGCGGAAGTGCTCGAAGCGCTGGAACACCCCGCCATTGAACCGCTGCTCCAATACCGCAAGCTGACCAAGCTGATGGGCACCTATATCGAAGGCTTGAGCAAGCTGGTGGACAAAAGCGGCCGCATCCACACCACCTTTGACCAAACCGGCACTGTCACCGGCCGCATTTCCAGCATTGACCCGAATTTGCAGAACATTCCCGTACGGAGCGAAGAAGGGCGGGAGATCCGCAAAGCCTTTGTCGCCAAAGAAGGCTGTCTGTTGCTGGACGCGGATTACAGCCAGATCGAGCTTCGCGTGCTGGCGCACCTGAGCGGCGACCCTGCCATGCAGGATGCGTTCCGCAAAGGGCAGGATATCCACACCCGCACCGCATCCGAGATCGGCGGCGTCCCCTTTGAAAGCGTGACCCCCGCCATGCGCCGCAGCGCCAAGGCGGTCAACTTCGGCATTGTATATGGCATCAGCGGGTTTGGGCTGGCGCGCAACATCGGCGTGACCCGCAAGGAAGCCGATGCTTTTATCGCCATGTACTTTGAACGCTATCCCATGGTCAAAACGTTTATGGAAACCTGTGTGCGCAACGGGTATGAACTTGGCTACGCGGAAACGCTCTTCCACCGCAGACGCGATCTGTTTGAGCTGCGCAGCGGTAACCGCAATTTGCGCAGTTTCGGCGAGCGCGCCGCGATGAACACCCCTGTGCAAGGCACCGCCGCGGATATCATCAAGCTGGCCATGGTTCGCGTACAGCATGAGCTGGCGCAAGGCGGTTATGCGGCCAAGCTCATCCTGCAAGTGCATGATGAATTGGTGGTAGAGTGCCCCCTTGCGGAGCTGGATGCCGTATCCCGGCTGCTACAGAACGCGATGGAGCAAATTGTCACCCTTTCGGTACCGCTGGTGGCAGAGGTCAGCAGCGGCAAAAGCTGGTATGATGCCAAGTAGCGCGCGCTGCCCTTGGCACGCAACAGCACAAAGCATTTTTCCTTTTTCCATGCGCGGGAATGCTTTTGGTGCATTCATACGTTCGTTAAGGGAGGGATCCGCTTGCGTGTGATCGCCATTACCGGGGGCATAGGCTCAGGCAAGTCTACCCTATCGGCGTTGTTTGCGCAATGGGGCGCAGTGGTCGTCGATGCTGATGCCATCAGCCGCAAGCTGACCGCGCCGCAAGGCGAGGCGCTGCCGCGCATCCGCGATGTGTTTGGAGATACCGTCTTCCATGCTGATGGCACGCTGGATCGCGCGGCGCTCGCTGGACGCGTATTTGGCGATGATACAGCCGCACTGGCAAAGCTCAACGCCATCATGCACCCGCTGATCATCCGCGACAGCGTTCGTGCACTGGATTTACTGCGCGCACAGGGTGTAAAAGCCGCTGTGATCGACGCGCCCCTGCTGTTTGAAACCGGCATGGATGCGCTTGCGGATGCCATCGTATGCGTTACCGCGCCGCTTGCCGTACGGTTGCGCCGCATCGGCAGGCGTGATGCCCTCACGCGTGAACAGGCGCTCAAGCGCATACGCAGCCAAAACCCCGCCGCGCGCAACGAAAGCCTGGCAGATTATGTGTTCACGACAAACACGCCGATGTTCATCACACGCTGGAAGGCGCGTACATTGTGGAAGCGCATCCTGACCGATGGGGCGCGGCGTACACCAGACGCGGCATCGTTTGGCACAGCAACGCGGACGTAATCCTGCGCCCATCCGCGAATCAAACGTTGATACTGCTGCCCGATGGCGGTTTCCCCAACACCGCGAGAACCTCACGGCAGTATTGGCCTTTTTACCTCCGCCGCAACAGCGCGGCCGATTCAGCCTCGCGTTTCACGAAAGGAGCATTGCAATGCTGCTATGTTTCCCCCATCGATACCGCAGCGATGATGAGGACTATGCGCCCATCGATTATTCCTATGTGGGCAGCGTGGCGGAAGGCAAACGCCGCCAGCAGGGCGCAAACATTCACCAGACGCCGGAACAGGCAAACGTACGCCATCGCGCCGCACCCAAGCAGGACGATTCGAATGCGGAGAACACGGCTGACGCTGGCCAGCCGCGCGGCCTAGAAGCCGCCAGGCGGTTACCCCGCAGCGGCGATGGCGCTGCCAATGCGGCACGCATTGCCTATCCGCGCGCGCGTGATAATGACTTCGCAGCCGCTCCCGCGTACGCGCCGCAGCGCCCGCCCACGCTGGATGCGGCAGCCCAGGCATCGCAGCGCCGGCCAAAAGATCCCGCGGGTACCCGCGCCCCCGCCAATCCTTTTGCCCCGCAGGGAGCGCCGCCTTATGAGGAGGCTTACCCGGCTCAAGAAACCCCTGCGGAAGAAATCCCCGAATGGCTGCGCATGGCACGCCACAACACCCCTTATCAGGGCGCCATACGCACCCGGCAAGACCCGCAACCTGCAACCAAGCCGCAGGTTTCTGATGCCCCACCGCAGACCGATCTGCTGGGCAGACCCATCGCGCGCCCGAAACCCCCTGCGCAGCCGCATCCAACCCCCGCCAACGCGGAGGAGTATGCCCAGGCGGGATACCCTGAAACGTTGATCGCCCTGCATCAGCAGGAAGAAGATGCCCGCCAGACCGCACTTGGGCTAGGCCGTAAACGGCACGGCGCACAGCTGGCCGCGCCGCCCGAAAGGCGGCAGCCCTTCGCGCCGCAGGCTGGAGGCCATCGCCAGCCAATGCATCATCCGCAGGATTCCTTTGGCGCAGACGCCCCGCGAGGGCGGCGCTCAACCGCACCGGATTTTGCTCCGCAGATTACCGGCGGGTATGACCCCTACGCGCCGCAAGCATACAATGAGAGCGCTGACGCATCTTTAGCGCACAATGGCGCGGATGCCTATGCGCCCCGCTTTCATGACCCGGATTCACGCAACGCGGCGCAAGCGAGACGCATGCCCCGTACACGCAGCCAGCAAGCGCATGGCCATCCTCCCTACACACAGGGCGCAATGCCCGAATCCCCCCCGGAAGGTGTGCCCGGTAATTCCCCGCCGCCACGGCGGGTACGCTCGCACCCCTATGGCGGGGAAGACGCCGCGCAGCATAATGGCTATGCGCCCGGCCTGCCGCAGCCACAAGCCGCCAACAGCCGTAACCCTTATTACGCGCTGGATGGCGTGCCGCAGTCGCCGGAAGATGCCTGGCAGGACGAGTTTCCGCAGGAGGACGAGGCGGAAAAGCCAAAGATTACGATACCCTATTTGGGCATTGCCACGTTTGCCGCGGCGCTGGCGCTGGTGGTATTGTGGATCCTGCAAGGCAGCTTTGTGCGGCAAACGCAGGCGGTCTATACGGCGCGCGTAGCCGCGCAGGCAAAACAGGCGGATAATCACCCCTATCAATACCGCGAGCTGATCGAAAGCCAAGCTGCCGCCAACAATCTGCACCCCGCGTTCGTGGCCGCCATCGTGCTTAATGAAAGCTCCTTCAACCCCAACGCGGAAAGCCGTGTGGGGGCGCGCGGCCTGATGCAGATGATGCCGGACACCGCGCAATGGGTCTATGATAAAATCGGCGATACGGGCGAGTACAGCTTTGACATGATGTATGACCCCGATACTAATGTGCGCTATGCCTGCTGGTATCTCTCCTTCCTGAGCGATCGATTCCGGAACGACCCGGTTCTGGTAGCGGCGGCGTTCCACGCGGGACAAACCACCGTGCAGAATTGGCTGAACGATTCCCGTTACAGCAAAGACAGCCAAACCATTGATCTGGATGATATGATGGATGGTCCCACCAAGAATTACGCGACGCGCGTAACCAGTGCCTATGCCGTTTACCGCCGCCTGTATTATGAGGGAGGCCTGGAGCAGATTCAAGAAGCGCAATCCCAGGCGACCGCCGCTCTGGCGCAAGACGATACGCTCGCTTCCTGAAGCATGGGTATATCCCGCGCTTGGCAAACCCGCGCAACAAAGCCGCTCCATCTATGCGCGCTTTCCCCGCGGCACCCCACCCCAAAGGAGGAACCTCATGAAACGCATGCTTTCTGTGCTGACCGCGCTGGCGCTGTCCATCGCCTCCCTGCCAGCCCTTGCCGAAAACGTATCGGATTCGCTCATCGTGGGCATTTATTCTACCCGCACCACGGAGCTGCGTCCGCTGAACCCGCAGGAGCGTGATATCATCTCCATTTATGGTATGGTATATGAAAGCCTTGTGACTGTGGATGACAACGGTCTTCCCCAGCCCCTTTTAGCGGAGAACTGGACGGAAACCGGCAGCGGAAAAACCTGGACTTTCACGCTGCGTGAAAATGTCACCTTTTCGGATGGTACCCCGCTGACCGCGGCGGATGTAGTCGCCTCCTGCCAATACCTGCTCACCATGGCGAAGAATGAAAACCGTTCCGAACGGGGTTTTTACCAAAACCTGCGCTATATGATCAGCAGCATCAGCGCCAGCGATGATCGTACTGTAGTCATTAAAACGTCGGATCGCTCCTATTATGGCATCCTGTATTCGCTCACCTTCCCCATCGTTCCCGCCTCCCAGGTCGATGTTCCCAACCCTTTGGGAACCGGCCCCTATGTGGTATCCGCGTTTGAAGCGGCCAACTATCTCTGGCTCAAAGTCAATGAGCGATGGTGGCAAACCAAGCCGCAGGTTACAGAGATCATGGTGTCGCTGTTCTCCAGCAATAAGGATTTGATTACCGCGTACGAGTATGGGCGCGTCGATACGGCGTTTACCCGCTCCGTTGCCGCGTCGCAGTACAAAAGCGGTATCAACACGCTTTCCATCCCTTACAACACGCGGCAACTGGAGACCCTGCTGCTCAACCACGAGGAGTTCCCGCTGGGCAATTTGAACATCCGTAAGGCAATCCGCGCAGCCATCGATACCAAGCTGATCGCAAACAATGTATATATGGGCATGACGGTGGATTCCTTTACCCCCATTTCCTCGGCCAGTTGGCTTTATCTGGATGAAGAAAAGCAGTATCAGTATAACCTCGAATTGGCTAAGCAGCTCCTGGCGGAAGAGGGTTGGAGCGATACCGATGATGACGGGGTACTGGATAAGGTGGTTGATAGCGGCAAGAAAAACTTCTATCTGCGCCTGTTTGTCTATGAGGATCCCATCAACGATGTACGCTTTGAAACCGCCAACATGATTGCCGATATGCTCGAGCCCCTCAAAATCCGTGTGAACATTACCACCATGACGTACGATCAAATGCAGGAGAAGCTGACCGCAGGCTCATTTGATATGGCACTGGCTTCCTTTCAAATGGATGTATCGCCGGATGCGGGTTTCATGCTCATGAAGGGGAACTCCGGCAACTATTGCCGCTATGTTTCCAGTGAAATGACAAGCCTTTTTAACACCCTGCGCACCAACCATCGGCAGGAGGATTATGCCTACACCATGCAGGCTATCCAGCGTCAATTCACAAACGACGTCCCCTTTCTATGCCTGTTTTACCGTGCGGGGGCAGTCCTGACACGCAAAATGTACACCACCGTTCGCGATATACGCGAATTCGAACTCTTGCGTGGTATCGAAGCCTTTGGGCGGTAACATGCGTCGTAAACAAGCATAGAAGGAGGAGGATGCATGCTTTCCATACGCGCTTTTGCACTCCTGTGCATAGTGGTGCTTGTTATGGTATCGCCTTGCGCCTGTGCGCTGGCAACGGATGCCGACGGCGGCATCACCGCCTTGGCCGCACAAAACGAAGCCAATGAAAACGGCGATGATGACAGCGCGGCGGATCTTCCTATGCCTGAGGCCGAAGAACCTCCAGAGCAAGCAGATACGCCGATTGACCCCGGTGAATTGCCCGATTTTGTGCCCCTGCTGCTGGCGGTAGCTGCCGCGGAAATCGGCTATACGGAAGGCGCCAATAACCTTACCAAGTATGGGGAATGGGCGGGGGATCCCAACGCGCAATGGTGCGCGGAATTTGTCTGCTGGAGCGTAGACCAGACGGATCAGCTTTACCAGACGACCTTGCTTGAAAGCATCTATCCCAATTACAGCAGCCAGAACACCGGGCGGGATTGGTTTATCAAGCGCGGCCGGTTTGTCTACCGCAGGGGCAACTGCCCCGGGTGGGGCTACCAATGGTTGCGCGGCGCAGATCATATTCTGCGTAAGAACGAGTACATCCCGCGCCCGGGCGACCTGATGTTTTTCAGCTACAATGCCGCCGGCGATACCGAGCATGTGGCGCTGGTGGAGTACAGCGCCTATGATGCGCAGGGCAATGTAATGGTGCATGTAATCGAGGGCAATAACCCCTCCAGCGTGCAGCGCAACCGTTATGCCCTCAACAACAGTCAGGTGCTTGGGTTTGGCACCGCACAGGATGTGGTGGATACCACCATGCGCAGCGGCTGTGTTGGCGATAAGGTGTTGCAACTGCAACAATGGCTTCATCGCCTAGGTTTCTTAGAAGAACAGCACCTCACCGGCAGTTTTGGCAGCAATACGCGCGCCGCGGTTGTCGCCTATCAACAGACGATGGAGGGTAAAACCGCAAACGGTCTTGCCGATCGAGTAACCCAGCAGGCGATTGAAGCGGCCATCATCCAACTGGATTTTGAAACCCCTGAGAATTGGCTGGTTGCGGATTAAACCATTGCGCGCCACGGCGCAGCCCATGACGTCATGCCCGCTGCCCTGCGCAGGCGCCTCTTATTGTATGGTTGTGCGCAAGGCTGGTTTGGGTGTACAATAGGATGTGGTTCGGTACTGATAGTCCCTTATCATAACCTGACGTTCCCTATTCGAGGTGCGCGGCGTAACATCCAGTTATGTGTGTTTAACATAAGCGGTGATGGATGCCCCAGCCCATGCCTTAGTACCGAAGCGGGAGGTTGAGCATGTACGGCCGTTTCCGGCGGTTGTTTTGTATCGTGTTGGCAATCGTAAGCCTGTGGGCAGGCTTTCAGGTTCCGTCGGCTGCGTATGCATTGGCGTCGCAAAGCGTCACACGCCGCGCGCTGCTGATCGGCGTGGATGATTTTGTGAGCTATCCAAGCATCTACCCTGCCTCCACCAACAATGTGTTTGCCATGCAGGAAGCCTTGCAGGCGAGCAGCATCCCCTTCGCCGGAATTATGATCCCGCCTGAACCGGTAACCAGCGTGCAGGCGCTAACAGCACTCATCCGCGATATCTTTGAAGATAGCACCCCAGATGATGTATGCTACCTGTACCTGAGCACGCACGGGGAATATGACGCAAGCGCACAGCAGGAGCCTGTTTTGCTGCTCAGTGACGGCATTACAGAGGATCGCCTGACGCCAGCCGCGCTGCAAGAGGCTTTCGCGGATATTCAGGGCACCAAAGTGCTTCTGCTGGATGCGTGTTACAGCGGCGCGTTCATTGGCAAAGGCATGTATGAGCAGCCGCAGCCCACCTATTTTAGCGGCGAGGATTTCAAAGTGCTCACCAGCTCCGGCGCAATGGAAGAAAGCTGGTATTGGAACACATCCCAGGCGCTGTCTACCACGGAGGAACCGCTCTTTCCGCAGGGTTCCTTCTATTTCAGCCAAGCGCTGAGCCAAAGCCTGAATCCTCGTTACGGCGTGCCCGCCGATGCTAACCGCGATGGCGTGGTAACGCTGCGCGAGTTATATTTGGCGCTTTTGCAAAACCATGCTGCTTCCACGCCTCAGGTTTACCCGCAGGAGGATGATTTTCCCGTTTTCTGCTATGATCCGGCAACGCTGGTCGATGGGGAGCAAGCCCGTTCCCCCATCGCGGATGTTCGCTTTACCAACACTTCGCTTAACGCTACGGATGGCAAGCTTGGGCTGGAGTTCATCGCCCTCAGACCCGTGCGCGTAGCCTATCAAATTGTGACACGGCAAGGGGACAAGTGGCGTTTTGACACGGCGCAGCTGCTGTATGATACGGTAGAACAGTACACCGCTTACGGTGATGAACGCGGCGCCATCTCCCCCGGGCGAAAGGTACGCACGCTCACCCTCGACCTGCCCAGTGATGAAACGGGTGGGTATGTGATGGTACAGTTGGTATCCATTGACCAGGGAAAGCTGACCGTTCATGCGGGTTGTGTGATTGCCGTATCGCCCATGCAGGGAGACCTCGCCTTGCAGGTAACCGTGCCGGAGCGCTTTACGCTGGGGCATGCGGCGGAGTTGCCCATCTTTGTGGCGCATGCCTATGCGTGCCTGCTAAGCGTGAGCATTGTGGATGCGGATGGCAACACTGTGCGCAGGCTTTGCCACAAGCAAAGCACGCGGCCGCTGGGCACCGTGCCGGACGGCAGCGTTTTTTACTGGAATGGAACCGATAAAAACGGAACACCCGTCGAGGCCGGGGTATATCACATCCGCGTGACTGGCCACATCGGGCAGGAGAGCGAAACGGTGGAAAGCCACGCCATCATCATCGATTAGGGTTTCCCACCGCAAACAAACCGGAGAGGAAGATGTGCATGCCACAAAAGCTGATGGTCGTCATTCCCTGTTATCACGAAGAAGAGGTGCTGGGTGAGACCTCGCGCCGCCTGCTGCTGAAAATGCAGAGCTTAATGGAGAAGGGTCTATGCAGCACGGAAAGCCGTGTGCTTTTGGTGGATGACGGCAGCAAGGATCGCACATGGGAGATCATCCAGCGTCTCCATCAGGAGAACCCGCTTTTTGAGGGGCTCAAGCTCAGCCGGAATCGCGGCCATCAGAACGCGTTGCTCGCGGGGCTCATGACCGCGCGTAAGCATTGTGATTTCACCATCTCCATGGATGCCGATCTGCAAGACGATATGGACGCGATGGATCGGTTCATCGAGGAGTATCAACAGGGTTGTGACGTGGTATACGGCGTGCGCAACAAGCGAGACAGCGATACTTTTTTCAAACGGCAGACAGCGCTGGGCTTCTACCGGCTCATGAAAGCGCTGGGCGTGGATATTACCTTTAACCATGCGGATTATCGCCTGATGAGCCGCCGCGCGCTGGACGGGCTGGCGCAGTTTCACGAGGTGAATCTGTTTCTGCGCGGGCTGGCGCCACTTGTGGGTTTTCGCAGCGGCTATGTATATTATGACCGTAACGAACGTTTTGCGGGCGAAAGCAAGTATCCGCTCAAAAAGATGCTGGCCTTTGCGGTGGATGGCATTACCAGCTTTTCCGTAAAACCGCTCCGGTTGATTACCATGCTGGGGTTTGTGATTTTCATGATATCACTGGTGATGCTGCTGTATACGCTGGTATCCTTCATCGTCGGTCATACGGTAACCGGCTGGACGAGCACGCTTGCCTCCATATGGATGATAGGCGGTATTCAACTGCTTAGCCTGGGGGTAATTGGCGAATACATCGGCAAAATCTACCATGAAAGCAAGCGCAGGCCGCGCTTCATTATCGATACCTATGCCAACGCCGAGGATGCCCCGCCCGTTAAGGATGAATAGAGCTTAAAAGGTGGAGGCATGCATCGGCCACGGAAACGCCAAGGTTCTCACAAAAAAGCCCCCTGTATGTCATGCTTGATGACGTACAGGGGGCTTTGCGAAGCATTCATTCACAACGTGTTTACTGCCTGCGCGGCAAACCTCGCAGTGTGGCAGGTCGAATCGCCATCATCACGGCGGCCAGGCTCTGGATGCCTTCCACAACTTATGTAAGCGACGCGCTGCCATAGCACATCCGTCGGTTTCCACGGGTTTATCAGGTTTCTCGACCTGCGGCGACTGCCTTCTTCCGCTTTGCAAACAGCGACAGGTTCATCTTGCCGATCACGTCAAAGGCAACCGCGCCCAGCAGCACCAACCCCTTGACCACTTGCTGGGTATTGGAACTGATGCCTAGGATGGACATCCCGTTGTTGAGCACGCCCATGATGAGTGCGCCGATCAATGTGCCGCTCACCGTACCCACACCGCCGTAGGCACTCGCGCCGCCGATGTAGCAGGCGCCGATGGCGTCCAGCTCAAAGCTTTGCCCTGTCAGCGGGCTGGCACTGTTCAGGCGCGCCGCAAACACCAGACCGCCCACCGCCGCCAGAAAACCCATGTTCACATAGGCCAGGAACAGCAGGCGATTGGTCTTGACCCCCGAAAGCCGAGCCGCCTTTTCATTGCCGCCAAGGGCGTAGATGTGGCGGCCAACCACCGTTTTGGTGGTAAAGAAGGTGTACACAACCAACAGGATGCCCAGAATCACCAGTACAGAGGGAATCCCCTGATACTGCGCAAGCAGGGCGAAAAACCAGATCAACGCGACCGAGATGATCACAAGCTTCAACGCCAGCGCGAGGCCGCTATCCGCTTGGTATCCCTTACGCTTGCGCGACTGGTTGCTGATGATTTGAATCACGCTGAAAATCAGCGCGATGGCAACACCCGCCAGCAGGCATACAATATTGATATTCAACCCAAAGAGCATCATCTTTGCATCCTTGGCAATGAAGCCCGTGGAGAACATCAGGTACTCGCTCGGGAATGGCGCAAGCGTCATGCCATTGAGCACCAGCAGCGTAAGGCCGCGGAATACCAGCATGCCCGACAGCGTTACAATAAACGCGGGTATGCGCACATACGCGATCCAGAATCCCTGCCATGCCCCCACCAGAATCCCGATGATCAGGCAAAGGACAATCGACAGATACACATTCATATTCCATACGATGATAAACTGCCCTGCAAACGCGCTGACGAGCGCTACCACCGAACCTACGGCCAGGTCGATGTTGCCGCCGGTCAGGATGCAAAGCAGCATGCCCACGGCCAAAATGACCACGTAAGCGTTTTGGAACACGATGTTGGATACGTTCATGGGCTTGAGCAGACGCCCTTGCGTCAGGATGTTGAAGAACACGATGATCACAACCAGCGCGATCAACATGCCATACTGTTTTAGATTGCCCTTAAATTTGCTCTTTACGGTATTCATGCGCCGATCTCCTTTTTGCTGTCTTGCATGATATAGCCCATGATGCTCTCCTGTGAGGCTTCCTGGGCGGGCAATTCGGCAATGACGCGGCTTTCATTCATCACATAGATGCGGTCGCACATGCCTAAAAGTTCGGGAAGCTCCGAGGAGATCATCAGCACGGCCTTGCCCATCGCCACCAGATCGTTGATGATCTGATAGATCTCATATTTCGCGCCCACATCCACACCGCGCGTGGGTTCATCCATGATCAGCACATCCGGCTGGGCGAAAATCCACTTGCCCACCAGCACTTTCTGCTGGTTTCCGCCGGACAGGTTTGCCACCAGCTGCTCCACCGTGGGCGCCTTGACCCCAAGCCTCTGGCGCAGATCCTTGGCTTTGTGCACTTCCAAATCCTTATCCAGGATCCCCCGTTCGCTGATGAATTCCGGCCGCGCCAGCGTCAGGTTGTGCTTGATGCTGTCCGGGATGATCAGGCCATTGCCCTTGCGGTCTTCCGTCACATAGGCAAGCCCCGCCTGAATGGCCTGCGGGATGGTGTGCAGGCTGATGGGCTTTCCATCCTTAAACAGCTCGCCGGAAATATTCGTGCCATACGCCCTGCCAAATACGGACATGGCAAGCTCCGTACGTCCCGCGCCAATAAGCCCGGCAATGCCCACCACCTCGCCGCGATGAATCACCATGGACGCGTTATCCACCACTTTGCGGTCGGAATACAGCGGATGGTACGCGGTCCAGTTGCGAATTTCAAAAGCAACATCGCCAATCATGTGCTCACGCGGCGGGAAGCGGTGCGTCATTTCGCGGCCAACCATGCCCTTGATAATGCGCGCCTCGGAAATATCATCTTTTCCCTTCACCAGCGTTTCAATGGAGTGCCCGTCGCGGATAACGGTGATCTTATCTGCGCAATACGCCAGTTCATTAAGCTTATGGGATATCAGGATGCTGGTAATCCCTTTTTCCAGTTTGAATTTCAGCAAAAGGTCGAGCAGGTTCTTCGCATCCCCTTCGTTCAGCGATGAAGTCGGCTCGTCCAAAATCAACAATTTCACATCTTTGGCAAGCGCCTTGGCGATTTCCACCAGCTGCTGCTTGCCCATACCAATATCTTTGATCAGGGTGCGGGGGTTCTCGCGAAGGCCTACGATGCCCATATACTCGGCCGCTTTTTGATTGGTCAAATCCCAATCTACCACGCCGACGGTGGCGCGCTCGTTGCCAAGAAACATATTCTCCGCTATGCTCAAATAGGGCACCAGCGCCAACTCCTGATGGATGATGACAATGCCCTTATGCTCACTATCCTTGATGTTATGAAAGCGGCATTCCTGTCCCTGGTAAATAATATCGCCTTCATACGTGCCGTAGGGATAGATGCCACTGAGCACATTCATCAAGGTTGACTTTCCAGCGCCGTTCTCCCCGCAAATCGCGTGGATTTCACCTTCTGTAACCTCAATGTTCACTTGATCCAGCGCCCTTACGCCGGGAAAAACCTTGGTGATGTTCTGCATTTGAAGGATGATGTTGCCCAAGTGACCTTCCTCCCGGTTCTGTAAAAGGAGACGGACGAAGGATTCGTCCGTCTCCTGTCGTCAGTTGTTGCTTGGAAACAGCTTATGCTTACTTAAGCTGATCCTCCGTGTAGTAGCCGCTGTCGATCAGCAGTTCCACATAGTTGCTGGCATCCGCGAACACGGGTGTGCAGTTGTAGCTGGCAACTTCCTTGACCTTGTTGTCATAGACGCCATTGGTCTCGGGGGCTACGCCGCTCAAGATGTCGCTAACCATTTTCACGGTCTGCTCCGCCAAGGTGCGGGTATCTTTGAACACGCTCATGGCCTGCAGGCCGGCGATCATGTTCTTGGTGTTGGCGATGTCGCAATCCTGGCCGGTGATGACCGGGATGTTCTCGGCGGTGAAGCCAGCGGCCACAAGGCTGTTGGTCACGCCCAGCGCGGTGGAGTCATTGGAGCAAAGCGCGATGTCCAGCGTGGTGCCGCCGGTGAGCGCTTCGGGGTAGAAGGCGCTGAGGATGTTGTCCATACGAGCCTGGGAAGTTTCGCTCTTCCAGGCGGGGGTGGCAACGACTTCAAACTGATCCTGGCCGGAGGGGATGACCAGCTTGCCGGCATCCAGATACGGCTTGAGGGTGTCATAGGCGCCAGCGAAGAACAGGCCGGCATTGTTGTCATCGGGGGAACCGGCGGTGAACTCGATGGTGAAGGGGCCGGTGACCGCATCGTTGCTCAGGTCAAAACGGTCCACAATGTACTGGCCCTGGATCTGGCCGACTTTGTAGTTGTCAAACGTGGTGTAGTAGTCCACCGCTTCGGTGTCCGTCAGCAGACGGTCATAAGCGATGATCGGGATGCCGGCTTCCTTGGCGGTCGCAAGCACTGTGCCCAGCGCGCTGCCATCGATGGAGGCCACAACCAGCACCTGAGCGCCGTTGAGGATCATGTTCTCCAACTGGGAAACCTGGGTGGCCACTTCGTTGTTGGCATACTGAAGGTCAACGGTGAAGCCGGCGGCCTCAAGCTGTGCCTTCATGTTTTCGCCATCCTGATTCCAACGCTGCAGGCTCTGGGTGGGCATCGCAACGCCAACTTTGCCTTCAGCCACTGCCATACCGGCGAGAGACAACGTTAGAACGAGTGCAAGAACAACCGCGAGTACCTTTTTCATAATGGGATACACTCCTTTTTTATTTTCTAGACCAAGCTTTGATGTCTTGATCCGAAAAACAATGCACGTGGACAAGCTCCGGCGTCAGAAAAAAAGCCTTTTGACATGAAATGTGCGCGGGCACATTACGGATGATCCCTTTCCTGAGGCTTGTCCCATCTGTGCGTATTGTAACGTACCGAACGCAACTTGTCAATAGCATACAAAAAAGAATTCCTATCCTTGCATGAATTATACATGCATTTGCTTCATCAATATGTATAAAATACATTCGCTGGAAGCAGAAGTAAATCAACGTCCAGTTTTTTTGTTTCGCTTTCGCAGGGTGCACTGGTAAACGGGCGTATCGGGAATTTGCAATTGACAAGCTGGCTCCCACGGGCTATGATTAGCCAGATTTGATGTGCGCGTGCACAGGCGATGGGCGCGCCTGTGCGGCACGCGAGGCCGTAGTGTTGCCGTATCCGCGAAATACCGTGGCAGTTTGGCGGCGCTTCGCGTGCGCCTTCAGGCGTTAGGAGTGTTACCCATGACCATTAAGGAAATCGCACAGCTTTGCGGCGTAAGTCGAGGCACGGTAGACCGTGTGCTCAACCACCGCGGCAAAGTCAAGCCCGAGACCGAAGCACTCATCCTGCGTACCATTCATCGTATGGGCTATACCAAAAACATCGCGGGCAAGGCGCTTACCGTCAAGAAAAACGCGCCCATATTCGGCGCGCTTGTCTCCAGCGAGGGCAACCCCTTCTTTGATGAGGTGATCGCGGGGTTTCGCAAAGCGGAGGATGAGCTCATCGACTATGGGGTCACGGTGCTGCTGAAAACCATGCGCGGGTATGATGTAAGCCGCCAGCTTGCCCTCATTGACGAGTTGACGGAAGCGGGCATGACGGTGCTTGTGATTCAGCCCATCAATGACGAGCGTATTGAAGAGCGCATCCGCCTGCTGGCGGAGCAGGGCGTTCCCACCATCACTGTTAATACCGATATTGAGAACAGCTGCCGCATCTGTTATGTGGGCAGCGATTATACCACCGGCGGCGAGACGGCCGCAGGGCTTTTGCGTCTGGTAACGCGCGGGCAAGCCAACCTGGGCATCATCACAGGCGTAAGCTCCCTATTGGGGCATGTGCAGCGGCTGGAGGGCTTCGAACGCCGCCTGAAGGAGATATGCCCCGCAATCCAGATTGTGGATCGCGTCAGCGCCATGGATGACATGGAACACAGTTACCGCATTACGCTGGATATGCTGCGCCGTTATCCTGAAATCGATACGCTTTTTGTAACGGCATCGGGCACCTTTGGCGCTTGCCGCGCGGTGATTGAGCTGGGCTATGAAAAAACCATGCGCGTTGTTTCTTTTGACAATGTGCCCTCCACCGTGGAGATGATGCGACGTGGGCTGGTGCGCGCGGTGGTTTGCCAGCAGCCTTACCTGCAAGGGTATCAGGCTGTGAAAGCCGCTTTTGATGTGCTGTTGACCGGCACCAGTAAACAGGGCGAGCAGATTATCATGGAAAACCAGATCAAGATTCTGGAAAACCTGTAACGTAGCTTGGATTTTCGTTGGTTCACAAGGCGGATGCGCGCTAACACCCGGCAACGGGGCGTGCGCATTCGTTTTTTTGTACGCTCCGGTATTCCATCCAAAGGCGCATTTGTATCCACTCCATCTCACGTCCCCCTGATAAAAATATGTTGACGAAGAAGCCCTCCAGCCCTTTCCCGCCATGCATTTTCGGGAATTCTGCCGCGCATGACGGGGATTGACTTTCTATGCGTTTTGCGGTAAAATGAGTGCAACAATGATGTGCTCGGGCACACGCCCAACATAAAACCACATTGTACATCCCCGTTTGGGGAAAGGAGCGTTTGATATGGCAGAAATCTTCCAAAACCTTCCCAAGGTCAAATATGAGGGTGCCGATTCCAAAAACCCTCTCGCATTTAAGTATTACGACCCCGACCGTGTAATTCTGGGAAAAACCATGCGCGAGCACCTTCCCTTTGCCATGGCATGGTGGCATAACCTGTGCGCAAGCGGCAGCGATATGTTTGGCGCGGGCACCTCGGATAAGCGCTTTGGCGCCGAGCCCGGCACCATGGAACATGCAAAGGCGAAAGTGGACGCGGGTTTTGAATTCATGCAGAAACTGGGTATCGAGTACTTCTGCTTCCATGATATCGACCTGGTTCCCGAAGCCGCCACCATCCAGGAAACCAACGCCCGCCTGGATGAGATTACCGATTACATTCTGGAGAAGATGAAGGGCACGCAGATCAAATGCCTGTGGGGTACCGCCAACATGTTCTCCAATCCCCGCTTCATGAACGGCGCGGGTTCCTCCAACAGTGTGGATGTTTTCTGCCACGCGGCGGCGCAAATTAAGAAAGCGCTGGATTGCACCGTCAAGCTGGGCGGCCGCGGTTATGTGTTCTGGGGCGGCCGCGAGGGCTATGAAACCCTGCTGAATACCGATGTCAAGTTTGAACAGGAAAACATTGCGCAGCTCATGAAGATGGCTGTATCGTACGGCCGCTCCATCGGCTTTACGGGCGATTTCTACATCGAGCCCAAGCCCAAGGAGCCCATGAAGCATCAGTATGATTTTGACGCTTCCACCGCCATCGGCTTCCTTCGGCAGTACGGCCTTGACAAGGATTTCAAAATGAACATCGAGGCCAACCATGCGACGCTGGCGGGGCATAGCTTCCAGCATGACCTGCGCATCTCCGCCATCAACGGCATGCTCGGCTCGGTGGATGCCAATCAGGGCGATCTGCTGCTGGGATGGGACACGGACGAGTTCCCCTTCGATGTCTATGAAACCACCCTGTGCATGTATGAAATCCTCAAGGCGGGCGGCCTGACCGGCGGCCTCAACTTTGACGCGAAAAACCGCCGCCCCAGCAATACCCATGAAGATATGTTCCAAGCCTTTGTGCTGGGCATGGACAGCTTTGCGCTGGGTCTGATCAAAGCCGCCGCCCTGATCGAAGACGGCCGCATTGACAATTTCGTAAAAGAACGCTATGCCAGCTACGAGGGCAGCGATATCGGCAAAAAAATCCGCGCGGGCAGCGCGACGCTCGCGGAGTGCGCGGCCATCGCCGCCCAAAACGGCGCGCCCGCAAGCCCCGGCAGCGGCAAACAGGAGTATCTGGAAGCGGTAATGAACCAGATTCTCTTCGGCCGTGCGTGAGGGTAGCAGCATGAGCAAGAAATACCTGCTGGGGATTGACCTTGGCACCAGCGGCACCAAAACCGTCCTGTTTGCGCAGGACGGCAGCGTGCTGGCCAGCGCCACGGTGGAATACCCCATGAGCCAACCCCAAAACGGCTGGGCGGAACAGGCGCCCGAGGATTGGTGGAACGCGGCGGTCACCACCCTTGCTAAAGTATTGCGCGATAGCGGCGTAGCCGCCTCGGACATCGCGGCTTTGGGCATCAGCGGGCAAATGCACGGGCTGGTCATGCTGGATGAAAACGGCGAAGTGCTTCGCCCCTCCATCATCTGGTGCGATCAACGCACCGGCGTTGAATGTGAGGAGATCACGCAGATCATCGGCGCGGAGCGGTTGATTCAGATCACCGCAAACCCCGCGCTCACAGGCTTTACCGCGGGTAAAATCCGCTGGGTGCAAAAGCATCAGCCGGATCTGTACAGCCGTTGCCGCCACATTCTCCTGCCCAAGGATTACCTGCGCTATAAGCTGACCGGGGATTACGCCACCGAAGTAAGCGATGCCAGCGGCATGCAGCTTCTGGATGTGCCTAACCGCTGCTGGAGCGATGAAATGCTCACCAAGCTGGGCATCGATAAAAGCTACCTTGGCAAAGTCTATGAAAGCACCGAGGTTACCGGTCATATCAGCAAGCAGGCCTCGCAGCTTACCGGCCTTGCTGAGAGCACGCTGGTCGTAGGCGGCGCGGGCGATAATGCCGCCGCCGCCGTAGGCACGGGCGTCGTGGCCGATGGCCGCGCGTTTACCACCATCGGCACCAGCGGCGTTGTGTTTGCCCATACCGATAAGCTCGCCATTGACCCCAAAGGCCGCGTGCACACGTTCTGCTGCGCGGTACCCGGCGCGTGGCATGTGATGGGTGTAACCCAGGCAGCGGGGCTTTCCCTCAAGTGGTTCCGCGATACCTTCTGCCAGGCGGAGATCGAGACCGCCGCCAGCATGGGTGTGGATCCCTATGACTTGCTTAACACCGAGGCGGCGCTCAGCCCCATCGGCGCAAATCGTCTATTCTACCTGCCTTACCTGATGGGCGAGCGTACCCCGCATCTGGACCCTGATTGCCGCGGCGTGTTCTTTGGGCTTTCAGCCATGCACCAGAAGCGTGACCTGCTCCGCGCGGTGATGGAAGGCGTAAGCTATTCCCTGAAGGATTGCCTCAATGTGCTCAGCGAAATGGGCGTTACCCCCCAGCAGATGCTGGCCACCGGCGGCGGCGGCCGCAGCGAACTGTGGCGGCAGATGCTGGCCGATGTTTTCGGCTGCAAGGTGAGCACCACGCAAAGCAAGGAAGGCCCCGCATTAGGCGTGGCGATTCTGGCGGGCGTAGGCGCGGGGCTATACCCCAGTGTGCGTGAAGCCTGTGACAGTATGATTCACATTGGTCGTACACAGGAGCCGATCAAAGAGAACGAGCCACTGTATGCGGCGCGCTATGCACAGTATGTGCAGCTGTATCCCGCCTTGAAGGATGCCTACAAGCGCTTGGCGCAGTAGGCAAAGCCACAAGGGAATCTCGGGTTGTCGAAAAGTTAGGTTCAGTGCTAGTAGCCTTAGTGAGGGCTTGGGGTAGAATCCCAAAGCCCTCACGGTAAGCGGCACGAACCGATTGGATGGTTATTAACCAGCAAAACAAAGGTCAGGGCGATGTGCCCTGACCTTTGTTTTGCTGAAACCCGTTAGGCCAGCATATCCAGCAGTTTGGTGCTGCGGCTCAGGAACGCTGTGATTTCTTCCTTCTCCAGCGGCCTTGTGCTCATGCGCGCCAGATCATATACCTGCGCGGCAATCAGGTCCCGTTTCTCGCCCTCTTCGGCCGTCAATAAACGCTGCACAATCGCGTTGCCGCGGTTCAGTACCAGCGTATGATGTTCCGGCATTTTGAAGCTCTGTCCATAAATCTTGTTCATATCGCTGAAGCGGCGGCTTTGCTCATCCTGCACCAGCAGCGCGGGCGTGGCTTCGTCCGTCAGTGTTTTCAGCTCCACAGTGAGCGTATCGTTCCCCACGGCAGCTTTGAACAGCGCCGTAAGCGTTTCCTGCTCGGCTTTCACTGCCTCTTTGGCCGCATCATCCGCCTCGTCCTCTTTGGTAAAGGTGGCCGCATCCGCGTCCACACGCGCGAAGCTCAGCCCTTCCACACCTGCCGAGTACTCGATAAAGCTTACAAAATTCAGGTCGATCAACGCATCCAGCACCACCACATCGATTTCCTTTTGCTCGTACATCGTGATGCTGGCCGCCTGCCGCGTGGGATCGCTTGCGTAGACAACCTTCTTGCCCAGCTTGCCTTCGTTCTTGGCAAGGTACTCGCTCAGGGTAAGGTAAGCGCCCTTGGTGGTTTTGTAAAGCAACGTATCCTTGACCTGATCGAAGAACTTCGCATCCCGCACGCAGCCGTACTTCACAAAAGGATGGATATCGTCCCAGTATTTTTCGTACGTTTCACGCTCGCTGCCGAACATGCCCACCAGCTTATCTGCCACCTTGCGGGTAATGTAGGCGGAAAGCTTCTTAACATAGCCATCGTTCTGCAAGAAGCTGCGGCTTACGTTCAGCGGCAGGTCGGGACAGTCGATCACGCCCTTGAGCAGCATCAGGAAGTCCGGGATGACCTCCTTGATGTTGGTTGCCACAAACACCTGTCCGCTAAACAGTTTGATCTCGCCCTCACGGGTACCAAAATCGTTTGTCAGTTTGGGGAAGTAGAGGATGCCCTTGAGGTTGAAGGGATAATCCACATTCAGGTGCACGTAAAAGAGCGGATCTTCGTAGACATGGAACACCTTGCGGTAGAATTCCTTGTATTCTTCATCCGTACAATCTTTGGGCTGTTTGAGCCACAGGGCGGGCGTATCGTTGATGTGCTTGCGCTCGGGCGTATTGGGCGCGGTTTCGGTTTCCTGCGCGGTTTGCTCGGCTTCGCCCTCGGCAGCTTCTTTCTTCTCTTCGGCGGGTTTCACCACTTCAAAGTAGACGGGCTGTGCCATAAACCCGCAATACCGGTTCAGGGTTTCGCGAACCTTATATTCCTCCAGGAATTCTTTGGCGTCCTCCGCCAGTTTCAACGTGATGGTGGTGCCGCGCTGGGTACGGCTGCCCTCGCTGATTTTGTATTTCATCCCGTCCTGGCTTTCCCAGCAGACAGGCGTCGCGCCTTCCTGATCGCTTCTCGTCTGGATGGTCACCTTCTCGGCTACCATGAAAGCGGAATAAAAACCAAGGCCAAAATGCCCGATGATGCCGCCCTTGTTTTCGCCTTCATAGTTTTTCAGGAATTCCTCCGCGCCAGAGAAGGCTACCTGGTTGATATACTTTTTGATCTCTTCATCCGTCATGCCGATGCCGTTGTCGTCAAAATGCAACTCGCCCGCCGCCGGATCCAGCGTAACCAGAACGCGGTACTCCTCCGCTGCCTCCGGCTCCACCATTTTCTGTTTGACGATGGCATCGCAGCCGTTGGAAACCAGTTCACGGATGAAGATATCCTTGTCAGAATACAGCCACCGCTTGATGATGGGCATGATGTTCTGCGCATGGATGGAAATATTGCCTTTGGTTGTGGCCATGGGTAATCCTCCTTGATAAACGGTAGTACTTGCAGGTACGCAAACCCGCCCTCAGGCATGATTATAGCAGATGAAAAGCTTGTTTGCAACAAAAATTTAGCACTCTCGACTGTAGAGTGCTAATGCAGGAGCGGTGTTCCAACTTCCATATTGTGTGCTTTTCGGCAGACCTTTCCGCCCTAGACGCCTACTCGTACAACGCCAAAGTGCCAATGATTTCCTGTGCCAGCGCCGCATCCGCTTCCCCGTCGCACGCAAACGCCAAATCATAGACAACCGAGGGCGAAACCTGATCGGGCGCCGTCACCAGATAGGTTACATCGAAGGGTCTATCCGCACTGGTGAGCCGTTGAACCGCAAAACCGTTCACCCTGTCCGCCTGCGCATCCATGGAATATCGCTGCGCATAGAAAGCCGCATACGCCTCCAAACTATCCTCGCGGCTCTCATGCACGTACACGGTCAGGTCAAAGGTATCTGTATAGCAGTTGAAGCGGAATCCATAATCATATGCTTCTTCGTCCCCTTCATAGGAATCCATGTCAAAGGGAACCAGCACTTTCAGCCCTGCGGCAGGCAGCGGCAGCTCAAAGGACATATAGCTTAACGTGGACGTTTCCGCCGCGGCCATCGCCATCAGTCCCATGCTCAGGCAGAGTACCAACACAACCACCATGATCTTCTTCATGATACAACGCTCCCCCTTCATCTCCCATGCGCCCGATATGCTTCCAGCGGCAGGGCTGGCGCTTTCGCCCGCGCGCCAGCATCATTTATGCTTGCAAGTGTTGCTCCAGCCATGTCACCAGGTCGTCAAGCACCTCATCGCGCTGGATTTCATTGAGCATTTCATGGCGACCGTTCTCATAAAGTTTCACGCGCACATCTCGAACGCCCGCGGCCAGCAGTTCATCCGCTGTGATTTTGACCCCCGCGCCGCGACCGCCTACCGGATCGCTCGCACCGGAAAACAGCAGAATGGGCACCTCTTTATCCATGCCCGCAAGGTTTTTGGGGCTCAACCCTTTCAAACCCTGGAAGAAATCGCGGTAACCGCCCGCTGTGAAGGGATATCCGCAGTAAGGATCGGCCAGATATTGATCCACAATCTCATGATCTTTGCTCAGCCAGTCATGGGAAGTACGCACAGGTTCAAATTCTTTGTTATAGCCCGCAAAGCTGATGCTCTCCAGCAGTTTGCTGGGCTTTTTCTCCATGCCAAACAAACACTGGAGGTTGGCGATCGCAAGCCCCGCATTCAGGATCAATGGCTCAAAGTGACCTGTGCCGGAGAGGATGACCCCCCGCAAACCCGACTCAAACCGCTGGATATATGCGCGCGTGATGAAACTGCCCATACTGTGACCCAGCAAGAAGTAAGGGAGGGAGGGGTACGCCGCCTGCGTGTTTTTACGCAGGGTGTGCACATCTTCCACAAGGGCGTCCCAGCCATGCTCCTGCGCAAACCAGCCCAAAAGCTCCGCGGCTTGGCCATGCCCCAGGTGCGTGTGTCCCACCACCAAAAAGCCCGCCTCATTCAGGCGCCTGGCGGCCGCATCATAACGGGCGATGTGTTCCGCCATGCCATGCACCAGTTGCACCACCGCGCGCGGCTCGCCTTCCGGTAACCACATGCGCGTTTCCAGTTCTTCACCCGTGATCGATGGGAATGTACTCACGATGGCCTCACCCATGGTTTTCACTCCTTCTGGTTGCCTTGGGATTACCATGCATGGATGCATCGACCCGCACGCTTTTTGGTGATGTCCAAGCGCGGTAACAACAGCGTAATTGGCAACGCAGCGCAGTTGCAATGCAGCTGGAGATGACAGCGCAACGGGTTGGATGCATTCATGTTGGGAAATCGTTCCAAGCTTTACCTTGATTATAGCACAACACCGCCCCACAGGAAAGGGCAGGATGTGCCTTGTCGCAAACAAAAGGCGACCCGGGGAGATTTCTCCCCAAGCCGCCGATGAAAGCCTTCCGGCTTGCCTTAGCGCGTGGATTCCACCACGATTTCGCCCGCAATAATCTGCTCGGCCAGTGCCTCGACCTCTGCCTTGAGCGCATCGCTCACCTGCTGGGTCATGCCCGCTTCGCCATATCCGATGCTTACAAAGCCGGTGGTCATGTCCGCATCCCAGATCTGCCCGCCATCAAAAATGCCGTCCTCAATATACATGGCTACGGTGGTGTAGATGCTGCCGCCGATATCCTTGATCATAGAGCAAATGATGTGATCGGGGTCGATGTACTTTTGATCGCTATCCACGCCGATGGCGTACTTATCCTGCTCCTTGGCGGCTTCAAACACGCCCAGGCCGGTTTTGCCCGCAACGGCAAATACGACATCCGCACCGTCGGCATACAGTTTGGTGGCGCTTTCCTTTCCCTTATCGGGGCTTTCATAATCGCCTACATACACGGGATCCAGCACTTTGCCTTCTGGGTTGGCATACAAAGCGCCCTGCTTGTACCCTACCAGGAAATTATTGATGGTTTCGCTGTCTTCCCCGCCCACAAAACCAATGCTCTGCGTGGCGGAAACCTTCATGGCGATATAGCCCGCCAGGAAGGAACCCTCGTTTTCGGTATAGACGATTGACAGAAGATTCTCCCCGACGCCATCCAGCCCGTTATCCACAAACACGAACAGGGTATCGGGCATCTGCGGCGCTACGGCGGTCAGCACATCCCAAAACTGCCAGCCCACGGCTACCACCACATCATTTTCTTCCGCAGCTGCAACCAACGCAGGTTGAAACATGCTCGCATCGCTCTTGCACTCAACGATGCTTCCGGTTACGCCATAATCTTCCTTGAGCGCGTTCAGGCCATCGGCGGCGCTGTCGTTAAAGCCCAAATCGCCCAACGCTTCCGCAATGCATACGGCAACACGCAGGGAGGCTTCTCCCTCGGCGGCGGCAAACGCAGTAACAGATAGGATCATGATAACACTCAACAGGACAGCAAGGAATTTTTTCATGTGGAACCATCCTTTCGTCGATCGGGGGTCGAAGTGCATTGCATCCGCATGCCCTGTAAAGCGGCCTGCCAGAAGGAATGGGCATGCGCGGAGTTTGGGCAGGCCGTATCAAACCGCTTTCATTATACAACACGCAGCAGCGCTTTGCAACGCGATACAGTGCATACAGCTTGTGAAAAGTGCATCAATATGCAAAATGGCTGCACGCAGCGCGCAGTACTTCTTTAGTGTATTTTTCCGTACCTTTCTTTTCAAAAACCCCCTTTCTTTGGTTGACAGAACGCCGCAGAGCGTCTATGATTAGGGATGGAAATCATCCCCGTGGGCATTCCAAAATCAAGCGGCAAGGAGGAGCGTACAGTGGACGCGGACCCATATAGTCGTAGCAACAGAACTACCAACCGCAACCAACAATTTCATATGCTCCGAGGGGCGCCGCGCATGGGATGGTCGCGGTAAGGTTGTAAACGCTGTAAACAGCATCATGGAACGCCTGCTCGGAAGCAATGTCGCGCGTCAACGCGACAGCAGAAGGGCAGGTTTTAACTATGAAGAAAATCTTTTTGACCGTGGACGATCACCTCACCCAAATCAACACTTTTGAAAAGGGCTGCTGGATTCATCTGCAGAACCCAACCCGCGAGGAGATCGAGGGGCTGAACGCGCGTTTTTCGCTGGATCCGACGTATTTGCAGGCCGCACTGGATGAAGAAGAAAGCGCCCGCATCGAACGCGATGACGATCAAACGCTCATTATCGTGGACGTTCCTTATGTGGAAGCGGAGGACAACGGCTTTAGCTATGCCACCATCCCGATGGGCATCATCGTGGTGGATGATGTGATTATCACCGTGGCGACGCGGGAAAGCGCCATCATCAATGATTTTACCGAGGAGCGGATCCGCGGATTCTGGACCAATAAGCGCACACGCTTCATCCTGCAAATGCTCAACCGCAACGCCAGCCGTTATCTTTCCTATCTGAAGCAAATCGATAAGGCCAGCACGTTTGTGCACAAGCGCCTGCAACTGAGCCTGCGCAACCGCGAGCTGTTCCAGATGATGCAACTGGAAAAATCGCTGGTGTACTTCTCCACCTCTCTGAAAGGCAACGAAATGGTGCTGGAGAAGATGATGCGCATGGACATGCTGCGTAAATACCCTGAAGATGCTGATCTGCTGGAAGACGTAATCGTCGAAAACAAACAGGCCATCGAGATGTGCGCCATCTATCGCGACATCATGAGCGGCACCATGGACGCTTACGCCTCCATTATTTCAAACAATCTGAACATCGTCATGAAAATCCTCACCAGTTTGACGGTAATTCTGGCCGTTCCAACCCTTTTTGCCTCCTACTGGGGCATGAATACACATGTGCCATTTGAGGGCACGCCCTGGGGTTTCTGGGTCGTGGTAGGCATGAGCATCATCGCGGCCAGTATTGCGTTCTTCGTGCTCTGGAAAAAGAAAATGTTTTGAAGCTGCGGCATCATTCGTCGCATGCGCCTGTTAAGGCGCCCATGCTGTGCATGATCCTGACACACAGCCTCGCCAATGGCGTGTTGCATCGTTTTGGGGAGAACGCATCAGCGCAAGGCATTGGGTTTTCCCAAAACCCAACGATAGTTTTTGCGCTTTGGAACCCTGCCAGAGAATACATCGCGTTATGATCTCATTTTCGATCATCACAGCGGCTGCCCGGGCAGTCGCTTACAGGAGGGCTTTCATGCGCACGGCAGTCATTACAGGCGGTAGCCGCGGCATCGGCGCGGCATGTGTGCGCGCTTTTTCCGCGGCGGGGTATCGGGTGGCTTTCCTCTACCGCGCTAACGATACGGCCGCGCAGGCGCTGGTTAAGGAAACCGGCGCGCTGGCCATCGCTGCGGATGTGCGCGTAAGTGCCGATGTAAACGCCGCGTGTCAAACCCTGCTTGGGGATTTGCGCCATGTGGATGCGCTGGTGAACAACGCGGGCGTGGCGCTAAGCCGCCAGTTGCAGGATATAACCGATGCTCAATGGCAGCAGGTTTTGGATGTGAATCTAACCGGCGCATTCTACGTAACGCGCGCTTTGCTGCCCGCTATGCTGAGCCGGGGCGCGGGGCGCATCGTAAATGTCGCCAGCATTTGGGGTATGGTGGGCGCGAGCATGGAAACCGCCTATTCCGCAGCCAAAGCGGGGCTCATCGGTTTGACCAAAGCGCTGGCAAAAGAGGTTGGCCCCAGCGGCATAACGGTGAATGCCCTTGCCCCTGGCGCCACCATGACGGATATGCTGTTGGGCTACGGCGAGGATACGCTGATGCAGATAGCCGCCGAAGCGCCGCTAGGGCGCCTTTGCACACCCGAGGAGATCGCCGACGCAGCACTGTGGCTCTGCGGCGAGGGCGCGGGTATGATCACCGGTCAGGTAATCAGCCCCAATGGCGGCAGTGTGATTGTTTGAATTGAGCCATAGCGGATTGCTATCTATACAGAAAGCCAAAGCGCGGTCATAGCCCGCGCTTTGGCTTTGCCTGTTGGTCGTCAAAATGAATCGTTTCTCTGCCTGTCATCAGCTTGCTGGCTACGCAGCGCCTGCATCTCCACCTTCGGAGTATATGGATTGCATGATTGCCTGCTTCTGCCCCGTGCCCAACGCAAAGGGACAGAAGCGCACCAAGGCTACGGCTTTGTCACCTCGGCTTGTCCGCACTGCCCGGTTGGTTTCAACCCTCGCTCGCCTCATAGCCCCACGAGCTGTTCGCTTGCTATCGCTATGGATTGTGACGTAAGGCTTTGGGGTTTCATCCCTGCAACCTAACCAAGGCTTTTTACCCTGGGCCCAACTTTTGACACCTTGCACCTCAAGGATACCGCCAGCTTGTCTATCGGTTTTTATGCAACAGCAGCGCATGGTAACGGTCAACATCCGCATCCCGCACCATAATCTCCAGTTCTCCATCACCCATGACGGTGTTGCGCCCCTGCGTATACAGTTCGTCCACCATTGCCTTTACGGCCTGCACCAACGCATCCTGCTTATCCACAACATGCTCGCCCTGCAAACGGAAGTATCCGTTCATCCAGTGCGCTACGCCCGCCAGACCGCTGAAGCTGTCTACCGCAACCGTCGCGGGACGGTTCAATATTTTGGTGGTGTCAAAGATATTGTAAATCTCTTCATCCTTAAGCATGCCATCGGCATGGATGCCCGCGCGCGTGACGTTGAAAGCACGTCCCACAAACGGCTGCCGCGCGGCAATTTCAATGCCGATCTCCCGCTCCATGTATTCCGCAATCTCCGTGACCACCGTCAAATCCATGCCGCCGTCCTCGCCGCGCAATGCCTGGTATTCGATTGCCATGGCTTCCAGCGGGCAATTGCCTGTGCGTTCTCCGATGCCCAGCAACGAGCAGTTGATGCTGCTGCATCCATAGAGCCATGCGGTACCGGCATTATTGACCACTTTATAGAAATCGTTATGCCCATGCCATTCCAACTGCGCACTGGGAATTTGCGCATAATGGTTAAGCCCGTAGATGATGCCCGGCACACTGCGGGGCAACGCCGCGCCCGGGTAGCTCACGCCATAGCCCATGGTATCACAGGCACGCACCTTTATGGGCTTATCCGCTTCTACGCCAAGCTTCATCAATTGCTCGGCAAAGGGCAGTACAAACCCGTAAAAATCTGCGCGGGTGATATCTTCAAAATGGCAGCGCGGAATGATATCCTCCTCCAACGCGGCTTTGACGATGCCCAGGTACTTATCCATCGCCTGTGCGCGCGTCAGGTGCATCTTTTTGAAAATATGATAATCGCTGCAGGATACCAAAATGCCTGTCTCTTTGACGCCCGCGGCCTTGACCAGCTTGAAATCGTTCGCGTTGGCGCGTATCCATGTGGTAATCTCCGGAAAGGTAAGCCCAAGGTTCTGGCAACGTTCCAGCGCTTCGCGGTCTTTGGCTGTATAGAGAAAAAACTCGCTTTGCCGCACCAGCCCGTTGCTTCCGCCCAAACGGCTCAGCAATCCAAACAGATGCTCGATCTGTTTGGGTGTAAAGGGACTCACGCTCTGCTGTCCATCGCGGAACGTGGTATCAGTCATCCAGATTTCATCCGGCATGTTGATGGGCACCAAACGGTTGTTGAAGGTGATCTTGGGGATGTGTTCATAATCATAGATTTCACGGTACAGGTTTGGCTCGGCCACATCCTGCAGATCATATTGATATTTCGATTGTATCAACTGGTTGCTTTTCTTGCTAAAGGTGATCATTATATCCTCTCCTCCGCCTTGAGCGGCATGCCGCCCGTCCCCTGTGTGCAGATGTGGTCGTGGTGCTGTGCCCGATCATGCTACTTTATTGCTTTATTCATACTGTATTCATCACAATCGTGCCGCTGCAAATGCCGAAATTATTCACTTTCCATGCCCGCATGTGGAAAAAGCCACGAAATTCCCCTGTTTTTGTGGAAAACCTGTGCATAACCCATTGAAATCTGTGATTTGCCTGTGGATCAGGAAAACCAACCGATGCGCAAGGCAAGGAAAACTGCGTGTTCCATTGCTTTCCCTTTGCGCTGTAAGCCTTGCCGGCGCAAGCCTATGTGGAAAGCATTGTGGATGAATCGAGGAAAGCCTCCGCTCAGGTAAGCTGCCGCACAAAGGCATCAATGCGGCGCAAGCCTTCCTCAATGTTCGCCATGGAAACGGCATAACTGAGTCGGCAGAAGCCTTCCGCCATGAAGGCATCACCTGGCACCACGACTACCTTCGCGGCGCCAAGCAACGCCTCGGCAAAATCCGCACAACCCTCCAACGCCTTTCCTTCAAAGCGTTTGCCCAGCAGTTTGCTTACGTTCATCATCACGTAAAAGGCGCCATCCGGCTTGCGGCAGGTAATCCCAGGAATCGCGTTGAGCCCTTTCACCAGCGCATCCCGCCGTTCTTCAAAGGCTTTGCGCATGGTTTCCACACAGTCCTGCGGCATGGTGAGCGCCACGCGCGCCGCTTCCTGCGCGGGGGTGTTGGGGGCGCTGGTTGCCTGACTCTGCGCGTTGACCATTGCCTGAATCACAACCTTGGGTCCTGCCGCATAGCCAATGCGAAAGCCTGTCATGGCATAGGTTTTGCTTACGCCGTTAATCACGATGCTGCGCGCCTTGATCTCCTCCCCAAAAGCGGCGATGCTCACATGCTTTTGGCCGCCGTAGATCAGGCTTTCGTAGATTTCATCGGCGATAATGTAGAAATCATACTTGACTGCCAGCGCCGCCAGTGCCCTGAGCGTATCCTCCGGCCATACGCAGCCGTTGGGATTGCTGGGGCTGGTCAGCATGAATGCCTTGGTTTTAGGGGTGATAGCCGCTTCCATGGCCGCAATGCTGGGTACGAAGTCATCCTTCTCATTGGCAGGCACATACACAGGCACGCCGCCCACCATGCGCACCATTTCCGGATAGCTCACCCAACAGGGCGTAGGTATGATAACCTCATCGCCCTCGTCAATAAGCGTAAAAAACGCGTTGTAGAGTGAATGCTTTGCGCCGTTTGATACGATAATCTCATCCGCCGCATACGTAAGGCCGTTATCACGCAAAAATTTATCCGCGATGGCTTTGCGCAGTTCCAAGGTACCGGCTACGGGTGCGTAGCGCGTCATACCACGATCCAGCGCCGCCTTCATCGCGTCCCGGATGGGTTCAGGCGTGTCAAAATCCGGCTCGCCCGCGGCAAAGCCGATCACGCTCTCCCCTGCTGCGCGAAGCGCCTTGGCTTTCGCATCCATCGCGAGGGTGGCGGACGGGGCAATGTTGCTTGCTTTTTGTGAAATTCCAAGCGGCATGATGGATTCCTCCTGCAACGGCGCGCCATGCGTGCCTTAATCGCATGCAAATGGCGGATGCGCCATTGCATCTTGCAAATCGTCAGTTACGCTGCTCCGTGTAACGGCATATCCCGACGAACTGTTGAGCATTATAACACAATCATTTTATGCCGTAAAGAGCAAAAGCACATCTTTTTCGAAAATTACACAGAATATGAATATTCTGGTTGTGAAGCTTCATTTTCGCGATCAGTATCGATGATTGTAAAACTACCGCCATCCTGTTTCATCCGTGTTTTTTTCGGATACAAAAACAAAAGGAGGTAGATGAACATGAAAAAGACTGTGAACCGGCTCCTTTCCGCGCTATTGGCATTATTGCTCCTGCCCGCCCTTGGCTTAGCCGAAACCGCGACCGTCGAAACCGATGATCAGGGCAGACCCTATGTGCTGGATGCTTTCGAAGGCACCCTTGTGGATGTGAACGATCATCAGGGCAAAGCGATCTGGCTCAATTTCTATACCAGTTGGTGCTCTTATTGCATGAAGGAAATGCCCGCCATTAAGCAGACGTTCGAAACCTATGACCCTAACGAGGTTTCAATCATCCTTGTGCACGCATGGAGCGGTGAAGGCCCGGAAGCCTCCGCAGAGGTAATCGAGCGCTTCGGCCTGCAGGAGATGCTTCATCTGGAAGATTCGGATTTAGCGCTCACACAGCTTGTAGGCCTGGATGGTTTCCCCACAAGCATCTTTATCAATAAAGAGGGCTATTACATTGGCCGTGCGTATGGCCTGGAGTATGATGACATGGCTGCCTACATGGACGAAATGGGCGTAGCCAAGCGTGCGGATGCCGCCGCGGAAGCGCCCGAGGCCACCGCGGAGGCTACGCCATGAATGAAGCATTTGCCGCCACCGCGACGCAACTCCCGCTTTGGGAGATGCTTATCGGTGGTTTCGTGGCATTCCTCTCCCCCTGTGTGCTGCCCATGCTGCCCGTATATGCGCTTTACCTTGTAGGCAATAGTGCGGATGGCGAGCAGGGCAAAGGCGCGTGGCTCAGTCTGATGCTTCGCGTGCTTGGTCTTTTGCTGGGGTTTGTGACGTTTTTTACGCTCATCGGCGCAGGCGCGGGCTTCATTGGCAGCGCGCTGAAAAGCATGGATCGCCGGGTGCTCAATGGCGTTACCGGCTCGCTGATGATCCTTTTCGGGTTATGGACGGCTGGTTTTCTGCATTTCAAAGGCGTAAGCGCCCCCAAATGGGCCAGCAACTCCGCCGTCAAACCCACCAGTTTTATCAGTTCTGCGGTGTTTGGGCTGGTTATTGCCCTTTCCTGGACGCCCTGTTTGACGCCCGTGCTGGCAAACGCCCTCATTCTGGCTTCGGCCAGCGCAACGGCAGGCGCAGGCATGGTTTCGCTGGCTGTTTTCGCGCTGGGGCTGGCGCTGCCGATGATCGTATTCATGGTGCTGTATCAATGGCTCAAAGGCGCGTTGGCATGGCTGCGCACCCACCAGCAACAGATGCGGCGCATCGGCGGCATCTTGATGATCGCGTATGGCCTCTGGTTGATTATCTCCATCTTGGTTTGATAAGAAGTGCACACCTATCAACAGCACTCAAAAACCCCGAACGCTCCCCTCGTACAGCGTTCGGGGTTTTCGTTTGGTCAGATGCGCTTCCCCATGGTATGCATGGCGTGCGCTCCGCCTGCCTGCGCCTTGCAAACGCTGTTACGCGTTGGCTTTACGTATCTTTGATAACCAAAATTCTGGATTGATAGTACTGCTCTGTAAACGCTGTGCCTGTACGTATCTCTTCCGCCGTTACGCGGGTGCCTACGGCAGCCACCACCCATTTATCTTCCGCGTCATTTAAGCGATGGATCACGGCGATCACCTCGCCTTCAAACACCGCTATGGGTTCCTTTACGCCCCACACATACGCATCCTGCCATTCATTGTCTGCGGCCAGCACATCGGCCACATAGCCATAGTTGAGCTGGTAGACCGTATCCCGCCGCTCGGGGTGGCGGCTTCCCAAGGGTCTATCCACCGTGACGCGCACCTTTCGCCCCAGCGCCGCCGCAGCGCCATGCGCCGCGTGCGCGGTGCTTGCGTGCGGTACGGTCCCCTCTTCCCTGTACCCCAGCGCCGCCAACTCATCAGAATCATCATGCATGGAGACGGTACTGGAATCATAAATCGCCTTTTCAGGAAGCTGCAGCGGGGCGATGGTCACCTCTCCGCGCTGTGCTACTTCTGATACACGACCCAGCGCCTCGCAAAGGTCTGTCGCGAGCATGCCGCGCTCGCCGCGTACCTCGGTCGCTAGCAAGCCAGCCAGCCCATGCAGCGCGCAGGCAACCTGCATCAGCCTCACACCGCTGATGCCATAAGCCGTTTGTCCCGCCATGAGCGCGCCCAGCACCCCGGCCAGCGCATCACCGCTGCCGCCCTTGGCCATGGCGGGCGAACCATATAGGCTGATTGCCTGTCCCCCCTGCGCAACGATTACCGTACTTGCGCTTTTGAGCACCACCGATGCGCCGTAACGCGCCTGCACGGCTTGCGCAGCCGCAGGCTGATTCTGCTCCACCTCCGCCGCCGCAACACCAAGCAGCCTTGCCGCTTCGCCGATATGCGGGGTAAGCACGGTTTGCGGCAGAAACCGCAGCCCGGCAAAATCACCGTCTTTGTGCGCAGCCAGCAGGTTGAGCGCGTCCGCGTCCAATACGGCAGGCAGCGGATGCGCCGCCAGCCATGGCAATAATCGCGTCAGCAGTTGATACGAGAACGCATCCTGCCCAAGCCCGCACCCGATCACCAGCGCATCCGCCTTTGCCATGGCAGCCAGCAGCAACCCCCAGGCTGCGGGCGCATCCTCTTGGGGCAGCGGCAGGCAGGTAGCACAGGGGCAAAGCGTTTGCACTGTGGGCACAATACGTTCCACACAGGCCACGGTACATAGCCCCGCGCCAGCGCGCAACGCCGCAAGCGCGCTGATCGCCGCCGCGCCCGCCATGCCGTGGGAACCCACCAGCAGCAACACGCGGCCATAATCCCCCTTGTGGGTATTGCGCTTGCGCGGGGGCAAGAGGGTATCCCCCCGCACCAGCACCGCCATGCCGTGAGCATCATCCAAAGCGGCAGGGATGCCGATATCCGCGACCACTACGCGTCCGCAGGCATCCAATCCCTCCGCCAGAAACAGCCCGGGCTTGGGGCGATGGAAGGTGACGGTTACCTCAGCGCGCACACATGTGCCTTCGGCTCCGCCCAGCACTTGCCCAGTGATTCCGCATAAGCCGCTTGGGCTATCTACCGCCACCACCGGCACGCTTGCCTTAGCCAGGCATTGTGCCGCCTTGCGCGCCGCGCCTGCCAGCGGACGGCTGAGCCCCGTGCCGTACATCGCATCGACCACGCAGGCGACATCCACGGGCACGGCCGACACATCCGCTTCCTCCGCAAGCGCGTGCACGCTGATGCGCGCCATCAAAGGCACAAGGCGAGCCCATTGTTTAGCAGTTTCCGCCGTGGGCGCGCCCGGCAATTTCCAGATCACTGCTTTGAGCGAGGGCATCCGGGTAAGCAGGATGCGCACGGCTGCAAGGCCGTCCGCACCGTTGTTGCCCGCGCCGCATACAGCAAGCACGCGCCCGCCTTCCTTCAGGTATGGCGCGGCCACGTTGGCCACATGCGTTGCGGCATGTTCCATGAGGGTAAGGCCAGCTATCCCGCCTTCTGTTATCACGCGCTGTTCCACGCGCTTCATTTCCTCCGGCAAAATGGTTTGAAGCATAGCGCGCCCCCCTTATTCGTTTTTAGTTTCGGATGAAAGCCGGTTCGTATCAGTCCAGCACGCAAACAGCGGCGGCCATGCCCGCATCATGGGTCAAGCTTACATGCGCAGCATACGCGCCCCGCTCCGCCATGGCTTTTTGCGCTTTTTCCGACAGCAGATAGCGCGGGCATCCCAGCGCATCATGCGCTATGCCCACATCCCCCATGGCGATGCCGCCGGAAAGCCCCACGCCAAGCGCCTTGAGAAACGCTTCCTTGGCGGCGAACATCGCCGCGGCGCTCTGCGCCATAACCTGCCCGCGCGTGCTCAGGTAGGCGCGCTCTTCCTGCGTAAAATACCGCCGCGCAAAGCTCTCGTTCTTTTCCATCGCCGCCTGTATGCGGGCGATTTCGCACAGGTCGATGCCCAGACCAATCACGGTTTGCCCCCCACCGTTACGGCATTGGCGATGGCGCGCGCCACCACTTCGGCGGCCGCGGCACAAAGCTGAACCATGTTAACATCTTCATCTACCCTTCCCGTAGCCAGGGTGAAGATGGTATCCCCATCCATCTGCGTATGCACAGGGCGGATGGCGCGCGCATAACCGTCATGCCCGCAGGTCGCCAGGCGATTTGTCTGCGCTTTGGTGAGCACCGCGTCCGTCGCGATTACGGCCAGCGTGGTATTCGTATGCTTGATTTTCAGCGGTTCCGCCATGGGTTGCGCACCGTAGAGCAGGCTTTCGCACAGCACTGGCTTGCCATCGCTCAGGTGTCCGCACGCCAGCGGTTTGCCGTTGTGGGGATGATAAATGTCGCCCACGGCGTTTACGCATACAATTGCCCCTACCGTGACCCCGTTTGCCAGCGTAATACTGGCCGAGCCTGTACCCCCGGGCGCGGGTAAGGCGGTAGGCACCAATTTGCCCACGGTTGCGCCCGTGCCCGCGCCATACGCGCCCTGATGGACGATGCGCGCGGCATTGCGGCAGGCCTCATAGCCCATGGCTGCATCCGGACGGATGTGCCCATCCCCAACGCCAAGGTCAAACAATACGGCGGCAGGCACGATGGGCACCTTGCAAAGACCCGTATCCACGCCTACGCCCGCTTCCTCCAAAAAACGCATCACACCCGAAGCCGCATCCAGCCCAAAAGCGCTGCCCCCAGCGAGCATCACGGCATTGGCGCGCTCTACGGTGTTTTCGCTTCGTGTGAGCGCGATCTCGCGCGTGCCGGGGGCTGCGCCGCGCACATCCGCGCCGATCACCGCGCCGTCACGCCCCGCCAGCACCACCGTAACGCCCGTCATGGCCGTTCGATTTTCCGCTTGACCTACCCGAATGCCATGCACATCGGTGATTACACCCTCAAACAAAGGTTTAGACATACCCCATCACTCCCCTCACTGATACGTCCCCACTGATAACCCGATGCAATACGCCCCGATCATCCAAAACCAGCAGCGCCCCGTCCGCATCGATGCTTTGAGCCATGCCCACAAAGGCTTCCGCAGCGCCGATCACCCGCACGCGAACGCCCAGCGTGACCGATCTTGCCGCGTAGGCGGGCATAAGCGCCGTAAACCCCCGTTGCTCTATCAGGCGCACCGCGCTTTCCAAATGCAGCAGGTAACGGCACAATAGCTGGCAACGGTCGCCCGCTACGCCTGTTTGCAGCCAAAGCGAGGTTGCCTTATCGGCCAGTTCGCCCGTAAAAGCGCGTTGGTTAACATTGAAGCCCGCTCCCGCCACTACGCACAGCGCGCCCGATGGATCCATCGTCGTTTCGCAAAGGATGCCCACGCATTTTCGCCCGCGAATCACTACATCATTCGGCCATTTGATGCGCGCATCCGTCCCAAAGGAAGCCAGCGCTTCCGCTGCCGCAACGGCTGCCGCCAGCGTAACCAGATGCACCTGTTCACGCGGAAGTTGTGGCCGCAGCAATAGCGAGCAGGTAAGGCTCTCCCCCGCCGCGGGGTCATCCCAGACGCGCTGCAAACGCCCGCGCCCTGCCGTTTGCCGTTCGCATACGGCCAGGCTTCCCTCCGGCAAAACGCGTTCGGCTGCGGCGTGTTTCAACTGCGTATTGGTAGAATCCATCGCTGGCGCGTACAGGATCTCCCCGCGCCCATACACGGCTGTTTCAAGCCCGCGCCATACATAGGCGGGCAACAGCGTATCCGCCTTGGGCAAAAGCGTATAGCCCTGCCCGCCCGCTTCGTCGATGCGGTATCCCCTTTGGCGCAGCGCATCCATGTGCGCGCTTAGCTGCTCCGGCGTCAGCGCCAGCGCAGCGCACAGCGCTTCTATGCTGTGGAGGCCGGGCTTGGCAAGCAAACGCAATACGCTGTCCATCCGCAACCCTCCCGCGCTTCGCCTATCATATGGGTCAATAATTCTTCAAAGGAGGGGCTATTTCCTGCCGAGAATATGTTCTGTCGCATGGGCAAGCGAATCCACCACGGGCACGCCTGCGGCTAACAGCACCTCGCGGCTCTGATGCCCGCGCGCCACCAGCACGCATGGGCACCCAAGCGCCGCGGCCACCTGCGCATCGTGCAAGGTATCCCCCAGCATCACGCAGGCTTGCGGATCAACGCCGATTTCGCGCAGGTACGCTATGCCCACCGCCTGTTTGCTGGTGGCGTAGATGTGGCTGAGCCCCAGCACCGCGTCAAACCGCTCACGGATGCCCGCAAACGTAAGCTGCGCTTGCAATGTATCCAGCTTGCTGGCGCTGAGCACCGCCTGCTTTGCGCCAGCGGCGGCAAACGCGTCCAGCGCGGCGGGCACATCCGGAAAGAGCGGCACGGCTTCGCAGCCACGCACATACTCCGCCATCCAGGCGTTTGCCACCGCAACAAAATTCGCATCCGTCACGCCTGCGCGCAGGTAGTACTCTTTCACGGGAAAGGTGAACTGCTCATGGTACTGGGCAAGAGAGGTGATCACGGGCAGATCGAAGCGCGGAAACACCCGATTGCGTACCGCAATGGCATAGGCCACATCATCCAGCAGTGTCCCGTTAAAATCCCACAGGATGAGGGCTGGCTTGCGATCATTGGGCATGTGTACCTCCTGTTTCATACGCCTTGGATGCAAGGCATTGGTTTGCGTGCGGCTTACTTCCTGGATGGCAGGCACAGCGCGTCGGCTTACGCGCAGGCAGCGCCGAATCGGCAAAGGTCTCCGCGCGCCTTTGCAAGCAACAAGAAACGCGCGTCCTTACGCGCGTTTCCTGCTATCGGGTTAATAGGCCTTGGCGAAATAAATCAACTTTTGCGCAGGTTTTCCGCAACATACGCAGGTTTCGCCAATGGGCGTCTGGTCAAACGGCATGTTACGGCTGGAAGCGCCCGCCTTTTCCTTGATCTTATCTTCACATTCGCGCCCGCCGCACCACATGGTTCTGGCAAAACCGCGTTCCACAACGGTTTTCAGGTCTTCCATGGTGCTAACATCCGTGATGTGCGTATCCCGGAAAGCTTTCGCCTGTGCAAACAGTTCTTTTTGGATGGTTTCCAGCAGCAGGGGAACTTCGTTTTGCAAGCCGTCCAATGCAAGGGTCGACTTTTCGCATGTATCACGGCGAAACACCGTCGCCACGCCATTTTCAATGTCGCGGGGGCCGATTTCCAGCCGCACCGGCACGCCCTTTAGCTCCCAGTCATTGAACTTGTACCCTGGGGAAAGGGTGTCGCGGTCATCCAGCTTCACACGAAGTCCAGCCGCCTTCAGCTGCACGGCAACCGCATCGCATGTCTCCATCACGCCGCCTTTGTGCGCCGCAACGGGGACAATCACCACCTGAATGGGCGCGATACGAGGGGGCAGGCGCAGGCCGCGCTCATCCCCGTGCGTCATGATAATGGCGCCGATGAGCCTTGTGCTCACGCCCCAGCTGGTTTCATGCACGTATTCCAGCTTGCCTTCACGGCTCAAAAACTGAATGTTGAACGCCTCGGCAAAGTTGGTGCCGAAGTTGTGGCTGGTGCCCGCCTGCAAGGCTTTGCCGTCCTGCATCATGGCTTCCATGCTGTAGGTGGCCTTGGCGCCGGCAAACTTTTCCTTATCGCTCTTGCGACCCACCAGCACCGGCAGCGCCAGCTCATCTTCGGCTACCTCGCGGTAGACCTCCAGCATCTGCATGGTTTCCACCTGCGCTTCTTCGGGCGTTTCATGGATGGTGTGGCCTTCCTGCCACAGGAACTCGCTGGTACGCAGGAAGGGACGGGTGCTTTTTTCCCAGCGCATGACCGAGCACCACTGGTTGTATTTCATGGGCAAATCGCGCCAGCTTCCCACCCATTTGGAGTACATGGCACAAAAGATGGTCTCGCTTGTGGGGCGGATGGCGAGCCTTTCGGTCAGGGTCTCATTGCCCCCCTGGGTGACCCACGCCACCTCCGGCGCAAAGCCCTCCACATGCTCAGCTTCTTTGAGCAGCAAGCTTTCGGGAATCAGCATGGGCATGTACACATTCTGGTGACCCGTTGCTTTGAAGCGGCTGTCCATCTCCTCCTGAATGCGCTCCCAGATGGCATAGCCATACGGGCGCACCACCATGCAGCCGCGCACGGGCGCGTAATCCACCAGCTCGCTCTGCAAAATCACATCGGTGTACCATTGCGAAAAATCCTCGCTGCGGGGCGTAATGTGGGTGACAAACTTCTTCTCATCCTGTTTCGCCATGATGGGTTTTCTCCTTTCGCGAATCAAAAATGGGCTCCTTCGCTCCCACACATGGCAAACTGCCACTGTTGGGACGAAGGGAGCCTTCGCGGTACCACCCGACTTAAAACGCTTGCGCGCTTTCACTTTCAATGCCAGATAACGGCGGCAGCCGTCGGGGATTAGCCGATATCATGGATGCGGGGAACCTGCCCGCCGCGCATGACCGCCCTTTCAGCCGATGAGGCGGCTCTCTTTCCAGCTCGGGTTGGGGAAGGGTTCATCCATCTGCCCTTATGGGGTGTGCGTATCTTACCACAGGCTGCGCCGGATGTCAAAGGGTAGTTACGGCCGATGCAGGGTAGGAGCCAGTTTCACGTTCAACGCAGAAACCCCGCAGCCTTGGCCGCAAACACCCACAAAAACACGGTCAGGCTGCTCAGCGCCGTTGTAAAGACCACCTGCGCGGCGGCGTAATCCGTATCCCCGCCGATCTGCTGCGCCATCGGGTAACTGCTGACCGCCGTAGGTGAAGCAAACACGGCAATCAATACCGCAAGGCTCATGTCCCGTATCCCCAGCGCCACCGCAATGCCAAGGAAGATCAGCGGCACCATCACCAGCCTGCCCATGACCCCCAGCCACAGCAGGCGGCCATTTACCCGCGCCTTTGCAAAATCAAGGCTTGCCCCCAAAAGAAACAGCGCAAGCGGCGTTGCGATGCTGGCCAGCATTTTCAGCGGCGTATGCACCACGGCGGGCAGGGTGACACTTAACTGCCACAGTAAGAACCCCAGCAACGTGCCGATGATCAGCGGATTGAGCAGCACGCCCCTGATGATGCCGGTAAGCCGCACCGCCTTGCCGCTGTACACCATGAGCACGATGGTGCTCAACACGTTAAACAGCGGCACCACGGCCACCACCATCAGCGCCGCGAGGGAAATATCCGCCGCGGGGTATATCTGCATAACCAGCGGAATGCCATAGATGGCATAATTGCTGCGCGCCACCCCTTGGATAAACACGCCGCTGAGCCGCGCTTCCCCGCTTACCCGCCTTGCCAGCAAAGCCATCACCATAAAGGTGAGCAGCACCGCGCCCATGGCATACAGCAGCACACCGCCCTCCATCGCTTGGCTGTGTTGCGTTTCCATCACGTTCAGCCCCAGCATGATTGGCAGAAAAACATGAAAAACCGCGCTGTTTGCCTGCTTTACCCCTTCGGTGCGCATGATGCCAAGCCGTCGCGCCACATAGCCTGCCGCCATCACTAACAACAGCGGCGCCACTGTGCCCACCGAAAACAACAAATCCTTAAGCAAAAATACGTCCCCCATTCCGGCAATGGGGGGCTTGCGCCGCCATGCCTTGTTTTCTTTGTATTGTATTCAGTGTAGTGATATCTCCTGCGCGCGAGGTTTTGTTTGCGCGTATCGCCATCATTCGCGCAGGAAAAGCCTCACGCCTTGCCTTTTACTTGCCATAGGTATCCAGCAGGTACTTGAAAATGCTTGCCGCCAGCGGCGCGGCTACACTGCCGCCGCTATCGCCGCTTTCTACCAGCACAGCGCAGGCGTATGGCAGTTTGCTGCTCTCGATATACCCAACAAACCACGCGTGGGTGACCGCCTGCCCATCCACCGCCGCCTCGGCGCTGCCGGTTTTGCCCGCGATGGTTAGACCGTTTACCCGTGCGGCGGTGCCTGTGCCCGAAGCCACCACATTTTTCATGAACGTTTGCAGCGTGGCAGCGATATCCGTGCTCACCGCACGGCGGTATTCCTTGGAGGTAAAGCGCATACGCACCACCCCACCGGGACCTTTGACCTGCAGCAGCAGCCGGGGTTCCATCATCACGCCATTATTGGCAATGGCGGCGGCCACCATGCACATATGCAGCGGCGTCGCGCCGATTTGGCTCTGCCCCGCGCCGCTCCAGGCCACTTCAACGAGGTTTCGGTTCGTTGTGGGATAAACGCTGTTTTCCACAACCAGATCCCGAAACAGAAAATTATCGTTAAAGCCGAAACTCTCCGCTGTTTTTCGCAATGCCGCATCCTCCAGGATGAGCGCGCATTGGGCAAAAGCGTTGTTACAGCTTACCGTAAAGGCACGCTCCAGCGTCAGGTTGCCATGCTGTGCCATGCGGTAGTCATGGATGGTTTGATCCAGCACCTTTGTCGCTCCGGTACAGGTAAACTGGTGGGTGGCAATATCGCTGAGGTTCTCAAATGCCGATGCGGCAGTAATAATCTTAAACGTAGAACCCGGCGCCAGCGTGCTTTGTAGCGCGCGGTTCCAGAAAGGGTGCTGCGCGTTATTGCGGTCGCTCTCCGTCAGGTTTTGCGGATCAAAAACAGGCAGGCTCACCAGCGCCAGCACCTCGCCTGTGCGGTAGTTCATCACCACCGCCGCGCCGCTTTTGCCCTTCGTATTCACGCCGGATTCAAACGCGTTCACGATGTGCGTGTTCAGCTTGCTATCCGCGGTCAGGGTCACGTCATCCCCGCGGCGCGTTTCACCGCGCAGCAGCGCCGCCACCCGCTCGCTTAACGATGTTTCAAACCCCAGCAGATAATTGGCCTGAAACGAATCCACCCCGTTTGCCACATTGCCTTCCCGATCTCCGATCAGGTGCACGGACGCGCGCCGCGCCTTGATGCTGGATTGATACACGCGCTCACCGTCGCTATCGGTCGTGGCCATGACAACGCCGTTACGATCCAGAATGTCCCCGGCGATTACGGTACGCTTGGCGCTCTGGTAGCGGGTATTGCGGCTGTTGCTGAACCAGCGGCTGCCGTAGATGGTCACGCTGTATACCCCGTAAAGCCCGGCCACCAGCAAAAGCGCGATCACCACCAGCGTGAGCAGGCGAAAGCGTGTGCGAAGCTGTTTCATGCAAACTCCTCCTTCGGGCGCGGCGTGAAAACGACGCCTGCCATTCCTGCGCGATGCGTGCCCGTGCGCGGCGCACCTGACGCAAACGCCGTTGCCTGCGGCTTTGCAGGCGTCATGTTCGCCTTACAAGCCATCGGCATGCGGCAGCGCGGCCGCCTCCCCAAGGCTGTGGCTGATTTCGTAATCATATTCCAGATCATCCTGATTGATGCTGGCCACCCCCTGCAAAAACCCGATCAGCCCCATGCAGCTGACCAGCGACGTGCCGCCATAGCTCACAAAGGGCATGGTTACGCCGGTCAGGGGAATGAGCTTGAGTACGCCGCCGATGATCACGAACGTCTGTATACCCAGCATCACCGTTGCGCCCATGGCCAGCAGCGCCAGAAAACTGCTGCGCGCGCCGGTTGCAATGCTCGTGCCCCGCAGTATCAGGATGCCATACATCACCAGCACCAGAATGCCAAACGCGATCCCGAACTGCTCGCAAATGACCGCAAAAATACAATCCGTGAAATAGACGGGGATTACGCGCGGCGCGCCAAGCCCAAGCCCAACACCAAAGATCCCGCCCGATGCAATCGCCATGAGCACTTGCGCAATCTGGTAGCCGTGCGTCTCATAATACAGCCATGGGTTAATCCAGATGGCCACACGCTTTTTAACATGCGCAAACCGGTCATACCCCACCAGCGCCGCGCCCACGCCGCCAAGCACGCCAAGCCCCGTAAGGGGGAGGTTGCCGGTATTGGCGTAGAACATGAAAAGCGCCGTAATGTAATAGATAAGCGCCGTGCCCAAATCCTTTTGCAGCATCAAAACACCCAGGCAGAAGACTGCAAATAGCATCCATGTCCAAAACTTGCGGCGGCTCATATAATAGCTCAGGATGAGCAGCAGCGCCAGCTTGACCAGCTCGCTGGGTTGCAGGCTGGTGCCCGATATCTGTATCCAGTTTGTGGCACCGTTCTGCTCCGTGCCGATGGCCAGCGGGAGCACCATCAGCCCCGCCGCGCCCAGCATCACAAGCTTGATTAAAAAGCGCCAGTTGCGCACATAACGAACCAGCAGAATGCAAAACAGCATTACCGCGATGCCCACGCTGTAATACACCGCCTGCTGGAGCCCGCGTGAGGTGCCGCCGTCCAAATCGGTCGTGTATAGCACCAGAACGCCCAGCGCGCACAGGAAATTCGCGATAGCCAGCAGCAGCTTATCCGCCGGAAAGAAGCGCGGCAGCCACATGGTGGCAATGTAGATGAGCAATGGTACCGCAAACGCCAGCGCGAAGCCCTGCCAGCGCAATTCTCCCTTGAGTGCCAGCAGCAAAAAGGCGCTGAAGAAGAACAGCATCATCGCGGAAACCAGACGGCGATCCGGTCGGCGGCGCGAGGGAGTCGATGCGTGATCGCGTCTGCTCATCGCTCACGCCCTCCCTTCAAGTACCTGTCCCACAGGATTCGCTTGGCTTTTTCCGCCTCATCCGGCTCCACGTACAGGCTTCGGGGCGCCTCATCCTCATCGGCATATTCATAGGGTTCATCCGCGTCCTCTATGGGCGGTATCTCTTCGTGCATCGCCAACGTATCAGGCTCGGCGTATGGGCCTTCTCCAAAGTGCGCATCGCGCGCCGGGTAGGGCGCGTATGGCCAGGTTTCCGCTGCCATGGCGGGGTCATAACCCTCGGGGAGCGGTTCTTCTTCCGGCATGCCGTCCGGCACGGGCGGGTAGAAGGTCACGCGCGGCGCAAAGGAGCCGTTCTCCGTATGCGTCTGCTCGCCGGGCGCCGGCGCGTAACGCCCTTCATCCTGCGCGTTTTGCGTCTGCTCGCCATGCTGGGCACGATCCCACAGGGCATCGGCGGCCAGCATGGTTTCCGCGTCAATGGAAAAGGGCGGTTCGTCAAAGGCATCATCGGGGATGAACCGCTCATCCGGCTCGTCCCCAGGTTCGTCGCCTTGTTCCCGTACAGGGGGCAACGGGTTTGCACGATACCGTAAAGGGGCTTGCGGAACCTGTTCACGCGAGGGCTCATCTGCTGCTGCGTCCGGCGCTGTCTGGGGAAGAATCGTCCCGCCTGCGCCTGCCTTGGGCGGCGGCATGAACACGCCGCTCCCCGTATCCAGCAGCGGCTCGGCCTTGCCCTGTTCTGCCTGTGCCAAAGCATTTGCGCCCGTCTGCATCGCCGCCCATTGCGCGGGCGTAGATTGCGCAGCCTGCGCGAACGCAGCCGCCTGATGGGGCGAGAGTGTGCCCGCCAGCAGCATCGCCTGCAACTGCATGGGCGTCACCAGCGGCGCGCCCTGCGGGGAGAGCAATCCCATTTGCCCCAGCAGTGCCATCTGCGCCGGGGTAAACGCCTGCATTTGCTGTAATGCGGCTATCCATTGCGCCTGCTGCGCAGGGTCGGGCTGTATGGCCGCGGCATCCGCAGCGCCGGAGGATTCCTCCTGCACATCATCAAAGGCCGCTGCGCGCGCGATGGCAACACCGGCTTGCTCAAAGCCCGCAAACATACGCAGCCGAAGCTCCGCATCACCTACGAAAAGCCGCGCGCCGTGGGTCATATAAACATGTTTGCGCTTTCCCTGCAAGGGTTGCCCGTCCACCGTTACCTCGCAGCGTCCATAGGGTTCCACAAACAACCCCCGATCCTCGTCAAAGGCATACCATAAATGCCGTTTGGCAACGCCGGCAACGGGTACATACACATCATCCCTGCGGATGCTGCCCAAAACCCCTTCTTTGGAAACGGGCAACGCAAGCCCGGCGGGCAGCTCCCGGTTGCCTTTGACAACCACCAGCTCCCCCACAAAGCCCGCGTCCGGCAGCAAGCGCAATCGTCTTTTGCGCTGTTTGCGATCCCGCATCAGCCATCGATAACTGCGCCAGGCAATCAGCGCCATCAAAAACAAAAACCAATAGCGCGCCGCCTGTGCGACCACTTCATAAATCTCGCTGGGCAAGCCGACGCACCTCCTTGCTGTTGCTTAGCCTGCGGGCGGCCATCACGCCGTATCAAACGACCAAAGCCCGCGATCAATCGTCATCGTGGGCTTTTGCTTCCTCCATGAACTTTTCCAGCTTACGCTTGACGCGTTGCAATGCGTTGTCGATGGATTTCACATGCCTGCCCAGTTTATCGGCGATTTCCTGATAGCTCTTGCCATCCAGATAGGCGGAAAGCACCTCCTGCTCCAGGGTGCTGAGCACCTCATCCACCCGGTCACGGATGGATATGATATCCTCCCGCCCAATGATCAATTCCTCGGGGTTTTGCGCATGCCCTTCCACGATCACATCCATGAGTGTGCGGTCGCTTTCTTCATCGTAGATGGGCTTGTTCAGGCTCACATAGCTGTTCAGGGGCACATGCTTCTGGCGTGTGGCGGTCTTGATGGCGGTGATGATCTGCCTGGTGATGCATAGCTCCGCAAAAGCGCGGAAACTGGACAGCCGTTCCACCTGATAATCCCGAATAGCCTTGAAAAGGCCGATCATGCCCTCCTGCACAATGTCCTCATGATCCGCGCCGATGAGGAAGTAGCTTCGCGCTTTGGAGCGCACAAAATTCTTGTACTTGCCCAGCATGTACTCCAGCGCGACGCTGTCACCGCCCTGTGCAAAAGCGACGATCTCTTCATCCGTCTTTTCGCCGTAGCGTGTGCGCAGCGTCGCTTCCCAGGAGGGATCGTCAACGGCGCGTACTTCCTCCTCAGGTTCGGCGGATTGATCCTCCGGCGCATCCGCCTGCTCACCAGCCAGACGATCGACCTCCTCAGCATCCAGCGCTGCATCCTGATCGTCCAGAAAGAGGGCTCTGCGTTTGCGGTCTGGTTCAGTGGTCATGGGTGTTTTCCTGCCTCTTATTGGTTTAGGGGGCGTCACTTTTGACGCCGCAGTTTTTCCAGCTGTTCACGCTGCGCTTCGGTCAGGCCGCCAAAGAGCGGGTTCTGGTTGCCTGCCGCGGGCTTCGCGTGCGGGGTCTGGGCTCGGGTGCGCGTCTGGCTCAACTCGCCGAGCAACTCGCGGGAGCTCAGCCGTGTTGCGCCGCGCCCAAGTATCATGGTTTGCTCCAGATGATCGCTGGTGGCGACCCGTACCTCACGGTAGACCGGCAAGCGCCCGCAGGCATGCTCGATATACTGATCCGCCGTCTGCCCGTGCTTGGTATAGACTACGGTTAGGGTGGCGCGTGTTTCCACTGTGACGGTCATACGCTCACTGCGGTGTCCGTCAAAAACCAGCACGATCTCCTGGCCGGAGTAGCCGCCATAATCCTCCAGCAGGTGCGTAAGGCGGTCGCGGGATTCATCCAGCGGCCAACCCTCACGCTCTGCCTCCGGCCAGGCGCCGATGACGTTATACCCGTCAACAAACAGGATGGGTTTCACGGTTTAGCGGTTGCGCAGCACGGCATACAGCAGCACACCGGCCGCAACCGAAGCATTCAGGCTTTCCAGCTTTCCATGGATGGGAAGCGCCACACGCTTATCCGCATTCTCCAGCACCAGCCTGCTAATGCCCTCGCCTTCCGCGCCGATCACGATGGCAACGCCGCCCTTGAAATCAACCGTGGTATAATCTTCGCCTTCCATATCGGCGGCATAAACCCATACATCATGCTTTTTGAGCATGGCAAGCGTTGCGGTCAGGTTGGTGACGCGCGCCACCATCATGTACTCAATCGCGCCCGCGCTGGCCTTGACCGCTGCGGGGGTAAGCCCAACAGCGCGCCGTTCCTGCACAATGACGCCATGCGCGCCCGCGCATTCCGCCGTGCGGATGATCGCGCCCAGGTTGTGGGGATCCGTCAAACCGTCAAGCACCACCAGAAAGGGTGTTTCCCCGCGCTCGCTGGCCAGCGCCAGCATCTCTTCCACGGTATGGTATTGATACGCGGAGGCAAACGCCAGCATCCCCTGATGGTTCTGGGTGATGGCATCCAGACGGGAGCGCTCAACCTCCTGCACGGGTACATGCTGCTCCTTGGCCATTGCGATAATCTCGCGCGCCGAGCCGCTCAAGTCGCCGCGCGCTACCAGCAGCTTCTCAATATCACGACCGCTCTTGAGCGCTTCACGGATGGGGTTGCGGCCGCTGAGGAGGTTTTCGTCCGGCACGGCTTCTTCCTGCGCATAGGCGGGCGCGTCATACGTGGGTTGCGGCGCGCGCTCCACGGGCTCATAGCGGTAGGCGTGGTAATCCTTGGGCGCTGGACCTTCATTACGATCCCGGCGCTGCTCATGATACGGGCGAGGGGCTACATCGCCGCCGCGGCTACGGTACATGGGCTGCTGCCCGCTCGGCGCAAAGCGGAACGCTCCGCCATCACGCGAAGGGCGGTCGCCGCGCGGGGCATACCCGTCACGTGGGGGGCGGTCACCGCGCGGGGCATAGCCCTGCGACGGACGGTCACCGCGCGGGGCAAAGCCATCACGTGGGGGACGATCGCCATGCGAGGCAAAGCCTTGCGACGGACGGTCACCGCGCGGGGCATACCCATCACGCGGGGGGCGGTCGCCACGCGGGGCAAAGCCCTGCGAAGGACGGTCACCGCGCGGGGTAAAGCCTTGCGAAGTGCGGTCACCGCGCGGGGCAAAGCCATCACGCGACGGGCGGTCACTGCGCGGCGCGAAGCCTTGCGAAGGACGGTCACCGCGCGGGGCAAAGCCATCACGCGGGGGGCGGTCGCCTCGCGGAGCAAAGCCTTGCGAAGGACGGTCACCTCGCGGGGCAAAGCCATCACGTGGAGGGCGGTCGCCTCGCGGGGCAAAGCCCTGCGACGGACGGTCACCACGCGGGGCATACCCCTGCGACGGGCGGTCACCGCGCGGAGCAAATCCGTCACGTGCGGGGCGGTCACCACGTGGGGCAAAGCCATCACGCGGGGGGCGGTTACCACGCGGGGCAAAGCCCTGCGACGGACGGTCACCGCGCGGGGCATACCCTTGGGAAGGGCGCGCCCCGGCAGATGCGGCGCCTCGCGGCGCCCGTGTACCCGAATACCGTGAGCCTTCGTCCTCGAATCCGCCGCGTTGTTCAGCCGCCTGTCGTTTCTCGTTTCTGTCCTTCTTGCCTTTGATATCCTTAAAAAACGCCATAATGATGTTCCTTTCCATTCGTCAGGGCAAGCCGCGTATCAAAGCGTGCCTGCCATGGATGCTCTTCCTGTTTTACTGTTGTTCGTCCTGTTTGGTTTCTGGTACTTGCGCAGCCAGAAACGCTTTTCGTTCAGCCCGTACCTGCGCGGCTTTGCCGCAGGTTTTATCGCCTTCGGGGCACGCGCCGCGCAGGCAGCCCGCGCCAGCATCCTCAAAAAGCTCCGGCGCTTGGGCATAGCAGCATTGAAACATCGCCGCCGCCAGTGTGCGTATCTCCCATTGTGCCCGTTCACACATCCGCAGGGCAAAAAAGTGCCGCAATTCCCGCGCGTTCATCGTCACCATCAGCCTTGTCTCACAGGCATTGGGGAGCACAAAGCGCGCATCTTCATTGCTACCCAGGCGCTCTTGCCAGCCTTCGTACCAGGTTTGCATCTGCGCCATCTGCGCGCTGTACTCTGCCTGCGCCGCCTCACCCAAAGCAAGCACGGATGGGGGTATCACATAACCAAAACCCTTTGCATAACTTACATACCGCTGGCTTTGCACACTGAAACTTGCGATGCGGTGCCGTGTAAGCTGCGCAAGCAGCGCGCGGCTGACGCCATCGATGAGAAACGTAAAGCTTACGTGCTCCAGCACGCTTTCGTGCCCCATTTCGCGTATTTTCCGCAAAAAGGTTCGTTGGTCGTTATCCGCAATTTTTTGCAGCAGGGAATTCAGATCCCCGCCCGCATAACAGAGTTTTGCGGCCAGCGCCACCATGGCCTGACCCTCCGGCGTTACGCGCAGCAGTTCTACGCGTTGGTGTACATGGGGCATATGCGCCCTCCTTGGTGTTGATGGTTTCAGCGTCTGGTCTGGTTTATCGCTCCAGCGCAAGGCCGTTTGGTCGGTTCGTCCTGTGCGCCGGATGGTTTACGTTGCAGGCGATGCGCTTCCCGCGCCCGTAGCCGAGGGATGCGCAATCTCAAACAGCTCCTCGATACGCGCGTGCTGGCCGGAAAGATACAGCCAGCCGATGAGCGCCTCCAGCCCCGTTGCGCGTCGGTAATCCACAGGGTCTTGATTGCGCGGCGCAAGATGCTTGCTGTGCGCGTTCACGCCGCGTCGCGCCACATCGGCCTCCGCTTCGGTCAGCAGCGGTTCCAAAACTGTGAGCGCCTTGGCCTGCGCGCCTGCGTTTACCATGGTGGTTGCGCGTTGATGCAGCGCGTTCACCCGCGCGGCGGTGGCAAGCAAGCGTTGCCGTACCAGTAAATCCCATACTGTATCGCCGATAAAGGCGAGCGTGAGCGGGTTCTTCAGCGCCGCCTCCCGCATGCCCATGGGTGCGCAGGCGATGCCATGCCCCTCCATATACCGACCGCCTTTCGCTGTTTCTCCATCTTTCATGATAGCATGAACCACCGCCTGATTCAAGCGTGGCGCCTGTGTTTTTGCAAACATGTGAATTTGCGCTGCGCTGATACCCATGCGCATATAGAAAGAATGATCGTTGAAGAATTGATACGTTCAGAACAAGCACACGGCTTAACAACGAGAAGCGCGCTTGCCGCGGCGCAGTATCGTGGTTCGACGCCGCCCATGCGTCACCGAGTTGGTATTGTGCACGCGATCAACGCGAAAAGTGCTTTCCACAATGGATTTCCACAGTTTCCACATACTTTCCCATGGTAAAATGCTTGATTTTACACGGATTTTACGAATTATGTGGAAAACCGGTTGTTGAAAACCCCTGGGGAAAGCATTTTTCCACAAGTTCTGCACGCGATATCCATGGCGCAGCAAGCCTGTTTTGGAAAACGTTGCGGTAATCATCGCGGCATTGTCCGCCCCCCTTGCCTTATGCATTGCATACTTGTATAATTGTGGTAAACCCTTCCTGCTTTGAAGGAAAAGAACACCATACACCAAGGAGGTCAACGCAATGAAACATGGCTTGACATGGTTTCTAGTGCTGTTTTTGGTCATTGCACCTCTTTGCGCGCTGGCAGAGAGCACCCTTTTCACCCTAGTGCTGAATCAGCCCTATGACGCGGTTGTTCTGATGGATCAAAACGGCAACACCCTAAGCAGCGTGGTCACCACCACTCCTGTAAACGGACAAACCTATTGGACACTGCGTGTAACTGATAACGGTACGGATACCGCCTTCCTCTATACCAGGGATGCGCAGGGCAATTGGATCAACGAAAACGTAAGCTATCCAATGCACCTGATTTTCGCGGGTCAAGGTACCACCCCTACCCCCGAAGCCACAGCCACGCCCACAATCGCGCACACCCCATCCAAGCCTTGGCCGGTTTATACGCAGGTCAGCCGTACACCCGTCACCATCAGGCTGCTGGAAGGCGAGAAGCGCGCCCAATCCCGTACTGGCCCCGCGAAAACCTATCACGGCGCGGGCGGCTATAAACCCTACAAGGTTACCAGCGCAAGCGCGCTATTCATCGAAGGTTCCTATATGCTGGTGGATTTGGACTATACCACGGTGGGCAAGCGCGTGGTGTACTTCCTGACCAGCGCGTTCAAGGGTACGGGCAGCGTTCCCTCCGTAACCCTTACCGCCTACCCCGCGTACACGCTTAGCGCACTCACGCCCACCTTCGGCCCCGGTGTGGCTTACGATGCGTTTAGTGAAGCTGCGATTGGCAGCGGTACGCCGCTCAGCGTTTTCTATGAGGAAAACGGCTGGGTGTTTGCGGAGTTTGACAGCGCGCTGGGCTACGTACGCGCGTTTATCCCAGTGGATATGGTCGGCTGGTAACAGGCGCGCATCATTGCCCCCGCAAACCAGCACCTGGGAAAGCGCACGGGAGCTATCCTGCCACAATATACCCGCGGCAGGCAGCGTACTGCAACCGTCCATTCCCTTATTTATAGGCCGCAGGACGATGGTTCAGCCTGATGTTTGCGCTGTGCATTCCCCCGTAACGCTTTGATAGTCTCTCTTGTTTCGTGCAAAATTCCATGGATAAACCTTACAAAACCCCTTGACAATCCACAGGCAGGGTATATACTGTTTATGAAGGTCAAAGTTAGTCAAACTAGCTGGCGGCTGAATTGTGCGTGCCCAGCGCCGTATGGTTCACCGCAGCCTTCCTTTTTCGGGTATGCTAGCCCATGCCCCCGTAAAATACAAAAATGAGAAAGTGAACACACGCCCTGTGATTGGAGGAATCCCGATGACAAGCCAACAATTTACCGAAAAAAGCCGCGCCGCCCTGAGCGCCGCACAACAGATGACCGTAGAATATCAAAATCAGGAAGTGACGCAGGAGCACCTTCTGCGCGCTTTGCTTGACGATCCGCAGGGGTTGATCCCCCAGTTGCTGCAAAAGATGGGCAAGGATACGGGGCTGCTGGCATCGCGGCTGGAGACGCTCATCGCGAGAATCCCCAAAGTAATGGGCAGCGGCCGTGAGCCGGATAAGATCTACATCAGCGGCGATGTGGAACGCGCCCTGGTAGCCGCGCGGGAAGCCGCCCAGCAGATGAAGGATGAGTACATCAGCGTCGAGCACCTTTTTATGGGACTTCTGCGCAAACCAAGTCCCAGCCTCAAGCAACTGTGGAACGAGCTGCGTGTGGATGACAAAGCTTTTTTGACCGCGCTGCAAACCGTGCGCGGCAACACCCGCGTAACCAGCGAAACCCCCGAAGAAACCTACGATGTGCTCACCAAATACGGGCAGGATTTGGTGGATTTGGCGCGCAACCAGAAGCTGGATCCCGTCATCGGGCGCGATAACGAAATCCGCAGCGTCATCCGCATTTTGACGCGAAAAACCAAGAACAACCCCGTGCTTATCGGCGAGCCTGGCGTGGGTAAAACGGCCATTGCCGAGGGGCTTGCCATCCGCATCGTGCGCGGGGATGTGCCGGAGAGCCTGCGTGACCGGCAGGTGTTCAGCCTGGATATGGGCGCACTCATCGCGGGCGCCAAATACCGCGGCGAGTTTGAGGAACGTTTGAAGGCCGTGCTTTCCGAGATTAAAAAGAGCAACGGGAAAATTCTGCTGTTCATTGACGAGCTGCACAACATCGTAGGCGCGGGGCGCACCGAAGGCAGCATGGACGCGGGCAACCTGCTCAAACCCATGCTGGCCAGGGGTGAACTGCATCTGATTGGCGCTACCACACTGGATGAATACCGCAAGTATATCGAAAAGGACGCGGCACTGGAGCGGCGTTTCCAGCCCGTGATGGTCAATGAACCAACAGTGGAAGATACCATCAGCATCCTGCGCGGCTTAAAGGAACGCTATGAAGTGTTCCACGGCGTCAAGATCACCGATACCGCGCTGGTAGCCGCCGCCATCCTCTCCAACCGCTACATCAGCGACCGTTTTCTGCCGGATAAGGCGATTGATCTGGTGGACGAAGCCTGCGCCATGATCCGCACCGAGATCGATTCCCTGCCTGCCGAGCTGGACGAGAAACAGCGGCGTATCATGCAGCTGGAAATCGAGCTGATGAGCCTGAAAAAGGAAGAAGATGAGGGAAGCCGCCGCCGCCGAGACGCCTTGGAAGAAGAACTGGCCAAGCTCAACGAGGCCTTTACCGCCATGAAAGCGCGCTGGGAAAACGAGAAGAGCGCCATCCAGAAGGTGCAGAAGCTGCGTGAGGAAATCGAGCAGGTTAATGCACAAATCCAGAAAGCCCAGCGTGAGTATGACCTCAACCGCGCAAGTGAGCTGCAATACGGCAAGTTGCCGGAGCTGCAAAAACAGCTGACCGCCGAAGAAGAAGTCGCCGAGGCGACGCGCGGGGACAGTTCCCTGCTGCGCGATAAGGTGACCGAGGAGGAAATCAGCCGCATTGTGAGCCGCTGGACCGGCATCCCGGTCACACGCCTGCGGGAAAGCGACCGGGAGAAACTGCTCAAGCTCCCCGAAGAACTCCACCGCCGCGTGATCGGCCAGGACGAAGCCGTACAAGCCGTTAGCCAGGCGATTCTGCGAAGCCGCGCGGGCATCGCGGATGAAAACCGCCCCATCGGCAGTTTCCTGTTCCTGGGTCCCACTGGCGTAGGCAAGACGGAGTTAGCCAAAGCCCTTGCGGAAAACCTGTTTGACGATGAGAAAAACATGGTGCGCATCGATATGAGCGAATATATGGAGAAGTTCTCCGTAAGCCGCCTGATTGGCGCGCCACCGGGCTATGTGGGCTATGACGAAGGCGGGCAACTGACCGAAGCCGTACGCCGCAAACCCTATTGCGTCATTCTGCTGGATGAGATCGAAAAAGCGCACCCGGATGTGTTCAACATCCTTCTGCAAGTGCTGGACGATGGTCGCATTACCGATAGCCAGGGGCGTACGGTGGATTTCAAGAACACCATCATCATCATGACCAGCAACCTTGGCTCCCAGCTTCTGCTGGAGGGGCTTGTCGATGGGCACATTGCCCATGACGCGCGCGAGGGCGTGCTGCGCCTGCTGAAAAGCAGTTTCCGGCCGGAGTTCCTCAACCGCATCGACGATATTGTTTTCTACAAACCGCTGGAGCGGGACGAGATCATGCAGATTGTACGCCTGCAAAGCGAGCACCTGGCAAGCCGCCTGGCTAAGCAGGATGTGCATATGACCCTGACGGATAAAGCTGTGGAAGCCATTGTGGATGCGGCCTATGACCCCGTGTACGGCGCACGGCCGCTCAAGCGCTACATCCAGAGCCATCTGGAAACGCTGATCGCGCACAAACTGGTCGCAGGCGAGATTTTCCCCAGTCAGGTAATCACTGTAGATGCGGATGACGATGGTCGGCTGACCATACGGTAACCAAAACGAAGCGTGGGTAAAACCCCACGCTTTCTTTTTACGCAAGCGGCAGGGTACAAACAGCGCAAACAGGCAGGGTACAAACAGCGCAAACAGGCAGGGTGCCCCTGCCTGTTTGCGCGTGACGGATTAAAAACATAGACCTGGCCAGTGTTTCTCCCGCTGCTGCGCCCCCATGACGCGGTGGTATCATACAAAAGTGAATATCATCTTGACATTACATATCCTGTAATGTTATTATTTGTGTACTGAAAGGGGGATGCCCATGCAAACCATTACCCTTGCTACCAAGGAGCAGCTCGATATCTACATTAATCCGCAGCGTCAGCGGCTTTTGCGTTTTCTGGCCATCACAGCCAGACCCATGACCCCCAAAGAGCTATCCGTTGCGCTGGGTATTTCCGCCTCTGCCACACAGCACCATATCGCGCGGCTGGTATCCTTAGGGGTTGTGGCGCTGAGCCATACCAAGCAAATTCGCGGTATCACCGCGCATTACTATCATGCGCTTCCGGTAACGGTGCGCATTGGCTACGGCAGCGTGCCGGAGGAGCAGGCGCAGCGCATCGCTATCATTCAAAACAGTGTGAACAATGTGCTGGGCGGTTATATTGAGCATGCAAGCGCACATGCCGCCACCTCGCCCGCGGTGAAAAAACTGATGCATCAGCCAGACCCCGCGGCCAATGTGGCAATCGAAGCGTATCAGGCAGCCGCGGAAACGGATGCCGTAGATGTGACCGCCGCCATCGGCGATGTACTCACGGGCGTTGCGCACCTGCGCCCACAGGAAGCACAGCAACTCGCACGCATGGTGCGCGCCTTCCTGCGCGAGCATGAAACCGCCACGCGGGATACAAATCCCTGGGAGTATGCGCTCATCGCCTACCCCGTACAGGAGGCCAGCCGTGCGTAAGGAATATCAGCTTCTCCTTTTTATGCGCAACCTGATGACCGGCATCATGGCGCCCGTGTTGATGCTGCTTCTGCTGTCGCGCGGCGCGGATATCGCTTCGCTTTCGCTGGTGCTGGGCGCGTTTTCCCTCACGGTGATCATAACGGAGTTTCCCTCCGGTGTGTTTGCTGATCTGTATGGACGCAAAAACGCTTTCCTGCTTGCCATGGCGCTCATGATGGCCAGCTATGGCCTGCTCCTGCTTTCACAGACCACCGCCTTGCTGCTGCCCGCCATCATCCTGCATGGGCTGGGGCGCGCGTTTTCATCCGGCAGTATTGATGCGCTGGCACTTGATGAAGCCAGCGATGATGCGGCACTTGCACGAACCTCCGCCCGCATTTCTATTCTGGAAAGCGCAGGGCTGGCTTTGGGCGCCCTGCTGGGCGGCGCACTGGCGGGCATCAGGGAGGCGTATAGCGCAAACCTTGTGCTTTGCCTTGCGTTATCCTTTGCCTTGCTGCTCCTGACGGCGCTGCTCGTACGCGAACGGCGTACGCCACGCCCCGCCGCCGCAAGCAAAGGACGCGGTGCGCTGGGGCAGATTACCTTGCAAATGCGGGATGGACTCCGCTTCATGATCAGGCGCGGCACAGTACGGATGCTGTTTCTGTTGGGCATGTTCACAGGTGTTGTGCTTTTTGCTGTGGAAACATACTGGCAACCCGCACTCATGGCAATGAACGCGCCTCCCTGGCTTTTGGGCGTGGTGACCAGCGCGGGATTTGCCGCGGTTATGGCGGGTGCAAAACTGAGCGAGCGCTTGCTTGTACGCAAGCCAAATACGGTTATAGGGCTGATGCTCCTGCAAAAAGCGCTGTTGGGCGCGGCGCTGCTGCTGCTGGCTTTGCTCACACGTTTGGAATGGTTCACCGCCATATACCTTTTGCTGTATTGCACCCTTGGCGGAGCAGGCGTAGCGGAAAGCATACTGCTCAACCGCGCGGCACCCCCGGCACAGCGTGCGGGGATTCTATCCCTGTTCAGCTTTGTTACGCAGGTGGGCGGGCTGCTTGCTTCCCTGCTCGGGTTTGTGATCACCCGCCAAGCTGGGTTTCAATGGGTATGGATAGTCAACGGGATAATGATGATCCTGTTTGTGTGCGCAGTGACAGTATGGTATGCGATCCAACGCCATCGACAAGCGCCAAACGGCTTTGCCGCTGACCCCGCACAGCGCATTGGCCTTGATACCGCCCCACAAGCCGAGGCGGAAGAAGCGGCGGCGGCGCTGGGCGCCGCGCTGCAAGGCACGTCCCTTGAGCATCTGGCTGCGGCGACCCTCCTGACCCTCTCACAGCACACAGCCGCAAGCGCTGCTGAACCAGCACAGGACAATGATTGACTTCAGTACATAAAGCCTTTCATGAACAGAGTCTATGCGCGTACTGTATGCCATTATCGCAGTCCAGCAGCGCACGTGCCCCACACCTGTAGAAACAGAGGCACGCTTTGCACCCTACTTTTATAACTACTAATTAACCCACTGCAAGCGCTATCGCAGCACGCTGCATCACCCTGCGGGCTACGCGCACACTCCCAAGGATTCGCTTCGCTGTCAAGCGTCAGGCATGCCCATGCCCATCAAAGGGCTCCACCCTTTGGAAACCGAATGAAGCATTCCAACCCCTGTCCACGCCAAGAACCCGTGTTTCTGTTCTGAAACACGGGTTCTTGGCTATTGAGGGCAGAGCATTCACCCTGCCCTGCGGTATATCACTTAGGTTACCGACGGAAAACCTTCTTGCCGGGATACATCGCCGCCTCGCCCAGTTCTTCCTCAATGCGCAGCAGACGGTTATACTTGGCCACACGCTCGCTACGGCTGGGCGCGCCGGTCTTGATCTGCCCCGCATTGAGCGCCACCGCCAGATCCGCGATGGTGGTATCTTCCGTTTCGCCCGAACGATGGGAGATAACCGCCGTATACCCCGCGTTCTGCGCCATATGTACCGCTTCGATGGTTTCCCACAGCGAGCCGATCTGGTTGAGCTTGATCAAAATGGAGTTGGCGCTGCCGCCCTCAATCCCGCGCTGCAGGCGCTCGGTGTTGGTCACAAACAGGTCATCACCCACCAGCTGCACCCTACTCCCCAAGACTTTGGTCAGCTTCTGCCAGCCTTCCCAATCCTCTTCGTCCAGCGCATCTTCAATGCTGGCGATGGGGTACTTATCCACAAGCCCTTTCCAATAATCAATCAGTTGATCTGTGGTAAAGGTCGTTTTATGCTTGGGCAGCAGATAGCCCGTATCGCTCTTCCACTCGCTGGAAGCCGCGTCGATGGCCAGCATGAAATCCTCGTAGGGTTTGTAGCCCGCCTGTTCGATGGCGCGCAGCAGGTATTGGATGGCTTCCTCATCGCTTTGCAGGTTCGGGGCATACCCGCCCTCATCGCCCACAGCGGTGGAAAGTCCGTCCTTTTTGAGGATGGCAGCCAGCGCGTGAAATACCTCCACACCCCAGCGGAGACCCTCCGCAAAGCTGGCCGCGCCCACCGGCATGATCATAAACTCCTGAATATCAATGTTGTTGGCCGCATGCGCGCCGCCGTTGAGCACGTTCATCATGGGAACAGGCAGCGTATAGGCTGCCGAACCTCCCAGAAAACGGTACAGCGGCACATCCTGCGAAGTTGCCGCCGCTTTGGCCGCCGCCAGCGATACCGCCAGGATGGCGTTAGCGCCCAAACGGGATTTGTCCTTGGTGCCATCCAGTGCGATCATGGCTTTATCCAGCGCGGCGGTTTTAGCGGCATCGGAGCCGATCAGCGCCTGGGCAATTTCCCCTTTTACATTCTGCACGGCATACTGCACGCCTTTGCCGCCAAAGCGTTTTGCGTCCTTATCTCGTAATTCGAGCGCTTCAAACTTGCCGGTGGATGCGCCGCTGGGTACGGCGGCTACGCCTTCTTCGCCGTAGGCCAAGGTAACCACGGCCTCAACCGTGGGGTTGCCGCGGGAATCGATGATTTCTCTTGCGTGGATGCTTTCAATGATGCTGCTCATGGATTTTTTTCCTCCTGTGCTGTGTTGGTTATGGTGTGAGCGGGTGCTCTCAAATACAGTACGGCGCGGCGCCCCTTTGCGCCCCGCTGGTGGTGTCCCTACCCCTATTATAACCGATTTATGCACCTTCAAACCACGAATCAGCAGAAATTTACAGACAAGTTAGTTTTGACTTACTGTAACGATTGCATGCTGCCCGCCTGTGACGCGGTAATGGAATCGCTTCCGGCTGCTTCTTCCCGCGCTATCCCTTTGGACAGACGGCCACGCTTCGAAAAAATCAAGGCTGCGAATACCGCGGTAAACGGCGCGACGGCAACCAGCCCAAAGCTGCCCACCAGCGTGGTTAGGAGCTGGCTGGATACATATTTCAGGTTGATCACATCCAAAAGCGGTGTACCCTGCCCCGCGAAGTACATCAGCATTGAAAGATAGTTGCCCGAGTACGCCAGCAGCAGCGTCGTCGCCATGGTTCCCAACACACCGCGCCCAACTACCAGCGCGCTCCTGAGCATCTCTACCCGGCTGATGCCCGGGCAATGCCTGCGGAGTTCCTCGCAGGAAACGGCGATATCGATGCTTAGATCCATCAACGCGCCGCTATTGGCAATGAACATCATGCCGATGAACAGTGCGCGCGTATCCACCATCATCGCGGATTGGGACAGCAGCGGCACCACATAGGGGATATCCCCGCCGTCCAGTTTGAGCACATCGGTCAGAAACAGCGCCAGCACAAAGGTGGTAAGCGTGCCCGCAAGCGAGCCCAGCAGCGCCACCGCGCAGCGCCGTGTAAACCCCGCCACCAGCAGATCAATCAAAACCGTCAGCACCAGCACGGTCACAAACGATGCGATGATCGGATCCACCAGATCCAGCAGCAGCGGTATCAGCAGTTTCCAGATGATAATGCCGCTGGCGCCCAGCGATATGAGCGTACCCACGCCGATCACGCCGCCCACCACCATCAGCAGAAATGCCAGCGCGATAAAAATCCACAGCTGGGTATCCGCGCGGTAATGGTCGATCAACGTCACCACAAGCGCCGTTTCCCGCGGTTGTACCATGGCATAGGCAACATCGCCCGCCGCAAACAGCTTGTCCTTGTCCAGCGCGGTGTTCAGGTAGTTGCTCGCAAGCGCCGTCTGCCCTGCCTGATCGCCGCTGAGCACTGTTACCTCACAAATCTGCACCCCTGAATACACGATGCCAAGCGGATAGAGCGCGCTGTTATCTACCGCGTCAATGCGCACACGCTCACGCGGAATTAAGGAGGTTTGGTTCAGATGCCGCTCCGGGATCATCAACAGCGCCGCGCACACCACCACCATCACCGCGCAGATGATCCAGTTGCTTCGTTTTGCCTTCATTGTTCTCCTCCAGCCGATGGCAAGGGAGCTGCCCGCAGGAGCAGCCCCCTTCTCATTGTAGTTCCCGTTCGCTTAGTAGGCCAGCGCCAGTACATCCATCGTTTTGGTGAAGATATCCGTGTTGTCATAGAGGCCGGCGAAAGCATCCGCGCCCACGCCGCGGGCATACACAGGCACCTGCAAGCCGGTGTGCGCATAGGAAGTGAAGCTCAAACCAGCTTTGTTGTTGATGATGTGGCTCACCGCCATGGAAAGGGGCTCATAACCGCCGTAGAGCAGCGCTTCGGCATCCCCAATCACACGCTGATCCTTAGCCGTCATGCTCAGTGCATAGGCGGCAGACAGGCTGGCAAGCTCCGCCTCCGTCAGGGTGAGATCCTTTTCAGGGGTTGTGGTCAGGCCATAGTACAGCTCAATCTCCGCCAGCGCATCCTCAAAGCTGGCGCCGCTGTCCCGCAGGGCGGCAATCACGCTGTCAAAGGCGACGTAAGAAGTCTTTTGGTTGGTCAGGTAGTTGAAATGCGTTTCGTAGGCGGTGGTGGCAAACCCGATGGTCATGCCGCCGGTTTCATGATCCGCCGTGACGATGATGAGCGTATCCTCGGGATGCTCTGCCGCAAAATCCAACGCAACCTGCACCGCGTCAGAAAGGGCGATGGTTTCATGGATGCTGGTGGCCGCGTCATTCGCGTGGCAGGACCAGTCGATCTTGCCGCCTTCACACATCATGAAGAAGCCGTTTTCATTATCCAGCACTTTGATGCCCGCGGTTACAAAATCCGCCAGAGATAGGATGTCCTCACCCTCGGCTACGCGGCGCACGCGGTCAATTTCATACACCAGGGCCTGCGATTCCTGCAACACAGGGCTAATGGCCAGCACGCGGCTATCCGTAGCGGTCAGGGCGCGAATGTCTTCATTGGTATTTGCGATTGTCCAGCCGTTTTGCTTGGCGATCTCCATCGCGTCTTCCTTGTCTTTCTCTTTGCCGGTAGGCTGGAGAAGCCCGCCGCCAGCCAGGAAGTCCACCGTTGTGCCCGTTAGTCCCTGCACCGCGATGTCATAATACAGGTTGCGGCTCTGCGCCTTGGCATAGTAAGCGGCGGGGGTGGCATGATCCACGCTTACGCTGGAAACCACACCGATTTTTTTACCCGCTTCCTTGGCGTATTCCGTTACGAGTTTGAAGGTTTCGCTCAAATCCACGTTGTAGTTGAGCACGCCCGAGAGGGTCTTTTCTCCGCTGGCCATGGAAGTGGCTGTGGAAGCGGAATCCGGGCAGAAGGAGGAAGCGTCATAGGTCGTCACCATGCCCAGAGATTCAAAATCAGTGAAGGAAAGCTGCGCGGCAACGGGCATAACCGCTTCAGGATTGGCTACCGAGCCCTCATAATACTGCGTGGCGGTTACCTGGGGGTTGCCCATACCATCCCCAATGAACAGGAACACATACTTGGGCGTGCTCTCCCCCTCCGCAAGGCCGAGGGCGGGGATGCTGCCCAGCATCAGGAGCAGCGCGCACAGGAATGCCAGTGTTTTTTTCATTTTTTCCATCATCCTTTCTCTCATTTCGCGTCTAGCGTACCAGCATCAGGTAAACGCAGGTTCAGCGTCCGATTAAGCTTATGTTAAAAATAAGACGAAATGGTAAAATGAACATTACCTGTACTACCTGCCAGCTATCCCTTGTAAATCAAGCTTTTGCTTGCCGCCCGTACGCAGTCGAAAAAAGACGGAAGCCGTTATGGCCTCCGCCTTACGATGATGTATTATCGCACTTTCTGAGCATCGCAGCACTGTACACACAGCGTAACGCGCCTGTATGCCGCATGCAACTTGCGACCGAGGTTCAATCCGCGCGAAACATCTGGATGGTTACAACGCCTTCCCCTGTGCTGGTCGCTTCGATGCGGATGGGAAACGCGTAGTCATTCTGGAAAATGAAGTTAAGGCTCGCATTGCCTACCGCCGCATCCTGATGCATGGGCAGGTAGCGCGCGCAGCCGGGGCCATGTGGACGGCGCATGAGCACCGTAAGCCCGGGCAACTGACGCACCGCGTTATACAGCGTCGAGCTGCTCTGGCAGGTGCCCCCGCCATACCCAGGCTGGCTTCCGCCATCAATCAACACCGGCGCCGGAAAATAGCCGTTGCTCTTTTTGTAGGGGCCGATATCCGCGTTGAAATCCAGCTTCTCGCCCGGTTGCAGGACGCGCGTCATCAGTTCGCAGCTGCGGATGATGTTCTTTACGCGTCCATCGTTGAGCTCGTTGCCGTTTTCATACTTGAAAAACGAGCTGAAAGCCGCGATGGGTATATCCTGCCCCATCGGCGTATCGGTTGGCGATACCACCACCAGATCGGTCAGCAGCGAAGCGTCGATAAACCCGTAACTACGCCAGTACAACACCTTGGCAAAGCCATCCACAAAATCGATAATGGCCACCTGGCTGCCTTGCCCCACCGCAATGGGGAACGCCTGACTGCTTGTATCGGGATCGGTATAGATGGTCGCCATCGCGGTGGTGGTGGCAACATATTTTGATTTGGTCACGCCATAGGGCGGCGTTGTTTCCGGATCCAGCGTGGTCATGTTTTCATCGACGCAGGTTCGTTTGACAAAGCCCACGATGCCGTTATACTCCACCAGCACAAAGGCGGGATACACTTTATAGACCGTCACCACCTGATTGATGCTCACCGCGCCCAGGCTTTTGCTATCTTCATCCTGCGCGACGCGAATCGAAGCCATGGTGCCGCTGGCCGTCATCAGCTTGATTTTGGTGGTATACAGGGGCGTAAGCCCTTCAATGTTGGGCAGCTCCTGCTCCATTTTGCCGACGATTTCGCTCATGCCGTCATCTTCCACATAATCCTGCACAATTTCCGCCGCGGCATCCGAATCCGTGGAAGCTGTGCTTTCGGCGGCGGCCGCCGTTGCCATCAATAAGAAGCAAACCATATACAAAAGAACGCGCTTCATGCGTTTACACTCCTTTACGGGTAGGGTAGGGCTTCAGTATAGCATATTTTGAACAGCCATGCCTTACAGCAGGCAAAATTTACAGCAAAGCAACCACGCGCGGGGCGCTTTGCCTGACAATGCCGAAATTCATGCCGCCCCTAGCCAAACGGCATTGGTTTTGCTATAATATGGCGATATCAAATGGAGGAGGTCACCCATCATGCCGTTAGTCAATACCAAGGAAATGTTCAAAAAGGCGTACGAAGGCGGTTACGCGGTCGGCGCTTTCAACGTCAACAATATGGAGATCATACAGGGCATCACCGAGGGCGCCAAACTGGAAAACGCCCCGCTTGTACTACAGGTAAGCAAAGGCGCGCGCGCCTACGCCAAACACGTCTATCTGATGAAAATGATCGAAGCCGCTTTGGAGGATACCGATCTGCCCATCGCCGTTCATCTGGATCACGGTCCTGATTTTGAAACGGCCAAGAGCTGCATCGACGGCGGCTTTACCAGCGTGATGATCGACGGCAGCCACCACAGCTTTGAAGAGAACATCGCCCTTACCAAGCGAGTTGTGGATTACGCGCACAGCCAGAAGAACTACGTAACCGTGGAAGCCGAGCTGGGTCGTCTGGCAGGCGTGGAAGATGATGTGCAGGTTTCCGCCGAAGATAGCTCTTATACCCACCCCGATGAGGTGGAAGAGTTTGTCAAGCGCACCGGCTGCGACAGCCTCGCCATCGCCATCGGCACCAGCCACGGCGCTTTCAAGTTCAAGGGCGAGCCCATGCTGCGCTTCGATATTCTGGAAGAGGTCGGCAAGCGCCTGCCCGGTTTCCCCATCGTGCTCCATGGCGCCAGCAGCGTCATCCCCGAATATGTGGAGATGATCAACAAATATGGCGGCGTCATGCCCGGCGCACAGGGCGTGCCCGAAGCGATGCTTCGCAAAGCCGCCAGCATGGCCGTATGCAAGATCAATATCGACAGCGACCTGCGCCTTGCCTTCACTGCCGAGTTGCGCAAGCACTTTGTGGAGCATCCCGCGGATTTCGATCCCCGTCAGTATCTGGTGGACGCGCGTGACGGTATCCGCTCCATGGTGCGTCACAAAATCGTAAACGTGCTGGGCTCCAACGGCAAAGCATAAGCGATTCCCTTTGCCCTTACGCCGCCCCGCGAACGTTCTCCCGCCTGTTAGCGCGGGCGAAGGCTTCGCGGGGCGGTTTTCAGGAAGCAGACCAGAGGAGGTTTTACGGATGCTGCAAAAGGCCGCGCGCGCGGTAACGGTGGTTCTGCTGGCTGGTTTTGGCACACTGGCACTCATGCTTGTGGATACCTGCACCGGCGAAGCCAGCTTTATGCTCGCTTTTCTGCGGGATACGCTCGCCGCGCTTTCCGGGGCGCGTGTAACCATGGCGCTGCTGCTTATCGCCCTGCTGGTGCTGAACGCTCGCTTTGCTTTTCGGCAATATCCCTATCAAAAGGGAGAGCGGCTGCGCATGACGCTGCTGGCGGCTTTTTTTGCGCTTGTGGCCACCTTCAGCGCGGCAGCACGAACAGATAGTGTTACGGTGGCAGACCTTTTTCAGCCCTATGCGCTCGTACTGGCAATCATCAAATTCGTAGGGTTCGTTGCGCTGTTCTATGTCGGTCTTAAAGCGATGCTGTGCCTGCTGCCTGCTGTAGCGGCGCGGCTGTGCTCGCTGGCGCCAAACGCTTCGGTTTCATCGCGGGCTGTGTTCTTCCGCGCCTGGTTCATCATCCTGTGCGGTTGGCTGCCTTCCTTTATACTGCGCATGCCGGGCGCGGTCACAGGCGACGCGGGGCGTGTGCTGCAGCAGTTCACCGGAGAAATCGCCATGACGGCGGATCACCCCGTTACCTTTACGTACCTGCTGGGCGGCCTGACGCAGCTTGGGCATTGGCTGGGCAGTGACAACCTTGGGCTGCTGCTGTACACCTTGCTGCAATGGCTGGCTCTCTCAGCCGCCATGGCCATGATGGCAGCGGATTTGCGTACCGCACGGTTCCCGACAGGGTTTTGCTACGCACTGGCTGTGTTTTATGCACTCCTGCCGCTGGCGATGATGAACGCGGCGCTCGTCATCAAGGATATCCCCTATTCCGCCGCGTTTATCGGTTTCACGGTATGCTACGCACGTGCGCTGCTGCATCCAGGGGAAGCCTTTGCCTCTTCGCGGTGGCGCATCAGCTGTGCGTTATTTACACTGGCGTTGCTGCTATTTCGCCATAATGGCGTGCTCACGGTACTCCCCTGCGCGGCGGTGCTACTTGCGCGGCTGTGGTGGGGCAAACCGCGCATCGCCGTGAGATGGCGGCTTTGGGTCATCGGCGCGCTTTTGTTTCCTGTGGCGGCGGTGATGCTGCTCAATACCTATGCCGTACCAAGGGTTGCCATCAAAGTTGATTCCACGCCGGATATGCTGGGCGTTGCCATTCAGCAAACGGCGCGAATCCTGCGCAATGATCCATCCGCCGCGACCGCGCAGGAGATGGCCATCATCGATCGTGTGCTGGATGCGGAAAATCTCGCCGCCGCCTATCAACCGCGAACCTCTGATCCGGTGCGCAAGCTATTCCGGTTTCACAACCAGCATACGCAGGCGGATGTGCAGGCATTCGTCGGGGTCTGGCTCAGGCTGGTTTCACGGCACCCCCTTGAGGCTGTGCAAGCATTCTGGTCACTATCCAGCGGGTTTCTGGATCCCTTCGACCCCCATCAAAGCTACAGCGTCAACATGCTGGCAACGTTCTCCCCAAAGTATCCGCAAGCGCTGCACATCGCACATCCGCAGGTGTTGCAGCCTGTGCGGGATCGGCTTGGCTACGCAGAAGAAATCTACCGCGGGCTGCCGCTGCTGTCGCTTACGCACGCGATAGGGCTTTATAGCTGGGGGCTGTTGCTGGGCTGGTTTCTTATACGCCGTTCTGGTCACCGCAAAGATGTTTGGCTTTTGCTCCCCGCACTCATGACGCTGCTGGGCTGCCTGTTCTCGGCGGGGTATCTACCGGGCGTACGCTACGCGCTGCCGCTTGTGTACACCGCCCCATACCTGCTTTCCTTGCCTGCGCGCGGCATTTTTGGCGGGGGAACGTCGGTTACGCCTTCCACCGAAGGCATCGCGGGGGATGCGCGCAAAGCGCTTCCCGATTGAGCGGATAAACGCCGTGTCATCAACGAATTTCACCGGCTGTAATCCAACCATATAGAAACTTCGCTCCCGACACAGAGGGGATAACAAACGCCGCCAATCCAGCTTGGAATGGCGGCGTTTGGCTCAGCTTGTCAAGAATCCCCGGCTGTTTTCTACCATCACTCACTTCATCGCCCTGCGGTCTGTTCGCTCGCTTTGGGGTGTCTTGTGGCGGGGGACGTTGGGGCGCTGCCCCTTGACCCGGTGCGCTGCGGCGGGGGTGGGGTTATTGCTCCAATGCCGCCTGATACGCTTGCTCCGCCTGCTCCAGCGCGTCGTATAACCCTTCCTGCTTGCTTTGCTCTACCCCATATTCCTCCGTTAACGCAAGCATGCGCGCCTGGTCGGCATAGGCTTCCGGTTCTGCCAGACGCGTCTCCAACTCTGCCAGTCGCCGTTCGTTTTCCTCGATGGCCGCCTCCGATTTGCGTACGGCCGCTTTCAACTCCCGTAGCAGCGCGCTTTGCTGCCTGTCCCGTTTGCGCTCTTTGACAATCGCGGTACGTGTGGCGCCCTCGGGGGCGGTATCCATCGGCGGTGCGGGGCGGTCGCGCTTCTCCAGATAATCGTCGAAATTACCCAGATACTCCGTCACGCCATCCTCATTCATCACCATCACCCGATCCGCAAAACGGTTGATGAAATAACGGTCATGGCTGATGGCCAAAATCGTGCCCGGAAAATCGGAAAGGGCATCCTCCAGCACCTCGCGGCTGTCCATATCCAGATGGTTTGTGGGCTCATCCAGCAGGAGCAGGTTATCCTTGCGGAGCATCAGCTTGGTCAGCGCCACACGGCCGCGTTCCCCGCCGGATAGCGTGGAAACCTTGGCAAACACATCATCCCCGGAGAACAGAAACAGCCCCAGCGCGCCGCGCACACGGCTTTGCTCCATCAGGGGGAAATTGTTCCATACTTCGTCCAGCACTGCGTTTTCCGGATTCAATTCCTGCTGGTGCTGGTCATAATACCCTACATCCGCATTGACGCCATAGCGCACCGCGCCCGTATCCGGCGTTATGCGGTTCATGAGGATTTTGAACAGCGTGCTCTTTCCCACGCCGTTGGGGCCAATCAGCGCCACGCGGTCGCCTGTGCGCAGTTTGAAGCTGATATCCTGAAAAATCGGCTTGCCATCAAAGCTTTTGGAAAGATTCTTAACCTCCAGCGCATCCTCGCCCATGCGGCGGCGCACGTCAAAGGAAAAGCGCACATGGTTTTCTTCCACGGGTTTTTCCAGCCGCTCCACCTTGTCCAGCCGCTTCTGGCGGCTTTCCGCCGCACGGATGCTCTTTTCACGGTTAAAGCTGCGGTAGCGTTCGATGATCGCCTGTTCCCGTTCAATTTCCTTTTGCTGCAACTGATACGCTTTGATACGCGTCTCAAAATCCGCGGTGCGTTTTTTCATGTAGGCGCTGTAGTTGCCGGTAAATTTGAGCACCCGCCCCATGAGCATTTCGCCCATGGTGGTGCATACATGATCCAGAAAATAGCGGTCATGGCTAATGAGCAGCAGCGTGCCCTTATACTCCGTCAAATAGGTTTGCAGCCATTCAATCGCGCTTAAGTCCAGGTGGTTGGTGGGCTCGTCCATCAAAAGCACGTCCGGCTTTTGAAGCAGGAGCTTGGCCAGCGAAAGCCTTGTGCGTTCGCCGCCGGATAGCGTGGCCACCGCACGGCCGAACATCTCCCGTCCGATGCCCAGCCCTGTCAATACGCCGATGATCTCACCCTCATACGCATAGCCCTCCATGCTGGAAAATTGCTCGGTCAGGCGATGGTACTCAGCGGAAAGGCGCAACGTGAGCTGCTGATCCTCCGTGTGCAGGGCAAGGTCGCCTTCCAGCGCCCGCAGACGTTCTTGCAGCGCGATTACCGATTCAAACACGCGCAGCATCGCGCCCCAGACCGTATCGGTCAGTGCGATATCGTCAATCTGCGCAAGGTAGCCGATGCGTAAATCCTTGCTTTTATGGATGGAGCCGCCATCGGGCAGTTCTTCGCCGGAAAGCATACGCATGAGCGTAGTCTTGCCGCATCCGTTGACGCCCACCAGCCCCATTTTCTCGCCCTTTTGCAGGCTAAAGGTCACATCACGCAGCACCTCATGCGCGCCAAAGCCCTTTTGTACATTCTGTACTGAGATCAGGATCATGCCGATCCTCCTGTCCGTTTGATAAGCGCTGCATCCAGCTCGTGCGCTGCGGCGCGCAGTTCTTCCGCGGTCATGCCGCACAGCGCCAGCGCCTGCCCGGTCGCCTTGGCGGCGCTGCGCAGGAGGCGAACGCCTTGCCTGGCGTTATGCGCCCACGCCTCGCCCTCCATCAAAGCCAACGCCTGAAAGAGCGCATCCTCCATTTGATCGTAGGATTCGGCTTGGGCAAAGAAGCGCGCGCACATGAACAAATCATCGCCTGTCAACAGGGGGAATACATCCGCCTTGAGTTCGGCAAGGCGCGCGGCGCGCAGATCGCACAGGCGCGGCTCCGCATGCAGGGAAGCAAGCAGCCTGAGCGCGGATAGCAGCAGCGCATCCGCCTGCCCATACGCCAGCGTTGTGCTGGCTTTCGCCTTGGCATAGAAAAGCTCACCCATGAAAAAGCGGGGCATGGGCGCAAGCAGCTCACCCAGGCTGGCGTCATCCAGCGTTTCAGCGGTGGAAAGCGGCATACCGCAAAGCTTGCGGGCTTCCAGATCCAGCTGATGGTCGCGTTCCGCGTCATCCATGCGCTCGGCAAGGCGGCGCATCATCGCCCCCAGCATGTGGATCATGCGCAGGATGTAATCACGCTCAAAATCCATGGCGGCGCTCCTTCATACGATTGGCAATCACAAACGCGCAAGGCTTACGGCGCTTTGAACCGCTGCGTTCGTCGCGAAAGCGCGGCTTGAACCGGCTGCACCCTTGCTGCCGCGCCTATTCACGGTCAAAAACGTCAGCGTTTGATGCGTTTTGATGCATGGAAATCGCATTGCGCATTGGCGATACCGCCTAGCAGTATACCATAAACGCGGAATTTTCGCATCCGCATTCACGCCGGATGAAGCGTTTACCTTGGACGGGTAGCACCAGAGGGTTTTCGGCTTTGCTGTAGGATGGGCAGAAATTCATCCATCGATGCATGATGCCGGCATTATTCGATGATGCGACGCTCCAAAGGGCTCGACAGGTGCAGCGGAAGGCAAACCATGATGGGGTACACATACCGGATCAAAACGCAGGCGCCAAACCACATGGGCAGCATATAACAGAGTAAAAAGCCGCTGATCACAATCGCAACGCGATTGGATTGTTCGATGGCTCGAAACAGGCTGAACAGCGACAGCCACAGATAGAGGCTTGGGGCAAACAACAGGGAAAGGATAGGGATCCGTTGGTACTCATTGGCGGAGAAGAGCCTTTCCAGCAGCCGCTCAAGCGGCGGAAAGTAGCTTGTATGCGTTACGCCAAAGCCCTGCTTGGTATCGGTCAGCAGATACCCTTGCCGATCCTCCAAACCTTCGCCGTAGATGCGTGCGTGCGTCGTATCGTCCAGCCACCAATAGCCCTGCATCGTCAATAGATGCGCATCCAGATACGCAACGGGGTACTGTAGCCCCACTTTGCCCCAGAGCTTGATGAATCCCCACATCTGCCCCGGCTTTCTCACCTGCGCAAAGGTCTTGACCCCATCCGCCGTATAGGGGTAGTAATTGGGCGCGGTCGGCAGGTATGCGATAATCTCCTCGCTGGGCGGAAACACGTTATGGTAAAGGGCATAGACGCGCGCCATTTGCTGGCTTGGGATGCTGACGAGTTCTGTACGGTTGATGCCATCCGCTTGTGTAAACGCCCGTAAACCCTGGCCGACCATCCCATAAACCAGAAGTCCGCCCAGCACCATGGCGAACAGCCGTAGTCGCTTTGGCCGGGGTACAATCAGGAAAGCCAATGGAATGCTCAGCGCAATTCCAAAAAATGCGTTGTTGCGCAGAAGGCAGATTATGGCGATCAACACGACGGTGCCCAGCATCCATTTTCGCCTGGCAAGCAGATCAACATCTTGACTGAGATGATGCAAACGAATGGCATACAGCAGCATGGCGGCGGTAAACAGGGTATCCTTGGTGCAGCTGATTGCCAGAATCGAATGCACGGGCAGCAAAGCAAACGCGACCAGCACGGCGATCCCCAAAACGCGGGGGATTCGCAACATGACCATGTAGCGGATGAGCCAGGCAAAGGCAGCCGCAAGCGCTGTCATCTGAACCAGCACAGCCAGGGCGATACCCACGCTATAGTCCCCCAGCGCGCCGCCCAACATGTAAAAACCACCCAGATACAGCGTATGTAAAAGGGGGTTATAGTTGGTCAGTTGCCCTGTGATGATTTCGGATATCTGCTGGTTCACATCATAAGCAAACAGGCCTGGATAGTACGCCAGAAACACTGGAACCCAGCATATAAAAATAATGGCAAAACTACCCCAGAAAACCTTCGTTAAGGAGCGAGGTCTTTTCGGGTCTTCGGCGGTCAGGCGCCTGTCCAGCACATCCGCAAAACGGATGCAGGCATAGGCCATTGCGGGGGTGAAGCAGATGCCGATGCCAACGCACAACAGAATGCCAGATAAGCCCGTATGCCCGGCGGTTTGCAAACGATAACCGATGGCCTGCGCCGCCACAAACAGGAATGCGGGGATGGCAAACATCCGCTTCTTTCGCAGCCGTACCTCAAACAGGTACTGCGTATTTGCAATGCCAATCAAAATGAACGCAGCCCACCAAAGGAAACGATAACCAACATCGCGCATGCCGCCCAGCAGGATTACGGACAGCATGACGCCAGCAAAGGAGAGCAAAAAGGCCAACCCAATTTTTAGCTGTTTTTTCGAAATGAACGGTGATGTCATAGCATGAATATTCTCCTTGGATTTGCATGGTTGTTTATTGACAGTCGCAGAGGTTCACTGAGAGAATCATACAGGATTTGTCTGGAAAATGCAACGTAAACGCTAGGCGGCAACCGCCTATGCATCGGGCAAAGCCGTGCGGCAACACCCGTAACAGGCAAACCGCAACAACTTGCAAATTTCCCCTAAAGGCTATACATAATTTGCGGTTTCATGTAAAATGAAAAATGGAGTATTCCTCTCCTTGCTTTGTTTGGACGGAAAGGAAAGGCAACTGATGAAAAAACGCATGCTGCCCACGCTGCTCCTGTGGTTGATGCTGTTGCGCCTTTGCAGCGCGACAGCACTGGCGGATGCGGCGGGCGTATTGACGGAAACTGAGATCAACGGCTGGCTTAGCAAACTGCTGATGAGCACGGTGGACGTAAACCCCATCAACGCCCCCGTAGGAGAAGAATCCTACACCGAGGACGGATATGCCTTCATTTATGAAACCGCCACCCTGTATTATGACAAACCAACGCTGGACGCGCAAAGCAAGCTCCTGTCCATTGCCGTGACCAGCGCTTCGCTGGAAATGCCGCGCAACATCCGCCTAGGCGCGCCCGCGGATATGCTGCTAACCTCCTATGGATGGCAAATGGAGAGCCTTACCGGCACGGATTCCTTTACGCCGCTCTATGTGCTGGATCAATTACCGCAGGCGGCTTACTGGGCATGGGCGCAGCATACGGGCGGTACGCTCACCGGCGTTCAATGCGCCATCCATGCGCACATGGGCGGGGGACGCTATACCGATGCGGGCATCCTGTACAGCGTGCTCGATGATGAAATTTCCGCCATTCGCATCTACGGCATCAGCGCCGTTACCACCTATGCGGCCGTTCAGGGCAACCTTGCTGCGGTGGGCGGCGGGCGGGCGCAGCCTGCGGGGATCACGCAGCAGAGCGATGCGGAACCCTTTTCACAGCAGGATCTCCAATTTAACCGTATGGATTTTGTGACGCTTACAGAAAAAGGCGCGGCCGTACTCCTCGGCACGCCTGTTGCTCAGGATTACGCGCAGGAAGAAGACGGCGGCTGGCTGTTGACGCTCACGTATGAGGGCGCCGCGCTGGTGTTTCAGATGGACAATCAGAAGCAGCATGCGCAGCTGGAATCCTTGGTTGTTACCGCGGAGGGATTCACAGGGCCACGTGGGCTTACCATCGGCATGCCGCTGGAAACGGCGCTTTCCCTTTTTCGCATGGAGGGAAGCGGCTATGTGAGCGAAACAGCGGCGCTGCTGTATGGGGATGGGCAGACCCCGCCCTTTGGCACGCTGGAACAAGAGGATGGCTTTGCCATCGCCCGTTACCAGACGCTGGCACAGGACGCGGCGGGCACCCAGACGGTTTTTGCGCTGCACCTTTCCTTTACCAACGGATCGCTGACCGAGCTGATGCTATATCGTAACTGATGTTTCCGCATGCCTTGGAGGGATAAACGATGAAAATCGACCTAAGCTGTCCGGTGGAGCTTTGGCGGTATACCACCCCCGGCGAGGGCAGCCCCGAGTGCACCTTCGCGCTGAATAACCTGAGCGATAAGGTGGTCATATCCGTTCAGATGGCGCTGGTTTGCAACGCCGCCGACGGTACGCAGATTTTTCGGCAGGCCGAACGCTTTCAGGGGTTGAATGCAAGCCCGGGCGAGCGTTTCAGCGTGTCGGTTACGCCCATGCAGTGGGAGAACGCCTACAGCTTTGAGGTGATTATCGAGAAAGTCTGGTATGACGATGCCACCATCTGGCGGCGCGGCGCGGTGCATTTGACCGCTTATGAAAGCAACGCGCTGCCGCCGGGGCGCAAGCTGGATCAGCTTCGGTTTGTGGCCGGGCCTGACGCGGTAGGATACCCCTCTTTGCAAAACCGCGTGTGGGTATGCGTCTGCGGGCGCGCCAACGCGCTGACCAGCGAGCGCTGCTGCCGTTGCGAGCGCCGCAGGGATACCGTATTTGCCACATGCTCGCGGGAAAATGTGGATCAGTTGATTGCCGTTCATGAGCAAAAGCTGGTTTCGGTAGCCAAGGCCGCCCGGGAGGATACCAGCCGCCTGGCGGAAGAACGCGAAAAGCTCCGTCAGAAGGCGCTCAGGAAGAAGCGCACATTGCGCCTTTTGGCTACGCTGGGCAGCGTTACCGCCGTGCTGCTGCTGGCGGTAGTGCTGTGGGGAGTACCCGCCCTGCGCTACGCCAACGCGGGCGCATTGCTGGAAAGCGGTCAGTTTGACGCGGCGCGCGAGGCTTATGAAGCGCTGGGCAATTACGCCGATGCGCAAACGCAGGTAAACCAGTGCGATTACCGCAAAGCGGAAAGCCTTGCGCAGGCAGATGACGCCGATGGGCTCAAGGCGGCCGCCGTGTTATATGACAAGCTGGGCGGCTATTTGGACAGCCGCACGCGCTATCAGCAAAGCGTATACCGGATGGGCACGCTTGCTTTGGAGGCCGGGCGCTACGACCATGCGGCCGAGGCGTTTATGACCCTGGGCGATTATCAGGACAGCCAGACGCAATTGCTGGAATCCCAGTACAGGCAGGCAGATAAACTGTTTGCGGAAGAAAGTCACATTGCCGCGCGTATCCTGTTTGAAGATCTGGGTGACTACCGCGATGCATCCGCCCGCGTGGCCGCCTGTGATTTTGCCCTTGGGCAGGCGGCGCTGGCGCAAGGGGATTACCAAAGCGCGGTGGATAAGCTGACTGCCGCGGGCGAGGTCGACGGCGCCGAAGCGCTGCTCAAGCAGGCAAGCTATTTGCGTGCGGAGGAGCTGCTTGCCGCCGGCGAGTTGGCGCGTGCGGGCATCTACTACCAGCAGGCGGGGGATTATGCCGATGCCGCCCTGAAAGCCAACGGCACTTTGTACGAGCAGGCCAAGGCGCACATGGCGGCAGGTGACTTTGCCAGCGCGCAGGAGCTGTTTACGCGAATTTCCGGCTATTTGGACAGCGAAACCCTTGCGTGGGAAGCTGTATATCGGCGTGCGCTGCAACTGTATAACGCGGGCGATGACGATGGTGCGATTGATCTGCTGATTACCATCCCCAAGCATACCAAGGGCACAGAACTCTTGCAGATGAGCCGTTACCGCAAGGCGGGAACGCTGGCCGCTGCGGGTGATAACGATGGCGCCGCGACGCTGTATGCGCTGCTGGGCACCTATCAGGATGCGGCTACGCGCCTGCGGGATGCGCGTTATCAGCTTGCGGAAGCCGCCTTTAGCACTGGGGATTATGAGACCGCCGCGCCGCTGTACGAGCTATTGGGCCGTTACCGTGACAGCGCGGATAAATATAAGCAGAGCCGCTATCTCGCAGCCAACGAAGCGCTTACCGCCAAGGATTACACCAAGGCCATTGAGGGCTTTACCGCGCTTGGTGCCTATCTGGACAGCGCCGCGCTGCTGATGACGGCCACCTATGAGCTTGCCCTTTCCCTGAAGACATCCGGGGATGTGAGCCAGGCGCTCAGCCTGCTGGCGTCCCTGCCGGATTATGCCGACGCCCGGGCGCAGTTGAGCGAAATCACCATGAGTGAAGCGGTCAAGGCGCAGGCAGCGGGTGAGCTGGAGAAGGCGAGCGAGCTTTACCTTGCTTTGGGCGATTACGGCGACGCGAAGGAAAACTACAATGCCTGCCAGTATGAGCTGGCCATGCGTAAAATGGAAGCGCAGGACTACCGCGGCGCAGCGCCGATGTTCGAGGCGCTTGGCGATTATCAGGACGCGGCCGCGCTGGCGGAAACCTGCAATGAAGAAGCCTATGGCCGCTATGCTTTGCCCGCGCGCGCCGCGATGGAAACCAAAGCGTGGAAGACCGCCATCCAGATTCTTGCGGATTTTGACGATACCGATCTGCCCGCCGCCTATGCCGATCTGGCGGGGATGTATGAAGAGGCCTGTTACCAGTACGCCGAAGAGCTGTACGCGGCGGATCAACCCTATGAGGCGCTTGCCTATTATCAGCTGATCCCTACCTACCGTGATGTAGCCACGCGCAAACTCACCCGCCGCGCTTACCTGATCCTGGGCATCTGGGAAAACGCGGACGGGCAGAAAACCGCCACATTCCGGCAGGATGGCATATGCACGGTCTTTGGCGAAACGCGATACTTCCGCGTGGATGGGTACGGCCTGTGGACGGGAACACAGGCGGATGCGCTTACCCTCACGCATAAACTGACTACGCTGACTGAGGAGGCGCTTTCCATCCGTGTGCTTGCGGATCGCTACAACGCGGTATACCCGCTGCGGCGCGTGGGCGACGCGGCGGCGGCGATGGCGCTGGAAGTAGAAATACCGGAGCCAGCGGATGATTTCATCGTGGCAGAAGATGCCGAAACTACGCAGACCAGCGACGCTCCCGCGCAGACCCCCTCGCCGGAGCCAGCATCTCAAAGCCCTGCTGAAAGCGCGAGTCCAGCGCCCGCCACGGACGTACCCGCTGCGGCAACGCCCACCGGCAAGCGCGGCGCGGACGCCTCGGCAGCGGCGTAAGGCGATTGCAAATCCATTTGGGCGTTGCCATATCATTGATTTGCAACGTCCTTTTCTGTAATGATTCGCAAGTGGAGGAGGGAAAAGGTGCAAGTACCCGGCAAAACGGTGGACAGGCAAATCGTGGGCGTATGGTATGGATTTCGTGCGCTCATGGTTCTTTTCGTATGTAATTTCCACATTTGGCAGCAGGGGTGGCTTGCGCAGTCCATAACCCTGTTCGGGCACACCTGGAATTTTGATTACTGGACGCGCGCCAGTTATGTTTTTGTGGATGGCATGATGCTGATGAGCGGATTGCTGCTCTACCTGCCGCATGCCCGAAGGCAGGCGCACGGCACGCCTGTGCCAGACACCGGTAAATTTTACTGGAACAGGCTTGGGCGCATTGTGCCCAGTTACCTGTTCTCTGTGCTGGTGATGCTGTTTTTCGTGGCGCTGCCGTTGGGTGCGTACCGCTCGGATGCCGCGCGCAATTTTGATATCTTCACTCACCTGACGTTCACATTCACGTTCTTTCGGGAAACATACATTTTCACCCCGCTCAATGTGGTGCTGTGGACGGTTGCCATTGAGATGCAGTTTTACCTGATCTTCCCCCTGCTGGTGCGCGCCATGCGCAGGCAGCCATGGGTTACCCTGTGCGCGATGGCGGCGGCCGGGGTGTTGTTTCGCGCGATACTGATGCATACCGTGAGTGACCTGCTGGTGCTGCTCAACCAGATGCCCTCGTTTCTGGATGTCTATGCCCTTGGGATGCTGGGCGCGCTGCTGTATGTGAAGCTGGAAAAGATGCTTTCGCAGGCCACCGGGTTTGAAGGGCGCGCGCTGCGGCGCTTGGTACAGGCTGCCGCGGTGATTGTGTTTGCCGTAGGATGTATGGCGCTCAGCATGATTCTGCGTGCACAGGCAATCAGCGGAACGGCGGGGCTTGAATCGCTTCGGCTTTCCCAATGGACGTTGCGGCTGCCGCTTGCGCTCACACTGTTTTGCATAATGCTGGCAGCGCCGTTTATGCCCCGTATCCTGCAAAAGCCGCTGGATAACCGCCTGATGCGCTTTCTGGCGGTGATTTCTTTCAACCTGTATATCTGGCATCAGCAGCTGAGCGTGTTTATTGCGCGCAACCTGTTCCCCACGACGCTCCATTACGAGCTTCCCTTACAGCAGGCCTTTACGCTGCTTTGCTTTTCGCTTTCCATCCTCATTGCCATGGCGGTGACATACGGGCTGGAGCAACCCGCCGCCAAAGCGATGGAGTGGTTTTATCAAACACATTTGCGCCATAAGGAGACGGTAAACCATGAAGGACCCAAGGGTACGGAAACTATGCCGACTGCTGATCCGCTACGCGACAGCGCTACAGAAGGGGGAGCGGGTGCTCCTGGAGATGTTCGGGCATCAGCCGGAGCTGGTGGCGACCTTAGTTGAAGAAGCGTATGCCGCAGGCGCGGAGCCTATCGTGCGGCTGCGGGACATGACGGTGCAGCGCGCGCTGCTGCGCGGAGGCACCGCGGAAAAGTGGGCGTTTGAAGCCGAAAATGACGCGGCGCTCCTGCGAGGTGTGCAAGCTTACATCGGCATTCGCGCCAATGAAAACAGCTTTGAAACCAGCGATGCGACCACCGAACAAACTGTGCTTTACAGCAAGCACTACAGCGGCCCTGTGCACGGGAAAATCCGTGTGCCGCACACCCGCTGGGTGGTGCTGCGTTACCCCACGCCCGCAATGGCACAGGCGAGCAAAATGAGCATGGAAGCCTTTGAAGATTATTATTTTAACGTATGCACGCTGGATTACGCCAAAATGAGCCGCGCCATGGACGCGCTGGTAACGCGCCTGAACGCGGCGGATAAAGTGCACATCCTGGGCAAAGGAACGGATCTGACGTTCTCCATCAAGGGGCTTCCGGCCATCAAATGCGATGGCCGCATCAACATTCCGGATGGAGAAGTGTTTACCGCCCCGGTGCGGGACAGTGTGAACGGCGTAATCACCTACAACACCCCCAGCCTGCATATGGGCACACAGTTTGATCATATCCGCCTGACGTTCCGGGACGGGCGAATCACCGAAGTGGACGGCAGCGACGCCGCGCGCCTGAACACAATTTTTAATACAGATGAGGGCGCGCGCTATGTGGGCGAGTTTGCTTTCGGGGTGAATCCCTACATCACCGAGCCGATGCTTGATACCCTCTTTGACGAGAAAATCGCGGGAAGCTTTCATTTTACGCCCGGGCATTGCTATGACGAGTGTGATAATGGCAACAAGAGCGATTTGCATTGGGATTTGGTTTGCATCCAGCGGCCGGAGTACGGCGGCGGCGAAATCTGGCTGGATGGGGAATTGATCCGCAAAGACGGGCTGTTTGTGCCTGCCGATCTCCATTGCCTGAACCCGGAAGCGCTCAAGTAAACAACGCATTTTGTTATTTTATTAACAAAATATGCGAAAAAGTCACTGCGGCACTTGCAATGCAAAAGGGTTTTGAGTACAATGGATAGGGTCAAAAATATTGAAGATGATTTATCAGGAGGAGATACCAAAATGGTCAAAGTTGCGATTAACGGTTTCGGACGCATCGGGCGTCTTGCTTTCCGTCAAATGTTTGGCGCTCAGGGCTACGAAGTTGTCGCCATCAACGATCTTACCAGCCCCGCCATGCTGGCGCACCTGCTCAAGTATGACACGGCGCAGGGTCCTTTTGCCGGACGGTTCGGGGAGAACAAGCACACTGTAACAGCCACTGAGAACAGCATCATCGTCGATGGCACCGAGATCAAAATCTACGCCGAAAAAGACGCCAAGAACTGCCCCTGGGGCAAGCTGGACGTGGACGTAGTGCTGGAGTGCACCGGCTTTTACACCAGCAAGGACAAGAGCCAGGCGCACATCGACGCCGGCGCCAAGAAGGTTGTCATCTCCGCGCCTGCTGGCAATGACCTGAAAACCGTTGTATTCTCGGTCAATGAAAATACCCTCACCAAGGAAGATAAGATCATCTCCGCCGCAAGCTGCACCACCAACTGCCTTGCGCCCATGGCCAACACGCTGAACAACACCTACCCCATCGTCAGCGGCATCATGACCACGGTGCATGCCTACACCGGCGATCAGATGATCCTGGATGGCCCCCACAGGAATGGCGATTTGCGCCGTGCCCGTGCTGGCGCCGCCAACATCGTGCCCAACTCCACCGGCGCCGCCAAGGCGATCGGCTTGGTAATCCCCGAGCTCAATGGCAAGCTGGTCGGCTCTGCGCAGCGCGTGCCGGTGACCACTGGCTCCACCACCATTTTGGTAGCGGTTGTCAAGGGCAAGGATGTAAGCAAGGATTCCATCAACGCCGCCATGAAGGCCGCCGCTTCGGCGAGCTATGGCTATACCGAAGAGCAGCTTGTCTCCTCCGATGTGATCGGCATGAGTTTTGGCTCGCTGTTTGACGGCACCCAGACGCTGGTGACCAAGATCGACGAGGATACCTACCAAGTGCAGGTGGTTGCCTGGTACGACAACGAAAACAGCTACACCAGCCAGATGGTGCGCACCATCAAGTTCTTCTCCGAGCTGGGCTGAGCATAACATGAAATGAGAAAAAGGGGGGGGAGATTCCCCCCTTTTTTGATACCCCTTTAGGCTGCCGGGAGGCGGCTTTTTTGTGCGGGGCGGCGCACAGCCGCTTGGGTAGGGGTTTCGCGCCTGCGGGCGCGAGCAAGGGCTTTTGCCCCTGCACCCCTTTCGCCCTTGCAGGGAGCTTGTGTGCGGGGCGGCGCACAGCCGCTTGGGGTGCAGGGTTCCGCCCTGCGGGGCGGGCAAGGGCTTTCCGCTCGCCCTTGCAACCTTCGGGTGTCGCCTTCGATGGCGGCGGGCAGGGTGCGAGGAGTCGCCCTTGACGTACAGGAAAGTCGTCCGGCGCTGCGGCGCCGACCGACAAGCCTGTCCGCCTGCGAGCGACCCCTCGCACCACCCGCCTTGCTGTACTCTGGCGACAGGGGAGAATTTGCTACCTTTGTTGTTTCGTTATTCATTTGTGGCGGCAATCATAATGGTAACGGGTGCTTCGCTGCTTTATGGGAATAGCTACGATGGTGTTATGATGTGATTACGGTTGTGGCTTTGTTCATACGAACAGGGGAATCCTTTATACTATGCACTTTACCAAGGAAAGGCACGGCATGCTTCTCAACAAAAAGCAGCCTTGCTTACAAACCACTTTGCATCCAAGCCACCACCACTTGTGTTTCCACCCCTGTCGCCTGAATAACCCAAGGGGAGGTATGGCGGGTCGCGCGACGGAGGACAGGCTTGTCGGTCGGTGCTACTG
>LVAQ01000034.1 GCA_001604105.1 Clostridiales bacterium Firm_11
GTTAACGTTATAGCTTCTCATTCATTTTTCTCCCTTGCGGCATTTGGTGACGCAATAAATGGACTTGTCTCGCCATCTCTCTGCACGCCGATGCGCCAGCACAAATGGAAATCAGCCTTGGCGGCTTCATTCCCGCGTGTGGACAGCTATTTCACCCCTTGGGTTTCGAGGCTCCTTTACAATCAACTGAAGCCAACAGGGGTTCATTTCTTCTTGCCTGTCAACAGCCCTATTATATCCCTGCCCAACTTCGCATCTCTGCCCTGCTTTGTCGTTGGTATACCAATCGTTCTTGCAAGTTTCTGTTTTGCTGCCGTTACGCCAAGCGCACGATTGAGCGAGAAAGAAAGTCCTGGTATTCCCTTCTTCTTTGCCATAATTGAATCCTCCGTGTTTTTCCATATCATACCATCATAAATGCTGGATTTCCACTACAACATACGGGCTAATTAAAACACAATCTCCCACATCTTGGACTTGACGCAAAGGGCATTACTGAGCATCCTATATTTCTATATACGTTAAATACGGTATAAAGTGCGGTACAAAAGTGAAAAACCGCTGTGTATCTATTTCTACACAACGGTTTCAACTGGTGCGATCGACGGGACTTGAACCCGTACTCGGTTAAGAACACGCCCCTCAAACGTGCGCGTATGCCAATTCCGCCACGATCGCAAAATGCAACGTTCATATTATAGTAATATCCGGTGGGAATGTCAACACCTATTTTGATTTGCACGCAACAAATGTGGATTCACCAAGTGGTGCGGCCGCAAAGCAAAGCTTGCGCCCTGTACGGTTTTTTACCTGACGGCTATTGACAATTATCAGATTACCGTTACAATAATCATAGTTTTGCAAACATAACCTTTTTGCGCGCTTTGGGCATCGCTTGTTCAGCCGCGCGGCGCTGGCGCGGGCAATCAGCATGAAACCGAGGTATCATTATGCGAATCACCAAGAAGGTATTCAACGATCTGGCCATCTTTATGCTCTTGCTTGGGGTTGCTGTGGGTGTGGTATTTCCCTTCTTTGTGGCGCTTTTCAACGTACCGGCAAGCATTGCTTTTCAGCCGCTGTTTTTTATTGCGTGCATCGGCGCGGGCATGCTGCTGGCCGCCATGAACATTGGGCTGGCACGCAAAACCGTGGGCACGCGCATCAAGCATCTATCCCATAAAATGAAGCATGTTGAAGAAATTCTTGCCGCCATGGGTTGTGAAACGGGGTGCACAACGTGTACCCCTGAAACCTGCCATATCCCCGTGGATTCTGAAGATGAACTGGGCGAGAGCGCGGAGTCCTTCAACCGACTGATTACCACGCTTTCGGAGGTGCTGGGCGCGCGGAGCAACTTACAGCAGTTTTCCGAAATGCTCACAAGCCATTTGGAGCTGGACGCGCTGGCGCAGAACACTTTGGAAAGCTTGATTGCCAACGCCAAGGCAAGCGGCGGCGCGATATTGATTGAAAACAGCGGCGAGTTTACCACGCAGGCGGTGCTTGCCCTGAAAAACGAAAAAGCGCTGGAAACCAACGCGCTTGTTTTGCATGTGATGCAAACGCAGGAGCGCTACCTCGTTGCATTCCCGCAGGATGTAATCATGGACGGGCTGATTGCGGATTACCGCCCGCAGGCGCTGATCATCGAGCCGGTTATCTACAAGCAGGTGCTGCTGGGCGTAATCATACTGGCAAGCATCGCTCCTTTCTCCAGCAAAACGCTGGATATGCTCACCACCTGCGCGCCCATCCTGTCCATGGCGTTTTACAATGCCATCACCCATCAGCAGATGCAGCGGCTGGCCGCGCTGGATTCGCTCACGGGCATCTACAACCGCAGGTTTGGCTACAACCGCATTCAGGAAGAGTTCAGCCGGTCGATCCGCTCGGCCGCATCGCTCTCGCTGATCATGCTGGACATCGATCATTTCAAGGTGGTCAATGACACCTATGGGCACATCGTGGGGGATAAAATCATCGTTTCCATCACCAAAACCATTCTGGGGGCGATTCGGGAAGGCGATCTGCTGATACGCTACGGCGGCGAGGAGTTCCTGTGCGTGCTGCCCGGCGCAAACCAGCATGATGCCAACCTCATTGCCGAGCGCATCCGCATCATGATTGGGGATTCGGTGCTTAAACATAACGATCAGGAAATCAAAGTGACCGTTAGCCTTGGCACAGCCACTTACCCCAATAAGGACATCAGCGATATCCAGCAGTTTATCAACCTGGCGGATGATGCCATGTACAACGCCAAAAAGATGGGGCGTAACCGGGTCGTATCCGTGTAACGGCACGCGGCGGCGCAGGCAAAAGGCAGGGCAGGCGGAACGTTCGGTTCCCCTGCCCTGCCTTTGATGCTGATAAGCCCTTGCCCTGCTCAATCCTCGCTTGCTGCATCGCCCTGCGAGCAGTTTATCCGCCTGCGCGGGTTTGCGATTTGGGCAGGCAAGCCATCCATCAGTAGCCGCCGCCCAGCTCCACATCCTCCGCGCCCGCTTCAAGCTCCGCGAGGGTTCCTTCCGCATAACGCTTTTGTGCTTCCGCCATAATTTTTTCCGTGGCGGATACGCCGCAGCGCGTGGCGCCCGCCGCGCGAACCGCCAGCACCATGTCCAAATCCCGGATGCCGCCGCTGCCCTTCACCTGACAGGCGGCGGGCACGCTGGCGCGCATCAGCTTCACATCTGCCACCGTGCAGCCGCCGGAACCGTAGCCTGTGCTGGTCTTGACCCAATCCGCACCGGCAGCGGCGGCCAGCTGGCATACGCGCACCTTCTGCGCATCGTCCAGGTAGCAGGTTTCGATAATCACCTTCACTTTGGCATTGCGGCTGTGCGCAAGGTCGCAGATGGCCTTGATCTCCTCCTGCACATAGGCATCCTCGCCTGCCAGCAGGCGGCCGATATTGATTACCATATCCAGCTCCTGGCAGCCGTCTTCCAGCGCGGCTTTGGCCTCTTGCAGCTTGATGGCGGGCAGGTGGTTGCCATGGGGAAAGCCAATCACCGTGCATACCTTCACGCCGCTTCCGGCAAGTAGCGCTGCCACCAGTTTCATATCCGCCGGGCGGGCGCAAACGCTGGCTGTTTTGTAAGCAAGCGCCACTTCGCACCCTTTGCGGATATCCTCCTGGGTCAGGAATGGCTGCAGCGTGCTGTGGTCAAGCATGGATGCGATATCCTGGGGAGTTAGTTTCATATGTGTTTCCTCCTTATGTGTGTCGGGGATATCATCCCTCGTGTACAAAGCCGTTTCCTTAGCCGCCATAGGGTTTCAAGCGAAAATAAAACGGCGGGTAATGCATCGTCGCAACCAGGCTATCCCCCGTTTGCAGCGCTGTCAGGTCTTCATCCTCAATGATGTACTGATCCATCACCTGTTCGATCACCCCGCGCACCTGCACAGAGCTTGTAAAGCTCTCCACCACGCGATGCCTGCCGTACAGGTTTTTCACGAACGCCCGCCCCGCGCGCTCATGCAGGCGAAAGCTCACCACCGTTCCAAACGCGTCCAGAATGGTCTTGGCGCCCAGCTCCCCATAGCGCTCGGATAGCCGGGTAACGCCGGATACTGCCATCATCACCCGCAGCCCTTTGGCTCGCCCGAAAAGCAGCGCGTCCTCCAGATGGGTGAGCTTTGGCAATGCGCACACATTATCCAGCAACAGGTATACATTGCCCTCGTTTTCGCTGCGGGAGAGCACCTCCTGCAACGCCATATCCAAAAGGGTCGCAAACACAGGCCCTGTGGCGTGGCCGCGTTGCGCGTCGTAATTCACAAACACAACCTTGCCGCCCTTGCGGCGCACCGTCTGGCGTATGCCCAGCGCGCCCGCCGCGCCAAAGCGCCCTTGCAGCAACTCCCGCGCGGCCTGTTGCAACGCGCCGATTACCCCAAGCGCCTGCCGGCTTTGCGGCTCCTGCAGGTATGCGCTCAGCCCCCGCAGCTCCGGCAGGCTTTCCAGTATGGTCTGCATGCTTTCCACATCAAAGCCGTCGATCAACCCGCGCAGCGTCTCATTGTTGCATAGGGAGGGATCGTTTTGCCGCACAAGGTACACAATCAGCGAGAGCATCAGGTCACGCGCGGCCGATGCGCTGTAAGCATCCGGCGCGTTTTGGATGCGATCCTCAAACAGAATATCACACAGCGCGGAGGCATCCTCCAGGACACGTGTTTCATCCAGCAGCTCATAAAACAGGTTCCACTGCGCCTCCCCGTTGCCATCCGAAGCGCGCTGATCGTCCGCAAACACCACATCCCCCGTCTGGCATAGCTGCGCGCAGTATTCCCCCGTGGGATCAAATACCAGCAGCACATCGGCATCGGTCAGGTTTACACGCAGGTTGCGCATCAGGTGGTGCATCATATTGCTCTTGCCCGTGCCGGGGCTGCCCAGCAGCAGGATATGGCGGCTGAGCAACGCATCCCCGATGGGCATAAAGGCTTTTTTCCCGTTGCCATCCACCCCCACCAGGGAAATGAACGCGTCCGGGTCGCGGTAAGGGATGTCTTTGGTGATCTGCAATCCCTTGAGTATGGTACGGTGGTGCATGGTTTCTCCTTCCAGCGCCGCCCTCAAGCGTCATCGTGGGCAAGCCCGCCCATGCCCTGCTTTGTTTGCCGCGTCGCGACACGCAAAGCGCGCAGATGGGGAGCCAATCGCCATGGTGTTGCCTGTATGGTGTCGCGGCGCGTACGGCCGCCTTATTTTTTGTGTTTGTTCAGCATTTCTGTCATGCGGTTATAGGATTTGGTCGCCGCGCCTTCGCTGCCTCTGCGCAGGATGTAGGCAAGCTTGGGTTTGGGGGGCTCTTCGGGCGATGGCTCCTCAGGCGGGATTTCCCCGCTCCCCTCCGGCGGCGTACGTGGCTCCTGCCCCTCGGTGCCGCCCTGCTGTTTGTCCGCGCCGATGCGCCCGCTCAACTCTCGCAGGCTCACGCGCTTGCCGCGTCGCGTTGCAGGTTCCTGCCGGGGTTCCTCTGCGGCGGTCGTTTGCCCGTCCCCTTCCACGCCTGCGGCTTGCGCGGCGGTCGAAGGCTCGGCAGCATGTATCGCGCCAGCGGATTGCCCGGCTTCGGATGTTCCAGCATCCACGCCAGCAGCTTGCGCGGCGGTCGAAGGCTCGGCAGCGTGTATCGCGCCAGCGGATTGCCCGGCTTCGGATGTTCCAGCATCCACGCCTGCGGCTTGCGCAGTGGTCGAAGGCTCGGCAGCGTGTATCGCGCCAGCGGATTGCCCAGCTTCGGGCATTGCGGCATCCACGTTTGCGGCTTGCGCGGCGGTCGAAGGCTCGGTAGCGTGTATCGCGCCAGCGGATTGCCCGGCTTCGGATGTTCCAGCATCCACGCCTGCGGCTTGCGCGGCGGTCGATGACGCGGCAGTGTGTATCGCGCCAGCGGATTGTCCGGCTTCGGATGTTCCAGCATCCACGCCTACGGCTTGCGTGGCAGTCGATGGCTCGGTAGCATATATCACACCAGCGGATTGCCCGGCTTCGGATGTTCCGGCATCCACGCCTGCGGCTTGCGCGGCGGTCGAAGGCTCGGCAGCGTGTATCGCGCCAGCGGATTGCCCGGCTTCGGGCAGTGCGGCATCCACGCCAGCGGCTTGGTGGCCTTCCGGTGTTTCGTCGCCGGCCTCGGGCGTCTCTCTCAATACGGTATCAACAGGCGCCACAGTTTGCGGCGTTGTCTCCGGCGCGGCGGCTTGGGTTGCTGCGTTCGGCTCATCCGGGGTATCTTTCGCATCCATATCCGGCGCGGCTCCGTCTGCCGTGGAAACCTCGGCTTCCAATCCTTCGGCGGCGGCAGCGTCCTCCGGCTCACGCTCCGGCTCGATGCTTTGCGGCTCATCCGGCTCGGGCGGTTCGGGCAGCGCCGCCTGCGCATACGGCAGGCGTATCAGGCTTGCGCGCATGGCATAACCGCTTTCGATGCTCTGTTCCCGCTGCGCATCCCTGGCAAAGGCAATGGGTTTGCCCGTCTCCGGCTCATCCCCCGTGGGCGCGGCCTCACGTTCCTTTTGCATGCGCCGCAGATAATCGATGTCCGCGTCATAGCCGCTCATTTGGCCGCGGCCGCTTTGCCTGCTCTCACGGGTAACAATCTCGCTGAGCCTGTCAACGCGGTCACCCAGCAGCTGGCTTGCCTTGTGGTACACCGATGAATCCGGCATCATTTGCGAAAGCGCCGTCTCTCTGCGGTACATCGCGTCCACCAGCCTGCCCTTGTGCTCTTGCAGGATGGCCAGCGCCAGCGCCTTGCGGTACGCGGCAGGCGGAAGGGTGGTGTTCTGGGTGGTGAGCTTCGTCTCTTCCAATACCAGTTTGCGCTGCCGGATCATCTCGCGGCTATCGGCCAGGTATACCTGTTTGCCAATAAGCCCTTTGGGTCCCATGCCATCGCCATAGGCGGGGTTGTTGATCACCTCGCCTGTCATCAGCATGCGCTCCCGATCCCGCACCACAGCAACGCGAACCGCGCTTGGGTAGCGGCCGCCAAAGGTTTCCGCATCGTAGCGGGGCGCAATCTGGTACCCTTGGCACAGCGCGCCCACATCCAAAGTCATGGTGGTTTTATTGATATATGCGCTTAAATCCTGCCAGGGTATCCACAGGTCGCTCACAAAATCCATTTCAGGATCATACAGCTGCGCAAGGCGCGCAGTGTGCTTGTCCACCGCTTCCTGCGTGAACAGATCACAGGCATAGCGCATGGGCATGTATTGAAACACACGCCTGGCTGCGCGGGCGTTATCCGTATACAGTCCGCCGGCAGCGTTCTCGTTTTGCAATCCTTTGACGATGGCCATATCCTGCAAAATCCGCCCGATTTCCTTCTGTGTCAATACAAACGGCGGTGTTTTGGCGGCGCGGAGGTAATCGGCGGCAAACAGCTCCGCTTCATAAGTATCCCCGGCGGATATACGCGCCTTGACGTACTGCATAAACAGCGCCACCCGCTGGGTCACATGCATCATCTGCTCCTGCCGCGTAAGCACGCCGCCGCCGCGCGGATACACGCTCTGGGGCACCGCCACCGCCTGCGAACCCCCGCCAATCAGGTATATCGTCAGCTTCTCCCCAAAAAACGGCTGATACTGCGGAAAGTGATCCACCCACGCCGTGTCCACGGCAAATACGCCGCGCCCCACAAAGTGCCCTTCATAATCGAAATTGCGGCTGTAGTTATCCCCCGTGTAGAGCGCGGGCAGCAGTGTATACAGTTTTTGATGGTACTCGGTGGGATCAATGCTGAAACCGCTGGGCGCCACTTTGGCGCCGCGCGTTTCGCCATCGCCGATGTAGGCCATATTGATAATCAGTTCCACAGGAAACAACGGCAAAAAAGCGTCAAAACGCTGAGGAACCGGGGGCTGTGCCTGCGCGAAGGCCGCTTTGGCGGCAGCGATGAGCTCCGCCTTGTTTAGGCCCGCGTAGCTGATAATGCCGCACGCGTTTTTATCCATGGGCGCCTCCTTTCGCAAAACGCAACCGTGCCGGTGCGAGGGCGGCGGCTTAAAAATCGTATACGAACTGGAGCTTGGGCAAAAGCCGATCAATGGTTACTTTACAATAAACGGGTTCCGCCTCCCGATCCGTGCGTTGGATAAACATTTGTCCATCCTCGGCACGCAGCATTACCAAAAGCGGCGGCCCCGCATCGCATGTTGCGGCCAGCGTGTAGCTCAGCGGCAGGGCGGGGTTCTCCCGATGGTACAGCACCGCTTCGTCAAACGCGAATGATGGCGGTGCGGACTCGGTATTCTTGTAGGTTTCAAAAATGCGGCCATACAAAAAGCTGAGCGGGCTGTTCATCGGCGCAACCGGCAGGCGAAAACGAATCTCCAGCATCTGGCACATGGACACATAATCGATAATGCTTTGGTGAAACAGCCCCGCGTTCTCGCCCAGGGGCACATTGCCGTCCTTCCAGGCGATGGGCTGCCAAAACACATGCCCGGGGCGCTGGCAGCCTGGCATCACCAGCTTTTCATCCATGGGGGTGCGCGCAAAGGTGAGCGGCCTGCGCCCTGTTTCCTTGATGGCGGTTTGCTGAAAACGAATCAGAAAATCACGCATGATGGGCGTGAGCGTGCCCTGCATCGGGTGTACCTCCTTAGCGCAAAAGCGCGCCGCGTTTGGTTTTGTTATCGATAGGTAAGCCGCAGCGTCGCTTCGCCGCTGCGGGGATCGGTAGCGACCAGCGCCGTACCGAACGGGCAGCGCAGCAACACGCCGCGCTTGCTATCCGGCGCGGGATCCGCCGCGCGCAGGCATTGAAACAGCAGCGCCCGCTGTTGTTCGGCATTGCCGCGCCTGCGCTGCCCTACGCTCACCACCTGAAACTCCACCGCGTGGAGTTGATCGCCATGCATCACGCACACACAGGCCAGTTTGCCGCCCTCCACCATAAAAGCGGGCAGGGGCAAAAGCAGGTCGCCATCAGCGCCCTTTGGTAGGGGTGTTTCACCCATCAGCGTGCGTCGCGCGGCAAGCACCGCGCTTCGCGGCATATGTGCATAAAGGCGCGCATGTTCTGTAAGCTGAACCGCGCCGCTTTCTTCATCCCAAAAATGCATCATACGGTTCCTCCCGTTCAGGCAAAGGGAACCATCCTTATGGCAAGTGCGTCCGTTCATCTGCCGATTGGGGCTCAATAACGGCTCTCCCCATTTGTCAGTCTATCATTCGTGGATTAGGCTGTCAATGCAAAAGCACCGTTTTTGCTGATTTTTCGCGCCTTGCGGGCATGTGACAAATATGGTAGGATTGGCGTAGCGGCGCGAATAAGCCGCTTTCATAAAGCACCAAAGACCGGAGGCTGTTCATGCTTCGCCTGCACCAGATACCTCTTTCGCTGGCCGACGCGAAAAACCTTGATGCGTCCCTCTGCCGCCGCCTGGCCGCGGAGCGCCTTCATGTGCCCGCAAAGGACGTGCTCCACGCGCAGGTGAGCAAACGCAGCGTGGACGCGCGGGACAAGGGCGATATTCACTTTACCCTTACGCTGGATGTTACCCTTGCAAACCCGGCGAAAGAAACCGCGCTGCTTGCGCGCTTCAAGCCCAACCAGGCCGCGTTGCTTACCCCGCGCGATGCTGAGCAACGCGATGTGTTTTCGCTGCCCGTTACGCCCTACGGCCAAGGCCGCCCGCGCCCTGTGGTGGTGGGGGCGGGCCCAGCGGGCTTGTTCTGTGCGCTGGCTTTGGCGGTGCGCGGGGCAAAACCGCTGGTGCTGGAACGCGGTAAGCCCGTGGAACAGCGCGCGGCCGATGTAGCCGCCATGGAAACGCAAGGCGAGCTGAATCCGCAAAGCAACGTACTCTTTGGCGAGGGTGGGGCGGGGGCGTTCAGCGATGGTAAACTCACCTGCGGGCTGGGGGATCCGCTCATCCGCACGGTGCTGCAAACGCTGGTTACCTGCGGCGCGCCGGAGGATGTGGCCATCTCCGCCAAACCCCACATTGGGAGCGATCTGCTGCGCGGCGTGCTCAAAGCCATGCGGGCAAAACTTACCGCGCTGGGCGGAGAGCTTTGCTTTTCTCACACGGCCATCGGGCTTGTAACGGATGGCGGGCACGTTTCCGGCGTTCGCGTGCGCGCGGGGCAAAGCCAAACGCCCTTTATGATCGCCACCGACGCGGTTTATCTGGCCATCGGCCACAGCGCGCGGGACACCTATGCCTGGCTGCACGCCATGGGGGTGCCTATGCAGGCCAAGCCCTTCGCGCTGGGCGTTCGGGTGGAACATCCGCAGGCGATGATTGACCGCGCGCAGTACGGCGCCATGGCGGGGGTGGACGGCCTGCCTCCCGCGGAATACAAACTCAACGCCCCCACCCCGGATGGGCGCGGCGCATACACCTTTTGCATGTGCCCGGGCGGGCAGGTGATGAACGCCAGCAGCGAGGCGGGGTTGCTGAACATCAACGGCATGAGCCTGCATGCCCGCGCGGCGGTAAACGCAAACGCGGCGCTGCTGGTAGGCGTAACCCCCGCGGATTACCCCTCGGATGATCCGCTGGCGGGCATTGCCTTGCAGCGGCAGATTGAGCGCGCTGCGTTTGCGCTGGGCGGCAGGGAATACAGGGCGCCCTGCCAGCGCGTGGCGGATTTTCTGGCAGGCAAACCCTCCACCGGCTTTCATGGCATACAGCCCAGCTACCGCCCGGGGGTTGCCCCCGCGGATGTGGCCGCCTGCCTGCCCCCCTTTGTTGCGGAGAACCTTCGCATCGCACTGCCCGCGCTGGGCAAGCGCCTGCGCGGTTTTGACGATGGCGACGCGCTGCTTACCGCGCCGGAGACGCGCTCTTCTTCGCCTGTGCGGCTCCTGCGGGATGCGCGGCGGCAGAGTGCCCTCCCGGGGCTCTATCCGCTGGGCGAAGGCGCGGGCTATGCGGGCGGCATCGTGAGCGCCGCGGTAGACGGGCTCAAGGCCGCGCTGGATGCATAAGCATACCGGCTGCGGTCAGGAAATCCTCGCAACCCTCTGTTGCCACGAAACCGCCCAACCCTATGGGTTTTGAGCGGCAGCGGTTCACCGCCGCAGCGCCGTGCGGCAACGCTCCGGCGGCGATGCGGCAGGCAACCCCCGTGCTCCCTCGTGGCATATCGCCACAGGCGTAACGCGGATGCAAACGCCTTGAGGCTGTCACGGTCAGCATCGTCGAATGGGGCAACGCGTAAACCTCGCGAAAACACCCATCCGAGGCAAAAGCGAGGCGCACACAATGCCGCCCAAGCTGCACACGGCTCCGCCCCTGCACCCACAACACACAAGGAGGTTCAGCCCATTGATCCGCGCAGTACTCTTTGACATGGACGGCGTGCTCTTTGATACCGAAAACCTCGGCTGCCAGATCATGCTGCGGCATACCGCCGCGCTTGGCTACAAGGCCGATCGCACCTTTTACCTGACCACCCTTGGCGTACCCAATGCCGAATGCAAACACATCTACCAACGCGCGCTGGGCAAATCCTTCCCTTACGAAACATTCATGGAGCGTTTCCGCGCCAGTTTTCTGGAATACAACCGCGAGCACACCCTGCCCTTCAAGCCCGGGCTGCTTACCTGTCTGGCGGGGCTCAAGGCGCGGGGGCTCAAACTGGCGCTCGCCACCAGCACGGTTCGTCCGCTGGTAACAGCCTATTTTGAAAAAATGCCCGCGGTGGCCGGTTATTTTGACGCAACGGTATGCGGTGGCGAAGTGCCTCGCGGCAAACCAGCGCCGGATATCTACCTTGCGGCTGCCAAAGCGGTGGGGTTTGCGCCGGAAGCGTGCATCGGCGTTGAGGACAGCTACTACGGCGTGCAATCCATCCGCGCCTCCGGCGCGCGTTGTGTGATGATCCCCGATATGCTCCCCTATGACGAGCGCTTTGCGCCCTTTGTGGATCATACGCTGCCAAACCTGGAAGCGCTTTGCCCGCTGGTGGATTCCCTCAACCGCACGCAGGCTTGACCGCTGCAACAGCATATTTATTCTTTAGCATACAATAACAAAACCCACGCAACCGCCGCCTGGGTGGCGGCGCGGGGGTTTCTGGCTGTCGAAACCGTTGGTTTCAAGGCTGCCAGGCCTGGTCTGGGTGCAAGGATGAACCCCGGATCCGCACGGTACAAAACATAGCCAAAGCGAGCAAACAACCCGCAGGGCTATAAGGCGAGCAATGGTAGAAACCTACCGGGGGTTTTGGGCAAGCTGAAACCCCCGCAATGCCTGCGTTACGTCATTCCGCCAGTGCTTCCCGCAGGGTGATGCCCTTGATGTGCCATTGATTGTTTTCCTTGACAAGCGTTACAGAATACCGCCCTGCCTGCCATTTCGGGGGGGTTTCGTAGTTCTCCCCATACAGCTGTTTTGCCGCGTCCGTATAGGTGCGGTTCACGCGCCCGTCGATGCGGGGTATCCGCTCCACAAACTCCGCGCGCGCGGTGCTCTCCCACGGCCAGCACCACATCCACGTAAGCTCCAGCCGATGGTCGATGCCGCGTATCGTGTAGTATTGATAGGGGCTTTTATCATCCAGCGCCAGCAGCAGGTTCTCATCGCGCTGCAAATAGCTGCTCTGAAAAAACTTGTTAAGCTCCGTGGCTTTTTCGTCCATCATGATTACCTGCGCGCGCTTGGCCATGCCGTCCTTGAGTACAATATACACATTGGTGGCGTTCATCGCAAAATAGAACGTAACCGTAAACAGACCCAGCAGCACGATTACGAGCAGAAGCCTGCTCGCCAGATACCAGATGAAACGACGTAACTTGGTCATTTCGGGCGTCCTCCTAAGGCAAAACCTGGGTAAGGGAAGCATCAACGCCGCATGGCTGCCAATGCCCCGCGCCGTACATTTGCGCGGTAACCACCACAGAAATCGCAGCGCCGCGGCAAAGCCGTTTCCCCTAGCGGCGCGCTTTGCAAATGCCGATGTGTGCCGCTTCATTGCGCAAATACCCAGAGGAATTATACAGGAAAGATCCGCCTGTGGCAAGGCGCAGCGCCGCACCGCTCACGGCTGCGCGGGTGGGGCTCGCGCGGCCTAACGCTTTGCATATGCCAGTTTAGGGCTGTTCAAAAAGCAGCGCCATTAACTTGCTGCCATCCGAAAGCAGCGGCGTTCCCTCCGCCTCTCCCTCGCTGTACTTGCGGGCGGGGGCGGGCTGCCCCGCCGCTTCGGCTTGCGCCACGGTACGGCTGTCATAGATGGCGTAAGGCACGGGCGCACCATCATGCGTGCGGGTCGTCATCAAGGTGGGGTGGTCGCTCAGCAGCAGCAGGCGGAAATCTTCCCCGCTTTGGCTAAGCGTTTTCAGCAGCGGCGCAACCACGCGGTCGTTCACCCGCCGGATGGCTTCGCATTTCTTTTCCAAATCCCCAGCATGCGCCATTTCATCGGGCGCTTCCACATGGACGGCGGCAAAATCATCCCCGTCTTGCAAAAGCGCCGCCAGCGCGCAGGCGACCTTTCCTTCGTAATTCGTATCCAAATCGCCGTTCGCGCCTTCCACGTGGGGGGTCTTCAAGCCGCCCAGCGCGGCGATGCCCCACACCAGCGGCACCGCGCTGACCACCGTGCCGCGTTTGCGGTATTTGTGCGCAAAGTTTTCCAGCTTCATAGCCGTAGCCGCGCCCCAGGGCCAGATCATGTTGGCGGGCAGTTTGCCCGCTGCCATGCGGCACTGGTTCACGGGGTGGTTTTGCAGCACCTCATAGCTGTGCAGCATTAACGCGCGAATATCCGCCGCAAGCTTTCGGGCGGCCGCATCGTCGGTTTCCCGAAGCATCTGCGGCAAATGCGCATCAATAACCTGCCCCAGTACATTGTGCGGCTCGGTCAGCTGTACGGCGGCAAGGTCGCGTGCATCGCTTTGCATTACCCCGATGTGGCGGAACGTATCCGTCATGTGGATGTGCAGCCCCGCCGCCGCCATGGCGCGGCTAAACGCCGCATCCTCCGTAAGGTCGCGCATCAGCGTGAGCGCTTCCTCCCCATGGATGTTGCCGCCGTTGTGGCTATGGATGGCAAGGCCGCTCCCCTCCGGCCGTACGGCGCACAGGTTTACCCGCAGGCTCAGGCTGCCTTCGGGCAGCGCCACGCCCATGCCCGCCGCCTCCAGCACGCTGCGCCCTGTGTAGCACACGCGCGGGTCGTTGCCGAAAATGCTCAGGATGGCCGTATCACTGCCGGGCGCAAGGCCTTCCGGCACGGTTTGCACGCGCCCCAGCTGGCAGCCTGCTACGCTGTCAAATGCTTGCAGTGTAAGGCTTTCCAGCGGCGTCTTTCCCTCCAGCTCAGGCAAGCGGGTATCCGCCATGCCATCGCCAATGACCAGTACATATTTCATGGGCGTTTTCCTCCCCGGATATCCATATCTCTGCCAGTATACCGCGCGGAGGATTGGTTGACAAGCAAAGGTGCGGCGAAAGTACAGCGTGAAGTACAGCGGCACGTATTTTTCCTGCCATGGTCAAAAAGCGCCGTTTCGTGTATACTAATCAGGAGAAAATTCGAAAAACCCTGCCATCGCGCGCGACAGCCAGGCGGCCGCTCTGCGCTCAAAGCTGCTTTTCGCATGCGTTGGTCAGGGTTCTTCCTTGGCAGTAAAGGAGCGCGTTACCCCATGAAACGCATCGTACTCACAGGCGGGGGCACTGCGGGTCACGTGACCCCGCACATGAGCTTGATCCCGCGCCTGCACGCGGCAGGGTATGAGATTCACTACATCGGCACCCAAAACGGCATCGAGCATGAGCTCATCAGCCGCATCCCAAACATCACCTATCATGTGGTCAAAAGCGGCAAACTGCGCCGCTACTTCAGCCTTCAAAACTTCACCGATCCCTTTCGCGTGCTGCATGGCGCGTTTACATCCGTACGGCTGATGCAAAAGCTCAAGCCGGATGTGTGCTTCTCCAAGGGCGGTTTTGTGAGCGTTCCGGTGGTGGTGGGCGCGTGGCTTGCGCGCGTGCCCACGGTATGCCATGAAAGCGATATCACCCCCGGCCTTGCCAACCGCATCAGCGCTGTGTTTGTAGATCAGGTCGCCACCACCTTTCAGGAATGCGCGGATGTTCTCGGCAAAAAGGCCGTGATGACAGGCACGCCGCTTCGCCCCCAGCTTTTTGAAGGCAACCGCGCCAAAGGGCTTGCCATGGCGGGCTTCGCCGGAGATAAACCCGTGCTGCTGATGACCGGCGGCAGTTTGGGCGCGCAGCGCGTTAACGCCTGCCTGCGCGCCTGCCTGCCTGCGCTGCTTCCCCGGATGGATGTGCTGCACCTGTGCGGCAAGGGTAATCTCGCGCCGGAGCTGGATACCCTTGCCGGCTATCGCCAAGTAGAGTTTCTGGGCGATGAAATGGCCGATGCGCTCGCCGCCGCGGATTTCGTGCTCTCCCGTGCGGGCAGCAATACGTTAAGCGAGTTGCTGGCGCTGGCAAAGCCCATGCTGCTGGTGCCCTACCCCATGGGCGCGAGCCGTGGGGATCAAATCAGAAACGCCGAAAGCTATGCACGCCAAGGGCTTGCCCATGTGCTTCCCCAGGAACAGATGACCCCCGAAACCCTCACCCAGGCGATTTTCACGCTGCTTGCCCAGCAGGATGCCCTTCACGCCGCCATGGAAGCCTATCCCGTTAAGGATGGCACCCAGGCTGTGTTCAATATGATCGAAGCCGTACAGGCAAAAAAGCCTGCCCGCTAAGCCCTCGCGCCCCGCGCCGCGCACCCGCTGGCTTGCCAAGCGCGCCATTTGGGGCTATACTGTCTGAGGATAATCTTTTGATTTTGAAATCCCTGTCATAAGCGGCATTGCGCTCAGCGCCCGCCCCTTTGGGTTGTGCTTGCGCGCGTAATGCCTTTGCTAGCGCGCGGTTGCGCCTTTGCGGGCGGCCGTCCACCCCTGTTCTGTCGCCCAACACACCAAGGGAGAGATGCATCATGGCTCGATTGTTCGGTACCGATGGCGTGCGTGGCATCGCCAATACGGAGCTTACCTGTGAACTGGCTTATCGCCTGGGGCAGGCCAGCGCGGCTGTGCTGGCCAGCGATGTGCGGCGCCCTACCATATTGGTTGGGCGGGATACCCGCATCAGCGGGGAAATGCTGGAAAGCGCGCTGGTCGCGGGCATTTGCAGCGTGGGGGCGCGCGCTGTGCTGGTGGAGGTTATGCCCACGCCCGCCATCGCCTACCTGACCCGTTACTTTGAGGCGGACGCGGGCGCGGTAATCAGCGCCAGCCACAACACCGTGGAATATAACGGCATCAAATTTTTCGACAAAAACGGCTATAAGCTGCCCGATGCTCTGGAGGATAAAATCGAGGAGATCGTGCAAAACGGGCTTCCCGCGGATTTTGATATGCCCATCGGCGAGCGTGTAGGCCGCCCTGTACGCCAGCGCAACGCCGCGCGCCGCTATGTGGATTTTGTCAAAGAAAGCACCGATGTGCGACTGGATGGCCTGCACGTGGTGCTGGACTGCGCGCAGGGCGCCAGCTATGAGGTCGCGCCCATGGTGTTCAAAGAGTTGGGCGCGCATGTGAGCTGTTATTACCACGAGCCGGACGGCACCAACATCAACGATAACTGCGGCTCCACCCATCCCCAGCGCCTGTGCGAGCTGGTGCGTGAACTTGGCGCGGATGTGGGCTTTGCCTTTGATGGCGATGCCGATCGCCTGATTGCCAGCGATGAGCGGGGCAAGATTATCAACGGGGATCAGGTGATGGCGCTGCTGGCCGTACACATGAAGGAAACCGGCGCTCTGCCCACCAATACGCTGGTTGCCACCGTCATGAGCAACATGGGGCTGGAACTTGCCATGAAAAAAAGCGGCATCCATCTTGAAAAAACCAAGGTAGGCGATCGCTATGTGCTGGAGAAAATGCTGGCGGATGGCCACGCGCTGGGCGGCGAGCAAAGCGGCCATGTGATCATGCTGGACTACAATACCACCGGCGATGGCATTCTGACGGCTGTGCAGGTAATATCCGCCATGGTTCGCAGCCACACGCCGCTATCCCGGCTGGCATCGGTCATGCAGACCATGCCCCAGAGCCTTTTTGGCGCGCATGTAGCGGATAGCCGCAAGTATGATTACGAAAAGAACGCCAAGGTGAAAGCCCGAATCGATGAGCTGGAAGCCAAGTACAAGGACATTGGCCGCATTGTCATCCGCGCCAGCGGTACCGAGCCGCTCGTGCGTGTGATGATTGAAGGGCCGGATCAGCGCGAGCTGGATAAAGATGTGTACGCGCTGGCCAAGCTGATTGAAAAGGAACTGCGCTAAACCCCCGGAATGCGCAGCGCGCGTTTGCGATACGGCGCTCTACGTGCCGCGCAACCATTGTTACAACCATGCGAACCTCCGTGCTTGAAAACAGGGTGCGAAAATGCTATGCTATGCGCGTCGCATCCTGCGGCAAGGAGGTTTTTCATGCAACGTTTGCTTGCGTTGGCGCTCGCGCTCATCCTGCTTTTGCCCGCCACGGCGCTGGCGCTCACAGGGCAGCGCTACGAGACGTTCAACGCCTATTACAAGGAAAACGTTACTTTTATCAATGAGAACGACAACCGCCATTTGCTGCCGATGGTGCTCAGCCAAACCCAGAGCCAGCAAGCAGATGGCCGTATGTATTATGAGATCATCGGCGATGTGCTCCGCGTAACCGTCACCACGGATCAGGCAGGCATCATCGAAGCCTGTGAAATCCGCCTGACCGCACCGCAGGGCATGGCGTACGGCTCCAGCACCTATACGGATTTCGCCATATCCGGCTACCATAGCTACGCCTTCCTGATGGCCATGGATGTTAGCGCCGAACCCGCGCAGCGCTATACGCTGGTGACCGATGTGGTGGAGGGTATGCGCCAGCAGGATGGCCTGTACACACGCCAGCTGGGCGCGTATACCCTCACCTGCACGCGGGAGAACAACACCGCCGTGCTCACCTTCCAAAACAATGGCGTGGTGCAGGAAACCGCCCCGCTTTCCCCGGATGAAACCCCGACCCCCAGCGATACGCCTGCCGGGGAGGATGCCGTCCCCTCCGAGGAGGATGTCGTTTCCGACGAGGAGTTCGTCGGTTAATGCTGTGGGATTATCAAAAAAGTTGGGTCCAGGGCGCATAGCCCTGGTCAGGGTGCAGGGGTGAAACCCCTGCCGGGGTTTGGGGTGGAACCCCAAATCTTCACGTCATAATACATAGCGAAAGCGAGCGAACAGCCCGCAGGGCTATGAGGCGAGCGATGGCAGCACACTGCACGAATACCAGTCCAAAGAAGGGTCAAGGGGCAATGCCCCTTGCGGGGTTTGGGGCAGCACCCCAAAGCTCCCGTCCTACGCCGCAGCGAATAACCCCAAGCGAGCGAACAGCCCGCAGGGCTATGAGGCGAGCGATGGCAGCACACTGCACGAATACCAGTCCAAAGATGGGTCAAGGGGCATTGCCCCTTGCGGGGTTTGGGGCAGCGCCCCAAAGCTCCCGTCCTATGCCGCAGCGAATAACCCCAAGCGAGCGAACAGCCGCGAAGCGGCTATCAAGCGAGCAGCTATAACCGGAACGCCGATGGATCCACATCCATCGGCGTTCCGGCTTGTCTATAGCAATGGTAACGCTTGCGACGCCGCGCGTGCGTTTCCTTTTCAGGTGAGCACTTCGGTCACTATGCGGTTCACCAGCCCGCCCTCCGCTTTGCCCTTGAGCTTGGGCATGAGCACTTTCATCAGCTTGCCCTTCTCCTGCGCGGTCACGCTGCCGCCCAGCTCCGCCACGGTTTCCAGCACCACGGCGCGAACCTCGTCCTCCCCCATGCGTTCGGGCGCAAATTCCGCCCATACCTGCATGCGCCCCTTCGCTTCGGCTATGATCGCCGTGCGATCCGCGGGGGTAGTGTCCAGCGTTTCCTGCGCCTCTTTGATCTCTTTGTAGACGATTGCGTTCTCCTCATCTTCGGTCAAATCTTCGCGCTTGTCGATTGCTTTGTTCTTCAGCGCGGAAAGCAGCAGGGAAAGCGCCTCCTTGCGGGGTTTATCGCCCGCTTTGAGCGCCTGCATCATGGCGGCGCGTACTGTTTCGATTTTACTCATGCGTATCATCCTTCCTTATTTGGCAGGGCTTGGTTCACGTTTTGGGTACGCCTGCATCTATCATAGCGATAACGCGGCTCACCGTCAATACGCGCGGCGGCGCGGGCAAGGCGCAGGCCGCACGCGGGAAGCATCATCCGCGGTTGACGGCGCAGGCGCCTTTGCGTATCATGAACAGGGAGGTGCCCAGATGCCTGTTACGCTTGAGCTTTCACACTTTGACCCATACAAGATTATGGAAAGCGGACAATGCTTCCGCATGATTGCCCTGTCGCCGGATACCTATGAGGTGATCGCGCAGGGAAAACGCCTGTGTATAAACGATCTTGGCAACAGGCGCTACCGTTTTGACTGCTCGGCCGTTGCGCTGGCTGCCCGCTGGCGCGTCTATTTTGACCTGGATCGGGATTATGCAGCGTTGCTTGACGCCGCGCCCAAGGCGGATGCCTTCCTTCTGCGCGCGCTGGCGGATGGATACGGCCTGCGCATCCTGCGGCAGGATCCATGGGAAACCCTCTGCGGCTTTATCCTATCCCAACGAAAACATCTCAAGGCGATACGCGCCAGTATGGAGGCGCTCTGCAACCCCTACGGTGCGCCCCTTGCGGGCACGGCGCGCAAAGCTTTCCCCACGCCCGAACGGTTGGCCGCGCTTTGCGAAACCGACCTGCGGGCGTGCGGCCTTGGCTACCGCGCCCCCTATGTGCTGGACGCGGCGCGCAAGGTTGCCTCCGGGGCGCTGGATTTGGCTGCCCTGGCCGCCTTGCCGGATGATGCGCTGCTGAACAGGCTCATGGGCGTTAACGGCGTTGGCATAAAGGTGGCGGAATGTGTGGCGCTGTTTGCCTATGCGCGCCTTGCCCGCGCGCCTGTGGATGTATGGATTCAGCGTGTGATTGATCAGGTCTACGGCGGCGTTTCCCCCTTTGCCGGTTATGGCGCCTACGCGGGGGTCTATCAGCAATACATGTTTATGTCCATGCGCAACGATGGGTATTCGGTGCACCCGCAACGCATCGCCTCGCAGCAGCGGGACAGCCACTGACCCTCCGCGCATGTGAATGCGCAACCCGAACATTGTGAAAAAAAACGCTCCTATCGTATCCCTCATTCGGGAATAACGCAACGCGCCTAAAATCGGCCAATACAAGAAAAATACAACCGGGGACGCGCGCAGCGCGGTTAGCGAACGATCCCCCCGCAAAGCTGCGAAAACGTTCTTGCGCAAAGGTTTCTGCCTTGGCGATGCCAAAGGACGCATTGCAAGTATACAAAGCGTTTTCAGCGTGATTCCCTGTTGCCTGCAAAGCAAATGTATGGTAGAGTATGATTAACGAACAACGACGTTCGGTTGATCCGTTACGTCCGTTGTGGGCGCAGCGACAACATAAAGATGACGGAGGGTTTTAGATGAGAAAGTTTCTTGCGGTGCTCCTTTCCCTGATGGTTATCGCTAGCCTGACCATTCTGCCCGCGTCCGCTGAAGAAGCGGTGACGCTGGAGAATATCAAAGTCGGCTTCATTCACGTATCTGACCCCAGCGACATGGGCTACACCTACAACCATGATTTGGGCACGCAGCACATGCAGGCGGCGCTCGGTCTTACCGATGCGCAGATCGTCAACAAATTCAACGTCCCAGAAGACAACGCCTGCGCCGATGCCATTCAGGAACTGCTGGATGATGGCTGCAACATCATCTTTGGCACCAGCTTCGGGTTTGAAAACTATCTGTTGGCTGCCGCCGCGGAATATCCCGATGTGGAGTTCTGCCACGCAACCGGCTTCCAGGCCGCAGGCAGCGGACTTGCCAACATGCACAACTACTTCGGCAAAATCTACGAAGCGCGCTTCCTCAGCGGCATCGTAGCGGGTATGAAGAGCCTTGAAATCGGCAACAACGTGCTGGGCTATGTAGCCGCCATGCCGTTTGCCGAAGTTATCAGCGGCTATACCAGCTTCTACCTGGGCGCCAAAGCCGTCAACCCGGATGTGACCATGAAGGTCGGCTATACCAATAGCTGGAATGACCCCATCATGGAAGCGCAGGTCGCCAAAGCACTCATCGATGCGGGCGCGGGCATCCTCGGCCAGCATTGTGACAGCACCGCCCCCGCCACCACTGCCGAAGCCAATCAGGCTTTCCACGTGGGCTACAACTCCTCCATGATCGCCGTGGCGCCCAACGCTTCCCTGACCAGCGCGGTTTGGGATTGGAGTGCTTACCTGATTTTCGCCATCGAGCAGGTGGTTGCCGGCGAACCCATCCCCGCGGATTGGGCAGGCGACATGGCCAGCGGCATGTGCGATATCAGCGAGCTTAACGAAGCCATCGTGGCCGAAGGCACCGCCGAGCTGGTGGAAATCGCCCGCGAAGGCATCCTCTCCGGCGAACTCAAAGTGTTCGCAGGCCCGCTGAGCGGCACCGGCCTCAACTATGACGGCAGCGTCGCCACCATCGAACTGGCCGAAGATGAGTTCTATGATGAGTCCGGCACACAGTCCGCCCCCAGCTGGAACTACATCATTGACGGCATCGAGATCATCAACGAGTAATCACGCAAATCTTATGAGGCTGTCGTCGGCACGATCTCCGTCGTGCGCGGCGGCAGCCTTCTTCTGGTTTTGACCCCAAACCGGACCGACGGCCGCGCACCTTCGCGGCGCTCGGCCGTCAGTTCAGTCAGGCAAAGGAGTGACGCCGCCTTGGAAAACAACCCAAGCCCCGCGCGCGCCGTACAAAACGCCGTTGAGATGCGCAATATCACCAAGACGTTTGGCTCGGTCGTCGCCAATGACAAGGTATGCCTTATGCTTCGGCAGGGTGAAATTCTAGCGTTGCTGGGGGAAAACGGCAGCGGTAAAACCACGCTGATGAACATGCTTTCCGGCATCTATTTGCAGGACAGCGGCGAAATTCTAATCTGCAACAAGCCCGTGACCATCCGAAGCCCCAAGGATGCCTATGCCCTGGGCATCGGGATGATTCACCAGCATTTCAAGCTGGTGGATGTATTGACCGCGGGAGAAAACATCGTGCTGGGGCTTCAGGGGAAGCGCACGCTCAATCGGCGGGAAATCAACCAGAAAGTGCGCCAGATTGCGCAGAAATATGGCTTTGAAATCGACCCCACCAAAAAAGTGTATAACATGGCCGTATCGGAAAAACAGACGGTGGAAATCATCAAGGCGCTCTACCGGGGCGCGGAAACGCTGATTCTGGATGAGCCAACCGCCGTTTTGACCCCGCAGGAGACCACCAAACTCTTTGATGTGCTGCGCATGATGAAGGCGCACGGCAAAAGCATCATCATCATCACGCACAAATTGAACGAGGTCATGGAGATATCCGACCGTGTGGCCATACTGCGCAAGGGCGAGTACATCGCAACGGTCGAAACCGCCGCGACCACCCAGCAGGATTTGACCGAGATGATGGTCGGCCGCCGCGTTAAGCTGGAAATCGACCGCCCCGCCTGCGCGCGGGGAGAACGCAAGCTCCACGTGACTGATTTGACCTGCGTAAGCCGCGAGGGCGTCACCAAGCTTTCCGGCGTCAATTTTGATGCGTTCGGCGGGGAGATACTGGGCGTGGCGGGCGTAGCCGGCAGCGGCCAGAAAGAGCTGTGCGAAGCCATTACCGGGCTTCGACAGCTGGCGGGCGGCAGCATTCTTTACCGCTATCAAAAAGACGCCATGACCATCGAGGAAAACATCGCGGGCATGCGTGCCGATCAAATCGCCCACCGGGGCGTATCCCTTGCCTTTGTGCCGGAAGACAGGCTGGGCATGGGGCTTGTGGCCAACATGAACATCGTGGATAACGTGATACTGCGCAGTTATCAGGAAAACCGGGGAATCCTGATCAACCGCAAGAAATACCGCCCCATCTGCGAGAAGATGATCAAGGATTTAGACATCGTCACCCCCGGCCTGACCACCCCCGTACGGCGCCTTTCCGGCGGCAATGTGCAAAAGGTGCTGCTGGGGCGTGAAATCCTCTCCCTGCCGCAGGTGCTGCTGTGCGCCTATCCCGTGCGCGGGCTGGACATCGTGAGCAGTTACCGCATCTATAGCCTGCTCAATGCCGAAAAAGAGAAGGGCAACGCGGTCATTTTCATCGGGGAGGATTTGGATGTGCTCATGGATCTGTGCGATCGCGTCATGGTTCTCTGCGGCGGGCAGGTAAGCGGCATCGTTGACCCCCGCACCTGTACCAAGGAAGAAATCGGCCTGATGATGACGCGGGTCGGCGATGGAAGGGAAGGTGAGCGCGCATGATCCATCAGGAACCATTTGTGCGCGTGGTCAAACGAACGGCCATCTCCAAGCGCAAAGTCATGCTTTTTCGTCTGATTGCGCTGGCGGGCGCGCTGCTGGCAGGCGCGCTGCTGGTGGCGCTGCTCGGCTACGACCCCATCCAGATGTACTCGGATATGGTTTCCGGCGCGTTGGGCAACAGCCTGCTGGCCGTCAACCGAAAAGGGGTATTGGCCTTCAGCACCTCCAGCCAGGCAACGCTGAAAATCGCGACCCTGCTGCTGGTCACGGCGCTCGGCCTAACCATGGCCTTTAAGATGCGCTTTTGGAACATCGGCGGCGAAGGGCAAATTCTGGTGGGCGCCATCAGCTGCTCCTACATCGCCATCCATTATGGCGAAGTATGGCCGCAATGGCTGTTGCTGCTGGTGATGTTCGTGGTCAGCTGCATCGGCGGCGGATTATACGGGCTCCTGCCCGCGCTGTTCAAAGCGCGCTGGGGTACGAACGAAACGCTTTTTACCCTGATGCTCAACTACATTGCCATTCATTTTATCACCTACCTGCAATACCAGCCCACATGGCAGATTCCGGGCACCACCTTCCCAAAAATCCGCGATTTTGCCGCGAGCACACGCCTGCCCATGGTGCTGGGCGTGCACGTGGGCTGGATAATCGCGCTACTGCTGGCGGTGCTGGTGTACCTGTATTTTGCCAAAACCAAGCAGGGCTATGAGGTGAGCGTGGTTGGCGAAAGCGCCAATACCGCGCGCTACGCGGGCATGAACGTGAGCCGCATCATACTGCGCACCATGTTCATTTCCGGCGCGATCTGCGGCTTTGCGGGCTTTATGCAGGTATCCGGCGCGGATGGAAGCCTGACCACCGATACCGCCAGCGGCGCGGGCTTTACCTCCATCACGGTGGCGTGGCTTTCCGGCATGAATCCGCTTTTGATGATTATCTACTCGATATTCATCGCCATTCTGGCGCGGGGCGCGGGGCGCATCCAAACCACCATGGGCATTCCCAAATCCGCCGCGGATATGCTCATCGGCATCATCCTGTTCTTTATGCTGGGTGTGGAATTCTTTATCAACTACCGGCTCATATTCCGTGCGGGTCGCCGCGGTGAGGAGGCAAAGGCCGTATGAGCAGCGAATGGACGATTTTCCTGAACTTTATCAACATGGCGGTGCTGGCGAGCACCCCCCTCCTGCTTGCCACGCTGGGCGAAATCCTGACGGAAAAATCCGGCAACCTGAACCTGGGCGTGGAGGGCATGATGTTCATGGGCGCCATCGCAAGCCTTGGCGCGGCCTACTATTACGAAAAAGCTGTGCTCGGCTTGGGCGGCACGCCTTCGCCAGTCATGGCTACGCTTGTAGCGGTTGCCGCGGCGGCGGCGGCGGGCGGGCTAGGCGCGCTTATTTACGCGTTTTTGGTGGTTACGCTGCGCGCCAACCAAAACGTGACGGGTTTAACGCTCACCATCTTCGGCACCGGGTTTGCCAACTTCTTTGGCGAACTCATCGGCAAACAGGCGGGCGGCTTTGTACAGGTAAGCGCCCCCACCAAGGCCATGTTCGGCATCATCAATTTCGGCGCCCTGTCGGATATCCCCGTGTTGGGGTCGCTGCTGTTCCGGTATAACTGGATGGTGTATTTCGGCCTTGTGGTGATGCTCGCCATGGCGTTTTTCCTCAACAGGAGCCGAAGCGGCCTGAACCTGCGCGCCGTAGGGGAAAACCCCGCTACCGCTGATGCGGCCGGGGTGAACGTAACACGTTACAAGTATGTGGCAACCATCACGGGCGGCGCGCTATGCGGGCTGGGCGGCATGTTTATATCCATGAGCTCCACCGCGTGCGCGGGCGTTTGGGTACACAACAGCGTCAACGGCTATGGCTGGCTGGCGGTGGCGCTGGTCATTTTCGCCACCTGGAACCCCTCGCGCGCCTGGCTGTGCGGGCTGGTGTTCGGCGGTTTGCTGGTGGTGCGCAACTATTACCCCATCCCCGGGCTGCCCATGCAAATCTACGCCATGTTCCCCTACATTGCGACCATTCTGGTGCTGGTGTTTGCCAGCATCCGGCAAATCAAGGAGCACGCGCAACCCGCCAGTTGCGGCATGAACTATTTCCGGGAAGAACGCTAAAGCAAGCAATCTCGTCAAAAAGCCCCTCACTTCGGCCTGCGCCGTTGTGGGGGCTTTCTTATTATATCTGAGGTACTCCTATTGTGTTTCATATAATAGGAGAAGGCAGCCACTATAGCAACCTGCGCAGTTCCATCGGCAAGGGGCTTTGCACATGAATGCGCCCATGGCGCGGCGTATCTGCCGTTAAAACGCTGCTGTGCAGCGCAAAGCGGTTTGGCAGCGCGATATGCTCGCGCCCATAGAGGAAATCCCCGGTGACCGGGCAACCGATCGCCATCAGGTGTACGCGAATCTGATGCGTGCGCCCCGTATCCAACCGCAAGGACAACAGACTCCGCCCCGCGCCTGTCTCCACCAGCTGATAGTGCGTACGGGCGGGTTTGCCATCCAGCCGAATCTCCCGCTTAATGCTTGCCGCGTTCTCCTTGGCAATGGGCAGATCAATAACCCCGGCACGCGCGGGCGGCAGGCCGTCACAAACAGCCAGATACTCGCGGATGAACCGCTCGCTATGCAACTGCGCCTGCATAAACTGCTGCGCGTGCGCATGTTTGGCGACCACCATCAGCCCGCTGGTTCCCTTATCCAGCCGGTTTACCGGGCGGTAAAGGAACCCTGCCGGGCAACCCAGATAGGTGTATACTACGTTTTCAAGCGTTTCCGCATCCCGTTTACGCCCTGCGACCGATGGCAGCGGCGCGGGCTTGTCGATCACCAGAATATCGTCATCCTCATAGGCTGCCTGCAACGTTATGTCGCTGGTTTTACAAAGCTGTCCCTCTCGCTGCGGCACGCATATCACCAGCTGCTGCCCCGCTTTGACGCGCTTATCCGCGCGCACACGCTCACCATCCAGCAGCAGCAGGCCGCCAAACTTGGCGCTTTTGAACTGCCCGTAGGACATATGCAACCGTTCCAAAGCAAGGCGACGTATGGGCAACCCTTCATCGTCCTGCGCAACGATCAGGTTCATCTCCTGCATGCTGTGCCTCCGCGATTCATTTTCCTGCAGTATAGCACATCGCGTCGGGTGTTACAACATAAAAGTATAGAATAATGCCTATGGTCACCTTCCTGTAGCCCATCGTTTACAAAAACACAAGGGTATGATAGGATATGGCTAAGCGCTTTGCCCGGATGTCATGAAGGCATCACACCCCCACGAAGGGGGTCAAAGCCACATGAAGATTCGGGAGGTTTATTTGTGATGCGCAATCGTAATGTACTCATTCTAACCCTCAATGCCCTGTTTCTGGCGCTTGCGCTGGTGCTACCGTTCCTGACGGGGCAAATCGCACAGATTGGCTCCATGCTGCTGCCCATGCATCTGCCGGTGTTGCTATGCGGCTTTGTGTGCGGGTGGCAAAGCGGCCTGGCCGTGGGGTTGATCGCGCCCATCTTGCGCAGTTTGCTCTTTGGCATGCCCCCGCTGATGCCTACGGCCATCGCGATGAGCTTTGAACTGGCCGCATACGGCGCGGCAGCCGGATGCCTGTACCACGCGCTGCGCAAGAACAAGTTTCGCGCGGTGGTCACGCTGGCAATTGCCATGCTGATAGGCCGCGCGGTGTGGGGTTTGGCAAGCCTGGTGCTCTACAGCCTGTTCCTGCAAACACCCTTTACGCTCGAGCTCTTTATGGGCGGCGCCTTCCTGCGCGCGTGGCCCGGCATCATCGCGCAATTCGTGATTATCCCGCTGGTGGTACTGGCGCTGGAACGTGCGAAACTCATCCCGCTGGCACGAAACGGTCGATAACGCTTCCCCGTACGTTGCTTTGGGTGGGTATTAGGTGATTCCCACCGCAGCGCACAGCCGCGCGCACGGTTTGCGCAAGGCTGTGCGCTTTTGTTTTGCGTATGCCCCCAACCACGCCACCATAACGAACGGAGCCTGTTATGAACGCCGAATTTCTGCTGGAAACCCTGGCTGCCAATCCGAACACCGAGGCCGTGGACGCTGTCAAATGGCTGTTTCAAAGCGCGTTTGGCTGCGGTCACCTGTTGCCGCAGGAGCATCTGTGCGCTGCCGGCATCCATAACGAAATGGCGCAGGTTCACCCCAACGAAGCTGCCCCGCCCTACCATCTGCTGGCTAATGGCTTATGCCGCCTCAACCTGGCAAGCCCTGCCGTACGGATGTTGCCGCCTACGCGCATCGCGCGCATGATGCAGGCCACCCAGCGGCACATCCCCGCGTCGGTCGAGTTCTATGAGCAGAGCCTGACTTTGCTTTACGCCCTTACAGCGCAGCATGGTGCGGATTCCCCCGCACCCCGCCTCTCCTTCACGTTTACCGCACTCAAGGCATGCCTTGACGCACGGAAGGCCGATCCATACGCGCCGCCGCGCCACAGCGCGCGCTACCGCAAAGCCTGCCGCCCTGCCTACCGCGTCGTGCTCCGCCGCTACGGGGAGGCGCTGCCCCTTATGCAGGCGGTAGAGGCGCAGCTGGCCGCCAAAGGCCGTGCGACCCTTGTGCTGGATGGTGATTGCGCCGCGGGCAAAACGACCCTTGCCGCCTTGCTGGCAGCGCTGTATGACTGCAATGTTTTCCACATGGATGATTTTTTCCTGCCCTACGCGCTTCGCACCCCGCAACGGCTTCAGACCCCGGGCGGCAATGTGCATTATGAGCGCTTTCTCACGCAGGTACTCGCATCGCTTGCGCATAACGCGCCCATCCGCTATGAGGCGTTTGACTGCCATACGGGCGATAGCCGCCCCCTACAGGTTATGCCAAAGCCCGTGACCATCATCGAGGGCAGCTACGCGCTGCATCCGGCGTTTGACGCGGTCTATGACAAACTTTCCGCGATACGCGCCCTTTTACAGGTGGATGCGCCGGAGCAGGAAAAGCGCATCCTGCGCCGTAATGGCGCCGCGATGCTCACGCGTTTTCAAAACGAGTGGATACCCCTTGAAAAACATTACCTGGAGGCGTATCATAAAACCCGTGCGGATGCGATGATCCTACGCAGCGCGCCGCACATCGCGGATGAAGCATAGCCGGGAGGGTTTGTTATGCGGGTGCTAGTGATCGATGGACAAGGCGGCGGCGTGGGCAAGGCGCTGGTGACCGCGCTCAAAGCTGCATGCCCGAAGCTCGCCATAACGGCGCTGGGCACCAACGCCACCGCAACGGCCGCCATGCTGCGCGCGGGCGCGGATGAAGGCGCGACGGGCGAAAGCGCCATCCGCTATCAATGCAGGCATGCCAATGTCATCATCGGCGTGGTGGCCATCCTGCATGCCAATGCGCTGCTGGGGGAAATCTCCCCGGCCATCGCTGCCGCTGTAAGCCTGAGCGAGGCGCAGAAGGTGCTCATCCCGCTGGAACGCTGCGGCCTGCACATCGCGGGCATTACCCGCCAGCCGCTGGATATGCTCATCGCGGATGCGGTGGCCAAGGTAAACCAGCTCACGCAGGAAACAACCCATGACTTCCCCTCATGAATGCAACCAACCTCGCAAGCGTTATGCGCACCCATGAAACGCACGGGAAGGCACAGCAGCGCTTCGTCGCGCTTTCACGATAGCGCCAGCGCAAAGCTATGAACGTCGGGAGCATCCATGGCGAGAACCATAGTACCCAAGAAAGGACGTAACAACATGAGCGAGTGTACACACGAATGCAGTACGTGCGGCGAAAGCTGCGGCGCACGCACGCAACCGCAAAGCCTGCTGGAAAAACCCCATGAACTTAGCCACATCAAAAAGGTCGTTGCGGTTTGCAGCGGCAAAGGCGGCGTAGGCAAAAGCCTTGTAACCACCTTGCTGGCGATACTGGCGCAACGGCAGGGGCTCAAGGTTGGCATTCTGGATGCGGATATCACCGGTCCTTCCATCCCCAAAGCGTTCGGGCTTACCCAAAAGGCAACCGGAACGGATCAGGGGATCTTCCCCGTGCGCACGCAGACGGGCATCGATGTCATGAGCCTGAACCTGCTGCTGGAAAACACCACGGACCCTGTCATTTGGCGTGGCCCCATCCTCGCGGGCGCAGTCAAGCAGTTTTGGACGGACGTGATCTGGGGGGATAAGGATATCCTCTTTATCGATATGCCGCCGGGCACAGGCGATGTGGTGCTGACCGTGTTCCAAAGCCTGCCTGTGGACGCGGCCGTGCTGGTGACCACCCCGCAGGAGTTGGTCGGCATGATTGTGGAAAAGGCCATCAAAATGGCGGATATGATGAACATCCCTACCATCGGAATCGTCGAAAACATGAGCTATGTGCTCTGCCCGGATTGTAAAACAAAGCTGGAGGTGTTTGGGGAAAGCCGCGTGGAGGCGCTTGCCAAAACGCATCACATCCCGCACGCCGCACGCCTGCCCATCGACGCGAAACTCAGCTCCGGTGTGGATAAGGGGCTTGTGGAGCTGTTTACCGGCGATTGGCTGGATGCGCTCATCAACGCGATTGTGGATATGCCGCCAAAGGAGCAGCAGGCATGAACACACAAACCAGAGCACAAAAGGCGCTGGATTATTTCAACCAGGGATACAGTTGCGCCCAATCCGTCTTTGCGGCGTTTCATGAAGAAATGGCCATGCCGGAGGCGCAGGCGCTCACGCTGGCCAGCTCCTTTGGTGGCGGCGTAGGCGGCCTGCGCGAGGTATGCGGCGCGTTCCTGGGCTTAAGCATGGCGCTGGGTGCGCTGCTAGGGTATGCGTCCCCCACCGATCTGGAAGTAAAAAAAGCGCATTACGCAAGAATACAGGACATGGCCGCCCGTTTCACCGCGCAGTTTGAAACGCTCATCTGCCGTGATTTGCTGGCCAGCCACGACATCATTCCAAGTCCCGTACCCGCCGAGCGTAACGCCGCGTATTACAAAGAACGCCCCTGCGCGCGCTATGTGGAAGCTTGCGCCATACTGGGGCAGGAAGCGTTACAAAACGGGTAGCAGAACAAGCCGCGCTCGCCGCCAACACAAAGCGCGGTAAGGCGACAAGGCAAGCCTGCCCGCCATTGCATGGCTGCGTTGGTTGTACCTCGAATCTTCCTGCGCATGCCCCCCGCATCCGGTAAGCCGTGTTTCACTGCATGCAAGCGCGCGCGTTGCTCGCGCCTGTGACAGGGCAGGCGGCTACCAGCCTTGCAAGTGCTGTTTTCAACTTTATCGCCGCACATGGAAACGCACCCAGCCTTTGCGGCAATATGGCTAGCGGCTGCGCATCCCTGCGCCACGATCAAATAAGAACCCTTGCCATACCTGACGCACGTAACATGCGCGGCGCATCTCATCTCTTTCGCCGTGTGCCCCTTTGCGGCTTTCCGCCGCAATCCATCAATTTGGTAGCGCCCAACGCCATGGCGGCGTGGGCGCTCTGTTATTGTATTGGCTTCATATGCTGGCATCTGCCGGATGGTGTGCCCCGTCGCCCAGGTTTCCCTCCTGCCAATGGCGGCGGCACAGGCTCGTGTAGCTCTCGCTGCCGCCCAGCACAATCTGTTCGCCTGTTTTGATCACCCTGCCATCCACCACGCGGGCGTTGCAGGTTGCTTTCTTGCCGCACCAGCAGATGGTTTTGACCTCCTCGATGGTATCCGCCCAGGCCATCAGCCAGAGGCTTCCCTCAAAGAACTCGCCGCGGAAATCCGCGCGAAGGCCATAGGCGATCACTGGCACATTCAAATCATCCACCACATGCACAAGGTATTCCACCTGTGCCTTGGTCATAAACTGCGCCTCATCCACGATTACGCAATCATACGCTTTCAAGTCGAGGTTTTGCAGGTCTTCCACAAAATTGCACTCACATTGCAGCCCGCTGCGGCTCGCCACAATATTGGCGCCGTCGCGCGCATCCAGCCTGGGCTTGACCATGAGCACCCGCTGATTGCGTTCCAGATAGTTATGCCGTACCATGATCGCGTTTGCCGTTTTGCTGGAACCCATCGCGCCGTACCGATAATACAGTTTTGCCACTGTGATATCCCCCCGAAGGTTTTGGTGTTGCCAGCATAGCACAGGCACAAGGGAAAGTAAAGCCGCCTGCCCTGCCGATGGCGCGGCGCATGGCGGGCACCACGCGTAAAAGCGCCGCGTATAAGGCGCACGCCTTATTTGACGCACGCCGTTTTAAACCCTGCGCGGGTATGGTCTCGCTTTTTTGGTTCAGGTCGTCTGGCTGCGCTTTGGTCGCAGGCTTGCAGTGATCATCGTGAGCAAACCCTGCGTAGTCTGTTTGCCCATGGCTGGCTCAGCCAAAGCAAGGATAAATGCCTCCGCCGCGCGTCTGGTGGGCAACAGCAACCACACCGCGATGCGCGCACGCTCATTTTGGATTTGGGTATGCGCGGTAAACTCGCCCGCGCTGTGCTCCGTCACGCCCTCCAAAGGCGCCGACATCTGTTCCGGCAATTCCTGCACGGCTTTTTCCGCCAGCCCATAGAGGTAGGTGGTTACCTCCGCCGCATGCGCCCGAAAACGATGGATGGATTTGCTGGCCAGCGTACGGCTGGCAGTCTCCAGCCGCAGGCGGATGGTCGGCAAATCCCCCTCCTGCACAGCCAAATTGAGGCGGTAATCATTGGGGCGCGCGATTTCAAAGGAGGCCTGCACATACCGTTCACGTTCCAGCCGATGCCGAAACGGTGGCGCGGCGCCGCAGACGCGCTCCCGTACATCCGAAGGCAATCGCTCCCCAAACAGCGTAAGCGCCTCCCGCCCCAGATCCGTCAAAAGCAGCCGTTCTGAAAGCGCCCCCTTGCCCAACTCCAGCTCACCGGCCGCCAACAGTTTATGCAGGCACAGGCGCATGGTCACGTAATCCATCAGCTCCTGCTCGGCGGCAAAAGTCCATAGCTGGGCGGAGGTCACGCTGTCCAGCGCGTCAACGCAAAGCAGAAGCCTGAGCATGTTCTCCGTTTCGTTGACCTTTCTTGGCGGCGGTTTAATCGGCATAACGCCTCCCAATGCATAAACGGGACAAAGCGACGCTTTGCCCCGAACATGACCCGCAAGGGCCGTAATCGTCGGTCTTGGGAAAGCCCGCACGCGCGGGCGGGCGCATCACGCCATGAAAGGCTTGATGTCGCCGAGGAGATCGTCGCAGGAATCGGTATAGATCTCCATGGTGATGGGCTTGCTCAGATCGAGGCTGAAGATGCCCAGGATCGACTTTGCATCCACGACATGGCGGCCAGCGCGGAGATCCACATCGTACGGATAACGGTTGACGATGTTCACAAAGGACTTGACATTCTCGGCCAAGCTAAGCTTGATGTTGACAGACTTCATTTTGTAAAGCCTCCTTTCCTAGTTACAGCCACATTATACATGAGCGCGGCATGAAATGCAACGGCACAGCGCGGAAAATCATCGCTTTTTCTTGTGTCATAAGCGATATCGCCCATACCACAACCGCAGAAGTGAAATGAAACAAACGTTTGCGCAGCCTCATCCCAGAATGAAAATGTACAAAGTGCATAGATTATGTGGTCAATTTTTCGTCATCGGTTGCTTGCTGGGTCGCCGCTGAACGCGGCATGGTGTAACCCAATGCGCCCAGCTTTGCATGGTATGCGCGCGCCGCCTTAGCGTTCCACACGGCAGGCGCAAAGCAGCATCGTCTGGGCGGCGCCTGCCAGGCGCAACGCGCGCGCACATGCCGCCGCGGTGGATCCGGTGGTAAGCACATCATCCAGAAGCAGCACCGTACGGCCGCGCACGGCCCGCTCCGCGCCGGTGCGCAGCGCAAACGCGCCCTCAATGTTATGCTGGCGCGCCTCCCGTCCCTGCCCCACCTGTGAGTGTTTGTGGTGCAAACGCACCAGCAGTTCCACCGGCGGCGCAAGGCTGGTCATCTCGCAGAACGCGCGGCCTAACAGCATCGCTTGATTGTACCCGCGCTGGCGCTGCCGACGGTAGTGCACAGGCACGGGCACACACAGGGTAGCCTGCCTGAGTTGCGGCATGGCGGCATACGCGGCGGCCATCCCCTCCGCCAGCGGTAGCGCCGCGGTACTATCCGCGCCAAACTTAAGCGCCTTGACCAGCGCGGCTGGCGCGCCTTGATAGCCAAACGGCGCGGCGGCAAAGCTTACATCGATATCCACAACGGTTTCCACCTTATGGGGCGCAAAGGTATGGGCGGCGAGCGACGCCGCGCAGCGGCTGCATAACAGCGCGTTTTCCCCCGCAAGCGGCGCGCCGCAGGCATGGCAAACCACCCGCTGCGGAAACAGCACGCTCAGCACGGCCTGCCACGCGCCCCTCATGGCACCGACGCCTCCAGCCGCGTGCGCAGGGTCGTGAATCGCTTTGCTACATGGTTGTTACGCACCATCTGCGCGATGGCGTCTTCACGCCCCACCAGCACCACCAGCTGGCGCGCGCGGGTGAGCGCGGTATAGAGCAGGTTACGTGCCATGAGCATCGGCGGGCCGCCCACCACGGGCATCACCACGACCGGGAACTCACACCCCTGGCTTTTATGCACCGTCAGGCAATACGCCAGCTCCAGCGCGTCCAGCTGCTGTTTTTGGTAGGTGACCAAGCGCTCATCATCAAAGCAGACTGTCAGCATATGCTCCGCTGGATCAATGTGTTCAACATACCCCACATCGCCATTAAACACGCCCGCGCCTTCCTCCGTGCCGATGGCGGCTTTCTTGATGAATGTGATCTGGTAATCATTCTTGGTTTGAATCACCTTATCGCCAAGGCGGAACTCCGCATCCCCATGCACGACGCTATCCAGCCCGGGGCGATCCGGGTTGAGCGCGTTTTGCAGTTGCCTGTTGAGCGCAACGCTGCCGCAATCCCCCTTCTTCGTGGGGCTGAGCACCTGTATGGCGCGCACGGCCTCACGCTGCCACTGCCCTTTGGGAAAAGCCAGATACTTGGGCAGCCGCGCCTTGAGCAGATCGCAAATCGCCTGCGCCGCCTCTTCCTGCGTCTGCCTGCGTTCAAAAAAGAAATCAGTCCCGCGCACATTGAGCGTGGGCATTTCCCCCTCGTTAATCCGGTGCGCGTTCAGCACGATCATGCTGCTCTCATCCTGCCGGAAAATATCGGTCAGGCGCACGCCCGGCACCACGCCGCTGTCGATCAAATCCCTAAGCACATTCCCCGCGCCCACGCTGGGCAGTTGATCCGCGTCCCCCACGAGGATGAGCCGCGTACCCGGCAGCACCGCGCGCAAGAGCCCGCGCATCAGGCCGACATCCACCATGCTCATTTCGTCCACAATCAAGCAATCCGTTTCCAGCGGATAGTTCTCATCACGCGCAAACACATTGTCATCCCCGCCGTATTCCAGCATACGGTGGATGGTTTTGGCTTCTTCCCCCGTGGCCTCACTCATGCGTTTGGCGGCGCGTCCCGTTGGCGCGCACAGGAGGATTTCGCTATCTTCCTTTAATAGCTGAATGATACAGCGGATGATGGTCGTCTTGCCTGTGCCCGGCCCGCCAGTGATGATGAGCACGCCTTCCTCCACCGCACTTTTTACCGCCTGCCGCTGCATCAGGCTCAATTCAATGGAAAGCTCTTTTTCCAGCGCCGCCATTCGGGTTTCAAACCCTGCCACCTTTTTATAGGGGCGGGATTCCATCAGGTAGTGCAGGCGGGTTGCGATTTCGCTTTCCGCATGGAAGAAGAAAGGCAGGCACAGCGCGTCTTCCTCCTGATCCGGCAAACGAAAGCGAACCAGCATTTTGGTAAGCACCGCCTGGGTAATCTGGTTTTCCAGCAGGGAATCGTCGATGCGCAAAAGCTGCTGCGCCCGTTCGCTCAGGCTGGAAACAGGCAGATACGTATGTCCCCCGCTTGCCGCGGCTTCATTGAGCAGGTAAAACAGCGCCGCGCGTACACGAAACTCGCTTTTGGGGTCAATGCCCATCGAAAGCGCGATGCGATCCGCCGTCATAAAGCCTACGCCGTCAATATCTGTCACCAGCCGGTAGGGGTTGTCCTTAATGAGCTGGATGGTGTTTTCCCCGTAATATTTAGTGATTTTCGTGGCCAGGTTAGGGCTCAGGCCGTAGTTTTGCAAAAACAGCATCACGCGGCGCATGCCCATCTGCTCGGCATAGCTTTCGATAATCATCGCGGCTTTCTTGGGGCCGATGCCGCTTACTTCGGTCAGCCGCTCCGGGTGCTCATCCAGGATCGACATGGCATCCATGCCAAAATGCTTCACAATTACCTTCGCCATCGAGGGCCCCACCCCGCGAATCAGGCCGGAGCCAAGGTATTTCTCCACCGCGGATAGCGAATCCGGCGGCGTGATTTTGCAGGTTTTTGCGCTGAACTGCTTGCCGTATACGGGGTGCTCAATCCACCCGCCTTCAAAAACCACGTTTTCCCCTGCGGAAAGCTGCGGCATGCCGCCCACGACCGTATGCTGGCTGCGCCCCGCCGCTACACGCAGCACGGTGTAACCGTTGTCCTCATTGCGATAGGTGGTATCCAGCACCGTCGCCGTCAACTGATCCATCCAGCTCTCCTCCGTTCTCATGGATTATAGCATATGCATCCATTGACGTACAACGCTACCCTAAAAAAGCCGCGCATAGGGATGCCGTTACTCCATTTGTTACATATTCTCTACATATTTCCAACGCTTTTATTACGCCGCGCTTCCCCTATTGCGTTTGCGCATGTAACACGGTATGATATATAAACTCTTACAGCATGCAGGGTATTCCGTTGACGAGAATATCGCTGCCCGCCCGGCAAGAAAAGCAGCCGCCGCCACGTTATGTAGACAGACCATTCGCGCTCGCCGCTCGGCAGCGCGTTTCATACCCTTCGCGTACAGCAAAGGCCAATATCGCAAAGGAGGAAGCCCCGCATGAGTTCAAAATGGCAACGCATTACCGCAGCATTCCTTACATGCATCATGATTGTAAGCATGGCCGTCAGCGCTTTGGCTTATAGTACCATCCCGTTTGGCAGCTCGGGTGCGGCCGTGCGCAAGTTACAGCGCGCGCTTAAATCCAAAGGATACTATACCGGCACTGTGGATGGCAAGTTCGGGCAAAAGACGCGCTCGGCAGTCTATCGCTATCAGCGCGCCATCGGCATCAATACAGATGGCAAAGCAGGCAACATGACCCTTACAGCGCTGTATGAAGGCACCTCTGCCGCCAACGGCACCGCCAACAAAAGCAACTATGTAACGGTCAAGAACAAAGATTCCCTCACCTATGGCATGACGGGTGATAAAGTGAAGACCTTGCAGAAGCTGCTCAAGAAAGCGGGCTATTTCAAAGGCTCCATCGACGGCAAGTATGGGGATCTGACCTTGCGTGCCGTCAAGCGCTTTCAATGGGCCAAGGGGCTTCGCGGGGATGGCATCGCTGGGGAAAAGACCATGAAACTGCTCAAGGGCGAGTAAGCGCGCTGATCCTTCCCGCAAGCATGCGGTTACCACACGCGCCCTGCAATACCGCAAGGTCGAGAAAGCAAGTATACGCAACTGCATACGAACCCAATACAACAGGGGCAGTTCGCACACAGCGACGCCCCTGTTGATGGTCATAAGGCAAAGCAGCCCGCGTTTACGCCTTGAGCCACATCACATAGCGCTCCGGCGGATAGATCGAGCGGATCATCTTGATTAAGAAAGCATACTGCTCATCACTGAAAAAGCTCCGGTATTTTTGGTAGAGTACACGCATGGCGGCCAGGCTTTCTTCATGCAGCGCATATTCATTGAGCTTTGTAAAGTTCGCGGAAAAAGGTGTTAGGGCGTCAAAAACCAGCCCGATCACATCATCCGTCATGGATTGCATGTCCTGCAAGGTAAGCCGCTTGGTACGGTAATTATCCTGCACAACGCACATGCTTCCGCCCGTGATACGGTTGATGCCGGTCAGCAGCTCATGGGAGATGCAATCCCGCAGCTGCGCAAACGTATGTCGGTACGGCGCATACTCCATAACCACACAAGCCACATCCGCGACCAACGTGCTGCTGGTGAGCAGCAGCGATCCCAGCCAGGGGCGCAGCACACGTTCAACATCTTTCACCTCAATTGGCATTGCCATGATGTGCCACCCCTTCCACCCTTGTTACGCAAATCTGCCATGAAGAAATGATTGCATAAGGGAATATAAAGATATCATTCTACGCAGACAGCGCGAATCCCTTGTATTACATCGCTTTTTCCTGATCACGATGCGCAGGTAATAAAAATGTAATGAATCAACATTTTGTATAATTATCCATCCACACATCACATTTCCATCTCCTTTCCATGACGGAATCATGAACAGAACGATGCCTAGCGTATCACAGTTTTCCACACCACAACCCCTTGTAGCTGGGGTTTTCAACATACGTTTTCCTATACATTCCTGGCGAATGGGCATACCCTTGTCAAAACGGCATGGTTCTGTTATGATGATATCCGGCTTTATGGTTGCTTTTCGTTTTTGGCAACCGGTTTTCCACATCAGCGTCTGACAATATAGGGTATAGATGCGCCATGCCACGGTACTTTTTATTTGTATAATATTCACATCACGGAAAGGTTGACGCACTTTGTTGAACGCGGAAGAAATCTGGAGTAACGCCTGCAAAATCCTCAAGGAGGAAATGAACAACGTTTCCTACGAGACGTGGATCAAATCCGCCCTGAAGCCTTATGCGGTCATCGACAGCTGTTTTCTGTTGGAGTGCGTAAATGCCTTGATGCGTGATTTTGGCGTAGACAGGTACCTAAACAAAATCCAAAATGCGATTGCCACCGCGGCTGGCCGTGCCCTGAGCGTCGAGATTCTAAACCATGACGAGCTGTTAACGCGCAAAACAGAGCTGGAAGCAAAACAGGCGGATGTGAACCCCTGCCTGCTCAATCCCAAATACACCTTCGATACCTTTGTGGTGGGCGCCGGCAATCGCTTTGCGCACGCCGTGTCCCTCGCTGTGGCAGAGGTACCCGCCAAAGCCTACAACCCCCTGTTTATTTACGGCGGTGTAGGCCTTGGCAAAACACATCTGATGCACGCCATCGGCCATTATGCCCACGAATTATACCCGGAGATGAAAATCCTCTACATCACCAGTGAGGATTTTACCAATCAACTGATCATGGCCATGCAGAACAATACCAACCAGCAATTCCGCGACCGTTTCCGCACGGTGGATCTGCTGATGGTGGACGATATTCAGTTTATCGCGGGCAAACACAGCACCGAGGAAGAGTTTTTCCACACCTTCAACCACCTGCGCGAAGCGGGCAAGCAAATTGTAATGACCAGCGACCGCCCCCCCAAAGAAATCAGCAAACTGGAGGAGCGCCTTTGCAGCCGGTTTGAAGGCGGGCTGTTAGCGGATATCCAGCGGCCGGATTTTGAAACCCGCCTTGCCATCCTCCGCAAGAAGGCGGAGTACGACCATCTGCTCATCGGCGATGATATCCTCTCCCTGATTGCCGAAAAAGTGGACACCAACGTACGGGAACTGGAAGGTTCCTTAACGCGCCTGACCGCCTACAGCAGCTTGACGCGCCGCCAGATCGACATGCAGCTTGCGCGTGAAGCCCTGCGCGAACTGTTCAACCACAGCGAAAGCCGCCGCGTGACCACCGACAGCATTCAGGATGCGGTCGCCACCTATTACGGCATCACCACAGAGGATTTGAAGAGCCCTCGCCGCAACCACGAGGTCACCGTGCCGCGCCAAATCGCCATGTACCTCACCCGCGAGATGATGGGGCTAAGCCTGACCAAGATCGGCGATGCTTTCGGCGGCCGCCATTACACCACCGTTATGAGCTCCATTGACAAGGTGGAAGATTCCATCAAACAATCCCCCAGCCTGGCAAGCCTGCTGGATGACATACGCAGGCTCATCAAAGACGGAAAATAAAGGGGTACCGCCCCTTTATGCGGGCAGGGGGTTTCCCCTGCACCCCTTTGAGCCACCGAAAGGTGGCCTTTTTTTGTGTGTGGCGGCACACTGCCGCTGGGGGCGCAGGGGTTTCGCGCCTGTGGGCGCGAGCAAGGGCTTTTGCCCCTGCACCCCTTTCGTCCTTGCAGGGGGCTTTTTGTGCGGGGCGGCGCACTGCCGCTTTGCAGGGTTCCGCCCTGCGGGGCGGGCAAGGGCTTTCCGCTCGCCCTTGCAACCTTCGGGTGCCTTTGCGGGGCATTTTATGTGCGGGGCGGCGCACAGCCGCTAGGGGCAGGGGTTCCGCCCTGCGGGGCGGGCAAGGGCTTTCCGCTCGCCCTTGCAACCTTCGGATGCCTTTGCGGGGCTTTTTTTGTGCGGGGCGGCGCACTGCCGCTGGGGCAGGGGTTTCGCGCCTGCGGGCGCGAGCAAGGGCTTTCCGCTCGCCCTTGCAACCTTCGGGTGTCGCCTTCTTAGGCGGGGTGGGTATGGCAAGTCGCGCTAGGAGTACAGGAAAGTCGTCCGCTGCTACTGCGC
>LVAQ01000010.1 GCA_001604105.1 Clostridiales bacterium Firm_11
ATCATCCTCTTAACGTGTTTTTCGGGTTCCGTTTTGTTGCACTTGTTTTTTCAATCCGCCAGGATGTATCAATGCCGTATGCAACACATGAAGAAGGGGCTGAGCTATTACGCTCACCCCTCAAAAATCAGTTATCCTGCGCCCATTGCGCCAGCCGCTCGATGCGGTCATCCTCGCTTTTCGTGGCCGGATCAAAAATAAACTCATGAAGCTGTTTGCAGGGAAAGCGCTCGCATTGGCCGCAATGTTCCTTGCCCCGCTCTTCACAACAGTTTTTTATGACGCACTTAGGCCCCCAAAAAGGTTTCTTGATTGCCTTGCACCCACCGCATTTCATGATCTCTTTCCACTTGCACTCGCTGCAAAGCAGTCCACACCTTGATTCTACCATGATCCGCGCCTCCTTGGAGCCTATGGCGTCACTACCCTGCTCGCTGGCGTATCATAGCAAAAAAACGCGCGTATGTCAAATGACGTTTGCCTTTACACGGTTCTCGTAATCATTTGATCCTATGCTTGCCTACGCGCGCACCAGCCCCCGTGGTAACGGCACTCATACACGCGTTCGGTATCGCAGAAAATCTCTTCCTGCCCATGAAACCACGCAAATTGACCGTTTACCTGGTTGTGGTATGTGTAGCGTCCCTCTGTAAACAGGTAAGGCCCGCGATAAGGGTATGCTTGGGGACGCTGAAGGAGCGCTGCTTTCAGAAAATCACCCGAAAAGCCATCCGAGAGTGTCCGTCCGCAATAATTCATGCCCCATACCGGCTGTTCGCGAACAAACAGCGCTTCTTCCCCAAGGAAGTTTTGCCCGCCAAGATAGGTATCAATGTAGCGGTAATCCCCTTCCTGATAATACAGGTCATGGGAGGCAGGCCGGGTAGCTTCAACAGCCGCAGCTCCCTTACCGGCATAGGTGCTGGCGCCAGCACGAAGCAAAAACGCGATCAACGGTTCCGTTGGGATGTCCGTATCCGAATCGTCGCGCCTGTTCTGTATACACGGAGTATAACCCTTCACCAATTCATCCAATGTGATCTGGTAGTAAGCCGCAAGCGCTATCAGTTTCTCCACATCGGGTTGCGCCGCACCGCTTTCCCATTTGGCAATCGCCTGTCGGGATAGCTGCATCCGCTCGGCCAGCTTTTCCTGCGATATCCCATGCTGCGTTCGAAGTATTCTCAGGTTTTCCGATAGAGCCATCATTATCACCTCCCGCTTACCATAACGCAATGTCATCGCACATACCATACACCAATGCTTGCCATTTTGGCAACCAGAGGTTGCGTCCTGACCAGCTTGTCGTAACTGCGGCGGCAATGTTTTATCGGCATTATGAAGCAGGTCAATGGTATATCACACAAAACACGGGCACGGATTCAGCTCCGCGCCCGTATCACCAATGCTTGCTTTGCTTACTTATCTGGCCGCAATCTCACTATCCTTGGGGATGGTATCACCCATGGTGCCATCCAGATAGCTGGCATAAGCAGACATATCAAAGTATCCCGTGCCGCTGAGCCCAAACAAAATGACTTTGGACTCTCCGCTTTCCCTGCATTTGATGGCTTCATCCATCGCACAACGGATCGCGTGCGCGCTTTCCGGCGCGGGCAGGATGGTCTCCAGTCTGGCAAACTGCACTGCTGCCTCAAACACCTGCGTCTGTTCATAGGCAACGGCCTCCATGTAACCGTCATGGTAAAGTTTGGAAACAATGGGCGACATGCCATGATAGCGCAAACCGCCCGCATGGTTCGCTGACGGGATAAAGCCCGCGCCCAGTGTATACATTTTTGCCATGGGGGTGATTTTTCCCGTATCACAGAAGTCATACTCAAACCGCCCGCGCGTAAGGGTTGGACAGCTGGCGGGTTCAACGGCGATGTAACGCGTGCCCGTATGTTTGCCCGTGAGCGTATCCCGCATGAAAGGCGCAATCAACCCGCCAAGGTTGCTGCCGCCGCCCGCACAACCGATCACAATATCTGGATACTCCTCAAACGCCATCATAGCCTCATAGCTTTCCAATCCAATGACGGATTGATGCAACAAAACCTGATTGAGCACCGAACCCAGCACGTAGCGGCAATTGGGCGTGGTCACAGCTTTTTCCACCGCCTCTGAAATCGCGCAGCCAAGACTGCCGGTGGTTTCCGGATCACGCTCCAGTATCGCACGGCCAGCGTTTGTTGTATCGCTTGGGCTGGCGAGCACCTGCGCACCAAAGGTACGCATCACATCCTTGCGATAGGGCTTCTGATTATAGCTTCCTTTGACCATGAACACTGTTAAATCCAGCCCAAATGCAGCGCATGATTCTGCCAGCGCGGTACCCCACTGCCCCGCTCCGGTTTCCGTAGTCAGCGTGCTGATGCCCTGCGCTTTGGCATAGTATGCCTGCGCTAGTGCCGAGTTGAACTTATGGCTGCCAGAGGTATTGTTACCCTCAAATTTGTAGTAAATGCGAGCAGGGGTTTGCAATGCCTCTTCCAATCGATAAGCGCGAATCAACGGCGAGGGACGGAAGATGCGGTACATATCCAGGATCGCTTTGGGGATTTCAAACTCCGGTGTGTGATCATCCAGCTCCTGCCGAATCAATTCATCGCAGAACACTGGGCGCAGATCGTCCGCCGTTACCGGTTTGCCTGTGCCGGGGTTGATCAGCGGCTCGGGCTTTTCGGGCATGGCGGCGCGAAGGTTGTACCACGTTTTGGGCATTTTCTCCTCAGGCAGGTAGAAGCGATAGGGAATGTTCTTCATATGGGTACCCTCCTTTTGTTTTATGCGCCGGTTGCAAGCAACAAAAAAGCCTGTCCCAAATCATATGGGACAGACTATAATCGTCTGCGGTGCCACCCGTATTGCCGAAATCAATCGGCCGCTCGCTTTCGCATACCAGCATATGCGCTTCGTTGATAACGGTTGAAGCTCCCGTCGGTCGCTAGCGGCTAAGCCGTTCGCTCCGCCCTCGGCGGTCCATTCAACGCTCCCCTTCATACCGCACTCCCACCATCGGCGGCTCTCTTTGAATCAGGAAAAGCGAATACTCCTCCGCGTCACAGGTTTATTGTGTGTACTATACCCGATGGAAGCGCGTCTGTCAAGCTTTTTGCACAGAATTCACATGAAATTATCCTAAAACTCCATCCGTTTTTCGATGAAGGCTTCCAGATCGTCAATCGCGACGCGCTCCTGCGCCATGCTGTCGCGATCACGCACGGTTACAGTGCCGCTCTCCTGCGTATCAAAATCCACGGTGATGCAAAACGGCGTGCCGATTTCATCCTGTCTGCGGTAGCGCTTGCCGATGGAGCCCGTTTCGTCATATTCTACCATGAACTTCTTGCTCAGCTTTTCATAAACGCTCGTGGCCAGCTCGCCCAATTTGTTCTTTTGCAGGGGAAGCACGGCTGCCTTAAACGGTGTAAGCGCGGGATGCAGATGCAGCACCACGCGGCTGTCGCCGCCCTCCAGCTCCTGTTCCTCATAGGCATTGCATAAAAACGCCAGCGCCACGCGATCCGCGCCCAAAGATGGCTCGATGACATACGGGATAAAGCGTTCATTGGTTATGGGGTCGATGTATTCCATGTTCTCCCCGCTAACGCGCTGGTGTGCCTTGAGGTCAAAATCCGTACGGTCGGCAATTCCCCATAATTCACCCCAGCCGAAGGGAAAATGGAACTCAAAATCCGTGGTGGCTGTAGAGTAATGGGAAAGCTCCTCGGGTTTATGATCCCGAAGCCGCAGTGCCTCATCCTTCATGCCCAGGTTTAAGAGCCAATCGCGGCAGAAACCACGCCAGTATTGGAACCATTCCATATCTTCGCCCGGTTTGCAGAAAAACTCCAGTTCCATCTGCTCAAACTCACGAATGCGGAAAATGAAGTTACCCGGCGTAATCTCGTTGCGGAAGGATTTCCCGATCTGCCCCACACCCATGGGTAACTTGCGGCGGGTAGCGCGTACGATCGCCTTGAAGTTCACAAATATACCCTGTGCAGTTTCAGGCCGTAGATAAAGCTCCGCTGCGCTATCCTCATTGACGCCCTGGTGTGTCTTAAACATGAGGTTAAACTTGCGGATATTGGTAAAATCATGCTTGCCGCAGCTGGGGCAGGGAATCTGCTTTTCGTCGATAAAAGCTTCAAACTGCGCATCGGTCCAACCATCAGCCTGGATTTCCTCACCATGCTCCTTGCCCCAATCCTCGATGAGTTTATCCGCGCGAAAACGCTCTTTGCAAGCTTTGCAATCCATCAGTGGATCATTGAAGGTGCCCACATGGCCGCTGGCTACCCATACGTTGCGGTTCATGAGAATCGCGCTGTCAAGCCCCACGTTATACTTGTTTTCCTGCACAAACTTGCGCCACCAGGCGCGTTTGATGTTGTTCTTGTACTCAACACCCAAGGGCCCGTAATCCCAGGAATTTGCCAAACCGCCATAGATTTCGCTTCCCGGAAAAATAAAGCCGCGACCCTTGCACAGGGCGACAAGCTTTTCCATGGTCAAAGCAGCCATCCGTTTCCCTCCACACGTATGAAAATCAATCCTAATCATATCGGCAGGCGCCGGCTTTGTCAAGAAAAACAGGTACAGCGTGCCTGGCGGCAGTTGCCTCATGAGCATCGGGCGCAAGCGCTATATGGCCATGTAAAAACTAATCGTACACACAATTGACAGTCATTGACTTTGCGCCCTGCTTGCGCTATAATCAGGTGGTTATTAGTAGGCACCGTTGCATGCATCGGCCTTTGGCCGTTGGTGTAACGGTGCGTATTCTGCATCATTCGGGGTTTTCCTTGAATGATCCTCATCAGGAAGGGGTTTGAACCATGGCGGAACTGAAGGAAAAAAAGACTGTTCTGACCAAAGAAGGCTACCGAAAGCTGGAGGCCGAACTGGATTATTACATCAGCGTGCGCCGCAATGAGATTGCCGATCAAATCGCCACCGCGCGCGGTTTTGGCGACCTGAGCGAGAACGCCGAATATGACGAAGCAAAAAACGAGCAAAGCCGCATCGAAGCCAAAATTATCGAGATGGAAAACACGCTGCGTAACTGCATCGTGATCGATGATGATGATGTGACCACCGATACGGTTGGTGTTGGCAACACCGTTAAAGTGATGAACCAGACGCTCAAAAAGGAGCAGGTGTTCACCATCGTCGGCGCCAACGAGACCGATCCGCGCATGATGAAGATCTCCAGCGAAAGCCCGATCGGCGCGATGCTGCTGGGGAAAAAAGTCGGCCAACTGGTGCCCGTGGAAACCCCCGGTGGCATGCTTAAAATGAAGGTGCTGGAGATTACCCGTTGAAGCGCCTTCCCTGTGCCCTCTAAAAAACGAAAGGATGAATAGCATGAGCGACCAGCCGCAGAATCCGCAGCCTATTGAATTAACCGCCAAACAGCTTAGCGAGCAGGAGGGCATCCGTCGCGATAAGCTAAAACGGTTGGTGGATTCCGGCAATAGCCCCTATGCGATCACCCGTTTTGATGTAACCCACCGCAGCGATGAGATCATCCGAGATTTTGATGCACTGGAAGGGCAAACCGTCCGCATTGCCGGCCGTATGGTCAGCAAGCGCGTGATGGGGAAGGCAAGCTTCGCCCATCTCCTAGATGCAGAAGGGCTGCTTCAATTCTATGTGCGCCGTGACGATATCGGCGAAGAACCTTATGCGGCTTTCAAGGATTTTGATCTTGGCGATTTACTGGGGGTGGAGGGTGTTGTTTTTCGTACGCAGAAGGGCGAAAAGAGCATCCACACGCAAAAACTCACCCTGCTTTCCAAGAGCCTGAAGGTGCTGCCGGAGAAGTTTCACGGCTTGAAGGATCCCGATTTGCGCTATCGCCAGCGTTATGTGGATATGATTGTGAATCCGGAAGTACGGGATACCTTCCGCAAGCGCAGTCGTATTCTAAACGCCGTACGAGAATTTCTGGATGCGCGCGGGTTTATTGAGGTAGATACGCCTGTGTTGCAGACGCTTGAAATCGGCGCTGCGGCACGTACATTCAAGACCCACCACAATGCCCTTGACCTTGATATGTTCCTGCGAATCGAAACCGAGTTGTACCTCAAACGGCTGATTGTCGGCGGTTTTGAAAAGGTATACGAAGTCGGCAGACTGTTCCGCAACGAAGGCATGGACTCGACGCATAACCCTGAGTTTACGACAGTCGAGACCTATCAGGCGTATGTGGATTACAATGAAGTCATGGAAATGGTGGAGCAGTTGTATGCCACCGTTGCGCAAAAGGTTTGCGGCAGCACACTGGTGCCGTATCAGGGTACCATGATTGAACTGAAGGCGCCCTGGAAGCGCATTACCATGGCGCAGGCCGTACAGGACGCGTGCGGTGTGGATTATGCCGCGTGGCAGACCGATGCAGACGCGCACGCATGTTTGGATTCGCTGAACGTCCATTATGAGAAGGGCGCGAAGCGTGGCGATTGCCTGGCCGCGCTGTTTGATGAATATGTGGAAGCAACGCTCATCCAGCCGACCTTTTTGATCGATTACCCGGTGGATATTTCACCGCTGGCCAAGCGTAAACCCGAAAACCCTGATCTTACCGAGCGCTTTGAGTTTTTCATCAATGGGCACGAGATGGGCAATGCCTTCTCTGAGCTGAACGACCCCATTGACCAGCGCAAACGTTTTGAGGAACAGGTACGCATCCGCGCCGCGGAAGGCATTCACGCCGAAGTGGATGAAGACTTTCTGGCCGCGCTGGAATACGGCATGCCCCCTACCGGCGGCCTTGGTTTTGGTATCGATCGTATGGTCATGTTGCTCACGGATAACGCCTCCATCCGCGATGTATTGCTATTCCCGACCATGAAACCACAAAAATAAGCGATTTGCCAAAGCCGCGCCCGGGCAGCGCGGCTTTGTGCCTTGGGAGTGAATTTCATGCGTATAAACCTACCCATCACCAAACGCAGAATCAGGAACCATTTTCACTATAGTTTTTGGAAGTACCTGCTGCTGATTGCCATCGCCTTTTTTGGCTGGAACCTCATCTTCACGACCACGCGCTATCGTCCGCCGGAGAACGCAAAGGTGGAGTTTGTCGCTGAGGGTTATGCCATGAACAGCGACGCTATACAGTCCCTTGCCGATGAGATTCATGCCGCTGTGCTTCCAGAGATGGAGGAAGTGACCGCGACGATCGTCAGCTTTGATAACCAGTATGGCGATATGCAACTGGTGGTATGGGTGAGCGCGGCACAGGGCGATGTTTACCTGATTGATCAAGCCCGTTTCAAATCCATAGCCGACAGCAGCGGCACGTTACCGCTATCGCCTTATGTGGAAAACGGGATGCTCCACGTTGACGGAATCGATCTTGCCAAAGGATTTTCCGTTGATACCGAAACCGGCGTGGAATCGCTGATGGGCATCCCTGCCGATTCCCTCGTCAAGCTCCAGGATTATGGCGTAGCCACCGATAACATGGTGCTGTGCATTTTGGCAAACGGCGGGAATGATGAGAATTCAATCCGTTTTTTGAATTACTTGCTGGAAAACATGCAAACCGAGCCAAGCACACCGGACGTTGCTGATACTGCCGATGCTGCCGTTCCCGCGCAGTAATCTCTCCATCCTTTGGCTTTGAACCAGACACCCTTGATTCCTAACCTGGTACGCAAACTGTGGCAAAGCGCATCGGCCATAATAAGGCTAGCGCGTGAACATCCATTGTAACCCTGTGCAGCCTCACGAAGCAGTAAGCTGTGTATCAATACGTAAAACGGGAGGCGCATCCGCGTAACCTCCCGTTTTGCGATTCAGCCCATTGTTCCCTGTGCCGTATATGGCTTGCAAAGGAGCGATGCACTCTGGAGATTATTCCCTATCAAGAAGCATACCTGCCTGAGATAGCCATGTTGTTTTATCAAACGGTACATGCCATCAATCGAAAGGACTATACCCATAAGCAGCTTGATGTTTGGGCGCCCGCGCATCCGAACCTTGCTGTTTGGCATGCTTCATTAAAAGCCAATCACACGCTGCTTGCCATACAGGATGGTTTGCTAATCGGCTTTGGCGATATTGAACCCTCTGGTTATTTCAACCGGCTGTTTGTTCATCATGCCCACCAGCGAAAAGGCATCGCTACGGCACTTTGCGATCGTCTGGAGCCTTGTGCACAAGGCAGGCGGATAACCGTGCATGCCTCGATCACCGCCAAGCCCTTTTTTGAGCATCGGGACTATGTCACCCTTCGACAGCAGCAAGTGGCACGGGGCAAGACGTTGTTTATCAATTACCTGATGGAGAAGCGCCAAACACCGAAGACCCGAACCCGTCTGTGATCAGTGGTGCTTCCGCATTCGGTAAAAGCAAATGAAATCATACGCTTCTACCTTTGCAAAACATGCTGCAAGCATTCGTTCCCCGCGTCAGATTCCCGAAGGGAAACCCTTTTGTAGCTTCAGGCAATTCGCAATGCGCAATGCTTTATGACAAGGCAGTCAATACCAACAAGCAATGCTCCCCTAGCGACATACTTCGAGCAGCGACAGCCTCTCGAGCACGTTTATTGGTCAAGAAAAGCGCGAGGTTTCCCCCGCGCTTTTCTTGACCTGCCTTGTTATCGATTACGCTGGATCACTGCTTCACATTGTCCAGAATCGCAAGTTCGACTGTAACGGTCTGGTATTCTCCATCTTTGATATCGTCCATGGTTTGCGCATCCGCAAGCCCTTCGGAGCGATAAAACTTGACGGTCACTTGATCACCAGCGTTTTTGGATTGCAGTACCTCAATCAACTGCGAGGTTCCAGAAACCACAGTTCCATCTGCTTCAACAATGATATCGCCGGTAGCGATTCCCGCCTTAGCCGCAGGGGAGTCCGCTTCCACGCCAGTTACATAAGCGCCCTTGGGAAGCACGCCTTGCTGCACCGGCAGGGAGAAGTAATCACCCGCGTTAGCGACGGTAACCCCAATGCGAGGCTTGGCGGCGCCAATGCTGGTATCCGCTCCGCTTTCCACGGACGCTTCCTCCGTCACCTTCCCGCTGAGCACATCGTTGATAAGCGTCTTGGCGGCATTGATCGGGATCGCCATGCCGATTCCCTCTACGCTCGCCCTGGAGTAGTACGAACCGGTGTACTTGATGCTAGGAACGCCGATCAGTTCACCTGCCACGTTGAACATCCCGCCGCCACTGTTGCCGGAATTGATGGCCGCATCCGTTTGGATCATATAGTTTTTCAGATCCTGCCTGCGCCCGTAGACATCATAATTCTCGCTGGTCACTTCGCGGTTAAGCGCGGATATCACGCCCACGGTGGTCGTACCGGTGAAAGAGAGCGGGTTACCAATGCAAATCGCCCAATCGCCCACATTGAGAAGGTCGCTGTCGCCCAAGGTGACCGGTTCGATATCCAGATTATCTACCTTTAAAACCGCCAGATCCAGATCCTGATCCGAGCCCGCGATGGTTGCGGTGTAGGTATTATCACCCGAGGTAACCTCCAAGGAGGTGGCGCCGTCCACCACATGATAATTGGTAAGCACATAGCCAGCGGCAACAACTACGCCACTGCCGCTGCTTTGCAGCACTTCCCGGCTGGTGGTGTCGGAATCCTGCTCGTTCCTGCCGCTACCGCTGCCACTGCCAAAGCCAAAGCCATAGTAACTATTGCGGGAGGAGACATTCGTGTAATTGTTCACGCCCACAACGCTTTCTTTAACCTTGGTAACCGCTTCGGTAAAAGGGCTGGTGACAACCGTAGCGCTTTCCGATACCTTGACTGTCTCTGCAGTCGCTGTGGTGCTCAGTTGGCTGTATGTCACAAGGCTTCCTACCACCAGCAGCAACGCCAAAACGATCGCCACATACATATTGATGCCTTTTCTCGTTGTACTCATCATGGTTCACTCCTTTAATCAAATCCTGTGTTGTACGTATCATGGTTCTATCCTGACCACGCCTATATGATAACACGTATTTTTGACCACATCATGAACGACCCATGAAGAATATTCAGAAGTTTTCGACACCTGATACCCTAGGCAGAACATACCTTGCATGCTTTCATTCAGAAAAGCGAGGCGCATTCAAAATTCGTTCGTTATCCAAAACGGCCTCTTTGCCCTTGACCCTCGCAGCTATGTTACCGTAACCCATCTGGTGCTAATAGCGTTTGCTGTTTCCAGCTTGTTGTTCAATCAGGCTTAACAGCGTCCTCTTGCTGTTGCACTTTTCCGTTTTCCGCAGCGAAGATAGCCATGGCGCATTCTAACCGCTTGCGCTCCATTTGACATTCCAGTTCATAGGGTTTGCTGATATCGCCATTGAAAGCATGGGCATTGGCAGCGCATCCTCCGCTGCAGTAGAATCGGGCCCAGCAATCGCGGCATTTCTCCTTAGTAAGCACATGGTTTTGCTTGAAACGTGTCTGCATCGCTGTGTCAAAGCTGCCATCAACCACCGAACCCATGCGCATGCCCTCTCGTCCCACAAATTGATGGCAAGGATAGATATCACCTTCAGGCGTAACAGCCACATATTCGTTACCGGCGCCACAGCCTGTAAGCCTTTTTTTCAGGCAGGGACCGCCCGTAAGATCTACGACAAAGTGGAAAAAACTAAACCATTTCCCATTTTTGCGGCGTTCCAAGTACATTTTCCCAAGGCGCTCATATTCAGCAAAAACGGTTGGTAAATCCTCATCGCGGATTGCATAGGGTTTATCCGCGCTGGTTACAACGGGCTCAATGGAGAGCTGCTCAAAGCCTTCATCCGCCAGATGCAAAACATCATTGCCGAAATCAAGATTATAGCGCGTAAACGTTCCTCGCAGATAGTACTGCTTTTGCCGGCGCTTTGCCACAAAGCGTTTGGCTTTATCGATGATCAGCGCATAGCTTCCCTTGCCATTTGGCGTAGGGCGCATACGATCGTGGATCTCGGGTCTGCCATCGATGGAGATGACAACGTTATCCATTTCGCGGTTCAAGAAATCCATGATCTCATCAGTCATCGATACCGCGTTTGTGGTGGTCGTAAACTTAAAGCGCTTGTTATGTTTGCCTTCAAGCGCACGGCCATAGGCCACCAATTCCTGTATCACAGGAAAGTTCATCAGCGGTTCTCCGCCAAAAAAATCCACCTCAAGGTTCTGACGGTTTCCACTTTTGCTCACCAGCCAATCAAGCGCACGCTTGCCAATATCCGCACTGAGCATGCAACGGCTGCGCATGTTGTACTCCCCCGTATCAGCAAAGCAGTACTGGCAACGCAGATTACAGTCATGCGCCACGTGCAGGCACATCGCTTTCACAACCCCAGTATCCAGCGTATCAATACCAGTATAATCATCGGGCGTATTCAAATACCCCATCCGGATCAGTTCTCCGATTTCCGTTACAACTTCCGTCGCATCCTTTTGGGGATAGGTTGTGCTTAGCTTCTCAATCATGCTCGCATGATCTGCGTTTTCGTCTTCCAGAAAAAGCGCCAACGCGTCGTATGCAAGCTGATCCAGGGCGTGCACCGCGCCGCTGCCAACATCCAGAGCCATAGGCATATCCAGCGCGCGAAACAGGTGTATCACGAATGTTTATCCTCCTTGTTCTCGTTACAAAAACGCGTACGACCCACCCGTGCCGCATAGCAACGCGGGGTGTGATTGACGCTTGCAAACCAGTATGCTATGCAGCAAAAAGCCCCTCCTGCACACGGGTGCGCTGGACAAGCCATGCGTGTCCGGCGTGCAAAAGGGACTGCTGCGTTAGGCTCAAATGGCGCTTTACTTGACTTCGCGATTGGTACGACCATCTCGCCCAGCAAGCGTCTGCGAATCACGGCTCTGGCAGCTCTGGTTTGCAACGGTACAGCTTGTTTTGCAGGCGCTCTGGCAGGAGCTTTGGCACTCGCCGCAGCCGCCGTACGTGAGCGATTCACGCAAGCAAGGCGTTGCAATTGTCTTAAAATGCTTCATTAGAAATCCCTCCATTTTTCGTATAACCTTCATTTACAATTATACAGCAACTCCTGCTGCATTACAATGGCGGCTAGCAACTTTCGGGAGGCTACCAAGGAGCAAGGTGCATGGGGCTTGCATATACCTGGCCAGGGGCGTTTGCCTCATCCGTCCTTTCGCCACGCAAAGACCCCCGCGGTGTGCCGCAGGGGCTTGGTATGTGCTGGCGGAGGAATCAGTTGAGCACTTCAGAATCGTTTTCTACCGGTACATCTTCCACCTGACGGATCGCCCAGCGAGCCATGATGAGCTTTACGTTATCCTTGCCGACCGTCAGCTCGATGCTTTCATCCTTGAGCGCGGTAATGGTGCCAAAGATGCCGCCGATTGTGCTGATACGATCGCCAACCTTCAAGGCAGCGAGCATATCTTTAACCTTCTTGTCTTTCTTGCGCTGCGGCCGGATGAGCAGGAAGTAGAAAACCGCAAACATAAGCACCATGGGTAGTACGAGGGTAAGAATGCCGCCATCGCCGGCAACGGCATCTGTGGCGCCTGCAACGCCAGTGGTCGCGGCCGCATCCGCCAGTCCGAGCAACGCTTGCGTGAAAATCGTCATGATTGTGTACCCCTTTCAAAAATCAACTGTCTCAATTTCGTATTATACCAAAGCGCCCTTCAAATGGCAAGTATGCAACTGTTAACGGTTTGAAAACAATGTTACATCCATGCGACGGCTGCAACTGCCCTATGCATGGCAGCTAAGCAGGTAGTGCTGATTCGATCAAGCAAAACACTGGCGAATATTGGATAAACGAGGTATACTATAAATCAGAGGTGATCGTATGTCTATTCAACTGGCCTATACCGAGCAGGGCGAAGGCTTTCCATTATTTTTGCTGCATGGAAATGGTGAGGACAGCAGGATATTTCAAAACCATATGGAGCGGTTCTCGCGCATACGGCGTGTCATTGCCATTGATACGCGCGGCCATGGACAATCGCCCCGTGGCGAGGCGCCCTTCACACTTGATCAGTTTGCAAAGGATCTGTTGGGTTTCATGGATACGCATCAAATCGAGCAGGCAGATATCCTCGGTTTTTCTGACGGCGGGAACATTGCCCTGTTATTTGCGCTTGCGCATCCCGGCCGTGTGCGGCAAATGATTGTATGTGGCGCGAATCTGAACCCTGCAGGCATGAATGCAATCGCGCTGCTGCTAATCAGTGTATTTTATGCGCTCAGTTGGTTTGCCGCGCTCTTCATGAAGCAGGCACGGCATTGGAACGAATTGCTTCGGCTAATGGCTTGTGAACCGCAAATCAAGCCACGGGAACTTTCCGCGCTTGCAATGCCTACACTGGTCATAGCCGGCACCCACGACCTAATACGAAGAAGGCACACCCGAAAAATCGCAAGCATGCTGCCTAATAGTACACTGTGCCTGATGCAGGGTGGCCATATGCTTGTGACGCAAAAACCAGATGCCTTTGGAACCGCGGTTGTTACCTTTCTGACGGGCGAGCACACGCAAGTATAGCCAAGGCGGATCAAGCACAAAGCGACCTGCCAGCGCATACTACCAAGGCGCACAAAAACCGCCGCATGATTGCGACGGTTTAATCGCCTTGAGCGGCGGCGGGCTGGCTGGGGTAGGGCGGTTGGTGTTTTACCTACGATATTGTTTGAATGTCGAACTTAGTATACAGTTGGTATCTATTGTAACTGATAGGTTACAATAGCAATATAAATGAAATAAAAGTAATTGCCTTTTCTACTTTGTATATGCTACAATGTTTGATGCGATTAGCTATTTATTGGGGGCATCATAGATGAAACGTAGTAAAGATATGCTTGTTTCCCCCGTTTTGAAATGGGTGGGTGGCAAACGCCAATTATTAAGCGTCTTAAACCCCTTGCTTCCAAAGCGTATTACAACTTACTGTGAGCCTTTTATAGGAGGCGGTGCACTCCTCTTTGACTTGCTGCCTAAAAATGCGTATGTCAACGATATCAATACTGATCTAATGCGTGTATACAGCGTGATAAAGAACGATGTTGATTCGCTAATCGCAACTCTTTTAGGTTTTAAGAATGAAGAGGCGTTCTTTTATTCCGTCAGAGATTGGGATAGAGACAGTGAAAAATATGCTGCTCTATCTGAGGTGCAAAAAGCCGCCCGTATACTATACCTAAACAAAACTTGTTACAATGGCCTGTTTCGGGTAAACAGCGCGGGTGAATTCAACTCACCTTTTGGCAACTATCGCAATCCGAATATTGTTAATGCGCCTGCACTAAGAGCTATGAGTTCATATCTTAACTCGGCAACCATTCAATTCTCTTCGCTTGATTATGCCTATGTATTACAAAACCTACCAAGAGGTTGTTTTGTTTATCTTGACCCTCCTTATGACCCCCTTTCAGACACATCAAGTTTTACTGGGTATTCAAAAGGTGGCTTCACTCGTGCCGACCAAATAAAGCTTAGAGAATGCTGTGATGATTTGAACAAGAGAGGCATAAAATTCATGCTTTCCAATTCTGCTACAGAGTTCATCAAAGAACAGTATGCAGCTTATCACATCACAATAGTTCAGGCGAAAAGAAAAGTAAATTCTGATTCGACAAAACGTGGAGAGGTTGATGAAGTGGTGGTGAGAAACTACGAGTAATGCACCTAAAAGCCTCAACAACGACGCTTGGGAAAAGCTGTTTGAAATGTACGATATACTTAATCAGATCGATCGCTTTGGTTTTGTCAATATTTCCGCTACACAGATTAAAGCGTTCAGGGAACCTCGGCTTATGGTAAAATTCGATCATTCTATTAATAGACCAAAACTATTCTCGGACAATGGATTATCAATACTCCCAATAACTAGAGGCGATTATGTAATTTCTCACTTTGATGCATACCATAGATTTGAAGCAGTTGACAGCTCGATCACAAGAGTCTCCTTGCCTAATTATATCCAAAGCCTGGATGCAAGCAATATACCCAGCGAGGCCATTGCTCTAAATTGTGCTATTGCTACAGGTATCGTTTCCGATTTTCTAGAAGATGAAGCTTTAGTATCAACTGTATCAGGTCGAATGAGTTCTGGTGCCTTCAATTTTGATATCGACAACACAAAGCTAAGCAAGCCAAACCGAATCGAGGTGGTCAATTCCCAAATCGAAATTGATGCCGCATATGAAGGTATAAATGGTTTGGCTCTCTTTGAAGCAAAGCGTGATTTATCGGAAGATTTCTTAATTCGCCAACTTTACTACCCTTTTCGTGTGTGGCAAAGCCGCATAACAAAAACGATACGTCCTTTATTCTTAGTATATTCAAACGGCATATTTAGACTTTACGAGTATCGTTTTACTGATCCAAATAATTATAATTCGATCGCGCTAGTTAATCAGAAGAACTACTCAGTAGAATTTACCTCTATTGAATTAATTGATATTAAACAGATTTTTATGACGACATCTATTGTTGAAGAGCCAGATGCTCCATTCCCACAGGCAGATAATTTTGCACGAGTCATCAACATTTGCGAGTTGCTATTTGAGCAAGAATTAAGTCGTTCAGATTTAACTGAACTATATGCATTCGACGTTCGTCAGACAGATTACTATACTGACGCAGCACGTTACTTAGGTCTTCTTGAGAAAGCTGTTCAAGATGGAACGCCATCCTATAGATTGAGCAATAAAGGTAGGCAGCTTCTTTCACTTAACTACAAACAGCGTCAGCTGGCATACTGTACTTTAATCCTAAGCCATAAAGCATTTCATGAAACCTTAAAATTATATTTTCAAAATGGATACATGCCCCCAAACATTGAGATCATAATAATCATGAAAAGATCCAACCTAAAAAACATTATAAGTGATGTTACTTTTGAACGTCGATCATCAACAATCAAAGGTTGGATTAACTGGATATTGGGTCTCATTGATAGCAAATAACCCTTACGTATAACACAAATAAAAACGAAGGGAGTAGGCAGATAAATGGATAGCTCAGATCAGACTTGTTCATGTCCGCACTGCGGTAAAGCCGCATGTGGGAAAGCAGAGATCGAAGAAAAATTTGGTTATCGCAATATGGGTGATGGACGTGTGATACCACAATCATGGTGTCGCGATTGCAGAATTGATGAGCGCAAAGAGAATCGATTGAATCAATAGGATAAATCACAAATTGCATGTGACTACTAATCTCTACGTATAGCTTCATATCTTCTGTTTGTATTATCGTTGAATATGAAGAAATGTTCAGGCCTTATACCACATTGGCGCAAATCGTTTATCTTGAGCTATAACAAATGGCATGATGAAAAAACCCGGTCACGTCAAGAATTTTGCGCACATTTGCAGGGAGCCGAACGTCAAGCGGAAGTTGCCA
>LVAQ01000011.1 GCA_001604105.1 Clostridiales bacterium Firm_11
CAACAGCTTACACGCTCTGGGTTCCCATTTTCAATTGTGCGCAAAATATTCTACCTTATCGTATCCATTTGGGTACTATCAACTTCAACAGAATCAACGCTTTATCTTTTCAGCCGGGATTTCCGCAATCAAGGCTGTGTGAACCGCTTTTCCCGAAAAACTATGATATAATCATGATGTGCCTTGATGGCAGGTTCGCAAGACCCTGCTTATGGGCATGGTGAATGTTTTTCTGAAACGGCAGGAGCCGCCAGCATAAAGCAGGGCATGCCAAATAGATAGGAGGAATTTGTTTTGTTTCAACATGGCGATTGGAATGGAGATATCAATGTGCGCGACTTTATTGTGCGCAATTACACGCCTTATGATGGAGACGAGCGTTTTCTGGTCGGCATCAGCGAGCGAACCCGCAAGCTATGGGATCAGTGCAAAGTACTGCTGCAGCAGGAACGTGACGCGGGGGGTGTTTTGGATATTGACGCGAAAACCATCTCCACCGTGGCGGCGCACAAGGCGGGGTATATTGATCAAGCACTCGAATTGATTGTTGGCTTGCAGACAGATGCGCCGCTGAAACGTGCCATCATGCCTTTTGGTGGCATCCGTGTTGTAAAGAGCTCACTGGACGCCTATCAGCGGGAAATGGATCCCGATGTCAGCAATGTGTTTCGATTCCGCAAAACACATAATGATGGCGTGTTTGATGTATATACAGAGGATATGCGCGCTGCGCGGCGTTCCGGCATTATCACCGGCTTGCCGGATTCTTACGGCAGAGGGCGCATCATCGGGGATTATCGCCGTGTAGCGCTCTATGGAGTGGATGCGCTGATTCAAAAGAAAGAAGAGGCGAAACGCGAATGCGCCGCGGCCACCATGGATGAATCTCTGATTCGAGAAATCGAGGAGATCGCAGAGCAGATTCGCGCACTGAAAGAGCTCAAAACCATGGCACTTGCCTATGGGGTGGATATCTCCGGCCCGGCGAGGAACACGCATGAGGCTGTACAATGGCTGTATTTTGCGTACCTTGGCGCTATTAAGGATCAGAACGGCGCCGCGATGAGCCTGGGTCGTGTATCAACGTTCCTGGACATCTACGCGCAAAAGGACCTTACGGAAGGTCGCTATACCGAAACCGAGATACAGGAAATATTCGATCAGTTCATCATCAAGTTACGTTTGGTACGCTTCTTACGCACGCCATCCTACGATGAGCTTTTCTCCGGGGATCCTGTTTGGGTAACCGAGTCGCTTGCGGGTATGTGTGTAGATGGCCGCCACATGGTCACCAAATCTACTTACCGTTTCCTGCACTCACTTACGAACCTTGGCCCCGCGCCGGAGCCGAATATGACCGTGTTGTGGAGCACACGCTTACCAAACGCATTTAAGAATTACTGTGCTAAGTTAAGCTGCGAAACGTCATCGATCCAATATGAGAACGACGATATCATGGCCGAGAAGTTCGGCGATGATTATGGCATTGCTTGCTGCGTCTCGCCGATGCGTATTGGCAAACAGATGCAGTTTTTTGGCGCTCGTGCCAATCTGGCCAAGGCTTTGCTCTATGCCATCAACGGCGGCAAGGATGAGATTTCCGGCGAACAAATCGGCCCTGCCATTGCGCCAATCACAACCGAAATCTTGGATTATGACGAGGTTCGTAAACGCTTTGCCCAGGTTTGTGAATGGCTTGCAAACCTCTACATCAACACACTCAACGTGATTCACTTCATGCATGATAAGTACTGCTATGAGAAGCTGCAAATGGCGCTGCATGATGAGCACATTCTGCGTACCATGGCTTGCGGTGTGGCGGGGCTTTCCGTTGTTGCGGATAGCCTCTCCGCCATCAAATACGCCAAAGTGCGACCCATTCGCAACGAACAGAACATTGCTGTTGATTTTGAGGTGGAGGGGGATTACCCGCGCTTTGGGAACAACGACCCGCGTGTAGATGAAATCGCGCAGGATGTGATACGCAAATTCATGACGCGTTTGCGCAGACAAAAACCCTACCGCGACGCACAGCAGACGATGTCTATCCTTACCATCACTTCCAATGTCGTCTATGGTAAGAAGACTGGCTCTACGCCGGATGGCCGCAAGAAGGGCGAACCCTTTGCGCCGGGCGCGAACCCGATGCACGGGCGTGATACGCACGGCCCTGTTGCTTCGCTGGCTTCGGTAGCCACCCTGCCCTTTGAGTACAGTCAGGACGGTATTTCCTATACCTTCTCCATCATCCCCGGCGCTTTGGGCAAAACGGAGGATGAACGCATCAGCAACTTAACGACACTCATGGATGGTTATTTTGAAGATACGGGGCATCACATCAATGTGAACGTGATTGATAAGGATGTGCTGATGGATGCGATGGAGCACCCGGAGCTGTATCCGCAATTGACCATTCGCGTATCAGGGTATGCCGTGAATTTCATCAAGCTTACCAAGGAGCAGCAGTTGGATGTGATCAGCCGTACCTTCCATTCCTTCCTGTAAATTCGGGCAATCGCAGGCATGAAGCATCAACGCACGATTGGTTTTTTCCCAGTGGCATAATGCGTTTCGTTTTGACTAGTGTAACGGGCAGCAGGCGATCATCCCCGATGATTGCCTGCTTACCCATAGGGAAGGAAATACTACGCTTAACGCCCCTTGTAGCGCTATATGTGATGCTTTGACAGTCTACGAATACCGCTTTGAAAGGAGAACGCCATGGAATCAAGGGATGAACAAACAACAACGCAGGAATCAACTTCCATAAACACCAAAGGTTACGTTTATGCCCGCGAAACATTTGGAACAGTGGATGGGCCGGGAATCCGATATGTGGTTTTTCTGCAAGGGTGTTGCTATCGCTGCCTGTATTGCCATAACCCGGATTCCATCCCTATGCACACAGGTGAGGTATGGACGGCAGGCGATCTTGTCGGGGAAGTGATGCGGTATCGAAGGTACATCGCCAACGGCGGCGTAACCTTCTCCGGCGGAGAACCGCTGATGCAGCCAGCATTCGTAAGCGCGTGCATTGGCTTACTCAAAACGCAAAGTATGCATACAGTGATCGATACAGCCGGCGTGCCCTTGACCAAAGAAGTACGCGACACCATTGACGCTGCGGATCTGTTGCTGTTGGACATCAAGGCGATGGATGCGGATATGGCTGTGACGCTGACAGGGCGCAGCAATCATGACGCGCTTGCCATGCTTGCTTTTTGCGAACAGATTGGCAAGCCAGTCTGGATTCGTCAGGTATTGCTTCGCGGCTACACGCTGGAGCCTTTGCAGTTAAAGAAACTTGCCGCATATCTGGCTCCTTTACAGTGCATACAGCGTGTGGAGCTCTTGCCTTTTCACAAGCTTGGGGAGCCGAAATGGGCGCTTGTCGATCGGCCATATTTATTAAAGGATGTGGAGGCAACCACACAGGAAGAGGCCGAGCAAGCAAGGGATATCCTTCGCGGGTTTGGCTTGCATGTGTTTTGAAGTTCGTAAACCTTGGCCTGCGCTCCCGATGTGGTACGATGCATAATGTGTAAAAACCAGGTAAAATTCTCCTCGATATGCTGTTTACAGCGTACGGTTGATTGTTTGGCAGATTGATAGATGCTATACTGCCATCATACGAAGCTCCCGAACACTTCAAGAATGGCGCTGGAGGTAATGATGAACGCACGCTTTGGGAAAATCGCATCCTCTGTCACCATGGTAGCGGTAATTAGCTTTGCGATTTCTATGATTCTCGGGTTCTTAACCCCGACGCTCTTTTTCAGCTGTCTGAGCAGCCTCTTTATTGGTATTGGGTTTGTACCGTTTATGATCGCGTTAACCAGCGTCAACAGAGATCCGCAAATGCGTGCCATCGGCTTAAGTGGTATTGCTTTTGCAATTGTTTATTTTATGTTGATCCTACTTGTATACTATGCAGAGATTACCACCGTTCGCATGAATCAATCATTAAGTACCGAAACGCTCTCCATAATCAGTTACGGGTACGTGGGGAGCCTGTTCTTTAACTATGATTTGCTTGGATATGGTTTTATGGGGCTTTCAACGTTCTTGATTGGGTTTCTGGTACGGCCAATGGACGCAACGGCAAGAGGCTTGCGTATGATGCTCTGGCTGCACGGTATTTTCTTCCCGATTTGTTTGTTCATGCCGATGTTTCCGGTATTCTCAACAGGTACGGATACGCTTTTCAGCGTCATTCTTCTGGAAGCGTGGTGTGCGTATTTTGTTCCGCTGTGCGTACTGGGCATTCGTTACTTCGCGAAAATCCAGCGTTTGGGTTTGAGCCCATGAAAGCACCCGCGATTGTTATAAAATCAATTTGAGCCCAAATCATGAAGGACGCATACGTATAGCGACGCAACGTTTTGTTACAAGTTGTTGCACCCCTTGATGACAAACTTTGTAAAAACGCTTGCTTTTATTGTGCCCGTTGCCAAAGAAGGCTCAATTACGATCCTGAAATTGCGAAAAAAGGGAACAAAAACGCGTGTAATCAGAAAAAAAGATAAGTAAAAGCATTTATCTATCTTGCGTATTGTTCATAAAAAGGTTAGAATAAATGATGGTACTTTGGGTATACGTAACCATCCATACGTCTTGGAACGCGTACATTGCCAATGACCACTGGCGCGGGCCGGCCACGGCTCGCGGTTGATTCCTTAGGAACAGGGGAATGCTTGACTATGAAATCAACGATCGCAGCCATCGATTTTGGCACCAGTAAAATCGTAACGCTGGTGGCGGAAACCAGCGGTACGCAGCGTTGTGATATTGTCGGTGCGGGGATATCCATGTATGATGGGTATTTGGATGGAGAATGGAACAATCCGCTGCTGCTTAACGAGGCCATGGGGAAGTCAATCGAAGAAGCAGAATCCCAGGCAAAACGGAAGATCCGGGAGATCAACGTTGGTGTGCCCGGGGAATTTACGCGCGTGTACGCGGTTGAAACCAGCGTTACCATTCAGGGGGCTGACCCCCGTGTGACACCGCGGCACGTAGAAAAGATTTTCGCTAATGCGGATAAGCAGCTTTCGCCTGTACGAGGCGTTGTTGTGCACCGCAGCCCCGCATGGTTTATGGTTGATGGCGGCAAAAAGTCCCTGGAGCCCGTCGGGATGAAAGGAACCGAGCTCAAAGCGCTGGTTTCCTTTGTGGTAGCCGATACGTTTTTTTTAGATGATGTTATGGCGCGTCTACGCGATATGAACATCACCGTAAGCGGCTTTTTCAGCAGCTGCACGGGAGAATCAATGCTTTATCTGCTGGAAGAAGATCGAGATCGGACGTCGATCCTTATTGATATCGGATACCTCTGTACCGATGTTATGGTTGTCGAAGGCGACGCGATTATTTTCCAGAAGACTTTGCCAGTTGGTGGCGGGCATATTGCGGCGGACATTGCCGAAGGGTTATCCATACCCATGCCATCCGCGGAGCAGATTAAGCGAGACTACGTGTACGGCATATCCACCATCACACAAAGCTATGCTGTATCCAGCGGCGAAGGGATCAAGACCGAAACCTTTACGCAGGAGCAAGTGGCGGCGGTGTTGGAGCCGCGTGTGGATGAAATCGCTGAGCTGATTAAGGATTGCATTACCGAAAGCGGCATCAAGCTTGGCAACTGGTCCACCATTTACTTGACGGGCGGCGGCTTGAGCTTGAACCGCGGTGGACGCGATTACCTTTCCAGCAAACTGGAAAAACCCGTGCGCGATACCATCAAACGTACCATTAAGCTATCCAGTCCCATTTACGCAAGCGCCATGGGTCTGATGGATCTCATCATCGACACCATCGAATCACGCAACGTGCCGGCTGGCGGCGTTGCGGGCGGCATCAAGGATTTTTTCAAAAGCTTGCTGGGTAGCTAATTCGCGCTGCCGGATGATGTTGTTGAATGTAAACTTAGACTAGGGGGATGCTTTGTGCTAGAGTTTCAAATTGAAGATCAGCAAAGCTTTGCGACCATCAAGGTAATTGGTTGCGGCGGCGCGGGCAATAATGCTGTTAACCGCATGGTAGATGCGGGGTTGAAAGGCGTTGAATTCATCGCTATCAATACCGATCGCCAGGCGCTTTCCATGAGTAAAGCCAGCATGACCATTCAGATCGGCGAGAAGCTCACAAAAGGGCTGGGCGCAGGCGCTGTACCTGATATTGGCCGCCGCGCAGCCGAGGAGAGCCGTGAAGAAATCGCGCAAGCCATCAAAGGTGCGGATCTTGTGTTTGTAACCGCTGGCATGGGGGGCGGCACCGGAACGGGCGCCGCGCCAATCGTGGCGGAGATTGCTCGCGATCTGAATTGCCTCACCATTGCCGTAGTGACCAAGCCGTTTCAATTTGAAGGCAAGCAGCGCATGAAGAACGCCGAGATGGGCGTGATTGACTTAAAACAGCGCGTTGACACGCTGGTGGTAATCCCCAACGACCGCCTGTTACAGGTGGTCACGAAGGGAACCACCATGCTGGAGGCCTTCCGTATTGCTGATGATGTGCTTCGCCAAGGTATACAGGGTATCAGTGATCTGATTGCCGTTCCCGCGCTGATCAATCTGGATTTTGCGGACGTTAAAACCGTGATGGAATCAGGCGGTTTGGCGCATATGGGTATCGGCAGCGGAAAAGGCGAAAACCGCATGGTTGAAGCCGCGAAGAACGCTATCTCCAGCCCGCTGCTTGAAACCAACATCGATGGCGCTCGCGCGGTGTTGATCAACATCACTGGCGGCGAGGATATGAGCATTATCGATATTAACGAGGCCGCTAATCTGGTGATGCAAGCCGCCGATACCGAAGCGAACATCATATTTGGCGCCGGTATTGACGATACCTTGGACGACGAAGTTCGAATTACGGTGATTGCAACCGGGTTTGAGAAAACGCCTTTCCCGCAAAAGGAAAGCACGAAAGGCAAAGGATATAGCGCGGATCGCGATTGGTCCCGCGCATTTGGCAGCGGCAGCGACACCCGCAATGGGTATAGCAGTACCTATAACCCAACGCCGCTTGTGCGTCAGGAATATCCCGCCCCCTCTTATGAGGATATGAGTTTTGATAATCCCGCTGAGGATGAACGGTCTATCGGCAATATGGGTATGGGCGGCGGCTATATGGATCAACGTCGCAACATCCCGACGCCAGCCGCAATGCCGCCGATGATGCCGCAGAATCAAAGCATGTACCCTAATGGATATGCGCCGCAATATCCACAGCAGGGATATGGCCAACCCATGAGTGGTGATTATGGGTTGGGTGGCATGCAAAACGCCTATCCGCCACCACAGCAGCCGCAGAACATGATTCCGGGCATGGAGTATGGTCAAAGTTATGTAGGCATGCAGCAAAACCCAATGCAGCCGTCACAGCCCCAAAGTATGCAACCAATGCCTGCGCAGACACAGCCCATAGCACCGGAAGTACCCCCTGCGCCCGCGAACGTCACTGCTCCGCCCTCCGCAGAGCGGGATGATCTTGGGGTGCCGGCCTTCCTGCGCAGACCAGCTAAAAAGTAAACGACATTAAGCAGCAAGCCCGCCAGAACATTTGATGGCGGGCTTTTTGCTGGGAATACATGCGCCATATTACATGGGAATGTGATATACTTATGCCATGAGGTGATAAACATGCAGGATCACCAAAGCTTGGAATCCAGCAGATCGACGAGACGACTTTATGTACGGAAAGCAACGCTGGTCGTTACCGTTCTGTTGTGCTTCTTCTGGCTGTTCTGGCTTATGTCCACCCAGTCTCCGCAGAATCGTTGGCTGGATTCGTTGTTGTTCAAGGATCGTTCGCAAAGCATGTTGCCCTACATAACATACTTCGTCACTTGGGATGAAACCTTGCGTATCCAAGACGTTACGGATAATGATACGCTACCTTTTGCATCATTGAAGGATGAAGAGCTGTTGAGTTTCGGCTCGCCGGATGAACATGTGTGGATTCGTTTTATGCCGAGTCAATTTACTGCTGATATGCAAGCGGATGATTATGTGGTGTACTTTGACGATACTTTCTTTTTGGACTGGGACTATTATCGACCTTACGCTGCAAATGGAAGCATTCAATATCAAAAAGCCATCAGAGATATGTCACACCCAAAGCATGCGATCTTTCCCTATGAGATTATTAAGCAAGAGGATGTGAAGGATCACTATTACTATATTCATTACCAGAAAGAAAACATGGCGCATCATTTTTTGTTGAACACTCACAATCATTTTCATGATACACAGATCCGGTTGCTCAGTATCATGCTGGCGAGCATTGGTTTTCTTCTGGGCATGATTGCAATGAACTTTCTGATGCTTTATTCTACCAAGGAGCGGCAGTATCTCTTCCATATCCTGTTTCAGGGATGCTCGCTGCTGCTTCTGGTGCTGCTTTCTGGCTTAACCCTCTGGATAAGCGGCCATGTGTACGGTATACAGGTATTGCAGCTGCAGGTGGTAACGGTGCTGGCCGCCGGCTTGTTCTTCTACCACTTTCAAGATTTGGGGCATCGATATCCGCGAGTGTCCGCTCTGTTCAGAATCCTGCTGATTATCGGTGCGGTTTCCACGGCGATAGCGTTTGTGTTGCCATATGATCAGCTTTTACTCTTTGCACAGGTTATCACTGGTGCTTTGCTTTTGGTAGAGGGCGTTGTTGCTATTACGCTGTTTATCAGCGGCTATCGCGTGACTTTTCGCTTCTTGATCGGTTTCTTACTGACGATCTCAGCAGGATTCATGAGCTCCCTATCCGTGTTGGGGGTAATTCCCATATCATTGACCGCATTCTACTTTATCTATCCTGCGTTTGCGGTGGAATCTCTGTTGTTCTCTTCCAGTATCACGTCTGAAATCCGTAAAAGAGACATACTCAACCGCACGCTGCATGTGGAAGCCAATACGGATGCGCTCACGGGGCTTCGCAATCGCCACTATATTGAAAACATAATCAAACCGGAGTTGCTGGCGCTTGAGCGACAGCAGCAACCCATCAGCATGTTGATGTTTGACATTGATTTGTTCAAGGATGTGAATGATAAATACGGCCACGATGTGGGCGACCGCGTTTTGGTCACTCTGTCGCAGATGGCAAGGGATTTCTTTCGCAGTACAGATTCCATTACACGGTGGGGCGGCGAAGAATTTGCCATCTTTATGCCTTCCACCACACTTAAGCAGGCCAGAGATGCGGGAGAGCGTTTCCGGCGGCATGTTGAAACATGGGTGTTCCCCCCAATATCAACGCTAACCATCAGCCTTGGCGCGGCACAGAAAACATGGGATGAAAGCTATGAGCAATGGTTCAAACGCGCAGACAGCGCGATGTACCTGTCCAAGAAATTCGGCAGAAATCGAATTGAGATCAGTTATGCCTTGCTGGATGCGGCATACAAACCGATAGAGGTCTTGTGGCAAACCAGTCTAGAATCTGGACATCCTGTGATCGATGCGGATCATATTCGCTTGATTAAGCATGTGAATCGCTTGCTTCATCAGTGTTTTGATCAGCGCGAGGCACCATTGCCCCTTGCGGAAATCAATGCACTTCTATCGCTGACAGTAGAACATTTCAGTCAGGAGGAGCTAATCCTTTCTGAGATTCGCTACCCCTATCTTGATGAACACGCGCTGGAGCATAAACGGCTGCTGGAGAAAGCCCAGATGATGCTTGACGCTGTTCTCAACGGTACATGTGAGCTGGCGCTTTTGCTGCAGTTTGTCGTGGGAGAGTTAATTGTTGGGCATATGAAACAGGAGGATATGTTGTTCTTCCGTTATCTGCCGGAAGGGAAACAGCCAAGGTAAGAAACCGCTGCGGATAAGACAATGCTGCTTTGCAGGAAAATTTCTTATGGGAGATGGATGATTTGAGCAGTAAACCCAAGAGCTATCTGGGGCTCTTCATCGCTTCATTTCAGTTAAGTGCTTTCACCTTTGGCGGTGGGTATGTGATCGTACCGCTGATGAAGAAAAAGTTTGTCGATAAACTTGGTTGGCTTGATGAAAAGGAAATGCTTGATTTTATCGCCATTGCGCAATCTTCGCCCGGGGCGCTGGCTGTAAATGCGTCTCTGTTGGTTGGCTATCGCCTGTTTGGCCTCGCTGGTGCATTGCTTGCCATGCTGGCCACGGTTCTGCCGCCGCTTTTCTTGATCTCCATCATTGCTATGAGTTACTCAGCTGTGGTGACCAATCCAATCCTGCGCAACGTGCTGCGAGGCATGGGCGCGGGCGTATGCGCGATGATCCTTGATGTGGTCATCGAGATGGCCAGCGCGATACTTAGAATGAAGCGTGCTTATCCGTTGTTCCTGATGATAGCTGCTTTTGCTGCTGTCGCGATATTTCAAGTGAACGTGGTATTGGTGATTATCCTGTGCGCACTTTCTGGTCTCATGTCAACGCTGCGCAGAAAGGGGGATACATCGCCTCATGTTGATGCTTGAACTGTTTTTTTCTTTCTTTCAGATCGGCCTATTCAGCATCGGCGGTGGTTACGCGGCGTTATCGCTCATTGAGGAGCAAATCGTAACGCAACATGCATGGCTTACCATGACCGAGTTTGCGGATGTTGTGACCATTTCGCAAATGACACCTGGTCCGATTGCCATCAACGCGGCGACATTTGTTGGCACAAGCCTTGGCGGCATTATCGGCGCGATGATCGCAACATTGGGATGCGTGCTTGCGCCGTGCATCATCGTGCTTGTGTTTGCAGCCCTCTATCGCAAGTACAGCAGCCTTCGCATTGCGGAAGGGATTCTGGGCAGTCTGCGGCCGGCTGTGGTCGGTTTGATTGCCGCGGCGGGAGTCTCCATGATCAGCCATATACTTGTTGGTGCAGGAAACGGCGGCATTGTGCTGGAATCCATTGATGATGTAGCTCTGGTACTCATCATAATGGGTGTGATGGTTCTGCGAATTTGGAAAGTCAACCCACTTTGGGTTATGTTTGGCGCCGGTGCGCTGGGCGGTGTCATCTATACGCTATTGGGCTGAAAAACCATAACATGGCCATAGAACGTAGCAACGGCATTCCAAGAAGCTGGTGTGCTTTTACATGCGCCTCCATTAAGCTTCCGCTTCACCAGGGAATGTAATGCCCCAGGTCGCGCGGAGGGCGTCCATGGTATCCAGCACCGCAAGAGAATCCTGCTCACGAAGAACATCGCTTGTATACAATCCCAACTGTACGCAGCGCTCCACCTCACGAACCTCATACTCATACCCATTGATTTCGACTGGCATGTTTAGTGTATATGCCTCCCTGCCATATGGCCGGACGGTCATGCTCTCCGCCATATGGTAGTTAGTAAAGGTAATGACGCCAGCAGTACCGAAAATGGCGGCCTCGCGCGGCAAATCCATGCCAATTGCCGTGACTATACTGGCAGATTTTCCGTTGGGATACGTCAGCATAATCGCGCTGTAACAATCCGTACCATATTCATTATGCGCAACGGTGGAATGGAAACCCGTAGGACGTTCGGGCATCACGATATAGACAAATCCAAGGTTGTAAACGCCAATATCCATCAGGGCGCCCGCTGCCAGCGCCACATCCTGTTTGCGCGCGCAGAGTGAATCGGGTGGAATGAACCCAAACTCGCTGCGAACATGCATTACGGTTCCAATTTCTCCTGCTTCGAGAAGTTCGCGAAGCTTGCGGAGCATAGGCAAAAAGCGAATCCAGAATGCCTCCATGATAAATAGACCCTTTTCACGCGCAAGCGTATAGAGTGCGCGCGCTTGTTTGCCGTTGATGGTAAAAGGCTTTTCACATAGAACGTGCTTGCCCGCCAGCAACGCGGCTTTTGCGTTCTCAAAATGGAGCATGTTGGGTGTTGCAATATATACGGCGTTAACCTGCGCATTCTCAAGCATCGCTTCATACGGGGCATAGGCGTGAGGGATTTTCATGGACAGGGCAAAAGCACTCGCCGTTTCGGGCGAACGTGAGGCTACCGCCAGCAATGACTGACCCTCATTGTGCATGGCATTGATCGTATCCGCGAATTTCCTGGCAATTTCACCCGTACCGATAATTCCCCATTTCATCACAAATCGCTCCTTTGTTGTAAAAACGTAAAGTGTTGTTTATCACTATACAGGAATCGGATGGTTTTATAAACCGAAAACACGCATACAGCCATAAAATCTTTTCATCCAATCAAAACGGCATTTCGATTTAGTCTGCCAATATACCGATGACAAAAGACAAAACCCCTTCGCCTTGCCAGCATACATTGAAATGACTTGTGGAATCGTGATATAATAGATTTGTATGCAGCTGAACAGCGAAGGAGGGGCGATCATGGATCTGCTCAAGACCATACTGCTTTACCTTACGATGGTTTTTGTATCCTCAGTGCAGATGGCGCCGGAGCCTTCGCTTGTGCCCGAAACACCCACGCCTGCACCTGCCGAAGTGGTGATGACAGCCAGCATCACACCCACGCCAACGCCCTCACCGACGCCAGTGCCAACGCCCAACATCACGCCAAACAACGCCTATAAAACCCTGAAGGTTGGCGATCGGGGGGATGAGGTGCGCCAGATGCAGCGTCGTTTGGCGGAACTTGGCTATTATGACGGGGAGATAGACGGCGCTTTTGGAAACCAGTCGCGAAGGGCTGTTGAGCGATTCCAGTATCAAAATGGCTTATCTGTGGACGGGATTGCAGGCAAACGAACATTGACCGTTTTGTATGAGAGCGACGAGGTTGTTACCGCGCCGCTGGAGGCAACGCCATCACCGGCTAATTTGCCTGCGGATACACCAACTGCCGCTATCACAACCCCGCCGGCTTCGGATACGCCCGCGCCGACTTTCGTACCATCGCCTACGCCATCACCCACGATAACAGCACTGCCGACGGTTGAAATTACTCCGACACCAACCGTTGTGGCGGCGACATCCGAACCAATGCCAGCAGCACTTACGGAGCAGACGTTGAAACTGGCCGGCACCGAAACGGCGCTTACCGAAACAGCGTTTATCGGTTCACAGACCAGCGATGATTCGGATCTCCCGCTGCTGCATCCTTTGCAGGTTGGAGAACAGGTATATGTTCCCCTGCTAGAGATTCTGCGTCATGCGGAGATTGTTACCATCGCGGGTGTTGACGATGCACGGCAGGAAAATGCTTTTTCGATCCTGGAAGATGTATACCAACTTTCGTATGAAATCGATGATGAAGGTATCGTTAAAGATATACTGCTGCTGAAAAATATGGTACCTCAGGTAATGACACCGCGAAGCGCTTATGCCGTAAACAATATACTGTATTTGCCGCTTAATGCCGTTACAGACGTTATGCAAATCACGTTTACCCTTGACGAGGCACAGACGCAATACACCATCACCATGCCCGTGGCCGGAGATTCATGAGGAATAGGCTTTTTGCCGACGATGCTTGACAGATGCTTATGGGGGTCTATAATAACACTAAGCGTTACAGCGCGAAGTGGTCAGAAGATCGATGGGTAGAGGAGAGAGTACATGTTTGACATCAGAATTCAGCGAACAACCCAACCCAAGGTGAAACCGACCGATGACAGTAAACTAGGCTTTGGCAAGATTTTCAGCGACCACATGCTGCTGATCGACTATCAGGAAGGCAAAGGATGGTATGATCCACGTGTCATTCCACATGGCCCTTTATCGCTGGATCCGGCAAGTTCGGTGCTGCATTACGGGCAGGAGATTTTCGAAGGGGCAAAACTCTACCGCACCAAGGATGGCTATAATCTCTTTCGCATTCGTGATAATTTCGAGCGTATGAATCAATCCGCAGCGCGCATGGGCATGGCGACCATGCCCATCGAGCTTTACATGGAGAGCCTGCTGGCACTGCTGGCGCTAGATAAGGATTGGACACCCCATAAAGAAGGCACCTCTCTGTATATTCGGCCAACGATGATTGCAACCGACAGCTGCCTGGGCGTATCCGCCGCCAATAACTACCTATACTATGTGATTCTTTCCCCAAGCGGCGCTTACTACGCAAGCGGGCTTGCACCAGTGGCGATTTACGTAGAGGATCAGCTTGTGCGTGCTGTGCGCGGTGGCGTTGGTTTTGCCAAGACGGGAGGCAATTATGCTGCCAGCATTCTTGCTGGAATAAAGGCAAAACACGAAGGGTACGCGCAGGTTATGTGGCTGGATGGCGTTGAGCAGCGCTATATCGAAGAAGTCGGCGCGATGAACATGATGTTCGTCTATGAAAACCGTAAGGTGGTAACCCCTGCGCTTAACGGCAGCATCCTTGCGGGCATCACGCGCGATAGCGCCATGAAGCTGGCGCGGCATATGGGATTGGAAGTCGAAGAACGCCAGATGGATATTCATGAGCTAATTGCTGATGCAAAACAAGGTAAGGTAACTGAGGCATTTGGCACAGGTACCGCGGCGGTTGTTTCGCCTGTGAACCTAATCGGGTATCAAGGAGAACGGGTGCCTATCGGGGATGGGAATATCGGTACGGTTACCCAAAAGCTCTACGATACACTTACGGGCATTCAAACGGGCAAAGTGGAGGATACGTTTGGCTGGATTACCCGCATCTAGGAATATTGGGTATAGATCAATCTGGCAGAGGAGGTTGGAAAGTGCTACGAGAGGCAAGTGTGACACATGATACAGATTGGGCGGAGAAAACCATGAGCGAACTTCGTGAGAAGCAGTTTGAGGCTTGCGAACGTCGTCTTTCCGCTTTCCCTGCCATGGGGCTGTTCTCTCCGCTGGCGAGCGATCTACATGCCCAGGCATTGCTGGAGCGCTCCTTTTACCATAACGAGGCGGGCAATGATGGGTTGGTATCCCTTGATGCCTTACGCGAACAGGTGCTCGCGCAACTTCCGCTGGAAGCGCTTTATCTTTCCAACGGAGAAAGCGTGCTATTGGAACGGCTGTTGGTGGCAGATGGTCATATCCATTCCGCAAACTGGGATGAGATTGATGCAGCTGAAGCTTTAGCGCGCCGCCTGTGGTGCACGTTTTCTACTCAAGGGGAGCACTGGGCGCTTGATATGCCGGAGGTTCTGCGCATGCCTTTGCTCAAAGCGTATAACGACCCCTTGTATACACGTGCCAAGGCAAGGCTGTACCGTTTTGATGCGACCATCAGTGGCTTGCTATACATCGCCGGGTTTTTACACGCTGCCCAGCCGCTTCACTTCTTCATGGATGAGGTTATGGAACGTAGCGATGCGCTGGCACAATCTATCGCATACCGTTATCTGAAGGCAACCTTCGAGTACATTGCCGATACGAATCATGAAATCATTCTTGTGCATCCTGGTTTGGCCGATCCAAACCGATTGATTTCCATGATGAATCGCGACAGGGTGATTGCCTTGACACTCAATGAGGAAACACTGGCTGGCGGAATGTCGGGTATGCTGCCTGAGGAAGAGTCACTGCACCAAATGATACGCGCTGTGCTGGATGGCTTCACCCGTCCTGAATGGGAGGCTGATGAAGCCGCTGAGGATCTTCGATTGTTGGCAAAACAAGGCGTACCCTTACAGGATATGACAGAAGTGATGGCTTCCATGCTTTGTGTGCAGGCGACAGATACCATGCATTTGGCGTTGCGTCGCCTGCATGAGAGCACCCCGCGCTGGATCGGTATGACGGCGGCACTGCGTCATTGAGGTTTGCACTGTGAAAGCCATATCATTCATCGTACCCAAAACACTGGAGGGTCAACGGCTACAAATCATCGTATTCCGGCAGCTATCCTATCTGCCGGAATACTCTTTGCGTAATGCGTTCAAACAGCACGATGTCAAGATTGATGGGGTAAGGGGCACGCGTGATGCGATCGTATCCAGCGATGCTGTCATTACGGTGTATATCGCTGACACCTGTGTACCCAAAGCTCCACAAATACACTATGAGGATGAACACCTGCTGGTAATCGATAAACCCGCGGGTGTTTCCTGTGATACGGATGATGCAGGCGATACCCCCATAGGAACACTGCTGACTTTGTGTTATCCGCAGAGGTTTCAAATGCCACCTATTCCATGCCATCGGCTTGATAATCCAACCAGCGGCTTGCTGCTGCTCGCTAAAAGCGAACGGGCAGCTAAGGCAATGGAGCAAGCCTTTCGCAAACATCAGATACACAAACAATATATTTGTCTGGTGCGGGGAATCCCCACTCCAACAGAGGCTGTGCTTGACGCCTACCTATACAAAGATGAGCATCGTGCGCGTGTCACGATTTTGGACAGGCCTGCAGCGAGTGCTTTACTGATCCGCACTGAATACCATGTGATGGAAGCGGGCGAAGTATCAAGGCTTCGGGTTGTTTTACATACGGGACGTACGCATCAGATACGCGCGCATTTAGCTTATCTGGGGCATCCGTTGCTTGGCGATGACAAATATGGGGATAGAGCGTTTAACCGTGAACATCACGCTAAACGACTGATGCTTTCCGCGACGTCGCTTCGATTCAGCATAACAGGCGAGTTTGATTACCTCAATGGTATCCACATAGAAATACCGCCGACTTTTTAGGAGATGCTATGGGAATTATTAAGTTGATCGCTATGGATATGGATGGAACGCTGCTAAACGAGAACCAGCAGATTAGTGCAGAGAACATACTGGCGCTCAAAAACGCTGTTGCGCAAGGTGTACATATCGCCATTTGCAGCGGGCGCACCGCTACAGACATCAGCTTTTTCGCCACAGATGCAGGGCTTGATACATGCGCCATCCTTGCGCTCAACGGTGCTTGCTGCCTGATGAAGCCGCATGGTCAAGCATACGCGGTGAGCACCATCGCGCAGAAAGCTGCAAATGATATCAGCACAGTACTCAGAGAACACAGCGTAACCTTTGCAGCGTTTCAACCCGATCGCGTGATCGTTGTTCGCGGGGATCGCAATGTGAATAAGCTTTATTGGGGCACACACGTTGCGCGCAATAACGCAAACGCTTATGTGTATGGACAAAAGGCATTGGCAGAGAACAACGGTGTAAACATCTGCAAATTCGTCTATATTGATGCGGATAATGCGCCCCGTATCGCGTTAATTCGTCAAGCACTTGAAGCTATACCCGATATTACCGTCACCAGCTCATGGAGCAACAATCTGGAGATCATGCCACAAGGCGTTAACAAGGGGCTGGCGCTGGAAAACCTTGCAAAACGGCTTGGCATTAGCGCAGAAAACGTTATGGCGTTTGGTGATTTTGACAACGACATGGATATGATCCGCTATGCGGGGCTTGGTATTGCCATGGGCAACGGCTCAAATCGCATCAAACGCGCCGCGAACCATGTTACCCTGACGAACCGGGATCATGGTGTTGCGGCCGCGATTCATCAGTTTGTATTGGATCGCTCCTAATGCCGGTGCCGATCGCAGCCTTCCCTGAACATGCGCAATAGTAAGATTTAAAATAGCACAACCCCACTGAACAGGACTCGCCTGTAAGCGGGGTTGTGATTCTGTCTATGAAGGGCGGAAGCTCGCTGGTCGTTTATTCTTCGCGCGCATAACCCAAAGTACGAAGGTCATCCCTTCGGTTGCGCCAATCCTCCCGTACCTTAACCCACAGTTGTAAATTCACATGGGCGTTCAGTAACGCTTCGATATCCTTGCGTGCTTCCATCCCAATAACCTTGAGCATGGAACCGTGTTTGCCGATGATGATGCTTTTGTGGCTGGATTTATCGCAGTACAACGTTGCGTCGATTTGCGTAAGCCCATCGCTGATCTTTTTAACACCCAGCACCTCCACGCCGATGCCATGCGGCACTTCATCCTTCAGGTGCATGAGCGCCTTCTCGCGAATGATCTCACCACAGATAAACCGCTCCGGTTGGTCTGTGAGGGTATCATCGGGAAAATATCGAGGCCCTTCCGGCAGCATGGCTATAATCTCGCTTTTCAGCGTTTCCAAGCCATCGCCTGTGCGCGCGCTCAATGGAATTATATGATCATATCCGGAATCCGCAACGCTTTGGATGAGGCCTAGTAAAGCGTCTTTGCGCACAAGGTCGATTTTGTTGAGCACTAGAATCTTCTTTTCTTTTCGCATGCCCATCTCGGTGATGATATCACGATCCTGTTTGCCTACCGCATTGGCATCGACCATCACAAGCAGACCGTCTATGCCCTTGAGCGCGTCACGTACGCTTTGCATCATGTATTCGCCAAGGCGCGTGCGCGGCGCGTGCATCCCGGGCGTGTCCAAGAAAACGACCTGCGCATTCTCACTTGTGCTCACACCCAGTATACGGTTGCGCGTAGTTTGCGGACGATCGCTGACAATGGCGATTTTCTCCCCAAGCAAGGCGTTCAGCAATGTACTTTTGCCAACGTTTGGCCGTCCGACAATCGCAATGAAACCAGAATGGAAAGGTGTTTTTTCCTGCATGATGTACCTCAATTCTGTGTTGTATTCTGAATAGGCGGTATATCAGGGAAGGTCTTTGGGCCCAAAGCTATGGGGGAGGAGCGCCGCAAGTGTTGTCTTCTCAACAGCATCATGCCCCCAGGTGACCAGCACGCGCATATCGTTTGAGAACTCATTAAGTACTTGCCTGCATGCACCGCACGGCCAGGGTGCCGCATTCTCAGCGGCAATGGCAATGGCGGTGAAATCAGTAGCGCCTTCACTGACGGCTTTGAAGATAGCCGTTCGTTCCGCACAATTCGTAAGGCCGTAGGAAGCATTTTCAATGTTGCAACCAGTGAACAGGCGTCCATCGGCACTGAGTACACACGCGCCAACACGAAAGCGGCTGTACGGGCTGTACGAACGCTGCATGGCTTCACGCGCCAAAGCGAGCAGCTGTTCATCCGTAGGGGAGGTAGGTGCCGAACCCTCTCGTGTGATACCGGCGATGCCCAGCGCTTTTTCTTCCATTTGCCGCATCTCCTTTTGCTGCTGTGCCGTTACATGATCATACCCAAACAGGTGAAAAATACCGTGCGCCAGGAGGTATCCCAGCTCGCGTGACAAACTGTGACCAAATGCCTTGGCCTGCGCCTGTGCGCGGGGAACTGAAATCAGGATGTCACCCAAAAAACATGCGTCTACATCGGGCGTATACTCTTTGCGAAGCAAACGTTGCGCATCATGAGCGGTCTGCCCATGGGGATAATGCACAGTCGGAAACGAAAGCACGTCTGTCTCCCGGTCGATACCACGGTGTACGCGGTTAATCTCGCGTATGTAGGCGTCATCTGTCAGTAAAACATGCACGCCGCATTTAACGGTTATCGCTTCTGCAACGGCACAGCAATCTGCTACCAATTGCATCCGAGTTGGGTAGGCACTATCGGTGGGAAGGAGCACGCCTTCCTGGTATTCCCATTCAAGTTTCATGGACTTCCTCCGCCGTTTGTTCAGGTGATTGCGATTCGGCGGCAGGCGTTGGATCGCTTTGTCGATCGATTGATGCGACGTCCTGTTGGTTCGGACTCTCGGGGGGCGCTTTGCTCAAGGGTACTTGCGGTGCATCGTTCATGCTTGTTGCCTGCGCATCTGTACCGGGTTCTGGTTTTGGCGCTTGCTCGTCCATCACAGCTTCTGCCGCCGCGCGCTCCGCTTCCTGCAAACTGACACCTGATATGCGTACCAGTTCCATTGCTTCCACGGGGCTTTCACCTGTCGTCATGGGCGTTCTCACTTTGCCCTGTTGCAGTTTCAGAAGTTCCTTGGGCATATTAGGGTATTCGATTCGCTCATGAAAGATGCCATTGAGCACGGTGGTAAAAGCTTCACAGATTTTATCAATATCCGATAGGGTGACAGGGGCATGGCTTAGCTGCCCATCTTCCAACTTGCCGCGAACCAAGCGTTCGATGAACTCCTCAATAGCCTTCGGGGTTGGGTCAGGCATGGAGCGAACGGCTGCTTCCACCGTATCCGCAAGCATGATGATGGCGCTCTCCTTCATGTGCGGGCGACGTCCATCATAACGGAAATCGTTGATATCCACAGGTTGTCCATTCGCCTGCTGCAACGCCTTATGATAGAAATACATGACGGGCGTATCGCCATGATGCTCAATAATGATATCCAGAATTTCCTCCGGCAATCGGTTTTGTTGACCCATCATGAGGCCGTCCCGCGTATGCGCGGTGAGGATGGCAGCAGAAACATACGGATTCGTGTGCTCGTGCGGGTTCTCGCCAATTTGATTCTCTTTGAAATACAGCGGTCGCTTCAGTTTTCCGATGTCATGGAAATAGGCGCCCGCGCGAGCAAGCAGTGGATTAGCGCCGATGGCTTCCGCCGCTGTTTCCGAAAGGTTTGCGACAATAATGCTGTGATGATAGGTGCCGGGAGCCTCCATCAGCAGCCTGCGCAGCAGCGGATGATTCGGATTGCTCAATTCCAGCAGTTTGCTGGCTGTTGCAAGGTGGAAAGCTGATTCGATAATCGGATCAAACCCCAAAGTGAGCAAAGACGCAACCAACGCCCCCGCAGCGCTCCAAAGAGCGTGCGTAAACACATCCGCAAACGATGTACTTGTCATGAACCCCAGAATCAATATGATACTGATATTCGCAACCGCAGCTACAATGCCCGCCAGCAAAGCCTGCTGCCGATAAGGTTTGTGCCGGATGATCACAATCGCCAGATAGCCGCTCACCATCGCGGTGATGAGCAGATTCACCATCTCCGTTCCATAGGTGCTGTTGCCTCCGGCAATCAGCGCGCTGACCATGATGGCAAGCGAAATCGTCGCGGCGGATCCACAGGCCGCACCCATCAAACCGGTCATCATCATGGTACCTAGCAGAACGGGCGGCAGGTAGGGGTCAATTAAGCGCGCACCAATGCAGACGAGTAGAGTTACACAAAGGATGATCATTTGGATGATCAGCTTTTTGGGGCTTTGAAGAGAAGCGGGGTCAAACAGCAACAGTGTCAATACATAGGCGCCAATTGCGAGCAGCACCATCAAAGCGCCGCCCACATACATCGCGATATCGATATTCTCATTATCCAAAAGCCCAAGGCTGCGAAGCATTTCAAGCTGATTTGCCGTAACGCGCTCTCTGGCCAGCACAATGTTCTGTCCCTGTTTGTAGATTACGGGTTCTACGGCGTCGCGTGCTTCCTGCTGGAGCTTTTCTGTGGCTTCTTTATCGATGACCATGTTTGGCTGTACGACTTTACGCAGAATCGGCGTAACGACGTTCTGCAAAAGGTCAATATCAGTTTTATACCCAATAATCTGTTGCAGGTATTGGATGGATTCGTTTAAGTATCCTTCCCGGATGGTCGTTTTCATCGTGTTTTCGATTGCGGTTGTAATGTTTTCGTTGATCTCCAGCATTTGCTGGTCACTGGCGCGCAAAAGCGTGTTGATCTGAAAATCTGCCAAGGGCAGCAATGTTAACAGCGATTTGGCGTACTCAATCTCCGCGGCAGTAAATTCGTAAGCTTGTTGCTTGCGTGCATCATCCGGCGCCTGTTGTTGCAGCGTCATCTTGCCATACTGCTGTATCGTATTTACCTGCGTAAGCACGGCGGTCAAGTTTTGCATGATTTCTGCGGTTACGCCATCTTTATACAGGTAGGTCGGCTCAACCAGCCTTGAAGCTTCATCGCGATTGCGTCCCGTCGCAATTTCATCAACGACATCCTTGGATGCGGTGATGGTTTTATAGGCAATATCGCCGACTTTCAGGTCATAGCGTTCAGGTGTAATGGCAATCAAAAACAATACCATCAGAATCGCAGTGCCGATGATGAGCACATACAGGCATTTTGCCTGTTGCGAATGCAGGCTCTTCCATAGTTCATCGGCCGTTTTGTGATGCCTGCGGTTACGTACCGGGGATGTATGCTTTTTAGGCGTCATGCCCTGCATTCCTCCCAATTCGGTTCCTTTCGTATGCTTCATATGCTTTAACAACGGTCTGCACCAGATCATGGCGCACAACATCCGCATGCGTAAGCTTGATCATCGCGATTTCAGGAATCCCTTCAAGAACCTTAACCGCCTGTAGCAACCCGGATTGCTTCCCAAAAGGAAGATCGGTCTGGGTATCGTCCCCGGTGATTACCACTTTTGAACCTGCGCCAAAACGCGTAAGGAACATCTTCATTTGCTCAGGGGTCGTATTCTGCGCTTCATCAAGGATGATAAAGCTCTCGGAAAGTGTTCTGCCGCGCATATAGGCAAGCGGCGCCACCTCCAGCACTCCCCGTTCTTGCAGTCGCTGGTAAGCATCCGCGCCCATCATATCATACAGCGCATCATACAATGGCCTAAGGTAGGGGTCAACCTTTTGATTCAGATCACCTGGTAGAAACCCGAGCTTCTCGCCTGCTTCCACAGCGGGGCGCGTGAGCACTATGCGTTCGATCTCCTTATTGCGAAGGGCTACAACGGCCAACGCCATCGCAAGGTACGTTTTCCCCGTGCCCGCAGGCCCCAGAGCAAAGGTTAGCTCATGATCGCGTATCGCTTTAACATACTGGTATTGCCCCAGCGTTTTGCAACGAATGGGTCGTCCGCGGTGCGTGATGGCAACAACTTCAAAGGCGATATCATCCAGCCTGTCCAGTTCCCCTTCTTTTGCCAGGGAAACAGCATAGCGAAGCGTGGTACGATCGATTTGCGCATTGTGGCGCACAAGAGACTTGATTTTCTCTACCACTTGTACGGCTAAATCAACGTTCTGCGCTTCACCGCTGATTCGCAGATCGTTACCGCGTGTGGAAAGGGTTACGTTTAGCTCACTCTCCAGAAGCGGAACGTTGCGGTTATTAGCGCCAAATAGGCTTAAACAGGATTCCATACTTTCAAGCGATACCAAAGCCGCTACATCTACCGTCAAAAATGGTTCCTCCGTTCATAACGGCATTGCGGCGCCGTCTGTGACCTGCATGAAAAGCTGAAAAAACCTTCCTCGGTCACTCCCTATCATACAATAAACTGTGCATTTGTCAATATTTCATTACTATGCATAGCGATGAACGGACAAGATCAAGCATTGTACGTAGCGCTTTTCACTTCAAACTGGTTTTATTGTTTGCATACTGCGATTGCGTCTGTATTTGTTTTGTACTATTCTGTTGCATTTTAAACCAAATCATGTATAATCATGCTGTAGTATTGCTCTGAGGAGCAAGTAGCATGGAAGGCGGTTGACCATAATGAAATATGTCGTGTTGGTAGCTTATGTACTCATGATGATCACGGTAATCATCTTCACAGCCAAGAAAAACCTGTCTTTGAACGGTTTCCTGCTGGGCGGGAGAAGCGTCGGGCCATGGATGAGCGCATTCAGCTATGGCGCGAGCTATTTTTCTGCGGTAATCATTGTAGGGTATGCGGGCTCCACAGGCTGGAATGTTGGCTTGTCGGCAATATGGATCGGCCTCGGCAATGCGGTGATTGGCAGTCTGCTGGCATGGCTGCTGCTTGCCAAGCCTACACGGCGCATCGGGGAACGGTTGCAGGTCGGCACGCTGCCGAGCTTTTTTGAGAAGCGCTATCACAGCAAAACCATGAAAATCGTTGCAAGCATCATCATATTTGTTTTTCTGTTGCCATACAGCGCCAGCGTATACAAAGGGCTGGGCAATATGTTCAGCATCGCATTTGGTTTTGACTATACATGGTGTGTCATCGGCATCGCCTTACTGGCATCCATTTATCTATTCCTGGGCGGATACAAAGCGACGGCAATTACAGATTTTATACAGGGTACGATCATGCTTTTTGGCATTGCGGCGGTTGTGTTCTATATTGTCAAAGCGGCAGGCGGCGTTGGTGAAGGGCTGCGGCTCTTAGGCACGTCTGAAGTTGGCGGCACGAACATGAATACCCTTCTGCCGCCTGCTGGCAAGGGCACATGGCTTGCCAGCAATGTAATCCTGACATCGCTTGGTGTGCTTGGCATGCCGCAGATGATCCATAAGTTCTTTGCGATTAAGGATGAAAAGAGCATCAAGCGTGCCACCGTCATATCTACAGTCTTTGCGCTAGTACTGGCAGGCGGGGCATATTTTACCGGCAGTTTTGGCCGTGTGATCTTAAGCAAAGTCACCGATCCAAACACAGGAAGCACGCTGGCTGCACTGGTCAACAGCAAAGCGATGCCCATGGATCAGATCATGCCCACCATGCTTACCAATGAGAGCATCGTAGGCATACCGGATGCGATGCTCGGGCTATTTGTTGTGCTGTTGCTTTCCGCCAGCGTTTCAACCTTAACGGCACTTGTGCTTTCTTCTTCTTCGGTAATCACGCTGGATCTGCTTGGCACCATCAAGCCTAAGATGAATCCGACAACCTCCCTGTGGATCATGCGCAGCCTATGCATCGGCTTTGTGGTGCTGTCGCTGGCCATCAATTTCCTGATGCAGAACACGCCGATTATTTCCCTGATGTCCCTTTCCTGGGGTACGATTGCCGGTGCTTTCTTGGCGCCCTTCCTCTATGGTTTGTTATGGCGCGGCGTTACCAAAGCCGGCGCTTTCGCTGGCGTGATTTGCGGAATGCTCATTTCGCTGATCCCACCGCTGGCCACAGGGGATATGTCACTTGCGCCCTATAGCGGCGCGGCGGCCATGCTGTGCGGTCTGTTGATCGTTCCGGTCGTAAGCCTTCTCACGAAGCGTACTGCGTTACCCAAAGCGGAGCTAGACATAATCTTCGGCGAAGTGAAGTAAAGCGAAGCAAAGCAGAGTAAGCAAAGGAAAGCGCCGCTCACAGACAGGGAGCGGCGCTTTCCGGTGTCTTCTATGTTTGATTCTTGTACACGGTGCCGTTTTATTCTTCAAGCAGTTTGTTAGCTGCTAACGCTTGGATCAGTTCCGGCAACACGCGCTCAAACTGAACCCCATAGCGAAGCGGTTCTCCGCCATCCAGAGTTAGCCGTATGCATTTATGCGTCAAATCCAGTGCAAGAGATGCTGCATTCAACAAAGTGAAGCCGCCCATCAATGCGGATATCAAGAAGCTGGCAAAGACATCGCCGGTACCATGGAACACGCCAGCGAAGCGTTTTTTATAATGGAGCGAGAATTCTTTGCTGGGCGCATGGTACACAGCAATACCCGTTTGCCCGGCTTCCAGCGCGACATCCGTAATCACTACGCTGCGTGGCCCAAGATCAGATAGAGCGATCGCAAGGCTTTTCACATAGGCTGTATCGTATCCATCGCTTTGGTAGGGAAGGCCAAGCAGAAAGGCAGCCTCCGTCATATTGGGCACAATGGTGTGCGCCTTTTGGCATAGGATGCACATTCGTTCCGGCATGGCTTTATCCATCAGCTTGTATAGCTTGCCGTGATCTGCGAATGCGGGATCCACAAAGATGTGCGTAGCAGTATCTGTCAATTGTTCGATCATTGCAAGCACATGATCCACTTGGGTAATCGAGCCCAGATAGCCGCTGTAGAAGGCGTCAAAATGAAGATGCAGCGATACAAGATGCGCGGCAATGGGCAAAAGCTGATCGGTTAAATCCAGGTTCGTATAGCCGGTAAACTCACCGGTATGCGTGCTGAGCAGCGCGGTTGGGATGACTGCCGTATTGATCCCGGCCGCAGAAAGAATAGGCAGCGCCACCGTAAGGGAGCATCGCCCCACACAGGAAATATCATGTATGGCTATCGCGCGCTTTTGCATGTATATGCCTCCATTTCTCACGATAGTTTATCATACACGAAACCAGAAAAAAAGCAACCCATTGCATTGACAGCCGCATGGTGGTGCGGTATTGTAACAATCAGTTTAACGGGGGAGGGCAAGGTAATGCAAAAGGCGCTGGTATCCGTAACGGGGCAAGATAAAGTTGGCATCATCGCCAAGGTAAGCACAACGCTATGCGAGCAGAATATCAATATTTTAGAAATCTCTCAGACGATCATCGATGGATGCTTTACGATGCTTATGGTGGTAGATCTAGAAAATACACGTGATGATTTTCAAGCGATTGCCAAAACCCTTGCCAGCATTGGTGAGGAGATCGGCGTTTTGGTGAATATCCAGCGCATGGACATCTTTGCGGCAATGCACCGTATTTGACAGGAGGGTTACCATGCTGGAAACAAGCGAGATCCTTCAAACCATTCATATGATCCAGGAGCAGCATTTTGATATTCGAACCATCACGCTGGGCATCAATTTGTTGGATTGCCGACGAGACAACGACGCCGCAACAGCGGAATGCGTTTACGATAAAATACGGCGTTTGGCCAGTCATCTTGTGCCGGTAGGCAATGCGCTGGAGAACGAACTCGGCGTACCCATCGTTAATAAACGCCTAAGCGTAACGCCTGTGAGCATGATTTCCGGCACAGATCCAATGCGAATTGCCATTGCGCTGGATGCGGCCGCGGGCGATGTGGGTGTCAACCTGATCGGCGGCTATGGCGCGCTGATGCACAAAGGCAGTACAAATGCGGAGAATACTCTGCTGGAAAGCATGCCTGAGGTTTTTGCCAAAACGCAGCGATTGTGCGGCAGCGTAAACGTTGCCAGCACACGGAGCGGCATCAATATGGACGCGGTTCGAAGAATGGGGCACATCATCAAGCAGACTGCGGAGCTGACTGCCGCGCAAGATGGTTTTGGCTGCGCGAAGCTTGTGGTGTTTGCCAATGCCGTAGAGGATAATCCCTTTATGGCTGGTGCATTTCATGGTGTGGGCGAACCGGAATGCGTTGTAAATGTTGGCGTCAGTGGCCCCGGCGTAGTGCAGCGCGCATTGGAGACCGTGCGTGGCAAACCTTTTGATGTGGTTGCCGAAACCATCAAACGAACAGCGTTTAAAATCACGCGGGTGGGGGAATTGGTTGCGCAGGAAGCGGCAAAGCGCCTCGGGGTTCCCTATGGTATTGTTGATTTGTCACTGGCGCCTACGCCTGCGCGGGGCGATAGCGTTGCCTATATTTTGAAGGAAATGGGCTTGGAGATGGCAGGCGCGCCTGGTACCACCGCTGCGCTGGCCATGCTCAACGATATGGTAAAAAAAGGCGGCGTAATGGCTTCCAGCCACGTAGGCGGGCTAAGCGGCGCGTTTATTCCTGTCAGTGAAGATATCGGAATGATCGAAGCCGCCGAAGCCAACTGCCTGACGATTGAAAAGCTGGAAGCGATGACTTGTGTCTGCTCTGTTGGACTGGATATGATCGCCATACCGGGGGATACCAGTGCAAACACCATCGCGGGCATCATCGCCGATGAGGTGGCGATTGGTATGGTGAACAACAAAACAACGGCCGTCCGTATTATTCCGGCAGTTGGCAAGGGATACGGCGACAGCATCAATTTCGGAGGGTTGTTTGGCTACGCACCCATTATGAAGGTGAATACCTTCAGTAATGACGCGTTTATTGAACGCGGAGGCCGCATTCCGGCGCCGTTACACAGCTTGCGAAATTGAAACGGAAACGCCGTGGTTTGCACAAAAGCACCACGGTGTTTTTCGTTACAAGTAGGTTTTGCATCGGTTTATTCTGCGAACACTACCCCTTCGGCAGCCGTTTGGGTAAGCCAGCACTTTTTCCAGCGTTTTCGCAGCAAACGGTATGCTTGCTGCGCAACCTCCAAACGCGTGTACGCGCCGAAAACCGCGCTTCCGCTGCCTGTCATCTGGGCATAATCCGCGTTACAAGCTTCCAGTGCGGCGATGGCTTCCAGTATCTGCGGACGTTTTCGCTCACTCGCAGCAAGCAGCACATTGCCCGCCGTGCGAGAAAGCGTTGCCAGATCGCGCCTAAGCAATGCCGATTGTGCATGCTGTGTCATGGGATGGCGCACTTGAACCAATTGATCATAGGCGGTAAACACTACTTTGGTGGAAAGTGCCTGGCAGGGTTGCAAGATAACCAAATGCACCGTATCCAAAGCCGTAAGCGATTGGATTTGTTCGCCGATGCCGCCCACGCGAGCCAGTCCGCCCACCAGCATGAAGGGCACATCCGCGCCGATGCGAAGGCCAATATTGCAAAGCTGATCCAGTGTTAGTCTGGTATCCCATAGACGATTAAGCCCGATCAGCGCCGCAGCGGCGTCCGCGCTGCCCCCGCCCATGCCCGCACCCATGGGAATGCGCTTCTGAAGCCGCAGGGCAGCGCCTTGACGAATATCCGCAGCTTGCTGCAAGGCTCTTGCCGCCAGCAATACCAGGTTATCATCCATGCTCAGGTTGATGCTGCCTTCCAGTGACAACGTAAGCGTATCGGCAGGCAAAATGGTAAGGCGATCCGCCAGCATCACGCTCTCCATCAACATATCCATCTGGTGGTATCCATCCTCTCGCGACCCCAGAATGTCAAGCGACCAGTTGATTTTCGCGCGCGCTTCCAGCATCAGCATTGCATACCGCTCCTTCTTGTGCTATATTAACCTATTATAGCAGGTTCTCCGCAACGGGGGAACAAGGAGGTATCTATGGGGGCAAGCAAGGGCATTCCAATTCTGATTTCGCTGGATGCTTATACCAATACAGATGGCCAGCCACAGGATACGATGCGCCTGATTACCACCGGTCAGCTATTTGAGGATGATAATGAAACTGTGATCAAGTATGAAGAAACCCTTGATGAAAATGAACCGCCGCATCGAATCAGCATCACGGTACGGGATCGTGTAATAACCATGGATCGGCAAGGGTCTATGGCTGCCAATATGGTATTTCAAAAGGGAAAGCGTTTCGAGAGTCAATACCAGACTCCCTATGGCGTGATGGATATGGCGCTGTACTGCACCAAAGCCGCATTCACACGGGATAACGCAGGCGGCGGTGAGATTGCGTTGCAATACCAGCTGGATCTATCCGGCCAATACGCAGCCATGCACGATATGAAGCTGCATTTTATGCGCAAGAAAAGCCCATGATTATGATGGAAGAAAGCGCTTCTATCGCCGCTATGCTAGGCTGCGGCGGTTTTGTGCGTCGAAATACCGAGGATTGCTCCCTTTGGATTAGTGATGCGCCGCGGCGCCTTGAGAAAGCACAATTAATCAGCGCAATGGCGGCGCTTGAGGGCGAAGGGTACACCGTTTGGCGCACATCGCGGCAGATGCTGGCCATCGATTGGAATGAAGTGCGTTGGCAGGCTTGGGTGGACGAAACAACAACCGTTGTGGATGTTCCCTTCCCGCAAGATGATTGCATTTTCCCCGTTTTTGCCCTGACAAGACTACTAAAGGCACATCCGTACGCCTGGCATGCTCAGCCGAAAACGCTGATTCGATGCTTGCTAAAGAACATGCAAAATCGCAATCAACTGATTACGTGCGCAAAAGCAATTCATCAGCAGTGTGCGGTAAGGCTCAGGCGCGGAGATGCGTTGCCCTCAGCGGTAGCCGGTGTGCTTACACAGTGGCTGCTCGCTTATGCAAAGGAGGAAACACGATGATTATCCGCTACTATGGACACTCGCTGTTCACGTTAACGCTGGAAAACGGATACATCATCCTGACGGATCCGTATGGCGAATTCTACAGCTATCCTACGCGTACGCTGAAAGCAGACATCGTTACGGTGAGCCACCACCATCATGATCATGACGCTGTTTCCATGGTGGAAGGCAATCCTGTCATCATAGACCAACCTGGTGTACACCTGCCATCGGATGGCGTGCGGATCATCGGCATTCCCAGCAAGCATGACGATGCCAACGGCGCAAAACGGGGCGATAATCTCATTTTCTGCTTGGAGGCGGAAGGGCTCAGGGTTGTACACTTGGGGGATTTGGGTCATGTGCTTACGCCTGAACATTGCCATGCCATCGGTACCCCGGACATTTTAATAACACCAGTGGGCGGCACCTACACCACCGATGCCATAGCCGCACAACAGAATACACAGCTTTTAAACCCACGCGTTACCATCCCGATGCATTACCAGACGGATTACAATCGTGATATGCCCATTGTAACAGTAGAACCCTTTCTTGCGTTGATGAACGAAACGCCATTACCCATGACGCTTTGCCGCATCACCCATCAGGATATCAACGAGCGCTCCAGCTTGTTGTTGATGAGCATTACCGCTGCCGCGCCTGCTTGACAGTCTGGCAGATTGTCCATAAAATGAAGTGGTGAAAGATAAAGGAGCGGTATAGCATGAAATACGTTTTTATTACCGGCGGCGTAGTCTCCTCCTTAGGCAAGGGCATTACATCCGCATCACTGGGCAAGCTGCTCAAGTCGCGCGGATACAAAGTTAGTCTGCAAAAGCTTGACCTGTACTATAATGTTGAACCTGGATTCTTAAGCCCGCTTGAACATGGAGAAGCGTTTATTACCCAGGATGGCGCAGCCGCCGATTTGGATCTTGGACACTTTGAACGCTTTGTGGATGTAGATCTGACTGGCGATGCCAGCATGACTACAGGTAAGATCCATCGCAGGCTGATTGAAAGTGAACTGCGGGGCGAATACCGCGGTTCTACCATCCAGGCCATCCCGCATGTGGCCAATGAAATCAAAGCCTGCATTCGTGAGGCTGCGTTGCAGGCCGGTTCGGAGATCCAGATCGTTGAAATTGGCGGCACAGTGGGCGATATGGAAGCAGCCGTGTACCTTGAGGCCATTCGGCAAATGCGCTGGGAATGTCCAAACCCCAACGATTGCTGCTATATCCATGTTACGCTGATGCCGTTTATCATCACCGCTGGAGAGCTAAAGACCAAGCCGACGCAAAACAGCGTAAAAGTGCTCCGCTCGGCAGGCATCCAACCGGATGTGATCGTCTGCCGCACTGAGGTTGCTATGACGACCGAAGCAAAGGACAAGATCGCACTGTTTTGCAATGTCAAAGCTGGCAATGTAATTCAAAACCTTGATGAAGAATGCATCTATGATGTGCCGCTCATGTTGGAAAAAGAAGGACTGGCCAAAAGCGTGTTGGCTGAACTGGGGCTTGAGAACCGACCTGCCGATTTGGAATCATGGAAAACCATGAGTCAGCGTTTACGTTTGTTTGCCCGCGAGCTGAAAGTTGCGCTTGTCGGCAAATATGTTACCGTACCGGATGCTTATTTATCGGTTACCGAAGCACTTCAGCATGCTGGCCTGACGCAGGAAGTGCGTGTTCAGGTGACCCGCGTCAACAGCGAGGACATTCGGCCAGAAACCGTGCGCGATATTCTCGGCGGGTTTCAGGCAATTGTTGTCCCCGGCGGGTATGGCGACCGCGGCAGTGATGGTATGCTGGTAGCCGCACGTTATGCCCGCGAAAACATGGTGCCTTTCCTGTCCATCGGGTTTGGGATGCAGTTGACGGTGGTTGACGCTGTGCGTTGCTTACTTGGCATTGAAGGCGCCAATACAACAGAGGTAGATGCACAAACGCCGTTTCCGGTTGTACGGATTCCGGAAGATCGGGTATGCCATAATGACAGCCGCAGCGCTACACGCATGGGTAGCGAGGAAATTGCTTTGCGCCCTGGCAAACTGCGCGATCTGTATGGGATGGATGTGATACAGGAGCGCCATAGCAACCGTTACGAAGTGGATCGGCAATACCTTGAAGCCTTAGCGGCAAAAGGGTTTAGGCTGGTAGGCAGCAGCGTGAACGGCAACTATCCGGAAGCTTTTGAAATGGAGAACCATCCTTTCTTTATGAGTGTAATTTACCATCCTGAATACCAATCGCGCCCGAGCAAGCCGCATCCGTTATTCCAGGCACTATTGCGCGTTGCCAAAGGATAATTCGGCAAGGCTCTACCCGTTCATGATCCCGATGATGGCATGCAAAAGGAAACGATTATCAGGTTTTAGTGCCGTACACTGTAAAAGCGCTCTGTTAATCAAGAGCGTTTTTACAATTGCGCACCGTGTGTACGCAGCCGAGCCGTTTTCTTGTGTTCGGGTTTGTGCTATAATTGGTTGGCGTATGCTATACCATCGCAGAATACAAGGGGGGGAATGCCTGAATGCAGCGTAACGCGCCGCAGCAGCATCGGCCTACCAAGGATTACGCGCCGAGGAAGCGCAAAAGCCGTGCCGCAACAGTACTGCCGTTGCTGGTTTTGTTTGTGGTCTCGCTGGCGGTACTGTACCTGATCCTGCCCAAGGAAGCGGGTAAACATGTTGGCGGCACTCGTTATGACGGTCTGGTTATCAGCGAAGTAATGGCCGCCAATTCTTCAGCCGTGCCGGATGAAACGGGATCCTTCAGTGATTGGCTTGAAATTTATAACGGCACCGGCGCGGATTTGGACATGGAAGGGGTCATGCTTACCAATCGAAATGACCGCATTACGTTTCCGTTTCCTTCCTACCTGCTAAAGGCGGGGGAGCGCGTCATTGTATTTGCGGATAACCGCTATCAGCTGGATCCCTCCTTACCGTTCCACGGCAAGTTCAAAATCGCGTCTGTCGGCGCACATATCTATATGTATGATCCCGATATGTACCTGATCGACGAGGTCATCACCCCTACCATGACGGCCGATCAAAGCTACGCGTTTACGGGCTTGGATGAAAATGGCGAAAAGCAGTACATCCTTACCGATTACTACAGCCCCGGCTATGAGAACACCGAGGAGGGGTTTGTTGCTTATCGCTCGGAAAACGCCACCCGCACCGGCGCGCTCATTATCAACGAAGTGTGTCCAGCGCCCAAAGTGGGCATTCCGGACGAGGACAACGAAATTGTCGATTGGGTTGAGCTGCGCAACACCACCAATGAAACGATTTCCCTCGCAGGTTATTACCTGAGCGACAAGGAGAATCGACCGCTGAAATGGCGGTTCCCCGAATCGGCAAGCATCGCGCCAAACGGCTACTTTCTGGTATATTGCAGCGGCAAAGATAAGCTTCAGCAGAACGGTGTGCCGCATACCAACTTTTCCATCAGCGCTGAGCGAGAAACAATTGTGCTCAGTGATAATAACGGGCGACTGGTGGATCGCGTATCCATCGAGAATGTTCCGACGGATTATTCGGTGGGTCGTGACAAGACGGGTGCCTGGGTGTTCTTTTCGCTATCAACACCGGGAAACCCCAATGATGCCAATGGGCAAAGCAAAACCGATGAGTTGATACGCGCGTATAACCCGACGGGCGTGTATATCAGCGAAGTGATGGCTTCCAATGATACGGTGATGGTAGGATCAACGTCTACCATCGCCTGTGATTATGTGGAGCTTTACAACTCGTCCAATAAAACAGTTGATCTTAGTTATTATGGCCTTAGCGACAGCCTGTCCCGCCCACGCAAATGGCAGTTTCCCCAGGGGATCGTCATAGAGCCAGGCGAATACAAGGTCATTCTATTGGATGGAAACTCGGCGATGAGCAGCTACTATGAGCTGCATACCAATTTCAAACTGGCTCGAGCAGGCGGCGAGACCATATCATTTTGCGACCCCAGCGGCAAAGTGTTGGACCGCCTGCCGCTTTCCTTGATACCCACCGATCATAGTTATGGAAGAACCACCGGATATGCTGGTTTTTACTATTACAATACACCCACCCCCGGAGCGCCAAACGGCACAGGATATTATGGCTATGCAAGCAATCCATCGTTCTCACAAAACGGCGGTGAATATAAAGGCTCCGTTCAGGTATCCATCAGCATCCCTAAAGATACCATCGTCTATTATACCATCGACGGCTCCATTCCCACGAGCGCTTCCACGCAGTATTATGAAGGGGATGTGTTTGATATCAGCCGCGTGACTGTGCTGCGCGCACGCGCTTTTGACCCGGATGGACTATTGCAGCCCAGCGAAACCATTACCCAAACCTACCTGCCCAATGTGTACCATGAGTTCCCGATCGTTAGCTTAGTTACTGACCCCGACGAGCTTTGGAATGCGGAAACCGGCATGTTGACGGTGGGCGAGAACGTGGATAAGAGCAGGGGAATTCCGTTCAAAAATACAATCTATCGCGAATTTGGCAAAATCATGCGGGCAGGTCATATTGAAATGTATCTCAAGGACGGTACCCAATTGATCAGTCAGGGAATGGAGTTCGGGCTGCAAGGCCAGTATAGCCTGGACATGCCGCAAAAGACTTTTAAAGTACGGGCAAAAGCCAAATATGGCGCGAAATACTTCGAAGCGCCGCAATTATTCGATGATCGGGAGTTTACTTCCTATAAAAATATCGTACTGCGAAACAGTGGCAACGATTGCGTTTGGACGCGCATGAACGACAGCTTTCAAAGCAGGTTGATTGACGCTTTTAATGAACAGGCAGCAGAACCTTCCACCGTTGTGCACCAAGCAACGCGACCCGTTGTGGTCTACCTAAACGGCAGGTATTGGGGGCACTATAACCTTCGTGAGCGTGCGGATCGCTACTTTGTTGCCCAGCACGAGGGGATTGGACTTGATCAGGCCAATAACATGGATGTATTGGAAGCCAGCAGTAAGCTGGTGTACGGTTCAGCCAAGGGTTATACGGATATGATCAAGCGCATCAAGGCCAGTTCGCCCGGTACCAACGCAAGCGATCTGCAATACATTCTGGATAATGTTGATGTGGATAATTACTTTGACTACATGGCCTTTGAGATGTTCTTTGGCAACTCTGACCCGGGTAATATTCGCTTCTACCGCTTGCATCAGGAGGGAAGCAAGTGGCGCTGGATCTTCTTCGATGCGGATTACGGATTGTTCCGCAGCGGATTTGACAGCATGACCAGTTATCTGAAGCCGGCTGGAGCAGGTGAGCAGAAGATAGATAATACCATCATTAGAAAGCTTCTGGAAAATGAGGAAATGCTGGATAAGTTCCTCACGCGCCTTGGGGAAATCTATCAGTTTTTTACCACCGAGAAGATGACGGAAATCTTTGACGCCATGGCGGCAGTATTGGCGCCTGAAATGCCTGTGCACTTTGCGCGCTGGGCAGAAGAAAACGATAAGGCAATCAATGTCGATTCTCCCACAACACCGGAAGGTGCGCTGCGCTACTGGAATACACGCCTGGATTATACACGTAACGTGCTTAAAAAGCGGCCGCGATATTTCTATGAAATGGTGCAGGAACGCCTTTCGTTGACCGATGCGCAGATGCTGGGATACTTTGGTGAGAAGCCAGAGTTGCCGGAAGACGCCATTTATACCGAGGGTAAAAAGTGGGGTTAAGGCGGGGGAGTGCGCAACAACCGCAAACCATACTGTTGCTTGACAAAGCATCGGTGACTGATTATGATTATCAAAGTCGCATCAAGGAGGATACTTACGTATGAGTTTTTCGGCACTGTTACAATCAACCAGCGTAGCCAGTATCGTTTCAGCAAGCGGGCTCGCGGCGCAGTTCAAGTCCATCGTGCCAAGCGATTTATTCCTGTCGCTGGGGCTGGGTTTTGTGGTAGGGGCAATTATTGCCATCGTATACAAGAAAACCTATCGCGGCGTATTGTACAGCCCCAGCTTCTCCATCACTCTGATTATGCTGACGCTCATCACAACCCCTGTTGTTATGTGCATCAAGAGTGATATCGCGCTTTCCATGGGTATGGTAGGCGCTTTGTCCATTGTGCGCTTTCGTACGGCAGTTAAGGATCCCATTGATACGGCTTATATGTTTTGGGCGCTTACGATGGGGATTTTGTTGGGCGCGGGGCTGCAATTGATTGCGTTGATTGTGGTGCTGTGCATTGGCGTGATGATGTTTGTTCTGGCTTTTGTACAGTTCGCCAATCCCAATTCCTATTTGCTTGTCGTGCATTTTGACGAGTACAGCGAGCAGGCGATCACCGCCGAGTTACGGCGTTCCGTAAAAACATTCAAACTGCGCAGCAAATCACTAACGAGAGCGGGCGCGGAAATGACCTATGAAGTTCGCCTGAACGAGCGGCATGAGATCGTTACACGCCTATTGGATATCGACGGCGTGCATGATGCAACGCTGGTTGCGTGCCAGAGTGAAGTAGGCGCATAATTTTGAATTGCCTACGGGGAAAGGGGGCGACAGCGCTTGCCCATTGCGGTACCGCTTCGCCATGAGTTGAAGTACTATATTTCGCCATTGGAGTATCATTTGCTTTCGCGCGCGCTGGATAAGGTGCTGGAGCGCGATCCCAATGGCGATCCGGAGCGTAACGAATATCATATCCGTTCGCTGTATTTCGATACCTATAATAACGCCGCGGTTCAGGACAAACTCAACGGTGTCAAGAACCGTGATAAATACCGTATTCGTATCTACAATTTATCTGAACGGTTGATACGGCTCGAATGCAAAACGAAGGTTGGCAGTTTGATTTCCAAACGCTCCATCATTATCCCTAAGCTTTTAGCAGAGCAGTTAATCGCGGGGGATCCCACAGGGCTGGAACGTACACGAAGTGGACTCTTGCAGGATATGTTCCGTGAGATGACGCTCAATCTTCTTCGGCCGGTAGTGTTGGTGGATTATGTTCGTGAAGCGTATTTGCATCCGCTTGAAGAGGTACGCATTACCTTTGATAAGCAGTTGCGCACCGGGATGAACTCCCATGACATTTTTAACCCCTACGTGCCGACCATATCGCCCCTGGATCATGAAGGCTTGATACTGGAAGTCAAGTATAACCGTGTTCTGCCGCCTTTTATCCGCGACTTGCTTTGTACCTATGTTCAAAATGCCCAAAACAGTGCTATCTCGAAGTACGTTTGGTGCAGACGCTTTGAAGGGTTCGAATAAGCAATGTTGCAGTTCTGTATCCAATAACGCCATCATAGCCCAGAACCCAAAGGAGGCAGGGTATGAAGAGATTGATTTCCGCACTGCTGGCGCTTTGCCTGTTGCTGAGTACACCTATTGCCGCATCGGCGGATGCAGCAGCGCGCAAGGCGTTTATCGATGACATCATCCTTACGGCTGAACAGCTCTACACCAAGGCAAACGGCCGTTTACAGCGGGCGCAGTACGCGAGTGATATCTACGTATGCAAGAATTTCACCGTATACTTGTTTCGAGAAAACAGGGATAACTATCGCATGGCGGAGTATCCTGATGTGCCACTGGTGATTCCCGACAATCTGCCAAAGGAAGAATGCGTTGATTTTGCGTATGGCATCGTGTGGAAAGATGTCAGTGCGGCGGAAGGTAATCCCTTCTATGAGGCTGCGCGCTTCCTGTATGATGAAAGCCTGAGTGATGCGGAAAATCGTCAGATTGCGCGCGAATTCATGATGCAGGCGGAACGCGGGGATTATTTTCAAATGTCCGCAGATTATTATTATGGCGTCGGCGCGCACAGCTTAGTGATCATCAGCAATTACGATCCTGAGAACAAGTCCATCCGATGGACCGATTCAAACATGAGAGGGGAAAAGCGCAACGGCGAACGCTATGCGATCGTGCAATATGATGCGCAAAAGGATATTGACTGGTTTGTAGATGCATTCTGTCACAAGACCAGGGGAGCGACACTTTATCGGCTGCGCGATGATATTATCTTCGCAAAATGAGCCAAGGCTATCAGCAGCAATTGTTCAAGCGCGGTGGGCTATCCACCGCGCTTGATTTTTACGTCAGGAAAGAAATGCTGCTGGTCAGCTATTCCCATCAAGGAATAGGCTTTAAAAGTGGGGGAATCCTCTGCAAGAACGTTAATCATGCTATGCGCATGCGGCATCATCCGTCCAGATTAGCATCGGTATGCAGTTCTGTCGATGGCGCTGAGGAAGATGGCTGGGTGTGCTGCTCCGGCATCTGTGGTAAGGGTTGCTGATGAGTTGCTTCGACATCCGCCAAGGTTTGCTCGTTTGCACGTAGATGCGTATGCGAAGCAGCCTGCCGCATGCGCGCAGCGCTCATGCTGGCATAATGCTTGCGAGTGGTATTCACATCCGAGTGTCCTAAGGTTTCTGCCACAAGATAGATATCCTTGGTTTCTTCGTACAAATTGGTGGCGTAGGTGCTTCGCAGCTTATGCGGACTAATCCGCTTTTTAAGCGGTACAACCAGCATCGCATACTTTTTGACCATTTTTTCAACCGCGCGCTGCGTCATCCGCTTACGCTGCAACGAAAGAAAGAAGGCGTGCTCATGGCCAGCGACGGGTGTGATGGCTTCCCGCTTTTGCAGATAATCCTTGAGTGCCTCGGCCACCTCGCGCGGAAAATAGAGGATTACCTGATTGCCGCCTTTTCGTGTCACCAGCAACGCATTGACACGAAAGTCAATATCCTCCATGTTGATGCCAACACATTCGCTTACACGGATACCAGTCCCGAGAAACAGCATTACGATTGCCAAATCTCTGGTTTGTGTAATTTTGTGAAAAGCCGCTTGCTGGGGGGTAAGTTGATGACCTTTCTCGATAGCCTCGAGCAGTTGGTGCATCTCATGGCGCTCTAACAGCAGAATCGGCTTTTCGTGGCGCTTGGGCAATGGAACCAACGTAACGATGTTGGACGGTATACGCTGTGTTCGAAAAAGGTAGTTGAAATAAGAACGCAGGGAGGATAGCTTGCGCATCACGCCATAGATCTGGTTTTTCAGCAATCGTTGGTTGTTTTCATCATCACCATTTTGTTTGTAATACAGGGTCAGGTATTCCGCATACATTTCAATATCCCTTGGTTTCAGGGTAGAGATTTGTTCGTCGGTAATCTCCGTGGCATTTTGTACGCTGAGATTGGTTAGTTCCTTTAAAGCAAAGTCAAAGAAAGTATGCAGATCGATGGTATAGGCAAGCCGCGTGAGCGTGCTGGTTGTGGATTGCAGACTGCGGATAAAATCCGCACAGGAGCGTGGCAGCGTATGAAGCATTTCTCTGGCGGTTTCCAGCCGCTTTTGATCGAGTTGTTCACGATAGCTAAGCTCTGGCATAGTATGCTCCTTTCGGAAAATAATCTATTCGTTAAAGTATTCTTTAGCGAATAGTTTTAACTTCATTATACACCCTATTTCCTGTACGTCAAGGCACAAAACAATCCTACGCCAGCCATATCTTACTTGATGAATACTGGCGCAATCATTGGAGCCGCAGTTTTCTATACCATCACATCTCATTTTTGTGATCGATAATCTGCGCTCCTCCCCCGCTTCCATAAAGGCAAGCCTTGGATAACCGTACAGTAAGCCGTATTCAAAGTGTAGTGACAATTTAATATATTTGGTAATTCTGCCATTTAGCTTTAATTTTTCGCTTATTACTTGAGATCAGTTTACAATATCCTTCTTTCGCAGTACATTACCTTACAGGAGGTGGAATCATGGACTGTATCGATCTTTGTATTCTGGAAGCATTGCGGAAGAATGCTCGCACCCCTGCTTCGGCCATTGCAAAACTAGCCAATCTCTCCGTACCGGCAATACTGGAACGCATCAAAAAGCTTTCTTCGTCAGGCGTTATCGAACGCTTCACAATTCAACTGAACCGCAGGCGCATGGGCGAAACACTGCTGGCCTTTGTCTTTGTTCGGCTTGAAAGCGCTGCGGATACCATGTTTTTTCGCGAAAAAACCATCGCCTTCCCGTGTGTTCTCGAGTGTCATCATATAGCAGGCGATTATGATTATTTGCTGAAGGTTTCCGTGGCGGACACGGCACTGCTGGAAGAGTTTCTATCCATGCAGCTGAAGCAAATTCCAGGTGTTCTGGCTACCAATACCCTGATTGTGCTGACAACGCTTAAGGAGGAGTTCAATGTTACGCTCTAGCCCAATTGGAAAAGGGTTCTGCTTCGGCCTGCTCTTGCAGGCAGCAATTGGGCCTGTGTGCCTGTTTGTGCTCAACAGTGCCATTGCGCAGGGCTTCTTCACCGCTTTTGCTGCGATTAGTGCTGTTGTACTGGCCGATGCGCTCATGATCACGATATCGCTGTTAGGCACATCACTGTTGTTCAGGAAAAGAAGGTTTGCATGGTTCTCACAAATCCTCGGAGGGTTTGTGCTGATCATATTTGGTTTAGACATGGTGCTGAACGTCTTTGGAGTTAAAGTAGTGCCTGGATTCACCCTGTTTCAGGTTAATACAGCCATGAGCCTTTTCTTGCAAACCTTATTATTGACACTTTCTAACCCCTTGACGATTTTATTCTGGGGAGGCGTGCTGGCTTCGAAAGTTGCGGAGAACGAATGGACGCGCGCGGAGCTGGTCAGTTTTGCTTTTGGGTGTGTGCTGGCTACCGGTGTATTCATGACGCTTATCGCCGCACTGGGTGGTTTTGTGGTTGTGCTTCTGCCACCCATTATCTTGCAAGGTCTCAACATCGCAGTAGGTGCAGTTATATGCGGATACGGTGTTCGCCTTCTGCTGCATCGCTTTTCTCCAGTGCCCCTCTCCCCTAACAGTACAGATCATGAAAATAATGTTCCTTCGCTTGCAAAATCCAAACGCTTGTGATATGCTATAGAAGAACAAATGTTTGCAAGGGATGTGAGCCAATGAGCAATCCGCGCGGCGATAGCCAAGCTAGAATCCTTGAATACATAGAAAGAATAACACGCCAAAAAGGCTACCCGCCCTCCGTTCGCGAGATTTGTGACGCGACGGGGTTAAAATCGACCTCGACGGTGCATGGGCACCTGATTCGGCTAGAAAAAAAAGGCCTGATTTCGCGCGATTCAATGAAACCGCGTGCCATCAGCATATCGATGGATCGTGAAACACTCGAACGCGCCGGCATGGTTTCTGTGCCGATCCTTGGACGCGTAACGGCGGGCACGCCTATTTTAGCGACCGAGAACATTGAGGAATATGTAAGCCTTCCCCAGGCAATGCTTGGCGAAGGCGAGCATTACGTATTGGGCGTACGCGGAGAAAGCATGATCGAAGCGGGAATTATGGACGGAGATTATGTGGTGGTGCACAGGCAGCCGCATGCTTATAATGGAGACATCGTTGTCGCGATGATTGAAGACGAAGCCACCATCAAGCGGTTTTATCGCGAGAACGGCGCGTTTCGGCTGCAACCTGAGAACCCGTCTATGAAGCCGATCATCGTGCCTGAAGTAACCATATTGGGGAAGGTGGTTTCCCTCTACCGCGTTTATTGAGGAGCATTACCATGGCGCGGGGGTGAAGGATAGATGTCATGGTGGGAATCTGGGTTGCGGCTGATACTGGCGATCACCATCGGGTGTGTGATCGGTATTGAGCGAGAAAAAAAGAACCGTCCTGCGGGCATGCGTACGCATGTGCTTGTTTGCGTTGGTGCAGCGCTGATTGCAATCGTTGAAAGCTTAATCATTGCGGATACCATTACCCTTAACTTAAGTCGTGGCGCAAATACCGGGGTTGCGGTCAGTTATGGACGTTTGAGCGCACAGGTGATCAGCGGTATTGGTTTTCTTGGCGCCGGAACCATTTTTATCAGTCAGAAGAAAATCGCAGGATTAACTACTGCCGCTTCCCTATGGAATGCGGCGTGCTTGGGGCTTGCAATCGGGATGGGCTATTACGTGATAGCCGTTGCGGGCTGCGCCATTGTCATGATCACGCTGAGCCTGCTCCAGCGGATGGTGCATGTAAATGCCGTGAAGAATGTGGAAGTCAAGTTCATCCATCGCGTGGAGACGATTTCCTTCATCAATGACTATTTCCAAAGCATTGGCGTCAATGTGCTGGATATCGATTTCCATGTCGAGAATAAGGGCAAGTTCAATCTGTATACCAATTTGTATACCTTGGATATGCCCAGCGATACAGCGTATAAGGATATTGTCAACAAGCTTTCCGAGTATGCAAATATACAGGGTATCAGAACGCGCAATGTGTAAGGGGGCAAATCTGTGGGGTCTTACCGCATCGCCGTTGTGGGCGGCAACAATGTTGATATCACTGCAACAGCGTCTACGCCGCTGGTTTTTGGGGATTCAAACCCCGGTAGCATCCGCACTGGTTTAGGCGGCGTGGGTCGCAACATCGCCGAGAATCTGACCCGTCTTGGACAGCAGGTAACCTTGCTTACCGTGCTGGGTGATGATGAATTTTCAACCATGGCGACAGCACAGGCGGCGCGCATTGGCATGGATATGACGCATGCAATCTCTGTAAGCGGCGTACCCAGCTGTATTTATGTGTGCATTAACGAACCAGATGGTGAAATGACCGTTGCCGTTAATGATATGGAACTTTGTAATCACATTACGCCAGCATACCTTTCTACGAAGCTGGATGTGCTGCAAGCGACAGATGCAATCATTATTGACGCTAACATATCGCAGGAAAGCATTGATTATATCGCACAGCATTGCACACCGCCTATATTTGCGGATGCGGTCGCTGCAAAAAAAGCTGCCAGACTGCACCCATCTCTCCCCCACCTGACAGGGCTGAAAGCAAACCAAATCGAAATGGAACTGCTCACCGGGCAAACCATTGCCAATGAGCATGATATGCGCGCAGCCGCACATATTCTACATCAATTTGGCGTGGAATATGTGATGATTACGCTGGGCAGCCGCGGGGCATTCTGCTCGGCAGGCGGCGTTCAAGTGTTTTCGCCTCCCAGTACAGGCCGCATCATAAACACTACGGGGTGTGGTGATGCATTTACCGCAGCGATGGTACTTGCGGTTTTAGAGAAGAAAAGCGTACCGGATGCGCTCAGCATGGGCATGGCCGCAGCGTCCATCTGCGCGCAAAGCATGCTCGCCGTTTCCGAACAGATGCGCTATGAGCTGCTTGTCCATCAACCATAAACGAAGTATGCAGGAGGCAATGTATGAATCCCTATCTTTTTATTTCCGATGAAGTACGCGCAGCCGTAGCGGAAAACCGTCCTGTGGTCGCGCTGGAGTCCACCATCATCAGCCATGGAATGCCTTATCCCCAAAATGTTGAAACCGCACTTTCGGTAGAAGCAACAGTGCGTGAGCATGGTGCGGTGCCGGCTACTATCGCGATTATTCAGGGCAAACTTTGCGTAGGCATCAGCCACGATCAAATTACCTACTTAGGCAAAAAGGGACTCTCGGTAAACAAAGCCAGCCGTCGTGATTTGCCCGTGTTGCTTGCACGCGGAGACGATGGCGCAACCACCGTTGCTACCACCATGATTGGCGCTGCCATGGCCGGTATACACGTATTTGCCACAGGTGGCATCGGCGGCGTGCACCGTGGCGCGCAGTCCACCATGGATATTTCCGCGGATTTGGAGGAGTTGGCACGAACGGATGTAACAGTGGTATGCGCAGGCGCTAAATCCATCCTGGATCTTGGCCTTACCTTGGAATACTTGGAGACCAAAGGTGTACCTGTCATCGGCTATCAAACGGACGAACTCCCCGCGTTTTATTGTCGCGACAGCGGTTTTGGCGTTGATTATCGGCTGGATACGCCTATGGAAATTGCCGCCGCCATCCGTGCCAAGCAAGTGGCCGGGCTTACAGGCGGCATGTTGATTACCAACCCCATTCCTGAAGCGTATGCTATGCCGCAATCGCAAATGTCCGCATGCATCGATCAGGCTATCAGCATTGCTAGCAGCAACGGCATCAAGGGAAAGGCAATCACCCCATTTCTGCTGGATCAAATTAAATCACTCACAGAGGGTAAGTCACTGGCTTCCAATATCCAGCTTGTGCTCAACAACGCGCGTTTGGGTGCGAAGATCGCCGTTGCGTTGTCTTCTTTGTCCTGAGTCTGAACAATTATGTGAAACACCCACAATGGGACATGCATTGTCACATTGTGGGTGTTTCCTGTTTGTGAACAGCTTTTATTCCAACGGTCATGAACGATACACTAGTATCGATTGTGGATCACAGGCGTAACACGGAGAAAATTCGTTGTATAAGGAGCATTCATGATGTGCGAGCAGGTATATCGATTGAAAGCTTTTTCCATGAAATCAGGCATGGAGCCCCCTCATAAACTCACTCAGTTTCCTGCCTTGAACTTCACTGTTCTTTTCCGTCAGTACAAAAGCACGCGCACGTTCGCCAAGCGACAAGCGAGCTTCTTGCGATAATGCCAGCAACGCCACAACGGCATCCTTGATACCCGAAGAATTCTGCGGCGCAATGTACAGGAGGTAATCGTCATACGCATCCGGGATACCGTCGAGTTTACAGCAGAGCACGGGCTTGCCGGAACGCATATATTCCATCGTTTTGGAGGGAAAAGAATACCGGGTGAATGCTCCCTGTGCGGTACGCGGGTTGATGAGCGCAAAAGCTCTTTTTTGAAGCGCCAATGCTACCGGTTGGGGCACAAACCCGAAGTAATGGATATTATTATCCCTCTCCGCGGCAGCTTGAACATCAAACTGCATATCCCCGTTTCCGCAAAGCCAAAGTTGCGTGCTATCGATTGATTTGAACGCCTCGAGCAACTCCCCTATGCCCAACTCCCGGTTCAAGGTGCCTGTATAAAGCACCGCTGGGCGATCATCAGCGGGCAATGTTGGTAAATCTGCTTTCAAAATAACGGGTTCTGGCGAAATTAGCCCTTCCAGCACAAGTGAAGGTTTTCCGTTGATGGGTAACACCTCAGCCATGTGACGCGTTAACAGTACAAAACCGTCAAACACGCTGCAAAGCTTGGTTTTCTTACGCCCCATGGCATACTCAATACGCTTGAGTAAACCCTTGCGACCGGACGCGATGCCCTGATCATTGGGGAGATCGGTTATAATCAGGGTCGCACGAACATCCGCATGTTTACGCTTGATGCGCGCTATGGCTTGCAAGTATGGCAAGTACATGGAATATACCAATATGTTCCGGTTTTCCGGGGAAGCTGCAATCCATTGTTCGATGCTGCGCGTAGCTAACCATGCGCGCATCTTTTGCTTCACATACGGTAGGTTAAGGCTTGGCAACTCCTTGAACTTCCCATGGTTAAGCGTTTTGCCGCGCAACCAGAGCTTTCGGTAGCACTTGGGGTAAACCCCCACTGGCAGCGCGTTGCAAATCGAGAGGGACTCCCCCACCAGCAGGTTTTTCTCCAGCCCTTCGTGAAACGCCCACTGATAAGCGTTAATCTGGTTTTGAATACCGTCGCGCGAGTGTTTCAACACCATCGCAACATCATCGGGATGGTATAGCAACGTCAGGAAAAGCGTATTCATGGCAGCAGCTCCCGATATAGATCATAATAGGCGCTTGCGGCATGCATGGCATCAAAACGCTCGGCTTGCGCCAGGCAGGCAGATATCCTCGCTTGCTTTTGCCCGCACAGTTCTATGGCAGCTTTCGCAAGCGCAGCAACATCACCCTTTGGTACGACAGTTCCGCAATCTTCATTCACACTTTCTGGACAACCGCCCGTGGCAAAGGTCGCGACCGGTGTGCCGCAAGCCAGTGCTTCCAGATTAACCATTGGCATATTATCTTCAAGCGTTGGGTTGACAAAGCAATCCGCTGCGCTGTACCATTTGGCCAGTTCCTGTGGGGATGCGGTATGGGTAATCCCATGAATGCTCTTGGGCAATTCAGCGATCTGCGCCTGACTAAGCCCTATGACAACCAGCTTGTAATCGTTTCCAAGCTTCTGCGCAAGCTCCGGCAGCAACGCAATGCCTTTCCGGGGTTCCCATTCGGACGCTACGGCCAGCACCACAAAACGCTCCTGAATCCCTTCTTTTTCACGGATATCGCTTTTTTGCGGATAAAACCGCTCGCGGTTAACACCGTTGTAAATAACACGGGCGGGCACATCCTTGAGGAAGGAATCGCGTAAAAGCGTCTGCAACCATTTGCAGGGCGTCACCAACGTCAAATTCTCCAGCGATGTAAACAGGCGCCGTCTGCGGCGGTGGTTGCGTTTGCTGCCGTCAAGCCCGATGTTCACAGGGTAGCTCCGTTGTTGCGGGCAATGATAGCATTCGATTTGCCAACGATTACAGTTGGCATAATCAAAATACGCGCAATGCCCCGTAAACGGCCAGCAATCATGCAAAGTCCATACCACCGGCATTCCGGCTTTTCGAAGGTACGCAAACAATCGTCTATGGTTAATATAACAACCGTGAAGGTTGTGCAGATGAACCAAATCTGGTTTCCATGCTTTACAAAACTCGATCAGTTTGTTTGTGGCGATAACGCTGCCATACCCTTCGCCATCCAAAAGCTTGCGAAGCATACCATGCCACTTCCGGCCTGGCTTACCGCCGATGCGCAAAGCATACATCTCCGCCTCTGGTGGAACCGACCCTGTGCCAAACCCAAGGATTGTTTCGGCATTTTGCTTGGCTGCATACTGCGCAATATCCAGCGCAATACGCCCAGTGCTTCCACTGCCTGCGTAGGTGTTAAGCGCCAGTATTCTCATACGAATCCTCCGCCAATGTATGGAGCAGCTTTTCTAGCTTATCCATATGTATCTGTTTGGTAAAGTGCTGTTCATAATATGCACGCGCATTATTCCCAAGCACAGCCTTATCCGGCAGCGCCAGGAAGGCGCGCACCACCTCGGCAAACGCCTGCGCATCTTCGGGCGGCGCACAGAAGCCGCAAGCAGCTTCTGCGATGATTATCGGCGTTTCTCCCGCAATGGAGCCAAGAATGGGTTTGCCCGCTGCCATATAGCTTTGTACTTTACCGGGCAGCGTGTCATTCACGCTCTCATCATATTTCATGCTTACCAGCATGGCATCCGCAAGGGCATAAAACGCGGGCATCTGTTCCAGCGGTTTACGGCCATGAAAGGTGAGCATGTCATCAATCTTCAGCGTTTCGGCAAGTTCCAGGCAGGCCGCATAGTTAGACCCGTCACCCACAATGTGAAAATGTAACGCTTCCCCTTTCAGCAGCGCCGCAGACCGCAGAAGGGTTTCTACGCTTTGCACCTTGCCAATGTTGCCCGCGAAAACAAGGTGCGTGATGTGGCTATCTCCCTTTTCCGGAAGGGTTTCAAACAGGCTGTCCGCAAATTGCGGCAGGTAGTGCGTATCAGGGACGGTTATGCCGTGTACCCTTTGCAGATACCCTTGAAATTGTTTGGAAGAGTACACCAGCATATCGGCTTTGCCATAGATCCATCGGCTGACGCGCTTCATGAAAGCATAGAGCATCGAACCCTCATACACATGCATTGCCGCAAGGCAAGCCGGCCAAATATCCAGCACATCGATCATAAGCTTTTTCCTGCTCACACAGCGAAGCAGCGCCGCCGGAAGGGACATTAGCACCGGCGAAGTGGAATAGGCATACACGACATCATAATCCCGGGGAAGCAGCATGATCGTAAGGCTGGCGGAAAGCATATAACTGCAATAGTTAATGGCAAGTCCCAATTTGGTGTTTCGCCTGCCAATTTCAAAGCACCTGTGTACGTTGACGCCGTTGATTGTTTCTCTGCGCTTTCTGAACCACTTGTATTCCTTGGGTACGATACCGCTTGGGTAATTGGGTAAACCTACCAGTGCGGTTACTGTGTGCCCCCGCGTAACCAGATCTTCGCAGATTTCCGTGATACGAAACGCCTCAGGCCAGTAATGCTGACAAACCACTAGGATTTTCATGCTATGCTCCGCTTCACGCTTGCTTGGAAAGCCGTGTGCGCATCTCATGCGCGCCCTGTTCGGCTTGTGCAAGGAGCTGTTGACGGTTAAGGGTGGTAAACACACCGTCACGATACAGAATTTTACCATCCACCATGGTCAAACGCACATCACTGCCCTGCGCAGCATAGATTAAGTTGGCCTCCAAATCGATCGTCGGCGCCATATGCGGCACTTGCAGATCCAGAAGAATCAGATCAGCCAAGTACCCTGGTTTAAGCAAGCCCAGGTCATCATACCCAATCGCTTTGGCACCCACTACGGTTGCCGCAGCGAACGTTTCGGCAGGGCTAACCACAAGCGGATCAAGCATATTCCCTTTTTGCAGCATGGGCATAAGCTTGATTTCCTCCCACAGGTTCAGGTTATTGTTGCTGGCAACGCCATCCGTGCCCAGAGCAACCTTGCAGCCTTGCTTGAGCATCTTCGCAATGGGCGCAATGCCGCTGGCTAGTTTTAGATTGCTGATGGGATTATGCGCGATGGTCACGCCGTGTTTTTGAAAAATCTCAATATCTGCATCATTGAACCATACGCAGTGTGCCGCAATCACCGGCCCATCCAATAAACCAATCTGTTCAAGGTATGCGGGCGGCGTTGCGCCTCGGCGCTTGATGCATCCCTGCAAATCAAAATCCGTTTCACTCACGTGCGTATGCACAACGAGACCCATGCTTTTTGCGGTTTGCGCTACTTTGCGCAACAACGTCGGCGTTGTGGCGCCTTCGCTGTGCGGCGCAAGTGAAAAACGGATACGGTCGTTCGCGCCATGGTGCCATTTTTCCGCCATGCGTACGCCCTCTACCATATCGGCACAGCTTTCATCAAAATCGACGATACCGTGACCCAGCAGCGCACGCATGCCGTTTTGTTTCACGACTTCGGCGATCTCATCCGTATAGAAGTACATATCGTTAAAGGTGGTGGTGCCAAAGCGGATCATCTCCATGCAGCCCAAATCGGTTGCCGTGCGGATGAGCTGCGCGTCCCACTGTTTCTCCAAAGGAAAAATCGCTTTGTGGAGCCAGTCGTCAAGCGACAAATCTCCCCCTACACTGCGCAGGTATGTCATCGGCGTATGGGTATGCAGATTCACAAGGCCAGGCATGCACAGGCAACCGGAACCATCAATGGTTTCATCCTCAACAAATGGAGGCGCATTCGCTGCTTCCCCCGCATATTCAATACGGTTACCCACTACATGAACCTCTGCATGATCAATAAAGGGAATATGTGCCTGCCCTTGGACGCCTGGCGTCAGGGTTATGTTTGTGATGCGCGTGCGCATAGGCTAGCCCTCCTCATTTTCTACCGGAAAACAGGCTCATTATAGCACGCTTTCCAAACCGTAGCAAATGCTTCGCATCAAAACGAGAGGCAGGAACAGCTGGTTTGGGGTGCTGTTCGCAAGGACGAACCGCGGGGAAAACCGCTTGACATTCATATGTGAATCCAGTACGATAAAGAAAATTACGCAAACGATTGCGCAAACAGGGAGGGCCTTACCATGGCATTTGAAGTGCATCCTTGGAAGGTTGTTGAAAAGGGCTTAGAGCCTGAAAATGCTCGCTTTGCTGAAAGCCTTACTGCAACAGGCAACGGCTATATGGGCATGCGCGGCAACTTTGAAGAAGACTACACCGGTGATACGCACATCGGCACCTACATCGGCGGCGTTTGGTATCCGGATAAAACGCGCGTCGGATGGTGGAAGAATGGTTATCCCCAGTATTTTGGTAAATCCATCAACGCAGTACGCCTCATGGGCATCCATGTATCAATTGACGGCACGCCACTGGATCTGCATACCTGTGATGTGAGCGAGTACTATCGCGAGCTGGATTTGCACACCGGCGTTGTGTTGCGCACCTTTACGGTTAAAACAGCCAAGGGTTCGGCGCGTGTGGAAGTTGAGCGGTTTGTTTCATTATCGCAAAAGGAGTTGCTCTGTGTTGCCTACACCGTCACGCCGGATCATCAAGCATATATCGAAATGCGGCCGTATTTGGATGCGCGGGTGCACAACCTGGACAGCAACTACAACGAGACCTTCTGGGATATGCTTGCACAAGAAGAAACCGAAGATAGCATTGGACTGTTGACCAAAACCAAGGAGAACCCCTTTGATACGCCCCGTTTTAGCGTCGCAGCAGCCATGAGCTGCTGGGCGGATGATTTGGATCCACAGGCGCGCATAATCCATGACGGCTATGTAGAAGCCGTTTATGCTGGAACCGTTGCTGCCAATACGGCTGCCCGGCTAGAAAAGTATGTGCTATGCTTCACCAGTCGTGACCACGCCGAGAATCTCCTGATGACGCTTGCGTTACGCGCGGCTTCTCATGCGCGGGATACAGGTTTTGCTTCGCTGCTTTCCGCGCATAGAAACGCCTGGCGTGCCCGTTGGGAGGCTTGCGATGTGGTGATCGAGGGTGATGATCGCGCACAGCAGGGTATTCGCTTCAATCTGTTTCAGCTGTTAAGCACCTATTCCGGTGATGACGCGCGCCTGAACATTGGCCCCAAAGGCTTTACTGGAGAGAAATACGGCGGCGCAACCTATTGGGACACAGAAGCATTCTGTCTGCCGGTGTACATGGCCATCGCAGGGCAGGATGTGGCGCGTCAATTGCTGCTTTATCGCCATATGCAGTTGCCCGGCGCATACCACAACGCGCAAATGCTTGGCCTCAAGGGCGCATTGTATCCCATGGTTACCTTTACTGGCGTAGAGTGCCATAACGAGTGGGAAATCACGTTTGAAGAAATCCATCGCAACGGCGCCATCGCTTATGCGATTTTCAACTACACAACCTATACTGGCGACGAACGATACCTGTTGCAGGAAGGGCTGGATGTACTCTGCGGCATTGCCCGCTTTTATAAGGATCGCGTACACTTCTCAACCCGTACCGGCAGTTATATGCTCCATGGTGTAACGGGACCCAATGAGTATGAGAATAACGTGAACAACAACTGGTATACAAACCGCATAGCCGCGTGGAGCATCCAGTACTTTTATCAAACCTGCCAAAAAGCAACGCCCGAAAGGCTTCAACTGCTTGCTGTTACGGCTGATGAACTGGCGCATATGCGCGATGTTGTGGCGCGAATGTATTATCCAGAGGATGCGCAACTGGGTATCTACCTTCAGCAGGATACCTTTTTGGATAAGGACATACGGCCAGCCGCAAGCATTCCGCCTGCAGAGCGACCCATCAATAAGCATTGGTCGTGGGATCGAATCCTGCGCAGCTGCTTTATCAAGCAGGCGGATGTGCTACAGGGGCTTTACTTCTTAGGCCACCTGTACAGCGAAGATGTCAAACGCCGCAACTTCGATTTCTATGAGCCGCTCACAGTGCACGAAAGCAGTCTGTCGCCATGTTTGCATTCCATCCTGGCGGCAGAGCTCGGCTATCGCGAAAAGGCCATGGAGATGTATCAGCGTACCGCAAGGCTTGATTTGGATAACATCAACCATGACACGGATGATGGCCTGCATATTACCAGCATGCCCGGCAGCTGGCTTGCCATCACACAGGGTTTTGCTGGCATGCGAACCAATGCAGGGTTGCTGCTTAGCCCTTACTTGCCTAAAGAATGGAAGGGTTATAGTTTCCAGTTTGATTACCGCGGACGATCAATTCAGCTTTCCGTGCGTGAGGGTAGCATGACCATCAAACTGCACAAGGGGTTGCCGCTGGATATTGTGCTTTACGGTGAAATCTGCGTGTTGCAAGATGAGCTTGTACGCTCACTTGCCTGATTCCCAATGCACTTTGCAACGAAGCGATGTGTGCATGATTGCGCATTACACCAGTAACGCACATGGTATTAAGTGCTTCGGCTGGTTTTGCTGGAGGCGGCTTGAGAAATCCATCGCGACAGCGTAATGATGCTTGAAATGTAACTTGTACGATTATAAGCTGGAAACATTACAAAACAGTTTCAAGCAGCGCATCGGGCATTGCTTGAAACTGTTTTGTTATAGAACATAGGAAACGCACAGCATTCCCTTCGTTGGAGGTCGGCGCTTATTTGCTTGCTTCCACCACATCTAGGCGTGATGAGCCATCTTTGTCCATAAAGAAGACCGCCACGGTTCCAGGGCCAGCATGTGAGCCAACGATGGGGCCAATCTGCGATATCATAACACTGGGGACGCCCAGCTTATGCTTCAGGCGCTCTGCCAGCCAGTTTGCATCTGCTTCGCTATTGCCATGGCTGATGAAAACCGTCTGCTTCTCCGGCTCTAATGCGGTCTTTTCAACCTGTTCAAACAACGCTTTCAAGCTGTGCTTGCGCCCCTGTACTTTCATGCGCGGTACCAGACGGCCTTTGGGATCGACGTTCAGAACAGGTTTGATTTTGAGGATGCTACCCAGTGCGGCGCTGGTGGCGGTCAGGCGCCCGCCGCGCGCCAGAAAATGGAGGTCATCCACCGTAAACCAATGGATAACACGCAGCGCGTTCTCGGTAAGCCACTGATAGGTTTCCTCCACGCTATGCCCCGCCTCACGATAGGCGATTGCTTTATCAACCAGCAATCCTTCCCCAAGGCTGGCACAACGGCTATCAAAGGTGTAGATCTTACGATCGGGATACTTCTCACGCAGTTCTGCTTCCGCTGCTTTGGAGGTAAGGTACATACCGCTAAGGCTGCTGGAAAGCACAATCAGCAATACATCGTGCCCTTGATCCAGGATGGGCGTCAGGTGTTCCACCCACTCATTTTGATTCACTTGAAAAGTGGTGGCAACCGCGCCATCCTCCAGTTGCTGATAGAAGGATTTTACCCGCCCCGCCAGCGTTTCATCCGTGAGGTCGATCTCCTGTACATTGCCCGCGATTTGATAGCTCATGGGTACGATATGCAAATCCTTCTGCCTCTTTATGTATTCAACGGGCAGGTCAGTACACGCGTCCGTTACGATCCAAAATGACATTCATATTCCTCCTTATGCTTGAGTTGGCTAACGTTGCCACTACTTGATGCAGATACTATCATAACAAAAAGTAGTTAGTACGTCAATGTAATTTATGATACCATTATTGGAAGGGTTATGAAACCAAATCAGAGAATTATCTCATGAGATTCTCATCAAAGCGTCACCCCATTCTCAAGCATATTTGTCCAAACCGTGCTATGATAACCATGTTGAAACGCAACCAAGGATATGAACTCTGTTGAAGGAGGCAAAACCCATGGCACAGTATACGATTGAAGATATTGAGATTCTGCGTCAAAAAAGTGGCATCTCCTATGAGGAAGCTGTAAACCTGCTGACGTACCATAACGGATCGCTGGCACGCTCGCTGGTCGATTTGGAGAAGAACGGCCGCATCCTGGACGCAAAAGCCACAGCCCAAAACTACGGCCATAGAGGCCGCGGGCATCACCTGTTCAACCGCCTCTATCGTACGCGGTTTACCATTTTTAAAGGCGATATCACGATACTGAACATCTCCATGCTCTTTATGATCTTTTCCGTGCTGGTCGCAGGCTGGCTTGTGCTGTCCGGCGTGCTTGTGGCGCTGCTGATGGGCTATCGCATGCGCGTAGTACGCAACAGCAGCGTCTTTGCAAGGGAATCGCTGGAAAGCATCATCCAAAGAGCCGGGGATAATGTCAAGGCCACCGTGCAAACCATCACCAAAGAGATAAATGCAAAGCCCAAAGCGGACAATTCCCAGACGCAGCCGGATGACAGCGCCGCGTTTACCCCGGAAATGCGCAGTGAAAGCCCCGCAAGCGGCACAACACCCGTCAATGTACAGTTTTCCGAAGATGGCAACATTCGCGTCAGGGAAAACGTCGATGGATTCCACGAGGCGGAGATCCAGTAGGTTCACTTTTGCAACAACTCCTTTCGGCGCACCCTGTCGCCGAAAGGAATTTTCTGCTATACTGTTGCCGTATCGGAGGGCATGTACACATGAGCAAAATCCTGATCGTGGAAGACGAAACCAAGATTGCGCGTTTCGTAGAGCTGGAGCTTAAGCATGAGGGCTATGAGGTGCAAACAGCTTTTGATGGGCGCAGCGGCCTGAGCATGTGCGAGAGCTGGCAGCCTGATCTGCTTATTCTCGATTTGATGCTGCCGGAACTCAGCGGTATCGAAGTGTGCCGTAGATTGCGCCAGCAAAGCGATATCCCCATTATCATGCTCACAGCCAAGGATGATGTGAGCGATAAGGTCATGGGGCTGGATATGGGCGCCGATGATTATATGACCAAGCCCTTTGCCATCGAAGAGCTTTTGGCGCGTATTCGCGTTGCGCTCAAGAAGCATCGCGGGGATATCAGCCAAACCAGCGGGGTACTCAGCGCGGGATTGCTCAAGTTAGAGCCTGCCAGTTATTCCACGAGCTTTTCAGGCGAATCAATCGCGCTGACCAAGAAGGAATTTGATTTGCTGCACTACCTATGGCAGCATGAACACACCGCAATATCCCGGGACGAGTTGCTGGAAAACGTATGGGGTTATGATTTTGCCGGTGATACGAACATCGTGGATGTGTACATTCGCTATCTGCGTCAAAAAATCGATGATCGTTATGCCATTAAAACCATCCATACCATCCGTGCCGTCGGGTACATGTTCCGTTATGAGCATTAAGCGAAATGAGCGCGAGGCACGCCGTGAAGAAGCAAAGCGACGCGCAACCGATCGCGCAACCTTGCGTGCGGAGACCACGGGCAAGGGCGTAACGCGCTTCACATCCTTTATCGGCAACTGGTTTTCCATGCTGCTCAGCAATCTGCGCTTTTCGCTCACGCTGCGCATTGCATTACACTACAGCAGTCAGTTACTTGGTACCACGCTCCTGTTTCTCATGGTATTTTCTACTGTCTTTGGCATCGCGCAAATCCCATCCATCCAAACAACGCTGGACGCGCTGGCAGCAATGGAGCCGGAAAACGGTCTGCATTACACCATCGAACAACAGCAGGGATTGCCTATCTATGATGCTTATCTGCTGGAAGCGCCTTTCTCCGATGATTTTGATGGGTTCATGCAGGCGTTCAAGCTTGCGATCAACAATCTCAACGGTTTGGAAGGCGCGCAATTACCCATCTATCGCAATACAATCCAGGGCGGGCTGGTCGCAGTATTCTCGCTGGAGTATGTGCTCTATGTATACTGGCTGCTCATACCAACACTGATCCTGTTTGATCTTCACCGTGTGGTACATTTCCTGCGCCGAAAATACCGCCTGAATCGCGTTGTGTTGCGGCCGATTGCGGATATGACCGATGCTGCGGCCACGCTCAGCGCCAACAACCTGTCCAACCGCATCAATATCGCAGGCACGAAAAACGAGCTAAAGGATCTGGCTACCGTAATCAATGGTATGCTGGACAGAATCGAGGTCAGCTATAACAGTCAGAAACAATTTGTGAGCGATGCCTCGCACGAGCTGCGTACCCCCATCGCCGTAATACAAGGCTATGCAAGCATGCTGGAGCGTTGGGGTAAGACGGATAAAGAAGTGCTGGATGAGGGCATCGCAGCCATATCACAGGAAACATCCGCCATGAAAGAGTTGGTGGAAAGGCTCTTGTTTCTGGCAAGGCATGACAAAAAGACCCTTATGCTGGAAATGGAAGTGTTTGACCCCACGGAAATCATCAGCGCCGTTTACCGTGATGCCCGGCTTCTCTCCTCCGCGCACCAGTTTACGCTTTCTCCCTTGGAGCATTGTATGGTGCACGGGGATAAGGGCATGCTTAAGCAACTGATGCGCATTCTGGTGGATAATGCCATTAAGTACACGCCTGCGGATGGAAACATCACGCTGGGACTGATGCGTAACGACGAAGAATGTGTTCTTTCTGTTACCGATACTGGCGCAGGCATCACCTCCGAGGAACTGCCGCGTATCTTTGACCGCTTCTACCGCAGCGACAAGGCGCGCAAAGCGCAATCCAGCGGGCATGGGCTGGGGCTTTCCATCGCGCGTATTATCGTGGTGGCACACGGCGGCAAAATGACCGTACGCAGCAAGGAAGGCGTAGGTACCACCTTCATGGTTCGCCTTCCGCTTTATGTGGTCAACACGGACGCCCCTATCAACACCGAAGCGGAACGTACTGCTTGAACAAACGCGCAGCCAATGCGCCTAAGGGCTTTAGCTCAACAGAACGCTAATGATGTCCACCTTAATACAACGTTGTGTGGATTTGAGACCGAAAAAGCACTGATACAGACATAAAGTGGTTACAGTCTTTGTTTGTTATGGTAAGATCATGGTATGCGGATCGCAAAGAAAGGAGCAAACCCATGCAAAAGAAACCTCGGGTAACGACCATTGTTATCCTTGTGGTGCTGGCCATTGTTATACTGGCAGCCTCCACAAGCTTTTACCGGGTTGGACAGGGCGAAGAAGCGCTGGTAATTACATTCGGGAGCGTTACCGGCAAGAACGGACCGGGGCTATACTGGCGAATCCCCTTTGTACAGGAGGTAATCAGCGAAAGCGTGACCACCATCCACACCAAGGAGTATGGCTTTAGAACCACCCAACAGGGCACCAGAGGCTCCGCCGCGCAATACGTAGATGTATCCAACGAGGGTGTGATGCTTACCAACGATAACAGCATCGTTGCCATTGAAGCCATCTACCAGTACACCATTCGTGACGTACGGCAATATCATTTTGATGTGGATGACCCTGTAGGCACCTTACAGCTGGCCTTTGAAGCGGTCATTCGCCGCAATGTGCAAAACCGCCCGCTGGATGACGCGCTGCTGAACAAGGAAGAAATCGAGATGCAGGTGCTCCCTGATTTTCAGGCGCTGATCGATACCTATGAGATGGGTGTCAAAATCAACGATGTTCGCATTCAGAACATCACGGTTCCCAAGGAAGTCGCATCCGCCTACGAGGATGTTAACAACGCCAAGAATGAGAAGACCAAGCGGTTGGACGAGGCTGAGCGTTATAAGAATGAGATACTGCCTAAAGCGCGCAGCAAGGCTTATGAAACCATTAACCTTGCGGAAGCCTTCCGCGCGGAAACCGTCGCGCAGGCCAAGAGTGATACCGCTGTCTTTAAGGCGGTGTACGCGGAGTATCAAACCGCACCGGAGATCACCCGCAGGCGTCTGCTCATCGAAACCTTGGAGAAAGTGCTTAAAAACAGTGGCCGCATCATTGTTTCCGAACCCAATGGCGATGTGGTAAAAGTGTTGGATATGAATGATCAAACGCTGCAAACCGGGAATACCGCAGCCATCTTGGAAGGAGGGCAGGCACAATGAACAATGAGAGACCCTTTAGCCAAAGTCAAACCGCGTTCAGCGAAGCCATTAAGCGCAACCGCGGCAGGTTGATTGTGATTGCGCTAATTCTGGTGGCCTTGATCGTGTTGATCAATGAGAGCATTTTTATCGTCGGGGAAGCGGAGCAGAGCGTCGTAACCCGTTTTGGTGTTATTAAACGCATTGTGATTAATAAACATAATGATTTCCACGAGCGTTACGCCTCCTTGCTCAAGGATGAAATCACCCTTTCGGATAGCGTTGTGATACAGGTTGGCAGCGGGTTGCATTTCAAGGTACCCTTTATCGATAAGGTAGAAACATTCCCCTCCCGCCTCTATACCTATATAAGTGATAGCGAAGTTGTGAATACGGCTGAGAAAAAGCAGTATTATGTACAGACTTTCGCGCAGTGGTATATTGCGGATCCCGCGCTATTCACCTTAAAACTTGGCAACATGGTCAGCGCTGAGAATCAGCTGGATAACCTGATCCATCCGGTCATCGTACAGGCTATCAACCGCATGATCGCCGAAGATTTTGTCAGTAATAAGGATGCGCTTAACAGTTCGCTATCCAGAGGGCTGACCACCGTCAACAGCGATCTGGTAGCGCGCGGGATTGAAGTTAGGGATATTCAAGTGCACCGCACCATCCTGCCTCCCGCAAACCTGGAGAGCACCTACGCACGTATGCAGGCAGACCGTGCAAAAGTAGCCCAGCAGTTGCGCAGCGAAGGGGATGAAGAATACCGAAAATCGGTTTCATCCGCAGATTTGCAGGCGAGGCAGCTTGAAGCAGATGCCATCAGTGAAGCAGGCGCGGTTCGCGCACAGGCAGAATCGGAAGCGATGCAAATCTATGCCGATGCCTACGGCGTTGACGAGACTTTCTACAGCTACTGGCGCTCCTTGCGCGCATTGGAAGAGAGTTTGACCGACAAAGCAACCTTAGTGCTCGATAAGGACCATCCCCTTTGGAGCGAGCTGTTATCCTATGCAACGGGCGCGTACGGCGCTGTACAACCTTAATTACCGCTTCACAACCGCCGCGGGTGTAAAAACCTGCGGCGGTTGTTTCTTATTGGCAATCTTGTTGTATACTACAACTGTGGTAATTTTTTTCAAACAAACGTTCGGTTACCCATTGCATTTTGAAAACGGCCATGCTAGAATGTAATGGTCAAAGATGGTCAATTTCTTTGGCAAAGGAGGAGTATCGACGATGAGATTGAGCGATGCCATTGAAAAGTTCATCAAAGCCATGTTAACGCAGGATGAGCAGGAAATAGAGCTCAAACGCAATGAACTGGCGCAGTATTTCAACTGTGCGCCATCCCAGATCAATTATGTGCTGGCTACACGTTTTACGCCGGACCACGGCTATATCATTGAAAGCCGCCGGGGCGGCGGCGGGTATATCCGCATTTTCCGCATGGAGCATGATACCAGCCAGCAACTTATTTACTTATTGCATGAGCGTGTTGGCGAGACCATCTCTTCATTGGAGTCTGAACACCTTATTACCCAACTCGCAGAAAGGGATTTTATATCCCCGGATGAAGCCGGCATTATGAAGGCTGCCATGTGCGAGAACTGTTTTACATTGCCTGTACCTGCCGCCATGAAGGACGCGCTTCGTGCGCGGATCCTCAAATCGATGCTCTTGGAGGTTGCCCGAAAAAGCAAAACCATCCAAGTTTGAAAGGAGCCATGACCATGCTCTGCGAAGAGTGCAACAAAAACCCCGCGACCGTCGTGATCACCGTCATGGCCGGAAACGAGACCACCACACGCCATTTATGCCAGTCTTGTGTGGAGAAACTGGAATCCAACATCGCGCAGGGTGATATTTCCACATTCTTATCATCCCTGCTTAGCATACTTGCCCGTCAGCCGCGCGAGGATACGCTAAAATGCAGTGCCTGTGGGCTTTCCTACGCCGAGTTCCAAAGCTCTGGCAAACTGGGCTGTGCGCATTGTTATACACATTTTCGTGAACAGCTTGCGCCGCTGCTTTTACGGGTACACGGTCGCAGCCAACATGCGGGGCGTGTGCCTGGCAACCTTAGCAAAGAACGTGATCTGGCAGCCTCCATTGCTTCCCTCAAGGAGAAAATGGAACTGGCCGTACATGCGGAAAATTTCGAAGAAGCGGCGGTACTACGTGACGAAATTCGCACACTATCCGCCAAACATAGTGCGGAGGTGCAACCGCAATGAAACAGGAAAATGTTCAGGTGGTCGTTTCCAGCCGTGTGCGCCTGGCACGCAACTATCATGACCTCCCTTTTTCCAATGAGCATAGCCCCGAAAATGCCGCCCTTTGCATCAGCCGCGCACAGCAGGGGCTCACCGACCAAGCGACTCATGAGTTTGCACTCTATACGCTTAAGGAACTGAACAAGATGGATCAGTTCTCGCTGATGGAGCAGCATTTGATCAGTCGCGACCTGGTACAGCGAAGCGATATCGGCGCCGCGCTGATCCGTGAGGATAAGCAAATCAGCGTAATGGTAAACGAAGAAGACCATTTGCGCATTCAGGCAATGCAGGGTGGATTGTCGCTCACCACCGCAGCGGAACTTGCTTTCGCAGCCGAAGAAAAGCTGGCCGCCGTTTGCGATTTCTCGTTTGATGTACAGCTTGGTTACCTGACCGCGTGCCCTACCAATACCGGCACCGGCATGCGTGCTTCCATGATGCTGCATTTGCCCATGCTCACGCGCTATAAGCAAATCGGCAATATATCCCAATCCGTAGCCAAACTCGGGCTCACCATCCGCGGTATTTACGGGGAGGGCAGTGAGGCGCTGGGCGACCTTTATCAAGTAAGCAATCAAGTAACGCTTGGCCGTACGGAAGAGGAAATTATCGAAGCCGTAACGGCTGTTGGCAAGCAGCTTATTGATATGGAGAACGTGCTGCGCGTACGCGGCGAGAAAGAATCCCTGGATCTGGAAGATAGCCTGTGGCGCAGTTACGGCGTGCTCCGGTTTGCGCGCCAGATGGACGCGGGAGAGTTTATGGAGCACTGGAGCAACCTTCGGCTGGGTGCTTCCATCGGCGTACTTCCCGTAACCCTGGCCGTCGCGGATGAGTTGCTGACCACCGCGCAGGATGCGCACACGAAGAAATACAAGTACGCACACCCCGAACTTAACTCGACTGATCAGGCGCGTTGCGCAGTGATCCAAGCAAAGCTTAACGTCAAGGAGGATTAATATGGCGATTTTTGGACGTTTTACCCAGCGGGCGCAGCAGGCTGTCGCATTTGCTCAGCAAGCCGCAGTCACGCTGAAACAGCATTATGTAGGCACCGAGCATATTTTGCTTGGTTTGCTGAAAGAACCCGGCCCCATGCTTGAAAAGCTCCTTCCGGAGGGCGTGGATTATGACGCCACACTAGCCAAAGTACGCGAACTGGTTGGAGAAGGCAACTCCCCCATCAGCGGCATGCTGGAGCTGACGCCGCGCAGCAAGAAAATTCTGGAGGGAAGCATTGCCGAAAGCAAACAATTTCATCATTCGTTTGTGGGCACGGAGCATTTTTGGCTCGCCCTGCTGCATGAAGGCGAAGGCGTAGCCGTAAACCTGTTGCGCGAAATGGGCGTGGATACAGAGCTTTTAACCCGCAATTTGACCGAAGCCCTGCAAAACAGTCAGCCGGATAATACGGATGAAGCCGCCCAACAGGAACCGCGCCGAGGCGCCGCACAAGGCAACGAACCGATTCTTGAGAAATACAGCCGCGATTTGACTAAGGCCGCACAGGATGGCGAGCTGGACCCGGTGATTGGCCGCAGCAGCGAGATCGAACGTATCGTACAGATTTTGAGCCGACGCACAAAAAACAACCCCGTGCTGATCGGCGAGCCCGGTGTTGGTAAAAGCGCGGTTGCCGAAGGCCTTGCGCAGTTGATTGTCTCCGGTAAAATCCCCGAGACGCTGATCGGGAAACGCTTGCTTTCCCTGGATTTGGGCAGTATGATCGCCGGAAGCAAATACCGCGGCGAGTTTGAAGAACGGTTGAAAGAGACCATCAAGGAAGTGAAGAAGCAGGGCAATGTGATCCTGTTTATTGATGAGTTTCATACCTTGATTGGCGCAGGCAAAGCGGAAGGAAGCATGGACGCGGCCAACATCCTAAAGCCTGCCCTTGCCCGCGGAGACCTCCAATGCATCGGCGCTACCACGATTGATGAATACCGTAAAAACATCGAGAAAGATGCCGCGCTGGAACGCAGATTCCAACCGGTTAAAGTGGGCGAGCCCAGCACGGATGAGGCGCTGGAAATCCTCAAAGGCTTGCGCGACCGTTATGAAGCGCATCACAAGGTACAGATAACCGATGAAGCGCTGGAAGCCGCCGTATCCCTTTCCGATCGCTACATCAGCGACCGCTTTCTGCCGGATAAAGCCATCGACCTGATGGACGAAGCCGCCAGCCGCGTTCGCCTTCGCTCCTTTACTGCCCCACCGGATGTGAAAGAGCAGGAAGAGCGCCTCAAGGCTGTCAAGAACGAAAAGGAAGAAGCCATCGCACATCAGGATTTTGAGAAGGCCGCGGGGCTGCGCGATGAAGAGCGCAAACTGCGTGACTCCATAGCAGAAAGCCGCGCTGCCTGGGAAAGCAGCAAGAGTTCCAGTCAGGATCTGGTAACAGAAGAGGACATCGCGCAGATCGTTGCCAGCTGGACAGGCATCCCCGTACGAAAGATGACCGAAGCGGACAGCGAACGTTTGCTGAACATGGAAGCATTGCTCCATGAACGCGTGATCGGTCAAAATGAAGCGATCAGCGCTGTTAGCCGTGCGCTGCGCCGTGCCCGCGCGGGATTGCAGGATCCCAAGCGACCCATCGGCTCATTCATCTTCCTTGGCCCAACAGGCGTGGGGAAAACTGAGCTTTGCCGTACACTTGGCGAGGCCATGTTTGGCGATGAAAATGCTATGATTCGCATTGATATGAGCGAGTATATGGAGAAGTTCAGCGTCTCGCGCCTGGTAGGCTCGCCGCCGGGCTATGTCGGCTACGAAGAAGGTGGACAGCTCACCCAAAAGGTGCGCCAGAAGCCTTACAGCGTCGTGCTCTTTGACGAAGTGGAAAAGGCGCACCCCGATGTATTCAACATCCTGCTGCAGATTCTGGAAGATGGCCGGTTAACGGATAGCGATGGCCGTGTTGTCAGCTTCAAGAACACCATCATCGTTATGACCAGCAACGCGGGCGCGCACAGCATCACCAACGGGCGTTCGCTCGGTTTTGGCAGCGCGGTTGAAACCGTGCGTGATTATGAGAACATGAAAGAACGTGTGATGGCGGAAGTCAAGGATGTGTTCCGACCAGAGTTTATCAACCGTGTGGATGAATTGATCGTGTTCCATGCGCTGGAGCCGAGTGATATTCAGAAAATCGCGGGTTTGATGCTGCGCAGTGTCGCCAAACGATTGGGCGAGCGCGGTATGCAGCTTCTCTATGACGATGCGGTCATCGAACACCTGGCCAATGAAGGATATGATGCAAACTACGGCGCGCGTCCCCTTCGCCGTACCATACAGCGCGCCGTGGAAGATGCGCTCAGCGAGGAAATCATCGCCGGTCGAATTTCCCTTGGGGACGCGGTGCGTTTGCGTGTTGAGGATGGCAAGGTAACCTATCTCAAGGAAACATCCTTGCCACCCGAGGAAACATTTCCCCTGCCGCAGCAGGTTTAGCATCAATGCCACAGGCCGCATCCCATATGTGGCCTGTGGCCGATGGGGGTCATGGAATGAACGTAAACCAACTCATCGGTCGGTTAAAAGCCGAGCCATCTTTCATGGAGAATGTAACCGCCTGGACGACTCTGCCTGCGCAGGAGGGTCGCTTTTCAGATTTTCCGGCATCGCTGGATGCTCGCATCCGTACCGTGCTCCAGAATCGGGGGATTCACCGCTTGTATACCCATCAGGCGGAGAGTTTTCAGGCTGCGTCTGCCGGGAGAGATTTTGTGGTCGTCACCCCTACGGCCAGCGGGAAGACCATGTGCTATAACTTGCCCGTCTTATCCGCCATCCTTAAAGAACCGGATGCGCGTGCGCTTTACCTGTTCCCCACCAAGGCGCTATCCGCCGATCAGGCCAGCGAGCTTTATGAGCTTGTGGAAGCGCTTGGGGTCGATGTGAAGGCTTATACCTATGACGGTGATACGCAGGGCGCGGCGCGCAAGGCTATCCGCCAAGCGGGGCATATTGTTGTTACCAACCCTGACATGTTGCATAGCAACATCCTTCCCAACCACACCAAGTGGGTTAAACTATTTGAAAACCTAAAATACATCGTGATTGACGAAATCCATACCTATCGCGGGGTATTTGGCAGCAATTTGGCCAATGTGCTCCGCCGTCTGCTGCGTTTGTGCGAATTTTACGGCGCAAAGCCACGCTTCATCCTGTGCAGCGCAACCATTGCCAACCCGGACGAGTTAGCTGCCACCCTCACCGGCAGAGAAATCCTGAAAATTGATAACAATGGTGCGCCGATGGGAGAACGGCACTTTGTGTTCTACAATCCTCCCGTAATCAATCGCCAACTGGGTATCCGCCGCGGAGTGTTGCCGGAGACGCGCAATATTGCGTCACAGTTTCTGGCCAACGGAATCCCCACCATTGTATTTGCAAAAAGCCGCATCCAGGTTGAAGTGCTTACCCGGTATATGAAGGATCAAGCGCGTGATCCCTACGGTTTTAGCGGCAGGGTACGCGGCTATCGCGGCGGTTACCTCGCTACGGAGCGGCGCGCGATTGAGCACGGGCTGCGCGCTGGTGAAATCGATATGGTCATCTCCACAAACGCCTTAGAGCTGGGTATCGACATTGGATCCCTCACCGCGTGTGTGCTGTGCGGATACCCGGGAACCATCGCCAGCACTTGGCAGCAGGCTGGGCGTGCAGGCAGGCGAAAGGACACCGCGCTTACCGTGATGGTTGCTTCCTCCGCCGCCATCGATCAGTACATCGTGAACCATCCCGAGTACTTTTTCTCGCAGAATCCAGAACATGCCATGCTGCACCCAAACAACCTCTATGTGCTGCTATCTCACATGAAATGCGCTGCCTATGAGCTCCCCTTTGAAGACGGGGAACAATTCGGCAACGTAAAGGATACCGCGCAATTTCTGGATTACCTTGTGGAGTGCGGCATCCTTCGCCATGTTGGCGGAAAATATCACTGGTCGGCAGAAGATTTCCCAGCCAGTGAGATCAGTCTGCGTTCGGCCACCACTGAAAACTTTGTGATTATTGACATCACGAACCCTGCGCATCACCGCGTGATTGGAGAAATGGATCGCTTCACGGTGCCGATGTTATTGCATGAGAACGCGATCTATATGCATGAAGCGCGGCAGTTTCAGGTGGAAAAATTGGACTTTGATGCCTGCAAAGCGTTTATCCGCGCAGTGGATGTCGATTACTATACCGATGCGGATCTCAACGTAAGCCTTGGCGTCTTGGACGAACTAAAAACAAAAACACTGAAAAGCAACGTAATTGTTACTCTCGGGGAATTGAAAATCGCGGCCATCGTGAAAATCTTCAAGAAAATGAAACTGGATACGCATGAGAATCTTGGTTTCGGTCAGGTCATGCTGCCAGAAACCAACATGCATACCATCGGTATGTGGTGGACCGTACCCGAGAGCATTACGCGCGCTTACCGCAATGACGCGCTTCAAGGCGCCTTGCTGGGTGTTGCGAATCTGCTGAGCATTGTTTGCCCCATATACCTGATGTGCGCCCCAAGGGACATCAAAGTTGTGTACCAGGTCAAAGCACCGGAGACAGACATGCCCACGCTTTTCCTGTACGACCAGTTTCCTGGCGGCGTGGGGCTGAGTGAGAAAGCGTATGAGATGCAGGAGCTGCTTTTGGAGCATGCGCTGCTGGTGCTGAATGCCTGCCCCTGTGAAAACGGATGCCCAAGTTGTGTAGGCTCTATGCATGAGGTTGGCGAACATGGCAAGTCCGATGCAAAACGCATTCTCAAGGAGCTGATCCAGCCATGCCAAGCCTGAGTGATAAGCTGCGCATGTTTGACAATGGCGCGACTCGTCCAGCACCCAAGCGGGATGATACGCCGCAATCTCAGGATTGTTATCATACCAGTAAGCGGTTTCCCCTCGCCTCCTTCAGTGATGTAAGGCATATGACCGCTGTGGTGCTCGAGCAAGTGTATGGCATCCCCTTTCCGCGAGATGTGCAGCCAGCGGATGTTTTGTTTCTGGACACAGAAACCACCGGTCTTTCTGGCGGGGCAGGAACCGTCGCTTTTCAGGTGGGTGCAGGGTACCTTTCAGGTAACCATTTCGTAGTGGAGCAGTTTTTGATGCGGGATTATCCTGAGGAACCGTTGCTGCTTGACAAAATCAGCCATCTGATGCGCGCTTTTCCAGTTTTGGCTACCTTTAACGGAAGGACATTCGATGCGCCGCTGCTGCAAAACCGTTTCTTGATGCATCGTATGCCTGGCCGGTTTATTAGCGATTATCACGCGGATGTGCTGCACGCGGCGCGCCGCGTATGGAAGCTGCGCCTTGGCCGTTGTACATTGCAGCGACTGGAAAGCGAAATCCTTGGCGTAACGCGTGATGATGATTTGCCTGGGAGCGATGTGCCTCGCACGTATTTTCAATACTTGCATAATCGTGATTTCGCACCGCTGGAACGCGTGCTGGACCATAATCGACAGGATATCGTAAGCCTTGCGCAGCTTTTCTTTTTTCTATGCAAGCTTTTTGATCAGCCCGAAACGGCGCAGGCGCCCGATGATCTCTTTGCGCTTGCCAAGGCCATGGATAAGCGCGGCGCTTTGGATAAGGCAAAGAAGTGCTACCGCATGGCGGCGCGCGACACGCACCGCGCACAAGCTTTTCAAGCACTTGCCGTTGGAGAAGTGCGCGCAGGCAATCTGCCCAATGCCATGAAACTGTATACAACCATGCTTGCCCGAGGGGATGAACCCATCCTCGCTTGCGAAGCGTTGGCAAAACTCTATGAACATAAACTTGCCGACCCTGAGCAGGCAATGGTTTACACAAGGCAAGCTTTGCTGATGCTCAGTGAACCATCGCTGTGGGAAAGCGATGCTGTACAATTGAAGCGCGATGCGTTACAATACCGTTATGCGCGCCTGCGCCGTAGGCTCATGAGCGACGCTAACGCATAGGAGGTCGTTATACCATGAACCTGATTGCAACCCTCAAGGCTCGCAGCGCTGCCATCAGCATGAACAAAGGCAAGTATGATGAAGCGATGAAACAGTACGAGGAGGCCATCGCGGCCGGTTTGAATGAGCCGCGTTATCTGCTCAGCTACTCCGTACTGTTGATCCGTGAAGGTCAGTATACAAAAGCGCGCGAGCTGCTGGTGCGTCACCAGAAAAACCCGCTCCTCAAAGATGATAGCCGCAGGCAGCTGTATGTTAACTATGCCGTGTGCGTACTCAAGCTGGGCGAAACGCAAAAAGGCATCGAGCTGCTTGAGCGCCAGCATCAAAAGGAACCCAGCGGTTTGATTTACCAGACGCTTGGTTACCTGTATGTCGAAGTTGGCGATACGGAAAAGGCGCTGCGTTTCAATGAAGAAGCGCTTGCTTATGATGATGAAGACCCCATTACGCTTGATAATCTTGGTCAAGTATATTATCGCTTGCTCAATGATCCGGCGACCGCAAAGGACTATTTCCAGCGCGCGATTGCATTAAAACCCGGACAGATCGACACATTGTATTTCCTTGCACAATATGACATCCAAGCCGGCGATAAAGAAGCGGCGAAGGAAAAGCTGGAAACTGCGCTCAAAGGACGTTTTTCACCCCTTAATTATGCCACGCGCGATATGGTGCAATCCATGCTTGAATCGCTTGCTTGAGCATTCGATTTTTGCTGTACATGCAAGGGTTTACGCCTCCATACGGGGGCGTTATTTTTTTGTAAAGTGTATTGACATGGCTTTTGATTTGTGGTTTAATATTGCCTGCTTCGAAGTTTAGCAAAACTAAACTACATATCATCGGCATACGCGCTCGGGAGGAGGCAACCGCTTGAAAATTGGGTTGAAACTGCGAGACCTGCGTCAACAAAAGGGGCTTACCCAAGAAGAGCTGGCCAACCGCTGTGAATTGAGTAAGGGTTTCATCTCGCAGGTGGAACGTGATTTGGCTTCCCCTTCCATCGCCACGCTTGTCGATATGCTCGAATGCTTAGGAACCAGCCTGCGGACTTTCTTCACCGATCAGGACGCGGAAAAGATCGCTTTCTCCCCTGCTGATATGTTTGAAAAGCCGGATGATGAAGAAAAACATGGCAAGATCACCTGGTTAATCCCCACGGCGCAGAAGAACAGTATGGAGCCGATTTTGCTTGAACTGGACGTGGGCGGCGAAACCACTTTGCTTCCGCCGCATGAAGGTGAAGAATTTGGCTATGTGCTTACCGGACGCATCACATTATGCATCGGAAAGCGATCCCACGTCATCAAAACAGGCGGAAGCTTCTGCCTGCATCCTTTCGCAACGCATTCCCTTCGCAACAGCGGAAAAACCCGGGCAAAGGTGCTTTGGGTCAGCACGCCGCCCAGCTTCTAAGGTCTTTGATATCCATGCTATCAAACATAAAGGAGCATACGCCCGATGGTTGAAAAAGAACATCTGATTGATTTACAGCATATCTGCAAGGAGTACGATGACACAGCAGTACTCACGGATATCAATCTCTATATCCGCAAGAAAGAGTTTGTGACATTGCTGGGCCCCAGCGGCTGTGGTAAGACCACCACGCTACGGATCATCGGCGGGTTTGAATACCCTACCAGCGGTACGCTTCTGTTTGAAGGCAAAGATATCGGCGCCCTGCCGCCTTATAAGCGAAAGGTCAATACAATCTTCCAGAAGTATGCGTTGTTTCCCCATCTGAATGTATTTGATAATATTGCCTTTGGGCAGAAAATCGCAAAAGTGCCAACCAAAGAAATCAACATTCGCGTAGAGAAGATGCTGGAGTTGGTAAACCTGCGAGGTTACGGCAAGCGAAGTGTGGATCAGCTTTCCGGTGGGCAGCAGCAACGCGTGGCGATCGCGCGGGCGCTGGTCAATGAACCGCAAGTGCTTTTGCTGGATGAGCCTTTGGGTGCGTTGGATTTAAAACTGCGCAAAGATATGCAGCTGGAACTCAAACGGATGCAACAGGCATTGGGTATCACCTTCTTGTATGTGACCCATGATCAGGAGGAAGCGCTCACCATGAGCGATACCGTTGTGGTCATGAGTGATGGACGTATTTTGCAAATCGGGGATCCGAAAAGTGTCTATGATGAACCCGCTAATGCTTTTGTGGCAGATTTTATTGGCGAGAGCAACATCATGCGCGGTATGATGCTGCAAGATGAACTCGTTCGTTTTTCCGGCGCAAATTTCCCTTGCGTGGACGCAGGCTTTGGCGAAAACCAACCGGTAGACGTTGTGGTACGCCCTGAAGACATTATGATTGTAGGCAATGACATCGGGCAAATCACAGGCATCGTACAGAGTGTTCTTTTTAAGGGCGTTCACTACGAAATGATGATCGATACGGGTGAAACGATATTTAAGGTACATTCCACCGTAATGCAGGCGCAGGGCTCAAACGTAGGACTTTCCATCGTACCTTACAATATTCACATCATGAAGCCAATGCTTCGCCCCGTTTTGCCGTCAGAGGGAGAGGGAGAGGAAGAGGAAGCGCTATGAATCAAAGCTTGTCTCTTCCGTCCTGGATGCTATGGCTGTTGGGCTTATTTCTTCTTGGGTTTGTTTTGCTTGCTGTCTATTCCGTCAAGCGTACCAACGGCATCAGACGTTCCTTTTTTGCATCCCCCTATACGCTTTGGATGGTGCTTTTCACCATTGTGCCCTGTGTGCTGATCGCCTATTATGCGCTAACCGATGCAAACGGCGCGTTCACCCTGGACAATTTCAGGAACTTCTGGGATAGCAATTATTCTGTCAATCAGCTATACACGCAGATGGGGCCGGAGTATGAAGTGCTGATTCAGCGAGGCACCGTTAACATTGGCATCCTGGTTTACTCACTTTGGATGGCGTTGCTATGCACAATCATCTGCCTAGTGCTGGGTTACCCTGCGGCTTACTTCATGGCGGATCGCAATATCAAGATTGGCTCCATCCTTGTGGTATTGTTCATCATCCCCATGTGGATGAATTTCCTGCTGCGCACCATTGCATGGATGACGCTTCTGGAAGATCAGGGGCTGATCAATACGCTGCTGAAAAGCTTGGGATTCCATTCCGTACAGCTGATGTATAACGACCGTGCGGTGTTGCTGGGCATGGTGTATAACTTTCTACCCTTTATGGTATTCCCGATTTATACCTCCCTTACCAAGATGGACAGCAAACTGCTGGAAGCAGCACAGGATTTGGGGGCGAACCATCTGCACACCTTTTGGCGTGTGACGGCGCCGCTGAGCCTGCCGGGCGTCATCTCCGGCATCACAATGGTGTTTATGCCTTCCGTCACAACGTTTTTTATCCCACGTATTTTGGGAGGCGGAAACACCATGATGTTTGGTGATTTGATTGAAAACCGCTTCCTGACTGAAGGCAACTGGAATCTTGGCAGTGCGCTGAGCCTGATCATGATGGTGCTAATCCTCATCAGCCTGAGCGTTCTTCGCAAAGCGGATCCAGAGGGTGAAGGCGGTGGTATGATATGAGAAAGCTTGTCAAGCGCGGATACCTTGCGCTCATCCTGTTGTTTTTGTACATACCCATCATCGTGCTGATTCTGCAAAGCTTCAACGCAGGGAAGAGCCGCGCAAAATGGGAAGGCTTTTCCTTGCAATGGTATAGTGAGCTGTTCAAGGATCAAGCCATTATGAAGGCTCTGTATGTCACACTTTCCATCGCTGTCATCGCGGCCATCGCCGCTACCGTGCTGGGTACGCTGGCGGCCATCGGCATTCATGCCATGCGCAAACGCCCGCAAGCCGTCATGATGACCATGACAAACCTGCCCATGACCATGCCGGATATTGTGACCGGCATCTCGCTGATGATCCTTTTCACCTTCAGCAAAATCGAACGCGGCTATATCACCATGCTGCTTGCGCACATCACATTCAATACGCCCTATGTCATTTTATCCGTGCTGCCCAAGCTTAAGCAGATGAACAAGCATACGTACGAAGCTGCGCTGGATTTGGGCGCGTCCCCATCCTATGCGCTCGTGCACGTGATTCTGCCCGAAATCAGCCCCGGCGTGATAACGGGACTCTTGCTTGCCTTTACCCTATCGCTGGACGATTTTGTAATCAGCTATTTCACCACAAGCCCGATGGTGCAAAACCTTTCCACGCTCATTTATTCCAAAGCGAGGATCGGCATTGAACCAACGCTTAACGCGCTGAGCGCGTTGATGTTCCTTGCGCTGCTGGTTTTACTCCTGATTGTAAACCGTCGCGCCTCTAACCCCGCGAAAGCTCGATGAAAACGCATTGGCGTTTATCATAATCATGTGAATAAGGAGGATCGGACTATGCGCAATCGATTAATCTGTACGCTTCTTCTCCTGCTGGTGATGGTTTTGCCGTCTGCCGGCCTGGCCGAGGGTGTTGTGAACGTTTTTAACTGGGAAGACTACATCAGCCAGGACGCATTGGATCTGTTTACAGAGGAAACCGGAATCACCGTCAACTATATGAATTTTACCACCAATGAGGATATGCTGGTAAAGGTGCGCAACTCACCTTCTTCCTTTGATGTGGTTTTCCCATCGGATTATTGCATCGAACGCATGATCCATGAAGATTTGCTCTCGCCGATCGACTTTGCCAACGTGCCCAACCTGCAGTATATTGACCATAACTTGCTCAATCCCAGCTATGACCCTACAGGAGAATACAGCGTCCCCTATATGTGGGGTACCGTTGGCATTCTCTACAATACGACCTTGGTAGCATCGCCCGTAACCAGCTGGAGTGTTTTGTTTGACCAGCAGTACCAAAATAATGTATTCATGATGGATTCCATCCGGGATTGCCTTGGCGTAGCGCTCAAGTACCTTGGCTATTCCATGAATACCCGCGATCCACTGGAGCTAAACGCCGCCAAGGATTTGCTGATCAAGCAAAAGAAGGATGGCATTGTTAAAGCCTATCAGGTAGATGAAACCAAGGATAAAATGGTGGCCGGAGAGGCAGCCCTTGCGCTGGTTTGGAGCGGCGATGCGCAGTATGCCATTGACCTTAACCCAGATTTGGCCTATGTGGTGCCGGATGAAGGCAGCAACATTTGGGTGGATGGCATGGTGATTCCCAAAGCTGCTAAAAACAAGGCTAACGCGGAGTTGTTCATCGATTTCATGAGCCGTCCTGATGTCGCGCAGATGAACTGTAACGAAATCTGGTATTCCACGCCAAACGTAGCTGCCATTGAGCTGATGGGCGATGAATATCGCGATAACCTCACCATGAACCCCACACAGGAAATTGTGGATCGCTGCGAGTTCTTCTTGGATATTCAGGATTTCATTCAAATCTATAACACCATGTGGCTTGAGATCAAGAGCGCTTAGTTACACCCATGACCATCGTGCGTAATCCATTATCAACCCCGCAATGGTTAAGCCGTTGCGGGGTATTTCATGGGGCTGCTGGAAGCCGGCAGGATATACGGGCATCCAAAGCGAATACAAATTCATTTCGTTTATGGCAAGGACGGTGCTTATGAAGCAGATGCCGATGATTGGTGTAACCTGTAGCCTGGAAGACGGTGAACAACGGCAGTTTATCAACAGCAATTACCTGAAAGCCCTCCATCAGGTGGGAATCATCCCAGTGGTGTTGAGCCTTTCGCTTAATGGCTCGGAGACATCGGTCTGCCTTGACCGTTTGGACGGGCTTATGCTGTCAGGGGGCAATGACGTTGACCCCATGCTTTTTGGGGAAGCGCCCATCCCCGGCCTTGGATCTGTTAGCCCAAAACGCGATAGGCACGAAATGGCTTTGATCCTTGAAGCCTATCGGCGTAACATGCCCATTCTTGCCATCTGTCGTGGGATCCAGTCGCTCAATGTTGCCTTGGGCGGAACCCTGTATCAGGATCTGCCCACCCAGTACAGCGTTGACAATGAATCTCCGCCGATGTTACACACGCAGACTGCGCTTGGCCGCTACGCCTCTCACCGGGTTTCGCTTTCAGAAAATAGTCCCTTACGCATGATGTATGCTTGTGAGCAACTGGCAGTAAACTCCTTCCACCATCAGGCTGTCAAAGAGGTTGCGCCGCAGCTAACCGTATGTGCCCGCGCGAGTGATGACGTCATTGAAGCAGTATATGACGCGGATAAGCCCTTTGTAGTAGGTGTGCAATGGCATCCGGAGCGGATGGCGGAGGGCAAGCCGCTGTTTGAGGCATTCGCAAAAGCGTGTATGGAATATGCAACCAGGCGCTAAACGCACACATGGATAACGCTGTAAAGCGTTCATAAGATGATTGCACTCCGCTTTGTTGAAGCGCCTATAGGAACAACAAATACATACTTCTCATAAGGTTACATGACAACCCGTTGCACATGGGGCATTTGGATTCCTTCCGCATCAAAACGCTCCTTAATTCGCCTGCGCAGTTCCCGTTCGATGCCCCAATTCTCTTTCACGGTGCACGTGGCGGCGATGCGAACGATAATTGCGTCCGGATCATATGAAAGGATGCCCAATACCTGCGGTATCTCTGAAAGCCCGCTCACTGTTTCGCCTGCCCGATGCATCTCATCTTCCAATACGGCAAGCAGTCGATCCAGTTTTTCTTCATAAGGCAGGCGTACATCCACGATGGCGCGTTTGTAAGCACGTGTCATGTTGGTGACCGTGCGAATATCACCGTTGGGAATCACATAAAGGTTACCGCTGTAGTTTCTGATGGTGGTTGTGCGAATGGCTATTGACTCGACTTCTCCGGACAAGCTGTTGACTTCTACGATATCGCCAACGGTGATGTTGCCTTCCATCCAAAGAAAGATACCGCTTATAACATCCTTGACCAGCGTTTGCGCGCCAAAACCGATCGCGATGCCACCCACACCGGCCACTGCAATCATGGAGGTTACATTCACGCCAAATATGCCCAATACCACTGTGAGCAGGATGAAGTACATGATGTAGTTGAAAACGCTGATCACCAGTGAGCGGAACGTCTCACGCTGACCCGGGCTTTTACTGGGCGCTCCCTTTTTGCCTTGGATCAGTCGGTTGATAAGCTTGCGCCCAAGCCGCACCAGCACAATACCCAGAACCACAACCACGGCGGCAAACATCAGCTTACTCAGCCAAATGGGCAGACGATTCAATAGCTCGCCTGCCGCCAGCCCTGCGCTCTCCAATGTATCATTCATAGTTTCAATCAGCTCTGGCATTGCCGTGGGTTCCGCCATGCAATTTTCCTCCTTCACCGTAAGGCAAAGCATCTTCTCGCCGCTACACACCTGCATAACCGCAAGGCCGCAGGTGTGTATTCGCGATAGCGTTTACATATCTATCCTACTGTATTATCCCTGCCTTGGCAAGTCTGATGGGTTTCATAATGCCTCAAGCTCGGTATTGATTCTAACTGTATAACCACATACTACAAAGAACCGCAGCTTCCTGGTGACGCCGCACGCGAAAGTTCCGATTATACTTGAACACTTGTGTAAGGCATTGCGGGTATCACACGCAATGCCTTACACGTAGCACAAAGAAAGCCATCAGCGTATCTGCTCTCCGTTTGATGCAGCCCCGGTTGGTAATCCGCTCAGCTATCCGATGTGATGCGAATGTGGCGCATTGACGCTAAACCGAAGTGTTTTTACGCAAACGGAGCGAAAGTGTCTTCCGTTTTCGTTTGGCTTCATACAGGCGTTTATCAGCCTCGGCGATAATGCTGCTCACCTCCAGCCCTTGCCTGCAGGTAAAGCGCTTCATGCCGATCGAAACATCCAAAAGATAAGGTTTTTGCACACTGTCATTATAGGCGCTGCATGCCGCCAAGATTTTTTGGGCGAGTATTTCACCATAGTTTCTGTCTGGATTGACAATCAATCCGACAAACTCATCCCCCCCAATACGCCCAAGCACCTCGTTCTCCCCCACGCAGTCTTGCAGAATCACGCTTACGGCTCGCAAAGCACTATCGCCTTCCGTGTGTCCAAATGTATCGTTGATTTGCTTAAGATAATCAAGGTCAATGAACATGCAAAAAGCTGTTTTGCCAATGTTCTCCCGGTTCTTGCGGATGGCGCGCGCGATGAAGCCACGGCGGTTAAGCAAACCGCATAGTTCGTCATACTCCGATAGAAAGTTCAGAATTTCATTTTTCTCCCGAATATTCTCAAGCTCAATCGCTATGGTTTTTTCCTTCCTGCGAAGCTCCAGAAAATCAATCATCATCCCGAGTTGAAGCCCGATAACGTGCAGAAGCGCGCTCTTGCTCCCATCTGTCTCACATATCAGTATTCCGTATTGATTCTCCCCGGAAAAGAAGCTGAATGCCATCATGGATGGCGCCAGCGTATAGTCATGCAGACTGCTGAACGGATGCAAATCATCGATAACAGGCATTCTCTCACGCGAATAGGCTTCGATAGCGCCATCGTTTCCTTTTGCTGCCAGCAGAAGCTTATTGGGGATATTGTCCAGTCCCCCGCTGCCGTAGCGCTGTGGTTCTTCAAGCAAACAAATATAAATATACTTTAGGCCAGCCATCATCAAGCGCTCGGTTACACAGCGCAGCACTTCCTGATCGTTCGTTTGACCATAAAGGCCACGCGTCAGCTCCGGCGCAATCCATGTTTCTGACTGCATCTTGTCATAACGCAATTCCAAAGCATGTACTTCCCGCGTGTGCAGGTACTGCTGCATTTGCGTAACTGCGCTTGAGAACTTTCGTACTGAAAGCGGCAGTCTTTCGGCGCAGAAAATGCGAAGCATATAATCCTTCAAACTATAGGTTAATGGGGAGAGAAGCGGCGGGCTATGTTGAATGAAGAACTCAAAATGCCTGAACAGTATGTTGTAGTTAATCTCTTCTTCTGAAGTGTCCAGTGAAAGCGAACGTAAACCATCCAGGCAAATGCGCAGCGCCTCCACCTGGGTTTCCTGCTCGTCTGTTGGGAACTGGCTGGCATAATCCTTCATGATGATATCGATTGCATTATCGATAAAAGCAATGGCATCCTCACCCTCCATGGCAGGGCGGTAACAAAAGGAATCCTGTGCGCAGCCGCAGGATTGTCGCCTGATAAACTCTGTTTTCATTTCCAGCGCTTTTACCGTTGAACCATCCGTTAACTGCGTGGCATAATCTATGGCAAGCCTTCCCATGCGGTATGCGCTTTGGGATACCGTAGTAAGCGGCGGCAGCATGTGGGTCGCGGAGCTAAAGTTGTCAAAGCCAGTAATTGCGATATCTCTTCCGATGACCAATCCTCGGCGGCGGCATTCCCGGTAGCCTGCTTTCGCCATCTCATCATTGGCAAAGGCAATCGCATCCAAATCCGGATGCTGATCCATCAGCATCGCAACCTGATCATCTACAAATTCATAGAATGAACCATAGATGATCATGTTTGGTTCAACGGTCAAGCCATGCTTTGCCATGGCATCAAGGTACGCATGCAGGCGCTGTTTGGCATCCGAATGCCCTTTAGGACCTGATACATACCCAATTTTCCGATAACCATGATCAACGATCAAATGCTCCATGCACTGTGTGAAGCTGTTATAATTGTCAACAACGATATAGGTATGTTTGGGCGTATCCAGAGCTATGCGCTCCTGAAGCACTACATAGGGCTTATGCGAAAAACGCCCCAGAAATTGTCGGTACAAACCGTCGCCAGAAAACCCGGAAAGCGAACCGCACGCAAAAACAAACGAGTCAACCCCCGCGAGCGCGGCGTAATCATATACGCTGTTGTGACTTAGTGTCGAATCAGATGCTGTGTTTCTTTCGATTCTCGTTCCATGCTGCTGCATGCCCAAAAAGAACATTACATGAACATTCGCTTCGATGGCCGCATCGGACATCCCCTTCATAAGTTCCAATGAAAAATCAAAGCTGACATCGCCGATCAGCACGCCGATCATATGCGGCTTTTTATGATTTGTTATCAAAGCGTATATCACCCGCCTTAGCACTTCCTGTTGCGTTTCAGCTATTGGTTATGCACCAACAAACGAAGTTTGACCATGCGGTAAACCCCTCGTTCAAATTGATGCCTAATACGTAACTGAAAGAACAACGCAAACGACTGTATAGTAACATTATACATCCTTTGCGCGTTTGTGACAATATCCTGTATTCTTGTAGTCAAACAGGGAAAACTACGGAAAATCGACATTTGCCATTGTTTTATATATGCGCTGGCTTTGATCCTGCTGGGGTATCGCGTTACATCTTTTGCGTTAACTGCTGGCATATCATCCATTGCCAAGGCTTATAAAATGTTGTACAATTTCGACAAATGGGGAAGAATCCTCATGCGAGAAACGTACTATGGATGAATTCCCCATGATATACGGAGGGATCCGCTTATGAAACGATTTTTATCCCTTTTGATTGCCTTGACGCTGCTCATCGCGCTCATTCCATCTGTCCCAGCCATGGCGCTCACGCAATATGGCACTGTAACGGGCGGGTGGTTACGGCTGCGTTCTTCGCCATCCTTTAGCGCAAGCACAATCAGCTCCTATTATACAGGCACTGTCGTTAAAATACTTGGCACAAGCGGTAGTTGGTATCAGGTCGAAGCGCCTGATGGCAAAACGGGCTACATGTACGGCTCTTATGTTACGCTTAATGGCGGCGGCACGGGAACTGCATATGTAACCAGTACCAACGGCTACGGCGTTCGTTTGCGCACGGGTCCTGGCACAGGATACCGTATTATTGCGGTTTACAGTGTTGGCACAGCTGTAACCGTCTTGCAAACCGGCACCACATGGAGCCGCATCCAAATTGGCAGCCGCATTGGTTATATGATGAACCGTTTTCTGACCACCGGCGGTGGCGGAGGCAGCGGCGAACCAGCCACCATTTGGAGCGCAAACGGGCTGGGTGTAAGGCTTCGTACAGGCCCCGGCACGAGTTATTCAATCATTGGCGTCTATAGCGTTGGTACGACTGTCAATGTAATCTCACGCGGCACTGTTTGGGATTATATATCCGTCGGCAGTCGCGTAGGCTACATGATGAATGCGTTCCTGCATTACGCCAGCAGCAATGCCGTGACCGCAGTTACACTCAATAACACGTCGCCCATTGTCGGCAGTGTATTAGGCGCCGCCAGCATAACCCCCTCCGGGGCGACAGTCAGTTACAGTTGGTATTCCGGCACCACGCTGGTTTCCAGCGCGTCGACCTACACGGTACAAGCAAGCGATCTCAACCAACAAATCAAGCTTACTGTTGTAGGCACGGGAAGTTATTCTGGCACCGCCACCAGCTCACCCACCAGTCCTGTAGCAGCGGGTACGCCTGTTACCAGCGTTATGCTCAATAACAACGCGCCTGTGGTTGGGGATGTGCTTACCGCGCTCAACCTGACCCCAAGCGGCGCAACGGTTTCCTACGCATGGTATGTTGATGGCAATCTGGTCAGTACCCAGGCCACCTATACCGTTACTGCCGCTGATGTGTATAAGTATGTACGCCTTCGCGTTAGTGGCATTGGCCATTATACAGGCAGTGCAGAGGTTACATCCACAGGCACGGTGCAACCAACCGGTTATATTGTGAACGTTGCCGTGTCCAATACCACAAACGATACCACCGAGGGCAACGCATACCCCAATGTAGGCGATCTGCTCACCGCAAAACCGGATCCCGCAACTGCTTCGGCTACTTACCGCTGGACCTATGTGGACGATACTGCAACCACCCTTGGCACAGGCGCCACCCTTGCAGTCACAACAGCTATGGTTGGCAGACAGTTGATGCTCAGCTACGCGGGCAGCGGCAATTATAGCGGCTCTGGTGTGACACTTTCCGGCACGGTCGTAAACAAACCCAACATCACCAGCATCGGTTTTAACAAGACCGTATTCCGTTATGATCCCTCCCCCGCTGATCCGAACTTCAACCTGCTTACGGCCACTGTGCTTGCGGGTACAACGGACGCAACCGCGGATTGTACTTTCGAATGGTACCGCGGCGGTGTGCTGGTAAGCGGCGTTACCACCAGCACCTATACCCTTTCCGCCGCTGACCGTGGGCAGATTATCATGGTGCGTGCCATCGCGCTGGGTTCCAGCAGCCATGCGGGCTCGGTAAGCAGAAGCACGACAGAAACCGTCAAGCAGCGTCTGACCAGCGTCGATATATCCGGCAGCAGCAGCGCAACCCCTGGCAATGTTGTCGTTGGCGACGTGCTCAACCCCTCGCTTGACGGCGGTAGCACAACACCCAATACCGTAATTGCCAACTACACTTGGTCATTGAATAGCATCAATACATCCTCGCTCGCCTATACGGTTCCCTCTGGTAGCGTATCTGGGCTTACGCTGACGCTCTCTGTTACTGGTAAAGGCGATTATTACACCGATGCGACACTGACGGATACGGCTACGGTAGAAGCAGCTGCTATCACTGCGATCAACTTCCCGTCCTCCGCACCCATGGCTGGTAACACCTACAGTGTTACGCTAACTCCCGCAAACGCAACCGCCTCCGCAACCTACGCTTGGACGGGGCATAGCGCGACCTATACGGGTTCTACCATCACCGTGAGCGCCGATGATATTGGTCATCCCATCGCGCTTGTCGTAACGCCTGGCGCCGGTTATACCGGAGACCCCTCCGTACTGGAGCAGGATACACCCAGCAGTGTTGTGGCAAGACCGATAACCGTCGCACAGTTCTTTGGCACCATAGCCGTTGGGCAAACGGTGCAGATCAATACCGATCTTCCCAATGACAGCGTTGATCACATCGATTGGCTGCTGGATGCGGCGCTCTACCACACCAGCGCAGAGAAGAGCTGGGTTCTGCCATCGGGCAGCGAGGGGAAAGAGCTTACTGCCGTTGTCTACGGCAAAGGTAACTACGCTGGCAGCAGCAAGAGTATCCCCGGTGTGATTATCAATGCCAGCCTGTCAATGGCAATCACGTTGTTGGCGGATCCCTTATTTGAAGAACCTGAGGTCACCGAAGAACCTCTCAGTGAGTCGCTTGATAACAGCCCGGAGGTCACTGATGACCCGACGCCAACCGAAGAACCAATTGATGGTGAAACGGTCGATTCGGATATGCCAACGGAAGACGGTACGCAAATCACCCCGCAGCCAACGGCTGAAACCGTTCAGGCGACACCTGTCCCCCATTCCGTCAGCTTCCGGTATGAACCAAGCGGTGCCCTGGCCATCGGTACGCGTGTGTATGCGCTGCCGGATGTTACGGAAAATATCGTTACGTATGAATGGTATCTCGGGGATATCCTTCAGGATGACTACAATGGCAGTGACTACTATACGGTAACCGAGCAGAATCTGAACAACGAAGTAAGGCTTACTGTCATTGTTCGTTACGCGGATGATTCCATCGGAACCACGTGGATCGATCTGCGTTGGCCTGAAGTGACGCAGCCTGAACCCACGCCCACACCCACCGACGAACCACTGATAGAGGATTCGACTAGCGATGATGGCACAGGAGAGACTGAACCTCCTACAGAAGACCCCACGATAACTGATACGCAGACGCCTTCAGCATAAGGATAGCGTATCCCCGATGGCATAGCCGCCAGAGCCATCCGGATTCTGTGGATCATCTATCGTTCTAAGCGATTGCGATGGAAAGCGCCTCCCTTGCCCGTGTTGGCAGAGGAGGCGCTTTCCATGGTTCAGACAACCACAGCAACTTTGAGAGTCTTATGTATACTTCTCAATGCACATCGTTATTCTTCAAGGTGAACGTACTTTTATGGTAAGAGAGAATTCCTTCATTGCGAAGTTTTGACAGTTCACTGCACATGGCACTACGATCCACGGCAAGGAAATCCGCTAATTGCTGGCGGTTAAATGGGATCGTAAAGACTGCGCTTTGCACCTGACGGGACTCTGCCGAAAGGAATGAAAGTATTTTCTCGCGCGTCGTTCGCTGCGACAAGTGCTGTAGTTTCTCATTCATGCGAAGGTTTTTTGCCGCGAGCAGTGAAACCAGATTGTAAATAAGTCTGCTATGATAGGTACAAGCGTTGCTGCATGTCGTAAGCACTTTTTTTGTGTTAAGAAACAGTACCGTTGTATGCGCTTGTGCTTCAACGCTTACCCCCAACGCTACGCCTGGCAGAAAGCCATAGCTTTCAGCAAACACTTCACCCTCGCCAATGCTGGTTATGATATTCCGGTTTCCCCAGAAATCCTCTTGAATGACAAATACCGCGCCTGCCAGCACAAGACCGAGAGAATCAACCCTATCCCCTTGCAGGTGTACAAACGCGTTTTTCGTATAAACGCGCTTGGTTGCCGTTAAACACATAAGTATGTCCATGATCTGTGTTTCATCCATGCCCTGAAAAAGGACGGATGATTGTAAAACCGGCATGAATTCTTTCACAAAAGCCTCCGTGTTGTAAATACAACGGTTTTTATGACACAACTCTACTATACTGTGATTGTAATGTCAAGGAGGTAATGCCCATGATTCGGAAGATCATTCAAATCAACGAGGATCTATGCAATGGCTGCGGTGCCTGCGCAACGGCCTGCCATGAAGGCGCCATTGGCATGGTTGACGGTAAGGCAAAGTTGCTGCGTGATGACTATTGCGACGGCCTTGGCAACTGCCTGCCCGTATGCCCAACAGGCGCCATCACTTTTGTTGAGCGAGAGGCTGCCGCTTATGATGAAGAAGCGGTGCTGGCACAGCAACGTGTATCACAGAATAAACCGCAGGTGCCTGCACCTACGTCACAGGCATGCGCTTGTCCCGGAACGCGCTCCCGCACCATTGAGCGCGATAGCACGGCGCCATCACGCACGTATGAATCAACCAGCCCGGCACAGTCACACTTGCGTCAATGGCCGGTGCAGATCAAGCTTGTTCCTGTAAACGCGCCCTATTTTCATCAGGCGAAGCTGCTTGTCGCGGCGGATTGTACCGCTTTTGCATACGGCAACTTTCATGAGCGCTTTATCAAGAACCATGTGACGCTTATCGGTTGTCCCAAGCTGGATATGACCGAATACAGCGAGAAACTGACGGAAATCCTGCGTCACAATGATGTTCAAAGCGTAACCGTGGTACGAATGGAGGTTCCTTGCTGCGGCGGTATTGAACACGCGGTAAAGACTGCTTTGCAAGCCAGCGGAAAGATGATCCCGTGGCAGGTGGTCACCATTACGACCGATGGTCAGATTCTGGAGTAAACGTTCAACCGTTTGCAACATTTCGTTCGGCTTTCTAAAAACACTTCATGCTAAATGCGAGCGTTAGGCGCCGGTGTGCAAGTCCATAAAGGCCATCACTATGCCGCACAACAAGGCTCTCCCGCACAAGCTTCATCAGCTGCACGGGAGAGCCTTGTTGTGGTCATGGCATCATCGAACGGATGATTGCCGCCTATTGCGCAAATTCGTCTCCGCTTACGCCATAGAGGGGTAGATTGCCGCCACTCTTGGGTTCTAGCGTAACAGTATGGTAGTAACGCCTACTGGCGACTTCAAACAATCCCGTTCGGCTGAAGACACTTTGCTCGCCAAAGATTGTCTCTTCTCCATACCAGGTTACGCCTACTGCGATTAACAGGTAGTAATCACCCTGCGGAACGCGCACCGTGCAGGATTTGCCGGGTTGGATGAATCCACTGACCGCAAACGCATCCGAATAATAAGAACGCAGCTGGATATATCGCCCTTGACCATCTTTGGGTGCTTTGATGATAATCTTCGTTCCACTGGTAGACCCGCTCAAGCGTCCGCTCTTTGGGTAGTCTAGCGCCGCGGCTTCCGGCAAGTCTTCTACCTGCGCCTTGAAGTCACGCAATACTTCGACGCAGTTATAGCGCGCTACATAGGCCTCGTATGCGTCACTCCGCTTTCCCTGCGCGATATCGTCAACACTCAGCGTCAGCGTGAATTTCTCATTAGCTTTCTTTCGCATAGTAAAGGAGTTTGACGCCAGCGCATTGATGAAAACCCCATCCAGTGCATCGCCGCTGGCACGGATGCTTGCGGGTTGTTTCGCAACGGTACTGAGCGCCTGCTTGGATGCGTTTTTCAGCAGATCCTCCGGATGAATGCTCACACAGGTGAATGTGAGCGAGTACGGTCCGTTTTTTGCGCTCAGCGTTTGTTTGGTTTGTCCATAAAACAGCGGTGCCCACACTTGCGGCGTGCATCCTGAAAACAACGCATCATTTTGCTCAATCCAATGGCTGAATGCATCTGTAGTGACCAGCAAATCCTCCGATTGTTTTACTTTTTCGATTGGCGAAGGTAACAGCCAATCTTTGAGCGCCGCCTTGACGCGTTTGTCTCCAAACGCCTTTTGCGCAGCGGCAGCCGCCTTGGTAACAACCGTATCCATGGCTTTCAAACTCTTGGCGGTAAAAGCTTGTTCCTCCAAAACCAAAGTAATATCCAGATCAAAGGTGGATGCATTCTTCATCAACTGTTGAAGCGCGTCGGTTTCACCCTCTTCAAGGCTCTTGGGTTTCGGATCAAAGCTCCGCAGCTGGAAAGAAACATTATCGTCCTCTACAGACAGGTTCTGAAAACCTGCTTCATACACCGCTTTAACCCATGGTTTCTTGCTTGCGGCTTCGCCACGCTGTACCAGTGCTGCGTGCAGCATTTCCCGAACCCAATCTTTCGTAGTTGGCGTTATGGTAGCGGTGGGTTCTGGCGAAGCCGTATGGGTAGGCGCAAGTTCAGGTTGCAAAGTTTGCGGCGTCGGTTCTGTTGTTAATGGTTCTGCATGATCGCCTACATCGGCAGAGGCATCCGCTGGCATCTCTCGAGTGGATGGGGCTTTTGCCAGCGACACCACAATTCGTTCTCCCGGCCGTTCCGTATCGATCATCAGTTGTGCGTTTTCCAACGCGGATGCATCCTTGTCCTTCAAGTAATAAATCAGTTCCATGGTATCTTGCGGCGTTGCGGACAGTTTCCCATCAGCATCAACTGTCACATCACGCAAGCGCCACATATAGGGCGCATACTCGTCACTGTTAGCATCCCGCAGTGCAAATTCGGTATAATATGTTTGGATGTCATCTACATCCATGCCTTGGGTAAGCGCTGTCAATTCCACAACAACAAGCAAACCATCGGTGGGCGCGTCTTCCATCGCAACCAACGCAGGGTCGCTCGATGCTAGTGTCACATCCAACACATACGCGCGCCACGGGAATACTGTGCCCGCTTCTGCCGTCGCGCCGGAGCAAAGCAGTAGCACAAGCAATGCTGCCAGAAGCGGCAGGAAGGGGAATCCGCCGATGAATCGATTTTGCGTTTTCATGTTTCCGACTCCTTTCATGTTCGCCCATTCAAGTTCTGCACTATATGCGGTTGTTGCTGAATCGAATAAACCTTACTAGCGACGCTATGCCTCGCCGTATCGCCTGATCAGCCTATCATGGACTTCCTGCAGTATCGACAGTACATTCGCGCGATTTCCCGCACCCCCAATTCCTTGCGCCCAGAGCTTGTCAAATGAGGTTTGAAATTCTCGCAGAAGCATTGTCTGATCGGAATGAATCAGCACCGGTTCCGGATTATTCCAGTGGTTGATGCACAAGCTGTTGTTCTGTTTGATATGCCAGCAGTTATTCTGATGCAGCACGGCAAGTTCATCCAGAATCAGCAGGTGGAAGTTTGGTGCATTTTCCAGATACGAAATATAGCCCTTCAGGATCGCTGCACACCCTGCCGCATCCAGATCAACATACCCTCTTTCCATGAAGTACAGTCCAGCCATTCTGCAGCTCCCTGACTGTACGATGGCGTTTAGACGTTCCAGCGAGATGATTTCCCGGAAGATCGTCCCTCCGGCAAGCGTTGTATCAAAGTCGCGCTTAAACCGAGCAAACTCTGCGCTTCGCCATGCAAACTCCGTAGCGTCATGCCCCCTTGTGTGCAAGAAATGCGCATATGCATCCGGCTGCATGTACATTGGGTTGATACTGTCCTTCACCACATCCAAAGCGCCGGGCGTACAAAACTCCATGTACAGAAGCTCCAGAATGTTACGGGAATAATTATCATCATAAAGGTTCAGGATCGGTTGTGCGTAGCGCCATGCAGTTTCAAAGCTTGCCTCCGTTTGTGCGACAAAATCTACATCCCGCACGATGGTTGCCACAGGCGTGGCGTTGCTGCCTGTCGTTTCGGTCACCAGCATTGCAAAAGTGTTGGGAATGATGATATGCAACTGATTCGTTACGGTCTGCGTCATGCCATGTACGACCGAAAGGCTTATGTTGCCGGTCACCAGTGCGCTCATATAGGCATCCATGATTAACGACATCGCCTGCGTGTTTCCCGAGACACAAACCACAACGCGGAAATGGATTTTTTTGCTCTCCACCATGCCCAGCAACAAAGCGACCATATCTTCGTAAGTGATTGTCACAATCTGATCATTCGACAAAAATAAATCCACTGTTGCACCCTGCGGTAGCGCTTCCATAACGGGGCGTAAGGAGAGCACCATTTGTAAAATGCCGGTTCGTACGAAAGGCGCAAAAGGGTCGGTCGATACCAGTTCCTGCTGCGCCGAATGTTCCGCTGTATACGCCATCTCTTTAGGCGCCACTGTACCGAGATTATGTTGAAGGGTAACGCCATCACTTGCCAGCCAAATCACCAGGTTGCGTTTGAGGTGATAAACGGTGGTGAGGTCTGTGGGCAAACCGGCGGCGCGAAACTGATCCCGAAACCAGTTCATATCCTTCATACGCTGGCTATGGCGCAGAATGTATTCGGCAATGGCATCCATTTGTGCGCTAGCCGCCAGCAATCTCCTTTGGCCGGATAGATAGCGGCTAATCACAGACGGATCGATATCCAGCGCACGTGCCAGTTGCAAGTTTGTTAATCCATGGTAGGCCAGCACTGCTCGCAGGTTGTGGTTAGGCGCCGACACTGGAAACACCTCCTTTCGCGTAGCCTGTACCCGAAATGCAGCATCGGCCGCAGTGGATGAACGCGTTTATACTCGGTAAAATCAAGCGGCAGTATCCATAACACATCAGCATGATTATCCTCTTTAATGTTTGATGATGGCTGACCCAACTATGCTTTTCGATATCATAATCGTCAAACACAGGACGTCACGTAACGAATGTCGATCAATTGAACAACAATCATCCGACGCATACCGCGCTGTAGGCATACAGCGCGGCTCACTGTACACGCATCCAGAAACGTTCACCAGTCAACGGGTTATACTTTCTTGTCTGATGCTGCCTGTTTGTCCGATGCGCACAGGCTGGGTATTCTATGGCGTAATAACCAATGCTTGATTGACAAGTGAAAAAGTTGCGGCTTCAGGGGCGAGCGTTGGACAACTGAAGATATAGCAGCCCATAGTACGCGTGATCCACGCCACTTGAACCGCATATGGCGTACCATCAATTTCGAGCACCGCGCTTTCGCCAATGATGCCGATTTCATCTACCGCACTGTCAAAATCCAAAGATGTTGTGTATCTGAAGGCGATCATCGGCATATCATACTGCTTGGTGTTGCGCATAGTGCCAAGCTTAAGGCCGCTCCCCTGTGTAAACCGAGACCCGCCATTGTGTTCGGTCGTTCCAATTCGTGTATGCACAATGACGCTATCATTTTGCCTAAGGAACTCGTCAGCCGCAAGAGGCGTGAGGGTAATCATGCTGCCATCCGATGCGGTAAACTGTGCCGGGGTCTGGTTGGTCGCGCTCCCCGTACTTTCTTGCGAGATGCCTTCTTCGACCGTTTCGGGCTTGCTGAACTGCAAGAGGAGCGTATCTGCCGATAGCGTCTTGGGGATACTGAACGTATAAAACAGGTAGGGTTCATTTACGCTGACCATGCTTGCGCTGGGGGCATAAGCGTACCCCGATGCATCCACCAGCGCGATTTCCTCAAACAATCGGGAGCGTAGGTCATCATCTTTCCAAAGAGATTCCGCTACCTGCAGTTTTATCTGCGCCGCGTATTCACTATCTGATAAACCCACTGGTACCAGCATGGGACGGTCGTCCAGTTCCAGAAATGTAATGGCTTGTCCATTCCATACATAGTCCTTGTCCATTGCCTGCGCGTTTGGCAAAACCAGAACCATCAGCAGCAGGATTGCCAGTATGATTGACAGTCGTTTCATGGATGAATCCTCCTTCTTCGTCATGCACGCATTGCGCTTGTCCTTTGATAATGGTTGGGATATCACAGGCCATCATGAGAAGTATGCGCGAACAAGATGGTTTTCCAGCGCTTCATCCTCCCACGCAGCAAGCATAGTCAAATGCAGTGTTGAAACCCAATGCCTGTCAATGTCACTTCATCATTGCTTGTATTGTAACAGACCACAAATGTCAAAAGGTGTGCTGCATGCACACCTTTTGACAGATTTATAAATCGTGCTAAATACCAATGACCGCTATTCCCGTTCCTTCCAGCAATACTGTCAGGCGAGCATGCAATTCACCGCTTGCATAGACTGTATCAAGCGTGGATACATTTTGAAGCCCATCCAGCTGCATAATTTCTGTGTCACGCAAATCCAATGTTTTTAGGCAGGTAAAACGGTCTATCCCTTGTAAGTCTTGAAGCTTCAACCTGCTGAGGTAGAGATTTTGAACGGAACTAAACGCGGTCAAATTCTCGATTCGATTAATGAGCGTTGCGCCAACATCAATCACGGATAACTTTTCACAACGGGCAAGCGAAGACAGATCGGATACATTTGTGTCATACAAACTAAGCTGGCGTAAGTTTTTCAATTCAGAAAGGGGCGTTAAATCCGTTGCGTTCGTATGGCGCAAGCAAAGCACTTGCAGATACGGTAAGGTTTCAATGCCGGATAAATCCTCCAAACGCTGGTAGGATAGCTCGATCTCCTCTAAATTCGGTAACAGTGCAAAATCATGCAGCGAAACAATATCACCGCGTGTATGGCGTTTTGCATCACCAAGGCCCTCTGGAAACGAATTCGATGCTTCTGCAACCTCTGTTCCAAAAATAAACAGTTTTCTCACCACATTCAGTTTTTCGGTGGTAAGCTGCTCATTTGCATCGACGCCTAACTGAATCCGAACGGCCGCTTCTATCAGCGGTTCATGAAACACAATCGTCACCGGCACGGGTGAGAACAGGGTTGTAAACCTGCCTAACGTAAATCCCGTGCCCAGCAATACCCCCACAGCAAGAATGACGCTCGCCGCGCGCACAACACGGCGGCTCGGATGTTCCCTCGCATGCCATAACGCTTTTTGGAGTGACTTCGTATTCTCAAAACGATCCTGCGGTGCAAATGCTGTACACCGCTCAATGATTCTGCGCATTGCCCGGCTATTCGCGTTGGGCAAGCATGTGTCGCAATGCGTCATCAAAAAACGCATTAACACACCAAACGAATAGATGTCCGCGCGGGCATCCGTTTGGGTGAACCCGTATTGTTCCGGCGGTGCGTAATAACGCGTACCCAGAGTTTGGGTATCTGTTTCCAAGCCGTCTTGATACTGTCGCGCGATATCAAAATCGATCAGCACCGCCTGACCATCCGGGCGGATGATCACATTCTGTGGTTTGATGTCACGGTGGATGATTGGCTGCTCCCTTTCGTGCAGGCATCGCAGCAGACTGCAAAGCTGATCGCAAATCTGCATTACGCGCCGCTGACTCAATCGGTTATCCGTCACGTAACGATCCAAAGGTTCCCCAACAATATATTCGCGGATTGATATATGCATCTGACTGTTACGATAAGACTCTATGAAAGCCGGAAATCCCTGATCACATAATCCGGAGAGGATAACATCCTCGTGTACATCGGGATAAACCGTAAGATCGTAACACTTGGCTATGTAATGTGTGCCATCCGTCTTCGCACGAACAACGAATGTTTCCGTGCCATGACCATGAGCAAGGCATTCCATGGGCGTATATCCTGCCAAAAACGCGTCAGGGTAACCTGTCGCGTCAAACAAGCCAGCAACATCCGTAATCTTTCGCGTTTCAGCGGAGCTCACTTAGGCTCGCCTCCAATCAATGGCAGCGATAGATCCATCAGCATTTGCTGGGCATCCATGAGTGAATACCCGTGTTGCAGGCAATAGCTGATGATCGCATCCCGCTGGATGCGCGGGTATAACTGGCTATGCCTCGCGTGCCGAAGCAGTGTCTGTGCAAGCTCAACATCTGCCTCAAAACCAAATGCAAGCATCAGCACTGAATCGCGTGAAGGTCTGCGCACCCCACGGAAGAGCTGATGCCCAAAGCAGCGCTCCAGCCCGGAGCGTTTTATAATACGTTCCACCACTTCCCCACGCGCGCGGCACAAGGCAGTAGCATACTCCGCAAACGAAGGCAGCCCCAATTCACCCGCGTTAGTGTCCAAATAGGTTGTAGCGGATGGTGCTCGAAAGAGCCGTGCCCACAATGTGGTCGTGCTAACATTCTTCGTTTGCGTAGCCATCATTTACACCTTTCGCGCGACGTTTATCGTTCTCCCCGTATGTGTTCCATCAGGTACATCATTCGCTATTTCTCTCGAAAGGATACTTTCGCGAACGCTCGCTTTCACTTAGCTTGATATTCGCTTAACAATAGTAACAGTATACCACAGGATCAGAAAAAGGCAATATTTTGCTGTATCCTGAACAAGCCTATCATTTTGACTGAACATAGAAATCATGAAGTATATACAAGATAGCCCACGCACGGTATTTGCTGCTATCCTATGCAAAGCCCTTGGATGGTTGGCATGCTGCAATGCATCGCATGGATGATTTTCTTGGGGTTATACACCGTTGCCCGTCAGTGCGAGTAAGTTCTAATGCATCACCGCTTGGCCTATAAGGTCCAACATAGCATTTTGCGAGACGAATGATGGCGTAGAAATCGAAATACATCTCTAGCCATATAAAAAAGGAGCCGCCCACACGGAACGGGCAAGCTCCTTTATGTATTAAGGTCAGTCCATGCCTGGTACGGCTCACGCATCTGTTGCCAAACGCTTCTCCCCTGAGACCGCTTGAATTGGACCGATGTTCTGCGTCATTTCCAACACGCCCAGGTACTCCCCATTAGGGTCACGCACAGCAAAATAGCGGATCATGATCAGCTTGTCCCCCATTCTGATCCAGAAATCTTCATGATCCTTACGCCCTTCACGGAAGTCCTGCACCAGTTTTTCCACAATATGCACGCTGGCAGGCGGGTGGCAATTTGCTACCTTGCGGCCAATCACCGCCTTGGTGCGTGGGAATACCCGCTCCGTACCCTGAGAGAAGTAACGTACCGTGTCCTCTTTATCGACAAACGTGATATCGATGGGCAAGGTATCCAGCATGCCGACTAATTCCGCGATGTTGAGTACACCAGTAGGCAAAACAATATCCCCTGCCGGCGCTTCATCCTGGGGTGGTTGTTTCTGTGTGATAGTCGCGGGTACCCACAACGGAACCTCATCAATCAAACACAAACCGATTTCCCCGAACTCATCCGCGATATGCTTCCAATCATCTTGCGATAGATGTTCAAACAACATGGGCAACATGATGTTTTCTTCCTTGAAAATCATCTCGTTGATACTATGCACAAGCGCGTCTACCGCTTCCTGCAATTGCGCATGATTGCCTTGTTCGGCAAGCTTCATGGTTTCTTTACGCTGCGTACGGATCTCGTCATCCACACCCCACATGACTTTGGGCGGTGCTGTGATTCCATAACGCTCCATATAAGGAAACAGTAGATTCTCCTTTTTTGCGTAATGCCGATCAATCGCACCAAGCCGAACAAGCGCCTCTTGCAGCGGCGCAACCGCATAAGGCAGCTGCGTCAACATGCCGCGCATCTCATCGCACAACGCTTCCAGCGCGCGATTCTCCTGTTTGAGCGTATGTGCTGGATGCCCGGGTATTGCCGAAGGATCCTGGGATGCATGGATTTCCTGAATCGACCCCTTGAATACAGCGGCATGCACATCGCACAGCCTTTGCACTTCCTCTACCGGCAGCCCGTTTGCAATCAGCGCCTGCTCAGCCATTGCAATCTCATCTGCCGAAACGCCGCCAAACACAGCCTCAAACTGTTCTTTTACCTCATCCACTTGCTTGCCGTTATGCAACTGCGCGATCATATCCGCAAGCGCTTTCTGACGGTATTCCCGATTGTTAATCTCCTGGCTCATGTGCCTACCCCTCCAATCACTTTGTAACCATGCGTCTCAAATGTCTTAATGATCATGGCAAGTTCTATTCGCTTCATCGCGGCGCCTTTGGGGATAGTCATAAAACGTCCCGCAGTATGCAGCATCCCTGGACGGCTGATGTCTCTGAACCCGACTTCCGCCAGAATATTTACAATCGCTGGATCAGCCATGCAAAGGGAGTACACCGTTTGATCCAGATCAAGGATTCTTTCATTCATATTTGCCCTTCCTAGCAACAGCTATGTTTTACTCTTGTAAGGTTTGCGGCGTAGCAGCCTTCATTTCCGCAATATCGTCCGCGATTGCCACATAATCAAAGCACACATCTCTGCCACTCGTTCTTATCCCACGACCATTCTATCAGAGACTCAGCGGAAAAACTGTGATTCAAGTCAAATCATCTATATTGCATTCATCTGATTCGCCGTGGTTTCAAGCGTTTGCCGATCCAGTATCAGGATGCGCTTGCTGCCAACCGTGCGGATCACGCCGCCGTTTTCCATCCGGCTGAGTTTTCGGCTGACTGTTTCGCGTGTTATTCCTAACTGGTTTGCAATTCCTTCACGGCTGAGGGGCAATTGAATGAGAACGCCTTCTGGAACGATGGCGCCAAAGCGTTCGGCATAATCCATCAATAGTGCCGCAATGCGTCCATCCACGCTGCGCACACCCAGTGATTTCAAGGTGTTTTCTAACTGTGCAATACGTTTGGATAGTTCTTCGATGGTCTTGATTGCAATAACGGGATGCTCGAGCAGTAAAGCTTGAAAGCTGTCACGGCTGAATGCGCAAGTTATCACGTTTTCCAGCGCTTCCACCGTATAGGAAGCATTATGATTCTCAAAGAGATTTTGTTCTCCCAAAAAATCTCCGGTTTGAAACAGGTAGAGAATCTGCTCCCTGCCATCGGGTGTTGTTTTATACGCCTTCACGCTTCCCGTATGGATGATGATTAACGCATGCAATGGTTCCCCTTCAAGAAAGAGGATATCCCCCTTCTGATATGTGCGCTGATGAATATGCGAAGCAACATGGCTCAGTTCCTTATCATCCAAAGCAGCAAAAACAGGTACCCTGCGCACGCAAAACGCGTGACCTCCATGGATGGCGCACCGTCTGCAATTGGCCATGGTTTTCCTTTCCGTGATACCGTATAACACGTAGCGGATGGGTTCCAGCGAAACACGCTGTGTATACATTTGCTTCCAGTATATCCTTGTTACTCATTATGGGCTTGATGATGGTCATATGTCAAGTTGATGATCATCGCTGCTATAGGTTTAATCCGGCGTTGGGAACCAGTGTTTCATCCTTAATGCAATCAGGTTTCAACATAGGTTGGATAAACAACTGTATTTTTAGCCATGTAGGGTCTATACTGGTTTCATCTGAATATGGAAAGCACATACCATCAGAATGATTATTTTTAAGGAGGACAGGAATCAAGGTGTGTCAGGTTTCATTTGATTGCCAGAATCAACCGAAAGTATGGACAGGCAGCGCCGTTCGCGCCCCTTAATCAATAGACTGATAAAGAAGCCCTGATTATATAAACATCATGTGTAATAAGGAGATGTGCCATGTTCACCATCATTCTCTACTGTGTAGCTGGTTGTTTGCTCGCGCTTTCCTTCTTCAAAGATCGGCAAAAAACCAAGGCAGCACTCAGGAAAGCGTGGAAATCCTTTGAAAACATCCTGCCGCCGCTTTTAACCGTACTCTTTATCATCGGTATATTATTATCCATTCTGGACGCACAGACCATCTCGAGCCTGCTGGGAGCAGAATCCGGGGTGATTGGCCTTACGCTGGCTGCTGTGTTGGGTTCCATTACGCTCATCCCAGGGTTTGTTGCGTTTCCGCTGGCAGCTTCCCTCCTGCGGGCAGGGGCGGGCTATGGGCAAATCACAATGTTTGTAACCACACTCATGATGGTAGGCGTTGTTACATTGCCGTTGGAGATCAGGTATTTCGGACGTAAGCTTGCTTTCCGGCGCAATGGTCTTGCTTTGATATCAGCAATCATGATTTCGCTTCTGATTGGAGGTTTGATTGCATGAGCAAAGGAAAAGTGTTATTCAAACGTTATCGCATAGCGCTGATGATGTTGCTGATCAGTCTGGCTATTTTGTTATTCATGCCAGAAATTGGTGCAAATGTGTTTCGCCTGACTGGTGAGAATCTGCTAGAAATGGCGTCGGTGGTGCCGCCGATTTTTATTCTGCTTGGATTGTTGGATGTCTGGGTTGAAAGAGAAACGATGGTGCACTATATGGGCGCCGGTTCGGGCTTGAAAGGTACGGCGCTTGCCTTTCTCTTGGGTTCGGCTGCTGCCGGACCGTTATATGCCGCTTTTCCGATTGCTGCTGTAATGCTCAAGAAGGGAGCAAGCCGAAGGAATATGTTCCTCTTCATTGGCGCATGGTCAACCACAAAGCTACCCCTGATTTTATTTGAGGCGGCAAGCCTGGGCTTTCAGTTCACCATCCTTCGTTTTGCCTTTAATGTGGTGGGCATTGTAACCATTGCGTTCTTGCTGGATAAGAGTTTAAATGCGCAGGACCAAGCAGAGCTTGCCGAGATTATTAGCAAATCCTGAGCAAAAAGCCTAGGAGAATACTCCGGGAATTGTGTTGCCTCAGTTGCCTTGCGGCGCTCCACAAAAGGGGCGCCGCTTTGTATTTTTCGGTGTTGCATGGTCTTTGCGACACATCTGAGCAACCAACGCCTACATACATGCCGAAAAATTCGCCGGCAAAGGCATTCGCCTTGCTGCCTTCCTGCTTTGCGATGACGCATCATGTTCCCGCAGAAATGCAACAAAAGAACCAAAGCGTGTAAACAGCTATTGCAAAGCCTTACATATTGAGACTATACTATACACCATAGTTTACTATGGAGGGATGCCCATGAAATACCGCATCGCGACTCAATGCCAGCACGAGGGTTGGAAGCCAAAGAACGGCAAGGCTCGGCAGTTGCCCATCTATCAAAGCACTACTTTTAAGTATGATTCCAGCGATGCTATGGGTCGTCTTTTTGATTTGGAGGAAGCGGGCTATTTCTACACACGCCTGCAAAACCCAACCAACGATGCCGTAGCGGCGCGAATTTGCGCGATGGAGGGCGGTTTCGCCGCCATGCTTACATCCTCGGGACAAGCCGCCAACTTCTATGCGGTTTTCAACATCTGTGAAGCGGGCGACCATTTTATCGCATCCTCCGCCATTTATGGCGGCACGTATAACCTTTTTGGCGTCACCATGAAAAAGATGGGCATCGAATGCACTTTTGTGGATCAAACCTTGCCGGAAGACAAGCTTGCCACATATTTCAAACCCAATACCAAAGCCGTGTTCGGGGAAACGATCACAAACCCGACCGTCTCCGTACTGGACATCGAGAAATTCGCAAAGCTAGCACACGCGCATGGCGTCCCACTGATTGTGGATAACACCTTCGCAACGCCCATCAACTGCCGACCTTTCGCGTGGGGGGCAGATATCGTCACCCATTCCACAACAAAGTATATGGATGGGCATGCGGTTAGCGTAGGCGGCTGCATCGTAGACAGCGGCAATTTCGATTGGCTTGGGCACGCAGAGCGCTATCCCGGGCTAACCACGCCGGATGACTCCTATCATGGGATTGTTTATGCAGAGAAATTCGGCAAGGGCGCATATATCACCAAGGCAACCGCACAATTAATGCGTGATTTCGGCGCGATCCAGTCTCCGCAAAATGCGTTTTATTTGAACCTGGGGCTAGAGACACTGTCGCTCAGAATGCACAAGCACTGTGAAAACGCCTTGCAGGTGGCAAAATACCTGAAGCAGCACAGCAAGGTTGCCTGGGTGCACTACCCGCAACTGCAAGACGATCAATATCATACGCTGGCCGAGAAGTACCTTCCGAATGGCTCTTGCGGTGTATTGGCTTTTGGCGTACATGGCGGCAGAGATACTGCCATTCGCTTTATGGACAAACTGGAACTGGCTTCTATCGTCACGCACGTAGCCGACAGCAAAACCTGCCTGTTGCATCCCGCCAGCCATACGCACAGGCAATTAACGGATGAACAGCTTTCGGCAGCCGGTATCGCGCCGGATCTCATCCGCTTGTCGGTAGGAATTGAAGATGTGCAAGACATCATCGATGATCTGTCCCAGGCGCTGGCGTCAATCTAGTGACTTGAGATTAGTCATGGCAGCACGCCACACAACATCGCATAATGGTCGAGCGGAGCCTTCGGATAACCGACAGACAAGCCGATATGGCAAGTTTTCTATGCCATGTTGATTGTATAGGGTTTCACATTGTCAGTGGATAAACCACACGATGTATGATACGGCTTTTTGACCCTTGCGCATGCTTGTTTTGAGAAGCGGTGCCATCATGGATACGGGGGCATACGTCATGAGATTACCCGTCTGGGTTCCAACAGTACGCGTACGCGTTACCACAGCAGCGCTGGTGCTTGCATGGTTAGCAGTTTGGCGTATGCCCTTCGCGCTTGGCATGTCTCAGGAAAGCGAAGTTTTCGCTGGAAGTGTCCTGAGCATCATTTTAGCAGCAGCGTTGTTTCTGCTGTTTCGCCATGCGTTTTCCTGTGCAGATAGACGATTGAAACTAATTGTCTATCCGATTGGGTTTCTGTTTTCCGGCTTTACCCTTGTGGGCAAACAACTGGAAGCCTCCGCATCGCTAGCCGATTTTTCCATCGTTACAGTGCTGGAGGGGTCCTTTTCGTTGCTTTTGTTCACAGTTGTTTATGGTGCCGGTCTACTGCTCATTTTTCAAGGCATGCAAAAACTGGCACAACCAAAACCGCCCGGTGAAAAAGAATCTCTGGTAAGCCGCATCTTTGGTAACTTCTTCGTTGTGTTTGCCTTGATGGTGCTTTGCTGGCTTCCCGCTTGGCTATCATTTTGGCCAGGTATCTTTAACCTAGACTCAGGCACACAGTTATATACTTATCTGGACTGGGTGCATAGTACACACCACCCCCTACTGCATACGTTATTCTTGGGTTACTGCATTATGCTGGGTGTGGAACTGACTGCCGAGGGTTCTGCTGCTGTTGGGCTTGCCATCTACAGTGTGGTTCAGTTGACGATGATGGCTGGCATCGTGGCCTACGCCTGCTCTTGGTTAAGGCGCAAGGCCGCACCGGTTGTGGCGCGTATAATGGTCATAGTGCTCTTTGCACTGTTCCCATCCTACGCCATATGGTCCTTCAGCGCTTTGAAAGATGTTCTGTTTGGTGGCCTTGTCCTGTTGTTTGTGATACAGCTGATCGATTTATGGCAGGATCAGGAAACGCTGCTTCGTTCACCGCTTCGTATCGTTCGGTTCATTGTAATTGCCGTACTGATGATGTTAATGCGTAACAATGGAATCTATGCGCTTGTTCTGTTTATGCCTTTTGCCGTTGTGCTGGCCAAGGGGGCACGTATACGCATAACCGCTTTATTGGCGGGATGCGCCGCGCTGTACTTACTTGCCAATGGCGCGCTCATCTGGGCTACGGAAGCTACCCAACCATGTAAGATTGAAATGCTATCCATCCCTTTGCAGCAAATCGCCCGAACCCTGCGCGACCATCCGGATGAACTGGCGTTGGATACAGAAAATGTGCTGGATACCCTTTACGATATCAACATCACTGAGATCTACGCGCCACAGGTGGCCGATCCGCTCAAGTGGGCGGCCGACTATGACGAAGTGGATGACAACCTGCCCCAGCTTATCTCCTTATGGGCCAGGATGGGGATACGCAACCCCATAAGCTATTTGGAAGCGTTTCTCATTCAAAATCTGCCCTATTATCTACCGGGTTCGGAGATGGTGTACAAAATCGATTCAAGCGTTATTCAAATCGATCTGTACTATATTGAGGAACACTGCTTCCTGCCAACAATGCGCACATTCTATGAGAATTACAGCAATACGCTTTCAGCATTTGGTTTGCCCGGTGTTCGATTACTCTCTGATACCGCATTTTTCGTATGGCTTTGTATCGCTGGGGTTGGTTATGCCCTTTACCTTCGCCAAAGGCAATGGCTGCCCGGTTTCGTGTTTCTGCTTGGTATCTGGTGCACCTGTCTGGTTGGTCCTGTGGCAATCACCCGCTATATGCTGGGCTTTTTCTATGCCATACCCGTTTTATTTGCGGCCATGCTGGCACATGCAAAGAATGTTGTTCCTAAGCAGCTGATAAATCAAACCCAGCCCGCCAATGATGTCACGCAGAACGTGATAAGGTAGAATATTTTGCGCACAATTGAAAATGGGAACCCAGAGCGTGTAAGCTGTTGT
>LVAQ01000012.1 GCA_001604105.1 Clostridiales bacterium Firm_11
TCCTCCTGACCACGGAAGGCAACGTTGTGCATTACGGCTTCATTGAAAAGTTCATTGAGGAGCTCGGCACCCGCTACAACATCCGGGAGATCGCCTTTGATCGCTGGGGCGCCGTGCAGATGGTACAAAACCTTGAAGGACTCGGCTTTACGGTCGTGCCTTTCGGGCAGGGATTCAAGGATATGTCGCCTCCAACCAAGGAACTGATGAAGCTGACGCTGGAACAGAAGCTCGCGCACGGCGGGCATCCGGTGCTTCGGTGGATGATGGACAACATCTATGTGCGCACCGACCCGGCTGGGAACATCAAGCCGGACAAGGAGAAATCCACGGAGAAGATCGACGGCGCGGTGGCGACCATCATGGCGCTGGATCGGGCGATACGGTGCGGTAGCGGCAGCAGCGAGAGCGTTTATAACGCGCGTGGCCTGTTGGTTCTATAGCATTGTTTAGCGTGTTATTCCGTGCTATACTTGAGAACAACAGGCTGTTTCAGTTTATAGCTGATCTGCCTCTGCCCAATCGCTGGAATACGAATTGATGATAATCCTAATCACATAATCGCAATTTGAGCTCGAAGCTCAATCGGCGAAATGCGTGATCACTGTTCAATCACATAAGGGGGGCGTTATCGTTGGAGGCAAACGAACAGTATAAGGAAATCTTTGAGAACTTGAACGATGGTGTCTATTATGTTGATAGAGACCGCAGAATCACCTTTTGGAATAAGGGTGCCGAGCGGATATCCGGCTTTTCCAGCGATGAAGTGATCAATACGCATTGCTATGATAATGTCTTAATGCATACAAACGACGAAGGAACACAACTCTGCATAAGCGGTTGTCCGTTGCTAAATAGTATCCATACCAACCATATTAACGTCGCCTCCGTATATTTGCTACACAAAGCAGGCTATCGCGTGCCAGTGTCGGTACGAACTGTACCAATAGTAGAAAACGGCGAAATATTTGGCGCGGTTGAGATATTTCAAGTGCAACACGAGCGGATGGAAAGTCTTTATAATATGGAGGAGCTAAAAACGCTGGCGCTTACCGACCAACTGACAGCCTTGCCCAATCGAAGGTATACCGAAACGTTTTTGGCATCAAGGATCAGCGAATATAAAGCGCTCGGGATAAATTTTGGTGTTCTTTTTATGGATATTGATCGCTTCAAATTATTCAACGATCAGTATGGTCACGGGGTCGGTGACGACGTATTGCGAATCTTAGCAAAAACCTTTACGAGCAATCTTCGTAATAGTGACTTCATCGGCCGATGGGGCGGCGAGGAGTTTGTTGGTATCTGTGTTTGTCCAGATGAAGACAGTTTGAGGCAAGTTGCGGAAAAGATAAGAGTTCTGGCAGAAAAAACATCGATCCCTTATGCAGATCAGGCATTAAACGTAAGTATTTCGATCGGAGCAACATTGTACCAAGCGGGCGAAACGGCTGAACAAGTTGTGAAGCGAGCGGACAATTTGCTCTATATGAGCAAAGCAAAAGGAAGAAACTGTGTCACCTTAGGTTAAAGTGCTCTATCGAGTGTAAAACGGACAGACGTGCATGCTATTTCAATGATCAAGAGCAATCGCAAGGTTGCTCTATTTATATGCCATTAACGGAGGCGTGTCTTTGAAAACTCCCTTTCATCATTTGTTTCACCCCCGTGACAAGCCCCAGAATCGCGTGGGGAGCGCTTTCTCCTTTCTCTTTGGCAGTACGACAGCCGGGATGACGGTCAACGAGCGTACCGCCATGCAGACCACGGCGGTATACGCCTGTGCGCGTATCCTCTCGGAGGCCATCGCCGGTCTGCCGCTGCATGTGTACCGCCATCGGATGGACGGCGGAAAGGAACGATTCCCACAGCATCCACTGTACTCTCTGCTCCACAACGAGCCGAATCCTGAGATGACGTCTTTCGTGTTCCGGGAAACCCTCATGAGCCATCTTTTGCTTTGGGGCAATGCCTATGCGCAAATCATCCGAAATGGCCGGGGTCAGCCCGTTGCCCTGTACCCGCTGCTCCCCAGCAAGATGGATGTGAGCCGCGCGCCAAACGGGCAGCTCCTTTATACTTACTACCGAGATACCGACGAAAGCGGGCTGAAACCCAAGGGCGGGTATATCACGCTCCGAAGAGACGAAGTGCTCCATATCCCCGGTCTGGGTTTTGACGGCCTCGTTGGCTACAGCCCGATCGCCATGGCGAAGAACGCGATCGGGATGGCGCTGGCGACCGAGGAGTATGGCGCGCGCTTCTTTGCCAACGGCGCCAACCCCGGCGGGGTGCTTGAGCATCCGGGGGTTATCAAGGACGTGCAACGGGTCAAGGACAGTTGGAACGCAGCGTATCAGGGAAGCGGGAATGCCCATCGCGTGGCGGTTTTAGAAGAAGGCATGAAGTTTCAGGCCATCGGCATCCCGCCGGAACAGGCGCAGTTTCTGGAAACGCGCAAGTTCCAGATCGACGAGATCGCCCGCATCTTCCGTGTGCCGCCCCACATGGTCGGTGACCTGGAGAAATCGTCTTTTTCGAACATTGAGCAGCAGTCCCTTGAATTCGTCAAATATACCCTCGACCCATGGGTAGTGCGCTGGGAACAGTCGCTCTGTCAGGCGTTGCTACTGCCCTCCGAAAAAAACGAGCTTTTCATCCGCTTCAATCTGGACGGCTTGCTGCGTGGCGATTATGCCAGCCGCATGACCGGCTACGCAACCGGCAGGCAGAACGGATGGCTCTCCGCCAACGATATCCGCGAGCTGGAGGACATGAACCGCATCCCAGTTGCCGATGGCGGGGATCTGTACCTCATCAACGGGAATATGACAAAACTGGCAGATGCCGGCGCATTCGCGGGCACGGCAAGCCCCGCGCCACAACCCTCACAACGCTCAAACAAGGAGGAACCCAATGAAAAACAAGGTTTTCTGGAACTGGGTAAGGGATGAAACCGAACCGGAATCTCGAACCCTGTACCTAAACGGTCCCATCGCTGAGGAAAGCTGGTATGAGGATGAAGTGACGCCCGTGGCGTTTAAAGCCGATCTGCTCTCAGGCAGTGGTCCGATCACGGTCTGGATCAACTCGGTAGGCGGCGACTGCGTCGCGGCAGCCCAGATCTACAACATGCTCATGGACTATCCCCATGACGTGACCGTGAAGATCGACGGTATCGCCGCCAGCGCGGCTTCGGTGATCGCCATGGCGGGCACGCGCGTGCTCATGTCTCCGACCTCGCTTCTCATGATCCATAACCCCCTCACGGTGGCCATGGGTGACAGCGAGGAAATGCGAAAGGCGATCCAGCTGCTGGATGAGGTAAAAGAGTCCATCGTAAACGCCTATGAGGTGCGCCCAGATAGGGCACTGTTGAAAGTGAACTAAGGTATCACACCGCAAGGCAATGCGGTAGTCCACCTGCTTAACCGAAAAGCGAAAGCTGATACGGGAACATAGCACGGCAGGAAAGCGATAAGTCACCTAAAGGCAACTTGATGCGACTGAACCGCAAGGACAAGCGGACATAAGGATAAAACTGGATTTGTTGAATGCGAGTTCCCAATTCTCCTTGCGTTGGAGCATAGGAAAGTGCCTGAAACCTTTGTCGCAAGTTTTGTCGCGTAGTCTCGTAGCGTGGCAATTTGCCAGTCACTTGCGAAATGTGCCGGAGAACCGGTGCGAACGGAATGAAAGCATATCCGACAGTCCGCAAACCTATCAACAGTGCTAACTGGGGATACCCTAAACGGAAATGCCGAACAATCGGCTATAACTTTTGAGTTTGAATATTCCGCATGGGTACGGAGCGTTCGTAGTAGTCAAGGACGGTAGCGCCGTCATAATGGCGAAGGGACGCAGTTACTGTGTACTGAAATTGAAGTTGATTAGGGAGGAAAACCTCACATGCAACCAACAACGGATATTTTAGTAAGAATCCGTAATAACTCTGGTAACAACAAAGAGGAAGTATTCACCAAACTTTACCGCTATCTGTTGCGGCCTGACCTCTATTACGAGGCGTACAAGAATCTATACGCCAATAATGGAGCGGCAACGAAGGGTGTAAACGAAGATACGGCTGACGGCTTCAGCAAGGGGAAGGTCGAAAGCGTCATACAGGCGCTCACAGACGAAACTTATCAGCCTGCGCCCGTAAGGCGAACCTACATTGAAAAAAAGAACAACCCAAACAAGAAACGTCCGCTTGGCATACCAACTTTCACGGACAAGCTTGTGCAGGAAGTTCTACGGATGGTACTTGAAGCCGTCTATGAGCCGATATTTCTGGACTGCTCACATGGCTTTCGGCCAAATCGAAGCTGTCACACGGCTTTGGTGTCGCTCAAAAAGGAGTTTAACGGCGCAAGGTGGTTTATCGAAGGCGACATAAAGGGTTGCTTCGATAATATCAACCACGTCGTACTCGTAGGTTTGCTCACCAACAAGGTCAAGGACGCACGGCTCATAAAGTTGATTTGCAAATTTCTGAAAGCAGGCTATGTGGAGAATTGGCAGTACCATAGTACGCACAGCGGTACGCCGCAAGGCGGGATCATCTCGCCGCTACTTGCCAATATCTATCTGCACGAGCTGGATAAGTTTGTAATGAAACTGAAAGCCGAATTCGACAGGCCCGCAACATATGACCACACCACGGAATACAACCGCCTACAGCGGTGGCGCGCCCGCATTAAGCCCAAAATCGCTGCAGCAGAAGGAGCAGAGCGCGAAGCGTTAATCGCCCAGACGCGAACGTGGCGGAAAGAGTTGCTGAAAACACCTTGCAAGTCCCAGACGGACAAGAAGATCAAGTATATTAGATATGCCGACGATTTTCTGATTGCCGTCAATGGGAGCCGCGAGGAGTGCGTGGAGATAAAGCGTAAGTTAGCCGAGTTTATCGGACAAACGCTGAAAATGGAACTCAGCGAAGAAAAGACGCTTATCACACACAGTAATGAATACGCCCGATTCCTCGGATATGACGTCCGCGTTCGACGCGACGACAAAATCAAGCATGGCGGTGCGGGCAATCGCGCCAAGAGAACCCTCAACAATCTAACGGAACTATCGGTACCTTTTGATGATAAAATCCTCAAGTTTTTATTCTCAAAAGGCGTAGTGGAGCAAAAGGCGGGCGGTACGCTTTTCTCCATCGCAAGACCCTCTTTGTTTAGACAAACAGACCTGGAGATTGTTTCGACCTACAATGCGGAACTACGGGGCATATGCAACTACTACTCCTTGGCAGGTAACTTCAACAAGCTTGGTTATTTCGCCTATCTTATGGAATACAGTTGTCTTAAAACCCTCGCAGGCAAGCATAAAACCACCATTGCCAAAGTAATCCGTCAACACAACGACGAAAAAGGCAATTGGGGTATCCCATACAAAACAATGGGTGGGGAGAAACGATGCTATTTTGCGGATTATACCGAAGCAAAAAAGGTGCGCAATGCAAGTGATATTATCACTAATGCTACCATGATCAACGGCAGCACGAGGACAACCTTTGAGCAACGGCTAAACGCGAATGTTTGTGAATTGTGTGGCAACACGCAAAGCGACCACTACGAAATTCATCACGTTCATAAGGTGAAAGACCTTAAAGGCAAAGAGCCTTGGGAACGCGCTATGATAGCCAAACGGCGAAAAACTATGGTGGCATGCCGTGAATGTCACAAAGAGATTCATCGCTAGAGTGTTACAGAACAAATAGTAATGGGGAGCCGGATACCTCGAGAGAGGTAAGTCCGGTTCCGGGAGAGGTCTGTGCAAACCTGCCGCTGTAAAGTGGTAAGGCGGCGCTTTCCTACTCTACATCAAGACAGGGCTCTCCCGCACAAAGCTCTCCAATCTCATGGACGCCGAGACCTGGATGAACGCCAACAAGGCGCTGGAACTGGGTTTCTGCGATGAGATCATGTTTCAGCCCGTTGCACACGCGGAACCCGCGGAGAACAGCTTCGTGTTCTCCCGCCGGGCGGTCACCAACAGCCTGCTGGATAAACTCCGCGCCAAGGTTCCCAAACCCCCCGTTACACCGGAACAGCCCAAGACGAAAGCGTCAGACCTCGACAAGAGGCTGGCGCTTTTAAAGTAAAACGGAGGTAGAAATATGAATCAAATCCTTACCCTGCGAGAAAAGCGCGCCAAGGCATGGGACGCCGCGAAGGCGTTTCTGGACACCAAGCGCGGCACGGACGGTCTGCTCTCCGCCGAGGACGTCGCCACCTATGAGAAGATGGAAGCCGACGTAGTCAGCCTCGGCAAGGAAATCGACCGGCTGGAACGCCAGTCGGCCATTGACGCGGAGCTGTCCCGCGCGACGGCGCAGCCTATCACGAACAATCCGACCAAACCCTCGGAAGAGAAAACCGGCCGTGCGTCCGCCGAGTATCGACGCGCGTTCTGGAATGCCATGCGCACACCGAAACCCAAGTACGAGGTGCTGGACGCGCTGCAAATCGGCACGGATTCCGAAGGCGGCTACCTGGTGCCCGACGAGTTTGAAAAGCAGCTCATTCAAGGCTTAGAGGAGCAGAACCTATTCCGCACCTTAGCCAGCGTGGTCAACACCGGCTCCGGCGACCGGAAGATCCCCGTGGTCGCCACCAAGGGCACTGCCGCCTGGATCGAGGAAGAGGCAGCCTTCCCTGAGAGCGACGATTCGTTCGCGCAGGTAACGATCGGCGCGCACAAGCTGGCCACGATGCTCAAGGTGAGCGAGGAATTGCTCAACGATTCTGTGTTTGGCGTCGAAAGCTACATCGCTTCTGAGTTTGCCCGCCGCATCGGGGCCAAGGAAGAGGAAGCGTTCTTCACCGGCGACGGCGTCGGCAAGCCCGTCGGCGTGCTCTCAGAGACCGGCGGCGCGCAGCTCGGCGTAACGGCGGCTTCCGCCACCACGCTAACCGCCGACGAGATCATGGATCTGTTCTACGCGCTCAAATCACCCTACCGCAAGAAGGCGGTTTTCCTCATGAACGATTTGACGGTAAAGGCACTCCGCAAGCTCAAGGATGCGAGCGGCCAGTACCTCTGGCAACCCTCCCTGACAGCAGGCACGCCGGATACGCTTCTGAACCGCCCCGTGTATACTTCCGGCTATGTGCCCACCGTTGCCGCAGGCGCAAGGACGGTCGCATTCGGAGACTTCAGCTACTACTGGGTTGCCGACCGTCAGGGACGCTCGTTCAAACGCCTCAACGAGCTGTTTGCCGCGACGGGTCAGGTCGGCTTCATCGCTTCCCAGCGCGTGGACGGCAAGCTCATCCTGCCCGAAGCGGTCAAGGTGCTTCAGCAGAAGGCTTCGTAACGAGGACGGCGGCATGAGTATCGTGGAAACTCTTCTGCCCAAGGTGAAAGCGAATCTCATTCTGGAACACGGCGCGGATGACGACCTCCTCAAGGGACTCATCCGCGCCGCCATTTCTTACGCCGAGAGCTATCAGCATTTGCCCGCAGGTACCTATTTGGAAATAGCCGCCGATGGCGCATCGGGTGAAACTTCCCGCTTCCCGCCCACCACCGAACAGGCTGTGATCATGCTGTCGAGCCATTTCTACGAAAGTCGGGACGGCTCGACGGCTGGTTTCTTTGCGGATAGCGTGCAGGCGGGGCAGCAAGTGTGGAATACGGTCAATCTGCTGTTACGGCTGGATCGGAACTGGAAGGTGTGACGATGAGCTTTGGCAAGATGAACACTCTGGTGGATATTGTTACTACTGCACCCGTGAAGGACGTGGAAGGGTTTGTCGCAAGCGGTGATACCATTCTGGCAACCATTTGTGCTTATCGAGAGGAAAAGCACGGCAATGAGAGTTGGGCGAACCGCGCTGCATTTTCGACCGCAAGTGCACTGTTCCAATTTCGCAAGCACCCATCGTTCACGGTCACGACGGACATGGTACTGGTCTGTGACACGGGTCGGTATCGCGTCCTCAGCGTAGAGGATGTGCGCGGGCGCGGCCTGTATATCGAGGTTCTGGCTGAAAAACTTGAACCAACAGTGAGGTGAGTCGGATGGCAAAGGCTATTGTGAAAATGCCAGAGGAGTCCCTCCTGAAAATCAGTCGGCTGGAAGCTAGCACCGATGATATTGTGCCCAAGGTGCTCGAAGCCGGAGGCAATGTCGTGCTCCAAAAAGTGAAAAGTAATCTTCAGGCGGTCGTTGGCAAGGGTACCAAACGCCGTTCCAGGAGCACGGGCGAACTGCTCCGCTCGATCGGGCTATCTCAGGCCAGGCTGGATCGCAATGGGGATCACAACGTGAAGGTCGGTTTCGCCGAGCCGCGAAGTGATGGCGGCAGCAACGCCAAGCTGGCCAACATTCTGGAGTACGGCAAGCATGGTCAACCCGCCCGTCCTTTCCTGAAACCGGCCAAATCTTCATCGAAAACTGCCTGTGAGCAGGCGATGATCGACAAACTGGAGGAAGAATTGCGACAGCTATGAGTTTGCTTTCGGAACTGAATACCCTGCTGGATGCTCTTCCTATTCCCGTCGAGACGGGCGTTTTCACAGGGAAAGCGCCCGAAACCTATGTGGTCATCACCCCGCTTTCGGACTCGTTTGCCCTGCACGCGGATGACCGTCCCGGCGTGGAGGTACAGGAAGCGCGGCTGTCGCTGTTTTCGCAGGCGAACTACCGTCCATTCAAGCAAGCAATCGAGCGGGCGCTGCTGGCCAGCGCGATCATTATAACCGACAGGCACTATGTTGGGCATGAGGATGATACGGGATACCACCATTACGCCATCGATGTGGCGAAACATTACGTATGGGAGGGATAAACATTGGCGACGATCGGTCTGGATCGGCTGTATTACGCAAAGATCACCGAAGCCTCGGACGGCGAGGAAACCTACGGCGTGCCCGCTCAATTGGCAAAAGCCATGAAGGCAGAACTGTCCATCGAACTGGCGGAGGCAGTGCTTTATGCCGACGACGGCGCCGCCGAGGTGATCAAGGACTTCAAATCGGGCACCCTCTCGCTGGGTGTGGACGATATAGGCGTCGCCGCAGCGCGCGACCTGACCGGCGCGGTGGCGGATGACAACGGCGTGCTCGTCTCCGCAAGCGAAAACGCGGGTGTGCCTGTGGCTGTTGGGTTTCGCGCGCTCAAGCCGGACGGCAAGTACCGATACTTTTGGCTCTACAAGGTGAAGTTTGGCATCCCCGCCACCAACCTGCAAACCAAGGGTGAATCGATCACCTTTTCTACGCCTACGATCGAGGGCACGGTGCTCCGGCGCAACAAACTGGACGGTCTGGGCAAGCATCCTTGGAAGGCCGAAGTGACCGAAGGCGCAGCCGGTGTGGCTACCGCTACGGTCACAGGCTGGTTTGGTCAGGTCTATGAGCCGGTGTACACGGTTCCTGGTGGCGAATAACATCTCTTTAGGAGGAATTGAGTTTTGGATACGGAACGCAGCGCCACCATCGTGATTGGTGGCCAATCCTATGAGCTGATCCTCACCACCCGCGCCACCAAGGAGATTGCCCGCCGTTATGGCGGGTTGGAAAACCTCGGTGAGAAGCTCATGAAGTCAGAAAACTTCGAGCTGGCCTTGGACGAGGTCGTGTGGCTGCTCACGCTGCTGGCTAATCAGGCCATTCTGGTGCGCAATCTGAAAAACAAGGAAGCGCCGGAGCCGCTGCTAACGGAAGCAGATGTCGAGCTGCTCACCTCACCGCTGGATCTGGCCGCGTACAAGGAAGCAATCACGGAAACCATGTTCCGGGGCACCAAGCGCAATATCGAGAGCGAGGAAGAAAGCTCAAAAAACGTGGCAGTCGGGTAACGGACGAAGAAGTCTTTACCCGACTTTTTTACTATGCCACGGTACCGATGGGCATGACTGCAGAGGATTTCTGGCTCATGCCCATCGGGCTGTTCTTCGATTTGTGGTGTTGTCACAAGCAGTTTCTGGGGATCGAGAAGCCGAAGAAGCACTGGACCATTGACGACGTCATTCCCATGGACGTTTGACAAGGTAAATGATCCTTCTATCTTACAGCAAGGACAGATATTCCCTTCTTGCGTCTACGATGGCATAGAAAATGACGCGCTTTTGCGTGTTGTCTACCTTGTGAAATACCAGATAACGGTTGACAATCAAAACCCGATACCCTTGCTTTTTCAGCAGGCTATAGCGAGGTGCGCTTCCGCTTTCCGGGAACGCGCGAAGGCGCATCATCGCTTCCTCGATTTCAGTCAGACATTTCAGCGCCGCATCGACGTCTCCTGAATCGTTTGCGATGTATTGAATGATGTCATTCAACTGGTCGCTAAACTTATCTGTTCGCAAAAGCAGATAGCTCATTCCGCTTTCCTCGCCATCAGGCTTTTTCGAATGGAGTCAAAGGTTTCTTCCACCGGTGCGACACGACCCTGCGCCATATCTTCTTCCGATTCAGCGAGCATGCGAAGAAGCTCGAGTTCGCTGCGCATCTGCTCATATTCCGCAAGGCCAAGCAGCACGGTATCTCCCCGTCCGTTGACAGTTATATAGACGGGTTTTCTGGTTTCCCGGCAGGTTTTCGAGATTTCCGCGTAGCGATTGCGCAAATCGGCGGATGGACGAATAATATCCATAGCAACGCCTCCTTTGTAATCAAATTATATCATGGAACGACTATCTAAGCAACGGAGGCGTCGTGTGACAGATCGTTTATACTCATCTAGGACATATTATCATACCCGACTCTTTTATTATGCCACGTTGCCAATGAGCATGCGCGCAGAGGATTTCTGGCTTATGCCCATATCGGGCTGTTCTTCGATTTATAGTGATGCCACAAGCAGTTGCTGGGGATAGAGAAGCCAAGCGGAACAGGTCAATTGATGACATTATTCCATACGACATTTGAGATATATTAGGTTTTGTGCTATCCTGTACTAGATGCTAGGCTGTATGTGTAGAAAGGACTACATCGATTTGTGAGAGAAGGAAAATGACATGACAAAAAATCTTACGCCTGAATTAAAATCATGCAAAGAGGAGTTTGATTTTCTTAACAAAAAGATCGGAGAGTTGGAATGGGAACTTGCCACAATATTTTATGGGCGGAAGGCCGTCCTTAGATCGGAAACCGATTTATTAGAAGACCAGCTCGATAGCTATAGAACTAGTATTGGAATATTAGTGGAGAAAGTTAAAAATTTAGTAAGTGAATCGGGTAACTCCAAATAGTATTATTAATTCTATTTTGTCATTGCAATGTGTAATATCTCGTGGGCATAGGTTAATTCCAGGGCAATCGAAAGGTTGCTCTTTTTTCATACCCGCAATAAGGAGGTGATGGCTTGGCTGACAACTTCGGCCTGAAAATCGGGGTAGAAGGCGAACGCGAGTTTAAACAGGCGCTCGCCGACATTAACCAGAGCTTCAAGGTGCTGGGCAGCGAAATGGCGCTGGCTACGAGCCAGTTTGAGAAAAACGATAAGTCCGTTCAGGCCGTCACCTCCCGTAACGCCGTCCTCAATAAGGAAATCGAAGCCCAAAAAGAGAAGATCGCTACCCTGAAAGCCGCGCTGAATAACGCGGCTTCTTCTTTTGGCGAAAACGACCGCCGCACTCAGAATTGGCAGATTCAGCTCAACAAGGCGCAGGCTGAACTCAATGGCATGGAGCGCGAGCTGACGGAATCGGCTGAGGACGCGGACGATCTGGGCGAACAGATAACCGATTCGGGGGACAACGCTGAAAAAGCGGGTGGCAAGTTCGAAAAGCTCGGCAGTATCCTAAGCGGCATCGGCAAGGCAATGGGTACCGTAGCCGCCGCTGCCGGAGCCGCCGCCATCAAGCTCGGCAAGGAAGTCGTGCAGCAGTTTGGCGAGCTGGAACAGAACCTTGGCGGCTCGGAGGCTGTCTTTGGGAAATATGCCGAATCCATCCAGCGCACGGGCGAGGAAGCGTACAAAAACCTCGGCGTGTCGCAGAGCCAGTATCTCGCTACCGCCAACAAGATGGGCGCGCTGTTTCAGGGTTCAGGGGTTGAACAGCAGAAAAGCCTCGAACTGACGGAAAAAGCCATGCAGCGCGCCGCCGACATGGCTTCCGTCATGGGTATCGACATGCAGATGGCCTTGGATTCCGTCGCGGGTGCCGCCAAGGGCAACTTTACCATGATGGACAACCTCGGCGTGTCCATGAATGCCACAACCCTTGAAGCATACGCGCTCGCCAAAGGTCTGGATTTCACCTGGGCGTCGGCCAGCAACTCTCAAAAAGCTGAACTGGCCATGCAGATGTTCTTTGAAAACACGGAGCAGTATGCGGGCAACTTCGCACGGGAATCCACGCAGACGATTTCCGGCTCGCTGGGGCTTATGAAGGCGGCGCTTGGTTCCTTTACGGCGGGCCTTGGCAACGCGAACGCCGACATGACCAACCTGACGCAGAATCTGGTGGACGCGTTTCAAGCGGTAGTTCAAAATATCGTGCCGGTGCTGGAAAACGTCGTGAGCGCGCTGCCGGTCGCGACAGGAGCCATCCTTACGGCGATCGGGGATCTGCTACCGATGCTACTGGAAACCGTCACCTCCCTGTTCACACAAGTGTTGGGAACACTCATGAGTCTGCTGCCCGAACTGATCCCGGCAGCGGTGAGCGCGGTCATGACGATCACAGGCGCGCTGATCGAAAACCTGCCGCTGTTGGTTGCGGCGGCGGTGCAACTGGTGACCGCGTTGGTGGAGGGCATCGGAGCTGCGTTGCCCACGCTCATCCCTGCTACTGTGACTGCTATCACGACCATTGTGCAGGGATTGCTGGAGCAGCTGCCCCTCCTGCTGGACGCGGCGCTGGAGCTGATTCTCGGCCTTGCGCAAGGCTTGCTCAATGCCATCCCGCAGCTGATAGAGGCTTTGCCTGCCATCATCGATGCGCTCGTGAATTTCCTGATTCAGTCCATCCCGCAGATCATTCAGGCAGGCATCCAGCTCTTGACCGCGCTGGTGACGGCGCTGCCGACGATCATCGCGGCCATCGTGAAGGCGATTCCGCAGATCATCAACAGCATTATCAATGCGGTGATCACCGCTATCCCACTCATTATCGATGCGGGTATTAAACTGTTGGTCGCGCTGATTCAGGCGTTGCCGCAGATCATTACGACTGTAGTCACGGCTGTACCCCAGATTGTCGGCGCGCTGACGGGGGCTTTTGTGGGGAACATCGACAAGATCATCCTTGCAGGCGTGCAGTTGTTCGTTGCCCTGATCAAGAACCTGCCGACTATCATCATCGAGATCGTGAAAGCAGTGCCGCAGATTATCACGGCTTTGGTCAACGGCTTTACAAGCTCTATCAGCCAAATTGCCACCGTGGGGGGCAACCTGATCAAGGGGCTGTGGCAGGGCATCTCGGACGCAGGCGCGTGGCTCCGTGACAAGATTTCTGGTTTCTTTGGCGGCGTAGTCGACAGCATCAAAAACTTCTTTGGCATCCACTCGCCTTCGACGCTGTTTGCCGGACTCGGGCGCAATATGGGCGAAGGCATCGGGGTCGGCTTCGAAGAGGCTATGGCCGGGGTGGCCAGAGATATGCAAAATGCCATCCCAACCAGCTTTGACATGAACGCCAGGGTAAGCGGATATGGCACTAGCGCAGCAACTACAGGCGCCAGCATCACGCAGAATATCTCGGTCGTATCGCCCAAAGCGCTCTCCGAAAAAGAGATCGCGCGCGAATTCAAGAATTTGTCACGCAAGCTGGCGCTCGAATACTAAGGAGGTGCGGCGTTGGAGCTAACGTATACGAACGTAAACGGCGAAAGCGTTACCCTCCGCCAGACGCGCCCGTTCTTCCTGACGCGAGTCGACGGCGTCGGCAAAGTGCGCCAGACCGTGAACACCTTCAAAGCGCCCGAACAGGACGGCGCTTTTTTCATCTCCTCCGCCATGGACATGCGAAACATAACGCTGGAAGGGTCAGTTATCACGCCTACGATTGCGGAAACCTACGATCAACGTAGGCGTTTCTTGCGCGTGTTTACCCCCAAGCTGCAAGGAACACTGGTATATCGCAACCGACAGATCGCCTGCGTGGTCGAGGAAGCGGGATTCACCGCGTCCTCCCGCGAGCGCGCACCGAATTTCTTCATCAGCCTCCTCTGCCCGTCGCCTTTCTTTGAAGCGCTGGAGGAGATACGGGAAGAACTGGCTATGTGGTCACCGCTCCTGCTCTTTCCGCTTGAGATACCGGGTGTCGGACTGGAATTTGGCATTCGGCAGCCCAGCCAGATCATCACGGTGGACAATATCGGCGACGTCGCCTGCGGATGCCACATCATCTTTCGGGCGCTGGGAAGCGTGACCAACCCGGAACTCATGAGCCTTGATACCGGTGATGTGCTTCGCCTGAACACGGTCATGGAGTCTGGTGAGGAACTCCATGTGTACACACACTTTGCGGGGAAACGGGTGACGCGGGTGTTTGATCAGGCGGAAAGCAACGCCTTTTCGCTGATGGATACCAGCTCTGTATTCCTGCAGTTGGAGCCAAGGCGCAATCTGCTTCGTTACAACGCCGCTGAAAACATGGATCTGCTTGAAGTCACCATCCTGTACCGGCCCAAATTTCTGGGGGTGTAGCGTGGAGCTATATGTGTATGGGAACACACGACAACTGGTCGGCGTTGTGGAATCCTTTGAATACCTGCGTTGGGCACGGCGGTATTCCCAATGCGGATCCTTTGAACTGAAGGCCATTGCTACCCCGGACAATATTACTCTTTTGGTTTTGGGTAATCTGCTCTGGAAAAGCGACGATGAGGAAGTCGGGATCATTGAACATCTGGAAATGAACCAGGCAGACAATGAAACGATCACGGTCAGCGGGCGGTTTGCGACCAGCTTTTTAGCGAGGCGCATTATCTGGGGTACGGAAACGCTCAGCGGGGACTTGTCCGCATGCGCTTTGCAGCTCATCAACAATCACCTGATTGTGCCCAGCGACACCAATCGTCAGATTACCGGGATTGCGTTCGCATCACCTGCCCTTGGCGTAACGGTCAACACGCAAGTATCCTACAAAAACCTCATGGATACGATCACTGGACTTTGCGATGCATCCGACAGAGGCATCAAGACGGTGTTTGACCCCTCAACTGGACACTTAACGGTCACTCTCTATGTCGGCGCGGTTTCGCAGGCTGTCTTCTCCCGCGAGTACGAAAACCTGACAACGCAGATCTATACACAGAGCGCCGCGGACTACGCAAACACAGCGCTCATTGGTGGGGAGGGCGAGGGCGCTTCGCGCGTATTGATATCCATAGCGGAAACCGCCGGAGAAGCACGAAGGGAAGTTTTTGTCGATGCGAAAGACCTGCGGCAGGAGGATTTCGGCGCGGGATACCCTGCTGCGCTCCTGTATCGCGGGCAAAACAAGCTGTCGGAGCTTGCAATGGCACATTCCTTTGACGCGGAGATTAACCCACACGGAAACCTGCGCTACAAAGTCGACTTCGACTTGGGGCAAGCGGTCACCGTGCTCTCGAAGAAATGGGGCGTCACATTGGCTGCACGCATCACGGAGATCGAAGAGAGCTACGACGCGAGCGGACAGACGCTAAACATTGTGTTCGGTAAAGGGGCGCTATCCCTTCTCCATAAACTGAAAGGCGGTTGAGATCATGGAAAAGAGCGGGTTTTTCAATTCTTCCGGCAGCGACCGGGTCTACAGCGCTACGGACTTCGCCGCCTACTTCGGCAAACTGGTCAGCAACGGGATCTTCTACGCTTCTGGCACCAACTTGCAGGTCATGCTGGGCAGCGGGATGACGGTCAGCATCGCGGCGGGCAGCGCGTGGATCAACGGGTATTCGTATGAAAACACGGATGCGCTGACACTCAATCTCGCCACGGCCAGCGGTGTGAACCCGCGCATCGACCGGGTCGTTGTGCGCTTTTGCGCCGTGGAGCGCAGGATCCATCTGGCGGTGTTGACAGGCACACCGGCGGAGATTCCGGCGGCGCCTGTGCTAACCCGAAGCAATGATACCTATGAACTTGGGATTGCGGACATTGTGGTACCGAAAGGTTCTGTTGCTGTTACGGCGCTTAACATTACGGATACGCGTCTGAACACGGCGCTTTGCGGGTTGGTCAACTCGCTGGTGACCGCCGTGTATGAGTAAGAGGTGATCGGATGCCTTCGATTTCCTACTCTCTGAGCAGTTTTACCAAGACCAATACCGATATGGCAGCGGGGACTTCTTTCACCGCCACGGCATCAGGCGCAACAGTATCCGGGGCGTATATCACGTCCGGCACGCTGTACCTGAGCAGTATCCGCACGTACTCCGGTGCTGGGTATCTTGATTTCTCGTTGGGTTCAGGCACTGGCTCGACCGGCACCTTTTCTTCCAACAGTTCCACGCACTCGGAAACAGTAACGCTGACCGGTTACAGTAACGCCCTGCTGACGGCAGGGAGCGGCACTGTGTCGTTCACCCTGCGACGAAGCTCCGGTTCCGGTAACATCCTCAACCTGCGCAGTGGCATTACCGGGACGCTGACACTCAACTACGAAATCAACCCGACGGCCTGTACCGCGCCCTCGGCCTGCTCTGTCAGCAGCACACTTGCCGAAGGCAACGTAACCTTATCGTGGAGCGGCGCGGCTGGCGGTACCAACAACGGTATATCCTCGTATGAAATACAGTACAGCGAATCCAGCGACAACGCCACGTGGGGCGCATGGACGGCTCTGACCACGGTTGCCACGACCGCCACCAGCGGCAGCATCGCGGTCGCACCGTCTTCCACACGTGCATATTACCGCCGCTTTCAGGTGCGAGCCTGTGGTACAGCGGGAGCGAGCTACTATTCCAGCTGGAAAATAACCACGAACTCGGTACGCCGGAACACGCTACCGACTGCGCCCACCGTCGTCACCGCTACGCCCGCTGTGTATAGCACGGAAGCCATTTCTCTCACATGGAGCGGGGCAGCCGGGGGCACCAGCGCAATCAAAGGATTCACGATCGCCAGCCGAACCTCCACAGACAACGCCACCTGGAGCGCGTGGGCGACGCTTGCCACGCTGACGCAGACCGCAAGCAGTGGAAGTTATTCGCCGACGGTAACCCGTGTCATTGGCACGTATACACAATTTGGGGTCACAACGATCGACGCGCTGGATGTCGCCTCGGATATCAAGATCAGCGCCAGCATCCTATGTTCCGTCACCCCGTGCGGGCTGCCAACCGCCTTCTCGCTCAGCGCAACGCTGACGGAAAGCGCTGTTACGCTTTCGTGGAGTGGGGCGACTCATGGCGCGGGCAATACGATCACCGCGTATGAGCTGCAGTACAGCGAATCCACAGACGGCTCCACTTGGGGCACATGGACGGCGCTGGCGGTTGTGAGCAGTACCGCTACCAGCGGAAGCCAGAGCGTCAGTCCCTCCGCCACATCCGGGACCTACCGTCGATTCCGTCTTCGCATTCAAGGCACAGCCGGGGAAACCTACTACTCGGCTTGGCTGGTGTCCAGCAACAGTGTCAGGCGAAACATCCCCCCAACGGCTCCCACGGTGTTTACAGCAGCCCCTGCTGTGTACGATGTGGGTACGATAGCCCTTTCATGGAGCGGCATTGTGGCTGGCACCAGCACGATCAAGCAGGTCGTCATTCAGCAGGCTACCTCAGCAGACAGCGTCACCTGGGGCGCGTATGCGGCGCTAACCACGATCACAACCACAACAACCTCTGGCACCTATGAAACCACGCCATCCAGCGTTTCCGGCATTTCGACACGCTATCGCCTGAGCGTGACCGATACGCTGAATGCGATTTCCGCGTATGCACTCAGCAACGTGGTGCGCAAGGTTAGCCCACCAACCGTACCGGTGGTCACCGCGCCAAAGGCGGTAGGGCAGACCTACTCCACAACGCCACGCTTCCTGATCACGACCGGCGCAAGGCTGGGCGGCGGGACGCAGAAGGTGTGCGTGAAGATCGGCACGGCGGATTGGGAGGACTCGGTTGCCAATCCGGAGCGGTTCTCTTCTTCTGGTGCTCTGCCCAACGGGGTACCGACGATCTACACCCCTGTTGCGCTCGCGCCTGGCAGCTATACCGTTACCATCCACAGTGTGGACAGCGGCTCAGAAGCTGTCAGTCCCGAGGTGGTGCGAAGCTTTATGGTGCTGGCTTCGCCCTTTGAGGGAATCGAAGCCAATGTGACCAAGGTCAAGGCTGCGCACATGAGGAGTCTACGTACTGCTGTCAACAATGTCCGCGACTTCTATGGTCTTTCGGTAGTCAGTTGGTCGGAGGACGTGATTGCAGGCAAGACAACCGTTAAGAACTGGCCGTTTCATGTGCTGGAGCTACGCAAGGCGATCGAGCAGGTTGTGGATGCGATCAACGCTTTTGATCTGGCGTGGGCAAACAAGCTGCCTGATCCAGCATGGATTCCCATTACGACGGTCAGACCGCAGGCGACTGTAATTCAGCAGCTGCAAACCATAATCCTTGGGCTATAACGGGTTCCCGATTTTCGCCTCTGCGAAAGCAGGGGCGCTTTATCATATACAACCTATACTGGGAGGAAACATCATGAAGGAAATCTGGGGTTGGATTCAAGCGGCGCTGGTAGCCGTGGGTGGGTTTCTTGGTTGGTTTGTCGGCGGCTTCGACGGTCTGCTCTACGCGCTGATCGCGCTGATGGCGGCCGACTACGTAACGGGCGTGATGTGCGCCATCGCAGACAGGACGCTTTCCAGTGCGGTTGGTTTTCGTGGCATTGCCAAGAAAGTACTGATCTTCGTACTGGTCGGCGTAGGGCACATCGTGGATACCTACCTGATCGGTAACGGCAGCGCACTGCGCACAGCGGTGCTGTTCTTCTATTGCTCCAACGAGGGCGTGTCGATGCTGGAAAACGCGGGTCATCTCGGTCTTCCGATTCCGCAGAAGCTCAAGGACGTGCTCGAACAGCTTCATAACCGGGACAGCGACAAGGAAGATCAATGATATGGCGGCGGCAATCAAGCCGCCGCTTTTCCTTTTTAAGGAGGGTTTCGTATGAGCGAGCAGAGCAACCGGGTAGAAATGCCATTCACGAACGAACATTTCATAGCTTTCTGCGAGATGATGTTGGGACAGCCGTACTGGTACGGCACCTGTCTTTATAAGGCTACCAGCAGCCTCTTGTCCCGAAAAACCAGCCAATATCCATCCTCGTATGCTACCTCCCGCGCCACGCGTTACAGGCAGGATGTCGCTTCGAAGAAGATCGTAGCGGATTGCATTGGCGCCGCGAAGGGGTATGCCTGGACAGGCGGCGGCATCGGGGTGCTGGAGGCGATCGGGTCGGAGACCACCTATACCAGCAAATACGGCTCCAATGGTTGCCCGGATAAAGGCGCGAACGGGATGTTTACCTACGCAAAAAGCAAGGGCATGGACTGGGGCGCCATTGGGACGCTGCCGGAGATCGCAGGATTGGCGCTGTACAAATCCGGGCATGTTGGCTATTACGCGGGAAACGGTTATGCCATTGAGTGGAAAGGCTTCTCGTATGGCTGCGTCAAGACCAAGGTAACCGGGCGAGGCTGGACGCATTGGTACAAGCTGCCGTTCATCCTGTATGGCAACGATCCTATCCCTACGATAGACGATACTCTGCCCATCGTCGATCTCGGCGCCAGAACGCTTCGCTATACCAAGGGCCGGGCAATGCTTCGGGGCGAGGATGTGCTGGCCGTGCAGGCAAGGCTGCTTGAGCTGGGCTTTGATTTCGGCAAAGCGGACGGCGTGTATGGTCCGTTGACAGCAGCCGCAGTCATCGCTTTTCAGTCGTCGCAGCAACTGGATGCGGATGGAATTGTCGGGCCTGTCACCCGTGCCGCATTGCAGTCATGACCAATGAGCAGAAAAAGCGACTGGAACAATTGCGTTCAGAGGGTCTTGGATATAAACGGATAGCTGCGGAGCTTGGAATTTCGATCAACACTGTGCAATCCTTTTGCCGCAGGCATCCTGATAAAATCGAAACTCCGACTTATCATCCGGAGAACACCTGTTTGCACTGTGGTGTAATGCTTCACCATACGCCCGGCGCCAAGAAACGCAAATTCTGCTCCGATCATTGTCGCATCACTTGGTGGAACGTGCACCCAGAAGCAGGCGCGAAGCGTAAAGTGCGAGAGATTGCCTGTGGTTTCTGTGGCGCAACATTTTTCGTCATTGGGGAACAAACAAGAATGTATTGCTCCCGTATCTGCAGCGCTAGAGCTAGAGCCAAACTGACGCGCAGGGAGGGAACAGATGGATAAGGAAAACCGTATTCTGCACTACAGCGCGGCGCTGGCGGTCTTTCGGACATGGGTTCGTCAGGGCTGGATCACGGAAGACGATTTTCGGTTGTTGGAAGCTAAGATGGCGGAACGCTATGGGCTATCAAACAACAGTATATATCGTCAAACCCCTTGATAATTCTGGCTTTCAGAGCGAATATACCATGACCGAAGGGAGGAATCGGCATGGAGCGAATCATTACAAGGGTTCCGATACAGCACACCCAGGCGCTCAGACTGACCAAGGTTGCGGGCTATGCCAGAGTATCCAGTGATAAGGACGCAATGCTCCACTCGCTGGCGGCACAGGTGGACTACTACCAGAATCTCATCCTGGAAAATCCGGAATGGATATACGCCGGGATGTACGCGGATGAAGCGCTGACCGGCACCAAGGGCAACCGACCCGCGTATCAGAAAATGCTTAGTGACTGCCGCGAGGGGAAGATCGACCGGATCATTACCAAGTCGATCAGCCGGTTTGCCAGAAATACGCTGGATCTGCTGGACGCGGTTCGGGAACTCAGGGCCATGGATGTGGATGTATACTTCGAGGAACAGAATATTCACACGACGGACGGGGATGGCGAGCTGTTGCTCACCATCCTCTCTTCTTTTGCTCAGGAAGAAAGCCTCTCGGCGAGCGAAAACCAGAAGTGGCGTATTCAGAAGAATTACCACGAAGGGAAGCCAGCCACAACGATCTGGATTTACGGCTACCGCTGCCGCAAGGAAGTCTACACCATTGTTCCCGAGGAAGCTGACGTGGTGCGAATGATTTTCACGGATTATCTGTCCGGGCTTGGGAAGAACGCGATCATGCGCAAGCTAACCGCGCTGAACATTCCCACCCGAACCGGCGGACGTTGGACGGAGACCAGCGTCATGCAGATGCTCCGCAATGAAAAGTACGCGGGGCATCTGTTGCTCCAGAAGGTTTTTATCACCGACCATATCACGAAGCAAACCAAGCCAAATCGGGGAGAAATGCCGAAATTCCTCGTGAAGAACCACCACGAGATGATCATCGACGAGGCTACCTTCGAAGCGGTACAGCGAGAAATCGCGGTACGGGCTTCTCAGAAAAGCGGGAAGCAGGCACAATCCACCAGCGTCTTTTCCGGGATTATTCGTTGTCAGCGTTGCGGCAGGTATTTTCACCGCAAGGTCGCCAACGGGGGTTCGAAATATGCAAAACAATCTTGGGCCTGTCCGACATACGTCAATCAAGGCAAGCAATTTTGCGACGCGAAACGGATCCCGGAAGACATTCTGATCGTTCAATGCTGTGAAATCTTGGGGTTGGCAGTCTTTGATGAGAACGCTTTTCGCAAAACCGTCGCCGAGATTCTGGTGCCCTCGGATGGTCAGTTGCTTTTCAAGCTCCACGACGGTACCGAACGGCGCACTGTCTGGCATCACCCCTCCCGATCGGTAAGCTGGACGGATGAAATGAAAGCGGAAGCACGAGCGGCTGCCGGAAAGAGGAATGCACATGCCTGAAGTTACGATGATCCCCGCCAGCATTGCCCGCATATCCGCCAAAGCGTCTACTGGCGTTCAGTGCCGTCGGGTGGCCGCCTATGCCCGCGTTTCCACCGACAGCGAGGAGCAACTGACCAGCTACGAGGCTCAGGTGGATCACTACACCAAGTACATCCAGAGCCGCGAGGACTGGATTTTCGTTGGCGTCTATACGGACGAAGGTATCTCAGCGACCAATACCCGGAAACGCGATGGTTTCAACAAAATGGTTTCCGACGCGGTGGCGGGAAAGATCGACCTCATCGTCACCAAGTCAGTCAGCCGTTTTGCCCGCAACACCGTGGACAGCCTCACCACTGTACGAAAGCTCAAGGACAAAAATGTCGAGGTTTACTTCGAAAAGGAGAATATCTACACCTTCGACGGCAAGGGCGAGCTTTTGATTACGATCATGTCGTCTCTTGCTCAGGAGGAGAGCCGCTCCATCTCGGAAAACGTCACTTGGGGCGTTCGCAAGCGGATGGCCGACGGACGCGTCAACTTGCCGTACAAGCATTTTCTGGGCTATCGCAAGGGCGAGGATGGGCTGCCGGAGGTCGTGAAGGAGGAAGCGGCGATCGTTCGCCGCATTTTTAGGCAGTTCATGGAGGGCAAGACCCCGTCGATGATCGCCAAGCTGCTGCAGGCGGATGGAATCCTTTCGCCGGGCGGTTCTCAGGTTTGGCAGGTCGCGACGGTGCGCTCCATCCTGACCAACGAGAAATACAAGGGCGACGCGCTGTTGCAAAAGCGGTATACGGTAGACTTTCTGACGAAGGAACGGAAGCTGAACCATGGCGAAGTACCCCAGTACTATGTGCAAAACAGCCATGCGGCGATCATTGAACCGGAGGAGTTTGACGCAGTGCAGGCGGAGATAGCGCGGCGTAAGGAAATCAGCCGCCCCAATACTTGCGGTAGCGTGTTTTCCAGCAAGATCGTCTGCGGCGATTGCGGCGGGTACTACGGTCCCAAAGTCTGGAACAGCAACCGTCCGAACCGGAAGATCATCTGGCGGTGCAATGACAAATACAAGCACGAGCCTCATTGCCAGACGCCGCATGTTACCGAGGAAGAAATCCGCGTCCAGTTCGTGGAGGCGTTCAATCGGTTGCTGGGGATGAAGGAACAGGTCATTGCGGATTGCCGGATCGCTCGGGAGACGCTGCGCGACTGTTCTTCGCTGGAACGGGAGATTGCCGATCTGCGCAAGGAACAGGAGCGGGTTGCGGAGTTGGCACGGATTGCAATTATGGAACATGCTAGCGTGGCGGAGAGCGGGGTTGATGCGCTTCAGGAGGGATACCTCCCCAAACACGACGCGCTGGCTCAGCGGATCGTTCAGTTGGAGGCAGTGTGTCGGCGGAGAGTGGAGAAGTGCGATTTGATTGCGAAGTTTATCCGCACTCTCGCCAAGCAGGAGACGATCATTGACACCTTTGATGGCAAGCTGTTTGTGGCGGTGGTGGACACTGTTACTGTGAATCGAGATGGAGGTGCGATGTTTTACGTAATAAATGGAACATGTTTACCGGAATCACCTATGTAGAATGCATTGCTGCTTTATAAGTTTCTCCTAACACCATTGGAACCATTAGCAATATTCGGTGTCATCTTATATAAGCATATCCATTAATTGACATGTCAAGAACGATGTGACATAATATAGAATATACTTGCTAATAGTCGTCGCCAAGCAAGAGAGGTTTGGGGAGTTATTGTAGATTCATATTTTATTCAAACCGGACACTGCTCGTATAGTCAATTTCTATATTGTTTTGAAAGGATAGAAAGATATTGATACTAGTATCACATTTATTAACTCGCGTTGTAACAATGAGCAATCAACACGATGTCCGATATAAATAATTATGCTTCTACTCGACACAAGAAACAGGAGAGTGATAACGACCAAATAATTGCTAGATAATTATATGTACCAAGACAGCTTACACAATCTCGAGATTTCTTTCGGCATCGAATCTGCACAACGGTTTCTGATATAGCAATAATAAAACTTGTGAGTCATGTTATTACAGCACTATAACGAAGACGATAATCTTCGGAGGAAGAAAATGAGTGATTATCAGCGAGGTTCTGAGTGGCGGCGTTGGGATTTGCATGTACATACGAAGAGTTCATACGATTATAAGTATAATGCCGATGATGCTGACAATTTGTTGGCAAATACTCTTGTCAAAAATAATATTGCAGCAGTAGTCATTACAGATCACTTCATTATTGATAAAGATCGCATATGTAAATTACGTGAAAAAGCACCCGGCGTAGTGTTTTTTCCGGGCGTAGAGCTAAGAACAGATAAAGGTGACACAAATATTCACGTTATCCTGATATTTGATCCTTTGATTGATCTTGATGTTTTGGTTGAGAGTTTTAATGTTTTCAAACGAGAGAAAGGTAAAGAAACTGCAGATAACGATAGAATTTACTGGGATTTTAATGATATTATCTCATTTTCAAATCAACATAATGCCTTGCTATCAATACATGCTGGCAGTAAGACAAATGGAGTTGACAACAGGATAACGAATCGACTAGCTCACAATCAAGCAGTTAAAAAGGAATATGCAGAATCTGTCCACATATTTGAAATGGGTAAACTAGAAGATATTGATGGATATAAACAAAATGTATTTCCAACAATTGGAATTAGACCCTTGATTATTTGTTCAGACAATCATGATCCACGAGAATACAAACCCAATGAAAAGCTCTGGATCAAGGCGGATGTTACATTCAATGGTTTGAAATCTATAATATATGAGCCTGAAGATCGTGTCTGTATCTCTGAGATTGAACCCGAACAAAAGCCCAATTATCTTGTGTTGGACAGAGTTGTTATAAATGATGACGACTTTCAAACATATCCTATACACTTTAATCCGAGGTTAAACTGCATTATAGGCGGTAAATCTACCGGAAAATCAATACTACTTCATAACCTTGCGCTCACACTTGATAAGCAACAGGTTTTAGAGAAAGATAAAACATCACCTACAAGAACAAAGTCAGGCATCTCGTTAGAAGTATATTGGGCTGATGGGAAAACCGGGCAGGATAATTTAGCATCGCCACGAAAGATCATATATGTTCCGCAAACATACTTGAATAGGTTGTGTGATGAACAGACGGAGAAAACTGAAATTGATGTAATTATCCAAGATATTGTCCTGCTCAATGCGGAAGCCCATAAATCTTATGCCACTTCGAATGATGATATCAAAAATTATAAAGCTGAACTAGGTAAATCAATACTTGACCTGCTTGAACTTTCTCGATCAATTAGTGGATTAACTCAGCAAATGAAGGAGCTTGGAGATAGACATGGTATTGAAGAGGAACTTGCCAAACTAATAAAAGAAAAAGAAAAACTTACTTTAGAGTCATCCTTAACAAAGGATGAGGTAAAATCATATGAAAAAGCCTCTATACAAATAACAACTCTTCACACAGAAATTGAGCTTCTAGGGGGAGAAATTGAGGCATTAGCTCAAATCTCTTCAATTCTTGAACCAAAGCGAATAGTATATTCTTTTTCTGATGAAACAAAAGCCCAAATTGATGAAGCTCAACAAAGAATAGTAAGTAGGGCAAATAGTGAATGGCTCAGTGTAAGGGACAAAGTCATACTGGCCATACAGGAGAAACTCAGGCTTAAGAGCGAAGAAAGCGAGAAGCAGAAAGGCATAGAGTCGAATTTACGTGAAAAAATCCAGAGCAATAAAGCTATTGCTGAGCTTTCCGAGAGAATGAGAAATGAATCTGGTAAACTAAATCAGTTCAATAAGCTAGATAAGCAAAAGGAGGATCATGAAAAGGATAAAGCAGCGCTGCTTAGCACTGTTGTCGGCTCCATGCGCTATTTCAAGGAGCGACATTCTTCATTTGCAGAGGCTGTAAACAGAAATGCTGCCTTGAAAATGGATGATTTGCAGTTTTCTGTGGATGTCCCTTTCAAAAGAGATGCTTTCATTGAAAAGCTGAAAAACACCATTGACACTCGACAAACTATATTTAAAGATATCATTGCTGTAGATGACTTTACCGAAGATAATTATACCGAAGTGAAGATCCGCGAGCTCGTAGATAAAACATTATCTTCAGAACTCATAGTCAGAAAGGGGAATACTATTGAGAATGTTATTCGTGATATTCTTGATGATTGGTATGAAATCAAATATAAAGTAACAATGGGTGGTGACTTGATTGATATTATGTCGCCAGGGAAAAAAGCTCTTGTATTATTAAAGTTACTGATCGAACTTGCAGAGAGTAAATGCCCAATTCTAATCGACCAACCTGAAGATGACCTTGATAATCGTTCTATCTTCGACGAATTGATACCCTTTATTAGTAAAAAGAAGAAAGACAGACAAATTATTATCGTTACACATAATGCGAATATTGTTGTCGGTGCTGATGCAGATGAAGTTATTGTTGCTAATCAACACGGTAATAACACGCCTAATAGCAAGCGACGGTTTGAGTACCGCTCTGGTGCAATAGAAAACGATACAAAAGCCACAAGCTCAGACGGCAACCCGATCATGGGAATTTTAGGTGGGCAGGGAATTCAACAACATATTTGTGATATTCTTGAAGGAGGAACGCGTGCTTTTGAGTTGAGAAAGCAAAAATACCATATAATAACGAAACCGTAGTAATCATTTGACAACCAACGTCCAATGAGAAAAATCCCGTGAAGAAAATTATCTAGGAGAAAAATATGAGCACGACAGTATATATCTGTGGGCCTGTTGACAAAGTCAAATTTACCTCGTACTAGCGGAATTGTTAATGCTAAGAAGCTTATGAAACAAGGGTTTTAATCTGCTCCGGTTTTAGATATTCCTCAAAAATCGACTTTGTCAACAGGTCCATTAGTTTATGCAATTGACGATGTTGGATTAGCAGAAGATATCTGCAGAAAGTAAACATTAAAGAAATTCGATGTTGTTAATGCGGACAGCATAGTTAATAGATAAAATAGAAAATCCAAATACTGTTTTCCTGTCAAATATATTTTGTTGTTCTACGCAGTTTTGGCGCATAGATAATGCGGGTTGGACAGCCGTAGGTTGTATCGACTGATCTGTATATCACAATAGGGTATTTCGTGACATTCCGTTACATCAGATCCATAGACAAGGTGTACCCTGTGGGCTTTCTCAGCTTGTAGGTTGAGAATTCCTTTACCGTACCGTTTCCGAATACGCCCACTTTCACGTTTTTGTTGTTGTTGTCAGTGCGAGCACAGAGCGCGTACTTTTCATTCAAAAACACCTCTACGATATCGTCGTCGTAAATGGCGTGCAGTATTGCATCCCCGCACCACTCGCCAGGTTCGATTTCAAGCGAAGCGAACACATAGTCCGCCGCACCCGGAAGTTTTCTTTTCACAGACATCAAACCAGATTCACGGCAAAGCTCGACATGGATTCCGTTTCGATCGTCCAGCACAAACCCGGCCCTGTCGGCGGCGGAAAGGTCAAGCCTGGCTTCGACACCGTACTGTTGCATTCGCTCGTTAGCGTATGCCACTGGCCCAAAAAATGTGGAGGGATTTAGGACGATTGTCTGGGATACTTCTTCTGATATTATACTTTTCGCAAATTCGGGCGCTAGGCGACACGCTAGTTTGCCGTTTGCGAGTTGATAAACTTCATGGGGCAGATTCAGATGCCCGCCCCATTCCTGATTATGATAGGACATTGGAATCCAGCCGAATTTGAAGAATTTATCGCCATATGGAGCCACTTGGGCGGCACATAAATCCTCCCCATCAAGCCGATATTCCCGCTTGTGGGTATACTCCTCACTGTCAATGGGCGTGTTCTCGTTTCCAATCCAGTATGACAACGGCCCTACCCAGTGTGTTGTTTGCCGGGCAAGGCTGGTGAACAGGTACCACCGCTTGCCAATTTTCAGCATCTGGTTGCACTCCGGCTCCGCCGAGAGCATGATATTGCGCCCACGGTTTTCAAGGGGATACAACACGCGTTGTTCTACGTTCCCATCTCCCTCCCGAGGAATGACCCCACTGATACCCACTGCACACTCAAGCCCGGTTCCGCAGCCGTTGTGCTCATTGGTAAAATAGGCGTTGGTCGTCACGCGCATGCCCCCAGCATCCGCGTCATAAAACAAGGCATAGTCGCGGGCTCCCGCGGGGAACAAATGATTATCCAAGGAAATCGGATATTTTTCGGATTGTTTCCAGCGCACTAAATCAGTGCTTTCAAACGCGTGAGCCTTGTCGTTATAACGGGTGTAAAATATACCATCCACTTCAACAATGTTGACAATGATCCCATTGATGAGGTGTTCCTCAAAGTTGATATAGTCATCGGTCACGGCCAGTACCGTAGAGTTGCACACCACCTTTTCCGGGTCGTCAAAACATGCATCACAGCGGGTGATTCCGTTGGGTTTTAGATAAAACAAGTATAGCCTGTCGTTATGGTAAAACGGATGAACATCCCCGATATACCATTCCTTCGATTTATAATGAATCATGTTTTCCTCCACAAATTCATTTGGGTGGTTTCAGGCATTTTCAGTTGATAGGATCGACAACGCAATTTGCTTCATACAGGCGAGCATGAAACGTTGCGCCTACATGTTCGCAACCGATGCACAGCGCACCGTCGGCAAAATCCTGTAGGCGCGCGGTTAGAGCTACCCGTTCGTTCGTGATAGACTCCATAATCTGCGCCCCAATTAGTAGCTCAATATGATAGGCGTTCGTCATGTCTGCCAGCACATGTGTTGCCATAATGCGAATGCCATCCATGATCGATCCGTACACGCTGTCGCGATACCCATTGCGCAAAATGCACACTTCGCGCGTAGCCGTATCGATCCTCAGCGTATAATAGGTCGAAAGATCGTTTGCAGCGCAGAGGAAAACATAAAGCCACCCTGCCTGACCATCTGTTGTGATATCCAGTTCAACGCGTCTGTTTTGCGTTGTGCTGTCCAGCGCCAAAACAGAAAGCCCGGCTTTCGGCATACAGGCAAAAGCTGATTTGTCCTGATGCCATTCACCAAGTATCGTGTGGGGAACCAGTGTCTGCTTCCGATATGCGCAGAATAAATCCTCGGGGAAACGCTGGGAAAGCTCGCGATCCTCACCAACAAACAGCTCGCGTGGCGATACGATATCGCCGCCCCATTGACATGCCGCCCGATCGGTGCCGCCCTCGTAGGTGCCACACCAGCCGTACAAGAGATGGCGCTTGCCATCGTACAACGATTTTGCTGCATAAAACGCCATCGCGCCGCCGTCCAAACAGGGTATCTTAGGCCTGCGCCATGGTCCAAAAATCGAATCTGCCATACGATATTCCGTGTGCATGTATTGCGAAAAAAGCATGTACCAGACGCCGTTTTCAAAAAACAAATCCGAGCATTCCATTGGCATGTAAGATTCCGGCTCATAGATTGGCGGCGCATAGCGCCAATGCCATAGGTCATCGGAGATCAGCAACCCGATCACACCGCGCTGACAGTTTGATATAGGCTCGAAAGCCCCTGCTGTTACCGTCATGCAAAAGCAATGCTCCTGCTCATTCCAGAAGACAAACGGATCGCGAAAATCCTCGTCGGCGCCGTAGTAGTGATGATCCGGCGCGAGCGGCTTAAACGATGTGTCCTTTTCAAAATGCACGCCATCAACCGAGGTGGCATGGAGTATGTGTTCCCGCCCATCTATCCGCAAGGGGGCAAACCCCGTATAGAAGATATGCCAAAGACCCTCGTGACAGAGGATTGAGCCCGTGAAGCACGCATGACCATCCATATTGCTAGGCACGCCTGGCTCAATAGCATCCGTGAGCTTCATGGGTTGATCGATTTTTTGGCACACCAGATGGCTCCAAGGCGTCTGGGAGCGGCTCCAGCCGGAATCATCTGCATAACCATTCAGGAAAAACAGGTGATATTGCCCATCCCAAAAATAGGGAATCACATCACAACAGACCCTATGTTGTTCTCGGTAGCGAAGCATATTGACCATCCTTAATCTTTAATGGAGCCAACCATCATGCCTTTGACAAAATAACGTTGCATGTAGGGGTATGCTATCAAAAGGGGCAATATGGAAATGATGATTGCCGCGGATTGCATGTTTTTACCGTACATGGAGGCCGCGCCAGTGCTGCCGGTGGGTGTGGGGTTTGTCAGCGCAGCTACAATCGACCGTAAAACCACTTGCAACGGCTGTTTTGCCGCATCATTGATGAAGAGCACCCCGTCAAAAAAAGTGTTCCATTTCGCCACAATCTGGAAAAGCGTTATCGTGGCCAACCCCGGCAACGATATTGGCAGGAAGATCCGCAGGAAGATCCTCCATTCGCCCGCGCCGTCGATTTTTGCAGCCTCGGCGATTGTGTAGGGGGTTTCCAGGAAAAAATTCCGCATCACAATGATGGCAAAGCCGGAAACCAACCCAGAGAATATCAGTGCCTGTATTTGATTGATTAGCCCAAGGTTTTTATACACAACAAAGAGTGGAACCATAATCATCTGTCCGGGGATGATCATCGACAGAAGAATCATCCCCAGGATGAAGTTCTTATAGGGAAGCCCCGGCCGGGAGAGCGCGTAACCGGCCATGGAACACAATAGGACGTGTAGCAGTGTGCCAAGCAATGTAATGTAAACAGTGATGAAGAAGGCTCCGCTCAGCTTGTTGGCGACCCAAATTTCGTGATAGCTGCTAAAATCCAGCGTGCTTGGCCAGATTCGGATTGCTAGCGAAGTATTCTCAACTTCCGGTGAAATGGACATCACAAACGTATTCCAGAAGATATACAGGATCGACAATACAAACAATCCAAAAAACGTATAACTGAACACATCAAACAGGATGCCACCGATTTTCTCTCTCGTCTTCATGCCGACCCTCACATTTCTTCCAGCCCAAAGCGGGAGATTTTTTTCACGATCAGGGTGGCAGTCAGCGCGATAAGAGAGATAAACACTGATACGGTTGCACCATAGGAAAGATTCATTTTGGTGATGGATGTTCGGTAGATGTATGTCATCAGCACGTCTGTTTCTCTTTGTGTGATTGGATTGCCGAGCACATAAATCGGGTCAAACAGCAGGAACATACCCATAACATTGAGCATAATCATCACTTTTACTGTATTTTTCAAAGAAGGGATTGTGATTAAGCGTATTTTTTGAAAGCGTCCCGCGCCATCAATGGAGGCCGCTTCATACAGCTCCGGGGAAATGGAAACCAGCGCGGCCAGGTAAATGATGATGCCGAACCCTGTGATTTTCCATTGATTGATGAAAAGAATCAGCGGTCTGGCAATATTGGTTTTACCAAAAAAGTAGATGGGTTCGTACCCGAACAACTTGATGATATAGTTCACCGCACCGACCGTGGGCGAAAGCAGCAGCATAAACGTTGAGCCAATAACCACCCAAGAAAAAAGGTTGGGCAGGTACAGCACAGTCTGGGTAAAACTTTTCAGCTTGGGGGATTGAAACTCGCTTAGCATAATCGATAGCGCACAGGGCAACACCACCCCAAGCACCGTGTTCCAGAATGCAAAATACATTGTGTTGTTAAACGCGCGCCAGAACTCGGCATCCTTGAACATCTTGATATAATTCGCCATGCCAACCCATTTGCTGGCACCCACGAAGGAGAAGTTCTGAAACGACATCGGGATGCCCTTGGCTAAAGGATAGAACACAAACACAACCAGATAAATCAACGTAGGCAGCAACATGCTGTACAACGCAAGGTTGCTGGCGGCTTTCTTCAGCCGTATCCGGGAATGCATCATACCTTACCCCACACTTTCCGTTTCCCTCCGGCCGGAGGAACCGCATGGGAAGCGACAGGCCAAAGCCCGCCGCTTCCCATGACCGTTCTTACAACAATCAGTCGATAAGCCCCTTAGCGAGCAGCTCGGTACGGAGTTCGTCCTGGAACGCTTGCACAGTCAGTTCCCCGGTGATACAGCGCAGAACCAGCGGGCGCGCAATATCCTGCACGTCACCAATGCCGGGCAACGGGCTGGGGAAGATGATCTGAGCGTCCATCACCGCAGCGCCGTCGATGCTTTCCTGTGTTGCATCCAGCCCTGTGCTTTCAAGCGCTTTAACCAACGTACCGGTTTTGGAAACGTCCACCACAAAGTTGCCGTTGACCGGGTCGCCGATCTTTTTGCCGTCAACCACTTTGTAATCGTAACCTTCAGTCAGCGAGAATTTCTCTGCGCCTTCCTTGGAATACCAGTAAGAGATCAGGTCGAACGATGCTTGGGGATCCGCCGCAGTCTTGGGAACCATCCACATGCAGATGGTATTGCCCGTGATATAAGCGGGTTTGCCCTCAATGGCGGCCAGCGCGGGCATAGCAACCATATTACAAAGGGTGCCCTGCTCCTTAGCCTTGGCGTTCATATCGTAGTTGGAACCCGCCCAATCAAAGAACAATCCTACCATGCCCGAAATAACCTTCTGGCGCATGGGTTCTTCCTGCGCGGTGGGGAACTCCGAATCCATTATGCCTTCCTTATACATGTTTTGCAACCAAGTCAACCCCTGAGCCGCTTCGGCTGTTAACCAAGGATGCACGCGCTTGCCGTTTTCCATGTATACATTAGGCCCGGGCAAGCCAAACATGCCAAGGAAGCTGGCCACATGATCGCAGTAGGACCACTGATGCGCAAGCGGGATGGTTGCATCCCCCGCCAGTTTCGCCTCTTTGAAGGCACGCAGGGTGGTTTCCAGTTCGGCAAACGTCTTGGGAATGGGCAAGCCAAGCTTGTCAAGCCACGCCTTGTTAATGGTGGGAATATATGCCGAAGCTTTCATGAGCGGCAACGCGTAGACATGGCCATCATAGATGACGGGATTCAGATAGTCCCAACCGGACCACTGATCCGGCGTAAGTGTCGTGGAAGCCTTGAGCATATCCTCCAGCGGATAGAGCAGATCTTTTTCCGCCAGCATCAGCATATCGCCGGGGGTGGACTTCCAAATTACGTCGATCTGCTCGCCGCTAGCCAACATGATATTGAGCTTCTCGGCCGCCTCCGCAAAGGGCGGGTTGATAATTTCAAGATCTTTGCCAAACTTTTCCTTGATAATCTTTTTGTACTCGTCAATGCGTGCGTTGTCCTTCACAATCCAGTTAGTGGTGAACACAACGAACTTGTTGGTATCGGCTGCCTGCGCGGTTGTAACGATCACCATGGAGATCAGCAGCGACAATACGAGAATGAAACTGAGCACCTTCTTCATTGAGTGTTCCTACCTTTCCAAAATAATATTACAAACTCCGCAAACCAAGCGAAGCTCGTTTCAGTGGTAAGTCGATGTGATAACGATTACTTTTACAATTTCATATTATCATCTGTTTAATTTTTTGTCAACAGTAATTTTTGGTTCGGAATGCTCCATATGCTGATATATACCACCAATTATGACCTATTTTTCATATTGATTCTGCAACACTATGTATCTTTTGTGTTGTTAGTTTCACATTCATGTAACGAGAACGACATTCCGATTGACAACCAACAGCAATATTGTGTATATTATGTACATGAGGTGAGATTCCATGGTAACGATGAAAGATATCGCCAAGGCCGCAGGTGTATCCAGCGCAACCGTTTCAAGAGCGATGAAGGGCTCTGGATACATCGGGAAAGATATGAAAACGAAGATTCTGTCCATCGCCGACAGCCTTGGTTATGTTGTTGACGCAAACGCACAATCCATGCGTACAGGCACAACCAACACGATTGGTGTAATTGTGTGCGATATCCGCAACTCATTTTTCTCAATGGTTTTAATGGAAATGATTCAGGAACTCAAAGAAAGCGGTTATACCGTTGTGCTAGGATACAGCAACGAGGACGGGGCCACCGAGCTTTCCAATCTGAAAATGATGCTCGCATCGCGCGTTGCGGGGATCATTTTTACCCCCGTCAGCAACGAGAATGAATCCTACATCCACAGCCTGCACGGCAACGGTATACCGATTTTGCAGTTATACCGCCGCGCATACGAGGAACTCAACTCCATCGTGGTTGACGATGAGCGCGGCGCCTATCTGGCTACATCACACCTCATCCAAAACGGGCATACCGATATTTTGATGCTGGGCGTCGATTCGGACATCTCCCCCAACCGCACAAATGGATATATGACCGCAATGAACGAAGCGCATATCCCCATCAAAAAGAATCTGATGCTCAAATTTCAGCCTAACGAGGATATCAAAATCGAGGTGCGCAACGTGATCGAGCGATGCCGCCCAACCGCCATCGTCGCCGGTACCAACACGTTTGGCTTGGATGTGTTTGCGGTATGCCATCAGCTTGGGCTGCATGTGCCAAATGATATCAGTCTTGTTGTGTTCGATGATGTGCCTTGGGTGCAAAGCTTCGATATAACCGCCATCGCGCAGCCCGTGGGCGGCATAACCGTTACGGCGATCCATACGCTGATTAACTGGATAAAGCGCGCCGGCATGGAAAATGCAGAGGTCGTGAGCATGAAGATCGAACCCAAACTCATTTCCCGCTGTTCGGTAAAGAACATCAGGAAAATAACATGAGTAAAGGAAAGACCCTGCATCAAGCAGAACAGTGACCCGTACCCAAAAGGATATCCATGGGCAACGGAGTATGAGAGAGAGCTACTTTCAATCAAACAATGCTGATATATAAAGCTTGGAACACGTAGGCTTTAATGGTGTTATATAAACTATTGTGTACCCTAAGTCAAGGACATTTTGAGGGTGCATTAACGAAATAGTTGAACAATCATGGTATACTGGTATTGCTTTACTGGTACGGAGGATAGGGCAACGCTGAGGAGCGACCTGAGCGCCGTGCTAGGTTTGCGGGAGGGCGGCGCAAAATGTTGTGCCGCTTTCTTTTTTCTGCTACAGCGTGTCGCCCTCATGGAAACCAAAGCGCAAAACCTCGGGGGTCAGGGGGCAGAGCCCCCCTTAATCGGTTTTCGTTTTTCTGTGCTCGATATCTTTAAGAGGGTAGACGCCTGTACAGACGTATTGGTAGTACTCGTTTGGAGTAAGCATCGCTAAACCCCACTGTGGTCGGTCGTTGTTGTAATAGTCTGCCCAGTCGTCAACGATTGCCTTTACTTCTGGAAACGAGATACATTCGCTGATGTCGATTTCATCCTTCATATGACCGTAAAAGCTTTCCTGTGGAGCGTTATCCCAGCAATTCGCTCTGCGGGACATGGATTGCCGCAGGTTGGCATCTTTTACGATTTGAATAAATCTGTAGCTGGTATAATGGAAACCTTGGTCGCTGTTGATCAAGGTTTCAGCGTTCAGTGAGATTGCGTGTTCTCTCAGTAATAATTCCACGGTCAGTAACACGAAATCTACCGCCAGCGACTCACTCAGCATATAGGCTAGCAGCTCCTTTGTGTACGCGTCTAAAATCGTGGACATATAGCAACGCTGACTGCCACCATAGAGGATGTATGTGATGTCGGTAAGCAGAACCTTTCTTTCGCCATGCTCCCGAAACTCCCTGTTTAGCAGATTGGGCGCGACATTGCTTGTTTTGAGCGCTTTTGCCATTCTTCGATATGGGTTCGCTTTTCGGATGGGGCATCTCAGCCCGTATTTTCCCATCAGACGGCGGATCTTCTTCAGATTCATTACTATCGGCGGGACCTGGTGCAGGAGCCGCATATAGATGCTCCGCGCACCTTTAGCGTAACCACGAAAGTTGTAGGCGGCAAGAATCAATGCAAAATCTGCACGGTCACAGTCTTCTCGTGCATGACGAGCATCCTCGTGGGCAATCCAGTTGTAGTAGCCTGAACGAGAAACACCGGCGGCTTCGCACAGCCACTTGATGTTCATGAGGTTGTTGTCGCGTGTTGTCATTTCACGGATGATTTGATATTTAGCGCTTTCAGGGGTACTCATCGATGAATTCCCTTCTTGGACACTGATGAGATTTTTTTTAGATACTCATTCTCTTGCTTTGCTCGGGCGAGTTCTTTTTCAAGATACTGTATTTTGTAAGCAGATGCTGATTCGGGAGATATTTCTCCGCTTTGGCGCATGTTCAAATCCGAAAAATAACCTCGTGTCTCATACTCCTTGACGACGTGCATGGTAATGCTGTGTATTCTGGCATAGCCGAGCAGCTCAATATCGAAGCCCAGGCTCTCCAAGATACGCTTTGGTTTTCTGGTTTCCTTGTATCGACTGTAGAATATTTGCTTAAATTCGGCTGTGAAGTTAACAAATCGATCCGTAACATTGATGACATAAGGATTTGCTTCAAGTCGTCTGATTTCGTCTTCAGTATAAAATCTAGCCATAACGTCCTCCTGTAAGCAGTATACATGTCAGGTCGTCAGAAATCCACCCTTGCACCTGCATGTGTCCACGAAACAGGTTCCGTGCACCTATGTGTGTCCATGTTACGGGATTTCTGCACCGGCTAACTGTCCAGATTACAGGGTATATTTTAAACCGAGTATATAACAAATCCCCGTGTTAAACCGATTATTTAGCAACCCAATGCACACCCCACTCGCAAAATGCACACCCTAACCCAAGAGTCAAACGATTCTCCGACGCATTTGCCCGTTACTCTGCATCTTGCGCTAAAAATGCCTAGTCTCTGCTCATTATTCCTTCCATCCGAAGAGCTGCAAGGACATCAAAACCCTTACCACACAACACTTTCCTCATATAACGAAAACCACCTACCGATAAAGTCTCCTTTATCAATAGGTGGTATACGTCGTGGTGCCGAAGGTGGGACTTGAACCCACACCCCATCGCTGGGAACGGATTTTGAGTCCGTCACGTCTGCCATTCCATCACTTCGGCTCAAACGTATGGAATTATAACAGCAAATGATCAAAAATGCAAGTGCGAACTTGATGAGTCATAAGAATTTCTAGCCGGATTTTTTGCCCACCATTTGCGTGTCAAAAGCCCCGCTCGCACTGCCACATCAGGCGAACCTAAAGACCACTCATCGCCGAAAAAAACCCTGTTGCCGCTCCCGCAAACCATTTGCCATCAATGTACCCATGCAGCGCTTTGGCGCATAGGTTACGCTTCTCGGCTACGCAGGCGAAACCAGCGCCCGTGCGCAGCACCCGAGCATTCTCGCGCCTGCCTCATCGGACTCATTCGCCTGGGGCAGAGCATATGCCTGTGCCCAATCGCAAATGGATTTCCTTGCTTGCCGCGCGTTTTGATACCGCCCATTTTGTCATGCGAATCACGGAGGCTTCCATCTCAATGGCTGCCTGCTGTAACGCTGCGGTTGCGCGTTACTCCTTGCGCTAGATGTGATGCCCCGCTGCGGTACCGCTCCTACGCCTTCTTGCGCCGATGCAGCAAGAACCATAAAAGCCCCGCCAGATACAGCACAATCAGCCCCACGGTTACCATCAGCATCTGCGTTGATTCTGCCGCCAGCCCGATGAAGATGAGCATCGGCGCGCCTAGCACGATGCCGTAGCTGCTGCCCAGCACAAGGTTGTTGGCCGCGGGCGTTTCAAGGTTTGGATCCACCGGACGCAACAGCAGAATGCCGGAGCTGATGGTACCCGTAAGCATGCCGTACATGGAAAGGAAACCCTCATCACGGTAGGCGGGGTAGATGCGGGTGCAAAGCCAGCGCAGGTACACAAAGGTAACCCCGCCGCCCGTCACCGCCATGATGAGGAACGGCAGCCACTGGCCGCGCAGGTCATGAAAATCGATGCTTGCGATGCCCGCGACAATCATCAGGTCAAAAGCCATGCCCGATATGCGGCTGAGCAGGTAGTTGTTCTGGTATTGGCGCGTCATGACGTGCGTCTTGCGTAGCAGATTTAGCACAGCCTTGAACAGCATTGCCAGCATGGAACCGATGATGAAGTTAAACCCCCACAAAAGCGGGGTAACCGTACGGGAAAGCCCGGGGGCGATCGTTGCGATCAGCGAAGTGAGCCCCAGCGTTACAAGGTAGGTGCACAGGTAAGCGAGCAAAACCAGCGCCACCTGCACCGAAAGCCTGTCCATGGATTCGGAGAGCGGTATCTCCCCTCGATCCTGAAATTGATCCACCGTGACCGATCCGGATAGCCGCGCCTGTTCCTTGCGGACGAGCCGCCCCTTTTTGGTCAGGTAGGCAATGTAGATAACACCGGCGATGCATGCGCACAGATACCCCGCCGCCGCCAGTGAAAGCCCGAAGGATTGGCCGCCCGCAAACCCGAGCGCCTCATAGGTGATGCCAACATTATTGGCCTGCCCGGGACCCTGCCCAAAGGACATGGGCAGTAGAATTCCAGCGGCTTTGAAAAAACCCGGGATGCCCAGCACCGCTACGCCGATGGAGATGCCAAGCCCAACCAGCGCTTGTACAAGGTAGGTGCTGATGATCACCGCGCCGCTTCGCAGCCCCGCGCCTTTGGCGCCGCGCTGCCCTTCGCTGATGGTGCGCAGGGAAAGCGCGATAAAGCCAACCGCGATGCCATGGTAGGTGACCATCTCCAGAAAATTCGCGGGGATATTGACAATCCCCAGGGATTTGATGGCCAGCAGCACAAAGCCTGCCAGCACAGAGGTGGGGATCAGGCTTTTGCGGATGAACGCGCTTTTGCGGATGAGCGCATTGGCGAGCAGCAGTATGCCCGCGATGATGCCCATTTGGATGAAGAAGTTCCATAGGCCTGTGTTTGCGGCAGAGTAATCCATGGTTAATCCCTTCTTCCTTTCAGGAAATGATAAGCTTCAAAGTACTTCAGCCCGCTGCGCTCGGTTTGGGAGCGCACCTGGTAACGGTTGCCCGCGCCGTCCGAAAATACGATGGTGCTTCTGCCGTAGACCTCCAGCCCGTGCAGCGCCGAAAGCGGGCAATGGAACGTGCCGCAATACAGCCCTGTGTGCGTAAGGGACAGCGTGCCCTGCGCGGCCACTTCAGCGCTGTGATCCGGCAGGATGCGCAGCAGGGTCTGCCCTGCGTCCCAAAGCAGCGTTGTGGGCGGGATGGCTTCGGCTGAATCGGCGTTGGCTGCCACCATCGGGGAAGGCGCGCCCGTATCCGGCGGCGTGAAAGGCGCTGGCGCATGCTCGGCAACGCGCATTTGTTGCTTTGCGGGTGCAAGCGCGGTGGCCTGTGCCGCAATGACTGTGTTCCCTGCATAAGCAGCGTCTTGCGTGGGAGCGCTTTCCAGCATGTTGGGGGCAGACGTTGTAGTTGCTTCGTTTGCGTTATCCGCCTTACTGCTCGCTGCCTTGCGCATGCCATCCCGGGCGGCGGTGGGATCCGGCGCTGTTTCGCTGTGCGTTTGTAGCATAGCGGCAAGCTCGCCCCGCTGCCAGGCGCACCACGCGGTGAGCGTATCAAAGGGCAGGGTTTCTCCTTCCAGATACCCTGTGTCCAGGTAGCGGCCATGCAGCCCGCAGGTACAGGCAAAAGCATTCCCTTTGCTCTGGATGGTGCCGATGCCCTTGCACGCCGGGCACAGGTAGAGCGCGTTTTCAATGCCCTCCGCCAGCCTTTTGCCGCGATAGTGTATCTTTTCTGCCTGCTGGCGGGCATAGGCATCCTCGGCGATATCGTTTGTAATTAGTGTGTTGATCTGCGCTTCGGTCATAGTGGCCAGCGTTTCGGGTGTGTATACGCCCACAATGCGCCCGGTGACCTTACCGCGCCGCAGGGTGCGCGCCCAGCGCGGATGGGTAAAATACCCACCTCCAAAATGGTAGGTGATCAGCGTGGCGCCGGAAGCTTTTACCACCCCTGCCGTTGCGCTGTGGATGGGGCAGGGAAGTCCGTCAAAACTCTTGTTGCCTTCGGCAAACAGCATAATGTTATGCCCCGCGCGTAGCCTGCGCACCATCTGCATGGCGGTGCTCACATCCGCGCCGCCCTTGCGTTTGGGAATCGGCGCGAGCATGTAGGCAAAGAAGCGCCGCAGGAAGGGCGAACGGAAGATGTGCTCGCTGGCGACATAATACATCTGTTGCGGAAAACTGAGCGCAACAAAAAGCGAATCAAAATCTGTGGTGTGGTTGGCGATGACCAGATAAGGCGCGGGAACCGCAGGAGCGGGTTCCGCTGCAAGATGAAAATACCCTTTGAGCCAGGGACTCAACAGCCAGCGCATGACGCTATAAAATACCGCGTGTCGGCGATAACCCTGCATGGTTGTGCATTTCCTTTGCTTGTCCGTAATCTCGATATGCTTATGAAACAATAACATATCAGCATCTATGATAGCACAATTATCGGGTTTTCGCCAGCGGCGGCTTTGGGGTATAACCGCGGCAGGACTACAGGCAAAAGCCAGAGCATAAAGGGTTTGTTCGCGTTTGCGGGGGAAGGATCACCCCGAAACGCGATATGTTAAATGTTTGTGCGTCCGTACATCTGATGGACAAACGCGATGGGGATGATGGAGTGCCATGCCGTGCGTGCTAGGCGTGCCCTTTGGTCGCGGGATTGTCGCGCAGGCATTGTATAAGCATCGTGTGACAGTCGCGCAGGCGCCATGAAAATGTTGCATAATGTCGCACTATGTCGCGTAAAAACGGCGTAGCGCTACCCGCTCCTGAACCGTATTCTATGGTTGCCGCCATGCTTTACGCGTTGAGCTGGCAATGCTTCTGGCAAGACTGTATTCCACAACACGCGTGGTGGGCGTATCCTTTAGTCGCGGAATGGTTGCGCTAATGCAGTAGAAATGTCGCATTATGTCGCGTAAAAAGCTGCGTAGCGCTACCCGCGCCAGAAACGCATGCTATGGCTGCCGCCATGCTTTACATGCCGTACTGGCAATGCTTCTGATAATTCGCATCCCCTGCCGCACGCGGCGGGTGTGCCCTTTGGTTGCGTTATGGGTGTGAAAAACCCGTGAAATTGTCGTGCAGCTGTCGCGTAAAAACCATGCAGGCGCCGCACACCATCGCTAAGCGTCCTGTGCACACCACCATGCCGCTACGCTGCGTGTGGGATGCTTCAGGAAGCGTACGCTTGCAAACCTTTGGCAAAATCGATGCATAATTGCATATCCTTAACGCCAAGAGTCGCCCTGTAATACTGCTTCTCGCGGTTGACGGCATTCACTTTCGCTAGCATGGTCGTGGCCTCGGCGGCGGCGACAGCTGCCGTGGAACGGTAACCCGCCTCGTAAAAGGCGACCGCGGCGGCGGGTCCAACGCCGTTGATGCGCACCAGATCACACAGGCAGTATAGTATGCCCGCTGGCGCTTGCGTTTCATAGTATTCTTTGGATGTTTTTATACCTGCGGCGGCAAGCTGCTTTCCCAGCACGGGGTCAAGCCCGGGGAAGGCCGCCAGTTGCACTGGTTTTTGAACGAACGTGCCGCTTTCCCGCCTGAGCATGAGCAGGTACGCTTCGGGTATGCCGGTTTGGGCGGCCAGCCGGGCGGTTTTCAGCGGCGTGGACAGGCATTCGCGCAGCTGCGCCAGGTTGCTAATGCCGCTTGCCTGCAAGATAGCAAAGCGTTCTTCGATAGCCTGCCGTAGAATCCCGCGGCTGGGCAGGAGGGTTTGCGCTTTGAGCAGCGTCAGGTAAGCCCCAAGCGGGATGCGAGAGAGCGGCAGGTCGTATTGCATGAAGGTTTCCTTTCGCCATGCAGGCATCGTTGTTCTTTTGTGGATGATATTGGAAATTGTATCAAAACCACGCCAAATGTCAAGGCGACCGATACCGAAAACCACAGGGGGAGCGGTTTCGCCGCATTGTGCCGCAAATGGCTAAATTGCTTGATTTTTGTGTGATATGGATGCGAAACCCTGTTTTCGCAAAGAAGATATTGACAATTTTTCATGCCCATGCTAGAATAACGTAAACGATTACGTAAGAACAGTAAATGGGTGTGTTCGATGGTTACGATACGGGAAATCGCGAACTTTTGCGGCGTTTCCACCGCTACCGTCAGCAAAGCGCTCAACCATGGTACCGATATTGGCAAGGCAACGGCATTGCGCATTCGCGCGGCGGCGCAAAAGCTGGGGTACTATCCAAACTCCGCGGCGCTGGCGCTGAAGACCAGGCATTCCCATAACCTTGGGCTGCTCACCTTGCTTCGGGATCAAAACGGCTTGTTGCATGATTTTGTTACGCTGGTCATCAACGCTTTTCAAGCGGAGGCAGAGCGCAACGGGTATGATGTAACCTTTGTGAGCGAGAACATCCGCGGCAATACCATGACTTATCTTGAACACTGCCGGTACCGCAACTTTGACGGGGTGGCGCTCATCTGCGCCAACTTTTTCTCCGATTCGGTACGGGAATTTATGCAAAGCGACATCCCCTGTGTAACGGTGGATTGTTACCAGACCAAGCACTATTCCATTATGACCAATAATGATCAGGCATACGCCGCGTTACTGGATCATGTGATGCGCTTTGGACACCGCCGCATTGCCTTTGTGGGCGGCAGGGATTCCGCCATTGCGGATATCCGCTTTGACTGCTTTCTGAAGGCCTGCCAGGCGCGCGGGATTGACTTACCAAAGGAATACATTCATTCTGCATATTATAACGACCTCATCTCCACCGCGGAGGCGACGCGTCAATTGCTGGCACTACCCAAGCCCCCCACCTGCATCTTTTATCCGGATGATTTTGCCTGCATGGGCGGCATGCAGGAACTGCGCAGGCATGGCCTGTCCATCCCCAGAGATATGAGCGTAGTGGGCTTTGACGGCATCCGCCTTTCGCAAATCCTCCAACCCAGACTCACCACCTATCGGCAGGATATGGACGCCATTGGGGAAAGCGCGATGCGCATCCTGCGGGATGCCATCGAAAAACCCACCATCTCCATGCCCAAGCAAAGCTATATACCGGGCGAGCTCATTGTGGGCGAAACCGTAGCACGGATCTGAACAGGGACGCGGATCCGAAGCGAATCAAACCGTCGGGCGTGGCATAAGCCATCGGTCGGCAGCGAAGCTTACCCAAAAGGGAGCAGAAGCTGATCGTGCAATGAGAGAACCGCCCCCTGTGTTTGCTATTCGCTTTTTTACCGGCCGCCCTCCACACCGGTACCCATGGCCGCGTTGGCCATAACGAATACATACATGGAGGGATCAGTATGCAGAAAACCCGGAAACTCCTGAGCATGTTGCTCGCGATCGCCCTGTTGTGCAGCCTGTTCATCGTACCCGCATCGGCGGAAACCGTGGAGCTGCCGCGCAATGAGACCCTGTACTTCGCCGGCATCCAATGGGGCTCCGTCAACGGCTGGAACCCCCTGAGCGACGACATGAACAACGGCATGGCCATCACCCAGAACGCGGGCGGCTCCCGTTCGATCATGTTTGAGACGCTGTACATGTACAACATGCTGGACGGCTCTCTGACACCCCTACTTGCCGATGGCGACTATGTGTGGAATGACGCCCGTACCGAAATTACCGTGAAAATCAAGCCCGCCGCCAAGTGGAGCGATGGCACCGCCATCACCGCCGAAGACGTTGCTTACACGTTTGCTACCAGCGTGAAAATCGGCAACGCGCGCGGCAACAGCTACAAGCCCTTCATTGAAACCGTAGAAGCCGTGGATGATTCCACCGTGCTCATCAAGGCGAAGCTCAATGACGAAGGCGCCGCTGTCAACCCCTTGCAGATGATCACCTATCTGGAAGAAGCCTATGTGTTCCAGAAGGCGTGGGTTGAGGCTGTGGAAGCCCGCAGCGGAGACGATCCCGCTGCCGTCAAACGTGATCTGGGTGAAGATGTGGTCTGGAGCGGCCCCTACACCAAGTATTACGCCGATGATCAGAAGGTCGTGTTTGTACGGGACGATGCCTACTGGGGTCAGGATGCCTCCATGTGGGGAACGCTGCCTGTACCCAAGTACATCGTGCATACCATTTATGCCGATAACCCCGCGGGCGAAACCGCCCTCAAGGCTGGCGAAGTGGATGTATGCCAGCAGTTTATCGCCAATATTCAGGATCTGTGGCTCAAGGACGGCCTGCCCATCAGCACCTACATGGACGAGGCGCCCTGGGGCATCTGCGTGAACATGCCTACCGCTTATTACAACCTGGATAAGCCCGTGCTGCAAAACGCGGCGCTGCGCAAGGCCATTGCTTTGGCGGTGGATTATGACGCGATCATCCAAAACGCCATGACCGGGCAAAGCCCGTCCTTTGCCGATGTGCCCCGCTCGCTGATGAACCCCACCGCGGGCGAGCAAGCCACCTTTGACCATGAAGCCGTGAAGGATCTCCAGTGGGCAGGCGACGACGCCGCCAGCGCCATTGCAATGCTCGACGCAGCCGGCATCGTGGATACCGATGGGGATGGCTGGCGCGATATCGACGGCGAAAAGATTTCCCTGAACGCCTGCTGCCCCAACGGCTGGACCGACTGGATGGCCGCGATGGAAATCGTTGCCGCCGCGGGCGAGAAGATTGGCATTGAAATCACTACCGAGTTCCCCGAGTGGAGCGTGTATCAGACGGTCGTGACCGCCGCCACGCAGGATCAGTATGACATCTTCATGATGTGGACCGATTCCGCCGCACCCACCCAGCCCTGGGGCCGTGTACGCCAGCTGATGAGCAGCGAGTTCGTAGGCGTGGAAGGCAACTGGAGCGGCAACTGGGGTCACTTCTCCAATGCCCGCGCGGATGAGATCATCGCCGCCATCCCCAGCGAGACGGATGAAGCCGCCCTCAAGGCACTCTACACCGAAGCGGTTCAGATCTACCTGACCGAAGTACCCAGCTTTAGCCTCATGTATCGCCCCAACATGTTCCATGCAGTCAACGAGTCCGTGTGGACCAACTTCCCCGACGCATCCGACGGCCGCAACATCCCGCCGGCCATCTGCGTTGACGGATACGGTATCGCCGCGCTCTACGAGCTGGAGCTTGTAAACCCGTAACCTGAAAAACTGGAGGCGGCTGCACCGCGGGGAGACCCGCGGCGCGGTCGCCTCCCATTGATGGGGGTAGGGGCCATGAAAGGCTACCGGAAATATTTTGGCAAGAAGCTTTTTTGGTTTGGGATTACATTTATCGCGGCATTGCTTTTGAATTTCACCCTGCCGCGACTGATGCCCGGTGACCCGGTATCCATGATCGTGTCCAAGCAGGCGCAGGGGCTTACCGAAGCTTCTGCCGTGAAAGCCATCTACGATAATTACGCCAAGGAATTCGGTACCAGCAAACCCATGATCGAGCAATTTTTCACCTACGTCGGCAACCTTTTCAAGGGCGATATGGGCACGTCCTTCAGCCAATACCCGCGCAAAGTGGCCGATATCATCGGCAGCGCCGTAGGCTGGACGCTGGGGCTGCAACTGCCGGCCATCATCATGGGCTGGTTGCTGGGCAACATCCTCGGTGCGCTGGCGGCGTATGTGCGCAAGGGTTTTGACAAGGTACTCATGCCGATGACGCTCTTCTTTTCCAGCGTGCCTGCCTTCGGTATGGCGGTCACATTGCTGGTGATTTTTTCAATCACGCTTAAAGTTACGCCTGTGGCGGGCGGCTACGGGTATGATATGATTCCCAACTTCAGCTGGAATTTCATCAACTCCGTACTCCAGCATTACCAACTCCCCTTCTGGTCTATTGTGATCATCTCCATCGGCGGGCAGGCGATTGGCATGCGGTCCATGTCCATCTATGAGCTGAACGCCGATTATGTCAAATACGCGCGCTTTTTAGGGATTAAAGACCGTAAGATCGTCGGCTATGTGTTCCGCAACGCCATGCTGCCACAGGTGACGGGGTTAGCCCTGTCGCTGGGTACAATGGTCGGCGGCGCGCTGGTGGCCGAGATCATTTTTAGTTATCCCGGGCTTGGCACAACCATGTACCAGGGCATCAAAATGATGGATTATCCGTTGATTTCCGGCACTACGCTCATCATCACGGTGATGGTGCTGGTGGCTACCTTCGTGTTGGATATTGTGTACGGCTTTATCGACCCGCGCGTCAAAGCCGCGCAGTTTGAGTAAGGGGGTGGAAGCATGAAAAATACAATTCGCCAGGTTTTCCATTCCCCGAAATTTGTGGTGGGCTTTTGCATCTTTATGGCCATCCTGCTTACGATGCTCGTGTACCCTTTCATTAACCCCGGCGATCCGCTCAAGATGATTGGGCTTGGCACATTTGCGGAGCCGGGCACCTATGTGTCTATGTATGACAGCGTAGGCGCGCCCTTTAGCACCTTTAAGATTCCCGATGCGGATGTTAAGCGTCTGGACAAGCTGCTAACCCAGGAGGACCGCGCCAAAATGCGGGAGTGGCTTGAGCTTGCGCAGGTGGATGTGAGCGAGCTGGATGTTGGCGATATGGATTCGCTGCTGGCGATGTGGAAACAGCACTATGATCCGGAAATTCGGATTCCGGGCATGATCAAAGCGGTGCGCAACTACTACATACGCCTGAACAACAGCATCCTGAGCGCCAGCGTGAGCGATACGCTTAAGGTTACCGATACTGACGAGGCAACCGGCGAAACCATCGAGAAAACCAAAATCTCCAAAACAGATTATGTGAACGTGGACGATGTGGCCAATGTGATTTCGTTGCCCCTGGGCACGGATAACTTTGGCCGTGATACCCTTAAGCAACTGGTTGCCGCGTGTGGCGTGTCCATTTCCATCGGGCTCATCGCGGGGGCGGTAGCCACGGCGCTGGGGCTTCTGCTGGGGCTGCTGGCAGGGTATCTGGGCGGCTGGGTGGATGATTTCATTATGTTCTTTACCAACATTTTCACGGTGATCCCCTCCTTTGTGCTGCTGATTCTCATTAACTACTCCATCAATCAGGATCAGCGCGGGGCGGGCACAGTGGCGCTGGTGATTGGGCTTACCAGTTGGGTGTGGACAACCCGCTCGGTACGCAGCCAGGTCATCAGCCTGCGCAATCGGGATCATGTGAACTTGAGCCGCCTTTCCGGGCACTCACTGCCGCGCATCATCCTGACGGATATCCTGCCCTACATCGCCTCCTACGTGATGATGGCGTTCATCCTGCAGGTGAGCAGCGGCATACTGGCGGAGGCGCAGCTCTCCTTGCTAGGCCTTGGCCCCAAAACCACGGAGGTACCCACGCTGGGGCTGATGATGAACTGGGCCATGCTCTACTCCGCGCACCTGAACGGCTCGTGGTGGGCATACTTTCCGGTGATCCTGGTCATCGCGCTCATCTCATTTTCGTTGAATTTGATGAACACGGGGCTTGATCAGGTTTTCAACCCCACCCTGAGAGAGTAGGAGGGCGACCATGAGCAATAAAGTGTTGGAAGTCCGGGGGCTCACCACCAAATATGTGACGCGCTTCCGAGAAAATATCTATGCGGTGGACAACGTTTCCCTTTCCATTGAAGAAGGCAAAAGCCTGGGCATTGCGGGGGAAAGCGGGTGCGGCAAATCTACGCTGGCCTTGAGCCTGATGGGCTACTACTTTGCGCCGCTGCATTACACGAGCGGGGAAATCATCATCGACGGCAAAAACATATCCGGCATGAAACCCGATGAAGTGCGCAAAAACGTGCTGGGTAACGAGATTGCCTACATACCGCAGGCGGCCATGAACGCGCTCAACCCCACGCGGCGCATCCGCCGGTTTGTGGAGGATGTGATTCTGGCGCACGACCCCAAAGCCAACAAAAAGCAGATATCCGAAATGGCGGAGGCTCGCTTTGCGGAGTTGGGGCTGCCCGCAAGCGTTCTGGACAGGCATCCCGTGGAGCTTTCCGGCGGTATGAAACAGCGCACGGTCATCGCCATTTCCACCATCCTAAAGCCCAAGGTGCTCATTGCCGATGAGCCTTCCAGCGCGCTGGATGTGACCAGCCAGAAGATGGTCATCAAAATGCTGCGCGACCTGATGGAAAAAGGCTACATCCGCGCGATGATCTTCATCACCCATGAACTGCCCCTGCTTTATAACGTGACGGACGATATCATGGTGATGTACGCGGGGCAGATTGTGGAACAGGGTACCGCCAAACAGATGGTGTTTGACCCCATCCATCCCTACTCCCGCGGGCTGATGCGCTCCATCATCGTGCCGGAAGAAGGCACGCGCGGGCACAAGCTTGCCGCCATCCCGGGCACGCCGCCCAACCTGAAAAACCCGCCGCAGGGGTGCAGGTTTGCCGACCGTTGCCAATATGTGGTGCCCCAATGCCGTGTTTCCGCGATTCCCATGATTACCTTTGACAATACGCGGGAATACCGCTGCGGCCACGCCGTACAGCATTTAAGGGAGGTGTACAGCCATGACGATGCATGATGCCTGCGCGGTGGATCAGCATTTGACGTTGGCACCAAAGCGGATCGGCGACCTGGAAAACCGCCCGCTGTGCCTGAGCGGCAAGGGCGTAACCAAGGTGTTTGGCACGGGTGCTAAGCAAACCGTCGCGGTAGATCACGTGGATTTTGCCTTTCATGAGGGCGAGCTGGTATCCATTGTTGGGGAGAGCGGCAGCGGCAAAACCACGCTGGCCAAGATGCTGCTGGGGCTCATCAGCGTTACGCAGGGGGAAATATGTTTTCAGGGCAAGCCGCGGGATATTTCCACCAGCCGCAAAAAACGCGAGTACTGGAAGGGCATCCAGGCCATATTTCAGGACCCGTTCAGCGCTTTCAATGTGTTCAATAAAATTGATACCGTGCTGCTGGATTGCATCCATATGACCGGCGGGCGCGGCCTTCCCCACGCGAAAAAAGTGGAAATGATGGAAGAAGCCTGCTGTTTTGTGAACCTGAAATATGCGGAGCTTACCAACAAATACCCCTTTGAGCTATCCGGCGGGCAGATGCAGCGGCTCATGATTGCGCGCGTATTTCTGCTGAAACCCAGAATTCTGGTTGCTGATGAACCCACCAGCATGATCGACGCCTGTTCCCGCGCGACCATTCTGGACATGCTGTTGCAGCTGCGCGATGAAATTGGCATGACCATCCTGTTCATTACGCATGACATCGGGCTGGCATACTATATTTCCGATAGCGTGTACATCATGGAGCATGGTAAAATAGTGGAACAGGGCACGGCCGATGAGGTGATTCTGACCCCCAAAGCGCCCTATACCAAGCGGCTCATCAGCGATGTACCCAAGATTTACGAGCCGTGGGATTTGACCACGGTGTAGCCCAGTGCTTTTACTACTACAATCCCCACGGGGAAAGGAAGGTAACATCATTTATGGACATCAAAGCAACCGTTGCCCAAATGACGCTGGAAGAGAAAGCGGGGCTTCTCTCCGGGCTGGATTTTTGGCATACGAAACCTGTCCCGCGGCTGGGCATTCCCAGCTGCATGGTCAGCGACGGCCCGCATGGCCTGCGTAAGCAGGATGAAGATGCCGATCATGTGGGCATTAACGACGCCATCAAAGCCATCTGTTTTCCGGCGGGCTGCGCCACCGCCGCCTCCTTTGACCGCGCGCTGCTGGCCACCCTTGGCGAGGCGCTGGGGCAGGCATGCCAGCACGAGGGGGTTTCGGTGGTGCTTGGCCCCGCGGTGAACATCAAACGCTCGCCACTTTGCGGGCGCAACTTTGAGTACTTCAGCGAAGACCCTTACCTGGCGGGGGAAGCCGCTGTGAGCCTGATTGAAGGCGTGCAAAGCCAGAATGTGGGCACGTCCATCAAGCACTTCGCGCTTAACAGCCAGGAACACCGCCGCATGAGCAGCGACAGCGTGGCCGATGAGCGCACCCTGCGGGAAATCTACCTGCCCGCCTTTGAAACAGCCATTAAGCGTGCGATGCCGTGGACGGTCATGTGCAGCTATAACCTTATCAACGGTACCTATGCGTGCCAGAATCATTGGCTGCTCACCCAACTGCTGCGTAAGGAATGGGGCTTTGACGGCTATGTGATGAGCGACTGGGGCGCGGTGGATGACCGCATTGCCAGTGTGGAAGCGGGGCTGGATCTGGAGATGCCCGCATCCGGCGGGGAAAATGACCGCCGCATCATCAAGGCGGTACAGCAGGGCAAGCTGGATGAAAGGCTGGTGGATTTGTGCTGCGAGCGCATTTTGACCGTCAATCAGCGCTTCCTGGAGAACCAGAAACCGGAAACCCCGTGGGATCAGGAGGCGCAGCACGCGCTTGCGCGCAAACTGGCCGCCGATTGCATGGTGCTGCTGAAAAACGAGGATGGCTTATTGCCGCTGACCCGCGGCGCGAAGGTGGCGGTAATCGGCGCCTTTGCCAAGCAACCGCGCTATCAGGGCGGCGGCAGCTCTCACATCAACAGCGCACAGATAACCAGCGCGTGGGATGTGCTTTCCGCATGGCCGCACATAACCTATGCCCAAGGGTATGACATCGACAACGACGCGCCGGATGAACGCCTGCTGGCCGAAGCCGAGGCAGCCGCCCGCGCCGCGGAGGTGGCGGTGGTCTTTGCCGGTTTGCCGGATCGTTTCGAGAGCGAAGGGTATGACCGTACCCACCTGTCCATGCCCGCCGCGCAGGAAGCGCTGATTGAACGCGTAGCGGCCGCCAACCCCCTGACGGTGGTGGTGCTGCACAACGGCAGCCCCATTGTGATGCCATGGCTACCGCGCGTGAAGGCTGTGCTGGAAGCTTATCTGGGCGGGCAGGCTGTGGGCGGCGCCACGGTGGATGTGCTCTTTGGGGATGTGAACCCCAGCGGCCGCCTGCCCGAAAGCTTCCCGCGAAAACTTTCGGATAATCCTTCCTACCCATGGTACGGCGGGGAGGGAGATGTGGTAGAATATCGAGAGGGCATTTTTGTGGGTTACCGCTGGTATGATAAAAAGGAAATGACCGTGCTGTTCCCCTTTGGCTATGGCCTGAGCTACACGCAGTTTGCCTATGCGAACCTGCGCCTTAACCAAACCGAAATGACCGATACCCAAACCCTGAAGGTAACCGTAGAGGTGACCAACAAAGGTACCCGCTACGGCAAAGAAGTGGTACAGCTCTACATTGCGGATAGGGAAAGTACGGCCATCCGGCCTGTGCGCGAGCTCAAGGGTTTCGAAAAGGTCGCGCTGGTGCCGGGCGAAACCAAAACGGTCACCTTCACACTGGACAAGCGCGCTTTTGCTTATTGGAACGAGCAGCTGCACGACTGGCATGTGGAAAGCGGCGCGTTTGGGATTCAGATTGGCCGCTCCAGCCGTGACATTGTTCTGGAGGCGGATGTAATGGTAAACGCCACGGTGCAGGTGCCAAAGCCCGTAACCCTCAATTCCATTTTTATGGATTTGCTGGCCGTGCCCAAGTACGCGCAGGAAATGCAACCGCTGATGGCCATGATGCAGGAAACCTTCTCGACCCACGCAAACGAAGAAGGCGTTGACGCGGCGGTTTCCGGGGATATGCTTCAGGCGATGATCGGCTATACCCCGCTGCGTACCCTGCTGAGCTTTACCAATGGCCGCGTTGGCTATGATCAACTGGTGGCGCTGGTGGAAAGGCTCAATGCCCTTCCGTAAGCTGCCCACACCCTTACTGCCTTATCTCCCAAACCCAAGGCACGCTATGATCGGTTTTCCATGGAATCGTTGCGGTGCACAAACGGAAGCCAGGGTACCTCCATGGGGCTTCCAGGTGATGAGCCACCTTGGTCGGTCAGGATCATCCCATGCACTTATACCGCTAGCCGGAGGATAGGATCAGGCATCCGCCGCAGGCAAAGCCCTGTGGTAAAGGGTCGGAGATTGGTCAGGCGCAAAGGCGCAGGCGTTTTGCCCTGCGCCCGCGCGCCTGGCGGCGGCATGAGGCGATTGGAAACGCCTCATGCCGTTTATACGATGCGGCGGCGCACGCCTTGTATCCATGCCCGCCCCGCTACGGGTGGACGCTTCGCGCGGGAGCATCAGGGCTGGCGGGCGCAGCGAAAGGCGATAATTGCCGCGCCTTCGCGCCATGCGCGCTTGGGATACCCGCCGCTTCGGCTTTGCATTCGATTGGCTGGCGGTTGCGGCACAGCATCCGCACTTGGTATACGAAAGCATCCCCCCGACCTGCCGCGCGGGATAACCCCACGCGGCCTACCATGACGGAGGAAACCGCTATGAAAGATTTTCTAAGCTTGAACGGCACATGGGTGCTTAAGGAAGCGCTGGGGCAGACAAACATCCCCGCCAAGGTGCCCGGCTCGGTGCTGGAGGCGCTGCTTGCTGCGGGGCTTACGCCCGACCCCTTTGACCGCGAGAATGAGTACGCCGCGCTGCGCCTGTTTGACCGCGATTATACCTTCAAGACGACCTTTGCCGTGCCCGAAGATGTGCTTTCCAGGGAGATGATCGACCTGGTGTTCTGGGGGCTGGATACGCTGGCGGAGGTAACGCTCAATGGCGAGCCGATCCTGACCGCGGATAACATGCACCGCACCTGGCGCGTGGCGGTCAAGCACCTGCTGCGCCCTGTGGATAACCGCCTGAGCGTTACCCTGCGTTCGCCCAACCAGTTTATTGCCAAAGCCGCGCAGGAAAACCCGGATATCACATATGATGGCTCCGGCTCGGTGATGGGCACCAGCGCGCTGCGCAAGGCGCATTATATGTTCGGGTGGGATTGGGGCCCGCAACTGCCGGACACGGGCATATGGCGCCCGTGCGGGCTGGAAGCCTACGATGCGCTGCGCTTGGATAGTGTGGATATACGCCAGCACCATGGCGAAAACGCTGTGCGGCTGGATGTAACCGCCCAAACGCAGGGCGATGCGCCGCATACCCTGCGCGTGCGCCTGACCGCGCCCGATGGCACGGTGAGCGAGCATCGCGCGGCCGGTGACGCGCTGTCCATCCCGGTGGAAAAACCCCGCCTGTGGCAGCCGCGCGGCTGGGGAGAACAGGCGCTGTACACGCTGGAGATTTCGCTTGTGGATCAGGCGGATGAGCCGCTGGATCAAACGACCCGCCGCATTGGCCTGCGCACGGTGGAGATTTCTCAGCAGCCGGATGCATGGGGCAGCGAGTTCTGCTTCAAAGTAAACGGTCATAAAATCTTCTCCATGGGCGCGGATTACATCCCCGAGGATAACCTGCTGGGGCGTACTTCGCCGGAGCGTACCCGTCGGCTGCTGATGGACTGTGCGGAGGCTAACTTCAACACCATCCGCGTATGGGGCGGCGGCTATTACCCTGAGGATTGGTTTTTTGACCTGTGCGATGAACTGGGGCTGATGGTATGGCTGGATCTGATGTATGCCTGCAACATCTATAAGCTGACCGAAGCCTTTGAAGCCAGCATCTTGGCTGAAACGCGGGATAATCTGCTGCGGGTGCGCCATCATGCGAGCATCTGCGTGATATGCGGCAACAATGAAATGGAGGCGGGCTGGTGTGACTGGCCTGCGGTGGTAAGCCACAGCGCCGCGCTGAAAGCCGATTACATCAAGCAGTTTGAGTATGTGCTGCAAAAGGCCAGCGCGCAGTACGCGCCGCAGCTCCCCTACTGGCCTTCATCCCCCTCGTCCGGCGGCAGTTTTGACGACCCGAACAGTTATGATCGGGGGGATGTGCACTGCTGGGATGTGTGGCATGGGCTCAAGCCCTTTGAGGATTACCGTGAAAAGTTCCCGCGCTATTGCAGCGAGTTCGGCTTTGAGAGCTTCCCAAGCCTGAAAACGGTAAGTGCCTATACTTTGCCGGAGGATCGCAACATCTTTTCCCGCGTGATGGAGAGCCACCAAAAGTGTGTGGGCGGCAACGGGAAGATACTGTACTACCTTTCGCAAAACTACCGTTACCCCATGACGTTTGCGCATGTGCTGTACGCAAGCCAACTGTTGCAAGCCGAAGCGATGCGCGCGGGCGTGGAGCACTGGCGGCGTTACCGGGGGCGCTGTATGGGCGCGATTTACTGGCAGCTTAACGATTGCTGGCCGGTAGCCAGCTGGGCGAGCATTGATAGCTTTGGCCGCTGGAAGGCGCTGCACTATGCCGCCAAGCGTTTCTTTGCGCCGGTGCTCATCAGTGGTGAGCGCAAGGGCAAGGCTTTGCGTGTGAATGTGACCAACGAAACGCTAGAAACGTTCCGCGGTAAGGCGGAGGTGCGGCTCATCACCGCGGGGGGCAAACCAATCCGTACCGAGACGCTGTTTGTGGATATTGCCCCGCTTACCGCCGCGTGGGTGTACACCCTTGCGGATGAGCCGGAGGGAAGCGAGCTGCACCCGCAGGATGATGTAGCCTGCATCCTTCGCCTGACGGATGAAGAAGGGCACGCCGTATCGGAGAACTGTGAGCTGTACAGCCAGCCTAAGTTCATGCGTTTTGCAAAGCCCGCAATCACCTGGCAGGTGCGGCAGCAGGGTGCAGATGCGCTGCTTACCCTGCGCAGCGATGCCTTTGCATGGGGCGTTTGGCTGGATACGGATACGGCGGATTGCAGGTTCAGCGACAATAGTTTATTCCTGCTGCCGGATGAAGAGAAGCAGATAATGGTGCAGGGGGCTTCGGTGGAGACGATTGAGCGTGAGCTATCCATCACCAGCATCTGGGATCTGGGCAGGGAAGAATAGCAAAAGAAGGGTCAAGGGGCAATGCCCCTTGCGGGGCTTAGGGCAGCGCCCCAAAACCAAGCGCTGAAGCGCCCCTCCCCCCAGCGAGCGAACCGCCCGCAGGGCGATGCGGCGAGCGGCGGTAACAACCCAACAAGAGAGCAAGCCCAAAGAAGGGTCAAGGGGCAATGCCCCTTGCGGGGCTTGGAGCAGCGCCCCAAAACCAAGCGCCGCAGCACCCTTACCCCAGTGAGCGAACCGCCCGCAGGGCGATGCGGCGAGTGGCGGCAGCACCCCACAGGGAAGCAAGCCCAAAGAAGGGTCAAGGGGCAATGCCCCTTGCGGGGCTTGGGGCAGCGCCCCAAAACCAAGCGCCGCAGCGCCCTTCCCCCCCCAGCGAGCGAACCGCCCGAAGGGCGATGCGGCGAGCGGCGGCAGCACCCCACAGGGAAGCAAGCCCAAAGAAGGGTCAAGGGGCAATGCCCCTTGCGGGGCTTGGGGCAGCGTCCCAAAACCAAGCGCCGCAGCGCCCTTCCCCTCAGCGAGCGAACCGCCCGCAGGGCGATGCGGCGAGCGGCGGCAGCACCCCACAAGAAAGCAAAAACCAGCGGGTCAAGGGCACAGCCCCAACCCGCTGGTTTTTTTATTCAGTTCAGAAAGCTGCCCGGTTGCTGATAGCTTAGCAGACACCCTGCGCCATCATCGCGTCCGCGACTTTGAGGAAGCCCGCTACGTTAGCGCCAACGACGTAGTTGTTGGGGCTGGGCGCGTAATCCTGCGCAGCCTTGGCGGTCTTCCGGAATATATGCTGCATGATGGCCTTGAGCTTGCAATCCACTTCCTCAAAAGTCCAGCTCAGGCGCATGCTGTTTTGGGACATTTCAAGGGCGCTGGTTGCAACGCCGCCCGCGTTGGCAGCCTTGCCGGGGGCAAAGAGCACGCCGCTGGCCAGCAGATAATCGGTTGCATCCAGCGTGGTGGGCATGTTGGCGCCCTCACCCACGGCGTAGCAGCCGCCAGCAACCAAAGCTTTGGCATCCTCCAGCCCCAGCTCATTCTGCGTGGCGCAGGGCAGGGCAATATCGCAGGAGACACCCCATATGTTGGTCGCGCCCTGGTGGTAGGTAGCGCCGGGCACGCGATCCACATAGTGGCAGATACGGCAGCGCTCCACCTCTTTGAGCTGCTTGATTACATCCAGCCGGATGCCGTCGGGCGCATGGATATAACCGCAGGAATCGCTCATGGCGATGACCTTGGCACCCAGCGCCTGTGCCTTTTCGCAGGCATAGATGGCCACGTTGCCGCTGCCGCTGATGACCACGCGCTGCCCGCGGAAGTTCTTGCCATGCGCGGCCAGCATCTGCTCTACAAAGTAGCAAAGGCCGTAGCCGGTTGCTTCTTTACGGACAAGGCTGCCGCCGTACGTGAGACCCTTGCCGGTCAACACACCCACGTATTGACCCGCAATGCGCTTGTACTGGCCAAAGAGGTAACCGATCTCGCGCGCGCCTGTGCCGATATCACCCGCGGGCACATCTGTATCCGCGCCGATGTGGCGGTATAGCTCGGTCATAAAGCTCTGGCAAAATGCCATGATCTCGCGGTCACTCTTGCATTTCGGGTCGAAATCACTGCCGCCTTTGCCCCCGCCGATGGGCAGCCCGGTGAGGCTGTTTTTAAGCACCTGTTCCAGTGCCAAAAACTTCAGGATGGAAAGATTCACGCTTGGGTGTAGGCGCAGGCCGCCTTTGTAGGGGCCGATGGCGCTGTTTTGCTGCACGCGGTAGCCGCGGTTTACGTGCACGTGGCCGCAGTCATCCACCCACGGCACCCGAAAGAGAATCGCGCGCTCCGGTTCCACAAAGCGCTCCAATAGCCCTGCCTGTTCATATTCCGGATGTTTGTCCATCACGGTGGACAGGCTTTGCAGCATCTCCGTAGCTGCTTGCAGGTACTCCGGCTCGTGTTGATTGCGCGCCTGAAGATCGTTCAGCACACGCTGTACGTAGTGGTTCATGTCTTGTCAAACCCCTTTCAGAATGACAGGTATCAACCGCACCCAATGCGCCTGCCTGTTGGGCAGTCCTGTACGCAAGTGCGGGGGCAGCTCGCAAGCACATAAAGGAGAGGACAAGACTTGTGCGGGGAACCCGCTGTGTGCTGTGCCCTGTACACAACGCACACGGATTCGTGCATCCCGCGCCTTGCCTTCCTATGCAACTTTGATGCGAGATATGATGCGATGAGGGCGCGCTAGACGCGCCGTATCGCGATATCTCCTAGATTATACAGGCAGATATTGCGGATGGTTGTTTTTCTGCTGTATTCTTAACAAACAGAGAGAAACAGGGGCGCTTTGCGCCAGCAAGGGCAAAAAAGATCATGCCTTGAGAAGCCAGTCAAAAGGCTTCCCTTTCGGAAAGCCTGCATCTTTACTGGCGCGATGCCGCAAACACAAGTGCGTTGTGAACGGTTACCCCTAGCCAGCCGGGAATTTTCAACAGGCTCCCCTTTGATAGGTGCTGATGGCATGATGTTAGCGGGATACACAATTGCAGCGTGTTTGACGGCGCTTTGCTTTCCCTGCGTACCGACTTGGAATCGCTTTGCTGCAAGGCGGCGGGCATTGTGTAAGCTGATAAGGATTGGCATCCGAAGCAAACAGGAAGCTGATTATTCCTTGCGCAGAATCTTCTCCATGGCTTTTCTTTTGGCGAGTTCGATAAAAGGATGGCGCCTTCAAGAAACCTGACAGGGCATTTCATCCGTTGATAGCGCTGGTTGATCATCCAACGCCTGCCGTGCTGGCAGCCGTTGATTCCTTGCGCAGAATCTTCTCCATGGCTTTTCCTTTGGCTAGCTCATTCAAAGGATGTTTCCCATTAGAAACCTGACAGGGCATTTCATCCGTTGATAGCGCTGGTTGATCATCCAACGCCTGCCGTGCTGGCAGCCGTTGATTCCTTGCGCAGAATCTTCTCCATGGCTTTTCCCTTGGCGAGTTCGTCCACCAGCTTATCCAGGTAGCGGATGCGCCGCATGGTTTCATCCTCGATGGTTTCTACTCGGCAGCCGCATACGGTGCCGGTGATTAGCCTTGCATTGGGGTTCAACTGCGGCGCGTCTCGAAAGAAGGCTTCCATGGTTACGGCATTATCGATTTGCTGTTGCAGGCTTGCGGCATCGTAGCCCGTAAGCCAGTATATAATCTGATCAACCTCAGCGCTGCTGCGGCCTTTCTTTTCTGCTTTGGCAATGTAGAAAGGGTATACGCTGGCAAAGGTCATGCGGTAGATGCGGGGGATGGGCTCAGGCATGGGAAGCCTCCTTTCGGGCAACGGTCACTTGGCTTGCGGCGCGGGGCGTACCCTTACGCACTGGTCTATTAATAGGATAAGCACCCAAGAGGCAAACGAAACATACGCGAAGGGGCAACGGCGTGCGGCCGCGCGGTATGGCTTGCGTGCATCCTCCAATCGCAAGAAAAGGACCCGCCGGACGCGGATCCTTTTCCTGCTTTGGAAGGGGACTGACCCCGGTTACATTTGGACGGCGTAATCGCTCCAGGCGGATACCACGCCCGCGTTGCTGGTATCACAGGTATCGCTGTACTGCGCAACCGTTACCGTGTAAGCGCTTGTGCCTTGCACGAAGGTGGTGCCATCCGTACCCATCACAGAAACCGTATTGCCGTCTGCATCTACGATGCTGCCGGCATTGTTGAGCGTGGTCAGTACGCTGTTCGCGGTTACCACCCATGTGGATGCTGCATCGATGTTTACGGTGCAGTAGCCTGTTCCGCCATTACCGGCATGGGTTTCATCATCCATCACCGCGCCGTTTAGAACGCTCCCCTGCGTGAGGTACATTTCCAGCGTAGAGATGCTGTCCCAGATCACATTGCCATCCAGTTGCTGATCAATGGCGGTGAACTTGGTATCCGCGCCGTTCGCGCCGCTTGTGCCCCAGCCGCGCTGGTTGCTGTTGCCCGTGCAGCGCAGCAGGTATTCGCTATCCGCGGTGGTGGTAATGGCAACATTGGAAAGGATGAACTCACTCTCCGTGTTGGTGGTGTAGAAAAGCCCGCCGTTTTCCGAGGTCAATGAGCCGCCGACCATCTCAAATACGCCTTTACCAATTTCTGAATCGCCCGACATACTCTGGTAGAGGATCACGGTCCAGGTGTTATCGTTCTGTTCCAGATCGGCCATGTTTCCGGTCAGGCTGGTGTCAAACAGGCGCACGGTGTTCAGCCCTTCCAGGCAGAGCGCTTCAGAGCCGGTGGCCGTGAGCGTGGCATCATTGACGGTAATATCCGCCGTGCAATACAGCGCGGGGCTGCCCACCCCATGAGCCGTGTAGGTGCCGCCATCCACCACCATAATGCCGCTGCCGCGGTCACTGCGGATAGCCGCTGCCGATGCGCCACTGGTGACTACCGTTAGATCTTTAGCGTAGAGTGTGCCGCCGCCCGCCACATGGATGCCTCCGGAGGTATCCATAGCGGTGGTGATGGTCGTGTTGGACACATACGCTACGCCGTCCCCATAGGCGAACACGCCCGCACCACCCGCCGCGCTGGTGGTGATGGTGTTATCCGTGATTTTGGCGGTGCCGCCGGTTACCAGTACCGCGGCGCCAACGCCGTAGAAGCTGGAGGTGTCTCCGCCAGTGCTATCCGCCGAGGTGCGCAGGATGGTCATGTCATCAAGGGTGAGGGTGCCGTCGGTAACAAGGATGGCATTTTCATCCGTGCCGGTGGATTCAAAGGTATCGCCGGAAAGGGTGGTATCGGTCGTATAGGTGCCCAGCGCATCATAACTGCTTGGCTGCCCGGACTGCCCGCCTGGGCCTTGGCCGCCTGGCATTTCTCCGCCGGGAGCCTGGCCTTCAGGAGGCTGCCCTTCGGGTGGTTGCCCGCCAGGGCTCTGCCCATCGGGCGCCTGCCCACTGGGCGCCGCGGGGGGATCGCCAGCGGGCGCGCTGTTGCTTTGCGCAACCGCAAACGTAGACATCAGGGTGATAGACAATGCAACCAATACTGCTAGAACTTTCCTCATGTAGTACACCTCCAATTCATTTCCGCGGTTATCATAGCAAAGCATCTTGAACGAATGGTGACCAGTATGTGAATATAGTATGTGTTTCCTGTGTATAGTTGGCGGCACAATCGGGGAAGCCTGCGCTTGCCTCTGCCGCGGTGCCTAGCGGCACAGGAACCGCGCCAAGCGAGCAGGCAGCCCTGTGCAGGCAAGCCACGGGGCGCAGGACTACGGCGTATAGCCAAGGAAAGCAACTTTAAGGTGCGCGAAAGCCGTAAAGGGAGCGTGCAAGGTGGTTGAAAGCAGGGCGGCGGTATCCTATCATCGAACCATCCGATAACAGGAAGAAAGCGAGGAAGCGCCTATGCCTTTGGGGAAAAACCTGCAATACCTCCGCAAGATGCATGACGGCATGACCCAGGAAGCCTTGGCTGAGAAGATGGACGTAACACGGCAAACCATATCCAAATGGGAGATGGATGCAGCCTACCCGGAAATGGAAAAAGCGATACAGCTATGCAGATTGTTTTCATGCACGCTGGATGAACTGTTGATGGGAAGCATCAGCCTGGATCACGAAGCCTATGGAAACCTGCGAACCCAGACGCATCCAGCGTTTGCGTACCACAAACACACCGTAATCAGTTCTGCGCCGGAAGAAGATGCCAAGCGCCACATACAGGATTGGGCGGCGAGCAAGGGCATCCCGTGCCCGCACATCATCGGCTGGGATTTCCCCTGCGTTTCTCAGGAACAGATTAACGTGTACCATATGCATGGATATACCGCGGCGTGCATCCTGCCGGAGGGGTTTCATGCGCAGGGGGAGGATGTCTTGCATCAGGCGGCGCAACCGTATGCGGTGATTACCATTCGGGAGCCGTTTGCCAATGCGTTTGTCCTGATACCCAACGCCTATAAAACCCTGATGCGCTACATGGATATCAACGGCTTGGCACACAGTCAAAGCAAAACGGTGCTGCCTTGCTTTGAAAAGGAATATGAGGCAGAGGGTGTTGTGTATATGGATGTGTATATGGCTGTGGGAGAATAGCGGGCTGGTTCATTGTTTGCTGTTTGCAGCTTGCAGCTTGCATTGGCGGACTTACACGAAGATGCAGGCGTGTTGCTGAACCTGCCCCCATTGCTGCACAAAAATGAGCGTTAGTCAATCTGGCTTATTGCGGGCAAAGAAGCAAGATCAATGCCAGCCAGCCGAAAGGCATGCGGGAAACAAGCTGATGCATCGTTAAGGGTTTGCAGCCCGGGAAGGGCGGGTTATCATGTAATAGGTGACAGGCTTCACCATGCGCCGCTTGATTGGCGGGGCAGTGTGAAGCCTGTTGAGCTGCTTCAAAAAAGCTTATAGGAGTGTTTAATTAATCGTTCTGGCGTAAAACGCGCGTGTGCGGCCGTCGATCACTTTGCTGTCCCCAATGACAAAGGCAGCCGATTGTTCGATGCGGTCAGATGCGCCGCCGACTTTCAGCACATACTCGCCTGCCTCCACAAGCCAGTTCATATCCGCATCCAAAAACGCAAGCTGGCTCGCTTCAATTTCAAACGATACAGTGACCGTTTGCTTTGCCTTCACAGCCACGCGCGCAAAACCAACCAGTTCCATCGTGGGTCGCACCATGGATGCGACGGTATCGGTCACATACAACTGGACGACCTCATCGCCGTCACGCTCGCCCGTGTTTTGAAGCGTAACGGTGGCGGTGAGGCGACCATCCGGGGATATTTCCCGCGCGGAAAGGGTAAGCGAACGATAAGCAAAATGGGTGTAACTGAGGCCATGGCCAAAGCAGAAGAGCGGCTTGGCCGTATCATTGATATAACCGTTTGCATTGCGAATCATACCCGTATGCCCCGCGCTCACATAGCCGCTGCCGCGCGGCAGCGCGTAGTAAACCGGAAGCTGCCCCGCATTGCGTGCCGCGGTGATCGGCAGCCTTCCCGAGGGATTGACATCGCCAAACAGAACCGCCGCCAGCGCCTGCCCGCCAAACTCACCCAATTGCCATGCTTCCAGAATTGCGTCAAAATGCGAGGCGACATATTCGTTGGACAGCGGCCGACCATCGAAATGGACAACCACAGTTGGCTTATGCAGCCCAAACACAGCGCGGGCAAAGGACTCCTGCGTGCCGGGCAGATCGATGCTCGTGGCGTCCACGCCTTCGCCAACGGTGGATGTCGCACCCCACCCATTCTTGCCGCCGAGCGTTAAAATGACCACATCCGCATCGGCGGCTGTATCCAGTGCCTCATCCATGCCGCCAATGTCTGTGCCCGCGTAGTTTATACCCTTGGCAACGACAACCTTTGCCCGGGGAACGCGCTCGGCGATAGCCAGCCACAGCGGCTTTGTATGTTGAAAATCATTGCGGATGCGCTTTTCAACGCGTGGTGTGGTTTCGCGTATCTGCCCGACGTATTGCTGCTTGATATCGTACACAATCAGCCCCGGTTCTTCCCAGCCCTGCCCATCTTCCTCGCGGCTCATGGTCATATCCAGCACCGCGGGGTAACTGAAGGGTGCAAAATAGCTGCGCACACTATCTGCGTGCGGACCAATCACCGCAATCTTCGCCACCTGTTCGGAAAGGGGAAGCAGGCTGCGTTCGTTTTTCAACAGCGTTACGGCTTCGGTAGCCATGGCATAGTTCAACTCGTCCGCCGCCTGTGTGTGCAGCACGCGCGTCAGCATCTCGCGGTCAGGGTAGGGCTGTTCAAACAGCCCCAACGTAAACTTGGCGGTGAGAACCCGCCGCACGGCCTGGTCGATGGTCTCCATATCGATTTCGCCGCGTTCCACTGCGCCGCGCAGCTCGTAGGTATAGCCTTTGGGGCGCGGATACTCTACGTCCAAACCGGCCTTGAGCGCCTTTATGCCCGCCTCTGTATAGGTTGACGCCACACAGAACGGATCCACAATGCGGTCGATGCTGATATAGTCCGAAACGACCATGCCTGCAAAACCCATGCGGCCGCGCAGCAGATCGGTAAGCAGCTTGCGTGAGCAGGCCACGGGTTCGCCGTTCATCGAACAATAGCTGTTCATCACGCCCATCAGGCCGCCTTCGCTGATGGCCGCTTGAAAGGGCTTGCAGTGTACCTCCTCCAGTTCGCGCTCGGTTACAAGATTGCGGCCCATGTTCAGGCCGCCCTCGGTAACGCCGTGACCCACATAGTGCTTCGCGGTGGCCGCAATGCCGCGTGTGCGATCCTGCATATCCTGAAGCCCCCGCACAAAGGCGCTTCCCATTGCTGCCGTGAGGGTGGGATCCTCACCGTATGTTTCTGTGATGCGCCCCCAGCGGGCATCGCGCGCGATATCAAACACGGGGCTGAGTGCCTGACGGAAGCCAACGGCATACATCTGATCTTTAATGAGCGCCGCCATGCGGCTTATTTTTGCCGTATCGAAAGTGGAGCCCTGCGCGACCGCACACGGGAACACATTGGCCTCGGTAAACTGCGCGCCCGCCGCCGCTTCGCAGTGGATCAACGCGGGGATTCCCAGCTCGGTCTCCTCCACAAGGAACTTTTGCAGGCGGTATGCGTATTCCGCAATCTGCTGCGCATCGCTGGCTACGGTAAAGGCACCGACGTTGCCGATGCCGTTGGGCACATACTGGCGAAAGTCAGGTATATCCGGCGTTATGGTCACAAGGCAGGTGATCTGGTCGATTTTCTGCGCAAAGCTCATCCGTGCCATCAGGTCAGTCACGCGTGCCTCTATGCTTGCGGACTTGTCTTGGTAGGTTTTCATGGGAATGTTCCTCATTTCGTCAGTATACTGCGCCGCTGGTTACTCGTCCTGTACATAAGGCAATCAGGTTTGTATCGGTTGAACGTCGGGCGAAAAATCGCTGATGGCGGCATAGAAATCAGCAAACACCTGATCCCGCATGATCATCTGTACATATTCCACGCGATGGCGCTCCGGCTGGAAGTGCATACTCCATGCTGTTATGATGGGCGCGGGCACGGACACAGTACGGATGCACTGCGGGTCGCATAACGCCGCGATAGGCGCCATATCCCACAAGATGCGGGTTTGCCCCATGCCCATGGTGCAGCTTTGCCGCAAGAGTTGCAGCAAAGTCTCGGCCAGTTGGTTTTTACCCTGCATCCAGCGGGTGGCCTCCCACAAGCTCAAGCTCAGGTGACTGCTAACGCCGTGGCAGGGGAACCATACGATCGGCGTACCGCTGTCGAAAACGACCTGTGCCGCGCGGCGATCCTGCCGCAGGTTAAACTCGTTTTGATCCGCAAAATCCCTTGCGTTGCCGCCCAGCCAGTAGATGACAATCCGATCCTTGATTTGCGGCGCCTTCAGCAGCGCGGAGGCGACGTTTGTGAGTGCGGCGATGGCCGCCACATAAAGCCGCCTGCCTTCCGGCATTGCCATGGCAAGGCGAATCAGCTCTTCGCACGCTTTGCTTTCCACAGGCTTGCCATCCGGTGGCAGATAGGTGGCAGAACCGCTGTATAGCGGCACATTGCTGTGACAAAGGTCACGTATGCGCCGCATCTCCATCAGGCTTCTGGTCATGCCGTCCGCAGGTGAGTTTACCCGCTCGTTCAAAAAGGGCGCTGCCAGCATTGCCTGCACGTTGAGGTGATGCGGGCGGCATAGCGCATAAGCGATGGCAAACTGATCGTCTATCTCATTAAATGTGTCACTGTCGATTACGATGGGTATCGGCACGGCTAACCCCCCTTTTTGCTGGCCGCAATGTTTGAAAAAGCAGCCGTGACCTTGGATGCAAGTACCAACCTTTAGCGCCTGCCGATGTGCGGGTACATGCGCAAAGGGTCGAAACTCGTAACGGGCGGCTGCGGATAAATGCCCCGGAGGACGGGTGCTCGCGTCCTCCGGGACGGGCGAAAAGGAGTGTACCGAAGGCGCATCAGCCCCAAACAGCATGGGACTGGATGCACACTACAAGGCAGGGCACATGCACCGGCAGGGCATAGCGCATAGCACGTGGAGGCGGCGCGTTTAGCCGCTGCCGGCGAATGAGTCGGCCACAGGGGTCATTTCGCCATGTAATCGGAGACATTGTCCTTGGTGATGGCGGCAAAGGGAACGAACACATCGGCGATGGTGGCGGGATCGACGCCGTCACGGATCTGCGCAAACACATCCGCACCGGCCTTGGCTTGCGCCTTGGCATCCTGGAGCACGCTCATGGTCAGTTCACCAGCGGCGATGCTGGTAAGGGCGGCATCAGAACCGTCCAGACCCACAATGATAGCGCCTTCCAGCTTGCCGGCGGACTTGAGGGCTTCCACGACGCCCAGCGCGGAATCGTCATTCTGGCACACGATGGCATCAAAATGCTCGAAGGCCTGCAGGCAATCCTCGGTGGTGCTCATGCCAAGGTCTTTCTTGTTTTCCACGTTGTATTCGGCCAGCACGGTCACATCCGCGCGGGCGGCCAGCTTGTCCATGAGGCCAGCCTTGCGGTCGATATACTGCTGATCGTTGGGCGCGCCGGTGAAGTAGATGATTTTCGCATTCTCGGGCAGGGCGGAGACAAGGTATTCGCCTTGGATGGCGCCGGCATCGTAGTTCTGTGAGCCGATGTAGATGAATTGGTCATAATCATCGGCGTTGCGGATGGTGGTCAGGAAGCTGACATACGGCAGTCCGGCGGCACGGGCAGCCTCCAGCGCGGGCACAGAGCCGTCAAGGTCATTGCTGATGGCTGAGATTACGTCGCAATCCTGCACGATCATGTCATCGATCTGGCCGTTTTGCACGTTGGTATCGCCACCGGCATCGGTCACGATCACATACATACCCCTTGCCTCACACTCGGCCTTCAGGTAATCGCGGAACTTGGCGCAATAGTCGTACACATCGTTGTTGTTGGCAAAGCCGACGACAAACTTGTCCTGCGCAACGGCGGAGCCAATACCCATCAGTAAGCAAAGAAGCAACAGGATGGCGAAAAGTCTGGTTCCCTTTTTCATGGTGTTACACCTCCAATAATATTAGCTACAGCGACTCGCGCGCTGTTCAGCTCGTAGGGGGACGCCTTTAGGGGCGCGTTTTGGCGCTTGACGGGCGCGCGTCAGGAGGCCTTCTTGTTCTCCTTGCTTTTCACATCCACAATTACCGCACCCGCGATTAGCAGACCCTTGACAATCAACTGGTACTGGGTGGAAACATGCAGGAGGTTCAGAATGTTGTTGATCAAACCAACGATGATTGAGCCGATCAGCGCGCCGATCACGGTTCCAATACCGCCGGAGAAGCTGGTGCCGCCGACGATGACCGCTGTGATGGCGTCAAACTCATACCCTGCGCCTACGCTGGGTTGGCCGCTCATCAGACGCGCCATCAGCACAACGCCCGCCAGACCGACCAGCGCACCGCTTATGGTAAAGATGATGCGCTTGGAACGGTTGGTGTTGATGCCACTGGCGATGGTGGCTTTCTCATTGCCGCCGATGGCGTAGATGCGCACGCCCAGCGTGGTATACTTCATCACGTATGCGATGACCCCGACCGCAAGCAGCATGACGATCACGGGCATGGGTATGCCAATGATATTCCCCTGCCCAAGAAACCGAATCTTCTCCACACCACCGACCGCCTGCCCGTTGGTGTAGATTTGCGTGATGCCTTGGGCGATGTTGGTCATGGCGAGCGTGGCGATGAAGGGTTGGAGCTTGTAGCGGGTGATTAGGAAGCCGTTCAGCCAGCCTGCGCACATGCCAAGCCCGATCCCCACCACAAATGTGAGGGTGATGCTGCCCGTGGCTGCCAGCACCCCTGCCGAGAAGCAGGCGCTCATGGTGCAAACCAGCCCGGCGGAAAGGTCGATCATGCCGGATACAATCAGCATGGTTTGGCCGCAGGCGATGATGGTGACCACACTAATCTGTTTGAGGATGTTAATCAGGTTCTGCGGCTTAAGGAAGTTACTGTTGATGGTAGCCGAGGCCACAAACAGCAGCAGCAAAATCAGAAAGATGCCGTATTTGCGGTAGATTGCTGCAAAGCTGATCGGTTTCTTTTCACGATTCATGTTGTTTCCTGCCCTCCACGATCATTTTCATCACTTTATCCTGCGTGGCTTCGGCATGCGCCAGCTCGCCGATGATGCGTCCGTCGGTAACGATCATAACGCGGTGGCTCATGGACAACACTTCGGGCATTTCGGATGCGATCATCAGCACACCGATACCCCCGGCAGCCAATTCAGAAATCAGCCGGTATATTTCCTGCTTGGCGCCGACGTCAATCCCGCGTGTTGGCTCATCCAGTATAAGCAGCTGCACATTGCGCACCAGCCACTTGCTTAGCACCACCTTCTGTTGGTTGCCGCCCGAAAGCGTGCCCGCAAGGGTATCAATGCCCGCGGCCTTGACCGATAGCTTGCGGCAGATTTCTGTCACGCTGGTGCGTATGGCCTTGCGGTTTAGTATGCCGTGGCGAGCAAACAGGTCGGTATTGGGCAGCACGATGTTGTCGCGGATGCTTCGCACACGCACAAAGCCATAGGTCGCGCGATCTTCGGTAACCATAGCGATGCCGTTTTTAATGGCGTCGCGGGGGCTTCTGATGCGCAAGGGCTTGCCGTGCAGAAGGATTGAGCCGCCATCGTGCCCATCAAGCCCAAAGATGGCGCGCGCGATTTCGCTGCGGCCTGCGCCCATCATTCCGGCAAAGCCGACAATCTCGCCCTTGTGGATGTCAAAGCTTACCTTGTCAAACACGCCGCGGCTGCTCAGGTTCTCGACACGGAGCAACGGCTCGGTACCGGCATCGTGAAGGGGCGGATAGATATCCTTGACCTCGCGCCCTACCATCATGGCGATAAGGCGCTCCTGCGTTACGTCCGAAAGCAGCCCGGTGGAGATCATCTCGCCGTCGCGCAGCACGGTAACGTCTTCGCAGATGGCGTAGACCTCATCCAGCTTGTGGGAAATGAATACGATTGCGATGCCCTTTTGCTTCAGCAGCGTTACCTGCGTAAACAGATAGCTGGTTTCCACACCCGTGAGCGCGGAAGTTGGTTCGTCAAAAATGATCACGCGGCTGTTCCGTGAGATGGCCTTGATAATTTCCACCATCTGGCGCTGGGCGACGCTTAACGCCCGCATTTTGGTTTCGGGATCATAATCGAGACCCAGCGTGGCAAGCAGCTCGCCTGTCAGGCGGCTGCGTTCCTTGATGTTCACGATCCCCTTGCGTTTTTGCGGTTCGCGGCCTAGGAAGATGTTCTCCGCAATGGTCATTTCCGGAATCGGGTTCAGTTCCTGCGGCACGATGGAAATACCCCTGTCCAATGCGTCGCGCTCATGTGCAAAGCGAACAGGCTTACCATCCAGCAGGATCTCGCCATCGTAACTGGCGTAGGTGCCCGATAGGATTTTCATTAATGTGGATTTGCCCGCGCCGTTTTCGCCAACCAGCGCATGAACGCGCCCTGCCCGCAGGGTCATGTTCACGTGGTTGAGCGCCACCACGCCGGGGAACTCCTTGCGGATATCCTTCAGCGTAACGAGAACGTCGTTTTCGGCCATACCGACCCTCCTGAGCGAGCGAAAATACCGGGAAAGCGACTTAGCAAGTTATACGGTTAATGTTCCGAAAAATCCTTATCGCATCCCTGACTGCCCTTCACTCGCATTTGTAATATCGCCATTATAGCACCATAAGGTACAATATTCAACCCTTTTTGTCTGAAAATTTTGTGTTGTCAGAAAAGGAGGAGAATGGCGACCTCTCTCGAATCTTATCAAACAGTTAACCGTTTAACTTTTGTTGAACCGGAAAACGTTGACGGCGCGCGATGCGCGCCCTATACTGAATGCATACGAGCAGAGAGGGTTTTCAATATGAATACCACCATTAAGGATATCGCACAGGCATGTGGTGTTTCGACGGCAACGGTATCGCTTGCCCTTTCCGGGAAAAAGGGACGCGTATCGGCTGAAATGACAGCGCGCATACAGGAAACAGCCGCCCGGCTTAACTATACGCCAAACCGCGCTGCGGTGAGCCTTGCTACCCGCCGCACGAAGCTGGTGGGGGTGCTGATGAGCGACCTGCGCAACACGCATATTGCCGAGCTGTTCATGGCGATTGAAGAAGTGCTGCAAAGCCGCGGCTACACGCTGATCTGCCATGTGCTGGATGACAAGAGCATGGATACGGGTCGTATTTCCAGCGAGCTCATCGGTTTGGGTGTTGAAGGCATTCTATATGCACAGCCGATGTTTCTGGATCCGGATGAAGCGTTTTTCCGCATGAGGGATTTCTTCAACAGCGCAGGCGTACCCATCATCTGCAACGATGAAGTAGGCTTGACCTGCGCTGGCATGGATGTGATGTTTGATTTCTATCGCGCGGGTTACATCGCCACCAAACATCTGATTGAAAACGGTCATCAGGTCATCGGCTGCGTAAGCGGCCCCGCCAATTACCGAGTGAGTGAGCAGCGCCTGCGCGGCTACCGCGATGCGCTGGAGGAATGCGGCCTTGGATATGACCCCAAACTGGTCTTTTATGGCGATTACTCCACTGCGGGCGCAGAACCCGCGCTCAGCTATCTTTTGGGGCAGCGTGCCACCGCCGTGTTTGCCTTCAATGATGAAATGGCGTTTGCCATCTACCGCAGCGCCCATCAGTATGGGCTTTCCATACCGCAGGATATCAGCGTGGTTGGGTGCGACAACGTCCCGTTTTGCAATGTGCTGGAGGTTCCCTTGTCCACAGTGCATGTGCCCACGGTAGAAATGGGCCGCGAGATGGCGGAAAGCCTTATTATGTATATCGAGGGTCACGCCGGCAAGAAACGCTCACAGCATATCTATGAGCCCGCGCTGATGCTGCGCGGCAGCGTTCACCGGCGCGCATGATGGCAGCCGCAAGGGCTTGTGCGAAAAATGCGCGGTCATGGGCAGCAGGTTCCAGGCAATGGCAGGGCGATACGTTTTTGATGCGGGGCTAAGCTTCGAGATATGAATCGCGATGGATGAGGGCTCAATCGAGGCTATTAAATACAAAGCGCCCTGCTTTGAAAAAGTGATTCTGCACTACTGCTTACAAAGCATATGATAGCAGTACTGCCCGACAACAGGCGGGAAAAGCGAAGCGGTCGCGGCTTGCGGCACAAGGAAACGAACCATAGCAGTAAGTATAGAGCATGCATGCGACTGCATAAAAGAGAGCTTACCCCGACCGCCACGTGGTAGTTCATATAAACCCTTCGCGCAAACGTCCAAAACGACTTCGGGTAAGGCTCCAGCTGATAGCATATCATCTGACGGAGAAGATGTAAACGCTCCGCGAAGAATTCGAACAGCGAAGGGCGGAAGCTTTCTCCAGAACGGGCAGCGTTCTTCGAGGATAGCAAGGTAAGGGGTTTCTGTTGGAAGATGCTCGCGATGGATCGCGGGACATATACATTCAGCAAATCACAACATTCAAAAGGGAGAATAAGCTAGCTGAGCGCTGGAAAATTGCATTAATAAGTACTGTTGTGGAAGAGAGTTACGGGGATGTATTTGTGCAAAACATGATTGCCACCACCACTATGCCCGCTATCTACTCTATGCACGCGGGGGTGAACCGCTCCGGATAGATATAACCCTATCGTAGTTTAGACTTCGTAATTGAACTGATAATTAGGTTGACTGTTGTCAGTTGAAACACAAAAACGCTCACAATACAGCGATTTCGCCGTATTAAAAACCCGCCTGAAATCTTTATTTCAGGCGGGTTTCCGTGGTCGAGGTGACAGGATTTGAACCTGCGACCTTTTGGTCCCGAACCAAACGCGCTACCAAACTGCGCTACACCTCGTTGCAAACAGGAAGATGGAGCCAATAAAGGGACTCGAACCCTTGACCTGCGGTTTACGAAACCGCTGCTCTACCAACTGAGCTATATTGGCGCGTCAGCGAAAAACATTATATCAAATGCAAAATTGTTTGTCTAGCTTTTCCCTAAAAAAGTGGGAATTGGTTAATGGCATGCGATAATTTCAATCCACGCCCCCGCGCGGGGGGCGGCGATTCGCCGGACTGGCTCGGCGCGTTTGAGGGCATTTCAATCCACGCCCCCGCGCGGGGGGCGACACCAAGATCAAGCGCTGGCGTGAGGGATTCACGCGCATTTCAATCCACGCCCCCGCGCGGGGGGCGACGCCTCATCATCGTTGATCTTGAGGCCGTTGGAAAGATTTCAATCCACGCCCCCGCGCGGGGGCGACAGTCTTTCATCGCCGCGTATGGGCAAATATTAAGTATTTCANNATTTCAATCCACGCCCCCGCGCGGGGGGCGACCAGCGAAGCGGTAGAAGTGTACGAGCGGAAGGGAATATTTCAATCCACGCCCCCGCGCGGGGGGCGACCGTTTACGGACAAGGGCGAGGGCACCCTGCCATTTATTTCAATCCACGCCCCCGCGCGGGGGGCGACACCGCAGCGAGTATGCGCTCGCCGCGAAATACGAATTTCAATCCACGCCCCCGCGCGGGGGGCGACACAGGCGGGGGAAACCCATGGCAACCAACTACAGATTTCAATCCACGCCCCCGCGCGGGGGGCGACGGGAACGCCCTACAGCACCCATGTGCGCCTGCTGATTTCAATCCACGCCCCCGCGCGGGGGGCGACCTTGACTTGATTGTGTACGGCAAGGTTACAAAAGATTTCAATCCACGCCCCCGCGCGGGGGGCGACCGGAATGGCTGCTGGCACACCCGGAGACTGCCGAAATTTCAATCCACGCCCCCGCGCGGGGGGCGACGCAGAATTATAATCAGGAGGGACACTCAAGTGATATTTCAATCCACGCCCCCGCGCGGGGGGCGACGACCGTATATTCCTCGCCATACAGCTTGGCCGGGAATTTCAATCCACGCCCCCGCGCGGGGGGCGACATGCTCTCGTGCGCAATGTTGATTTCGTCCTCGAAATTTCAATCCACGCCCCCGCGCGGGGGGCGACATGCTCTCGTGCGCAATGTTGATTTCGTCCTCGAAATTTCAATCCACGCCCCCGCGCGGGGGGCGACTACTGCCCCGTTCCATTGCACGTACTGGCCTACAACATTTCAATCCACGCCCCCGCGCGGGGGGCGACCACGGGAGTAATCCCATTATGTTGGCGCAACACGAATTTCAATCCACGCCCCCGCGCGGGGGGCGACGTCATTACGGCCAGCCCCTACGCCAACATCCGGGAATTTCAATCCACGCCCCCGCGCGGGGGGCGACGCACCTGTGCGACAACAGCCGCCCACACAACAGGGATTTCAATTCACACCCCCGCGCGGGGGGCGACACCAAAAAGCGCCGCAGTGATATCTACATCCGGATTTCAATCCACGCCCCCGCGCGGGGGGCGACCGCAGGGTTATCCCTGTATGATAAGCGAGGTTAGATTTCAATCCACGCCCCCGCGCGGGGGGCGACAGGATATCAAGGCACGGCTGGGACGCGGCTTTGACAATTTCAATCCACGCCCCCGCGCGGGGGGCGACCGCCGCCCATTAGCCCACCCGTCATGCTGTCAAGGATTTCAATCCACGCCCCCGCGCGGGGGGCGACGCGTACAGTCGATCCAGCGTACCCCCTTTGTCCGTATTTCAATCCACGCCCCCGCGCGGGGGGCGACGGCGTCATCCTTTCCTGTAACGTTCAGGTAGTCATTTCAATCCACGCCCCCGCGCGGGGGGCGACCTGACCAGCGCGGGGAAATCGGCTTTTGCGATGGATTTCAATCCACGCCCCCGCGCGGGGGGCGACTCCGCTATCTGCTCGCCAAGCGCCAGCAGCAAGTCATTTCAATCCACGCCCCCGCGCGGGGGGCGACTGACACCCTTGCGGGCGTTTTCGACTACAAGCGATTTCAATCCACGCCCCCGCGCGGGGGGCGACCCCTTACGCAAATACCGTATACGGCACCCTGCCTATTTCAATCCACGCCCCCGCGCGGGGGGCGACTATATTCCAGCCAGGATGGCGTCACCGAATGCATAATTTCAATCCACGCCCCCGCGCGGGGGGCGACTAACGTGGATCGGTGACAAACTGGCGGATGCAGATTTCAATCCACGCCCCCGCGCGGGGGGCGACGGCGGCGGGTAGGGCGGTACGGGCGGCGACGATATTTCAATCCACGCCCCCGCGCGGGGGGCGACCACTGGTACATACCAAACTCCATCGGAGTTTATATTTCAATCCACGCCCCCGCGCGGGGGGCGACGTTTACGATGCGTTGGATGGTTTGCCGCAGGTGTATTTCAATCCACGCCCCCGCGCGGGGGGCGACGCTTAAATGGGATGTGCTGAGCGAACAATCCAAAATTTCAATCCACGCCCCCGCGCGGGGGGCGACGCCATACGCAATGGTGCGCTGTGCGTCCATTACGATTTCAATCCACGCCCCCGCGCGGGGGGCGACGTTTCGTCATCTGGTTCAAAATCAGGGTCTTCGCATTTCAATCCACGCCCCCGCGCGGGGGGCGACCTTCTGCCCATTCGGGCTTGACGCGCCGCATGCCATTTCAATCCACGCCCCCGCGCGGGGGGCGACCCCAACGTGGGGCAAAGTTAGTATGCGGGGGAAAGATTTCAATCCACGCCCCCGCGCGGGGGGCGACCGGCATGGAAGGGCGCTTTTGAGGGAAACGCCCTAATTTCAATCCACGCCCCCGCGCGGGGGGCGACGCGGTATGCACTGTATTTAGCCTCGCAAGAACTTATTTCAATCCACGCCCCCGCGCGGGGGGCGACGCGTTCTCGTTGCGCGTGCCTGGTTCGTATACAGAATTTCAATCCACGCCCCCCGCGCGGGGGGCGACCAGCGATACGGTGTTCGCGTTTGCATCGGCATCACGATTTCAATCCACGCCCCCGCGCGGGGGGCGACCCAAGGTATCAGGCTTTTGTTTCGCATACCACAGGATTTCAATCCACGCCCCCGCGCGGGGGGCGACGCACAGAAACGACTTCATGATGCCCGATTATGACATTTCAATCCACGCCCCCGCGCGGGGGGCGACCGGCTGGAAATCACGCAGGAGGATTGCAATGAGTATTTCAATCCACGCCCCCGCGCGGGGGGCGACCGCGTAGCGGAGGGCACGTGGAGCAGGGAGGTAGAATTTCAATCCACGCCCCCGCGCGGGGGGCGACCGAGGATATCATCGACACCATGGACACGTACACCATTTCAATCCACGCCCCCGCGCGGGGGGCGACCACTCTGCGATTAGTTGCCCCTGTGCGAGCGTTTATTTCAATCCACGCCCCCGCGCGGGGGGCGACCAAACGGCTCGAACAGGAGATGCTTTTAGAGCTATTTCAATCCACGCCCCCGCGCGGGGGGCGACAATTGCATAATAGGAGGTTGGAAACATGACGAAGATTTCAATCCACGCCCCCGCGCGGGGGGCGACACGGTGCGGAGATTCGGAGGTCGTGTTTGATGTAATTTCAATCCACGCCCCCGCGCGGGGGGCGACGACCTTCTCTATGCCGTAATATCTCTCTGTGTCATTTCAATCCACGCCCCCGCGCGGGGGGCGACGATACGCGCCCCGTACTCCTGCACGCACATCCGGGCATTTCAATCCACGCCCCCGCGCGGGGGGCGACTGGTTTCGCGGGTGAGTACGTCGCAGGCCGCGCTGAATTTCAATCCACGCCCCCGCGCGGGGGGCGACGCGTTGCTCCGTTGACAGGCGTTGTCACCATCCCATTTCAATCCACGCCCCCGCGCGGGGGGCGACACCGCATCCGTGCGCTTGCTTTGCGCTGTCTGCCGATTTCAATCCACGCCCCCGCGCGGGGGGCGACTACCCCTGACCGTGTGGTGTTTGATGACGGACGGATTTCAATCCACGCCCCCGCGCGGGGGGCGACCCATTATTGCCCACGCCAACGGCAAACGATGCGGAATTTCAATCCACGCCCCCGCGCGGGGGGCGACGACAGGCAGATTGCAGGTGGCGCAGCGATGCACAATTTCAATCCACGCCCCCGCGCGGGGGGCGACGACATCCCCTACTTGCGGAGGGCTTACCCAAAGAATTTCAATCCACGCCCCCGCGCGGGGGGCGACCATCCTCTATCGTATACTTGCTGGCATCGTCCGCATTTCAATCCACGCCCCCGCGCGGGGGGCGACGGCGGCGGGTAGGGCGGTACGGGCGGCGGCGACATTTCAATCCACGCCCCCGCGCGGGGGGCGACCCCGTGAGAGGGTTGCAAGCCGCCCCACGACTGATTTCAATCCACGCCCCCGCGCGGGGGGCGACCCGTTTCGTTATTGCCCTTTCGTAAGGATTTCACATTTCAATCCACGCCCCCGCGCGGGGGGCGACTACGTGGTGGATACCACGCCGGAACACCTTGCACGGATTTCAATCCACGCCCCCGCGCGGGGGGCGACTACGGCGCGGAGGTAACGGCGACGCCGGACGATATTTCAATCCACGCCCCCGCGCGGGGGGCGACGCAACCGTTCCGCCCTTACAGCGGTCACCCGAAGATTTCAATCCACGCCCCCGCGCGGGGGGCGACACCCCTGCGGGCGGGCGCATTGTGCTGGAGGATGCTATTTCAATCCACGCCCCCGCGCGGGGGGCGACTCGCCTCCGCGTATAGTACAATCTCTTCACTGCTATTTCAATCCACGCCCCCGCGCGGGGGGCGACTCTTTCGGGCGGATCCTACAAGATAACGACATCATTTCAATCCACGCCCCCGCGCGGGGGGCGACGGCGCGCCGGTGATGCCTGCCGCGTTTGCACGCGTATTTCAATCCACGCCCCCGCGCGGGGGGCGACTGCGAAAATACCGCGCCTGGGTATTCCCGAAGACATTTCAATCCACGCCCCCGCGCGGGGGGCGACAACCCGTAAAATGCTCAAGGCGCTCGGTTTGGAAATTTCAATCCACGCCCCCGCGCGGGGGGCGACCTGCGTCCAAGTCGCGCGCGCGTTTGCGTAGCAGCATTTCAATCCACGCCCCCGCGCGGGGGGCGACGGCTTGGGCGCAAGCGCAGGCTGATACGCCTAAAATTTCAATCCACGCCCCCGCGCGGGGGGCGACCTGGCCATGGGTGCAATCGGCATTGGGATGCTGATATTTCAATCCACGCCCCCGCGCGGGGGGCGACGAGAGCAGTTGATGCAGGAGCACCCCGAGCTTTGCATTTCAATCCACGCCCCCGCGCGGGGGGCGACATGCCGTAGTTCTCGTGGTCGATACGTGCCGCAAATTTCAATCCACGCCCCCGCGCGGGGGGCGACCAGGCTTCAGAACAGGTGGAGCGAGACTGGGAAGATTTCAATCCACGCCCCCGCGCGGGGGGCGACCTACACCGAACACGCCTAAACGCGTAAATTGTACAAATTTCAATCCACGCCCCCGCGCGGGGGGCGACTGGCCACGCCAGCAAGGCGATTGTCGACCAAGAAATTTCAATCCACGCCCCCGCGCGGGGGGCGACTTGTATGCGAGCAATTATGCCCTCCTTCTTGTACATTTCAATCCACGCCCCCGCGCGGGGGGCGACGCGCACAAGCGATTGGACGACATTACATCGCGGAGATTTCAATCCACGCCCCCGCGCGGGGGGCGACTCCGCAATGTGCGTGAGGATGTCAACGCCACGCGTATTTCAATCCACGCCCCCGCGCGGGGGGCGACCGCCCTGTGTGGTGTTTAATTGTTTATTCCGCAAATTTCAATCCACGCCCCCGCGCGGGGGGCGACCATTGTCCTCGTATATTGGCTCGCCAGCAGCATTATTTCAATCCACGCCCCCGCGCGGGGGGCGACCTTGGCTTCCGGCGGGCTGGTGTACGGTGTTGGCATTTCAATCCACGCCCCCGCGCGGGGGGCGACACGGATCTGTATACGCTGGTGTCATATCTGTCGAATTTCAATCCACGCCCCCGCGCGGGGGGCGACGGGCGAACCTACAGGTGGAGATTACCCCGGAAACATTTCAATCCACGCCCCCGCGCGGGGGGCGACCGTTAAAACGCTCCGACATTCCGGCGGTCTTTTCTATTTCAATCCACGCCCCCGCGCGGGGGGCGACTCTGTAAGCATATCGCTGTGATGGTCATGGTCGGATTTCAATCCACGCCCCCGCGCGGGGGGCGACACACGCTGCGCGACTTTGGTGCGTGGCTGGAAACCATTTCAATCCACGCCCCCGCGCGGGGGGCGACTGCCTTGCGGTGCAATCATGCCCGTTGTGGATACCCCGATTTCAATCCACGCCCCCGCGCGGGGGGCGACAGCCATGCGGCGTGCTTGCCGTCCGGCTCCCTGCATTTCAATCCACGCCCCCGCGCGGGGGGCGACGCGGGTTACCTACGCACGCTTGAGAGGATTGCATTTCAATCCACGCCCCCGCGCGGGGGGCGACGCGCTCAGCTGGCTCCTTAACCAGCATCTTGCTACAATTTCAATCCACGCCCCCGCGCGGGGGGCGACCGTAAGGTCTATCGTACGCTCAATGGATGTAATATTTCAATCCACGCCCCCGCGCGGGGGGCGACAGCGCGGTGCCCACAAAGGCGGCATATGCCTGCGCATTTCAATCCACGCCCCCGCGCGGGGGGCGACTCGGACGGGGTCTTAACGCCAGCGTTGACATAGTCATTTCAATCCACGCCCCCGCGCGGGGGGCGACTGCGCAGGAGCTTGCCGATGCACGCACCCGCGCCGAATTTCAATCCACGCCCCCGCGCGGGGGGCGACCGAGGCTTGGGGCAACGCCACTGTCAAGGCTGGGGAATTTCAATCCACGCCCCCGCGCGGGGGGCGACGGGTGGCATAGCTCATGCCGCTCCGTGTTCCACAGATTTCAATCCACGCCCCCGCGCGGGGGGCGACGGGTTGCTCCCAAGGTTGCGGTAAGCAATTTTGATATTTCAATCCACGCCCCCGCGCGGGGGGCGACAACAGGGTCAATCACAACATCCCCCGAATCAGTATTTCAATCCACGCCCCCGCGCGGGGGGCGACTCCTTACCTAAGGTGACGATGCGCATGCGACCGTAATTTCAATCCACGCCCCCGCGCGGGGGGCGACGTACGGCCATCGGACAGATCGCCGACCAAAAGGAATTTCAATCCACGCCCCCGCGCGGGGGGCGACCCGTATTCCGAATCTCTACCTATTATAAGGAGGAATTTCAATCCACGCCCCCGCGCGGGGGGCGACCACCCTAATTCGGAAAGCCGTGATTGCGGCAATAAATTTCAATCCACGCCCCCGCGCGGGGGGCGACGGTGTATGAGATAGCGTTCCTCTACATACTTCATATTTCAATCCACGCCCCCGCGCGGGGGGCGACCTGTGGTTCTTGTAACCACCAACAGTGACGAAGGATTTCAATCCACGCCCCCGCGCGGGGGGCGACTACATGTGCTGGGCAAGCGTCTTTTCGTAGGCCGTATTTCAATCCACGCCCCCGCGCGGGGGGCGACCTCTCCTGCCCGCTGCCACTTTTCAGACACAGGGATTATTTCAATCCACGCCCCCGCGCGGGGGGCGACCAGGTCACCCTGACCTGGGTAAACAAATTGAGGAGATTTCAATCCACGCCCCCGCGCGGGGGGCGACCCAGTTCAACCGTTGCTTGCGTGTCGCGCAAGATATTTCAATCCACGCCCCCGCGCGGGGGGCGACGGGGGATACCATGTAGTTTCCGCCGCTCTGGTCGGGATTTCAATCCACGCCCCCGCGCGGGGGGCGACAACGGTGTTGTAACCTCGTTGACAACGCTAAAAGATTTCAATCCACGCCCCCGCGCGGGGGGCGACGGCGCGACCAAGGGCAGCGCCGTACCCAATGCGGTATTTCAATCCACGCCCCCGCGCGGGGGGCGACGGTCATCCGGCGCTACCTTGCGCGGATCCATCGCACATTTCAATCCACGCCCCCGCGCGGGGGGCGACCGCTGATGGCCGCGCAGGAACAGGGGCTGGAACTGATTTCAATCCACGCCCCCGCGCGGGGGGCGACCATACCTGCATGGAAAAACGCACACGGTAAAAGTATTTCAATCCACGCCCCCGCGCGGGGGGCGACTAGCCCAAGACCAGCGCCTTCCATCACAAACTTATTTCAATCCACGCCCCCGCGCGGGGGGCGACCTATCAGCCCGGAGATTTTCCCGATCCCTGTGGATTTCAATCCACGCCCCCGCGCGGGGGGCGACCGCATCCGCTTTTGCATTAACGTCGCCATCGGTATTTCAATCCACGCCCCCGCGCGGGGGGCGACCGCACCATCCGACACTATCATTGTAGCACACAAATTTCAATCCACGCCCCCGCGCGGGGGGCGACTGGCGGCTACGCCGCCTGCCTCCTGCACACAAGTATTTCAATCCACGCCCCCGCGCGGGGGGCGACAGCAAAACCTTCTATAAAAAACACTTCATCATTCTATGCTTTCATGCAAACTGCACAAAAGCACTTGCGCAATGCGTGAACACCCCTGCATCAACGCATCGCTTTTGCAGTTATCAAGGTGCGAAGCGCCCGCCCTTTTCATGATCGCTTCCCCTTCGCACCGCGGGCAAGGGTAATGCCTTGCAACCGCCTGAGCATCCCCGCTCGCGAGGGTGTATCCCCCCGTTTGACTGCCCAGCGGCAAAGGTGATCGCACTAGAGAATCAGCGCATCCTCCATATCCGGCGCAGGCTTGGCGCCGATGTGCAGCGTGTTGCGGGCGGTGCGGTTGCCAAGGTTGTAAAAGCGCAGGCTGTCCAGTTTCGGGTCGATGATCCCCTCCAGCCGATGGCGCACGGTCGCCAGCTGCGCGCTGTTCAGCACGCATTCAAACACGCTGCACTGCACGCGGATGCCATAATCCTGACAGCACTTGGCAACCTGCCGCAAACGCCGCTTGCCGGCATCGGTCTGGGTGTTAACATCGTAGGTGATCAGCACCAGCATCTTGCCACGCCCCCTTTTCAGCATGCCCGGCTTGCTCGCCTGCCTTGCGCTGCGCGCGCCGCGGCCAATGCGCATCTTTCATCCCTGCGCAAGCTATTTCCACAGGAAGGGCGGATAGGTGTCCAGATCGCCGCGGATGGTACGCGCCAGCAGCAGCGCCTGCGTGTAGGGCACAATGCCCCATTCCACTTTTTCGTTGAGGTAGGGATGGGTGATGATCTCTTGCTTGCGTGCCTGCCACGCGGTCAGGATGGCCTTTCGCTGGCTGTCGGTCATGCGTACGGCGCCGCTTTCCTCCCGGTCAAAGCCGCTGTCGCTCACCTGTTTGAGGTTGATCAGCCCCAGCACGAACCTATCCGCAATGGGCGCGCGCAATTCTTCCATCAAATCCATGGCTAGGGAGGCGCGCCCGGGGCGATCGGTATGCAGGTAGCCCACATAGGGGTCAAGCCCCACGGTTTCCAGCGCGGCCGCGCAATCGCGGGATAGCAGCACATACACAAAGGAAAGCAGGGCGTTTACGTTATCCGTCGGCGGTCGCTTGACCCTGCCGCGGAAGGCGAAGGTGTCCTTTTGCTGGAGAATCAGCTCATCCAATACCCCAAAGTACTGCGCCGCCGCGTCACCCTCCACGCCGCGCAACGCGTCCACACTGCCCGCGCTCGCCAGTGATTGCAGGCTTTGCCATAACGCGCCGGATGCACGGCGGATGGCCGCTGCGTCCACGCGCGAGGCATGGTCGCGCAAAGCGCGTTCCAGCACCCATCGGGCATTGTAGATTTTTCCGGTGAGGAACCCGCGCGCATAGGCCGCGCTTTGCGCAGGCGAATCCGCCAGCCGATACTGCTCACGGCGAAGTAGCACGTTCCCGCGCGTTTCTCCCTGCACGCTGGCCAGATAGGCGCCATGCATGGAAAGGAACGAAAGCGCAACGCCGCGCCTGGCGCAGGCGGCCATCAGCATGGGGCTTGCGCCCGCATGCCCGAAGGTTACGATGCTCTCCAGATTGTGCAGGGGAAACTGCCCCATCTTTTCCCCTTTTTCGGATATGATTACCGTTTCCCCCTCCAAAGAGAGGTAACGGTCGGGTGAGGTCACATAGAGGGTGTTGTTCAGTTTTCGCATGGCGTATCCCCTTTACGGCGTATCCTCGGCAAGGCGCTGGGCAATATAGGCGGCGGCGCTGCGCTTTCCTTGCAGAAAGGGCAGGCACATCTCTTTGAGCGAGCAGGCATTACAGCCCTTGGTGGGCTTCACCATGGGCGTTTGTCTGCGTTCCATCATGCGGTGCATGTCGCCAAGGCAGGTGGTAACCGTATCCCGTAGATCCTGATCCAGCGGTACCGGCTCGCGGCGGGTGGTTTCTCCATAGTATAGATAACCCGTCCGGATACGCGGGCACAGCAGCATCTCCTCCAGGCACATGGCCTGGCAGCATAGCTGGAGCCTGTCCGCATCGTGTGCTTTGGGTCTGCCGCGCTTGTATTCTACCGGTACGGGCAGCCACAGCCCGTCTTCCCCGGCGAGGGAAACCCCCATGGCATCGCGGTGAAATTCCACCACATCACACTGGCCGCTCACGCCCAGTGCCCGCGAATGGATGCGCAGGCCGCGCACGATGAGCACATCGCCGCGCTTTTCACGCAGGCGCTCATCATGGGCGCGCTGATGCATCAGGCTCCCTTCGGTGGTGCGCAGGTTTTCCGCCCACTGGCTTTCAAGATGGATGAGCGCCCACTGGCGTTTGCAATAGGCGTAGTGCTGCAAGCCGCTCAGTTGCAGCCAGTTTTCTTCGTCAATGGCCATCGTCAATCTGCGGGGTCAGGCCGGGCAATTCGGTCAGTGTGATGGCGTAATCATCAAAACCCTTGGGCGAATCTCCTTTCGGCGCGACTGTAAGGGAGCGGTGCACCTTGGCGGATGAATACTGCCCGCCCTTGCTGTTATGCTGCCACCAATACACCTTGCGCACCTCCATGCTGCCCTCGGGGCGGGCGGAGGAAGCATCGTTGTCAAACAGGGTCTTGAGGGCTTCGTGGATGGCATCGGCATCTTCCTGGCTGAAGTCCGTACGCTCGGCAAGCTGGCAGTTGATGCTGCCGTAAAACACATACACGCCAAAGGGTACGCGGTGTTTCATGCCCATGGTGTCAGAGCCGCGCTTCTCGCTGGTTTCCCCGCTCACGCTTTTGGTAATCTGGATGCTTTCGATTTCAACGACATCCACACTGTACGCGCTTTGCACCGATACGGGGCCGCGCACGCCTACCGAGGCCAGTCCAAGCTGCTTAAAGGCGAACACCTGCCCAAAGGCGCGCACATCCAGCCAGTTTTCGCACGCGCGGGTGATAAACTTTTCCTTATCCTTCTCGCCTTTCAATACGGGGTCGGCGGCGGCGCGGTCGGAAAGGCTCTTGGCGCTGTCTGTGGTGCGGTCTTCCGACTGCACAAAGATGGGTTTATCCATGTCCATCAGGCGGTTTCTGATCTTGCGTTTCAGGCACACATCCGAGATTTCTCCGTGGCCGTCATAGCTCTCGCGGGGGCGGTTACCGTTCAGGGGGTCCCCATTGGGGTTGGCATTGCGTACGGAAAGGATGACCGCAAAATCGATTTTGTTGGTGATGGCTGCCATGGTTTATTCCTCCTCTTTTTGCATGGTGTTGCTTCTGTTGTGCCTGATTGCATAATACTGCCGTTTCAGCTTCATACGTTGACTTGCATAGCCAAGAAGATATTCTTCACTTAGCTTATCATTGGTAAATCCATTGCCTTTCAGGCTGTCGATAACATCATAGAAGCCATCGATCCAACGATCAAAAAAGTTCTCATCAAACCTGCGTGATTTGTTTTGATAGTTTTTCAGCTTATCCTGAATCGCTAGAAGCGTGCTAGCCGGGTGTTTTGTATAAGATACCATAAGCCTGTCTGCATTGGTTATGCGATCTTCTCCCTGTTGATCAAGAGCTGCCCGTTCAATCATTTCCGCATATGCTAACGCCCTTCCAAAGAGATAGTCCCGTCCAGTATATTGTTCGTCAAGCGCCATATCTATCGCTCCTTTCAGTTTTTTCTCAACTCTTTGCTTCTTAATCAGCGCACACGCGATGGAAAGCACCTTCTCCCGCTCGCCGTCATCCAGCGCGGCGCGTTGGGCGGCGCGGCGGGCAAGCGTGCTTACGATGTCCCGTGGCAGGCGCGCGCTATCCACCACACAGGGCAGCAAACGCTCCAGCGCGCTTTTCTTGAGCTTGTCGCTTACCTGCTTGCCATAGGTAGCCAGCACGATGTCCATCAGCGAGGGCGCGCCGGTAAAGTGGATGAACCTGCCTTTCTCTTTGCCGCTATCATCGCGCCCTTCTTTGACCCAGCGGTAGGTATGCAGCCAGGTGCAGGTTGTGTGCCAGCTGAGGATGTGGTCAAAATAATCTTGTGCGGAAAGCTCGCGGTAGTAGAAGATGGCCAGCCGCCCCTTGCCTTCAATGGCGGAATCCAGCCCCATCACAATGGCCTCCGCGTGCCTGTCCAGCCTTGCGCTGGTGCTGTGGAGGGCTTGGGTAAGCGCCCGCGCGATGCTTTCCTTCAGGGTAAACGTAGGGGGCATTTCATCATCGGCAAACAGTGGATCCCGTACAACGCCAAGGGTATCTTCCACCGGAGAAGGCATCTCGTTTCCGCCTGTACCAAAGGCCAGTACCACCTGTTCTCCATTGCGGTAGCCCTGCCTGCGGATGAGCCACTTGAGCGCGGCATGCGCTTTCTCGGTGGTATCACGCCCCACCACCAGGGCTTCTTCCGCGGTTTGGAAGCGGCCGCGGTAGGTGAAGCCTTCGTTGTCATTGGCAGAGATAAGCTTTGTCGCATCGCCGGAATACCGAATGTACTTTGGGCTTGTGGCTGCAATCGGCTGTAGTTCCCCCATTGCATAGCATATATCATTGGTCACAGGGAGGGTTTGGTAATGTGCAATAAACGCGTTTGATATAGAAGCGCTTTGCCATATGCAGTCTTCCTCACAACTATCACGAAGGATACGATAACGGATGAAAGCTTCCTGTTGCTTTCCGCCGCCTGCCCATTTTTCGGTCAACCTGCCAGACTCGTCAAGCTGGAAAACACCTTCGGCAACCAAATCTGCAATCAAACGTCCTTTCTGTAGATATGTATACCAAGCCAGCACATCAGGATGTGCGTATGGAGATTCGCACCACGCTTGCAGCATCTCCATAAAAGCCTTATGATAAAGCTCGGGCTGCATATTCTTCTGGCTGGGTTTCTCCTGTTGCGCGCTTCCCTTTTTAAACTCTTTGGCGTAGTACTTTGGATAGTCTCCCGCTAGATAAATTAATTTCTCAAACAGTGCTTTTGGTTTGATAGCCGCTGCCACAGCAAGGGATTCGGGGTCTCCCATGATGACTGTCTCCTGCTCCTGCTTATCCGTAATAGCGCGCGCCAATCCCGGCACCCAGTTGCCCTCACTGTCAATCACAACTTCTACCTGTGCCTTTTGGGTGCTGTGATACAGCGGCAGCAGTGCTGGCGTCTCATCCCATTTGCCAACCAAACCGCGCTGTTCACAGGCCTGATAAACCTCATAGAGTTTTTGCATCCAGCTCACGGGCACTCCTCCTCTACGGGGCGCAGGTTCTCGCCCAGCACAAAGGATTTGCGTTCCATAGGCTTGATTACGCGGCGCACGGGGCAGGCCTCCGGCCTTGGAAAGGTGATGACGCCTCGCTCCATCTTCGGGTGCCAGAACCGCGCCACCAGCTGCCCGCCCGCGCCCTCATCGCCATAATCAAAGCCGTGGAACATCAGCCCGAAATCCATTGTTTCCAAGGGTTCAAAAGGGCTCTCTTCCGCCTCGCCCAGCGGCTCCACATAGCCTTGGCACTCCCGCGTGCCCAGAAATACATCCCGCCTGCCGCCGCGCTCGATGCTGCGCTTGGCCATGAAGTAATGCTTGTGATCGTTACGATCTGCCGCTAAATCTTCGCGGAGCGGATTCCATTCAAAGTGCGCGCGTACTTCATAACGCACATCCTTGAGGTAGGTGTAGATGGACAGGGTAGCCGGCGCGCTGCCAAGGGAAATGGGGCGCACGCCCTTACTCTGGCTCTGGAAGGGCGCAAGCACGCGCACGCTGTCCACATGCCATTGGAAGGTGGGCTTCCAGTAGATGCTCTCACACACGCCTTTGAGCGCCTCATAGGTGGGCACAAGGTAGCTGGATTTTTCTCCGCCCACGCGTGTTACGGGATCGCTGAAAAGCGCGTAGCGACCAGTGAGCAGAAAGGCGACCGCGTTTTGATATTCCATGGTTTCCCTCCTTTGGAGATTCGTAGCGGGTTGGTATAAAATGTAGCATGTAATGCTTATGGTGCGTATTGCCATTGCGGATGCTTAGCTTCCAGCGCACAGCGCCCGCAACCCTGCTAGGGTAACGCGCGCGGCGGCGTTGCCGCATAGCATCAGCTGTACAAAGGCTCCATGAACTGCCGCTGGGTAGTCAAACCCAGCTCCGTCTGATAGTAGGCGGGCGCAAGCACGTAAACGCTTGCATCGGGCAGCAGCGACAGGGCGTGGTTTTGAAGCAGCAAATCAAGATCATGCTTATACACGGCCACGCTGTAGGGCTGTGCCTGCCGCAGCAGCGCGCGGGTGGTTCGGATGTCCGTCTCCGTCTGCAACTGGCGGATAATCCGCGCGCCCTCGCCCCATGGGGTAAGCACAGGGTAGGTGCAGGCGTCCAGCGGGGTAAAATACCTGCCCGCCGTGGCAAATGCCTGCGCCATGTTTCCGGGATATTCCTTTTGTGAATGGCGATCTTTATACGCCCCGCGCCCCATATTGTTGGAGCCCAGCAGATCAATCAGATTGCCGTTTATACCATGGTCTTTGCTGGTAAGCGGGTAACGCAGGGTGCCTTTCATTTCCTCATCGTTGATGAGCCGTTTGAAATACCCCTCCAGTACGGCGGGCGAAAGCAAGTCTTCCCCCGCGGCTGCTGGCATGCGAGCGGCCCATGCCAGCGTAAAGCGTGTGCGCTGCTGGGCATCGGCGATCTGCTGGAGGGAGCTAAGTTTCTCCTCTGCCACGCACACCAGCCACACCTCACCCAGTTCGCCTTGCCCGCGCTCACCGTGGCGGTTGCAGCGCCCCGCCGCCTGCGTTACGCTCTCCAGCCCCGCCAAGGCGCGTACCGTAAGGCCGAAGCTTACATCCACCCCCGCTTCAATGAGCTGCGTTGCCACGCATAGCACAGGCTGGCGCGCCGCTAGCCGCTCGCGTATCTCGTTTAGCAGCCGCAGCCTGTGCGCGGGGCACTGGTAGGTGGTCAGGCAATACAGGGGAACACCCGCTGGCTTGCGCGTGCTGAGCGCTTCATACAACGCAAGCGCCGTCGCTTTGGTGTTGAGGATGCACAGTGCGCTGCCTGCCGTTTGCTGCGCCTGAAGCACTTCATCGGCCAGCCGCTCTGGGGGAAACGCCCCCTCACCGGTGCGATCCCGCATGCGCACACGGCGAAACGCCCGATACAGGCGCTCTTCATCGCGTATCATCGGGATGGGCGCGGGCAGCGGATACGCTTTAAGCTCCTCCCACAGGGGCTGGGTTGCGGTGCACAGCACCACCGCGCAGCCTGCTATATCTGTCAGGTAGCGGATGGCCAGCGTAACCAGATACCAGCAGTTAACGGGGATGCACTGCACCTCATCCAGAATGATTACGCTTTTTGAAAGCGCCGCAAAACGCCGCACCGAGGCGCTGCTTCCCGCATAGAGCGTATTGAGCAGCTGCACCATGGTGGTAAGCACCAGCGGACGGTTCCAACGCTGGGTAAATAGCTCATAGCGCCGCAGCTTCTCGCCTTGATCGGCGTTCTTGCCTTCCTCCGGTTCAAAGACCACATCGCTGTGGTGTTCCAGAATGAAGTCTTCCTGCCCCAGCACAGTGCGGAATTCCTGCGCCGTTTGCTCCAGTATGGTTTTGTAAGGCGCGGCGTATACAACCCGCTCCATACCCGCCTGCCGTGCCGCCGCAAGCGCAAAGCGCAGCGAGCTGAAGGTTTTGCCGCCGCCCGTGGGCACGCGCAGGCGATAGGTGCCCGCGCCGTCCCCGCCATGGGATAGGCACTCTTCCGCGATAGCTGCGCGCAGATGGTCGATGGGTTTGTCTCGGGAGAAGCCTGCAAGCTTGCTTTCCAGCCTCGCCGCCCACGCGTCCCATGGCGGCAGCATAGGCGCCTCTGTGCCCAAGCCTGCTTCAAAGCGGTAGGCGTCCCACCTGTCCGCATCGATAAGCGCGCTGAAAATGCTGCGCTGCAAAAGCCCCAGCAGCCCATTCCTCGCCTTGGCGGGGGGCGCATTGCCCGCCTGCGCCGCAAGCGCGCTGACCGTATCGGCAAGCTTTCCTCGAACAAGGGCGAACGTCTCCACCCGTGCCGCTTCAAAAAGGGCATCCAGCTCCGCTTCCGGCGCTACGGCTTCGTAAAAGCGTGCCGCCAGCACAGGCAAGGGTTCCCCTTCAGTGGCTGTATCAAAGCGGGTCGGCAGGAGGGCATCCTCCAAAAAGGCATCGCCGGTGCTGTTGAGCAGATCGGGCAACTTGCCATGGTGGGCGCAGATGGCGATGGCGATCAAATCCGCGGTCAGGGGCGCGCCCGGCTGGCCGCCGCTGCGCCCCCAGCGCGCACGCGCAAACACCGCCCCTTGCGGCGCGTGGGATACCGTGCCGCGTTTTTGCCTGTTCCCTTCCGCCAGATAGGCTTGAAAGGCATGGGAAACCTTGCCCATATCATGCAGCAGCCCGCATAGGCGCATGAGGGCAGGCATGCCAAAACCCGCGCCCGTTTGGGCGGCATAGCCCGCCACGGCCATGCAATGCGCACGCAGGGTCTGGGTGCGGCCATCTTCGGTTTTACGGGCAAGCAAGGCGGATGGGGCATGATGCATGCTGGTACCCCCTGTATTTGAATCGTGACGATTGGCATTTTTCTGTTCCATAGTATACCAGTTTTATTCTGTGTGCGCAAGAATTTCTGGCTGTTACAATACTGCCTTAACACGTACGACACCGCCGTAACCAACAAAGGGCGGCAACCATTCTGCAACGCATGCAAGCATGAATAAATACGCTTGTTAGGGAAAGATTTACCACGGCAGCCTGTGCAGAGACGCAATGTGCGCGCGGTTACACCGTACAACCCTGTTGCGGCCTGCGGGCAGGTATGCGGTAGCTGCATCATCGGTACGGGTTATGCCCGCCGCATGGCTTGCGCCGCGAGCTGCCGGAAGCGAGAACGCCAAAAATACAAAAACCGCTTTGCGCAGCGTCGCCGGATACGGTATCATGGATGCAGGGGCGGCGCCGCGCGTGCCGAGGGTCGCACCATGCGCCCGCGCTATGCGCAACGGCTGTGTACGGCCGCGCTGAACCCGATCAAACTACGATAAGCGAGGGCATTGATCCGATGGAGATTCAAACCGTAGCCATCATTGGGCTGGGCGCGCTGGGCATCCTGTTTGGGCAGCAGCTATCCAAGGCGCTTCCCCGGGAGCGCCTGCGCGTCATCGCCGATGCGGAACGCATTGCGCGTTACCAGAGTGAGAAAATCTACAGCAACGGCGTGCCGTGCGATTTTGCCTATGTAACGCCGGATGAGAAAACCACGCCCGCCGATCTGGTACTGGTGGCGGTCAAATCCCTGCAACTGCAGGATGCGCTGCACGCCATCCGCCATCAGGTGGGGGAGCACACGGTCATCCTGTCGCTGCTGAACGGCATCACCAGCGAGGGCATCATCGCGCAGGCTTACGGCATGGAGAAGGTGATCCCGTGCGTTGCCTATGGCATGGACGCGGTGCGCCAGGGCAACCAGCTCACGTATCATCACATGGGGAAGCTGGCCATCGGTCCGCTACAGGAGGGCGCGCTGCCGGATAATGTGCGCCGCGTGGCGGATTTTTTTGCCGCCGCTGATTTTCCCCATGAAGTGGACAGGCACATGGCCAAGCGCATATGGGGCAAGTTTATGCTGAACGTTGGCGTAAACCAGACGGTGGCCGTTTTTGGCCCCAACTACGGCGCGGTGCAGGCGCAGGGCGAGCAGCGGGAAACCATGATTGCCGCCATGCGCGAAGTCATGGCCATCTCGATTCCCGAAGGCGCGCCCCTCACGGAGGAGGATCTAGCTTTTTGGCTGCACCTGCTCAGCACGCTCAACCCCGAGGGCAAGCCTTCCATGCGGCAGGATGTGGAAGCGCGGCGGCGCAGCGAAGTGGAATTGTTTGCGGGAACGGTCAACGCGATTGGGGCAAGGCACGGCATCGCAACGCCTGTCAACCGCATGCTGGCGGAGCGCGTCGCGTTGCTGGAGGCGGGGTATGCTTTGCAAGCGTAGCCTAAGCAAGATGGCATAGGGCTTGAAAGCGCCTGTCGATTTCCAGCGGGCGAACCCGATGCCGCGTTTGCACAATTTCAACGCGGTACACACAGCAAACCGATGCATGCGGGCAAGCAGTGCCAAAGCACGATCCCGCTCGCGTTGGCAGCGCATGGCATGCGTTTTTGTTCAAGCAAGCCTAACAGTTATTGACGGTGGGCTTGCTTGTTAAAAATGCCCTGTTGGTTTCTGCCAGTGCTCGCCTCCAACCTCCGCAGGCTGTTCGCTCGCCTTAGCTATGAGTTGTGATGCAAGGGTTTGGGTTTTCTTCCTGTACCCTGACCAGGGCTGCCAGCCCCAGACCCAACTTTTTCAACGAGAAAAGCCCACCGGCCACTGACGGTGGGCTTATATACCTTGATTAACGAAAGGCAAGGGCGATTCGCCCCTAGGAGGCCTACCGCCTTTTGCCCAGCAGCGCTTTCATGCGGGAAAGCCGCTCCAGCGCGGCGTTGAGGGTTTCCTCCGTTTTGGCGAAATGCAGGCGAATATAACGGTTCTCCGGCTCCCGGAAGAAGCTGGAGCCCGGCACTGCGCCTACGCCCACATCCTTTGCCAGCGCACAGCAAAATTCCAGATCGCTTTCATAGCCGTACTCGCTGATGTCCAGCAGCACATAATACGCGCCCTCCGGCGTGGTGTGGGGTATGCGCAGGCGGTCAAGGCCATCCAGAAACAGGGCGCGCTTTTGCGTGTAGGTTTGCAGCAGCGCGTCGTAATAATCCTGCCCGAAGCAAAGCCCTGTTACGGCGGCTTCCATCAGGGGCGCGGGCGCGCCTACAGTCAGGAAATCATGCACCTTGCGGGCGGCATCCACAATCTGCGGCGCGGCAATGATGTAGCCCAGCCGCCAGCCTGTGATGGAATAGGTTTTGGAAAGTGAGCTACACGATATGGTGCGCTCCCACATCCCCGGCAGGGACGCCATGTAGGTGTGCGCATGCGGCGCATACACGATGTGCTCATAGACCTCATCGGTGATGATATACGCATCGTACTTCTTTGCCAGTTCGGCAATCACAGTAAGCTCCGCAGGGGTAAACACCTTGCCGGTGGGGTTGGAAGGGTTGCACAGCACCAGCGCCTTGGCGCCCTTGCGGAAGGCATCTTCCAGCACGGCCGCGTCAAAGGTGAAAGCAGGCGGCGTAAGGGGCACGTAGATTGGTTCTGCGCCGGATAGGATGGTATCCGCGCCGTAGTTCTCATAAAAGGGCGAAAACACGATCACTTTATCCCCGGGGTCGCAAACGGTCATCATGGCGGCCATCATGGCTTCGGTGCTGCCGCAGGTGACCACCACCTCCGTCATGGGATCGATTTGATGCCCCATCCGCGGGGATTGTTTTTGCGCCAGCGCCTCACAAAAGTTGAGCGCGCCCCAGGTGACGGCATATTGATGCGGGCCGTCGTAGGCCACGGCGGCAAGGCTGTCCAAAATCGCCCGCGGTGGGTCAAAATCGGGAAAGCCCTGCGATAGGTTGACTGCGTCATACTCCATGGAAACCCTTGTCATACGCCGGATGACCGAATCCGTAAAGCTCGTGGTACGTTTGGAAAGCGCGCGCATGTATTCACCCCTGTTGCTTGATAAGAAGCCCCGCCTCCAGATGGCGCAAGGCATCAGCCGCTTGCAGGTGTACGCCTGTATACAGCCATACCAAGATACCATGCGCGGCAGGGTGCTGTAAAGCGGCGCTTCGATAATGCGCTTTTATGCCTAAAACTTACCCTGTAAGCCGTATGACAGGTCTCAGAATTTCCCTTGTGTTTTTCGGTTACATGTGTATAATGAACATATATCGTTGCTTTCATGTGTGCAGGTTGCAGTACGCTACGCTTGGGGGGGACAGCGATGGAACTGACTCCGCAGGAATACAAGGTCATCGTAGAAAATGCGCCCAATTTAATCTGGCGTGCCGGACTGGATGCCAAGTGCGATTACTTTAATAAAACATGGCTGGATTTTACCGGCCATACCTATGAACAGGAGTGCGGCGATGGCTGGGCCAGCGGCGTACATCCGGACGACATGGAGCGCTGTGTCAAAACCTATCTGGATAGTTTTCACCAAAGGGTAGCCTTTGAGATGGAGTATCGCTTGAAGCGCCATGACGGGCGGTGGCGGTGGCTCAATGATCGCGGCGTGCCTTTTTATGACGATGATGGTGCGTTTGCGGGGTTCATCGGCAGCTGTATCGATGTGACGGACAAGGTGGAAGGCCACATCTACAAGGAAATATCCCAGAAGGACAGCCTAACGGGGATTTTATCTCGCAAGTATTTCATGGATCAGTTGCAGCGCAGCTTCGATTTTGCCAAATCCCACGGGAGCGCGCTCACCATCGCGATGATGGACATCGACAAGTTCAAATCCATCAATGATACCTACGGCCACCTGATGGGCGACAGCGCGCTTAAGCTGTTTGCATCGGTCGTGAAGGACAAAATCCGTGCCAGCGATTTGTTTGGCCGCTATGGCGGCGATGAGTTTATCATTGCCTATCGCCATACGTCCATCGCGGTGGCAAGCGGCGTGATTGACAGGATTAACGAAGCGTTGCAGCGGGTCGCGCTCAAGACGGAGCAAGGCGACATCATGCTGACCATGAGCATCGGGCTTTGCGAGCTGGAACAGGATTCAACCCCCGAAGCGCTGATCCACAGGGCGGATCAGTTGATGTATGCGCAGAAGCGGGAGAAATCTCTGGTTTCGCAAAAAGGCTGAGCCCGCGCGCACAAGGAATCGTTTCGGTTTGCCCCCTTGCAGATTGGACACGATGCGCTTGACCGCTCCGCCGCGCGATGCAGCGATACGAACGATTTTCGCCGCCCTTGACCATACGTTTTGCGTGGTCAGGGGCGGTGTGTTTTGCGTGGCAAGCGGCTGTTAGCATGCCACCCTGCCCCGTGGCGCCAACGCCTGCCTGCGTAGGCGTATGAACGCATCCCGCGCATGGCGGCTATTGCCCGCCTTTACAATCTCGGCCATAAACCATCAGTTGCCGCAACGCCGGAAACGCGCTGGGCATATCACATTTGATAAGCTTTTCCAGCTTGAGCCAGCGCACGCGGTGCAGCCCCAGCGCCACACGCTGGCTTCCCTGCACGCCCTGAAGCGGAAAACGGTACGCGCTGCCATCGCTGAGGGTCACCGTGCCTTCCACCCAATAGGCGTCATGCGGAAAATCCGCACGCAGATACAAATCCAGGGTGTATACCTCTACCTCCCGGCCAAAATCCAGCGTGAGGCATGCATCCGTACGAGCGCCGATGCCCCAGCTCTGGTACGGCCACACCCCGTGTCCCGCGGCGCTGATCAATCCATCCACCACATTGCGGGCACAGAAAACCGCTTCATCGCGGGTTTCTACATTGGCGGTCACATGCGGGTAGGCGCTCACCGCCCCCCGCTGATCCAACGGATTCAACGCCAGATTGCGGCATTCATTGCCCGGATCGGGCGCCAGTGAAAGCAAATGCCGCTCCGCCCGAAACGCCATGGGGGGATAAGCCAGCGGATTGTCTCCCGCCAAAGGCAACCGATACGTAAACCGCTTCGTGGGCAGGTACAGCCTCGCGGGCTCGAGACTTTGATCCGCCCGTACCCACGCAAAGGCGGTATCGCTCTCAAATACAATGTGATCCCCCGGCTGGTATACTCCGTCAAAAACCAGATACACCTCGTCTGCGGCGCTTGTTTGCGCAAGGCAGGTTTCACCGCGGTAAATGCTGATTCGGCTCATGGTGCCTCCTTTCATTGCTCAGGCCGCAAGGGCATACGGGGCTTGCGGCTGCCCTTGCGGCTGGCACGCAGGTGCCCGTGACGCCATGCGTTGTTTGCGCCCCGTTGCGCCTGCGCCCAAAACCGTGGCATGCGGGCAGGGCTTACCATTGCGCATTCTTGCCTTCCCACAGGCATGCGGCGCAACCCGCGGGGTTAGCGTTCGTCCATCGTATCCAGCGGCAGCGCCTGATACCAGAACGCGTCAAAATCTGCATACAATCGGCTTCCGGTGAGATCCTGACAGCATAGCCCCGTCATGGTGCCGGTAAACCAGCCCTCGTTGCACGCTTCATCGGAGAGGAAGGTTACGTCCAGCGCATCGCCGATGGGTTGCCATTCCGCCTGTCCCACGGCAAAGGAGCAACATACATCGCCGTCCCTCACCCGCATGCGCAAGCGTACGGGGAACCCGCACAAAATCGGCACAAACCCGGCTGGGTATGCATAGCGCTTGTTTTCGGCGGTCAGCAGCGTTACCACCTTGCCAAGCTGCTCATCATGGGTCAGGTGCAGGTAGATGTAATTATCGCTGTCATACCACAGAATCATGCCCGCCATCTGTTTGAACAGCGCCGGTTCAAAAGAAACAACGGTTTCCATATCACAGTGCGGCTCGGTCACCCGTTGCAGCACCATGCTCTGGCTGCCGCGCGCACTCAGGCCATCGCCCCCAAACAGCCGCAGATGCCCGGGGCGTTCCGTCAGGGAAAGCTCCGTTTCTCCCAGCGGCAGGCGCAGCGTTTGCCAGCGAATGTCCAGCTGAGCCGCATCGAAATGATCCATGGCGGGCGGCAGCGGCCATGGGTGAGGGGGCAGCGCGGGGGCGGGCAGCGTTACATCGGGCAGTGCGGTGCCATTGGCCAGCACTGGCCAGCCTTGCGCCCATGTGATGCGCTGGAGAGCGGTTTCCCGCCCCAGCGGGTAACGCCGCGCGTTGGGAAATCGCGGCGCGTCCGGCGCGTTGCGCTGTTTGCCTGGGCGGCCGCACAGGTGTACCGCATACCATTCACCCGTTTGCGTCTGCACCAGATCGGCATGCCCTGCCTTTTGCAGCGGATGGTCGGGCGCGTGGCGCGCGGTAAGCATGCTCCACGCTTCCCGTGGGTCGGTACGCACGGCATACGACGGATGATACATTTCATAGGGTCCCCATACGCTGGCGCTGCGCAGCACGCTCTGCCCGTGCTCCTCGCCTGTGCCGGTATCCGCGGCAAACAGGTAGTAAAGCCCCTCGTGACGGTAGAGGTGCGGCCCTTCCAGGTATATGGGGTCGGCGGCGTATATCTCCTTTGCCGCGCCCAGCGGCGCGCAGGTTACCGCGTCCAGTTGCTGCAACACAAGCCTGCCCGCGTACTTTTTGGGGATGCGATGATCCGTCACCATCGACAAGACGTACTTGCACCCATCCGTATCATGAAACAGCGAAGGATCAAACCCATAGCCGCTAAGCCGGATGGGCTGCGACCACGGCCCCCTGATATCGGTGGCGGTAACCATGTAGTTATGCGTATCGTACATGTTGCAGTAAAACGATGTGACCAGCGTATACAATAGGTAGTATGTGCCCTGCCAGAAGCTCAGATCCGGCGCCCATACACCCTGTGAGGCGCCCACCCCGCGCAAATCCAGCTGACTTACGCGGTTCAGCGGGCGCGTGAGCAGCCGCCAGTGCGCCAGATCGCGCGAATGGTGTATCTGCACCCCGGGAAAATACTCGAACGTTGAAGTGGCGATATAGTAATCCTCCCCGACGCGCAGAATCGAGGGATCCGGATTGAAACCGCGAAGAATGGGGTTGATGATCTCCATAAGAACAAACCTCCTGGCCGTCGGCGCCCCTTTACCCGTCATGCGTGATAGGGGCACAGTAAGACCACCCCATCAAGCGTCTACGCATGCGCGCGATACTGTTTTGTGGCGCCGCATGACGTAAGTGGCGCCATGGGAATATGTTTGGATTGCATCATGTAAGCGCTGGACGCAAGTGCTGCAAAAACAAAGCAATGCGGATGCAGCGCGCATCACGCGGCACCGAAGCGGGTACCGCACACAGCGTTGAATCCCTGCAAAAAAGAACCCCGCTTCGCCATACCGCCGCGCGGGCGCGCGTCGGTATGCTGTCAGGGTTTCACCAGTGCGGCGTAGGTATCTGCCCTGCGGTCTTGCAGGCGCAGCTGGGTTAACGCCTGCATGGCGGTAAGGTCAAATTCGGCGGTCAAGGGCTGCGCTTCCGCTGCGGATGCACGCGCCAGCACGCGGCCATCCGGCGCGACCAGTTCACTGGAGGTTCGCAGGCCTTCGATGGTTCCCTGATAGGGCACGGACATCGCCCCAGCAACAAAAATACCGTTTTCGTAGGCGCGGGCGTGTGCATAGATCGCTTCCCATCCCCAGGTGGGGCACACCACCAGCCGTGCGCCCTGCAAGGCATAATGCCTGCACACCTCCGGAAACTGCATGTCCCAGCAGACGCAAACGCCAAAATGGCCAAAATCCGCGTCTACCATACAGTACTGATTCCCCGCCGTCAAAGAGCGCTGCTCATCGCCCGCAAGGTGAACTTTGGCATACCGCGCCACAACCAGACCGCCGCGGTCAAACACCACCGCTTCATTAAAAAGCTGGTGGCCGCGTTTGACATACAGGCTCGCGACCACATAACAGCGCCTTTGGCGGGCATACGCTGCAAACCGCTGTTCCAGAGGCGCCGCGTCCACATACTGGGCATACTCCCCGTCCAGTTGTTTGGCCAGCCCCGGGAAGTTCACGGCTTCGCTGGTCACCAGCAGATCGGTGGGCGGCGCGGCTTCCATCAGCGCAAAGGTCTGCGCCGCCATGGCGTCACAAAGCGCGCGGGATGCTTCCGCCGTAATGCGCCGTGCCGGGTTTGCAAAGTCATACAGCGCGTTTTGCCTGGGTTGGATCAGCGTTAAGCGCATGCCATCACCACCTTAGCTTTGTATTGCCCAGCAGGCGGCAAACGCCTTCGATCAGGTAATAATCCCCATACACCATCGCGATGTGGCGCTCCTGCGAGTGGTAAGCGCCGGTACAGTGCGTAAGTATGGCCGGATACGCCTCCGACCAATCGGCATGCTGCGCTTCCATGGCGCGCAGCATGGCATAAGCCGCCGTGCGGTAAGCCTCGCCGGTATCGCCCAGCACCTCCGCCAGTTCCAGCATGCCGCAGGCTGCAATTGCGCCCGCGCTGTCGTCCTTGACAATCGGCTCCGGCGGTTGCCGAAAATCACAATCCGGCAGCCAATCCTTGCATACGCAGGGGATGAAGGCATCCGCCACGCGGCGCGCGGCGTTGAGGTAGGTTTGTTTGCCCGTGTGACGGTAGCTAATGGCAAAGCCATAGAGCGCCCACGCCTGCCCACGGCTCCACACGGTGCCCGCGCCATACCCTTGCCCGCCCGGCTTATCGATCACGGCGCCTGTTTCCGGGTCAAAAACCACGATGTGCTCGCTGGTTCCATCCGGCCTGATAAAATGCCTGAGCACCGTATCGGCATGCTTTTGCGCCATCAGGCGAAACCGCGGATCCCGCGTCTGTTCGCTGGCCCAGTAAAGCAAGCTCAGGTTCATCATACAGTCGATGATCACCCAGCCTGTTTTATCCTCATTCCATGCGCGGATAAACCCATTGGGGTTGTACCGCCCCGCCAGCAGGTTCGCGGCAAATAGCGTGCTTTCTCTGCGCTTTGGGTCTCCCGTCAGGTCAAAATCAAACCCTGAGGAGATGCGCCACATAAAACCAAGGTCGTGATGCAAATGGTCAAAATCCGCAAAGGCCTGATCCAGCATTGTTTCGGCGTGGCGCGCTTCCGCAAGGTATTGCGGTTCCCCGGTCGCGGCAAACAACTGCCACATCTGCGCCGGCCAAAAGCCGTTTGTCCACCAGCACAGGCCGTCAAAGGGACCCTCCTGCCACTGGTGATCCTTCACGGTATATGGGATAAAGGGCAGGTCTTTCGCCTGTTGAATGGCATGGAAAGTCTTCCGCTGGATTTTCGCGAGCGTTTGCTCGGCCCAGCGGTGTTGCTCCGTATGGGACATGTTTTGTCCTCCGATTGTTAAGCGTGATCGAGAATCTGCGCATGCAGAATCTCGTGACGGGATGGTCTGTCATTCAGGTAATCGCATACCGCTTCCACGACGTTTTCGCCCATGCGTTCCAGCTCGCCGCCAAAACTGCCGGCGATGTGGGTGGAAAGGAACACATTGGGCATGTGCAAAAGCGGATGATCCGCAGGCAGCGGCATGGGGTCTGTGGAATCAAGCACGGCGGTGCGGGTGGGGCAATCGTTGAGCGCGCGGATGAGCGCTGCCTGATCCACCGGCGAAGCCTGCGCGGCATTGATAAACGTTGCGGTGGGGAGCATGGCGCTAAACTGCGCATACCCCAGGATTCCCTTGAGGGTGGACCAATCGGGCAGGTGGCAGGTAACCACATCGCAGGTGCGAAAGAGGTCATCCAGCTCCATCAGGGTTAGCCCCAGCGCTTTGGCGCGCTGCGGGGTTAAAAACGGATCGCTGCCGAACACCTTGACATCGAAATTCTGCAACAGCCTTGCCACGCGGCTGCCCACGCGGCCTACGCCCACGATGCCGATATTCGCCTGATAATTGCCGCAGCGCTCGCTGGTTTCCCCGCGCGCCTGCCGGTAGCTTTGCGCATCGCGGTATTGGCGTATGGCCCGCAGCCCGCCTTTAGTTGCCAGCAGAATATGCGCAAGCGTATATTCGCTGGCGGGCACCGCGTTGGTTTGCCCCGTGCAAAACAAGCGGGTACCAATCTGGTAAAACGGGGAGGCAAATACGCGCACATCGCCGCCCGCGTAAAAAACCGCCTTCACATTAGGCAGGTAAGTACGCACCTGCGCATCGGTAAGCTCCGGCATACCCCAGTTGCTAAAGACCAGCTCCACTTTTTGCAGCATCGCTTTTTTCTTGGGAAATTGCGAAAGGAACACCGGCTCTGGCTCCAGCGCCACATGCTCCTGAAGCTGTTCCAGCACATAATCCGAATACACCCGAAAGAAATCCTCCGCGTGGTAATTGGGGTGCTGATCATCTGCCAGCAGAACTGCAAACATGGGTGCATCTCCTCGCTTCCCAAGAGGGAAGGGGCAGGGTCGAGGCCCTGCCCCCCGTTGCGTTCATTTTACCGAGCCGCTTAACGCCTGTCAATTGTTTACTTGCCGTGGGCATCCAGGAAGGCCTGCACTTGCTCCATCACTGCCTGCCGTACTGTTTCAATGCCGGCCGCGGAGGCTTTATCCCAGTACTCGGCAAGCATGGCGGCGGTATCCGCGCCATAGGTGCCGTGCATCAGCGGACGGATGTACTCGCTTTGCACCGCGGTAACCGCGGCGTAGGCGGTGGCCAGCGCGGGGGTTGCCTGGTTGTCGAAGGTGAAACCGTCCACCGCGGAGGCGGTATAGCTGGTAGGATCGTTCATGTACTTCACAAGCGCCTTCACCTGATCATCCAGATTGGCGTTGGTGCGGATGAAGTTCGGGTTCCACGTCAGCTCATAACCCGGGAAGGTGTAGACGTTGCTGCCGGTAAGCTTGGTGTATTCGCCCGCATCGTTGAGGGTGAAATCTTCCCCTGCGATGCCCAGCTCAAAGAGATCATGATTTTCGGGGCTTTGGAAGATCCAGTCAATAAACTGCATCGCCGCGTCGATATTCTGGGAATAGTAGGGCACGCACAGGAAGTTCCACGCTGTTTGGCCGGAGGTGACGAAGTACCCGGGCGTCCGATTGCGCAGGCCGTCGTTGTAGACGAACATGCCCAGCTTCGCGTCCTGAATCTTCTCGATTTCGGCCTTGCAGGTTTCATAACCGCTGATGTTGCCTTCGATCGCCGCGCAAAGGCCGGTGAAGAACAGATTGTTCTTGGCGTCCTCTTCGGTGATGGAATTGGCTTGCGTGTATTGCGCCCACTTGGTGAGCTTGGTGATGGCGCGCTCGCTGCGGGTGTTGGTGTTATAGGGGGCGGGGAAGTTAGCGTAATACGCATCCGGCGCGCCGATGGCGCCCGCGCCCAGCACGGTTTTACCATCTTCGCTGATGGCCACTTCAAACTCCATGCCCACGGCGGTGCCTGTGCCGCTGAACTCAAACACATTGGCAAGCCGCTTTTCCATGATGTCGCTGTCCAGATAATACAGGGCGCGGCCTCCGCCGATGCCCAAAGGAGCGACCATATCCGGCTCGTTTTCTTTCACGGCTTTGAAGTACGCTTCCAAGCTTTCCAAAGAGTCGATGGTGATGCCGTACTTCTGCGCCAGATCCTCACGGTAGAAGATGCATTGCAGATCGTTGGGCGCCTGGGTGATGGGCAGGGCATAGATGGCGCCGTCCGCCTCGGTTACCTGCGCCAGATAGCTCTCGGAAAAAGCTGCCTTGAGCCCCGGGTACGCGTCGTTGTGGAAGTAGGAAGAAATATCCGCGTACATTTCCTGCTTAATCATGGTGGCAAGGTTCATCCAGTAGGCATCAAACACGAGGTCGCAGGGCTCTTCGTTGCCGATGAGCAGCGGCATTTTCTCGCGGTGATCCGCGCCGGTGTTCCATACGAGGTTGAGCTTGATCCCAAGCCCAGATTCGGCATAGAAACGCGCCAGCACCTTGTCCATGTTTTGGGCTTCGCCAAAGAGGTAGATCTTCAGTTCGGTCTCGGCGGACGCGGCCGTAAGGACCATCGACAGCGCCATGACGAGTGTGAGCAGCAGGGCAACCAGTTTCTTCATGGGTTCATCCTCCTCCAATCGGTTGGTGTGTATCGATCACGCGCGGGTGCCAAACGCCGCGCCGTGAGTACCGTAGTATGCTTGCGCTCAGCCCTTGACGGAGCCTACGATCAAGCCGGACGTAAAGTATTTTTGCGCAAACGGATACGCAATGATGATCGGGCCGATGGTTACCATGGCAGTGGCCATTTTGGTGGTGGTGGTAGGAAGCGCGCTCATGTCCACCGCAAAGCCCGCCTGACTGGACATTTGCTTGAGCAGCTCTATGTTGCGAAGCATTTTCATGATCAGGTACTGCAAGGGAAACTTGGACGCATCCTCGATGTATAGCATGGCGTTGAACCACTGGTTCCAGTAAGCCACGGCATAGAACAGCGAAACGGTGGCAAGCGCCGGCAGGGATACGGGCAGGATGATCTGCCACAGGATGCGCACATCATTAGCACCATCGATGCGCGCGCTCTCATGCAGCTCCCCGGGGATGGCGGAAAAGAAGTTGCGCAGTAAAAACAGGTTCCAGGGGTTAACCAGTACGGGGATGATCATGCACCACAGCGTATCGCGCATCCCCAGGTACTTGGAAATCAACATATACGTGGGCACCAGACCGCCGTTAAACAACATGGTGAAGTAGGCAAAGAAGGAAATCGCGCCGCGATACCTGAGCTTTTTGACCGAAAGAGGGTACGCCATCATGGCGGTTACCACCATGGAAAGCACGGTGCCAAACACTGTCACAAACAGAGAAACCTTGTAGCTATCGACAATCTGCCTTGTAGAAAACAGCATATCGTACGCGGCGGTGGTAAAGGCGACCGGCAAAAGGGAATACCCTTCGCGCAGCAGCGTGCGTTCGCTGGAAAACGAAGCGCTCACAGCAACGATGAACGGGATCAAACACAGGACGCAGAAAACCAGTATCAAGGTGTGCACTGCCGTATCCAGCACGGCATCGCCGCGCCTGCGGCGTTGCGGGTTTTGTGTCAGTTCGCTCAAGGGGCATACCATCCTTTCCGGCTACAAGCGCGCCCAGCGCGTTAAAAAAGCGCGCTATCCGGCTCCAGTTTACGGGCAAGCCAGTTGACCACCATGATGAACAGGAATCCCAATACCGATTGGAACATGCCCGTGGCGGCGCTCATGCCGTAGTTGCGCAGCATCCGCATCATGCGGTACACGTAGGTATCGATTACATCGGTGGTCTTAAACAGCAGACTATTATCGCCCACCAGCGCGTAGATCATGCCGAAATCCCCATAGAAAATGCGTCCCACGCCAAACAGTGTCATCAGGATGATCGTCGGCTTGAGGATGGGGATTGTAATACGGAAGATTTTTTGCAGCCGGGTCGCGCCATCGATATCCGCCGCCTCATAGATTTGGGGGTCAATGCCCACGATGGTCGCGATGTACACAATCGCCCCATACCCCGCACCCTGCCAAATACGCAGGAACACCAGCAGCGTTGGCCACACGGCGGCGTTGGCGTAAAAATCCACCGGGTAGCCCATGCGGGCGAGCCATTTGGCAAGCATGCCTGTGGTGGGGTCGATAAACGCATCCAGGAAAAGGGCGATTACCGTCCAGGACACAAAGTTGGGAAGGATCGATATCGATTGCGTGATGCGCTTGAATCCGCGGCTGCGTACTTCGCTGAATAAAACGGCGAGGAAGACGCTCATCAGCGTCGTAAACAGGATGAACAGTATATTCAGGAAAAGTGTGTTCCCCGTTACCCGCCAGATATCGCCTGTTTGAAACAGAAACTTGAAATTATCAACGCCGTTAAAACGGGAACCGAAGATGCCGTAGCGCATTGAGTAATCCTGAAAGGCTATCACCAAACCGCCCATGGGCACATAGCTGAACACGAAAAAGAACAATATGCCGGGCAGCGTGAGCAAATACAGGAAACCATTCTGCTTCATCTCCCGCAGAAAGCGCTGTTTGGGGATCGGCTTGGGCACAGCCGTGTTGCTTTGCGGCATCCATCGCACCTCCCCTTGTTTGATGTCATTATTGTAAGGGAACCCACCAATGCCTACAAGTTCAAATAAACGTACCGCGGCCATTTGCGCAAATATGCACATGGCCGCGGTATCGCGAAGGCTGGATTCAGGGATGCTGCCGATGCTTTGGCGGGCTTGCCGTGTGTAAAAAAGCGCAGGTGCACACGCGCCCCCGCAAACCGTTCCCTGCCATCTCACGGGAAAGGCGCGCATCCCGTGTGTGCGGGATGCGCGCCTGCGCTGGTATTTGGTTGTTCATGCCGCCCACGTTCGCTGCCTGCGCTGCAAGCTTTTTAGCATCAAGATATTTGTATAACGCAGTTCGTGCGCTTACTCGCTGCCGTCCTTGGCGGGCACAGGCGCGCGCTGTTTTGCGCCGATCCCCGCGCGGTATTCAAAGGCGGTTTTTCCCGTGTGCTTTTTGAACACTGCGTAAAAGTAGCGGCTTTCGGTAAACCCCACTTTTTCGCTGATCTCCCTTGCGGTCAGCTCGGTTTCGCGCAGCAGACGGCAGGCCGTTGTCATCCGCAGGTTGAGCAGATAATCCTTGGGCGAGCCCAGTCCGTTTTCGCGAAACAGCACGCGCACCGTGTTGGTGGAAAGCTTCACATGCTCGGCTATGGCGTTGATGCTCAGATCCGGATTGGTAAAATTGAGCGCCAGATAGGCAAGGATCGCTTCCATTTGTTCTTTGTGCCTGTCCAGTGTGCCCCTGCGGGCGCCGCGCTCCATGCCCGCGATGCCAAACCCATGCACAACGCGTAACTGCTGGCCGTAGTGGTCACACTCACCCAATGCGGTATAGGCGCCGATCAAATCACACTCCGCCTGCAGGATGGGCGGCATGGCGCGATAGAGCTCCATCAACAGGTGTACGGCCGCCGCCTGCCCAAACTGTACGCTCTGCGTATACACCGCCGAGAAGAACAGGGACAGCCGCCGTTCAAACTCGGCGGTATCCGCACGGGTGAAGGCGTCGATTACCGCGTGGTGTTCATCCTCCGGATAGGGAGGCGTTGCGCCCACGCGCATGGCGATGCTTTCATACAGGATATCCTGCCCGGGGCCAAATACCATGCGGTACCGCGTGGCGATATGCGCGTTGCGCAGGCTTTCCGGCACATCCAGGGGCGATATGGCATGGGTGCCCACCCCGATGGTCAGGTTCAGGCCAAAATCCTTCTCCATGGCGGCGCGCAGCTTTTCGATGGGGGCAAACAGGGAAATGGGGTTAATAAAATCCTCGCGTACCAGCACCACCACCACATACGCTTCGCTGCCAAGGCAGCAATAGGCATGTTCAAACGTCTTTGCGCAGAGGTTGAGCAGCTCGCGTTTTGCATGATACATTTGCTCCATACTCAGGCGGTTGAGCTGCCTGCGGTATTCATCCACCCGCACGACGATGGCGAGGTAGCGGCAGTTTTCCGCACAGGGGATATCCGCGGCCAGCAGCGCAAGCCGCTGGTCTTCCGGCGTCGCAAAAGCGCCCGTAACCCAGCGGTGGATGAGCAGTTCACGATCCTCGCCCATACGCCTGCCGCCCCCTTTGTGGTGCCTGATGGTTCATTCTATATCCTATGAACGGGACGCGTCAAGAATGATATCGGGGGGGCGCCTGCGCAGCCATGCCGCACAGGGCGGCTTTGCCTGTGGGTAATGCCCGTGTTGTGCAGGGAATGCTGTGGAGACTGTGTAACGAGCAGCGCTGATTACCTGCTTTTGCATCAATAAAAGCATACGGTTCTGTTTCATCTGTGCATTCTTAGCGCGCCAAATCGAATGCACGTACATTGCTGCTGAGGGCTTATCAGGAAACGAACCGCCCTTTCAATTGTATAAGTGGTTATGCAGGCTGTATCAGCATTCGTGTACACAATGCCGTATTCTCATGGGACAGGGGGTATCACATGCCTGTTTTCAAGCTATTGCATCACAGGAGGATCCCGTAATACGCCCGCTGCATTCTGCTGATCGTTTTGAAACCATCAAAATGTTGTAATTGTAAACGACAGTAAATTGGAGTAAACTGAATAAATCAGGATGGGTCGCACGAGTGGTTGGCTGCCCTCATTGCCGAATGTGAATCAAACGGAATTGTACGACGCTTCGTGCAAACCGCATGACGAAACGACGAAGGCTACCTATACGATCCAAGATCATAATTGAAAATTGCCAACGGGTTATTCCTGGAAGAGGCACAACGAATGGCCCTATCACTTAACGTAGCCGCGGAGGTGGATATATGCGTACGCATGTTGCAGTATCTTTCATCATTCCAGTATATAACGTTGAACACTATCTGAGGCAATGCTTGGATAGCGTCGTTCATCAAACGCTTCAAGAGATTGAGATCATCTGTGTTGATGATGGCTCTACGGATGGGTCGGCGGCTATCCTCGATGAATATGCTACAAAGGATCCCCGTATCCATATTATCCGGCAGAGGAATCAATACGCCGGTGTGGCGCGAAACCATGGCATGAAACACGCTATCGGCGAGTACTTGTACTTTATGGATTCAGATGACTACGCTGATCTTACATTAGCGGAGAAAGCTTACGCGTGCGCTACAGGAACGAATGCGGATGTCGTTTTATTTGGAGGGGAAGGCTTTTCGAATGATAGCGGCACGGTGGTCAATATGCCACACCTACTTCGAACGCCGCTGATCCCTGCAAAGCAGCCATTTTGCGCCAGGGATATCCCGAACGACATTTTTCAAATTGTAACCGGCGCGCCGTGGAGCAAACTGTTCCGGCGTCAGTTTATCCAGCGAGAGAAACTCCTTTATCAGCCGCTTCACAATTCCAATGACGCTTATTTTGTTTATATGGCCATTGTGCTGGCCGAGAGAATCGCCACCCTTAGGGAGAAACTGATTCATTACCGGAGAGGACTCAAAACCAGCCTTCAAAACACCAGAAGCAAGCATCCTTTTTCATTTGCCAGAGCGCATAACGCCATCAAGAAGTCGCTATATCGCAGGGGGGTATACCTGACGTATCAAAGAAGCTTTAACAAGAGAATTATTGACTGCATCGCACATTTCAAATCAAAGGTTCCACCCGAATTGTATTCAAACAAAGCGTTGATGAAGATAGAAGCAGGCCTGCTCTCGGATAGGATCCAAATAGAGATGTTTTTCACGCGAATCACGACTTGTATGCAGGTGAAGAAAGCGTGGGAAAACCTGTGGAGAGGCGATCATTACTTCATAATAAAAGTTTGCCGGAGGGTTGGAAACATTTGCAAGGATGGCGTATCTTTAGTTGGTCGTGTAGTTGCATTTTCGGCGAGAAAAGTCCGTGGTTTTTTCAAATGCCTAGCGGAACATGGGATACTTTATACAGCTCGCAGAATACTGGTGCATCTGCATATCGCCAAAGAAACGCAAGGGAAGTCGGATAACAGCGAACGGGCGACAAACGCTCATGAGATTATAAAAATAAAACCGAACACAAAGCTCAACGACGATGGAACTGGGGTGCAGGTACGCAAACGGGATTATTATTACTGGCTGAACTTACCTGAAAGCGAGTATGCAGAGGCGCTGAAGGCACTGTTCAAATCGAAAACGAATTCAGATTTAAATCTGGAGAACCCCAGAACATATAATGAAAAAATCCAGTGGATTAAGCTTTATGAGGCAAATCCACTCAAGATAAAATGCACTGACAAGTACGGGGTTCGTGACTATGTGCGTTCTGTGATTGGCGATCGGTATTTGATACCGCTGATTGGCGTTTGGGATAATGTCGACAGCATTGATTTTGACAGTCTGCCAAACAGGTTTGTGCTTAAAGCGACACATGGATGCGGCTGGAATATCGTTGTTCAGGACAAGGCGATACTGGACATCCATCAGACGAAAGAGATGCTATCGCGATGGTTGAGACGTGTTTATGCTTACTACACTTTGGAATTGCATTACCTAACCATACCGCCCAGAATCATTGCCGAGGAGTATTTGGAAGGGCCGGATGGGGACTTGTTTGATTATAAAGTGTGGTGTTTTGGCGGCAAAGCATACTTTGTACACGTTGTCGTGGAAAGACAACATGGCCTTAAAAAAGCATTTTACAACCTGAAATGGAATAGACTCCCCATTACTTACAATCATCCGCAATATGAAAAAGAAGTGAAAAGACCCGCCAAACTGGAAGAGTTGGTGGCTGTGGCAGAAGCATTAGCCAAGCCATTCAACCATGTCAGAGTAGACTTATACGTCCTTGAAAATGGAGACATTAAAGTGGGTGAAATGACCTTTACGTCAGCATCAGGTTTTTGCAATTGGTCCTCAGAGAAGCTCAATCGATCGCTTGGCAGGCTTCTACATATTGGCGCTCAAAGCAACGAATCGCAAGTAACAACCCCACCCGATGAAGCGTAACGCCTGTGCGTTTCCTTTCGAACAAGCATGTTAAGATTGAGCCTGGATTACAGGGATAATCAAGAGACCTCATTATACCTTGTTCACAGGATGCAGCAATCATAGAACAGAGCAAAACTTTGGTCGGAGGAACTGTGAAAGATACGCTCAACAAGCTGCAGGATAAGGGCACGTCAAATTCTGGATTGCGCACTGGATTGCTGCGAGCGTTTGCTTCAGGATTTTGGAATCCGCAGAATCAATATCGTTGGGCCGCTTAACGCTTCAGGATTGTAGTTGAATAGATCCCGTATTCGGTTACCAATATTTATGACAGCCCAACTGCTTTTAACCGGGACACTTGGTGAAAATGCCTTTACAAGCTCGCATTGAAGACGTATTGCATCATATAGAGCCACTCGTGAGGTATATCTCTTGGCCTCGGCGTAGTATCTATCGTACATGAAACTCGACAGTATAATGTACGAAGCATCCTGTTTCTCGTTGGTAACGGTTAGGTTTCCGTTTTCATTTCGTGCAAGGGGAACAACCCCAAACCTCTGCAACAAGAAAGGCGTATAACCATCATAGACTGTGATATCCTCTGATATGCCATTCTGGTTACAAAAAGTCAGGGCAGCAATTCTCGTATCCTTAAGCAGCTTGTTTGCTGTATCACTGATGCCCGATAAAAATATATTCGTACAGATGACCCCGATCCAAAGCGCCAGAGTTATGCTGAGGATTTTTTTGAAAACATGATTTGCTTGCACGATTGACTGTGCCTTATCTATAGAATCTACTGCCATGCGCATCCCAAGCGCAATGGTAAATACCATGAAGATGTAGATTGGCATACCCCAGCGTTCCCAGTGCAATGCCAGCGCGCTTGTCATCACCCAGAACAGCAAGCCCAGTAGCAAAGAGATATACCTTTTATGTTTTGACCATAGAGCATTAAAAATGCCTATTAGCATGAAGGGAAAAGCCTCCCAACCCATCTTGCTAAAGAATGTCGTTAAATAATACCAGAAATTACCTATGAAACCAAGCCCGTCAGCGCCTGGGTGATTGGTTCTTGCTTCCTGCTGCAGGGTTGAGATCGTCTGTGAAAGGTTTGTGAACAAATTTGGCGCCATAAAAAAGGATGTGGCGAGTATAATCAACATTGCCATTGAGCCATATGTGAGGATATTCCCATACTTTTTGTTTCGTATGCTTTGATAACAGATGATAATGGCAATCCATAGGCAACATATGGCACATGTATACTTGATTGTAATGCCTAATCCGATGAAGACACTCATGGCCGCGATTTTTCCGGTTGTAGGTTTTTCAAGGAATAGAATCGAGGTGTAGGCAATAAGCATAACCATAAAGGTTAGCACAACATCCGGCGTGGCATAAGCCGAATGCTCAATAAAAGCAGGATAGCAGGTAATGAGTACGGCGCCAATTAGCCCTGAGCCTTTCTTCAATCGCTCAAGAAGCATGTAGCCCAAAGGAATCATCAAAACGCCAAATACTGTTGTAAAACCCCTGGCGATTAAGTAAAACGCCATTTTGTGTTCGGCAAAAGCCACATCCGCACTTACGCGATATCGAATAAAAGAAACCACTTGGAACAGTATTGCACAACCTTTAATTTCAAAATGGTCAGGTCTATTATAAACGTTTGCCTCCCACGAGCTTCTCCGAATCATATCAATGGCGCTCTCCACAATCGTATGCTCATCGGGATGCAGCGCATGAGGATAGCCCCAATAACAATTGACAAGGCGAATGACAGCGCCAAAAAGCATCAATGCTCCAATAATCACAATGATTTGCTTGTTCAGGCGCCTATGAATCAATCTCATGTAAGCGTACCTCCAAGCCTCTTGTTTCTGTGTGTTATCGCAAGGTAACGATTGCCCATAATTCTACACGATGATGATTCGCCTGTAAAGGCTGCGCCAGATTGCGATAAAAGCATAGGGCATCACATTTAATAATAAGCTTTCGTATGATACTAATTTGTTTTGCTGCTGATGGTTACATCAAAACGAAAGTGAGGATTTGCTGATATGGTTTTGACACATCAGTTTGTAAGGTTATTCAGTTTCAAGCATAACAAACGGTATTCATAATGTTGATGGTTGAAACACTAAACCCGGTATTCACCTATACTCAGCCTAATAAATGACACCGCTGCAAAGCCTAGTATGGCTACGTTTTAGCGTGAGCAAAGATTTGAATTCACGAATTTAAGCTTGTCTACTTCCTTGACAGAGGTAGATTTTCAACAGGATTTTTGACTTGTTTTCCACTGACGAACCGCAGCCAACCAACCTGTTTTTGCCTTTGACTGCGCGCTTTTGTTAAAGCAAAAACCCGCCTGAAATCCATATTTCAAGCGGGTTTCCTTGGTGAGCCTGGCGGGATTCGAACCCACGACCTTTTGATTCGTAGTCAAACACTCTATCCAGCTGAGCTACAGGCCCATGCAAACGGTACGTCCCGATGCAGCCTAATAATAATAGCAGGTGGTTGCTCAAAATGCAAGTCTTTTTTTTCGCCTCCCTGTCGATTTTGTGGAAGGCAAATTGCAGCGTCGTCACCCTGCCGCAGCAGGAAACCCTGATGATTCTTTGCTGGGATCAGGCTTTGTAGCCAAAATGCCTTTGCAGGCAGCGGTTTGTCTAATGCTTATTATCGCTGCGGGACGCCTGTTTGTGCCCGCCAGCGTCCAAAACCCTTTGTATGATAGCGCACTTCAATCATCGAACCATCGTGCCTTCTGGCGGCGGTTTATCCCTGCCGCAGCCGCCCCGCATGCCATCGCGCCGCCAGTTCCCCTTGTGTGTTAAGCGCCAGTGCGTTATAATACCCATCATTACAGCCGCGCGTTGATTTGGCCGGTTGTTATGAAGGGAGCGGCACCATGAAGGCGTTTCGTTTTGCGGCGTTGCAAACTGTCCCCATTATCTTTGCGTACCTGTTTGTGGGGCTGGCCAGCGGGCTCTTGCTCAACAAGGCAGGGTATGCCCCGCAGTGGGCGTTTCTTTCGGCGCTGTTCATCTATGCGGGTTCGATGCAAATCGTTATGGTCACACTCATGACCAGCGGTGTTTCCTTGGCGGTCATCGCAGTGATGACGCTGCTTATCAACGCGCGTCACATTTTCTATGGCATCAGTTTCATTGAACCGTTTCGCGCCATCGGCAGAGAAAAAGGCAACGCATGGAAATTCCCCTACATGGCGCTTACCCTGACGGATGAAACGTACTCTCTGCTGGTTTCCCTCAAGGTGCCCGATGGCATCCCGCGCGGAAAGGTGCAGTTCTATATTCTGCTGCTGTGCCACCTGCTATGGATATTCAGCTGTACGGCGGGCGCTGCATTGGGGCAAATGCTTCCGGTAGATATGACGGGTATTGAGTTTTCGGCGACGGCGCTGTTTGTGGCGGTGGTGGTAAACCAGTGGCGGGAAGCCAAAACACATCTGCCCGCCATCATCGGAGTATCGAGCGCCATACTGTTTTACTTTGTGCTGGGGCCGGATCAGCTCATTTTACCCGCACTTTCTGTGAGCGTAATCGCGCTGATGATTTTGAAAGGCCGCGTCGCGCCCGCGCTTGCAAAGGAGGCCGCCCATGACTGATGCCCTTATGACCGCCGCCATCATCGGCGTAATCGCCATGATGACCTGGATAACCCGCGCCCTTCCTTACCTGCTGTTCAGCCGCAAAAGCCCTCCGCCGATGGTCGCCTACCTGGGCGATGTGCTGCCCGCCGCCATCATGATCATTCTGGTTGTATACTGCCTGCGCAACACAGCCTTTGCCACAGCGCCGTATGGCGCGCCGGAGCTGCTGTCTGTCGCCGTTGTGGCAGCCATGCAGCTTTGGCGAAAGAATCTGCTGTTGAGCATCTTTACCGGCACGGCGTGTTATATGCTGCTCATCCGCACAGTATTTCCGCTATAATAGCAAAAGCCCCCCGATCCTGCGCATCAGGGGGTTTTTTTGTCTGCTTTCGCACATGAAAACTCGCCGCTGGGCATGAAAAAGGCGGCGTTCATGCAAAATATCTTGCCAAATGACACCGTATTGGCTATGCTTGCCTAAGCAAGGGGCAAGAAGACGCGGCGCGGCTTGCGATCGCCATCCGCCCCGGGACAGAAACAGGGGTGTGTTTATGATTTCCGTGCAGGATCTACGCTTTAGCTACACAAGGGCGCCCTTCCTTACCGACATCAGCTTTCAGGTGGAAACAGGCAGCAGTCTCGGGTTTCTGGGGCCTTCGGGCGCAGGCAAAAGCACGCTGCAAAAAATTCTCATTGGCATGCTGCGCCATTATGGCGGGCAGGCGCAGGTGGCGGGGCTGGAGGCGCGGGACGCGGATAGCGCCTTCTATGAGCGCATCGGCGTTGCCTTTGAGTATCCAACCCTGTATGAAAAACTGACGGGACGGCAGAACCTGGCGTTTTTTGGCTCTCTGTACCAGAACAAGCAGCTTGATATTTCGGCGTTGCTGGACTCCGTGGGACTGCTGCCCAGCGCGGATCAAAAGGTAGCGGCTTACTCCAAGGGCATGCGCACACGGCTCAACTTTGTCAAAGCCCTGCTGCATGCGCCGGATATCCTGTTTCTGGATGAACCCACCAGCGGGCTTGACCCCACCAACGCGCATGTGATCAAGCAGATGATCCTGGCCGAAAAGCAAAAGGGTCGCACCATCCTCATCACCACCCACAACATGCAGGACGCGACCGAGCTTTGCGATCAGGTCGCCTTCATTGTGGATGGCAAGCTGCGCGCACTGGACACGCCGCATCATCTGATCATGCGCAAGGCAGCCACCGAGGTAGCATACACCTACCTGGAGGATGGCCGTGAGGCGCAGGGCACCTGCGCGCTCGCCGCGACTGGTGAAGACGCGCTGCTGCGCCGCCTGATGGCGGAAAACAAACTGCTGACCATCCACTCGCGGGAGCAGACGTTGGGCGATGTGTTTATGGACATCACAGGGAGGGTGCTTGCATGAAAGCGTACGGCAAAAACGCCTCGCTGCGCAGGCTGGTTTCGCTCACACACGGGGAGCTTCGCCTGGCAGCGCGCTATGGCATCCTGGCGGTGTACGCGTTGTTTACCTTCATGTACATCATGCTGCTGTTATGGTCCAACCCTGCCGCACGCCCTGCCGCGGGCGGGGTGACCATCCTGAGCGATCCCGCGGCGATGGGGCTGTTCTTCATGGGCGCGATGGTAATGCTGGAAAAGAGTCAGCGGGTCAACAGCACCCTGGCCGCCTCGCCCGTTCGCGTGGGGGAGTACATTGCCGCCAAGGTGCTGGCGCTGCTGGGAGTCGGGCTTTTGGTGGCGCTGATCGTAGGCGCGGTAGCCGGCACACCGCTGTGGGGCGTTGTGCTCTGTTTGGTGCTTTGTTCGCCTCTGTTTACCATGCTGGCCATGATGCTCGCCAGTAAAAGCGTAAGCCTGAACCAGTTCCTGTTGCTTTCCGTACCGGTGGAGTTGATTATATTCACACCCGCGCTGTTTTACTGGTTCGGGGGCGTTACCTCTCCGCTATGGCTGCTTACGCCCGGGGTGGCGGGCATTGCGCTTTTGCACCCTGATACCGCGCTATGGCCGTATGCGGTGCTTTCGTTGCTGGTTTGGAACGCGCTGGTGGCGGTGCTTTGCCATCGCATGATACGCGCCTATTTTGATTCGCTGGGGGGTGGCAAGCTGTGAAGGCCGTGTTTTCCGCATTCGGGCAGTTTATCCGCGCCATCTGGGAAGATGCGATGCTTGCGGGCTGCCTGTTCATGCCCTTTGTGATGGCGCTGGTGTTCCGCTACGGCGTGCCCGCGCTGGAAGGCGTGCTATTTTCCTCCTTTGGCGTGGCAAACGCGCTTACCCCGTATTATGTGCTCTTTGACCTTGGGCTTTCCTTTATGACGCCGCTCATGCTGTGTTTCTCCGGCGTGATGGTGGTGCTGGAAGAACTGGATGACGGCACCGCCAGCTACCTGATGGTGACCCCGCTTCGGCGTGCGGGCTACCTTGCCTCCCGTATTGTGATTCTCACCGCCATATCGGTGGTTTATGACGTAGCGCTGCTTGCGCTATTCAGCCTTTCGGGCATGGGCTTCTGGCTCAACCTGATCTGCGCGCTCTGTAATGCGCTGGTCAGTGTGAGCGTGGCGATGATGGTCGTCGGGTTTGCCCGCAACAAGGTGGAGGGAATGGCGCTCATCAAGCTGAGCGGGTTTTTCATCCTGGGGTATTTCGCCGCGTATTTCCTGACGCCGCCGCTTGCGCATGTGGCGGGGGTGCTGCCCGAATACTGGCTCGCGCTGATGGTGCGGGATGGCAACCTGCTGTTGGCGCTGCCCGCCGTTGCTGTGGCGCTGGTATGGATCGCGCTGCTGTTCAGGCGTTTCAACCGCCGCGTCATGGGCTAGGCGGAACATGGGATGATCCACAGGCAACAGACCAAAGCGGGCATTTCTACGCGGCGTGCCCGCTTTGGCGCAACCCCACAATGCGCGCCGCCGCTGCATCCAAACGCTTCGACCTGATTATACGCTTGCGGGGAAACGCTTTGGCTTAGGACATATGGCTTTGCTTCTCATGTGCAAGGCTTCACCCTTTGTACCCTGACAAGGGATAACACCCGCAAACTTGACTGCATCATATGCCCAATGCACCCGTGGGCGGCGTGCCTTCCCGCATGCGTTGGCTTGCCTGTGCATGGTACTTGCTAACAGGGGTTTGCGCCATGCAACGATATGCATACAACAGAATGGATGCATATCCTGACAAGGGTAACCACCCGCAAACTTGACCACATCACATGCCCAATGCACCCGCGAGCGGCGTGCCTGCCCGCATGCGTTGCGTTGTCTTGCCTGTGCATGGTACTTGCTAACATGGGTTTGCGCCATGCAACGATATGCATACAACAGAATGGATGCATAACCTGACAAGGGCAACCATCCGCAAACTTGACCGCATCACACGCCCAATGCATCCGCGAGCGGCGTGCTTACCCGCATGCGTTGCGTTGGCGTGGCTGTGTCTGGTGCCCTTTGACTGGTGGTTGCGCCATGCAATGCTGCGCATGCAATAAAATGGATACATGATTCGTTTTATTGGGAGCAATCAGAAAGGCAGGTGCGGATATGGATCTATCTTCCGCCGGCATCACGCAGGCTGCGCTTAGCCAATGGGTCGCGCCCATCGTGATCGCGCTGGTGATAGCCCTGTTGGGCGCGGTGTTTGCCGCGTTCCTGTTCATGGGCAAAAGAAACCATGGCCGTTATCAAGGTTGGCTGCAAAAGTTGAACGCGCATCTCAACTTTGATCGCTTCATCCTTGCGGGCATTCTCAAGTTCCTCTATGTTTTTACGGCGCTGTTCGCGATTGTCTACGGCTTGATACAGCTCTTTGGCGGCGCGGCGCTCACCGGGCTGTTATGGCTCATCATGGGGCCGCTGGGATTCCGGGTTGTATTTGAGTTGCTGTTGATGCTGCTCAGCCTGCGGGATGAGGCTTGCGATACGAATGAGCTTCTACGCCAGATGCAGGGTCTGCCGCCCAAGTATCCCCCCAACGCCCAGCCCCAGCCACAGACTGCGCCTGCCCCGCGGCAAAGCGCACAGCGGCAGGGCGCCATGCAATCGCCGCAGGTCGACCCCCGTTACGCCCAGCGGCAAGGAGGGTATCCGGCGCAGAACACGGGCTTTAACGGCTATGTGGCCGTGCCGCGCCAGCAGGGACAGCCAAGTGCAACCGCACGGCAACCGGGCATCGCCCCGCAGATGCCCATGCGGGCGCAACCGGGCGCGGCTGACTATGCCGCCAGCCAGCGCTACACGCCTGCGCGCGGCGGTTATGCCGAGGGCAACGCGTCCGGCGCTCGCGAACCTGCCACACAACAGCCGGAAGCGCCCACGCCTGTCGTGCGCCCAACGCCCGCTGATGGCACGGGTCGTTTCAGCGCCGTGCCCATGCGAAGCGACAAGCCATAACGATAGCCCTTGCGCTGAACGCACCCCGATCCCTGCATCCGCCGCAAACCTTGAACGGCATGCGATCTCACCTCCGAAGCATCGCCTAGGCGTTGATCTCCAGCATTGAAAGGGAAACGGCAATGGGCATGCTAAGCCGAAGCCCCCACGTGCCTATTGCGCGTGGGGGCTTCGGCTTTGCTGGCGCACATGTGGGGGAGGGCTTACTGGAAGGCGTAGAACCCTGCGCAGACCCGCTCATTGGATTCACTTCTTGGAAACCTGAAAAGGACTTTTACACTTGATGCTTCTGTTCGTCAGATGCTTAATAACACCATGCGATACGCAAGCGCCGCATGCTGCATAGCGCCTTCTGCTTTGCTTGTGCGCACGTGGGGGAAGGCTTGCGGGAAGGCGCAGAACCCTGCGCAACGCATCCAAAGGGGTTTACCCTTTGATAGCTTGAAAAGTTCTTCTTCCTGACAATTCAGTTTGATTATTGTCTGATTCGCTTTTTCTTTGCCGCGCCGGTTTTCCGCGCAGGCAAAGCCGCTTCTCTAGCGGCTATAACGCCCCGTCTGAACCTCCCGAATAAAGGTATCGATACGCGGCACCTGCGTAGCCTGACTTGCATCGTTGAGAACCGCATCCCGATCATAGGGCACAGTCACCAGCCGCACTTCCAGCGCGGCGCCAGCGTCCTTTGGCTCACCCTCCAGCAGCGCGTAACAGCAGGCCGTCACGCCCAGCGCGTTGCCCACGCTGCCTGTGTTGAAGAAGATGCCAGGGGTAATGGTACGCAGCGCCTGCCGGTGCGCATCCGCATAACCGACCACATCACAGCGGAAACCGTTGCAATCCGTGAAAAACGGCTCGATGGCCGATACATCGTCCTGCGCCAACACCAGTTCCCGCATGATGGGTCGCCCATGGAACAGACGGATGCGCCGCCCGCTCAGGGTGAGCGTTTTCTCTGTGGGCAGGTTGCGCAAGGCTTCCAGCCGCTTTTCGCCAAGTTGCTCCCAATAATAATGATCCGGCGCGTACTGCTTGTAGCCCACGCCATAATCCCAGTTGCCGCCCAGGATCAAATCACAGTTTGCCATAGCCCAGTCAAAGGTACGGTCGCTGGAAGGACCTTTGCCCACGATATCGCCCAGACAATAGATGTGATCCACCCCGCGGCGGGCAAGGTCTTTCTCCAGCGCCTGTGTGGCAGGCCAGTTGCCATGTAGATCAGCAAACAGTGCATATAGCATCCCCGTACCTCCAAGTTCAAATGCGGCAAATGGCGGCGTACCGCCCGCGCCTTAGCCCCGCGCCGTACAGGCCGCGTAGACCGCGTTATGGATAATGCGCCGCACGCGGAAAATCTGCGCGTTCTCTCGGGAGGGGCATACGCGGTTGCTCAGCAACACCACATAATACCCATCCTGCGGGCTTAGGGTGAAGCTCGCGCCCGTAAAACCCGTGTGGCCGACCGTATCGGGCGGGAACAGATCGCCGGTATACCCGTCATCGTGTGCGGGTAGGTAAAAACCCAGCCCGCGTGCCTGCCCAAGCCCCTGTGTGTGGTTTTGCAGCGCCAGACGAACGGTGGGCGCGCTCAGGTAACGCGTGCCATCCGGCAAAACGCCCTCGGCGGCCAGCATCTGCATAAACAGCGCCAGATCATCCGCGGTAGAAAATACCCCCGCGTTGCCCGCCACGCCGCCTAAAAAGCGCGCGTTCTCATCATGCACCTTGCCTTGCAGCAGGGTTCCATCCGGTTGTTTTTCGGTGGGGGCGATGTTATCGCCCGTGGGCAGGTAGCTGGTGCGCGTCATTTTGAGCGGCCAGAACACTTCGGTCATCGCCAGCTCCGCCAGGCTCTGCCCGTAGATGCACTCCAGCAGTTGCCCCAGCAGCAAAAAGCCCGCGCAGCAGTAGCGCACGCGCGCGCCGGGCGGGGCTTGCAGCTTGGCCGTGAGCAACAGCTCGGTGGCGCGGGCAGGGTCATCCGTCATGCGCCACAGGTGCAGCCCGCCCGGAAAACCCGCCGTATGCGTGAGTAGCTGGCGGATGGTGATATCCCGCTTATCCTCCGGCGCGTCGATGAAGGTATCCAGCTTATCCCACAGGCAGAGCTTGCCGTTTTCCAGCGCGCGAAGCGTTAGCATGCCCACCACCAGCGGCTTGGTGAGGGAGGCGATATCAAAACGTGTCTGCTCGTTGGCGGCGGGCGCCTGCTCGCCTTGCCCCAGTTTACCGTATGCGCGGCGGAACAGTACCTTCTCCCGCTTTCCCACCAGCAGCACCGCCGCCGGAAAAGCCTGATTGGCTACCGCCTGGCGCATGATCTCATCCACACGGGCAAAGTTCATGGTGTTTCACCTCCGCTGTCAGGGTTGGGCGTTTGGGTTAGGAGTGGTACGCGCCGTTTCTTTGTTGAAACGTCACGGGAAGGCGCGCGTAGGGTAGCGACTGGAACCGCCGCATGGGTTCACGCCATGCGCAGGCAGTCAACCGCCCTTATGGCTCACGCCACGTAACGCGCTGCACGCCTTCTTCCTTTTGCAGCGCGCGCCATAGCTTCCGCTTCGGGTTCACAGCCACTTTGCGTGCGCAAAGCTTCAACATGGGCAAATCGCCAAGCGTATCGCCATACGCGGCGGATGTGGCGTACGCCAGCCGGTCTCCCTTTGCCGCCAAATATTCGGCCAACCGCAGCGCCTTTTGCACGCCGCGGCAGTTATCCCCGCATTCCCCTGTAAAAGTGCCGGATGCATCCGTGGCAAAGCGGGTGGCAATGATATCCGCAAGCCCTAAATGTTCTTTGAGCGGCGCAAGGTAAAACGCGGGAGAAGCGGAAATCAACAGCACCGTATGCCCAGCCGCCCGGTGTGCCGCAATGGCTTCGATTCCCTGCGGCCTGAGACGCGGCAACAGTTCTTCGTGAAAGAATTCGTGAACGAAAGCGTCCAGTTGCGCCGCGCTTTTGCCCACCAGAAAGCGAAGCGCCTTCTCTTTTGCGCGCTCGGCAGGCAGGCATTTGAGCCCGTAGCGCAGCGCAGCCCACCCGATACCGCAAAGCGTACCAAGGCCGATGTATCTTTTACGATAGGCATACCCGCAAAGCAATATGATAGAATCCCCGTGGATGAGTGTGCCGTCAAAATCAAACAGTGCATAGGTTTTACGCATGGGTGCCATCCCTTCGGCTACGTGTTCGAGGTATAAGCGGGCGTGCCAGGCGCGCCTGTGCCTGGTACCCAGTATAGCACGCGCGGCGCGCTGTTGCCAAGTGTTTCAGCCAGATGGCAGCAGGGTTTGCCTTGTGCATGCGCCTGTGTTTGCCAGCGTGTACCTCCATGCTCCAAGCCATGCGCGTTGCAAAGGATAGCGTGTGTACGGCGGCGTAGGCAACCTTATGTCCTGTGAATGCATCCAACGATCTGCGAAGGCGAAGGCGTTTTGCCATGCAAACCGCGCGGAATCGGAAAGCCTTGCGTTTCTGCACGGTTACCCTGCGAGCTGCCCCCGCTTGCGGCGCAGGCAACGGCATGGTATGATGGACTGCGGAAAGTGAACTACGCACAAGGAGGCAACGCATGATTCGCAACATTGTTTTTGACATGGGCATGGTGCTCATGGATTTTCACCCGCTAACAGCCTGCCGCGCCATCGCACCGGACGATGCCGGCGCACAGGCGCTGATGAACGCGCTGTTTAAGCGCCCCGAATGGGCGCAGACCGACGAGGGCACCATCACGCTGGAAGCGCTGGGCGAACTGGCGATGGAAAGCCTGACGGATCGCGCCCTGCGGCCGTTGATTCCCGCGCTGCTGGCGGGGATGCCCTCCAACGTGCTCAGCCCCATCCCGGGCATGGATGCGGTAGTAGATGCTTTGCTGCTTCGGGGTTTTCGCCTCTATTTGCTTTCCAACGCGGGGCAACGCTTCAGCCAGCACCGCGGGGTGATCCCGCGGATTGAGAAATTCAGCGGCGTGGTATTCTCTGCCGATGAAGGGCTGGTGAAGCCGGATCCCGCGCTGTACCAACGCTTAACGGAGCGCTACGGGCTGTTGCCCGAGGAGTGCGTTTTTATCGACGATCTGCCCCGAAATGTGCAGACCGCCGTTGAACTTGGCTGGCAAGGTTATCCGTTTGATGGGGATATCCCCGCGCTGGTCGCGTTTCTGGATACGCTCCCCAACCCGAACGCATAGGGCGTGAATGTCGTATAGACACGTAACGCGCCCCTGAAAACGGCGGTTTGCGCATTGGCGCAAACCGCCGTTTTCTGTGTAAGGAATACGCTCTGTGGAGTGGGTTTACCAGACACCGCGCCGCTTCGCGTTAGCAGGGCATGACAGTATCAAAAAAAGGCGAAAATCAATGAAACATTGCGAAATCACGCGATATCTTGCGCAGTGATTGCTTAATTTGACTTTCTTTGACTTATTTGCGCCATCTGGCACTTTTGACTTTCTTTGACCTTGGTGCTATCCTTTAATCACGGTTCGGGAAGGAAATGAAATCCGACCCCAAACCCTTACCATACAGTTTGAATGGGCACTGAAACGCCCGCATGATTAAAAAGGAGGATGTACGATGTATACCATGATTCCCTTCCGCCGCAATATGACCCGTGAGCTTACCCGCCCCCTGTTTGCCGATAACTGGCTGCGGTCTTTCTTTGACATGAGCGATGTAGTTTCCAACGCCGGTTTCCGTGTGGATGTGCGTGAGGATGACGCGGCGTTCCGCCTGGAAGCAGAACTCCCCGGGGTTGCCAAGGATAAGATCAACGTAAACGTGGATGAGGGCATCCTCACCATCAGCGCCGATCTGAACGAGGAGCGCAGCGATGAGAACGCCTGCTATCGTTACAGCGAGCGCCGCACCGGACATGTGGAGCGCAGTTTCAACCTGGAGGGCATTGATGCCGAGGCCATCACCGCCGATTATAAGAACGGCGTGCTGATGCTCAACCTCCCCAAACTGCAACCTACCCCCAAGAAAGAAGCCCGCAAGATCGAAATCACCGGTACTGACAACGCCTAAGGTTTCCCCTTGCTGCGCCGGGTGAACGCAACGATGGCGATGGGGAACGAGGAACCCCCGCCCGGCTTTTCATAGCTGCGCCCCCTTTGCGGGGCGCGGCGGTTTTTGTTTGGCGAGATGCCATGATCAGTGGGCATACGCAATGCGGCCGCATACGGTACGGTTGGCGGTCTTGCCATAGATAACATACTTCGCATGAAATGCGCAAAAAAGAGTTACACCATAGGCTGCAAGCATGCAAACGCAAGCGGGCACAGCATAGCAAAGCCCCAATGCAGGCAATGTTCTGCTGGGGATAGAGCGGTCACCGCATTACAGTTTGCTGAGCTCATCCAGCGAAAGTTCAAAGCTGGGGGCAAACTCCCGCATGAAAACCATCACTTCCGGCAACGTGTTTTCCTGAATGGTTTCCAAAATGGCTTTCTTCGCCTGATCAAATTCCCGGTTGCCGAGGTTTTGCTCTTCCACGCACTTAACATACGCGCAGATGCGATCCGCCGCTTTGACCAGTTTCCAGGCATAGGTGGTTTCATCCGGCCGGATGTAAGGGCGGTAAGCGCCGCGCAAATCGGCGGGCAGCATATCCAGCAGCTGCTCGCTGGCCATGGATTCGATGCGTTTATACGCGCCCTTGATCTCCGGGTTTTTATATTTGACGGGCGTGGGCAAATCCCCGGTGATTACCTCGCCCACATCATGGTACAGCGCCAGGGAGAGCACGCTTTCGGGGTCAATGTCATGACCGTAGCGTTCCCGTGCGATAATTGCCAGCCCATGCGCAATGAGCGCGCACTGCATGCTGTGTTCCATATCGTTTTCCGGCACGGTATTGCGCATAAGCCCCCAGCGGCGGATGAGCTTTAAGCGGTTCAGGTAAGCAAAGAAAGGATTCATACGGCCTCCTTATAAGCGGGGACGTTGCGCCGCGTGGGCGTTTGTTGATGCGAGACGATTGGAGCGATGGGCATATGAAGCTTTGCGAGCATCGACTGCGTATCGGGCATACGCGCTCGCGCAGTCATGCGTGGCTGCCCGCGTAACACGCGGCAGCCGATTGCGTACCCGTGGACAAGCAATCGTAGCACGGGATGGGTTGCGTTTATGCGCTGGCCTGTATGCGAGGGGGCTTTTACGGCACGTAGCACGCGCCGCAAACCGGAAGCCTTTAGCGTCCTGCTTCCTGCGCCTGTAGGATGAGCGCGGGTATCTCGGCGGGATCGGTCACAAAGAAACGCGCGCCCAGTTGGCTGAGCGCATCTGCATCGCGGAAGCCCCAGCTTACCAGCATGCAATCCATGCCGATGTTCTGCGCGGTTGCAAAATCCACATCGCTATCGCCGACAAACAGCGCTCGCGCGGGGGAAGCGTCCAGCGCGTCCAGCGCCAGCAGGGGCATATCCGGCGCTGGTTTGCGGGGCGTCCCGTGCTGCCCGCCCACTGCGGTGTGCACAAGGCTGCCGAAGAATTCCCGCGAAAGCGTCTTAACGGCTTCATCGTTTTTGTTGGAGACGATGGCAAGCTTAATGCCCGCCTCATGCAAAGCCGTGAGGGCTTCCAACACACCCTCGTACGGCTGTGTACGGCTTATGCAGTGCGTTGTATAGTATTGCTTGAAGGCAGCCAGCGCTTCCTCCATGCGCGCATCCTCCTTGCCGCCGGGCAGCGCGCGCGCAATCAGGTTGCGTACGCCGTTGCCTACGTAGCTGCGCACGGTATCCGCCGTAAGGGTTGGATAGCCGTACAGCCGTAAGGTATGGTTGACGGCGCGGGTCAAATCCTCAAGGGTGTTGAGCAGTGTGCCATCCAAATCAAAGAGAACCGCGTCATACTGGCGCATGGGCAGTTGCAGCTTCGCCATTTGCGGCAAGCTGCGCCTCCTTTCGTTTCAGGTCGGCAAGTACATGGAAGGTGATGGGAATGGTCACGATCATGGACAGCAGATCAGATATCGGTTGGGAGAGCTGCACCCCCAGAATCCCCAGAAACGAGGGCAGCAGCAACACCGTCGGCAGGAAGAAAAGCCCTTGGCGACTGACGGCCACCAGCGTTGCTTCCTTGGCAAGCCCAATGGTTTGCAGCATCATATTGCTCAGGATCAGAAAACTGCTGAAGGGCAGCAGCACGCATTGCAGCCGCAGCGACAGCGCCCCGATGGCCGTAACCTCGGGATAGCCCCGCAAAAACAGCTCCACGATTTGCGGGGCAAATAGCATGCCCGCCGCCGATGCCAGCACCAGCACCCCGGTGGAGATGCGCACCGCATACCAGAATGCGCTGCGCACGCGATCATACCGCATGGCGCCGTAGTTGAAGCCGCATACCGGCTGAAAACCCTGCCCAAAGCCAATTACCGCCGAAACCGCAAACAGCATCACCCGTCCCACAATGCTCATGGCGGCAATGGCCGTATCCCCAAACGCCCCGGCCGCAAAGCTGAGCGCCACGGTGGCCAGGCTGGCAAGCCCCTGCCGAAACAGCGAGGGCACACCCCCGCGGAAAATCTCCACAAATACGGAAAGTTTCAATGAAAAATTGCGCAGCCGGATGCGGATGGTATCCCCGCGGAGCGTGCCCCACAAAAGCAGCACAAAGCTGACAAACTGGCTGATGATGGTGGCCAGCGCCGCGCCGCTCACCCCCATGCCAAAGGTAAAGATGAACAGCGGATCCAGCGCCACATTGAGCAAAGCACCCACCGTAATGCCCACCATGGCAAACATCGCGTTGCCTTGAAAACGCAGCTGGTTATTGAGCACCAGGCTTGCCACCATCCAAGGCGAACCAATGAGGATATAGCGCGCATAGCCCATGGCAAAAGGCGCAATGGTTGGCGTGGAGCCAAGCCCCCATACCAGCGGCGTTAGAAACGTAAGCCCCAGCACGCCAATGACCACGCCGCACAGGAGTGCGGAGAAAAAGCCCGTGGATGCCATGCGCCGCGCGTTCTCCATATCCTTTGCGCCCAGCGCGCGGGAGATGTAGTTGCCCGAGCCATGCCCGAACATGAAGCCGACCGCCTGCAAAATCGCCATCAGCGGCAAACAGACCCCCACCGCCCCCGTAGCGCTGGGGTTGTTGATCAGGCCGACAAAGTAGGTATCCACCATGTTATAAAAGGCTGTGATGAGCATGCTGATGATGGTAGGGATCGAAAGGGATAGCACCAAAGCAGGGATGGGGGTCGTGAGCATGTGCGCAAGTTTGCTCTCGGCCGTCTGAACGCGATTCATGGCTCCTCCTTCACAAAGCGGCAAAAAGGCCGTTGAGTTAGTTTTATCACAAGGGCGCGGGAAAATCAAGGGCAGGGGCAGCACGGTATGGGCGGTACAGGTTGCCGCGGAGCCGCACATACCGTATGGCAGCACGAAAAAGCACGCAGCCGTTTTTCGTGGATTTGTGTATACACAGGAAGGGTACTGGGTGACCTTCGCTTTGGCGGCAGGCAAGCGGGGAGGTGAGCGTTTTTACGCAAACCTGCCGATATTATGGCAGGAGAGAACCCCTGCACCGGCGTCGCCCGCATGTGTGCGGCAATGCTTCCACCCCGCAAACATGCCGCGCATGAACGCCTGCGCAATCCAAAGCTGTGGGTTGACAGGCGGGCAAAGTCGTGCTATTCTACACCCATCATCGGATGACGCGGGACGCGCCGCCCGTGAGGCAACGCATAAGAGACTGCCGCCTTGGCTGTAAGCGGCGGGCAATGCCCCGGGAGAGGACACCACCCGCCGACGGTGCGCCCGGCGCGCGATACAGCGCCGCCCAAATGAGTGGGAGCGGATGAACCGCTTTCAAGCAGGGTGGAACCACGAACGATCATTGTTAATCGTCCGTCCCCGCAAAGCAATTGCGTTGGGGCGGATTTTTTCTGTCCCCGAAAAACGGAAAGGAAGGCAAACCATGAACCTGACCTTACTGGGAAAATCCTACGATGTGCCGGAAGGAAGTTCGGCTGGCGATCTGATTAAAAGCGTTGCGCCGGACGAGCTGAAGAAGTACTATGCCGTGCGCCTTGCCGATGGCAGCCTGAAGGATGTTTTCGCGCCGCTGCAACATGACGGTGACGTGACCCCCCTCACCTTTGAGGATGAGGACGGCCGCAAGGTATACCGCCACAGCTGTAGCCACCTGATGGCCATGGCCGTCAAAAACCTGTACCCCGAGGCGAAGCTTGCCATCGGCCCCGCCATTGAAAACGGCTTCTATTATGATTTTGACCTGCCGGAGCCCTTCACGCCGGAAGTTTTACCCAAACTGGAAAAAGAGATGGATCGCATGGCCCGTAAATCCATCCGCCCGCGCCGCTTCACGTTGCCGCGCGCGGAGGCGATTGCGTTCATGGAAGAGCGTGGCGAGCCTTACAAGGTGCAGCTGATTTTGGATCTGCCGGAGGATGAAGTGCTCAGTTTTTATGAAATGGGCGATTTCATCGACCTGTGCGTGGGGCCGCATTTGCCGAACCTGAGCTATTTGAAAGCGTTCAAGCTGACGCAGATTGCGGGCGCGTACTGGCGCGGGGATGAGCACAACAAAATGCTCTGCCGGCTGTACGGCACGTGTTTTCCGCAGAAGGAACAACTGGAAACCTACCTCACCCAGCTGGAAGAAGCCAAAAAACGCGACCACCGTAAGCTGGGGCGCGAGCTTGACCTGTTTGATATCCGTGACGAGGGGCCGGGCTTCCCCTTCTTCTACCCCAAGGGCATGGTGCTGCGCAACATACTGGAAGATTACTGGCGCGTGATCCATCGCAAGGCGGGGTACGAGGAGATCAAGACACCCATTATGCTGAATCGATCCCTGTGGGAGCGCAGCGGCCACTGGGAGAAATATCGCGAGAACATGTATACCACCAAAATCGACGAGGTGGATTTTGCCATCAAGCCGATGAACTGCCCGGGCGGCATGCTGGTGTATGAGCGCAGGCTGTGGAGTTACCGTGATTTGCCTTGCCGCAGCGGGGAATTGGGGCTGGTGCACCGCCACGAGAAGAGCGGCGCGCTGCATGGCCTGATGCGCGTGCGCTGCTTTACGCAGGATGATGCGCACATCTACATGACCCCCGAGCAGATCAAGGATGAAATCAAAGGCGTATATCACCTGATTGATACCGTGTATACGCTGTTTGGCTTCCCTTATACGGTGGAGCTTTCCACCCGTCCGGAGAACTCCATCGGCACGGATGAGATGTGGCAGCTTGCCACCGAAGGCTTGCAGGGCGCGCTGGATGAGCTGGGCGTCAAGTACACCATCAACGAAGGGGATGGCGCCTTCTACGGCCCCAAGATTGATTTCCACCTGCGGGATGTGCTGGGGCGCACGTGGCAATGCGGCACCATTCAGCTGGATATGAACCTGCCGGAACGCTTTGACCTCAACTATACCGGCCCCGATGGCGAGAAACACCGCCCGGTGATGATCCATCGCGTGGTGTTTGGCTCCATTGAGCGGTTCATCGGCATTTTGACGGAGCACTTTGGCGGGGCGTTCCCCACCTGGCTTGCGCCCGTACAGGTGAAGATTCTCACCATTACCGACCGCAGCGACGATGCCGCCAGAGAGCTGAAAAGCCTGCTGCTTGGCGATGGGCTGAGGCCGGAACTTGACCTGCGCAATGAGAAAATCGGCTTCAAGGTGCGCGAGGCACAGTTGATGAAGATTCCCTACATGTTTGTGCTGGGGGATCGCGAGGCTGCGGATAAGACCGTAACCATTCGCAACCGCAAGGGAGAAAACCTGGGCACCTTCCCCTTCGCGGAGGCGGTTGCTATGATTAAGCAGCATAACGATTATAAGGTGCTCGACTGACGGGCGTCAAATGAACAAGCAAGCACCGCGGCTGGGGGTAATCCCTGACCGCGGTGCTGGGTATAAGCAGCCCGATAAGGCTTGCTATCCTGATGTTGTGCGGCCATGCGCACATGCATGGGATGCATGCAAGCGTGGCGGCAGTAGGCGCACACCCCGACGGTATGATGCATATATGGGAGATACGTTGTCTAGCAAAGCAATGGGATAGGCAGGGATGTAGCGATGCAGCAATTCTATGTGGGTACCTACGCACAGGGGGAAGGAGACATCTTCACCATCGCGCTCAAGGGCAACCCTGCGAAGCTGGAGCTTACATCCGTTTTGGGCGGATGCGAGAACGCCAGCTTTATGGCGTTGGGGCATGGCCGCCTGTACGCGGTCAGTGAAAGGCCGGATGGCGGGGATATCTGTACGTTCAGCTTATCGGCGGCTGGTGCGCCTGTGCCTTTGGCGCGCATAGCCGCGCCCTACCCGGCGCTTTGCCATATCAGCGTTTGGCCGGATGGCAGGGCATTATCCGCGGCCAGCTATCTGGGGGGCGGCGTGTGCACATGTGCGCTTGGTGCCGAGGGAACGCCGCTAGCGCCGCCGCAATGGATTCCCAATCAGGGAAGCGGGAGCAATCCGCAGCGGCAGGAAAGCGCGCATGCGCATTCCATCACGCCCGACCCAACCGGCCGATACTTCATTCAGGCGGATTTGGGTACCGATGAACTGCTGGTGTTTCGGCCGCAGGGCACACGGCTGGCACTGCATGGCCGTGTACGCGTACCCAGCGGCGAAGGCCCGCGGCATTTTGTCTTTCACCCCACGGGGCGCTATGGGTATCTGGTGACAGAGCTCAAGAACCATGTGATCGTATTTGAGTACGATGGGGAAAAGGGGTTGCTGCGCCAGCGGCAGACCTGTGCCTTGCTGCAAGGGGGCGAACCGCCAACCTGCCTGGCGGCGGATATCCACCTTTCCGGGGATGGCAGGTATCTGTATGCGTCCGTACGGGGCGTGCCCCACATCGTCAAATACAGCGTCGAGGAGGATGGGGCACTGGCAAACAGGGAGTTTCTGCCCTGCGGCGCGGCTGCGGTACGCAATTTTTGCATCACGCGCGAGGGCGCGCATATGCTCATTGCGGATCAACTGGCGGATGAAGTCAGGCTGTTTGCGCTCCATCAGGAGAACGGAACCTTAGGCGCCTGTCTGGATTCGATTCGCATTCCAAGCCCGGTATGTATCCTGGAAGCGTAGCAGGGGCGTGCTTCCATCCTTTATGCATTTGGGGACGAGCGGTCATTGCCCTGGTTTTACTGGCAGTGTTGCTACGAGCGCAAATCAGAAAAGCGCTGGGCTTGCAGAGGGCTTATCATGCAAAACAGCATACAGCGTTTACCCTGCAAATGCAAAGCCGCTTCCCCGCACAGGGGAAGGCGGCTTTTACGTAAGGCGGAAACAGAAAAGCATACAGCCTTTTTGTGCAACGCAGATATGTTTCCTACAACGCTGGGCTTGCAGATGTTTATAACACAAAATAGCATATACCGCTAACCTTGCAAGCCAAAGGCCGCCTCCCCGTACAAGGGAAGGCGACCTTTGGGAAAGCGCTGATACGCACAGGCATACAGCCTTTGGGTGTAAAAGGGAGCCAAGGCCTTTTTGATAAAACGCGCAGCTTGCTATCGCGCAAAACCATCACTTGCAGGCGGGAGCGCATCGTTGCGGCGAAGGCCGTTATACATCGGCCACATGCTGCGGGGCGGGGCAGCGATAGCGGAACCAGTCAAAATCGGCATGGCCGCCGATGGTTTGCGTGGCGTAGAGGAAAAGCCCAAAACGGCCACCCATGAAATGATCCAGCAGGTAATGCAAAGGCAGCGTATCGCCCAGCTTGTGCCAGGTTGCCCCGCTTCGATAGTAGAAAGCAGCGGTATCGCGATTATCCTCAAAATCACAGCGGAGGGCAAGCGCTACGATGGGGGTATCCACACGCACACGCGCGACTTCCCGCGCGGGGGAGGTATCGCAGGGTATCGGCTGCGGGGCTTGGTCATGGTATTGCCCCTGCGTAAGCATAACAACATCATACTGCCCCTGCCTCTTGGTGAGCGCGATGCAGCCGTAATGGCTTTGCAGCAGGCACAACCCCGCGTAATCGCCTTCCTGAAGCCCGGTGCCATCCAGCAGGGTGCGTCCTTCGCAGGTGGGGCCAAACGTGCGCTGCGTAAGGGTGTTTACCGCGCGAATCACGTTTGGCGCGATGCGTTCACTGCGCAGGCGGAGGTGACCGGGGCGCTCCGTCACAGACCACGCGGTTTGCACCGGTTCATGGTTCCATTGCCATAGTAGATTGAGCTTTTCTCCCGGCGCATAGGTGAAATCATCCCCGGTGAACAACGGCGCATAGCGGTGGGACGGCCTTGTGCTGGGCAGGTTCAGTTGCAGCGGCACACGCCCCTGCACGCCAAACACAGGTTTGTCATCCTGCCAGCGCACAGGCACCAGCACGGGCACCCGACCCACCGCGCCATGATCCTGAAACAGCATGGCATACCACTGCCCATCGGGGGTATCCACAAGCCCGCCTTGCGCGACGCCCGCGTTATGGTATCCCATATCATCATCCAGCACATCGCCGCCCGTAAACACACCATCCAGCCGATCGGCCATCCAACAGGCTTGCGTGCGTCTGGCATGGCCATCCGCAGGCCAATGGATCATGAAAAGGTAATACTTGCCGTTGATTTTGTAGAGATGGCTACCCTCAAAGCCAAGGCGAACCGTGCTTTGATCTGTCACCAGCACCCGATTGAGCCCGCCCGCTTTGGGCCCTGACAGGGAAGCATCCAGCTCTGTCAGGCGAATCTGCGTATTGCCATACACGAGGTAGACCCGCCCATCATCGTCAAACAGCAAAGTGCAATCGTGATAAAACCCCTCTATGTAGGATTTTTGCCAGGGGCCTTCGATGCTGCGGGAGGTATACAGATACGTCTTTTGCGTATCCCAGGCGGAAAAAACGACATAAAACATCCCGTTATGGTAACGGATGCAGGGCGCCCACATCCCTTTGGCATAGATGTGCTCGCGCCCCTGAAGCTGCTGCGCGGGCGTGCCATCCAGCGTGTCAAACAGATAGCAGACCATTTCCCAATTTGCCAGATCATAGGAGCGCAAAACCGCGCCGCCCGGCATCATGTGCATGGTGGTGCTGACCATGTAGTAGGTATCCTCCATGCGGATCACATCCGGATCGGGGAAATCCGACCAGATGATGGGGTTTGCATGCGTGACCATCGGTTGTGTACCTCGCTTTTGGGATGGAGGTTGCCCGCTTTGGACGGGTTAGAGGGTTTGCTGCTCAGCCTTTTACGCCGCCCAACACAATCCCCTTGACAAAATACCGTTGCAGGAAGGGGTATACCAGAATGATGGGCAGCGACCCCAGAAAAATCTGCGCCGAGCGTAGCGTTCGATCGGAGATGGTGGCCAGCTGCTGTATCTCCTCACGGCTGAGCATGCTGTAGGTGCGTTGCACAACAATGGTTTGGATATAGCTTTGCAGGGGATAATGATCCGGATTGTTCATGAGAATCAACCCGTCAAACCAGCTGTTCCAGTGCCCTACCAGCGCAAACAGCAGCACCGTGGCGATGGCGGGCGTGGAGGTGGGCACATAGATTTGCCAGAGGATGCGCCATTGACCGGCGCCGTCGATGCAGGCGGCTTCCGATAGCTCCTTGGGGATTTGGCGAAAGAAGTTGAGCATGAGAATCACGCTGAACACCGGCACCGCGCCGGGCAGTACCAACGCCCAGATTGAATCCAGCAATTTGTATTGGCGTATGGCCATGTACCAGGGAATCAGGCCGCCGCTGAAAAGCATGGTGATGAAAAACAGCCACGCGTAGAACGAGCGTGCCCGAAACTCGTGCCGTTCTTTGGAGAGCGGAAACGAACTGAGGATAATCAGCAACAGGTTGATCCCGCCGCCCAGCGTGATCCGCTCCAGCGATACCAGCATCGACTGCCAGAACTGGGCGCGTTTGATGACGTACTGGTAGGAGTTGAGCGAAAAATCAACGGGCCAGAAGGTGACAATGCCGGTGGCCGCCGCGGAACTGGAGCTGAAGGAGATGGCGGCAATGTGGATAATCGGCACCAGGCAGGATAGCGCCGCCAGCGTGAGTATGATGGTGTTGATTACGCTAAACCAGCTGAAAGGTTTGGACTTGGGTTTTGCTTGCAAACGGCTCACCTCCTTAAAAGATTCGGTAATCGGCGAAATGATAGGCGCTGAAATAGGCTACCGAAACAAACACAAAGGAGATGATCGATTTGAACAGCCCCACAGCCGTAGCCACGCCAAACTGCGCATCCAGCAGGCCGATGCGGTACACAAAGGTATCGATGATATCACCGGTTTGATAGACAGTTGGGCTGTACAGGTTGAAAACCTGATCAAAGCCCGCGTTGAGAAGGTTGCCCAGACTGAGCACCATCAGCAGTACGATGACCATTTTCATGCCCGGCAAGGTGACATGCAGCGTTTGTTTCCAGCGGTTTGCCCCGTCAATCTGCGCGGCTTCATACAGGTTTGGGTCAATTCCGGTAATGGCGGCCAGATAGACGATGGTGCCATAGCCGAATTCTTTCCATGTTTCAGAAAAAATCAAGGTGAATTGAAACCATTTGTTGTCCCCCAGAAAAAAGATGGGGCTTCCCCCAAAGGCTTTGATCATTCGGTTGACAAGCCCGTCGGAAGGGGAAAGGATATCAATCAGAATACCGCCAAGCACCACCCAGGAAAGGAAATGGGGCAGGTAGATGGTGGTTTGAATGCTAGTTTTGAAACGCTTGTTTCTCACTTCGTTGATGAGAATGGCGAAAATCACGGGTACAATGAGCCCCAGAATAATTTTATAAAGCGAAATGACGACCGTATTACCGATTACCGCGGTAAAGCTGGGCAGTTGAAAAACATAGCGGAAGTTATCCAGCCCGATCCACTTTTGATCGCCAAACAACCCTTTGGCGGGGATGAATTTCTGAAAAGCGATGATGATACCGGCCATGGGAACATATTGAAACAGGATCAGTAAAATGACACCGGGTAAAATCATCAGGTGCAGCGGCAGCTCTCGTCTCAGTTTCTGCATGGTGCGTCCGTCTCCTTTTGGCAGCTTCAGGGAAACAGGAAAGGGAAAGGCGACATCAAAGGCACCTTTCCCATAACCTGCCTTCGCGGATCGATTATTCCGCAGCGCTCAGTGAAGCATACCAGGCATTCACTTCATCGGTGATGGCTTGGCCGCCCAGCTGGTACCAGTCGCTTACGAACTTATCGAACTCATCGATGGATGCCGCGCCCATGATGACCTTGACGATCATCTCTTTTTCCATCTGCTCCAGGGTCGCGCGACGTTCCACCATGGTTTCGGTCGGCGCGCCGGTGAACTTCTCCACCAGCAGCTGGCCGTTGTCACGGTAGGCTTTCAGCACATTGTAAACGCCTTCTACCCCGTAAATCTTATCCCAGCCCCATACGGAGCCGTCGCCGGCCAGGTAGGCATCCACGTTGGACTGGATCACCTTGGCTTCGCCGACCAACGTATCCATGGCATCGGCGTTGCGCGCGGCTTCGATTTCCAGGAAGGCGTTCAGGTTTTTGTACGGCGGGTAGGGGGTGACGGGGGAGAACTTCCATACACTGGTGTTGCCGTTTTCCGCGGGCATATAGTACCAGGAGAAGTTGTTGGTTTCGCCCCAGTTCTTCTCCAGGTGCATGTTTACCAGCTTCACAAGCGCTTCGGGATGTTCAAAGCCTTTGCGCACGGCAAAGTACATGTTGGTACGGAACTTGAGCGGTACGGATACGGCCGTATCATCAACACTGGGGATGGGCAGGCTGATCCAATCCGCGGTGGGATCGTTGTTGTAGTTCTGGTTGAGCGGGTACAGCGGGTTCCACTGCTCGCCGAAATCGATGCCGATTTTGCCGGCGGCGATGGTCTCGGCCACTTTGCCGCCATCTTTCACGCCGAATTCCTGATCGATCTCGCCATTTTGATACATGGCCGCCAGCGCGGTCAACGCATCCTTCATTTCAGGCTGAACGCTGCCGTACACTAGCTTGCCATCGGCATCCGTCGTCCAGAAGTTGGGATACGCGTGGAAACCGGCAAAGAAGCCTTCCACGCCCATGCAGCCCGCGTACAAATCTTTGGTGATGGCCAGGCCATAGGTATCCGCAATGCCGTTGCCATCGGGATCCTGCGTGGCAAACGCCGTGGAGACAGCCAGCAGTTCCTGCATGGTGGTGGGCACATCCAAGCCCAGCTTGTCCAGCCAATCCTTGCGGATCCACAGGAACTGCGCGCTTTCGATGGATGCTTCCAGGTTGGGGATCGCCATCAGCTTGCCTTCAAAGGTCGCGGAATCCAGCACCGAGGAGCCTTCATCCGAATACACCTGACGGGTCAAATCCGATGCGTACTGGTCAAAGTAGCCAGTCAGATCTTCGATCACATCCGCATCGGCCAGCTGTTTGAGCTGCGCCGAGGTGACGGTAATCACGTCCGGCAGGTCGCCCGAAGCCAGCGTAACGTTGATCTTCTGCTTGTAGGCATCATCCGTGTAGCCGCCTTGGACGGTCCACGCGTAGGAGATGTTGATGCCAAGCTCATCCTGGTAGAGGTCAAACCAGCGGTTGGACTCAATGGTCTCATTGGGGGTCTGGGGCAGTACGTTGCTGGTGAGATCGTTATCCACAGCGCGTACAAAGACAATATCGATTGCGGGATCGTACTTGCTCAGCGAATCTGCATTCTCTCCCAACGCGGATAGAACCGGTACGCTCAGCAGCGCAAGCGCCAGCATGGCGGAGACGAGCTTGCGCCAGGTGCTCTTTTTGGTCATTGATGGATGCCCTCCTTTTCATTTTCAAAGGAAGATTTGCATTTTTGCCCTTGATACTCAAAGTATAGGGAAAGCATCCGCGGCAAACAATGATTCGTTCTTTTGATACTGTACTGGAATCGACCAGTTTCTCCATCCTTGCAAGCGCGCGTTTCTCCTTTTTTTACTTTGTTGCTGAATCTTGCGCACGTGAGATCATTTTTTCCAGATGGACGGTGCGGTAATCCTGCGGCGCCATGCCGGCGGCTTTTTTAAAGAAGCGTGTAAAGGAACCGGCCGTATCATACCCTACGGCGCTGGCTACTTCCTGAATGCGCACGTTTTCCCCCAGCAGCAGTTGTTTGGCGCGCTGGATGCGTACATGCTCGATATAATCGGACACATTGGTGCCGGTCGCCTGTTTGAATAGCCGGGAAAGGTAGGAGGGGTTCAGATACACCTGTTCGGCCAACCGCACCAGGGAGAGGTCTTCCCCCAGATGCTGTGCCACATAGGCCTGGATAAAGGCGACAGCCGTATCGGTACGGCGCTTGCCCGCCTCCCGCTGGAGCGTAAAGATGGTATGGATAATGGTCTCCAAATACTGGACGGCCTCCGACCAATCGGCAAAGCTATCCGGCCGGATTAACTGGTTCTGGCCGATGTGAAAAGCCAAATCCTGCGTCAGGTGATGACTGTTGATGTAGGAAAGCAGCGTAAGTGCGACGCGCAGGTATGCTTCCAGCGCGATGCCGCTGTTGCGGCTGGGTTCACGCCTTAGGTAATGGATAATCGGCCGCAGTTGATCGGCGAAGCGCTCCTCATGACCCGCGTGGAGGTGAATGCTCAGCATCTCTTCAAAGCGTTGCCCAAGAAGCTGCTCCATCTGCGCATCGGCTTCGTTTTCGATGGGCAGCAAAGAGGGCGCAGCCTGACCAAACAAGGCGCTGTCAAAAGCCGTATCGGTGAGCAGCACCTCTGAACCAACCCCGATTTGACCGTTCATCAGGCGCGAGAGTTTCTCGTAACGGTGGGCGATTTGGTGCCATTCAATCGGTTGATCGGTCGTGATCAGGCTCAGGGTATTGGCCATGGACGCTTTGCACGCGCTCTGCACCAACTCCAGCGAACCTTTCAGTTGCGCGGTCGCTTCGCGGTATTGCTGGGCGATGTCCTGCGCGGCCGCCTCGGCGGGCTTGGGTTGCAGAATGGAAACAATTCTGCCTGCCTCATCAAATACGGTCAAATCACGAAAGGTACGGTTCAGGTAGCGGTTGAGCACCCAGCGCAGGGAGAACTGGCTCTGCATTAAATCCGCATAGTCTTTCGAAGGCAAATCCCGATCCAGCCGCCCCAAAAGCAATAAAACCGGCAAGCGTGGATCCAGCTTGATTTCCAGCCGCGTAAAAAGGTCCCCGCTGGTGAGGTTTTCCTGACTGCCATGCAATAACCGCAGGCAAAAGTCCTTTTGGAAGGTTTCCCGCGCCGCGTGAATATCCTGCTGCGCGCGCCGCATGATATCATCATAGCGCACTTCGCGACCGATCTCTTCCAGCGTTTCTTTGACGGCTTTGAGAACTTTGCTATGGTTTTCACTCTTGAGCAGGTATTTTGTGCCCGGATGGCGGATGGCCTCGTAGATGTATTGAAAATCATCATACCCCGTCAGAAAGATCACGCGGCAGGTAGGCCAGTTCCGCTTGATTTGCGCAAGCAGTTCCATCCCATCCATGCCGGGCATATGGATATCGGACAAAACCACATCCATACGCGTGCGCCGGAGCCAGTCGATGGCCTCTTCTCCGGAGTAAGCCTTGTACACATCCAAATCCAGCTCGGGATCATCCAGCAAAAGCTCTGCCATGCCGTCGGTGATAAACTCCTCATCATCTACGACCAGTAAGCGATACATCCTTTAAGTTTCCTCCTTTGGATAGCGAATGGTCAACGTAACGTTGAGGCCGCCCAGCGCACTACGCCCGATGGTCAGGCCGCTTTCGGCGCCGTAGACGAGGCGTAGCCTGCGGTGGATATTCATCATGCCGGTGATTTCCATGGTTTCAGCGGTATCGGTAAGCCCTTGGGTCATCTGCGCAAGCTGCGCATCGGTCAGGTGCTGGCCGTTATCTTCCACCTGTATTTCCAGATGCTCGCTGTCATAAGCATAACTGACGCGAATCTGCCCGGCCTGCTGACGCTTGCCCACGCCGTGCTCAAAGGCGTTTTCCAGAATCGGCTGCAAAATGAGCCTGGGCACAAGCCGCGCAGCAAGCGGCTGCGGGCAATCCGGGAAGGTGATCACCAGCCGTTTGGAAAAACGCATCTGCTGGATGGCCGCGTAGGTTTGCGCATGCTTTACATCCTCGCGCAGGGGAACCATATCCGCCCCATTGCGGGTGATAAAGCGGAAGTACTTGCCCAGCAGCTCGGAGAACGCCACCAGATGATCGTCGCCGACCCGAGCCATGGTGTTGATAATAAACAGGCTGTTATACAGGAAGTGCGGGTTGATTTGCGTTTGCAGTTGCTTCAGTTCTGCCCGCTGTGTGAGCAGCTTTTGCTTATACACCTGATCAATCAGCCCGCTGAGCTTTTCCACCATCTCGTTGAAATGGTCAAACAGATAACCGAACTCATCGCCGCTTACGTGAGAGAGCTTCACGGTGAGATTGCCGTTTTCTACCTCCCGAAACGCGTCCACCAGTCTGTACAGCGGCCGGTGCATGTATTTGTACACGGAGAGAGAGTAGATCAGCGATACGCATAACGCCGATGCGGTGAGCACCCAAAACCAGAAGGAAAACGTGGTGGTCACTTCATGTATGATGCGTGTGGGGACATAGCGAATGAGCGAGGCGTTCAGTTTCTCGGAGGTTGCCACAGCCCGATAGTATTCTGTGCCCCCAAAGGTGAGCATGTGCAGGCGGTCGTTTTCGACCCGGGGGGCGGTATCCGCCTGGAAGAAGGCCACGCTTGCGTCCCGATCCCGAATCAAACCCGTTTCGCCAAGCAGCAGGAGGGTGTGGCTGTCATCATAGATGTTCAAGGTTTTCAGCGATTCGCCGATTACGCTTTCTTCCAAACGTATTTCTATCATATACAGGGGGTTGCGGCTGGTTACGTTCCCCTCCTGCAGGGTGGTCAGGCAGTAATCCCCCTCATATTGCAAAATTTGCGCGCCCCGCACGCCCTTGGGTACCCGAACATTGGTAAAGTGCGCCTCATCGAGGGCGCCCACGCCGTTTGGGGAGGAGATGGTGCGCCCGAAATCCACAATGTGGGCGCGCACATCCTTGATGTAAACGCTGCTGTTGCGGATGGTGTTCAAACGCTGTTGCAGGCTGTTCATGCTCACCACCAGCGCGTAGTTATCCATGATTCGCCATTGGATGGCTAGCTTGTTCAAATCGACATCGTTCAGGCAATCATATTGCAGCAGCTTCATCTGATCGATGGAGGCTTCCATGCCTTTCAGGTACGCATGCATCTGCCGGATGGTGGTCTTGGCGATGTCATCTTCCATGTTGCGCATCCACTGGTTGTAAATCACGATGCTGATGGTATACATGGGAATCAAAATCAACAGGAATATCAAAAGCAGCCGCAGCACAACGCTGTGTACAAAGGTTTTTCTGATAAAGCGCACAGTCTGGTTCTCCCCTCATCGGTGATGGCGTTTCGTCCACGGTACACAAGCGGATAGGCTACTTGCGCTGCGCTGTGCGCCGGGGGCAACCCGCGGCGTTTGCTTGGGCGAACGCGTGTATTTGCTTTGACACTTCTACGTTATCAAGGTATACTATAGCATAAACAATGACCATATTGGACACCATTTTGGCTGCGTCTCTCCAATCTTTTGGGCCGAATACCCCAAAACCCCAGCGCGGGAGGAGAAACAGCCTTTGCAATACCTGCCGATAACGCCCGTTGACGGCCAGAGGAAGGGGAATCAGGCGTATGCGCATCTTAATTGTGGAAGACGAAGCCGCATCCCGGCGGGGGCTGATGGAACTCCTGCAAAGCGTAGACCCGCAGCATCAGGTGGTGGGTGTGGCTGTGAACGGAGAAGACGGGCTGGAAAAGCTGTGCGCCCTGACGCCCGATCTCGCGTTTGTGGATATTCGTATGCCGGGCATGGATGGTTTAACCATGGTGGGCGAAGCGCGCCGCAGGGGTTGCCATACGCTGTTTATCATGATCAGCGCCTACGCGGAGTTTTCCTACGCGCGCAAGGCCATTGTGCAGGGCGCGCTGGATTACCTGATGAAACCCTTTATAGTGGAAGATGTGGAAAACGCGCTGCGCCGCGCGTTGCATGCGCTCTATGGCGATGGATTTGCCGAGGAAGCAAGCGTACAGCACCCGATGGTGCAGCGAACGCTTAAGATTATCAGCTGTCAGTATCAGAACCACATCAATCTGGAATGCATCAGCAAACAGCTGCAAATCACGCCGGAATACCTGAGCTACCTGTTCAAACGGGATACGGGCATCAACTTTGTCATTTACTTGCGTAATTACCGCATTGAGAAAGCCAAGCAACTGCTTCGTAACAGCAACATGAAGATATACGGGGTCGCAACGGCGGTAGGCTTTTCCGACGCGAAATACTTTTGCCGGGTGTTTCGCTGCGTGACGGGGCAATCCCCCTCCGAACTGGCGCGAAAGGCTGATGGGGAAGAAGCGGAGGAAGAGGAAGCCTGAGCCCGCGCAACAGGTGGCTATCAGGGGACAGGGAAGCCCAGCCGTCGACGGGTTCCGATGGGTGCAACTTGTTTGCCGTGGCCAGACCCACGGCTTTGCGCAACGCAACGCTTTCGCTAGCGAATGAACCGCCGAAAGAGCTATGTGTAATGATTTGACCAAGAAAGCCGCCCGTATGAACGAGCGGCTTTTGGCTGTGCAGGCTGTGCTTTGGCGTGACGTCGCGCCCTGCTCTCTTGGGCTGATAAACGGTTTGTGTATCTTGCGCCGCCCAGCCCGGCACTACCGCGCAGGTTCCGGCTTTTGCTGGTAATAGGGCAGCAGCAGCACCACGGTTGTGCCTACCCCCACCCAGCTGCGCAGGTAGATGCGCGCTGATTTGCCATAGTAGGAGCGGATGCGCTGGCAGGCGTTTTCCAGGCCGATGCCATCCGCCGTGCCGGATGCGCCCCAGCACTGGATGCTTTCCTGGATGCGCTTGAGCTTTGCGGGGGGGATGCCCGAGCCGTTATCACGCACGGTCACGCGCAGCCGATCCTGCCCAAAGGGGGAAAAGTCTATGGTGAGCATACGCCGGTAGGTGTAGCCCTCAAAGCCATGCAGCACGCTGTTTTCTACAAATGGCTGAATGATGAGCTTGCGCATGGGCCATTCCTCCACCGCGGATGCCACATGCACCGTATAGTCAAACGTGTTGCCAAAGCGCAGCTTCTGTAGCTTGAGGTATTCTTCCAGCCAGCGCGCCTCCTGCAAAACGGTTACGGTGCCATCGCTTTTTTCAAAGGTATAGCGCAGCACATGCGCAAGGTGTTTGATCTGTCTGGAAACATCCAGATTGCCGTTTCGAATGGCGGTATAGTTAATCGAGTTGAGCGTATTATAAAGGAAGTGGCTGTTGATCTGGTTTTCCAGCGTCTTGATTTCCGCGATGCGCTGCCGCTCCAGCGCGGCGATGGTGCGCTCCGCGTGCTTGCGGGAGCGCGCCTCTGCGAGTTTGAGACGCAGCGCCATGGCGTTGAAGGCATGGATGCTCTGGGCGACCTCGTGCTGGTGCCTGGTTTGCACATACACATCCAACTGCCCGCCCTGAAGCGTTTCCAGCCCGTTTTGCAGCGCGCGCACCGAGCGCATCATCCGGCGCATCATCGCGTAGAAGATCATCAAATGGAGCAACGTAACCAGCCCGATGGCCAGCAGCAGCCGCGATGTGTATACCCGCGCCTGACGGGCGGTGATGCCCTTATCGGTGATGGAATGCAGCATCAGCTTTAACCGGCCTACGGGCTCAGAGCTTACATAATCATCCGGGGTGATGTAGGCAAACCCATCCTGTTGCTGATCTTCCGGGGTCACCGTCAGGCTCAGGGTTTTGCCGATTTGTGCAGCGTCCGGGTGCGCGATGATGGTGCCATCCTGCGCGGTCAGCACGTTGTAAGAAAGCCCGAAAAATTCGCCTTTGTTCTGGGTTGCGTTGACCATGGAGCGAAGCGTGGCGGTGTTGAACGTCACCACCAGCATGCCGATTTTGTTGCGCGTATACAGGTCAATCAGCGGGTAGGCCAGGTGCATCAGGTATACGCCCGTTGGCTCGTAAAAGGCCGGGCGAAACCAGGGCGTGATCTCCTGCTTGGACATGGTGACATCATACAAAGCGAACAGCTCATCATTGCTGCCCGCGGTGTTAATCTGGCTGCCAAACCATGGCAAATCTACCCATGTGCCGTACAGGCGGCTGTAAAACACCACCTGCCGATCCGGTAAAACAGCGGTGATACAGGCTATGTTGTTGATGGCATAATCCGAAAGCAGTTTGCGAAGCGTCAGTCGATTGGCTGCGCGCTCGTCAATTGTGCCTTTCCAAAGGGTCAACGCGGCCTGATAAACGTTGCGGTCTACGACGATGCGGTACACATCGTTGATATAACTATGCAGCTGGTTTTCCAGGTTTTGCGCCTGCATGAGAATGGTGTCGCCCTTGACTGCGTCAATAGCCTGACGTAAGGACGTATCAAAATAGCTGCTGGTCACCAGTTGGGCGACCAGCACAAACAGAATTGACGTGACCACCGCCAGGGAAACGAATTGTGGCAATAAGCTGGAATGATACCAGCTTATTGCCGAGCGGAGCAGTTTTCTCATGCGAGCGCTTTGACAAACGGGGGCATTACTCCTTAATGGCGCCGCTTGTCAGTCCCCCCACAATATACTTTTGCAGCGATACAAAAATCAGAACGACGGGCACCACCAGAATCATCCCGTAGGCCATGATTTGGTTCCATTTTGTGCCATACTTATCCATGAACTTATAGATGTTGGCGGTCAACGGGCGCATGCTGGCCTTGATGTTGAAAGTCATGGAGTATACCAGGTCATTCCACCCATGCAGGAAGCAGAACACCAGACATGTGACCAGCCCAACCCGCGCAATGGGGATCATAATGCGGATAAAGGAGGTAAACGCGTTGCACCCGTCGATGCGGGCGGCCTCATCCAGCGATTTGGGCAGGCTCAGGAAGAAGGGGCGCAGCGTGACCACAATAAAGGGGATTGACCCCGTGGCGATGGCCAGCGTGGGCGCCGCGTAGCTGTTGAGCATGCCCGCACCGGTGAACATGAGGTAAAGCGGGGTTAACAGCAGGCTGCCCGGCATCATCTGCGTTACCAGAAACAAAAGCATGATGATCTTCTTGCCCGGCGTGCGAAAGCGTGCCAGCCCATAGGCGGCCGTACAGCCAAACACGGTGGAGAGGGTCATGTTCAGCAGCGCGATCACAAAGCTGTTGCGCAATGAGAAAAGGAAATCATTATCGGTCAACTGATGCACCCAGGGGACAAAGGAGAAATCCCTCGGCCAGTAGGCGATGTTTTTATTGAATATCTCTACATCCGTCTTGAACGAAGAGATGAGGATCCAATACAGCGGGAAGAGAAATGCGACTGCAATCAACAGCGCAATCAGGTTCATGAGCATCCGCTTGGCGATTACGCGGCCGGAAACGGCGCGCAGCTTACCCACCTGTGTTTTGACCATGCTACATCACCTCATCTTTGCGAATCAGGCGCAGATAGAACACACCCACAAGCATCAGGCACAGGAAGAGAATCACGGCGCTGGCCGCGCCCATGGAGAAGTTGAACAGCGTGAAACTCTGCCGATAGCTGTAGGTGGAAAGCACCTCCGTGGCATTGAGCGGGCCGCCCTTGGTCATCATAAACACAAGGTCGAACACCTTGAAGGTGTAGATGAAGCCCAGCATCAGAACCGATAGGATGGAGGTTTTCAGCAGCGGCACCGTGATGCGGAAAAACCGCTGGAGTACCGTACAGCCGTCTATGGCCGCGCTCTCGTAGATGTCATGGGAGATGTTGCTCATGCCCGTTGATAAAAGCAGCATGTTAAAGGGGATGCCAATCCAACAGTTGGTGATGATAACCGCCCACATGGCCAGGCTGGGGTTGATCAGCCAGCCCAGCGGAGCGCCGCCCATCAGCCCCACCATCTTGAGCAGATCGTTAATCACGCCGCCTTCGGTGAGGAACATATATTTGAACAACAAGCCCGTGACCGAGACCGGCATCATCCAGGCCACCAGCAGCAGCCCGCGCACCGATCCAGCCAGGGCGAATTTTCCATTGAAGAATGCCGCAAGGATGATACCCAGGCTGAATTGCACCACAATGCAGGCGGCGGTAAACCAGAGCGTTTGCCAGAAGGCCTGATGAAACGCCGGGTCCTGAAGGATGGTGCTATAGTTGCTCAGTCCCACGAAAACGGAGGTGTTTCCCTTGAAGTTCATGACCGTCAAATCGCGGAAGGAAAGCAGAAAGTTATACAGCAGCGGGTACACCATCATCACCAGCATGTAAGCCACCGCGGGCAGTACAAAAAACATCCCCGTGATGCGATCCCGATAACGTTTGAAGAACTTCGCCATACCCAAGCCTCCCGTCTAGGAATAAAGGACGTCCCGGAAAGACCGGGACGTCCTTCGTACAGGTCAGTCCATTATTGCGCCAGGATCGCGCTCACGGTTGCGGCCGCTTCGTCCAGCGCGGTTTGCACATCCTTGCTGCCGGTGAACACCTCATGCTCCGCGGTGGAGATGGCGGTGGAGATTTCCGGCCAACGCGGGTGCGGGCCGCGAGGCATCGCATAGTTCATGTTCTCCGCAAATACGCTGAAGATGGGATCAACAACCCAGATCTCTTTGGATTCGCTGGCATCCTTGCGGGGGGAGAACTTGCCGGCGACTTCGCAGAAATCGGCGGATACTTCTTTGCTCATCAGGTAGGTGAGGAATTCCATTGCCGCGTCCACGTTCTCGCACGCGGTGGTGATGCCGAAGTTCTCGCCGCCCAGCACGGAGGCGTTTACACCGTCATCCGCCCGCGGAATCAGGGCTACGCCCCAGTTCTTATCAGGCGCCATTTCATTAACGGAGGATACGTTCCAGGGGCCGTTGACCTGCATGGCCACGCCGCCGGAGATGAACTGGTTGTTGCAGTCGCCCTGCGTCCAGTTGATGATGTCGCGGGGCATGGAGCCATCTTCGATGAGGCTGTTGAGAAAGCTTAGCGCGTCCACGCAGCCCTGCCCGTTGAGCTCTTCCAGTTTACCGCCGGAGGAGAGGAACCACGGGATGAACTGGAAGGTGCCTTCTTCGTTCTTCACGGCGGAGATCGCAAAGCCATAACGGCCGGTAGCGGGATCGGTCAACGCCTTGGCGGCGGCGCGCAGCTCGGTCCAGGTGGTGGGTACGCTAAGGCCCGCGGCGTCCAGCGCGTCTTTATCATAGAAGAGCGCCAGGCAGTTGCTGTTGTGCGGCAGGCCGTAAATGCGGCCATCCTGCGTGCAGCTGTTGAGCGGGCCGGTGAAGAACTGATCCAGCTGCCCCCAAGCGTTGAGCTGATCGGTAATATCCGTAAACACGCCCATCTGGATGTAGGAAGCCATATCGGGGTTGTCAACCATACCGATGTCGGGCAGTTCGCCGGAAATCGCGCCCATCTGGTATTGACGCATCAGATCCTCGCGGGATACGAATTCATAGCTGATGTTGATTCGATCCTGGGAAGCGTTGAAGTTGTCGATATCCTTCTGGAAAATGGAACCGTCGGAATAGTCATAGTCAACACCGAAGTAGTGCCAGAGGGTCAGTTCGATTTTCTCATCGGCCACGGCGGAAACCGCTACGATGGAAACCATCATGCAGAGCGAGAGCAACAGTGCCAGTAGTTTCTTCATGGGTGTACCTCCTTTTGTTTTCTGCAATCAAGCTTGCTGTGATTGCTGCTTGTACTAAGGATAGTTGTGGACGAATAAAAAGTCAATCATAACCGCATCAAAAAGGTGGACAATCTTGTAGTAAATGGCTAATATACGCCCAAACATGAATGTTTTTAGGTTAAAGACGCACACCAAACCACGGGCGACGATGTGCCGTCCGTGGCGTGGTGTGCGCCTGCTTACGGTGGTGGTTGTTTGCTGAGAAGACGATGCGCGTACGCCTGAAAGTGAAACGCAGGTTTGGATTGGACGATGAAGCACGTGCGTACGCAGGCGGATTGTACTATCGGTTGGCATGCTTTTTTATGCGTTGGTGCGCATGCGTAGCCGCGAAGGTTTGCTGCCCGCGCGCGCCGTGAAGGACACGCGCGGGTTTCATGAATAGTTATGCTGATTTGTGTATAGGGTTACACTTTCACGGAAACATCCGCGCCTTCACGAATGAATACCGGGATGGTCGTCAGCGGGGCGTCTGCCTCGATGGTCTGCCCGCCGTCCCACACCTTGCCGGTGTGTGCATCCACCCAGCGGCTGCCATTGGGCAGGTAAACCGCGCGGCTGCGCATGCCCAGCGCCATGATGGGCGCCACCAGAAGGTCGGGGCCGAACATGTAGCTATCCTCGCTGGCTACGGCCTGCGCATCCTGCGGGAAATCATAGAACAGCGGGCGCATCACCGGCGCGCCGTGCTCATGGGTCTGGCGCATCACGCGCTCCAGATACGGCCGCATTTCTTCACGCAGGAAGAGGTAATGCTTTAAGATGCCATAGGCCTCCTCGCCATAGCTCCAAACCTCGTTGGGGCCGCCCGTATCGGCTTTGCTCTCAATCAGGCTCGGCTCGCCGTTTAGGCGATAGCCATGCAGGCGGAATACCGGGCAGAACGCGCCAAACTGGAACCAGCGGATCAGCAGCTCACGGTAATCGGGGTCATTCTGATCCCCGCCGTGGAAGCCGCCGATATCCGTCGTCCACCAGGGAATGCCCGCCATGGACATGGAAAGGCCGATGGCAAACTGCTCGCGCAGGGTGCGGAAGGTGGTATCGATATCGCCCGACCACACCAGCGCGCCATAGCGCTGGCTGCCGGCCCACGCGCAGCGCAGCAGGTTGAGCGGGTTCTGCTGGCCTTCTGCCACCATGCCGTCATAAAAGTTCTTGGCATACATCGCGGGATACACGTTGCCGATTTGCAAATCACTGCCCAGGTGATAGCGGTAGTTGTCAAAATCGTACACGTGATATTCCGGCTCGGCTTCATCCAGCCAGAAAATGCGGATACCCTTATTATAGTAGTTTTTCTTGATGACGCTCCACACATAGTCCCTTGCCTGCGGGTTGGTGGCGTCATAGGCGATGGTGTTGCCGCAGAAATCCATGCTGTAGGGCACGCCGCGTTCGGTGCGGATCAGGAAGCCCTTTTCCTTCATTTCAGCATAGTTTTCGCTTTTCACATCCACAAACGGCCAAACGGAGACCATCAGCTCGATGCCCATTTCCTTGAGCTCGCGCACCATGGCTTCGGGATCGGGGAACTCCCGCTCATCAAAGCGCCAATCGCCCTGATACGGCCAATGGAAGAAATCCACCACAATCACGGAAATGGGAAGCCCGCGCCCCACATGCTCACGCGCTACGGCTAACAGCTCTTCCTGATTGCGGTAACGCAGCTTGCACTGCCAAAAACCCATCGCGTAATCCGGCATCATAGGGGAATGGCCGGTTACATCGGCATAGGATTCCGCGATGCCCGCGGGGGTGTCATCGGCGCAGATCCAATAATCCAGCGCCTTGGTGCTGTGGGCGTGCCATTCGGTCAGGTTGCTGCCAAAGGTGACGCGGCCGATGGCGGGGTTGTTCCACAGGAAGCCATACCCTTTCGTGGAGATGGCAAACGGTACGCTGGCCTGGGAGTTGCGATGCGCCAGCTCCAGCACGCAGCCCTTCTTATCAAGGCATCCATCCTGATACTGACCCATGCCGAAGATTTTTTCGCCGTGGTTGGGTTCAAAGCGCATGAAGAGTTCATAATCGCCGCCCTTGATGGGGCGCAGCTCGCGCCCGGGCACTTCCAGCGCGCTTACGGCGGTAAAGCCTTCGGCGCGTGTGCGCCACTGTTCTTCCAGCAGCAGATCACCCTTCTGGTTGCGAAACACCAGATACCCGCCCTTGCCGATGGTCACGGTGATGTTGCCGTTGCGCACGCTCGCGTTTTGGCCGTCGATGTGAATTTCCACATTGCCATCCTGCGGGTGCTCGGTCAAGGCCCAGTCTTCCTGCGGCATGTTTGCCTGCCGGGTTGCGCGTACGCGAAGCGCGTTTTTCCCCCAAGGCTCGATCCAAAGCTGTTCGGAAGCCTCCCGGCGCAGGAGCCGGTTACCCTCACGGGATAAAATTGCCATGGTTGTTCCTCCCTCTGGTTGATTTTGTCTATTGCCATCCGTCGGCCTTGCCGTGCGGATGAATCATAAAAGAATGTAGCGCCGCGCTGTGCCGCGCATACGCGCAGGGCGGCTTTTGGGCGTGTATGTATCTGTTGGTTTCAGTATAGACGAAGCGGCCATCTTGTAAAGTCAAATGGTTGACGTTTTTATTGGATTCTCTCCACCCGGGCAAAGCGTGGGGCTGTGCACAGGGGCGCAAAGCCTATGCACAGGCCGGATTCACGCTTTGCGAATTCCCCCAAAACCATACAGCTTCACGCTGGCGGGGAAGAGGCAGGCAAGCCTGGCGCAGGCCATGCCCGATTGATTTGTTACAACAAATTAGTTTTCATGATGTTGTTTGTACACGGTCAGTTCATCATCGCCTCCTATACTGGCACCATTCCAACAGGCAGGCGGTGTTCATGGTGCGTTGGTTTCTTTTCTGCTTTCTGATCGGGTTTAGTGTTATTCTGTGTGGACCGGCAAGCGCGGAGGCGTTCAGCCTTACCGCAAGTGCCACTTTGAATGGGCAGACCACCCTATCAACAACCGAGGTAAACGGGGAAAAATATCTATTCTTGCCCTCCTGCGTAACACCGGACGCGGTGCAGCTTTACACCGATGTTCAGGGAACCTTGCGCATAACGGGTGAAGCGGGGCGAAGCGCGGCCTTTGTTTCCGGTGAGTCGGTAGATATTGCCGCTTTATTTGCAAAAGCGCCGGAGGATGGGCGTTATCCGGTGACCATCTCCGCGGAAAGCGGCGCAAACTGTACACTGACCATGATGTTCTCCGAGGGGATCGCGTCCGTTTACCTGATCAGCAATGATCCGCAAAACACCGGCCGCGCGTACATCGATGGCAGCTGGAGGCACGAAACCACTGCGAATGGCCGCTTTGTGATGCTGCGTGCCGATGGTGGCGTACTCTATAACGGCGGGCTGAATAAAATCCGTGGGCGCGGCAACACGACATGGGGCAATTATCCGCTTACGGCTACCACCTATACCACCGTCGATAAAAAGCCTTATCAGGTCAAGCTATCTCAAAAGGCGGATCTCATGGACACGGGCGACCCCGCGGAGGCCAGCAAAACCTGGGTGTTGCTGGCCGAGTATTATGATGGGACACTATTGCGTAACCACTTCTCCTTTGCGCTGGCGCGCGAGCTGGGGCAGAGCGATGCACCCAACAGCCAGCTGGTGGATCTGTATTATGATGGGGAGTATCGCGGGCTGTATCTGCTGGCCGAAAAGGTGGAAGTTGGCCAAGGGCGGGTGGATATTACCGATTATGATGATATTCTGAAAGCCATCAATCAATACATTGGGGTTGATGTGAAGGAGCAGCCACAGGAAAAGGGCGTAAACCTTTATGGTATGGAAATCGCGGGCACAGCAAACGTGGAGGATGCGGGCGAAACCAACCTGGGCGGCTATCTGGTGGAGCTGGACAACGCCTATTTTGCGCAGGAGCGCGCCTGGTTTACCTTGCGGTGCGGTGCGGCTTACACCGTGCGCAATCCACAATACGCGTCGCTGGCCATGGTGAGCGCCATCAGCGAGCTGTTTGAGGAAATCGACGGAGCGCTGCAAAACTACGGCTTGAATCCGGATACGGGGCTCAGCTGGGAATCCTACCTGGACGCAGATACTGTGCTGCCCTATCTGTGGACCAATCTGCTTGCTCAAAACCCGGATACGTGGCTAACCTCATCCACCTATTTCGTGTTGCCGGAGGGCGGCGGCAAGCTGCGCATGTCGCAGGTGTGGGATTTTGATGTCGCTTATACCTCGCGAGGCAACGGCGAGAGCGTGACCGATCTATTCTCGCGAAAGGGAAGCGCGAGTAATTGGGCGCTTGATTTGCTGTGTATCCCTACGTTTCAGACCATGGCCAAGAACTTTTTTACTGAAAGCGTGTTACCGGCGGTGGATATTCTGCTGGGCGATACGGATGCGAAGGGAATACACCTGCACTCGCTTGCCTGGTACTGGCAAACGACGGCGGCGTCTCGCCGTATGAACGATGTGCTGTGGGATCCCGCGGCGTTTTTACACCGTGAGGTGTCTGCCAGCTATGACGAAAACTATGCGTCGCTGCGTGTATTTATCGCGCAACGGAGGGACTATCTGGCAAGCGAGGTGGAAAGCTGGCCGGAGAGCGAACCGCAGGATGTGATTCAACTGACCTTGGAAGCGCCCTATGCCAATGTGGAATACCGTATTGCCGTTACGGTAGATGATCTGCACGAGAACGTCAGGCAGCCCGCTGTGACGCTGACGTTGGAAACGGAGGCTACCCAAGAGGCTTATGCCACATGGCGTGCGGATATCCGGATCACGCCCAAACCGGGGGTTCCTTTTGCTGAGGATATGCGCGTGCTGGTTAATGGCGTTGCCGTAAATGTTACCACAAATGAAGAAGACGAAGTCACAGCCAGTGTATGGTTTGAGGATCCTTCCTACCGGCCTGCCGTATTTGAGGATACCGATTATGGACTGGTATTTGATGCGGATTATTACCGTGCGCATTACCCTGAGGTGGTAGCGCAGGCAGGCGAAGATGCACAGGCGCTGCTTTCCTGGTATGTAGAAAACGGCATTGGCCAGGGGCAACAAGCCAACGCGTTTTTCAACCCCGCAGAAGCGCTGGCGGGTGTGCCGGATATCGGAGCGCTATATGGAGATAACGCCGAGGGTATGATATGGTATTTTCTGGAATCTGGTTATGAAGATTTGATGAGCACACTGGATTGCCTGTTTTGGCCGGACGTGCGCGCGGTGCAGTAACCAGAGCAGGCAAGGGCATGGCGCGGCGCTTATTTGCTGCGTGGGAAGGTGGACGGCGTATCCGTTGAGGGCGGCGACATTGTAGGAGGAGAGCAAACAAGGGCGGAGGAGACAGTTTGAATGCCTTTTTTGGATGCCGCGCAGAAGCTTTGGTGCAGCCAAGGCACCTGCTCGGTATTCTGCTACAACCATCATGCTATGACGGTTGCGACATTTGCCTTGTACCGAAACACACCGGCTTTTGTGGAATGATGGCGGTGTGTTGCGCAGGTGCAGCGGCATGCGGTTCTAATTTTTTAGAAAAACTACAGAGTGCCATAATATGGAAGACAAATAATACCATTTTCTCTCCAAAAGAGATCGTTCGCAAACCCTTGCGTCACAACAGGTTCCATTATCGCCGGATTTCAGCATAGACTATGCGGAACATTAAAGTACCGTTAAGTACATCTGGGAATTTGAATCAACGCTTACAAAATTGCCTGCTTTGGCGAAAAACTCCACAAATGCGACCGCTTTATTCATCAGCGAAATGTACAAGAAGTTTGCGCGTGTTTAGGAATGTTTCTGGAGAATATCTCCACAAAATGAAAAATTATGTGAGAAGGATACGAAAATATGATTGTAGTTTGTGAAATGTGTTATATTGTAACGTAGAGTTGATTCAGGCATACTTGCATTACAGCACAGAGGTACGCAACAGGCAGACGTAGTGCGCGGTGTGCCCCCAAACACGAAGGAGGCGTATTGACAGCATGGGAAGCCCAGAAAAGGTCAACCGGATTTTGCCCATGGCGCGGTTTCTGTTGCCATCCATAACCCCGGCGGAACGCCGAGCCTGTGCCTATCTGGTGGAAAACCCTGTGAAGGTGGCACGCATGACGCTGGTGGAGTTCGCCAAGGCATCTGGCAGCAGCCAGCCTTCCATCATCCGGCTGTGCAAGCGCATTGGCGTGAGCGGCTACGCGGAACTGAAAGCAACACTGGGTGTACAACTGGCGGAGGACGGCCGCATCGGTATCGATTTTGATTACGAAAAGGCGACGGCGTTCAGCACGGACATTGTAAACACAGTCGATCTGGTGTTGCAGGGCAGCATACGCATCCTGCATGACATGCTTGCGCAGGCCAAGAACGATTATGACCTTGCCGTGGAGGTGCTGCTGAAGGCTAAGCGCATCCAGTTTGTTGCCATCGGCGATGGATTACTGCCCTGTAAGTTTGCCTGCTTCAAGTTCTTACGGTTGGGTTACGACTGCATGGCTGAAAGCGACCCAGACCTGATGATTATTGGCACCTGCAACTTGAAGCGCGGCGATGTGGTGGTTGCCATTTCCCACTCCGGCAACAGCAGGCTTGTCAATGATGCGCTTCGCTTCGCCCACGAGAACGGCGCGACGACCATTTGCATCACGGGTCGGGAACACTCGCCCATGATTGCCTTCAGCGATGTGACCCTGCTCACCGGCACGGCGGATACGACCATCAGCCTGGATGTTGTGGCGCGCCGCATTGCTGAGCAGGCCATTCTGGAAGCACTGTACTACTGTGTGGAAAAATGCCTCGAGCCAAATTCCCTTACGCGCTTACGTTTCGTATCCAGCGCGCTGAAGGTGAATAAGGTGAATGATAATACAAAGGAAGAGTAAAGCATGATCAGGTCATTTCGAGATGCGTTGCGTGATTCCCTCATGGCGCTGGTGGAGACGAACAAGGATTTTGTGGTCTTGAATGCAGATTCCGCGCGCGTATTGAATCTGGATATCTTCAAGGCCACCTACCCCGATCGCATTTTCTGTTACGGCATCAGCGAAGCGGATATGCTCAGCGCCGCTGCCGGACTCAGCACCACGGGCATCGTACCCATCGTGGTAGGGTTTTCGATGTTTGTGACCGAGAAGCCCTTTGAGCAGATACGTCAATCCATCTGTTACCCGAATTTGAACGTCAAGATCATTGCCACGCACGCAGGGCTTTGCGTGGGGCAGGATGGCGCCACCCACCAGACGCTGGAGGATTTAACCGTGATGCGCTCCCTGCCCAACATGAAGGTGTTTGTGGCGGCCGACGCGGCGCAGACCACTGCCGCCATACAGGCGATGATGGCATATAAAGGGCCTTGTTATCTGCGCCTAGGTCGTGATACTGCGCAGGATCTGTATGAAAGCCAGCCGGAATTTCGCATTGGCGGCAGTGATCTGCTTCGCGATGGGGGGGATGTTACCCTCGCGGCGTGCGGCCTGATGGTGGATCAATCCCTGCAAGCGGCGGAATTGCTTGCAGCCGAAGGCATACAGGCAACCGTGCTCAACCTGTACAGCGTAAAGCCGCTTGATGAGCAGATGCTGCTGGCGCAGGCGCAGAAAACCGGCGCGCTTGTAACGGTGGAAGATCATACCGTGCTGGGCGGCCTTGGCGGCGCTGTGGCCGAAACACTTGCACGATACCTGCCTACACCGATCGAGTTTGTAGGCACGCAGGATACCTTCGGGGAATCCGGTACCCAGGATGAACTTTTCCAGAAATACGGGCTTACGGCGATCCATATCGCCAATGCGGCTCGTCGGGCGGTGGCCCGCAAGGCAACCCGTACCTGAGCAGTGCCTGGTTGCCAGAACACACACGATATCATGCAGATTGAGGGTCGCACATATGCAAAGAGAGTATGACAAATACCGGAAAATTGCGCGGGAACTGCGCGTCAGCGTACTGGATATGGTCTATAAAGCCCGTTCCGGTCATCTGGGAGGCGCATTCTCCATCATTGAAGTGCTTACGGCGCTCTACTTTCACGAGATGCGCGTAAACCCCAAGGAGCCCCATGACCCGGAGCGCGATCGCTTTGTGCTTTCCAAAGGGCATACCGCGCCCGCGCTGTACGTAACGCTGGCCTATGCGGGCTTTTTCCCCAAAGAACGGCTATTTGACTCATTCCGCTCGGTTGATTCCATCTTGCAGGGACATCCCGACATGAAAAAAACGCCCGGCATTGATATGACCAGCGGCTCACTGGGTATTGGCTTGTCCAACGCGGCTGGGATGGCGCTATCCGGGAAAATCCGAGGTAAGGATTATACGGTGTACTGCATGGTGGGCGATGGCGAGTTGGATGAGGGGCAGATTTGGGAAGCCGCCGCCACCGCAGTATGCCAGGGGCTTGATAACCTGATTGTGTTTGTGGATTTGAATGGCCTGCAAAATGACGATCTCACCTGCAATGTGAAGAATCTGGGCGATATCCCCGCTAAGTGGCGCGCGTTTGGCTGGGATGTGACTGAGGTAGATGGCCATTGCTTTGAAACCCTCATCCCCGCCATCGATTTGGCGAAGCGGCATAAAGGCAGCCCGTCTGTGATCATCTGTAACACGGTGAAGGGTAAAGGCGTTTCCTTTATGGAGAATGAAGTCGTGTGGCACGGAAAAACCCCTAACGAGGAGGAATACAAGGCTGCCCGCGAAGAACTGCTGCGCTGAGCGCACGCGTTACCCTTGCCGCCATTTTGGAGCGGTTAACGCAAACCACGTTGGAGGGATACCATGCTAAAAGATATCCTCATTGGCTGCGATGTAGGCACGTCAGGCACCAAGGCCGTGGCGGTCACGCCAGATGGGAAGGTGCTTGCCAGCGCTCACTGTGCCCATGCCATTATAGCGCCTCATCCCAACTGGGGTGAGCAGTGGCCGCAGGTGTGGCTGGACGCGTTGGTGGAAACTGTTTCCGGTGTTACCAGCCAGGTAGATAAGCAACGTATTGCGGGGATATGCGTAAGCGCATTGTACGGGGGCACCGGCGTCATGCTGGATGCATCCATGCAGCCTGTGCGCCCTTCTATCATCTGGATTGATCGGCGCGCCACGGAGGAAAGTGAATACATCCGTGCGCATATTGGCATCGATAAGGTGTTTGCTACTTCTGCCAACGGCATTGACAGTTATTTTGGCTATGTCAAACTGTTATGGGTGCGCCTGCACGAGCCGGAGCTGTTTGCGAAGATTAAAACCATCCTGCCTATCCATAGTTACCTGATTTACCAGCTTACCGGAGAAATTGCCATTGACTATTCCTCGGCGGGCAATCTTGGCGGTGTATATGATTTTGACGGTCGCTGCTGGTCGGGCGAGATGGCGAATCTGCTGGGGCTTGACATTGCGCAGCTGCCGGCTGCCCTGAAGGCTTCTACCGACATCGCGGGCGGGGTAAACGTTGTGTATGCGCAAAAGCTGGGGCTGCCGCAGGGCACACCCGTGCTGTGCGGAGCCGTAGACTGTTTGGCTGCGATGCTCTCCATCGGCTGTGTGCAGGAAGGCGACAACGCCGCCATTCTGGGCACATCGCTCAACTGGGGATACCTGAGCGCCTCACGCCCCACCGATCCTAACCTTGTGTCCATGCCCTATTGCCTTTCCCCTGAAAAGCTGACGTACGTTTACGGAGGTGCGTCCACAGCGGGCGCGCTGCCTCGCTGGTTTATGACGAATTTTATCGGCAGTGAAACGCAGGATGATTACCAGCGCATGGAGGATGCGGCTGCGCTGATTCCGGCGGGTGCGGAAGGGTTGATTCTTCTGCCCTACTTTATGGGGGAGCGCACGCCCATCTGGGATGAAAACGCAAGCGGCGTATTCCTGGGGCTTTCACTCATCCATACGCAGGGACACATGTACCGTGCCATTCTGGAATCATCCGCCTATGCCCTGCGTGATATTGTGGAGTCGATGGCTTCGGGCATGCCCATCCGGCAGGTATACCTGACAGGCGGCGGCGCCAAGTCCAAGCTTTGGCGCTCCATTTTCGCAGATGTTACCGGCTTGACTGTGCTAACCCCAAAGAATCCATTGGAAGCGCCTGTGGGGGACGCCTTTATGGCGGGGCTGGCAACTGGACTCATCGAGCGCCCTGAAAGCATTGCAAACTGGCTTGAAATGGGCGAGCCGGTAGTTCCAAACCCTGAAAACCATGAACGCTATACCTGTCTGTTTGCGGTGTATCGCTCTTTGTACCAGAATACCAAGGGAGATATGAAAGCCTTGCGAGCGATCGTGACCCCCGATGCCTTGAATTAAACCGAGTTTGAAACGGTATGTGTTGAATCTCAAGGCAAGAGTTGCCTTTAGAGAATATTTTACGGAGGTGTAACCCCATGAAGAGAATCCTGTTAGTCCTACTCGCATTGATGCTGTTGCTCACCCCCATGCTGTCTGCGGCGGCCGAAGCCGTTACGTATGACAAGACCGAGTACCACCTGGTATTCATCCCCAAACTGGTGCACGAGTGGTATGAAGATGTTAAAGCCGGCATCGATACCGCAGTGGCCGAGCTGGCACAGCAGGGCATTACCGTAACCTATTCCTGGGATCCGCCCACGGACGCGGTGGTGACCGATCAGATCGCCAAAATTGAAGGCGCTGTTGCCACGAACCCCGATGCGGTTTCCATCGCCGTGATTGATGCATCCGCCACGAACAATGTCATCAATGAACTGGTTGCCAGCGGCGTGAAAATGTGCACGTTCGACTGTGATGCGCCCGACTCCAACCGCTACTACTACTGCGGTCACGCAGGCAACTACGAAGATGGCTTCTACATGGGCGAAACCCTTGCCAAAGCTTGCGATTACACGGGCGAAGTCGCCATCCTCGCTGGCACCCTGAGCGCGGGCAACCATCAAGATCGCGTCAAGGGATTCAAAGCCGCCATCGAGCAGTATGCCGATATGACCATCGTGGCTGAGCAGGCGGATAACGACTCCGTCGAAACCGCACTGGACGTGATGGAAGGCTGGATTTCCGCTTATCCCGACCTGAAGGGCGTAATTGGTGTTAACGCTGCCAGCCCCATCGGCGCTTCCCGCGCTGTGACCGATGCCGGCAAAGTGGGCAAGATCCTGATTGTGGGCATGGCTGAGAATCAGGAAGCGATGGAGTATGTTAAGAGCGGCACCATCCTGTGCACACTCAAGCAGCAGGTACCCACCTATGGCTACAACAGCGTTTTCAACATGCTGCTGATTGCCGATGGCAAGGAGCCTACCGTGAAAGTGGATGAAATCCCCGCGATCTATGTCACAAGCGAGAATGTAGATCAATTTCTGACCAAGTAACGGCCGCGACCCTGACCCGCGAGGGTTTGGATACACTCACGTTCCGGTTGGCTCGGCCCGCGCCGGGCCAATCGGAATATGGAGGGGGAAAGCCTATGAACCAAAACATTCTTGAGTTTCGCGGTATCACCAAACAGTTTCCGGGCGTGCGCGCTTTAAGCGATGTGAGCCTCTCCATCCGCAGCGGGGAGATCCATGGGTTGATCGGGGAAAACGGCGCGGGCAAGTCCACGCTGATGAAGGTGCTTATGGGTCTTTATCAGGCGGATTGCGGCGAGGTAGTGATCAACGGAAAAGCCGAACATATCACCTCGCCATTTTATGCGGCGTCTATCGGCATTGGCATGGTGCCTCAGGAGCTTGATCTGAATCCCTATGTATCAGTCAGGGAGAATATATTCCTTGGCAACGAGATCAGGGGCGCCTTTGGTTCCATCGACTGGAAGAAAACAACGGTTGAGGCCAAACGTGCGCTGGCGATGATCGGCGCGTCCGTTGATGCCAATACCATCGTCAATAAACTGAGCGTTGCGCAGCAGCAATTGGTGCAGATTGCCCGCGCGTTGATGACCGGCGCCGAGCTTTTGGTGTTTGATGAGCCGACTGCTTCGCTTACCTCGGTTGAAACAGAGTTTTTGCTCAAGCTCATGGTGCGCTTAAAGGAGCAGGGGAAGACCATCATCTTTATTTCCCACCATTTGGAAGAGTTGCTTTCGACCACTGACCGTATTACCGTGATGCGCGATGGTCGCGTGGTTCATCAATGCGATACCGCCGAGGCGACGCTCGGTTTGCTGATTGAGCACATGGCGGGCAAAAAAATACAGCAGATGGAACGTGTGGAACGCACCATCCCGGACGATGTGATCCTGAAAGTGGAAAACTTCTGCCGCAAGGGCGAGTTTCGAGACGTATCCTTTGAAGTGCGCTACGGCGAAATCTTCGGCCTTGGGGGATTGGTTGGCGCGGGTAGAACCGAACTGATGAGCGCAATATTCGGGATTCACCAGCCGGACTCGGGTGCAATGTACTTTGAGGGCAAAGAAGTTTGTGTGCGCACCCCACATGAAGCCATCGAGCTGGGTATGGGGTTTGTACCTGAAGAACGCAGGCTTCACGGCATTTTTCCTGAGCTTTCGGTTCGGGAGAACATGGTGGTCACCATTTTGCAAAGACTGTTCAAAAAAGCTCGGCTTCAGCACGCGCAGGCCGAAGGAATCTGTCGGGAGTACATTGATAAAATCAGCATCAAAACCCCCGCGACTTCCACACAGATACGCAGCTTGTCTGGCGGCAACCAGCAGAAGGTTATCCTTTCCCGATGGCTGATCCGCAATTCAAAGCTGCTTATCCTCGACGAACCCACCCGCGGTATCGATGTGAACGCGAAGAGTGAGATTTACACGCTGATTCGCGAACTGGCCCGGCAGGGCATCACGGTCATTGTGATCTCCTCTGAGCAGGAGGAACTGCTGCTTTTGACCGATCGGGTCATGATTATGCATGAAGGCGCGGTCAAAGGGTTTCGTGATACAATTACCTTGAAGGAAAAAGATATTCTCGATATCGCATTAAGATCGTGAGGTGCACGCATGAATTGCGAAACGATAAACCCGCGTAAGCGGTTTCTGACCAACCTGCCCACCGCGGGCATGATCTTCATGATCCTGGTTGTGCTATGCGCAGTGCTGGGCATCATGAAACCCGCGTTTGTTTCCCAGTACAACATTATGTCGCTGAGCCGCTCCATCTCCTATAAGACGATGGTGGCGTTCGGGCAGACGCTGGTGCTGCTGACAGGCGGCATTGACCTGTCCGTCGCCGGTATGGCTGGGATGGCTGGCATTTTTGTGACCACGCTGATGGTGGATGTAGGGCTTAACCCCTATCTTTCCATCGCGATTGTGCTTGTGGGGGCGTTTCTGGGCGGCTTGCTCAACGGCTTCTTTATTACGAAAATGAAGATGGTACCCTTTGTGGTCACGCTGGCAACCGGCAGCATCTTTACCGGAGTTATCTACGTAGTCACCAAGGGTTCGCCCATCATGGGCATACCCGAATCGGCTACGCGTTTGGGGCAGGGCGTTATCTCCAACATCATTCCCTATCCGGTGGTGCTGATGGTGCTGCTGGCGGCTGTGCTGGTGTATATGCTTCGCTTTACGCCTTTCGGGCGGCACATATACGCAGTGGGCGGCAACCTCTACGCTGCGGAAATCGCAGGCATCAAGACCGCAAAGGTTACCTCGATGGTGTATGGACTCTCTGCGGTTACGGCGGCTGTCGCGGGTATCATGATCACCCTGCGTCTGGGCACGGCACAACCGACCATCGGGGCGGATTGGGTTATGCCTTCGGTTACGGCGGCCTGCATTGGCGGCACATCGCTTAGCGGCGGCCGCGGCGGTATCATCGGTTCTATTGTTGGCGGCGTATTCATGGGAGTTATCTCCAACGCCATTGTTATTTTGAACGTATCTCCCTACTGGGAAAACGTTGTGATTGGCACAGTTGTGCTCGTTGCCATCGCGATTGACCGTTTCAAGGCGATCAGCAGATAAAGCGCCAAAGCGCAAGGAGGATTGAACCATGAACGTTGATTTCAGCAAAATTGTGGAACTCAGCCATACCATGATCCCGGAGCAGGAACCGTTTATGCTAAAGGTTAACTTGTTTGACGTGAACGATTTGGGCGAGCGCGGCGAACCCCATAGCGAAGGGGTGTGGTATGTGGCGGCGGATGTGAGCTTCTCCACCCATTGCGGCACGCACATCGAATTCCCGCTGCATCACTGGAAGGGCGGCGACGACGCCATGACATACCCGCTGACGCAGATGATTGGCGAATGCGTTGTGCTTGACTTTGTGGGCAAGCAGGCGGGCGAGGGCATTACGCTTGCGGAGATGCAGCAAAAAGCGGAGGCTGTTCGCGAAGGAGATATTGTGTTCATCCGTACCGATTTTGATCGGAAATGGCGTACGGAAGATTGGGAGCCCTTCCCCTTCATCGAGACAGACGCGCTGGAGTGGCTTTTAGACAATAAGAAGATCAAGGCCATCGGTTCGGATGCGACCTCGATTGAGGATTTGAGCAAGCTGGATCAGCCCAACCATACAGCGTGCTTCAGCCGCGGTGTAGCGATTATTGAATCGCTGAAGAATCTGGGACAGATTGAAAATGGCCGCGCGCTGGTGTTCATCCTACCGATGCGCATCAAAGGGATCGACGCGTGCCCCTCGCGCATCATCGCCATCAACAACGGCGGCATTATCGCGTAACGAGGGCGCAAACGTATAGCGCTTCTGCCGCATGGCTGAGGATATGATAATGCACGGCGAGGGCTTTACGGGGTTATCTGTAAGCGCTTAATTATACACAAACCTCCTGGCGGTATCAGCGCCTGATGCTGCCTCTATTTTCTAACGGCTTTTACAAAGAAAGGAAAGCACCCATGAAACTTGGTCTCAACCTTTCGTTTGCCACCAAGCGCTGGCTAAAACCTGAAAACCTTGCCCGCCTGTGTGCTGAAACCTTCAACGTAAGCAGCGTTCAATTCACCTTTGACCTGATAGACCCCTGGTGGCCGAAAATCCAGCGCCGCGAGCTGGCCACCGCGTATCGCGAAGCGTTTGAGGAACGGGGCATCCAGATCGCTTCCGCGTTTGGTGGCGTAGCCTCCTATACCTACGCCCAGCTGCTTGCGCCTACCCAAGCACAGCGGGATGTATCGCTGGCTTTCTGGAAGCGCGCTGTTGACCTCACGGTGGAGCTGGGCGCCAGGGCGGTGGGAACGCCGTTGGGCGGCATGAGTTATGAGGATTGGAAAGACCCCGCCGCCGCAAGAGAACTGTATGCCTGCGCACAGGCATCGCTGATCCAGCTGGCAGCCTACGCAAGGGAACGCGGGTTATCCGAAATCATGATCGAAGCCACGCCGCTTCGGCCTGAGATTTTATACACACCCAAAGCGGCGCGACAGTTTATAGCGGAGTTGGACGGAAAGACGGCCGTGCCTGTTCGGTTGCTAATCGACTGGGGGCATGCGCTGTGCACCCGCATCCCGGAAGCATCGCACGATATGGGGGTTTGGCTTAGGGAGTGTGCGCCCTATGTGAGCGGCATCCATCTGCAGCAGACCGATGGTTTGTGGGACAGGCACTGGGACTTTACCGCGGAAGGGCTGGTAACGCCGGCGCTCATCCGCGACACAATGCGTCAAGCCGGTATGGAGCATGTGCCGCAGTACCTGGAAGTGGTAACCATCTTTGAGGATGATGCCGACGAAGTGCTTGCGCGCATGAAGGCATCCATGCGGCAACTGCACGCGGTTTTTGATTGAGGAGACAATCGGGCAGCCGCTCCGCCAAATGCAGTAAGGAGGAAGAGCTTTGCATACCATTGCCATTGGCTGTGACCCCAACGCCGCGGAGGCAAAAAAGGAAATGATTGCATTCTTAAGAGAAATGGGATATGCCGTTACGGATTTTGGAAGTGACGACCCCGTTTATGCCAACGTTGCGGTAGCCGTTGCCTCGGCTGTGGCCAACGGAGATTTTGCGCGCGGTATACTCATCTGTGGCACGGGTATCGGCGTTTCGCTGGCTGCCAATAAGGTTAAGGGCGCCTATGCCGCGCTGCTTTCGGATGTGTATTCCGCGGAGCGCGCCCGTAAAAGCAACGATGCCAACATTGCCTGTTTCGGCGCGTTTACGCTAGGCATCGCGCATATGAAACGACTGGCCGAGGCATTTCTGACCGCCGAATATGTACCGGGCGGTGCGTCTCAGCCCAAGGTGGATCGAATTCGCGATTACGATCACTGAGAAAGCGGGATTACCGCGCGATTCCCCGTTGCATCCCGCTTCGTATGATAGGCAGCGGGTATACATCCCTTGCAGCAGGTTGCCTCACCAGCAGGTACAAGCTTTCCTTGGCTCATAAAAACACAATCAATCCAAAAGGAGCGGGAGATACCCCGCTCCTTTTGGATTGTGCAAGAAACCCAGATTGGTTTCCGCCATCGCTCGCTTTATACCCTTGCAGGCTATTCGCTCACTTTCGTAATGGATTGTGTCGTGAGGCTTTGGGGTTACACCCAGACCCAGGCAGGGTTTTGACTCCTGTACCTTGACCAGGGCCACTTGCCTTGACTCCAACGCTTTCGACAAACTGAAAGGAGCGGGAGATACCCCGCTCCTTTTTTGCATGCCCTTTGGGTGAGACCACCATACCCGACAAGAAGAAGACGCTCCGCATGCATGCCGATTCGTCACGGATAACGGCTCATTCTGGCATGTTGAGGCGCGTAGATTATACAGCGCTGAAGTGCGGATTCAATCGGAATAATGCAGCCATTACAATGGCAGGGTCTTGCAGGACAGTGCTTTTCACGAATACAGGCGGTCCTTGCCCATGAAGGAGGTGGTGGGTGTGATGAAAGGGGCTCTACCCAACCTTCCAGCGGGAATCTTGGGCTGTTGACTTGAAACCATGGTTCGGGTCAAAACCAGCCAGGATGGCGCAAATAACCTGCACGCGCACCTTGGCAGGACAGGTAAAACCGGCGCGGATATCCGAAGGCGACAGCACTGCGGCAGCACGTAAAGGATTGATTGAAAGTGAGGAATACAAACAATGAAGCAAGGTTGGATTCAGGTAAACAGCAACAACACACAGGAACCACTGGCGCCCAAAACGATGGCGGATATGGTCTACATGGATGAAACGCAGAGCCAGTCGGTCAAAGATGCCATCCTGTACCACACGCCCATCCACCTGACTGCGGCGCTGCCCAGCGGCAGTTGGAGCCAGAACGCGCCGTATACGCAAACGGTTCAAGTTGCTGGTTTGCTGGCAACCGACATTCCCCTGGCGGATGTGGTGCTGAGCAGCAATACGACAACCGCGATTCAGCAGCTACAGGATTACGCGCTCATCGGCCGCATCAACGCTGGCGATGGGCAGCTTACGGCGTACTGCTACCGCGCTAAGCCCGATGTGTCGCTGACGCTTTTGCTGAAGGTGGTGCGATAGCATGGGGCAGGTAATGATGATACGGCGCGGCAGTACGGCTGCCTTTGGTGCGCCTACCTATACCTATACGGGCACCAGCCAGCTCTTTGACGAAGGGAACGGGAACTGGCGCATTCACTTCTTAACCTCCGGCACGTTTACCAGCAATCAGGATGCTGCAATTCAAATCTACCTGATTGGCGGGGGCGGCGCGGGCAACCAGAAAGGCGGCGCGGGGGGCGGGGGTTATAGCGCCAACACCACCGGCATCGCAATGCTTCGCAACGTGGCGTATGCCATCAGCATCGGCGCGGGCGGCACGACGACCGGCGCGGCGGGGAGCAAAACAACCGCGTTTGGCAGCACGGGCAATGGCGGCGGCGGCGGGGTTGCGGGCACCATCACGGGACAGACCTGCGTTGTCATCGGTACCGGCGGCTCGGCGGGCAACGTGTATTACTACTCATCGCTCAAAGCCAGCGCGGTGAGCATCGGCAACGGGCAAAAGACTGTGAACCTCGCCCACCCGATAACCAGCGCGTACCATAACAATGGCACATACCTGCTCAAGGGTGTGAGCGGGTATTACCGCTGCAATATTGTATCCTACGGTGCCTACATCGGCACCAATGGCTCCAATGGCGCCGGCGGCGCGGCGACGTATGCCTTTGGCGCCACAAGCGGCACAAAATACGGCGGCGCGGGCAGCGTGCCAAGCACCGCCAACGGCGCAGCGAACACCGGCAAAGGCGGGGGCGGTTCAAACAACTACAACGGCACCGCGTTTGGCAAGGGCGGCAGCGGGATTGTGATAATCCGCAACGTGCGCTGATGCAAAGGGTACAGGCGGAGAAGCGTGGGCAAAGGCGAGGGCAAGGGCATCGGCACGCAGGCGAAAGGATGCTTGTGATTGCGCTTGGGCGTTGCGCGGAGGATCACCGTTTGCCCTGTTTCCGCAAACGCCTGCCCTTGGGAGCGCTAACCGCTGCGCGGTAAACGATTGCCTGCGCTTGCTTCTTGGCACGGCGTTTGCGGTGACCACGCTTCCCTTGTACCCTTTTATCGTCCGATGTCAGCGGAAAAACAAGAATAAAGCCGATTAACAAGCTTGAATGGGAGGAAGCCATCATGAGCGAACAAACCATGGAAACCAGTGCCGCCCAGCGGCATTTCGATACACGGCGGATGCGAGGGCTGGAAGTCGAGGCGCAGCGCGATGAGAGCAGCAAGACCTTTGCGTTGGGCAAGGGGCTGTACCAGACGGTAATCTACCCGGAGCGCGTGCATTACCGCGACCCAAACGGCGCTTGGCGCGAGATTGACAACCACCTTAAGCCCGCGGCAAGGGGCGAGCAGGCGCTGGAGACTGCCTGCGGCCCCCTGCGCACCCGGCTGGCGCTTCGGGCGGACGCGGATCCGCTTGTGACAGTGCGGGATGAGCGGGGGCATGCGCTGTGCTGGCGACTGGAAGGCGCGCGCGGCGTATCCTGCACGCGCGGCGGCCTGATGCCGCAGAGCGTTAACGAGGATGAGAACCGCGCCCACGCGCACAAAGCCACTTCCGCGGTACAGTATACCGGAATCCTTCCCCATACCGATTTGGTGTGTGAACTGCACGGCAACAAGCTCAAGGAATCCTTTGTGCTGCGCAGCCCGGATGCGCCTGCGCAGTTTTCCTTTGCGATGGATGCCCACGGCCTGGCCTGGGAGGCGACGGCAGGCGGCGGGCTGCGGCTGTGGGACACTGCACTACCCGAGGAGGACGTGTTTCAGCTTGCCCCGCCCTATATGATTGATGCGACAGGCGCGGTGGGAGAAGTGCGCGCCGTATGGCAGGCGACGGATGGCAACTTGATGATGACCATGACGCCGGATGAAGCCTTCCTCGCGGAGGCGCAGTATCCGGTGGTCATCGACCCCACGGTGCAAAGCGCGCAGACCACTGCGAACATACTGGATACCTTCCTGAGCGAGACCAACGGCGCTACCAACTATGGCGCCGCGCAAACACTGCGTGTGGGAAAGCACAGCACCTACGGCCAGTGCAGGGCGCTGGTGAAGATTACGAATCTGCCTGCGCTTACCAGCGCCTACACCGTTGCCAAGGCATGGATGGGGCTGGCCGTGTTGCCCACCACGGGCATTACGGCCAATGCATATCTGTACGCCCATGAAGCGTTATCCGGCTGGAGCCAGACAACCGCAAACTGGAACAACCAGCCCAGCCATGATGAAAAGCATCTGGATTATGTGCTGATTGAAAAGGGAAAGGCGGAGGCGAAATCTGTACAGCTGGATATAACCAATCTGGTGCGCAAGTGGTACGCAAGCAGCGCGGATAACTTCGGCGTGATGCTCGACTCCCATGAGGAACAGCCCATCGAGCTGTGCGCAGCGGAGAATACGACCTACACCGCCACGGCGCGACCTGTCATTTACGTGAACTATGTTTCCAACGCGGGGCTGGAGAGCCATCTGTCGTATGAATCCTTCGGTGCTGGCCGCGCCGGTACGGCGTATGTGGCACTGCACAGCGGCAACCTGGCCGTGGCCCGCGACCTTACAGCCATGAATGGCAGCCGGATGCCCGTATCCCTGGGGCTAACGTGGAACGCGTGCCACATGGACACCAATGCCTTTGGCGTGGGCAAGGGCTGGCGGCTGAACTGGAACCAGAACCTGCGGCGGGAGCAGCCCGCGACGGGCGATTACATTTACGTGCTCACGGATAGCGACGGCACGGAGCATGAATTCCGCAAGCATGAGAAGACCGCGCAGGAACAGGCCGATGCCGGCTTTGTCAATTACTATGAGGATCGCACAGGCCTGTCGCTCAAGCTGTATAAGGGCGCTGCGGAAGCTGAGATTGTGAGCAAGGATCACAGCAAGCTGGTGTTTGACAAACCCACGACGGATTATACCGGCACACGCACCAGCGCTACGGTGAAGATGATCAAACGCGTGCTGGATGCGCATGGCAACACCGCAACATTTATCCATGACAGCAGTTTCCGGCTTACCCAGGCAACCGATGGTGCGGCACGCGTGACTACGCTTGCGTATACCACGAGCGATGTGCGCATTACTGTGCCTGGTTATGCGCAGCAGGCGGTACTGACGCTGGATGCAAACCAGCGCCTGACGGTTGTGACGGATCTGGACGGCGCGAGCAGCGCGTATGGTTACGGCGCCGAGCCCGCTGACCCTGCCGATCCCAACCCGCCAACGCCCAACCCCGCGGCGGCAAACCGGCTGCGCCTCCTGCGCAATGCCGTGGACGGCACGCATGTCAACCCCATCTACGATGAGCGCGGCCGCGTCATCCAGATGACCGTCTACGCAATCGAAACAACCGCCAACGGTGCTGGCGGCACCACCGAAACCCGTGTTGAGGGCAATGACCGAAGCTATACCTACTTTGACTGTGTGACGCAGGCGCGTGATTTGACCGTGGAAGATGGCAAGGTGCTCACCTACCAGTTCAATGATCACGGGAATGTGATTGCCGTGCATGATGAGCTGGGGTTTGCGTCCTTCGCCAAATACAGCATGGGTAAGCCCAATACGCCGGAAGCCGTGTCCAAGCTGCAACGGCTGGTGGTGAATCTGCTGGACATGCACGATTTTGGCGAGGATGGCGGCTGGGTGCAAGGGGTAATCGGCACGGACGGCATCGCGCGGGAAAGCAATGCGTTACCCGCCGGGCTCAGACCCCTGTGCCTGGAGTGCCCCGCGCCCAAGTGGCTTGCGCAAGGCGAGACCGCCTATGCGGAATACCGCAAAACCTGCGGGGCGGGCGAGCATACATTCTCCGTATACACGCAAAGCAACGGCGATGTATCCGCCTGGGCGGAGCTGGCCTGGCAGGACAGCGAAGGGCTATGGCATGCTGTAGATGGCGAGAAAGTAAAGCGCGTTGGCAGCCCCTTGCGGCTTACCTGTACGGTTGATCTGCCGCAGGCGGCGATGGTTCGCTGCCGTGTGCTGGCTGGTGACGGGACAGGCGCGGCGTGGTTTGAGCGCGCGCAACTGGAACGGGGGGCGCTGGCAAGCAGGCATAATGTGCTGCAAAGCGGTAACTTTACCGCGCTGGCGTTGGGTAAATGCCCGGATGTGTGGATTGTTGCCGAAGAAGGCCAGGGGCAAACCGAGGAAGAGAAAATCATCATCGCCGCAGCCGCGGACAGCGAAAATAAGCCGAAATACCTCGGGGAGAACTGCTTGCGCATTCATGGTTTGCCGGGGCAGAAAAACGGCGTGTATCAGGAGCTGGACATCCGCGGTGAGAAGGGCGATAATTACGTGGTGGGCGGCTGGACCCGCGCCTGGGCTGCGCCATCGGGCGACAAACGAACCTTCCGGCTGCGCGTGCAGTTCCAGAAGAAGAGCGGCGTGTGGGTCGATGGCGGCACCGCCAACTGGAATGAGGAGTGGGTGGACTGGCAGTATGCCTGCGGCGCGGCGGTAGCGCCGGCGGATTACCGCAAGCTTCGCGTATACGTGGACTATGACGAGAACCTGAACGAAGCGCAGATCGGCGCTGTATCCCTCACCAAAGAATACTACGGCCAGAATTTTGCCTATGATGAGAAGGCCAACATCACGGCGGTATCCACCCTGCTGGGGCAAAAGGACAAGGCGGAGTACGACAAGTTTGACAACCTGACCAGTTATGTGCAGCCGGGTCGCGAGGAAGGCGACACGTATACCTTCTTCTATGGGGATACGGACGCGGAGAAGAAGCGTCACCTGCCCTTGCGCAGCGAGATGCCTCTCGGGCTGGTGAGCGAAACCATGTATGACGCGTACGGCAACACTACGGAAAACACCGCGCGTGACAAGACGGACGGCAGCTTCATGCGCACGGGCACAGCGTACACGGCCAATGGCAACTACCCCGCCGCCACGACGGACGCATTGGGGCAGACCACCCTTGTGACCATCGACCCGAACAAGGGGCTGACCCTTTCCGCCACAGACGCCGCCGGTCAGCAGGTAAGCTACCAGTATGACGCGCGGGGACGCGTCACCAGCGCGGAAGCCGTTACAGGCGCGGGCGCGGATAGCAAAAGCTACCGTAATGCCTACACCTACGAGAAGGATCGGCTCAAAACCGTGAGCCACAACACCACCGCCAACCCCGCAGATCACGTGACCTATACCTTTGAGACAGACGCGCTGGGCAACCAGACGGTGGTGAAGGTAGGAGAACAGCCGTTATCCACCAACGTGTATACCGCCACGGGCGATAAGCTGCTGGAAGCGGTAGAATACGGCAACGGCGGGAAGGTTGCCTACACGTACGATAGCTTCAAGCGCACGGCTGGAATCAGCTACGATGAGGCCACCGCGCCGCGCTTCATCTACGAGTACGGCGCCAACGGCGCGGCAGGGCGCGTGAAGGATGCGGAGCTTGGCCGCGAAGCGCGCATCGCGTATGATCTGGTGGATCGACCCGTGGAGGCGGAGCTGTACGAAAACGGGGCGCTGCAGTACCGCCTGACGCAGGAATATGACCGCTTTGAACAACCCAGCGTGCTGCGTGAGCGCGTGGAGGAGCCGGACGATACCCGAAGCGAGTTTACCATCTCCGCCGCGTATGACAAGGAGAGCAGACCCACGGCGATCACCTGCGAGAGCAGCCACATGACCTCACCCGGCGCCCCGGACGCAACCAGCAAGCGCAAACTTGCCTACCGCTACGGTGGCCTTGGCCGCATCGTCAAACGCGACTTCCATGCAAACGGGGAAGCGGATACAGAAACCGCATCGCCGCTGCTGCCAACCGAATACAGCTATGAAACGGGCGGCCATGGCGCAAACAGCACCACCGCGCGGGTGAAGTGCATCCGGCAGGGCGAGCAGAAATGGGAATACGGGTATGATAAGCTAGGCAATATCACGCGGGAATGCTGGCAGGGCAAGGCTACAACGGGCGGAGACATCGGCTTTGAAAGCGACCCCATCACCTCCGCGGAAGGCGAAACCCTGTCGCTGGATCTGGCGAACCTGGAATCCCGCTACCAGACGACCTATGCTTACGATGCGCTGGGGCAGCTGCTGCGGGTGAATGACGAGCGCGCGGGCACCACCTGGACGTACGCGTATGACCAAGGCGGTAACCTGCTGGAGAAGAAGCGTTACGCCTATACCATGGAAACCGACCTGAGCGGGCATGCCCCCGCGCAAACCATCTCCTACGCCTATAACGATGCGGGCTGGAAGGACAAGCTGACTGCCTACGATGGCAAGGCCATCACCCACGATGCCATCGGCAACCCCCTGACCTACGAGGGCTGGGCGTACACCTGGAAGGCCGGGCGGATGCTGCACAGCATGGCACGCGGCGGGGAAGACTCGGTAAACGCGCAGTTCACCTATGATCATACGGGTTTACGCGTAAAGAAGACGGTAAACGGCGTGGATACCCTGTACATGCTCAATGGCAGGAAGATCACCCATATCCGCAAAGGAGCCGATGGCGCCAGCGGTGCAGACGCGGTGCAGATGCACTTCTTCTACGATGCCCAGGGCAGACCCATGCTGGTGCGCTACAACGGCACCGATTATGCCTACCAGCACAATTTACAGGGGGATATCGTAAGCCTTGTAGACATGGATGGCACTGCGGTGGTAGAATATGCCTACGATGCTTGGGGTAAGCCAATCTCGACCGCAGGAAGCATGGCGGAGACGCTGGGGCATGACAACCCGTTCCGGTACAGGGGGTATGTGTGGGACGAGGAGACGGGGCTGTATTACCTGCGGAGCCGGTATTATGAGCCAAGTTGGGGCAGGTTTGTGAATGCGGATACGCTGGTGGGCAAGGTTGGCGCGTTGCTTAGTCATAATGGGTTTGCGTATTGTTACAACGACCCGGCTAACATGATTGATTCTGCAGGCTTTGATCCGATCCCATGGTCGGATGAAAATTGGTCAAGGGTGCAATTCCTCTCGCGACAGGAAGTCTATGATCTGAACAAGGCTTATAGAGACATCCATGGACAAAAAGCGAAGGAACCCGCGACATTGCACATATTCGAGAGTAACGACATCGTGTCAATCGAGGTTCTTATGGATCGAATTGGAGATAACTATCATATTGATACGCGGTTTGCCGATGAATCCGTTGGAAGGCTTGCCATGAGAAAGATCATCACAGGGGTAAAAGCTGGTAAAAAGTTAGTAGATGACTCATCTGATGGATTTAGGGTTAAGGGTAATCCGGTAAAGTGCTCAGCTTATCTCGAAATGAGTAATGGAACGCTTACAGCCTGTGCGGTTCAGCTGTATCCGCACTCGGGTAGTTCATTCGCAACAAAAAACGGGCATTTCGATGTATACGTGAAAGATTCTTCGAAAGGGAATAAAACGCCTGATAAACTCGTTTTGAGTATGCAGGCCATGGCAAAGCGAGCTTACACGATCGCCCTCAGTTTCCGGCGCTTGATTCGGAATATGATGCGATGATATAAGCGCAACCAGTATAACCCATGACGCGCGCAGCTACCCCCGCGGAGCGGGGGTAGCTGCAAACCTCGCACCTGTGGCGCATGATCCCAAAACCCATCTGCAATCGTTAGAAATAGGAGGGCTGATCCATGAGAAATCGCCTGTATGCTTTGCTGATGACCGCCATGTTCCTGCTAGTGTCAATTGGCATCAACGCGTATGCATTATCCGAAAGTTCAATCCTGGTGGATAGGCAGAGTACAGAGACACTCCCTGCGGCTTACGCGCCCGAGGATCCGGTTATCCATTTTCCAGACCCGAACTTTGAAAAAGCGGTGCGGGAACAGGTCTTTGTACCGGAGGGAGATATCAGGGCAAGTGATGTTGCGAATTATAGGACACTGACGGTTCACGAAAGCAACATTGCTGATTTAACGGGCATAGAATACTTCACCGCACTGGAAGAGCTGTTTTGTGAAGCCAACCAACTGACCAAACTGGATGTTAGTCATAATACCAAACTAATCACGCTTGAATGCTCCGACAACCAATTGACAACACTGGATGTGAGCCAGAATACTGCGCTGAAAGATCTCATTTGTGGCAGAAACCAACTAACGACGCTTGATGTGAGTCATCAGCCTTTGTTGAAAACGCTTGCCTGCGAAGACAATCAATTGACGACGCTGGACTTAAGCCACAATCCCGCGCTGAAGGATCTCGTTTGTGGCGGGAATCCGCTAACAACACTGGACACGAGCCACAATACTAAGTTGGTGTACATTTCCTGTGCGAATGGTCAACTGACAGCGCTGGATTTAAGTCGTAATCCCGCGTTGACAGAATTATATTGCCATGCTAACCAGTTGACGGAATTGGACGTAAGCCATAATCCTGCGCTGGAGTTTCTGATATGTGAGGGTAACCAATTGACAACGCTTGATGTAGGCCACAATGCAACACTAGTACACCTTAATTGTGGAAGCAATCAATTGACTGCGCTAGATGTAAGCCGTAATGTTATGCTAGGCGCTCTGGAATGCGCAGGCAACCAGCTGACAACGCTTGATGTGAGCCAAAACCATGAGCTGGAGGAACTCCTGTGTGAGGACAACCAACTGACCACGCTGGATGTAAGTCAGAATTTAGAACTGCGAGGGCTTTACTGTGATGGCAACCAACTCAGCTTACTGGATGTGAGCCAGAATGCCAAACTGATAGAGCTTGGCTGCTGGAACAATCACTTTCCCGACAAATCCGCCATTATCGGTTTAAATGAGGAGCAGCTCGAGTACTTTACTTTTGACACTCCGGAGGATGCGAACGGGTATCGGTCTTATATGTCCACAATGCAGGCGGAAGCGTATTATGCCGCCAATCCGCAGGAGGATTGGTAGGCTTAAGAGCATAACACTGACAGCAAACCCTTGACCGCTTGCCCAAGCAGTCAGGGGTTTATTGCGCCCTCGCAGGCTTACCTGCAAAACGCCAAGCAAGATATTCTACCTTATCAAAACCTGTGGATTGTTTGCATCATCGCTGTGGATTATGTGTGGCAAACTGGATGCAAGATGTCTTATAGAGGGAATCGTTTCAAAGGACACTGCGCATTCCGAGATCGGGATCATGTAGGGCGTACAGCAGAAATGCCGAAACAGAACCCATGAAAAACCTGATAGAAGGCGTGTTTGCAAGGCGTAGGGGATACGCAATGTTTCGGGGTTTCGTTGCCGCAGGAGGGATTCATCGGCAATCGTACGCTGCCATACGGCATGATTGCTTGAATTCTCGTGATGTGGAAAACACGTGGTTTTCGATGATGCAAAGCATGGAAAACTTGAGGGGAAACGCCCGCGGCGAGGGTAGAGGGCGGGAAGCCTCCTGTATGCAATGCGGGTGCGCGTCCGCCGCAGCAGCAGGCAGGATGAGCACCATGATAGGCATATAACAAGCAAACCTGAATATTGCGGGGATTCAATTCCCTGTGAGATGGATATGCTTTAGGCAAGCGTTGCGTTTGCCATTTGGCCTGCTGTGCGCACAGCATCCTGCTTGACAAAGGGAACGCCCCACAGCCAACCATAACCACATTGGCCTGCGGGGTTGGCTTGGTTGCGGGCGGGGAATACACACGCTTGCGGAAGCGCCTTGCCGCGCGTGGGTATTCCCCGTAAGCATCCAGTTGCGAGCAATCGCAAGTGGGCGTAAAAACGAACACAGGGGGCACGCGCTACCAAGGAGTACCGCAGCCATGCAGGTGTCTATGTGGAAAAGAAGCGGTGAATCAGGAAAAATCGTGGGAAACATGAGGAAAACGCCATGGATTAAAAATATTTTTGTAAGGAAATCCCGTGGAAAACAACGTCAAACCGTCATATAGTTAGCATTTTCGTTACAATTATGAATACGGCGGTTACATGGAACGCTATATATGGTATTGACATACCCACGCAGACACAATATAATGACAACGTTCACTTTTGGCAGTGCGACGGACGCTTCTCACGCATTGAAGGCGCGATGTGGGGAATCCCCGCCCGTCTCCGCATATAAAAATCGAGCAGGCAAACGCTTTTTCTGAAGCGTGTAATTGTTCGCGCCCTTTGGGACGCGCGCGAACCGTTCCTGCCCCAGGAAAAAGGAGAGTCGCGGTATGATCACATCCATTAAAAAGCGTGACGGGCGCGTGGTGCCCTTCGATCAGGGTAAAATTGAACAGGCAATTGAAAAGAGCTTTATGGCAAGCGGCAGCCAAAAAACGGTGGAGACCGCGCGAGAGCTTGCGGCCATTGTGGTAAGCTCCGTAGAGGCGGATAAGAGCATCAAAGGCGCGCCCACAGTGGAACAGGTACAGGATATGGTGGAGAAAGTGCTCATTGAGCACGGCTTCGTACGTTCGGCCAAGGCGTACATCCTCTACCGTGCGGAACGCAGCCGCGTACGCGAAATGAACACGCGGCTGATGAAAACCTTTGAAGATATTTGCTATAAGGACGCCAAGGACAGCGATATCAAACGCGAAAACGCAAACATCAACGGCGATACGGCGATGGGTTCTATGCTCAAGTTTGGCAGCGAGGGCAGCAAGCAATTTTATGATATGTACATTTTAAACCCTCGCCATGCGCAGGCACACCGCGAAGGGGATATCCATATCCATGATCTGGATTTTTACACCCTCACCACCACCTGCACGCAGATCGACCTGATCCGGCTTTTCCATAACGGGTTTTCCACCGGCCATGGCGTATTGCGTGAACCCAATGACATCTACAGCTATTCCGCGCTGTGCTGCATCGCCATTCAGGCAAACCAGAACGATCAGCACGGCGGCCAGAGCGTGGTCAATTTTGACTATGGCATGTCGCCCGGTGTTAAAAAGACCTACTTCAAGCGGTACCGTGACAACCTTGCCCGCGCGCTGGAACTGCTGGAAGGCGTTGAAGATGCGGCGGATAAAGCGACCGCCTTATTGCGCGGCATAGAAGCGGAAACGGGTAAACTGCCGGAGCTTGCCCACGACGCAGCTTTGGACAAGGCAGTGCGCGAGAAGCTGACCGCGCTGTGCGGCGCGGGGGAAGAGCAGCTCACCCGTATTTTGGATTTTACCCGCGAGCATGCCGAAAAAGAGACCGACAAAGCCACCTATCAGGCCATGGAGGCGCTCATCCATAACCTGAACACCATGAACAGCCGCGCGGGCGCGCAGGTGCCGTTTTCTTCCATCAACTACGGCATGGATACCTCGCCTGAGGGACGCATGGTGATCCGCAACATCCTGCTGGCGACCGAATCCGGCCTTGGCAACGGGGAGACCCCTATCTTCCCGATCCAGATCTTCCGTGTCAAAGAAGGCGTGAGCTTTAATCCCGGTGATACGAATTACGATTTGTACCGCCTGGCCATTCGCACCAGCGCCAAGCGACTGTTCCCCAATTTTGCCTTTTTGGATGCGCCATTTAATAAGAAGTATTACAAAGAAGGGCAGCCGGATACAGAAATCGCCTACATGGGTTGCCGTACCCGCGTGATGGGCAATGCGCATGATCCTGAGCGTGAGATCAGCCCCCGCCGTGGCAATCTCAGCTTTACGACCGTGAACCTGCCCCGTATCGCCATCAAAGCCAAGGGGGATCTTCCCTGGTTTTTCGAAGAGCTGGAACGGATGATGAACCTGATCGTGGGGCAGTTGCAGGAGCGTTTTGAGATCATCGCCAATAAAAAGGTCAAGAATTTCCCCTTCCTGATGGGCGAGGGTGTTTGGATCGACAGCGAAACGCTAGGGTGGGAAGATTCCATCCGCGAAGTGCTCAAACACGGCACGCTTTCCATCGGGTTCATCGGCCTGGCCGAAGCGCTGGTGGCGCTGCGCGGCGCACACCACGGTGAAGATGCCAACAGCCAAAACCTTGGACTGGAAATCGTAGGCTTTATGCGCAAATTCTGCGATGATATGACCCAGAAGACCAGTATGAACTACACCTGCCTGGCCACCCCTGCCGAGGGGCTCAGCGGACGCTTTGTGCGCATGGATAAAGAGCGCTACGGCGAAATCAAAGGGGTGACAGATCGCGATTATTACACCAATAGCTTCCATGTGCCCGTGTATTTCCCCATCGATGCGTTTGAGAAGATTGCCATTGAAGCGCCCTATCACACGCTGACCAATGCCGGTCACATCAGCTACATTGAAATGGACGGCGACCCCTCCAAAAACCTTGACGCGTTTGAAAAAGTTGTGCGCCACATGCATGACATGGGCATCGGCTACGGCAGCATCAACCACCCCATCGATCGGGATCCGATGTGCGGCTACAGCGGCATTATCGGCGATTGCTGCCCCAAGTGCGGCCGCAATGAGGTGGACAGACCCTTTGAGCGCATCCGCCGCATTACGGGTTACTTGGTGGGCACGCTGGATCGGTTTAACAACGCCAAACGCTCCGAGGAGCAGGATCGCGTGAAACACAGCATGTAAAAGGGGAAGGGCTTTTGTGCCCACAAAAGGGGAAGGGGTCAGGGGATAAGATTCCCCTGCACCCCTTTTTGCCACCGAAAGGTGGCTTTTTTTTGTGCGGGGCGGCGCACAGCCGCTGGGGGCGCAGGGTTCCGCCCTGCGGGGCGGGCAAGGGCTTTCCGCTCGCCCTTGCGACCTTCGGGTGCCCCTTGCAGGGGGCTTTTTGTGCGTTGCGGCGCACTGCCGCTTGGGGCAGGGGATGCGCCTGCGGGCGCACCAAAGGGCTTTCCGCTCGCCCTTTGGAAACCTTCGGGTGCCCCTTGCAGGTGGCTTTTTGTGCGTTGCGGCGCACTGCCGCTGGGACGGGGGATGCGCCTGCGGGCGCACCAAAGGGCTTTCCGCTCGCCCTTTGGAAACCTTCGGGTGTCGCCTTCTTAGACGGGGTGGGTATGGCAAGTCGCGCTAGGAGTACAGGAAAGTCGTCCGCTGCTACTGCGCGTGGCGGAGTAGTGATGTGTTAGGAAGCTCTGCGCGCAGTAGCACCGACCGACAAGCCTGTCCTCCGTCGCGCGACCCGCCATACCTCCCCTTGGGTTATTCAGGCGACAGGGGTGAAAACACGGGCGGTGGTGGCTTGGATGCAAAAGGGGTTTGTAAGCAAGGCTGTTTTATGTTGGAAAGCATGCCGTGCCTTTCCTTGGTTAAGTGCGTGGTATGAAGGATTCTCCTTCTCTTATGAACTTAGCCGCAACGTTAATCACACAAAACAGCATCGCAACCATTCCCATAAAACAGCGAAGCACCCCTTACCATTATGATTGCCGCTACGAATGAACCACGAAACAACTAAGGCAGCAAATCCCCCCTGTCGCCAGAGTACAGCAAGGCGGGTGGTGCGAGGGGTCGCTCGCAGGCGGACAGGCTTGTCGGTCGGCGCCGCAGCGCCGGACGACTTTCCTGTACGTCAAGGGCGACCCCTCGCACCGTACCCGCCGCCTTCGAAGGCGACACCCGAAGGTTTCCAAAGGGCGAGCGGAAAGCCCTTTGGTGCGCCCGCAGGCGCATTCCCCGCCCCCCAAGCGGCTGTGCGCCGCCCCGCACAAAAAGCCCCCTGCAAGGAAACCACCCGAAGGGTTGCAAGGGCAATCAAAGCCCTTGCCCGCCCACAGGGGCGGTTCCCCTGTACCCCCCTTTGCTTGACAATCGCCCCGCAAAACAGTATGATACGATAGGTCAAACGTTTGCACGCGCCATGCGTCTTTGACCACGAATGAAGGAGAATGTTCATGGCAAACAAAGCAACCATTAAAGATGTGGCGAAGCTGGCGGGGGTTTCCGCTTCCACGGTCAGCCGTGCGCTGCGGGATAACCCCCGCATTTCCGAGGAAGTGCGCCTGCGCATACAAACGATCGCCCGGGAATTGGATTTTCATCCCAACCAGATGGCGCGCAGTTTGGTGAAACGTGAAACCCGCATTGTGGGCTTGTTGTTTGCCGAAAACGCCAGCACCAGCATGGGGCATCCGTTTTACCCCGCGGTGCTGCAGGGTCTTGGCAAGGTGGCGGGCGAGCGCCGCTACCATATGCTGCTGTCCACCGGCGCGGAAAATATGCGGGAAGAAGCTGCTATGCGCGATATGGCGGATAGCGGCTTCGCCTCGGGGCTTATCGCGCTTACCACGTTTACCAACCCGCAGGAGAGCATCGGCAATATCGGCCTGCCCGTGGTGGAGATCGGCCATCCGCATAACCCTGAGCAGCGTTATTTTGTGGATAATGATAACGTTCGCGCGGGTTATGAGGCTGCGCGCTATCTGCTGACGCGCGGGCACAGGCGTATCCTGTTTTTGGGGTATGACCATCGCTTTTTTATGATGGTCAACCGCCTGAAAGGCTTTGAGCAAGCCATGGCTGAATACGGCGCGCCCGTCATGCAGGATTGGATTGTGCCTGTGCGCATGATTGAGAACACGCCGGATTTTATCCGCCTGGGTGAGATTTTTAGCGTGGAAGCGCACCCCACCGCCGTGGTGAGCATGGATGATCCCCTGTCCATTGGGCTGTGCGGCTTTCTACAGACGCTGGGCTATGGCGTACCCGACGATGTAAGCATCGTTAGCTTTAACAACACACAGGTGGGGCAGTATCATACCCCCGCGCTTACTTCGATTGATGTGCATCCACGCGAGCTGGGTATGCACGCGATGACGTTGCTGCTGGATATGCTCAAGGGCAAAGTGACACAGCCCACGCATGTGGAAGTGCCCTTTACGCTGGTTGAGCGGGCATCCGTCGCGGATTGCCGCTTGCCCTGATCGGTGCCCAGGCTGCGGATGGCACGCCTGCCCTGTATCATGCTGCCGCTTTTGATCGCGCGGCGAAACGATCCGTAAGGAGGAACCCTCTTTTGAAACAGCTTTCCCTTGGCTCTATTTACCATATGCCGTGGCTGGAATATCGCCATACCACGCCGGATGGGCATATCGTGCTGCGCCTTCGTACGGGCCGCGGCGAGTTTGAACGCGTGATGGTGCGCATCGCCAACCACTATAACTACCCCGATCCCTTTGCCCTTGGGCAGACGTTGCCCATGACCGTAGCATACCAGGATGATCTGTTCGATTTTTACGAGATCATCTTCCCGCTAGCCGATCCGCGGTTTAAGTACCTGTTTTTGCTCTATGCCGATGGTGAGCGCGTGTACAAGCTGGATGGCGCAGGCCTGCGCTATGGAGAAAACACCTTTGATGACATCAGCGAGAGTTTTGCCTTTGCCTATGCCTACCCCGCCGCGCCCATGCCCGACTGGGCGCGCGGCTGTGTGGGTTATCAGATATTCCCGGATCGCTTCCGGCGGGCGGGCGAAGGGGAACCCGGGCTGGAGCCATGGAACAGCGACCGCGTACAAAGCGAATATCGCTTTGGCGGTAACTTGGCCGGCATTTGTGAAGCCGTGCCGTATCTGAAGGAACTGGGCGTGGATATGATCTATACCACCCCCGTATTTATCAGTGACAGCGCCCACCGCTACAATACCTTCGACTACTATCAGGTTGACCCTTTGCTGGGTACGGAGGGTGATCTGAAGAAGCTTTGTGATACGCTGCATAAAAACGGGATGCGCATTGTGCTGGATGGCGTTTTCAACCACTGCGGCCTTGGCTTTGCCCCTTTTGTGGACGCGCGGGAAAAGGGCAGGGACAGCGAGTATTACGACTGGTTTTTCTTTGACGATGTGGAAGCCTGCGGCTATCGCACCTTCAGCCATGAACCCTACATGCCCAAGCTGAACCTGCAAAATGAAGCCTGTGCGGCATATTTTTTGGAAGTAGGGGAGTACTGGCTTAAAACCTGCGGCATAGATGGCTGGCGGCTGGATGTGAGTCCAGAAGTCTGGCCAGATTTCTGGCGCAAGTTCCATGCGATGATGAAGCGCGTAGCCCCCGATAGCCTGATGATCGCCGAGTGCTGGGATGACAGCCGTGAGTGGCTTACCGCGGGCGATATGTTTGATTCCACCATGCATTACATGCTCAGCCGCAATCTGTGGAAGCGCTTCTGCCACCATAGCATCCCGCTATCTGCCTTTGACGCGGCGGTCAATAACGCGGCCATGCTGTACCCCCAGCGCACGCAGGATGTGCTGTGGACGTTCCTGGGCTCCCACGATACCATGCGAATGCTCACCCGTGCCGGGGGAGACAGCCGGATGCTGCATGCCGCATCGTTTTTCCAGTTTACGTTCATGGGCATACCCATTATTTATTACGGGGATGAACTGGCCATGGAAGGCGGTGCCGATCCGGATAACCGCCGCGCCATGCGCTGGGATAATGTGGAGGGAAATGCTACCCGTAAGCATTTCAAAAAGCTGGCCAAACTGCGAAGGAAGCATGAGGCGCTCAAGCTGGGTGCGTTTCGCACATGGCATGTCGGGAATGACGGGCTGTATGCTTATGAGCGCTTTACCGATACCGAGCGTGTGTTGTGTGTGCTGAATACCAGCTGTGAAGAAGTGACCATGCAGCTGCCCTTGCCCGAGCCGCTGCGCAGTCAGGCGGCCGTGCGGGATCTCTACGGCGAGCGTTCCCTGCCGGTATGGAGCGGCTTGGTGGAAATCAAACTGAGCGTCGGCGATGGGATGATTCTCAAATAAGCGCGGCCTGATGGCAAGCACAAAGGGCAGCGCCGCATAAAACAGGCAACGCTCTCAGGTGCGGGCATGGTTGCCCATGCGAAATACAAACGCCCCAGCGCAAGAATCCGCGTTGGGGCGTTTGCATTTGGGAAACGGGTTGTTTTTAGGAATGGTACGGCTCACGCCTGTGGCATCGATCTGTTGCTGCGCATGCAACCACGCTCGTTTCGGGGGTTCACCAATGCTCTGTGCTATGGAACCGAACCCGGGCAATGCTGCTCATGTGCGGGCGCGTGACGTTTGCGCGGCATATCCAGCGGGAAGCATCCTTGCCAGCGCTTGGGTTGCATGCGCTGTTGCAGCTTGTCAGCTTCTGCCAGCCGAACCCAGTTATTCCTTGATGCGGCGCATGGCTTCGCTCATCAGCTTGGCGGTGCCTTCGCCGTAGGCATCCAGCGTTTTTTGGAACCGCTCATCCGCCAGATACATCTCCCCGATGCCGATGAGCATTTCATCCGTACAGTGATAGAACCGCTGGCTCATCAGGCTGCGCCACTTCAGCACCTGAGCGCGGACCTCTGCGCCTACGGGGTCTTTGCCAACCAGTGCGGCAAAGCCCTTGAACACAGCATCCATCTCCTCCTGCACAGCAGCCCAATCCTCCTTGGTATAATGTGCGGTACGTTTCTGGCTTTCCCGGTAGGCATCGGTGTTTCCCCAGCGCTCCATAGCTTCCTTTGCGTATTCATCCCGCTTTTCGGTAATGTTACTTTGGTCAAATGGGGTCATCATGGTTTCATCCTTCCCTTGTAAGATGCGTTCGCATAGGTCGATCAAACCCTGCATACGCGCCATTTTCAGCTTGAGCAGCTCGCGATGCCGCTCCACGGCCGTGCGTGTGTCCCGCGCCTCCGCTTCCAGCAGCGGCGCAATGTCCTTGAGGGGAAAGTCCAGTTCGCGCAGGAACAGGATTTGTTGCAGCCGCCGCAGATCCTGCGCCGAATACAGCCGATAACCGGCTTGCGTGGCGCTGGCCGGGGGCAGCAGCCCTATCTGATCATAGTACCGCAAGGTGCGTGTACTAACGCCCGCGAGCCTTGCCACTTCCTGAACCGTCATCATGCCGTTTCTCTCCTTTACAAGTTGCACACCATGGCCGTAGGATTATCCTACACCTTTACGTTACGGCAAGGTCAAGCCTTTTTTCTTTAAAGCGAATGGATGCAAAACAGCCTTGCCCGGATGGCACACGCATCCGGGCAAGGCCGATTGGTTTTGCGTCTCAACCGCATCGTGTTAACGCGCTTTCATACCATCATTGCGAGGGGGCTAAAAGGGTTGAAGCACGCGGCCATGCCTTCGCGCTGACCGCTGGAACAGCTTCCCGCGGCTGGCTATAGCAGGCTTCCAATGGTATTCATCAGGGAAGAAACCGTGCGCAGCGTGGAGGCCAGCAGCGCCCCGCCGATCAACTGCACAAAGAGCAGTTTCACAATTTCCGATACGCTGACCAGCGCGATTTTGACCGTCGCGGAGTGCGGCTCCGGCAAACCGATGATGCGGGATACCATCAGGCACAGGAATATGTAACTTACCACCAGCCCAAGCCCGATTGCCGCCAGCCCCAGAATTGGGGATAGCAAGCTGAGCAGTATGCAGAGCAAAGCCGCGGCAATGGTGGGCAGCGTTGTGAGCGCTATCAGATTGCTGGCCAGCAGGAAAGAAAAACGCACTTTACGCATCACGCACAGGTACACCAGCGCCACAGTCGCGGGCAGCACGATGGCTATCAACTGGCTCAGTACCACAATACCACCGACGGAGGCGGCAATACGACCGGCGATGTAGTTGATGCCCTGATTCATGCTGGCCGCGTTGCCCGCCAGTTGCATCCCCAACAGATCCGAAAGACCGCCGAACAGGGTTGCAATCGCGCCGCGCGTGAAGGCCATGCCGCTGAGGAAGGTCATAAGCAACGCAAGCACAACGATGATGCCGCCGGTAAACCTGTCCGCGCGTTCCATGAGCCCCTGCAAGGCTTCGCCCGGGTCACGAATAACGCCGATGATCAGCCTTGGCAAATACGCAACAGAAGCCATCAGGGCTCCGCCCTGCTGACGGGCATACCCCGTCTGATAATGCTGCGGGTAGCCGCCATACCCTTGCGAATACGGCTCCGCGCCATAGGAACCCGGGTCAAAGCTTTGACCAGCCCCAACAGGCGGGTACCCGCCTGTGTTGTATCCCTGCGGATACGCGCCGGTGTCATACCCCGGCGGATAGCTGTGCTGACCAGGAACTGGCTGCGGATAGTAACTTTCCGCGCTGCTATGTCGGTAAGCGGTAGGATCAAAGCCTTGCGGGTATCCCTCATTCTGCTGGATTTGGCTGGGGTAATCCTGCATGCCTGCAATCAACATACCGCACGCGTGGCATTGCCATGCGCCCTGCGGCAAAACGGCACCGCAATGGGGACAGTTCATCGGCGCCCTCCTAACCTGAGCATCTATACCCACTACCAAGGTAACAGCCTGTATGTGCTGCGCCATACTGGAATATGGCACGCATACCCCGCTGCCGGGGTCACGTACGGGATACCCATATGGCCTTGGCGGAAGGGTCTTATGGCATCATACCATGCGCGCGCTATGCGTGCAAGAGGCGTTGCCGGTTGCAGCTTAAAGGTATTTGCGCGGCGGATTGAAAAAATAAGTGCAACAAAAGTAGCTCAATGAGCGGGGAACCTGTAAGATAGCGTTGCAAGACAAAATCAAGCAGGGAGGCCCGCCCATGAGCCAAGAACAGCATACCACAAAGGCACGAAAGTACCAACACCT
>LVAQ01000045.1 GCA_001604105.1 Clostridiales bacterium Firm_11
GGATTGACTTTCCTCCAAACTTTAGGGTCAGTCCAATCGTCTTCTTCCTTGGCGCCGTAAATGACTGGATAAAACGTGGGGTCGCGCTTTCGGCCTTCGAGGATATCCAACGCCTTTTGATGGGTTTCATAGCAGATGCTCTGCGTATCCGTGCCCGCCGTGGTGATCAGGAAGTAGAGCGGCTGTGTGCGCGCGTCGCCGGAACCCTTGGTCATGACGTCAAAGAGCTTACGGTTGGGCTGGGTGTGCAACTCGTCAAACACCACGCCATGGATGTTGAAGCCGTGCTTGGAGTAGGCTTCTGCCGATAGCACCTGATAGAAGCTGTTGGTGGGCAGGTAGATGATCCGCTTGGTGGACGCGAGAATCTTGACCCGCTTGGAGAGCGCCGGGCACATCCGCACCATGTCGGCGGCGACCTCGAATACAATGGACGCTTGCTGCCGATCGGCAGCGCAGCCGTACACCTCGGCGCGCTCCTCGCCGTCACCGCAGGTCAGCAACAGGGCGATGGCGGCCGCCAACTCGGAATTGTGCGTCTGTAAACACGAACGTCCAATCAAGTATCGGTGGGACGGGCTACTGACCTGGATGCATTGCATGCCCTGGTTCTCGATTGGCTTGATTGAGTCAATGTAGCGGAAATGGCTTCGTGTTCGCGGGTTGCGCTCCACCGACTGGCATCTCTTCCTGTGCAACCCCGACACCGGCATATCCTTGAACGCAGTAAACTTTATATAGTAAAGCGTTTCGCCGGTTTCTTTCCGCCCACATTCCGCGCTGGGCAGGCTCCAGTCGACCCGCTGTGTGGAGACGGCTGTTTCGATCGCGTTTTTGATGCCGAGGCTCCACAGCAATTCGCTGACGCTTACCGCAAGCCC
>LVAQ01000013.1 GCA_001604105.1 Clostridiales bacterium Firm_11
GCTATCTTACAGGTTCCCCGCTCATTGAGCTACTTTTGTTGCACTTATTTTTTCAATCCGCCTACCATATTGTTCATGCTCGTATTGATTGCCGCTGTTTGACGTCCCTTGCTTCGTTTATCATCCATACCGCTTCCAAGACACCTAAAAATCCTTCTTGCGCAAAGCTTTTGTCAATGCTATCATGGGCACGATCATTAACAAGAAGGGAAAGCCATCCTCATGAACGATCCATTTTTACCGATTGAGTTGCTGGGCATTATCGCATTTGCCATTTCTGGTGCGCTGCTGGCTATCCGTAAGGAGATGGATCTATTTGGCGTGAATATCCTCGGCTTGACTACAGCGGTTGGCGGCGGCTGTTTGCGCGATGTATTGCTGGGTATTTTCCCCCCACAGATGCTTCGGGACCCCACCTTCGCACTCGTCGCGCTGGGCACCAGTACGGCTTTTTTCACCTTGCTTTACTTTTATCGCCGCGATACATCCCCCAAGGCAAAACTTCGCTATAAAGCAATATTGCTGTATTGCGACGCCGTTGGCCTTGGCGTATTTACAGCCGTAGGCGTCGAAACAGCTTTGCGCGTCTATCCAAACGCCACGCCCTTTTTATATCTGTTTGTAGCGCTGCTCACGGGAACCGGTGGGGGCATCATGCGGGATATTATGGCTGGAGAAACGCCCAGTGTTTTGATCAAGCATATCTATGCAGTCGCCTCCCTTCTTGGCGCTGTCGTTTATTTGCTGATCCACAATGTGTTGAGCCCTTCGCTGGCAACCCTATGCGCGGCCTCTGTCACGGTGGTCGTTCGCGGGCTCGCAGCCCATTTTCGCTGGAATTTTCCGCGTATTCGTCGCACGCCCCCACCACAAGCCTAGGATGCTAATGCATAACAGGAGGCCCTATGAATATCCGAACCATGACCATTGACGATTATCACGATGTTTACGCCTTATGGCTGCGCACTCCCGGCATGGGCTTAAATGATGTGGATGATTCCTACGAAGGCATACACCGTTACCTGCACCGTAATCCCACCAGTTGTTTTGTTGCAGAGGTGCATGAACACATTGCTGGGGTTATCCTTTGCGGTCATGACGGCAGGCGAGGGTACATCAACCACCTTGCGGTGGACCCTGCCTACCGCAGGATGGGTATTGCATCGCAACTACTACAGCGTGCTGTAACGGCTTTGGAGGCCGAAGGTATCATCAAAGCCGCGCTTGTCGTCTTTGCGCACAATACAAGCGGCAACGCCTTCTGGGAACGGCAGGGCTTTACGATCCGCACGGATATTCATTACCGCAACCGTACATTGGCATCGCATACGCGCATAACCCCATAACGCATCCAAAATGTCGGATTTGACATAAGGCTTACCGGGAGACACCAGTGTCGTTTCTCTATAAACGAAAAGCCGAAGCTTTCGCCCCGGCCTTCGGTGGATATCATCGTTATCCCCTTGTAACCTCACATGGTTGCTTTGCGGTAACCGTATTGTTGTTGATTGGCTTGTCACATCTGGCTATCGCCGGACTGATCATCCTTGTGCTCATTGGAATCCGTCACGTTCTCTACGACCTGCTTGACATTGTTGGCCGCATCTTTGACAATATGCTCGAAATCCTTATCAAACCCCTTGGCATTGCGGTCGATAGCGAATTTGTAGCCCAGCACCAGCGCGATGATTGCGCCAATCACCACCAGCCAAGGCGCAAACAGCAATGAGATAATGCAAAACAGCAGGGAAAGGTTCACAATCGTGGTTTCACCCTTGGTGATCATAATGCGCGTACGGTACAAGAGACTGAAGAAACCGCCTTTGTTGGTGCTGGTGTTGTTGGTGTTGTTTTCCATGGATAAATCCTCCCTTATTCTTCCGTTGTATGTTGTTGCAGCTGTGCCAATCATCGCAGGATCAGCGTGGTTCAGTGATGCCGTCCACGGCGTTTTTGACATTTTGTGCGGCGTTGCGTACCACATCATCGAAATTCTGTTCAAATCCGATGCCATTGTGATCGACTGCGAAGCGATATCCCATGATCAATGCCGCAATGCTGCCGAGGATCACAAGCCAGGGTGCACTGAGCAGCGCAATCAGTGTAAACAGTAATGAGAGATTAACCACCGTGTGTCCGTTCTTGCTGGCTCTGAAACGGATGCGGTATAGTGTGCTGAAAACATTGTTATCGCAGCGCTTATTGGTTTCCATGTTTGCGATCCTCCTTGCGGTATTGGGTCGTTCCTGACTACGTTGTTATCATACCATCGTTTTGGATGAGATGCTTGAGAACTGATTAATGGTTTCGTGAGAAAACCATGAGAATTTGGCTCACAATATCTTGACGTGAGGCAAATGTCGGGTTTATAATGGGGCAAATATGCGGCATGTATCCACGGAAACCGCATAACATCGGCGCAAGATAATGCGTGCAGGGGTGAAGAATCCATGAACAGAGAAGCTTTTCGCAAACACTTCACAAGTCGTGCAGCCATGCCGGATACTGTGGGTGAAATGCTTCATGCTACCCCGGCGGGCATATGGGTAGCTGTCGGCGTGGTGGCGCTTGCCGTGCTTTCGATGGTTGTATTCCTGACAACCACCAACATTAACCTTTTAGGGATGCTTTTTCGGTAATCCCGCGTATCAACCTTTCCTTATCCATGACTCACCCAAGTATATTGGGTGTTTTTTATTATCACGCGTTTGTTCATGGTAGGGTATGTAGTCATAGGATATAGCACAAGAGTATTCCAGCAATTAGTCATTCCAACCCAGTCGAATCATCAGCGTAAGCAAGGGAGACCATGGTTATGCGCGACAGCTGCAACATAAAACCGCCCGACCCTTTCGGGTCGGGCGGCGTGCATCCGGTCGGCTGGCGGCTTACGCCTTGGGGCCGGCAGCAACGATGCTGGGATCCATATTGGTATACTTCTCAAAGTTCTTCTGGAACATGCCAGCCAGCTTCTTCGCGGCGGCATCATAAGCATCTTTATCCGTCCAGGTATTGCGGGGAGAGAGAACCTCCGCAGGCACGCCGGGGCAGGAGGTGGGCACCAGCACATTAAAGTTGGGGTCCAGCACGAACTCGCTCTTTTCCAACTCGCCATTCAAGCAGGCCGTTACCATGGCGCGCGTAAGCGGAAGCTTCATGCGGCTGCCGCCATCGCCTGCGGGGCCGCCGGACCACCCTGTGTTGACCAAGTACACATTGGCGCCGCTCTTGTCAACGTATTTGCCCAGCAGATCCGCATAGGTGCTGGCGGGCAGGGGCAGGAAGGGAGCGCCAAAGCAGGTGGAGAAAGTCGCCTGCGGTTCGGTCACGCCGCGCTCGGTACCAGCAAGGCGAGCGGTATAGCCGCTCACGTAGTGATACATCGCCGCTTCGCGGCCCAGTTTAGAAACGGGGGGCATTACGCCGAAGGCATCCGCCGTCAGGAAGATGACCGTCTTAGGCGTGGGCGCCATGCCGGAAAGCTCCGCGTTGCTGATAAAATCGACCGGATATCCGACGCGCGTGTTCTCGGTCACGCTCTCATCGGCGAAATCAAACTCACGCGTATCCGGATCCATGGTCACGTTCTCGACAAGCGCGCCAAAGCGGATCGCGCCGTAGATTTCGGGCTCATGCTCCTTGGAAAGGTTGATGCACTTGGCATAGCAGCCGCCTTCGATATTGAAAACGCCATCATCGCTCCAGCCATGCTCATCATCGCCGATAAGCTTACGGTTCGGGTCCGCCGAAAGGGTTGTTTTGCCCGTTCCCGAAAGTCCGAAGAAAATCGCGCTGTCACCGTCTGCGCCAACATTGGCGGAGCAATGCATCGGGAAAACACCCTGATGGGGCAGCAGATAGTTCATGATGGCAAAAACGCCTTTTTTCATCTCGCCCGCGTATTGGCTTCCGGCAATCAGAATGATTTTGCGTTCAAAGCTGACCAGAATGGCCGCTTCGCTGCGGGTGCCATCCAACTCGGGGATGCACTTGAGTCCGGGTGCGCAAATGATGGTGAAATCGCTCTTGAAGTTGGCCAGCTCATCTTCGGTGGGTCTAAGCAGAAGCTGATGCATAAACAGGTTCTGGCTGGCAAGCTCATTCACCACGCGTACACCAATACGGTGCCTTTTATCCGCGCCGGCAAAACCATCGAAAACAAAGACATCGCGCTTCTGCAAATATGCGATTACCTTGCGATAGAGATTGTCAAACTTCTCAATGCTAATCGGCACATTCACTTTGCCCCATGCGATTTCATCATGGATGGAAGGCTCATCTACCACAAAGCGGTCTTCAGGCGAACGGCCGGTATATTTACCAGTCATCACCACAAGCGCGCCAGTGTTGCTGAGTTTGCCTTCGCCCCGCTTAATAGCAAACTCGGTAAGCGGACCGACGGGCAGGTTGTGGTAAACAGCATTGGATTCGATGATACCCAGGTAAGACAGGTCCAAACTCATTGTGTATTCCTCCTTGGAATTTTATTGGTTTGTGCCCACACGATGAAGCGGTTAATACCGCGACTTGGAATTCAACAGGGTCGAAATAGCACAATCTCGCCCTAATTCCAATATTTCTCCGAGTACTTCAAAATTCCTGCCAAAATTTCAAATTAATTTTTACGGATTTGGAACACGTCCAGGCACATGAAACCCCCCAGATTTCCATGTTTTTCTATATCGATCCAAAACGCCGAGAAATCAGAGTTTTTCTAGCTGATCAATAGCCATAGTGGGAATAACGCAAAGCGAGCCATCCAAGCTCTTATTATGCACAAGTTTGTATGCGGTTCTTTTTGCAAGTTTAACTATTGAATCCTGCGTTTTTAATCCATTCAGGTTTTGCTGTGCTCATGCGGATTTTGGCGCAAAAGAAGTTTCTTGTTCATGGAGCGCCTCATTTACGCAGATTGGAACGTCATTCCGTGGTTTTTGATAATGAAGCAGCCAGCGCGTTCGCCAGTGATATCCAAGTTTCGATGCTAAGCGCTTCACCTCTTACCGTATGGGAGATGCCCAGCGTAGTAAAAATAGCACGCATTTCTTCAACGTTATGGGGAATCACGCCTTTGAGCACATTCTGGAGCGTCTTGCGGCGCTGCCCGAATCCCGCGCGAATGATTCGCCACAGCAACGCTTCATCCACGCAAGGCGCAAGTGGCGCGTCACGAAACACAAGGTTCACAAAGGCGCTGTCAACCTTTGGCGGCGGTGTAAAAGCCGAAGCGGGAACATGCTCTACAATCTCGGCTTTACAAAAATACCGACACCGCAGGCTGGTTAGCCCATAGGCGGTATCGCCCGGCAGCGCAATCATTTTATGCGCCACTTCCTTTTGTACCATCACCGACATCTGCCGGATACGAAGCTTACTCCCCAAAAAGAGCTCCAGGATCGGCGTAGTAATGTTATAGGGAATGTTTGCAACCACCATAAACCCGTCCCCAAGCTTCTCCGCAATCGCACGCAGATCCATTGAGCGGATATCACCCTTGAGAATTTCTACATTGTTAAAGCGCTCTGTTGCAATGCGCAGAAACGGCAGTACCGCTTCATCGACCTCTACGGCAATCACGCGCTCCGCGGCCTCGCACAAGCACGCGGTGAGCGTTCCTGCGCCAGAGCCTATCTCCAGCACGCGATCCTGTTTAGTAACGCCTGCCTGTTCCACCAAGTGTCGCAGGAGCGGAACGTCATACAGGAAATGCTGCCCCAAATCATGCTTGTAGTGGATGGCGCCCTCGCGCTTTCGTGTTGCTTTCGCATAGGTCTTTTTCACTTGCATCCTCCTTATAATTGGAAAGGACGGCCTTGCAGACCGCCCTCTATGCATCGCTGGTTTCACAGTTTATCGTTCTCATCCACATGCAATAGATCGCGTCCAACGGTGCTTGTCAATGTACGAAGATTTTCTTCGCGAAGCTTATCCTCTTTGCCAGCTCCGCCATCGCCATCCAGCACGGCTTCAAAGGCAAGGGGTTTGCCGGCAACCTCACTGAGCGCGCGCGCAATCACATCACGACGCGCAGGCTTGTTGAGCTGTAGCAATGTAAAATCCTTGCGTTCAAAGGCGACTTGCACGCGGAACACGCCGTCTTGGCTTCCAACGAAGCGTTCCTTCTTAAGTAAGCCCAATAAAGGCGGTTCTGTCTTGGCGATCAGCTTGAGCATCTCTTCCCATATCGCCTGCTCATCTGTCGGGGGCAGCGGCGTGCTCTTCGCCTTATCCGCAACCGTCGCCTGTGCGTTTACTTTCTCCTGTGGCTTGGTATCCGCTTTCTGTTGAGGCTGAACAGGCTGCAACTGACCACTGCCCACTTGCCCGATGAACGCTGAAAGCTTTGTTTCAAGCGTTGCGATGCGCTCCAGCAGCGCGGCGGTATCCTCGCCCTTTTGCTCCGCACAGGCTCGCAATACGGCAACTTCCAGCCCAACGCGCGGCGCGGACGCATAGCGCATTTCACTTTCGGCACGCATCAGTTCATCCATCATCCGCAGGAGTCTTTCGCTGGTAAAGCTGTCGGCTTGTTTGCGATAGCGTTTTTCATCCTCGTCCGTTATTTCCAAAAGCGCGGCGGCATTCTCCGGCAGGGCCTTTACAGCAAGCAGCGCGCGCACATGTCGCGTCAGCTCCTTGAGGAAAACCTGCGGTTCACGACCCGCTCGCATTAATGTGTCAATGGCATGCATTATGCCCGCCATATCGCTTACCGCTAGTTTTTCCCCAAAGGCAAAGAGAAAATCCCGATCACTTGCGCCCAGTACTTCCCGCGCGATTGCAGCGGTAAGCGCCCCATCCGCCGTGGATGATACGCACATATCAAGAATGCTGAACGCGTCTCGCATGGCACCCTCAGCAGCTCGCGCCACCATTTGCAACGCTTCGGGCTCGGCGATAATGTTCAGCTTTTGCAGCGCCAAAGTCATCCTTTCTTCAATCAGCGGCGCAGGGATACGCCCGAAATCATACCGCTGTACACGGCTGAGAATGGTGGCGGGAATCTTCTGGGGTTCAGTGGTGGCCAGAATGAATACCACATTCTGCGGTGGCTCCTCAAGGGTTTTCAGCAGCGCGTTAAAGGCCGCGGACGAGAGCATATGCACTTCATCAATAATATAGACCTTATACCTGCCTACCTGGGCAGGGTACCGTACCTGTTCAAGCAGATCCCGCACATTATCGACACTGTTGTTGCTGGCCGCGTCCAGCTCCAGCACATCCAGCGTGTTTTCGGCAAGGATCGCGCGGCAAGGTTCGCAGACGCCGCAGGGATCACCATGATTGGGGTTTTGGCAGTTAATGGCGCGGCTCATGATTTTTGCGATGGAGGTTTTCCCTGTGCCGCGGCAACCGCAAAGCAAATACGCATGTGCAATGCGTCCTGTCTCAATCTGCCTTTTGAGTGTCTTGACAACCGCTTCCTGTCCAACGACCTCCGCAAACGTCATCGGACGCCATTGCCGGTACAACGCCTGATATGCCATGTGTATCCTCCATGCTGCCCACTTACAGTGTTTATCCGCTTCATTGTACACCATAACCATCGTTTGTGCCATAGGCAGGGGCGCGATACGCCCATGCATCTCGTGTATCGCTATCTGTGTGCATCACTTGTTTCCTTATCCAATAATGGTTGCCTTGTTTATCCATTTGCGGTATGATAGGTTACTGCACCTTGCGCAGAACACCAAGGCTTCCCATTCGAACATCAGCCGGAAAGAAGGTCATCCATGCAGCGCTTGCGCTCCGCTATTCAACCGTATCTTGGCACCAAAACCTATTACAAGGGCGCGTTGGCTGTTATGTTGCCAGTTACCGTGCAGCAGTTAATCCATAACATGTTCAATTTGGTTGATAACCTGATGGTGGGCTCTCTGGATGCGCAGGGACTGTCCATCAGCGCCGTCAGCGTAGCCAATATGCCCGTGATGGTTTTCAACGGCTTCATTTTCGGGCTTGTCGGCGGTGGCGGTCTGCTCATCAGCCAGTATTATGGCGCGCAGGATCGCAAGTCATGCCAGGGCATTTTTTGGTTGCAGTTGATGATTGCGCTGCTCAATGCTGTGGTTTTCTTCAGTGTGCTGTTCTTTCTTCCAGAAACCATTATGCGCATCTATGTGAGCGCGCCCCGCACCGTAGCACTGGGCGTCACCTACCTGCGCGTGATCGCGTTCAGCTACTTCCCCGCGGCTATCAGCGGCGCCTGCATCTTTTCCATGCGTTCCCTCGGGCAAAACCGTATGCCCATGATGGCCAGCATGCTGAGCATGGGTGTGAATGTGGTTTGTAACTATGCGCTCATTTTTGGTCATTTTGGAATGCCCCGGCTTGGCGTTGTAGGCGCTGCCTACGGCACGCTGATTGCGCGCCTGTTCGAGATGAGCATTTACTCATGGTTACTGATACGTGAACGTATGTATTTCAGCTTTGCGCCTGCCGATGGTTTTCACCTTTGCAAACGGGTACGCACTCAGTTTTTCCAAAAAGCTGCGCCCATGATTATCAATGAAATGCTCTATGGTCTGGGTTTGAACGCTTTCTTCTGGTGCTATGCAAAGCTGGATGAAGCTGCGCTGCCCGCGCTGACCATTGCTGAGCTTGCATCGCAGTTTTCAGCGGTAATCATCACCGGCGGTTCTTCTGCCATATCGGTACTCATTGGCACGGCGTTGGGCGCGGGCGAGCTGGATAAGGCGCGCGCGCATTGCCGGAAACTGAGCCTGCTCACTTTTGCAATCAGCCTGGTAAGCATGACGGTTTGTATCGTGATCGCTTTTGTGCTTCCGCCTTTTTACAACATCAACGAGAACCTGCGCTCGCTGGCAACGCAGTTAAGCTGCATCCTTGCTGTATTCCTGCCGCCCAACTTTCTCTATGCGTTTTGCTTCTTTGTGTTGCGAGCAGGTGGGGATATGCGCAACGCGATGCTGCTGGACAGCGGATACATGTGGCTGGTGCCTGTGCCTGCTTGCGTACTCATGGCGCTTTTGTTCCCGGGCAAGATTCCCCTTGTGTTTGCGCTCATCATTGTACAGGTTTTAATGAATGCAAAACTCATTTGGGCTGTACGCGCAGTCCGTAAAGGCACGTGGGTACGAAACCTGACCTTGGAGCAGCCGCAGGCATAACCATGCCCCTCACGCCTGCCCGATTGGACAAAATGTGTTGAGCGGGGTATAATAATTTGATTTGGATTCTAAATCATTCGGGGGTGTAGCGGCGTTGAGGAGAGCACAGGATCGGCTATGGGCAATGCTTTTGATCGCCGTTATGCTTGCGGGGTTAGCCCCTTTGGGGACGTCGGCACGCGCCCAAGATTCGCAATCCGAACCAGAAATCCGCTACATTGCCCCGCAACTATCCTCCGATGCGCCTGCCTATGATCCAGCTGCGCCGGAGAACCTGACAGAGGATCAGCTCTATGCGAAATCCGCAATCCTGATCGAAGAGTCCACAGGAGAAATCATCTTCGAGAAAAACGCGGATGAGATGATGTACCCCGCTTCAACCACCAAGATCCTGACAACGTTGCTGGGTCTGCAATTGGGCGATATGAACGCTACCGTTACCATGGATAGCGTATCCGCCAACATCCCGGATGACAGCTCAACCATACCGCTTTCCGTTGGAGAATCCATCAGTTTTCAGGATCTTCTCTACGCCACCATGGTACGCTCCGGCAATGAAGGCGCTAACCTGATTGCAACGACCATCTCCGGCAGTATCGGCGGATTTGTTGATTTGATGAACAATTACGCGCTTCAGCTCGGCTGCACCGGCACACACTTTGCCAATCCCAGCGGACTGCATGATGATTATCATTACTCCACCGCGCGGGACATGGCAAAAATCGCCCGCGCCGCCATGGCGGATAGTACCTTTCGCAACATCGCGAAAACCTACAGTTATCGGCTGCCTCGCAGTAACCTGCAACGCGCGCGCGTCATTATGGGCAACAGCGATAACTGGCTCAATCCCAGTGAGGATAACGAGTACTATTACCCGCTTGCCACCGGTATCAAAACGGGTTACCATGCCCGCGCTGGTTACTGCTATGTGGGTTCTGCGGAGAAGGACGGCGTCAAGCTGATATCCGTCCTATTCTACACAAGCCGTTATGGCCGCTGGACGGATTCCCAAAAGCTGATGGCTTATGGCTTCTCCCAATTCGTAAGCGTTACGCCGCTTGGATTGTATGAGATGAATCCATCCGTGGTGGAAACCTCCGGCTATTCCATGGATGATGCGCAGCTAGGTCGCCTACAGCTTGATATCGAACCGCTGCCTGATACCCGCACCGTAAATATCGTAGCCACCCGTACCGAGGTAGAAACGCTCGCCCGTAACCTGAAGCAGACAGTACTCATCGAATACACACGCACGAATTTCGCCGCGCCCATCACCAAGGGCGAGGTATTCGGAACCATGACCTATTACCCGACTGATGGCGGTAGCGCCGTTGTGTACCAGCTCGTTGCGTCACGTTCGATTACAAGGCGAGAAAATGCGCCCCTTTCCATTGAGGAAATCGAGGCCGCAACCTATGCGGATCCGAATCCCTTGCCGCCTCTTTCCGTTGAGTTTGCGCTGCTTCTGCTGTCTCCGTTTATTGCGCTTTTCATACTCATTCGCATCCTGATGCGCATCTTCCGTCGTGACAGCCGTCCTGGTAAAAAGGGACGCATCCCCAAGCCCAGCAATCGGTACTTCCGATGATCAATGCCTCAAATGAAGGGGGAAGGTGCATGTTTGCCCATGTCGTGGTGGATGTTGTCCACACCAATGTCGCCAAACCTTTCACCTACAGTATCCCCGAAGGAATATCGCTGTTAGCTGGCACACGGGTTCGCGTACCACTGGCGCGCAGAACGGTAGAAGGTATTGTGGTTGCCATCGGCGATCGATGTGATGTACACCCGGATCGACTTCGGCCCATTGCGGCTGTGCTGGATCCATACCCGGCCGTTCTCCCGAATCTGCTTGCCCTGGCGGAGGAGTTGGCCAGCGAAGCGCACTGCCCCCTGTCTGAAACACTGCGGCTGATGATCCCCGCTGCGATGCGGCAAAGCCGTATTCAAATCAAGCAGGAGGCCATGGCTGAACTAGCCGCAGGCGTAGACGCTCAAGCCGCCGCCGATGCACAGGGACGTTCGCTCAAACGCGCCACACTGCTCAGGCTCCTGGCGGATGCAAAGCCCCACCCTGTCGCAGAACTGGGTGCGCTTGTAACATCCCCGCAGGATGCGCTCAAGAAGCTGGAACAGGCAGGCTTGGTGCGCCTTTCCATGCGCGATGTCTTTCGTCTCCCCTATGAGGATCTTTCCAGCCCCTCCACAGCGGCGCCAACGCTGACGCCGGAGCAGAAGGCGGCGCTCTCGATTATGTCACCCGCGCTGATGCAGGGCAGGGGTTCATTCCTGCTTCATGGTGTAACAGGCAGCGGTAAAACCGAGGTATACCTTGCCATGGTGCAAGCTGTTCTGGCGCAGGGCAAGGCGGCCATCATACTCGTTCCGGAAATCGCCCTGACCCCGCAAATGGTTGGATGGTTTCGCCAGCGGTTTGGTCCCCATACTGCGGTACTGCATAGTCGCCTGACCGATGGGCAACGGCTTGATGAGTGGCGGCGCATCCGTCTTGGACATGCAAGCGTAGTCATCGGGGCGCGCTCGGCCGTTTTTGCGCCGGTCGAACGTCTGGGGTTGATCGTCGTAGATGAAGAGCACGAGCAGACCTACCTGAGCGATAAGCACCCCCGTTATGATGCGCGTCGTGTGGCGCAAAGCCGTTGCGCCCGCGAGGGCGCTACTTTGCTACTCAGCAGCGCAACCCCCAGCATTTTAAGTTTCGCAATGGCTAATCGCGGGGATTATACCCTTGTGGAGATGCCTACGCGCGTCAATGGACGCCCGCTGCCGCACGTTACGCTGGTCGATATGCGTTTGGAGCTTTCAGCGGGCAACCGCTCCATTTTCAGCCTTCTTTTGCAGCAGAAACTCAAGGCCAGCTTTGACAGCGGGCAACAGGTGATGTTGTTTTTGAACCGTCGGGGGTATAATACTTTTGTCAGTTGCCGTAACTGCGGGTATGTGGTGAAATGCGAGCAGTGCGATGTAAGCATGACCCTGCACAAGGTTGAGGGCGAGGAAGCCGAGCAGCTGCGCTGTCACTTTTGCGGCGCCGTACAAAAACCGCCTGACGTCTGTCCCCAGTGCGGCAGTCGGCACATTCGTTATTTCGGCAGCGGTACCCAAAAGGTGGAGGAGGAGTTGCTGAAACTTTTCCCGAATGTCAAGGCGATTCGCATGGATATTGATACCACCCATCAGCGCGATGCCCATTACCGTTTGCTTTCCGCGTTTCGGGAAGGGAAGGCTCAGGCGCTCATCGGCACGCAAATGATCACCAAAGGGTTGGATTTTCCCAATGTAACGCTTGTAGGCGTCATTGCCGCCGATTTGACTCTGAATCTTCCCGATTATCGCTCCCAGGAGCGTACCTTTCAACTGGTAACGCAGATGGCGGGTCGAGCCGGACGTGCGGCAGAAACAGGCGAGGTCGTCGTGCAAACCTATCAGCCGGAACATCCTTGTATCCTTGCCGCAGCCGCACAGGATTACCGCGCCTTCTTCACACAGGAATTCCAGCGCAGGCGCACGGGTTTGTATCCGCCGTTTACCATGATCGCGCGTCTGCTGGTGGAAAGCCCGCAAGCCGAACCGGCGCAAGCCATGAGCGCCCGCCTTCTGGATACCATCGAAGCGTATTTGCAGGCGCACCCTGCGCAGAAACGCCGTGTGCTCATGCTCCGTGCCGATGCAGCCCCGGTTGTGAAGATTCGCGGCAAATACCGCTATCATGTGCTGCTGAAACTATTTGAGCATCCCGATGCACAGCCTGTGCTCAAGCTGCTTGGCGAGCTATCGCAGGTGAGCGATGCGCACTGCCAGATCTACACGGAAGTAAACCCCGCCACCCTGATATAACCAAACCGAAGGAGTGATACTGTATGGCAATCCGAAAAATCGTAGAAATCGGAGATGAAAAGCTCCGAAAACAATGCAAACGCGTGGAGAAGTTTGATCTGCGGCTGAGAATGCTGCTCAAGGATATGGCCGATACCATGTACAAAAGCAATGGCGCAGGGCTTGCCGCCCCGCAAGTAGGCATACTGAAGCGTATCTGTGTTGTGGACGTGGATGACCACCTCTATGAGCTGATCAATCCCGAGATCGTGACCCGGGAGGGAGAGCAGGAAGGCCCCGAAGGATGCCTGAGCATCCCCGGTCGCGCCGGGTTTGTTAAGCGTCCCATGCATGTGGTTGTACGTGCGCAAAATGCTAAAGGAGAACCCATCGAAGTCGTGGGTGTAGGCTTTCTGGCACGAGCGCTGTGTCACGAGATAGACCACTTGAACGGCGTGCTGTATGTAGATATCATGGAGCATGAAATCTTCCAGGACGATGAAACCGATGTGGACAGTGCGCCAGAGGCAGATGAATCGCCTGAACTTGCAGAGGAGGTCGGCCTTTGAGTTTACGCATCGTATTCATGGGCACGCCAGAATTTGCTGTGCCCTCCCTGACCGCGTTGCTTGCTTCCGAGCATAGCGTAATCGGCGTGTTCACGCAACCCGATCGCCCAAAGGGACGCGGTGGCAAGGTACAACAAAGTCCCATCAAGGCGCTGGCGCAAGCCCATGGGTTGCCCGTGTTTCAACCGCTCAAAATACGCAAGGATGGCCTTGCCGATCTACAGGCGTTAAGCCCTGACCTGTGTGTAACGGCTGCTTTTGGGCAGATTTTGAGCCAGGAAGTGCTGGATGTGCCGCGCCTTGGCACCGTGAACGTACACGCTTCCCTACTCCCCCGCCATCGCGGCAGCGCCCCGATTCCATGGGCTTTGCTACAGGGCGACACTAAAACCGGCATAACCACCATGTTGACCGATGCGGGTATCGATACGGGAGATATGCTCTTGCGTGCAGAAACGCCCATTGATGAAACCGATACTGCCGCCACGCTTACCCAGCGGCTATCGTTGATGGGCGCGGAATTATTGCTTGAGACCCTGAAGCGGCTGGAAAAGGGCGATTGTCCCCGCGAGAAACAAGCGGAAGCGCACATGACCTACGATCCCAAGCTGACCAAAGAAATGGGAATGCTAACCTTTACCGAAACCACAAGGCAAAGCTTGCTTCGCGTGCGGGCAATGGATCCCTGGCCCTGTGCGTTTGCCGCGCTAGCCAATGGAACGCTTAAGGTATGGCGCGCGGCTACCTTTGCCTCAGCGTCACCTGCTGCGCCCGGTATCGTGCTGTATGCTGATCAAGTCCACGGGCTCGTTGTTTCAACCAGTGACGGCGCTATCGAACTTATTGAAATCCAGGCACCCAATGCCAAGCGTATGGATTCGCGCGCTTTCTTGCGCGGCCATCAGATTGAGGCGGGAAAACCGCTGAGTGAGGTCAGTTTATGAGCGATCAGGATCAACAGGGAAGCGGAAATGACTCGCGTGGGAACGGAAAACCAAAAGAAGACAGCAAGCCATATGTCAATAGGGTTGCCGCTGGCGAGACGGGCGAGCGTCGCCCTTATCGCCGTACAGACATGCCGATGCAAAACAAGCCCCGCTATGGGAAGCCCGCGGGCGATAGGCCGTTTAGACCCGCCGGAGACCGCCCCGCAAGTGCGGAACGTCGCCCCTACAAGCCCGCTGGCGAAAGGCCGTTTAGACCCGCCGGAGACCGCCCCGCAAGTGCGGAGCGTCGTCCTTTCAAACCCGCTGGTGACAGGCCGTTTAGACCCGCCGGAGACCGCCCCGCAAGTGCGGAGCGTCGCCCTTTCAAGCCCGCTGGTGACAGGCCGTTTAGACCCGCCGGAGACCGCCCCGCAGGTGCGGAGCGCCGCCCTTTCAAACCCGCTGGTGACAGGCCGTTTAGGCCTGCCGGAGACCGCCCCGCAAGCGCGGAGCGTCGCCCTTTCAAACCCGCTGGTGACAGGCCGTTTAGGCCTGCCGGAGACCGCCCCGCAAGCGCGGAGCGCCGCCCTTACAAGCCCGCTGGTGACAGGCCGTTTAGGCCTGCCGGAGACCGCCCCGCAAGCGCGGAGCGCCGCCCTTACAAGCCCGCTGGCGACAGGCCGTTTAGGCCTGCCGGAGACCGCCCCGCAAGCGCGGAGCGCCGCCCTTACAAGCCCGCTGGTGACAGGCCGTTTAGGCCTGCCGGAGACCGCCCCGCAAACGCGGAACGTCGCCCCTACAAGCCCGCTGGTGACAGGCCGTTTAGGCCTGCCGGAGACCGCCCCGCAAGCGCGGAGCGCCGCCCCTACAAGCCCGCTGGCGATAGGCTGTTTAGGCCTGCCGCAGACCGCCCCGCAAGCGCGGAGCGTCGCCCTTACAAGCCCGCTTCACAACACGCAACGCCCGCAGAAAGCACCGGATTAACGTTGGGGGCGCGGCGTGTAGCCTTGGATGTGCTGCGTGATGTGCACGAGCGCGGCGCGTTTGCAGCGCTGTCTCTACAGGATCGGCTGCTCAAAGCGAAACTATCCCCCGCCGATCGAAGGCTTGCAACCCGCATCGTTTATTCCACGTTGGAGCAGCAGGTACAGATTGATTTCGCGCTTGACCGCCTGATGGAACAACCCACACAGGATGCGCTACAGCGGGATATTCTCCGCCTGAGCGCGTGCCAGATCCTTTTTCATGATCGCGTTCCGGACAGCGCCGCTGTTAATGAGGGCGTAAATCTTGCCCGTGTCATGGGCATGGAAGGCGTAGCAGGCTTCTTAAACGCTGTGCTGCGCAATCTTGTGCGCGGTAAACAGGATATTCCCTGGCCGAAACGGGAGGATAACCTGCGCCAGTACCTGCACATTATGGGCAGCATGCCGCTTTGGTTGGTCGATAAACTCATCGCCGTTCATGGCGAGGCGATGGCGGAAAGCATCATCATGTACCGAGGACAGAATCATGAGATGGTTGTGCGCCCCAATATGCTCAAGTACGATGATGCGTCCTTTGAGGCGCTGCTAGCCAATAAAGCATGGAACTGGCGGAAGGGTCTTGCTCCGCACGCCTATCTTGTCAGCGGCGCGAGTGAAATCGGGCTGGATCATGATTATCGTAACGGCAATTTCTCCATTCAAGGGCAAAGCAGCATCTTTGCCGCCGAAGCCATGCAAGTTAAAGCAGGGATGCGCGTATTGGATGCGTGCGCGGCGCCGGGCGGCAAATCCTGCTATATGGCTGAAACCATGCAAAACACGGGCCGTGTATACGCTTGGGAACTGCATGAAAAGCGCGCGCTCCTGCTCGAATCTACCAAGCGCCGTCTCAAGCTGGAAAACCTGCGCATCACCGTGCGTGACGCGGCAGAACCCAAGCCCGATTTCGACGGACTGATGGATGCCGTTCTGCTGGATGCCCCCTGTACCGGCCTTGGGGTGCTCACAGAAAAACCCGACCTCAAGTATCGTTTGAAGGAAGCCGATGTTGCTGCCATCACCCAAGCGCAAAAAAGATTGCTGGAAACGCTTGCGGAATATGTAAGACCAGGCGGCTTGCTGGTATACAGCACCTGCTCTATCCTGCCGGAAGAAAACGAAGCGCAGATTGCGGCTTTCCTTTCGGAACACCCCGCATTCTCACTGGAGCCCGTACCGATGACCTTTCCCGAAGCCATCCGTCAGCAACAAACACCGCTTGGTTTACAGCTGTTTGCGCATCGGGATGAGGTGGAGGGTTTCTTCATCGCGCGGCTTCGCAAAGCGAGGGCATGACCATGCTGGATAGACCTGCGCTGCTGGATATGACGGTGGAGGAGATCGGCGCTTATCTGTCCGGCATGAAACAACCCGCCTTCCGCGCCAAACAGATTTTCACATGGCTCCATAAGGGCGTATCCTTCGCAGATATGACAAATCTACCAAAGGCACTGCGGGAGGCGCTGGCTGCGCATGCCTATGATATCCCCATGCGTCTTGAGCAGAGCTTCACCTCCCAGCGTGATCATACAGTCAAATTTCTGAACGCTTGCAAGGATGACAACATCGTTGAAAGCGTGTTGATGCAGTATCATTATGGGCATAGTTTATGCATTTCCACACAGGTTGGATGCAAAATGGGTTGCGCGTTCTGTGCCAGTACGCTTGGCGGCTGCGTACGTAATTTATCCGCAGGCGAGATGCTTGCGCAGGTTTTATTGGCCAACCGTTACTTGGGCATATCAGGCCATGTCGGCCACATCGTGCTCATGGGCAGCGGCGAACCGCTGGACAACTATGCACAAGTGGTTAAGTTTCTGCGGCTTGTAAACCATGCCGATGGTTTGAACATCAGCCTGCGCGCTATATCGCTAAGCACATGCGGCATCATTCCCCGTATACGGGATTTAGCACAGGAAGCATTGCCCATCACGCTCAGTATTTCGCTGCATGCACCCAACGATGCGTTGCGTCAGGAGATCATGCCCATCGCCAAGCGGTATCCGCTACAGGAACTGATCATAGCCGTTCGGGAATACGTAGAAAAAACTGGCCGCCGCGTAGTGTTTGAATACGCGCTGATCGATGGCTTCAATTGCGAGCCATCCCACGCGAAGGAGCTGGCAAAGCTTATATCCGGCTTCCAATGCCACGTAAACCTTATCCCGCTGAACCCTGTAAAGGAACGCGCGCTGGCGCCGGCTTCGCCTAAGCAGGTACAGCTTTTCTTGCAAACGCTCGAATCCCTGCATGTTTCCGCAACCGTTCGGCGGGAGATGGGCACGGATATTGCCGGCGCTTGCGGCCAGCTTCGCAACCGCCACTTGAACAATGCCACGGAAACTGATATGATTGGAAATTGAAATCGAACTTAATCAGGGAAGGGAGGGCATGCCATGCTGATTTACGCAAAAACACACAAGGGACTGGTACGCCCCACCAACCAGGATTCGTTGCTTGTTGCGCACAATCTGTATGGTGTGGCAGATGGCATGGGCGGTCATCGCGGCGGGGAAACGGCCAGCCGCATCGCAGTGCAAGTGGTTCGCAATCTCCTCCAGGGGAAAACACCGGAGGAATCCAGCCTGCGCATCAGTATGGAAGCCGCAAATCGACGCATCTTTGACATGCAGCGTCATGAGCTGGCCTTGAGCGGTATGGGCACGACGTTTACCATGCTTTGGGAAGGGCAGCAGTCGATGCACATCGCGCATGTGGGCGACAGCCGCGCTTACCGCTACCGAGCGGGCGAACTGGCGCAGCAGACAGAAGATCACAGCGTTGTGGGCGAACTGCTTCGTAACCGGGTAATCACGCCCGCCATGGCGAAAACACATCCCTACCGGAGCGTCATCACCCGCGCCTTGGGCACGGACGCAACCATAGAGGTTGATTTACTCTGCCTTGATAAACAGGTCGGCGATGTCTGGCTGCTGTGTTCCGATGGCTTGTATAATATGGTTGAAGATGTTGAGATCGCACAGATACTTCAGGATTTGGAGGGCGAACGCGCGGCGGATGCCTTGCTGGAAAGCGCTCTTTCCCATGGCGGAAACGATAACATCAGTCTCGTGTTGGGCTGCGTAACGGAGGTGGCCGCCCTATGATGAAAGGGATGGTATTTGCCGAGCGTTACAAGCTGATTGATTTTATCGGGCAGGGCGGCATGTCGCTGGTGTATCGGGCGGTAGATATCCGCACGGGGCATAGCGTCGCCATCAAGATTCTGAAAGCGGAGTACAACAGCGATAAAGAGTTTCTGGAACGTTTCCAGCGCGAAGCGCAAGCCGCTAGCCTTATGTCTCACCATAACATTGTAAACCTGTTGGATGTGGGCGTGGAAGGCGAGTTCCGCTATCTGGTGCTGGAATATGTCAGCGGCAGTACTTTGAAGGAAATCATCCAGAAACGCGGGCAAATCAGCCCAGCCACCGCCATTCAAATCACGGTGCGCATTCTGAGCGCATTGCAGCATGCCCATGACAACGGCATTATTCACCGCGATATCAAACCGCAGAATGTACTTGTCAATTCGGATGGGCATATCAAGGTGGCGGATTTTGGCATCGCGCGCATGACGAATGCCTTTACCATCAGCAAAGGGGATACGGTAGTCGGCTCGGTGCACTATTCCTCCCCCGAACAGGCTTCCGGCACCGTAGTAGAGGCCCCCAACGATATCTATTCTACCGGGATCGTTCTTTACGAAATGCTTACGGGACGCGTTCCCTTTCTTGGCGATACGCCGGTATCGGTCGCCATGCAGCATATTAACGCCACACCCGCGCCTGTGACTGATTTCAACCCGAACGTGCCGCCTTCGGTGGTGGCCGTGGTAATGCGGGCGTTGGAGAAAACACCAAAGAAGCGGTATCAGTCTGCCCGTGAGATGGCGGATGCGTTGCTCAAAGCCAAGGATGAGCCCTATGCCATGCCATCCCCATCTCAATCGAATCAGCAACAGGCTTCAAGCCAGCAGCCGCCACAGCCGCGTATGCCCTCAGCCGTTCGTAAGCCACCCAACAGTCAAACCGCGCGACAAGCTGCCATTCACAAACGCCGCCGTCGCGTTTCAACGCTGTTTACCGTACTTACTGGCATTCTGGTTTTTGTTGCGCTGGTTGTCGGTGTGGTGAGTGTTTACCAATCGATCACAGCCCGCGCAGTTGCTCCGGATCTGGTAGGCCTCACGCTGGAAGAGGCGCAGTCTCAGGTGCGCCGCGCAGGCCTGAAATGGCAGCAGAATACGGTGAACCATGATTTGATCCCTGCCGGTTCCGTTATTTCACAAACGCCGGATGCGGATTCCGATATGCGAAAAGGCGATAGCGTCGTCGTAACCATTAGCCTTGGCCCTACCCAGCTCATTACCCCAAATGTAATTGGGATGACGCGCGAAGAAGCCATTGCCAAGCTAAAAGAAAAGAATCTTGGGATGATCGTGCTTAAGAGTCCCTCAACGGAACCAGTCGATACGGTCATTGCGCAGAATCCTTTGGAGGGTGAACCCAGTGTGGCCGGTCAGGAAATCGAGGTAACCGTTTCCGGCGGCAGTACACTCGTACCGGATTTGACCGGGCAGACGTATGAACAGGCGCTACAGAGCATTCGCGATAACAATCTGGCTTTTGGCAAGGTAGAGTATTCCGAAGTCGTGTCTAGCGACACCATCGGCAAAGTGCTTGCGCAATCTCCGCTGGCTGGTACCATGGCCGTTTTGGATGCGCAGATGTCATTAACGGTAGGCATTCAGGGCAATGCTTATCATGCGGATATACAGGTGAGCGTTCCGAAAAACAAGGAGAGCGTTCCGCTGCGCGTTACCCTCTTACGTAACGGGCAGGAAGTTGAGCAGTATAATGGAATGACCAACGCGAATAAAGCTTATGATGTAATCATTCCCCTCGGCTCGCCTGTCTCCGGCGTACTATTATGCCGCGTCTATCTCAACGGTTCGCTGCTTATCGAAAAGGAGGTCACCTTACAGTGACAGCGGCGATGCAGGAAGCCGTGATCATCAAAGGCGTAGGCGGCTTTTATTATGCACGCACCCAGCATGGTGAGGTTTGGGTGCTGCGTGCTAAAGGCATTTTTCGCAGACAGCATATCACGCCCGTCGTTGGCGATCGCATCCGTTTTATCCCCAGTGAGGATTCCTCACAGGGCTGGATTGAAGAGATTCTCCCCCGCCAGAACACGCTGATCCGTCCGCCTGTGGCCAATATCGGCCACCTGATCTTTGTGCTCGCTCCTGAACCCCTGCCCGATATGATCCTGCTGGATACGATGCTGGTAATGGCACAGGAACAGGGTATTCCAGTCGTGATTGTACTCAACAAAATTGACCTGGATCCTTCGCTGGCGGATACCATCCGTGCCCAGTACGCCAAGGCGGGTGCTCCTATCCTTGCGGTGAGTGCAAAAACGGGACAGGGGCTTCACCAGCTGGCGAAGGTATTGTTGGATGGCATCTGTTGTTTTGCCGGGCAAAGCGGCGTTGGTAAAAGCACCTTGCTGAGCGCCATCACAGGCCTCACATTGCAGGCCGGCGAGATCAGCCGTAAGATAGCGCGCGGCAAGAACACCACGCGCCATGCGGAACTGTTGGTCAAAGATGGTTTTCAGGTGCTGGACACAGCTGGGTTTAGCTTGCTTTCCCTCTGGGAGAACATGGAACCTGTGGCTTTGCAAGATTATTACCCAGAATTTGCGCCATACCGTGGTCAATGCCGCTTTCAACCCTGCTACCACCTCAGCGAGCCAGATTGTGCCGTGCTTGGCGCTATGGAAGCGGGCGAGCTGTCACGTGAGCGCGTGGCGCGTTATCATCAGTTATTAACAAAAGCCAAAGAAGCTTGGAGGAACCGTTATGAGTAAGCTTGCGCCATCCATATTGGCGGCGGACACCATGCACATGGGTATGGCTGCCCGCCGCATCGTTGATTCCGGTGCGGATTACGTCCATTTCGATGTGATGGACGGGGTTTTTGTCCCCAACATTTCGTTTGGACCCGCATTGCTGAAAGACATGAAAGCAGAGATCGATCTGTTTTTTGATGTGCATCTGATGCTCATTGACCCCCTGCCTTATGTGGATGTTTTTTCCAAAGCTGGCGCTCATGGTGTAACTGTGCATGTGGAAGCAGCGCATTTCGCCGAATCCATTGCCCGCATCCACGCGCTCGGGCTCAAGGCGGGCGCTTCGCTGCGCCCGGGTACCCCGGCCTCCGCACTTCAGGAAATCCTTCATCAGCTCGATTTAGTGCTGGTGATGACCGTGGAGCCCGGCTTCGGCGGGCAGACGCTCAACCCCGCCATGTATGATAAGATACGGGAACTTCGCGCCATGGGTTTCGCAGGTGAGATTGAAGTCGATGGCGGCATCACCATGGATAACGCGCCTATGCTTGCGGATGCAGGCGCGGATACGCTGGTCATGGGCACCACCTTCTTTCAGGCGCCTGACCCCGCTTTGCTCGTACGCCAGGTACATGCGCTGTAACCCGAAATGCGACGCAATCAAATTTGCGTGAAGCAACGGCTCGCTTAACGCCCGCCCCGTAACAACGGCATGGCGGGCTTTCGTATGGGTGGGCATACACGCCTCTCTTGAAGCCGCAAGCTTGCACTCTACGCAGTCTTTCCGCATAGCATTCCCCTCATCCAAAGGCCCAGTTGCATTGACATCCCTTTTATACTGCTTTATAATCTATGAAATGCTTAATCCATAGCCAAAGCGGGAGGAAACCAACATGGTGCTCACCGATTTTTTGGAAAAGAACGCTCGCATCAAACCAGACGAGGTTGCGCTGGTGGAAATCAATCCCGCGTTTCAGCCAGATCAAACTGTCACATGGCGGGAGTACAGCCTTATCGAATCCTCATCAGGCGGCAAGTACAGGCGGGAACTCACATGGCGGGAGTTCGATCGGCAGGCGAACCGCTTTGCCAATCTTTTATTGTCCCGCGGCATTCGAAAGGGCGATAAAGTCGCCATTCTGCTGATGAACTGTATCGAATGGCTTCCCATCTACTTTGGCGTGCTGAAAACGGGGGCGCTTGCGGTGCCCATGAACTTCCGCTATACGGCGGAGGAAATCGCCTATTGCCTGAATCTTGCGGATGCAAGCGTGCTGGTGCTCGGGCCTGAGTTTGTAGGTCGCGTAACCCCGGTGATGAAGAACCTTACAAAAATACATCATTACTTTTTTGTTGGTGATGATACCCCCTGTTTTGCAGATAATCTGGAGCGTTTCATCACCTATTGCAGCAGCACTGTGCCTGCTGTAGAACTGTTGGATGATGATGACGCTGCCATCTATTTTTCGTCCGGAACGACCGGTTTCCCCAAGGCCATCCTGCACAGCCAGGCTGCGCTGGTGAGCGCGTGCCTGACCGAGCAAAACCACCATGGACAAACCAAGGATGATGTTTTTCTGTGTATTCCTCCTTTGTACCACACAGGCGCAAAGATGCACTGGTTTGGCAGCCTGATGGCAGGCAGCAAAGCGGTTTTGTTACGCGGCGTCAAGCCGGAGTGGGTGCTGCAAGCCGTAGCCGATGAGAAAGCGACCATTGTATGGCTCCTGGTGCCATGGGTACAGGATATTCTGGATAGCCTTGAACGCGGCGATATTTCGCTTTCGGATTACCAGCTAAGCCAATGGCGATTAATGCACGTGGGCGCGCAGCCGGTGCCGCCCAGCTTGATCACGCGCTGGCTTCATGTGTTTCCCCATCAACAATATGATACCAATTACGGGTTGAGCGAATCCATCGGGCCGGGTTGTGTACACCTGGGTGTGGAGAATGTTCGTAAGGTTGGCGCAATCGGCAAGGCAGGCTACCTTTGGCAGACGCGCATTGTTGATGAACAAATGCGGGATGTTTCCGCCGGAAGCGTTGGCGAGCTCGCCGTTATGGGGCCTGGTGTAATGAAGTGCTATTACCAGAACGAACAGGCAACCGCCGAGGTGCTCAAAGACGGTTGGCTATGCACCGGCGATATGGCACGCATGGATGAAGACGGCTTTATTTACCTGGTCGACCGCAAGAAGGATGTCATCATCAGCGGCGGCGAGAACATCTATCCAGTGCAGATTGAGGACTATCTGCGCGCGCATAGGAAGATCAAGGATGTTGCCGTCATTGGCATGGCAGATGAACGACTGGGTGAGATCGCCGCCGCAATTATCGAAGTGAAGCAGGGCGAAACCCTCACCGATGCGGAGGTGGAAGAGTTCTGCCTGGAATTGCCGCGCTATAAGCGTCCGCGCAAGGTGATATTCGCAGAAGTACCGCGAAATGCCACAGGCAAAATCGAGAAACCCAAGCTTAGGGAGTTCTACGGCGCCGGGCATTTGGTAGAGAAGCAATCGAGCAAGTAAAGCAGTTGTTCTGGCAGTATAACGCATTTCATTCCGACCATTCACCTATGCCGTTTGTGGAGGAGGTTCCCGTTTGATACAAACCCTGCAACGCTATGGCAAAGTGTTGGTTGCGATCTTCTTTTGCTTGCTTCTGCTGATTGGCCTTCTGACAGTTCCCGATTATGGCAGCTATTGGGATGAACGCAGTGAGGTTGGCATCCTGCGTATGTCGCTTGTGGAATATGCACAGCTGTTTTCCTTGGAATCCGATGCGCTCCAAACCCTGCTACAGGCAGGCGTAATACCGATATCGCAAAGTGTGGAGCGCGATCATGGTATTTGCGCTTACTATCCCCTATTTGGCGCACTGCTGAATCCATCGCTGTCAACCCGCGCCTTCTCCCTTCTCTGGCGTGGCTATACCTGGCTGCTTTTTATGCTGGGCGCATGGTCGCTCTATGCGATTGCCCGCGCCATGGGCTTTTCACGTGGCATGGGATGCATCGCAGTGCTTCTGTTGGTTCTTTCCCCACGCTTTTTTGCTGAGGGTCACTATAACAACAAAGATATTGTACTCATGAGCCTTGTGCTGCTGGTGTTGTGGCAAACCATACGTCTGTCGGTAAAGCCTTCCTTTCCACGTGCGTTTTGGTTTGCGCTCGCTGCCGGCTTCTGTTGCGGCACGCGCATCATCGGCATGGCGGTTTGCTTATGCTGCGGTTTGATGGTTCTACTGCGCCTTGTTTACCTTGGCAGATTGAACCGCCGTGTTGTTGGCATTGGCGGCTTCACCCTGTTGTTGAGTGTGCTTTTCTATATGGCGCTCACGCCCGCTATGCTATCTGCGCCGGTAAATTTCTTTGAGCATCTGCTTAAAAATGCCGTCGGTTTTTCGCGCTGGCATGGTACCATCCTCTTTGATGGTGCTTTGGTTCAAACCGCATCGGAGAAGGTTCCCGCACTGTACCTGCCCATTATGATTGCGCTCACGACTCCCCTATGGGCGCTCATGCTGCTGCTGATTGGGCTATGTGCGTTTATCGTGCGCGCGGCGCGTGAGAGAATGCGTTTGCTTCAAACCACCGACGGTTTTATGCTTACGCTTGTGTTTATCCTTTTTCTTGTTCCGTTATGCTTCGCCGTCTTTTCCAGAATGCTGGTATACAATGGTTGGCGGCACTTTTATTTCCTTCAAGGTTCCATGGCGCTTTTGATGCTTTATGGCTGGCATCAGCTTTGGGGGCTGGCTAAACGAATAAGGTACGGCAAGCATATTGCCGCGGGTCTTCTTGCAGGCGCGCTTGTTTTTACCGGAATCGGGATTTGGCGCAATCATCCGTATCAATATGGCTTCTATAACGCGCTGCTACCCCGTGAAAAGCTGGAAACACGCTATGAGCTGGATTACTGGAACCTGAGCCTGACCAACGCACTGCGCACTTTGGTTGCGCAAAGCGATGGGAAACCCCTGCTTGTAACGCCCAGTGACCCCAAGACACGCAGCGGGGTGAATAACGCCATTGACTTGCTCACTCTGGACACAATCACCGTGCTTCGACAAGCGCCGCAATCAGGTGCGGATACCTACGTGATTTCCAATGTCATGTACGCGGTTATTCATGAGTATCAGCCGCCGGAAGGTTATGAGCCGATCATGACTATCTATGCCTACGGCGTGCCGATGACCATATTATATGCGGCGCCCTCAATATGATGTTTCATTTTACTAGCTGTACAATACGCGTATAGGGTCAACCAGGCGTAAGGAGGGTTCATGGATGCGCGGTTTCCATATTGGCAGAACGCTGCTTCGGCTGTCACTTGTGCTGGCAGCGTGCATCATAATTGGTTTTGGGCTGCTGCTTGCTGCGTATAGCCTTCCGGTCTCACCCATCGCGACCCATGTGCGTTTATCGGTACCCATGCTGGATGGTGCTTGGGAAACGGGAGAAATCGCATATGAACAGCTTATCAAAGGCTATATCAGCACACAGCTGGACAACAGTACCGATGCCAACATGCTGCTGGCTGCCGCGCATGAAAGTGATCAATCCTTGATCCAGCGTGCCCTAACTGTGTCCACCTACCTGCTGGATGGGCGCAGTTACCCAGCGCTGCTGGCTTATGGTCAAAACGGCACAGAGAGCCTGGACAATGCACCCATGGCGCGTTATTGGCTCGGCTTCCTGGTTCTTCTGAAACCGCTTCTGAGTATGCTGAATTATATGGATATCCGCATGCTGATGATGATTCTGCAATTGATGCTTTTGTGTGCTGTTGTAGCGGGTATGGTCTACCGTGGCTTGATTGCCTATACCCCCGCGTTCACATTGGCGTTGTTGGCCGTCACGCCAGGCATTACTGGCTTTTCTATGCAGTTTTCCACCGTATACACACTCTTTCTGTTTGCGATGCTTGCGCTGCTTATCCGGCCGCAGCTACTGACCACGCCGCATTGCGCGGCGGTCTTTTTCCTGCTTACGGGCGCTGCCACCTGTTATTTTGATTATCTTACGTATCCCATCGCAACGTTCGGCATGCCCTTTGTGCTCGCCCTGTTATTGCAGCCTGGTCTCTCAAGGAAGCAAGCCATTCGGTTTTGGCTGATATGCCTGGGCGCTTGGCTGTTTGGGTTCTTTGGCATGTGGGCTGGCAAGTGGTTGCTGGTAATCCTATTGGGCAATGATCCCTGGTTCCTGCCCAATCTACTGGCGAAGATTTCCGAGCGCAGCGCGTATGCGGCACAGAATGATGTGTCCATCAGTTTTCTTATGGTTCTGGAAGCGGTGCTTGGTGTATTTGCGAAAAAAGCTTATGTTATCGCTGGTATCGCTGCGCTGCTTGGCTACCTTGTGGTACTTATTCGCCATCACTCGTATGCAAAAAGCGCAAGCAAACCTGCCCCTTCGCTGTTATCCAGAAATGTTGCCATGATTCTGCCGCTACTGCTTACCGCAGTACTACCTTTCATATGGTATGCGCTTACCTCCAACCACACCTATAATCATGCCTTCTTTACCTCTCGCGCACTGGTTGTGTTTGCTTTTGCCAGCATGGCCATGCTTACCCTGCCGCTTCGCAAGCTTCCAACCACCAACGCCACTAGCCAGGAACAGCTTCCGCATCATCCACTGATCCCTTCAAACGATGGATAATGGATACGCACGCCCGAAACCCTAATCTTGATCGAATTGTGCGGCATTACGTACTCACTCCCCTTCGATTCCCTTTTACAGGATAAAACACAAAACAAGCCGACGCATCAGTCGGCTTGTTTTATGGTTCAAAATTACCTGAACGTAGGTTGGGATTCACGAATCATCATTTGCGCACCAGGAACCCGCTTTTTTCCCACATGTTGACCCAATCACGCAGCCTGCTGAACAAATCTGCATTGCATTTGGTTTTACTCATCATGCCGATAAGCTGTGTCAATGCCTCTCGATTGGTGGTGCTTCCCAGCACCGTACGGATGGCGCGCAACCCTTCGATCTCCTGCTCACTCAGCAGCGTATCTTCTTTCTTCGTGCCGCTTCGATTCATATTGATCACCGGGAACATGGGTTCATTCATCTCCGGTGTATCCAGCCAAAGCTCCATGTTGGCTGTGCCTTTGAACTCTTCAAAGATGATATCATCCACGCGCGAACCAGTCTCCATCAGGATGGTTGCAATCACAGTCAAGCTGCCGCCATCGCGTGTATTGCGAGCAGCGCCAAAGAAGCGTTTGGGGCGTACCAGCGCGGCAGGCGTTACCGTATTGGTCATCGCGCGCCCACCCTGTGTAAGCGTCGCCTGATATGCTCTGGTAAGCTTGGTCAGGCTGTCCAGCAAAATCACCACATTACGCCCCTGCTCCACCAGCCTTTGGGCACGTTCCAGCATTGTTTCGCTGACGCGCGTCTGGCTATCCGGCGCCTCGTCAAAGGTGGTGGCGAATACTTCGGCATCTTCCCCCACTGCATCGCGAATCTCGGTAACCGCCTCGGGACGCTCATCAATGAGCAGCATCATTACATGCGCGGCTGCATCGTTTTGCTTAATCGCACGGCTGAGCTCACGCAACACCACCGTCTTACCGCTTTCCGGCGGAGCGATGATCATCGCGCGTTGCCCAAACCCGATGGGCGCAATCAAATCCACAATGCGCATTGGCCAGTTCTGGCTATTACGCTCGCTCTCCAACACGATTCGCTTATTTGGGTACACGGGCACAAGACTCTCAAAGGAGAGGCGTTCTACGCCTTCTTTGAGCTCCTCGCCGTTTACCCGCTCTACGATCATCAATGCGGCAAATTTATCCAAATCACGTTGCGCTCTGGCTTGCCCTTCGATGTAATCGCCCGTGCGCAGATCATATCGCCGGATTGCCGCTACCGAAACGTAAATGTCCTTTTTCCCCGGCAGCAGGGTTTCCGATCGCAAGAAACCATAACCATCTGGAAGTATTTCCAAAATCCCGCTGGCTGGTTTGCCTTCCAGCGCCTGTAAGGGGTCGGGGATTGGCTGGGTACGGTCATAGGGTTCTGCAAAAGCGGGATCTCGCACAGGTTTGTACAGTGAATCATTGTAATAAACTTCATTGTAGCGCGAAGGCGCATAGCTATGCTGTTGATAATTACCGGCACCATAATTGGGGCGTTGATAATCTGTGCGCGGCTGCTGATGGTAGTTGCTGCGATACTCCTGCCTGCCATACTCGCGCGTTGGTGCGGCGCGATACCCCAAGCGATAGCCATCCAGCGTCTGTTGTGGGTATTGCGGGCGCTGCTGCGGCGGCTGCTGCTCTGGATAGCGCGGTTCTTCTTCTGTACGTATGGGTGGCGTTTGTTGCGTCAGATTCACTTGCGGGCCAAAGCGTGTTGGCGCGCTGGGTTGTTGCCATCCCTGTTTCAGCATAGGCTGCCTGAGCACAGGGGTCGGTCGTGACTGCATCGGCTGGCGAAACACCGGGCGGTAATCGCTTCGGGAAACCCCATCGTTCATGCCGCGCCCTTGCCAGGGACCCGCGCTGGGCGGCGCTACGCTGGTTACATCAGCCGCAAGCGGCGCAGTATCCAGCTTATCCGCATAGGTCTGACGGCTTTGATCCTCTTGTGGACGCTGCTCATTCATCGCAGGCTCGGTCTGTGACCCTTCCTTCACATCCTCTGCCTGCTGCGTGTCAAGCGCATTCGCCAAGCGCTGTACGATCCCTTCCTTATCGATACCAGCGCTCAGTTTCACGCCATGCTCCCGAGCCAGCTTACGCAATTCGATTACCGTCATGGCATGCAATTCATTGGTAAACAATCTGATTCCTCCCTGCTTACTGTAGCGGTTGTGTATACCTTGATCATTCGGTTGTTGGTGTTGTATGATGCAGTATGATGATTGTACAGTTTGCCTGAACAGCCGGCTATTTCTTTGAGACACCTGGTTTACCTGTCATTATTTCTCATCATTGCGAGCGATAACCATATCGCGGTTGACTGCCTGTTCGACCCAATGGGCGAAATCGTGGAAAGGTGCAGATTCCAGCACAGTGAATCCATTGTTCTTGAGCGCGTCGACCAACCATGGTTTTGAGAGTGTGTACGTATTAAATGCCAGCGCAATCGCGCCACCTGGCTTTAATACGCGCTTGTAGGCGGGCAGTGCTTTTGTAAGAAGGGTTTCCAGTGAGCCTGACATGCCGCCAGCCTTTGGCGCATGTTGTACCCCGTAGGGCAGATCCCCTACGATCAAGTGGCAGCGTTCTTTGCCGATGGCCTCCTCCGCGTATATGGTATCGCCATGGATCAGCCGCAATGTTCTCGTATCCTTCTGCTTATATGCTTCTGATGTGTTGGCTACTTCAAAGCATCTTTCAACAAGTGCTCTCCCCTGACGCAGGGTGATGGATTTTTCCTGACGGCGATGCTTGAGACGATGGTATTGCAGATACCGTTCAAAATACACATCCGCTTCATGTAATGCCTTTGCGTCCGTGTCCATGCCGATGCCGTTATCCCCTTCGCTGAGGGCACAAAACAATGTTGTGCCTCGTCCGCAAAGCGGATCAAAAACCGTCAGCGGATGCTGTACCAGCGCAAAAGCGGACGCGGCTTTTGCACAGTGCAGCATCATGGTGGTGAAATCGGCGTTGGTCTTACCTTTGTACTTGAGCACCTGCGCCAGATCAGCCTCCAAGTACGGTGTTTGCATGAGCGGCAATGGTTTAAGCCAGTCTCCATCACGCAGCCCTGCAAAACTGATTGCCGAGTGTCTGGACAAGTATGACCATGCCTGATCGTCCATCACTTCGGTTTCCATTATGAGAAATGAATTGCCCGCAAGCGTATCCCAGTACAGTTTCGCCGTATGACCTAAAGCTTCCAACATGCACTCACATTCGCGCAATGCTAGTAATTGCATGGATTGCGCGTAACGGACGTTGGCGTGTGATTTCACAAGCAGAGCAAACTGCACAAGACTCCTCACTTCCAAGGGGAATACATGAATTGATCATTTCTCACCTTAATTGAATTATATCATAGGGGTGATCAATAATCAATCATGAAACATACCAATTGACCATTTTTTCGACTAAATTTCCTGCATTTTTCTAAATAAAGTATCAAATGATACTCTTGATTCCTTATGATAGAAGCATTTGCGACGTTTAGTGATACATGTAACAAATGTATGGTTGGTTCCGAAACATTTACAGGTTGCTTCCCATGATACTATCAATGATTGCATGGATGGTGGATTTTTTCCGACACAGATTTAACGCAGCGGAATATTTTCAACGTTTTATCGTGTACCATGGAATATTGATCGGGTTGGTTTCATGCCCTCCAAGATGGTAATAAATCCCGATGCAAGACCCTCGACAACCCGTCAGATGTATCTCCCGATCGCCAAGGTGGTATAAAATCGTCTTAGCTCGAAAAGGCGCAGGCGCTTGGATTCATTCGCTGCCACGATGGCTTTCCTCGACGCATATCCATGATTATCTTCTCTGCGCAGAACCACGTATGCCATAGAAAACCCCCTCCGGAATTCCGGAGGGGGAGTGACATCACCACTTGCGCTTGCGAGCGGCTTCTGCTTTCTTCTTGCGTTTCACGCTGGGCTTTTCATAATGCTCGCGCTTGCGAGCCTCTGCCAAAACACCTGTGCGAGCACATTGACGTTTGAACCGCTTCAGAGCGCTTTCCAGGGATTCGTTTTCGCGGATGCGTACCTCGGACACTATTATCCCTCCCCTCGCTCGTTTCGCCGCTGACCTCACACCTTGCAGGGGGTAGAGTAGAGGGCATACAACGACCATACGCATATTATATCGCGAACCTGCGTACGCGTCAACTAGCAAATTCGTGATTAGCCAAATATGTAAGTTGAATTTGCAAGTCGCTAGGCCATCTGTGCCGAGAGCTTCTCTCCGCCCAGCACATGAAAGTGCAAATGCGCAACGCTTTGGCATGCGTCACTACCGCAGTTGGTCACAACGCGGTAGCCGCTTTCCGCAATACCGAGCATCTCCGCCACCTTTGCGGCAGTACGCAAACAGGCAGCAAGTTCCTGTTCCGGCAGTGCGGCATGATCCGCCAAACCGGTTACGTGCCGCTTGCATACCACCAACGCATGATGTTTCGCCTGCGGGTTGATATCGCGGAATGCATAGGTAGTCTCATCCTCATAGATTTTTTGGGAAGGAATCTCTCCTTTGATAATCTTGCAGAAAATGCAGTACTCCATATCGCCAGCCTCCTCGTTGTGCTATCCTTTTTGCTGATAAGGTTCCACAATATCCCCTGACATTCCTTCTTTATCAATCGCCGTCAACCGAACGGGCACGATCTTCTCGGCGGTACTGCCGCGGCAGATGACCTGGACATACTGCGGCGTATACCCCCTCCATTCATGCTCCGCGAGGCATTCTTCCACAAGCACAGGTTGAACAGTGCCTAAAAGCCGCTGATAGTATAGCGCTGCCAACGATTCACCCACCTGGATAAGCGCATGTACTCGGGTTTCCTTTACACTTTGCGATATCTGCCCATCCATCTCCGCCGCGGGCGTCCCCTCGCGCGGGCTAAAAGGAAAAACATGCAGACGCATAAAGCCGATTTCCGCGCAGAAAGCCATGGTTTGGGCAAATTCTACCTCTGTCTCGCCTGGGAATCCAACGATCACATCGGTCGTGAATGCCGCGAGCGGCCATGCCGCACTGATGCGTTCTGCTGCTTCGCGGAACTGTGTGGTGTTGTAGCGGCGCTTCATGCGAGCAAGCACCGTATCGCTCCCGCTTTGCAAGGCAAGGTGAAACTGCGGGCATAGCTTGGGTAAATCCTTCAGCGCGTTCACAAACGGCTGCGTTATCGCAGCTGGTTCCAGTGACCCTAAACGGATACGCATGACCCCTTCCACCGCATGTACCGCTTGGATGGCGTCTGCCAGCGTCACATTCCCCAGATCTTTTCCATAGCTGGTCAGGTGGATTCCTGTGAGCACCAGCTCTGTAAACCCCGCATCCGCAAGCGCCTGTGCTTCGGCACGCACTTGCGCAACCGGTTTGGAGCGGACGCTGCCTCGTACGGAAGGTATGATGCAATAAGTGCAGCGGCAATCGCATCCTTCCTGAATTTTCATGACGGCGCGGGTATGCCCTGCATGTGCATGGATGGTTAAGGGTTCAAATGGGACGCTGCTCAGGCTATCCACTGCAACCAGCTGTGTTTGCTGTTCGATCGCCTGTTCCAACAACGCCACAACTTTTCCGCGGTACTGTGTGCCGATGATCAGCCGCGCGCCTGTTTCCCGCAGCTTATCCCCTACACGTTGGGCAAGGCACCCGGCAAGCACCAGCTCCCCGTTTGGGTTCTGGCGCTTAAAGCGGCGTGCGGCCTGCATGCTTTTTTGATCCCCTGTACCCGTGACTGTGCAAGTGTTAACCACATATACATCCGCTGGCGCTTGATGTGGCGCAAGCGAATAACCGCTGACCAGAAAGGCTTCCAGCATGGCTTCGCTGTCATACTGATTCACCTTGCACCCAAGCGTGTAAAACCTGACCGTTTTTGGCATCTGCTACATCTCCCCCAGTGCGGCCATCATGACCGCAAGCGCACAAAGCCCGGCTGTTTCGGTACGCAGGATGCGCTTTCCCAGCGTTACGCATTGTGCGCCAACTGCATTAAGCAACGCGATTTCATTATCCGAAATCCCGCCTTCCGGGCCGATCACCAGCGCGATGCGCTTCACCCAAGGCTTGTTAGCCAGCAGTGCTGCCAGGCCTTGGGAAAGCAGTTGTTTATCTTCTTGCTCCCAAGCCACAAAAACCGCGTCATATGTAGTAGTCGTGAGCGTTTTCATGATCCCATCGAAACGGCAAGCTTCATGCACCGCAAGCACACGGGCGCGGCCGCTTTGCTTCGCCGCTTCTGCGGCGATACGCTGCAAGCGTTCCTGTTTCTTTGCTTCCTTGCCATCCAGCCGTGCCACCGAGCGTTCCATTTCGACTGGGAACACATCCCAAGCGCCGATTTCTGTCGCCTTCTGGATGATCATCTCCAGTTTATCTTGCTTTGGCAGACCCTGTATGAGTGTGATGTGTACCGGGCATTCAGGCGAAGGCAGTTGTTCCAGCACGATAACCTGTGAAGCCGTAGCATCCACAACCACAAGCTTGCCGTAATACAAACACTCCGCAGCGATTAACTGTACTTCTTGCCCTTCCTTCATACGCAGCACACGCGCCACATGCACGCTCTCTTCTGCGGAAAGCACGTAAGACTGCCCGATAATCAGAGGTTCTTCGCTGGCAAGCCAACACCTATGCATACGTCGCCTCGCTTTTCAGGCAAAGGGCTACCCATTCGCCCTTGGTCAGCCGTTCGATGCGTTGATATCCTGCCGATTTAGCAGCCGCCATCACATCCGCCTCCCGTTCACGGATGATACCCGAGCAGATGAACAGCCCGCCTACCCTCAGGTGCCGTGTCAACGGTTTTGCCAGCATGCAGATTGCATCCGCGACAATGTTTGCCACCGCCAACCCGCATGGGAGTGTTTCCCCGTCAACCAAATCGCCCAGCACAGCACGCGCGGTTTGCGCCACACCGTTGTTTTGAATGTTCTGTTGCGCAACGCGCACCGCATCAGGGTCAATATCAACGGCCAGCACCTGCGCTGCGCCAAGCTTGGCCGCTGCAATCGCCAGTATGCCGCTGCCCGTGCCCACATCCATCACGTTTTCCCCCGCTTGCAAATGCTTCTGTAGTAATTCCATACACATAAAAGTAGTTTCGTGTGTGCCGGTCCCAAAAGCCATACCCGGGTCCAGCTCCACGATTACATCCCCCTCACTGGGTTCAAATGGTTCCCAGGAGGGTTTAACAATCAGCCGTTGCCCAATCCGAAAGGGTTTATAATACTGCTTCCAGACTTCCGCCCAGTCTTCATCCGCCACAGCGCTATGCTCCATTGTAAGCGCACCATACGCCTCGCCATTTTCCTGTTTTAAAACGGTTAACGCGCTGCGCAGTGCGGCCAGCACATCGTGCGTATGCTCATTCTGCTGGAACCAACCCTTCACAAGCACATCTTCCGGCATGGCAGCCAGCAACGCGGGATCGTACAATTCCCAGTATACGCCTGGCTTAGCAGGATCAGGCACATCCGCTCGATCAATGATTTCCGTGCCCGTAGCTCCATGATCTACCATCAATTCACTGATCCAATCACTGCCAAGGGTATTGGTATGAATTACAGCCTCGCACCACTGCATCAGGCAACCTCCTCAAACATCCAAACAACTATGCTTCTCTGCGTTTTCCCGGCTTGACCGCAGCAGGATCGTACATGCGCCGTCCTGCGATCTATTGGTATCTCATGAAAGATGACAACGCCAAACGCTTTGCGTCCCCGTGCTGGTGATTGTGCCATGAGTATAGCCAACCATTCTATACAGCACCTGCCAAACAGCTTATGAGAGGGTGTGCCCCGGTTGGCAACGCCCTCTCACAAATGCCGGATAAGCCTCCGGCGTTGCTTTTCGATTGTAGCATATCACGACAAGGCCGCTTGCGCAAGGGTTTGCAATGGTCGCCTGCCGCGCCAGCGCTCGCGTCAGTTACCCACACCGCGCGCTTTGTCCATGAACGCTTTCTTCGCTTCATATTCACGACCGCTCAGGCTCTCTTCCAGCTCGCGAAGTAATTTCTTCTGGTGCTCCGTAAGCTTTTTGGGGACTTCCACCCGTACCTTGAGAATCAAATCCCCCACGGCGCCTCCTCGCAAGCTTGGCAATCCCTGCCCTTTCAGGCGGAACTCCGTTCCGCTCTGCGTGCCTTCCGGAATACGCTGTTTTGCCTTCTGCTTGAGTGTGGGTACCTCCAACTCCGCGCCCAGCGTAGCCTGCGAAAGCGTGATGGGCATCTCCAAAAGCAAATGCATGCCATCTCGCCGGAACAGCTTGTGCGGCCTGACCGTTACACGAATATAAAGATCCCCGTTCGGTCCTCCTCGGGTTCCCGGTTCACCTTGTCCGCCCATCAAAATGGTTTGCCCATTATCGATACCAGCGGGTATCTTAACGGTTGCGGTACGCTTCTTGCGCACTTTGCCGACGCCTCCGCACGCAGTGCATTTTTCCTGCACTACTTTCCCTTCGCCACGGCAGGTTGGGCACGTGCTGACTGTGACCATGAATCCCCCGCCGCGTCTCACTTGGCCGGAGCCTTTACAGGTTGGGCAGGTTTGCGGCTGTGTGCCAGGCTTAGCGCCCGAGCCATGGCACGCTTCGCAGTGCTCGTGACGGATGAACTCAAATGTCTTTTGCACGCCAAAGGCTGCTTCCTCAAAGGTAATGGCGATGTCATGCCGCAAGTCTTCCCCCTGCATAGGCCCCTGCCTGCGGCTGGAACCCATGCCGCCGCCAAAAAACGTATCAAAGATACTTCCAAAGTCGCCAAAACCACCAAAATCGCCTGCGCCACCGCCAAAGCCCTGCATTGTGGGGCCGTCAAAGCCAAATTGGTCATACTTGGCGCGCTTTTCAGCATCGCTGAGGATTTCATTGGCTTCATTAAGCTCTTTGAAACGTTCTTCGGCCGTTTTGTCATGCTGGTGCAAATCCGGATGGCATTCCTTTGCCTTCTTCCGGTATGCTGCTTTAATTTCGGCGTCGGATGCCGTTTTCGGCACACCGAGCACCTCGTAATAATCGCGTTTTGCCAAATGCTCACCTACTTTTTTGCGGCGCTTGCTACGCCCCGACTGCGTTTACCGCGCAAGGATGTCCATACCCATGCAAGGCATGACTTGCGAAATGCCCCGGCACGGCGCGAAGCTTTCTCCGCGCCCCGCCGAGGCGACCATGGAAGGGCGCCTGCCCTTATTCTACATCAAAATCGGTGTTGACCGTCCCATCATCATTCTGGGTCGGCTCATTCGCACTTCCGCCCATATCGGGGGCGCCGTTCATATCAGGCGCGCCGCCCTCCTGTTGATAAAGCTTGCCGAAAATCTGATAAACCTTCTGGGTGAGCGGTTCAATGGCAGCTTTGATCTGCTCCACATCATTGCCCTCGCGTACCTTCTTGAAGGCTGCGATTTCGCTCTCCACGGTGGCCTTATCTTCTGCCGTCAACTTGCCGTCATTATCACGCAGCTGTTTCTCCAGTTCGTAAATCAGGCTGTCAGCGCGGTTGAGCGTCTCCACTTCTTCCTTGCGTACACGATCCTGCTCCGCGTATTCTTCAGCTTCCTTAACACGCTTCTGAATTTCTTCTTCCGACATGTTCGTGGATGCGGTGATGGTAATCTTCTGCTCGTTGCCGGTGCCTTTATCTTTGGCGGATACATTCACGATGCCGTTGCGGTCAATGCTGAACGTAACCTCAACCTGCGGCACGCCGCGCGGCGCGGGGGGAATCCCCGTCAGCTGAAAGCGCCCAAGGGTCTTGTTATCATACGCCATGGGGCGTTCGCCTTGCAATACGTGGATTTCAACCGTCGTTTGACCATCGGCCGCCGTGGAGAACACTTGGCTCTTGGTGGTGGGGATGGTGGTATTACGCTCGATCAGACGGGTGAAAATATGACCTTCCGTCTCCAAACCCAGCGAAAGCGGGGTAACATCCAGCAAAAGCACGTCCTTGACTTCGCCGCCCAGTACGCCGCCCTGGATGGCCGCGCCCACAGCCACGCACTCATCGGGGTTGATTCCTTTGAAGGGGTCTTTGTTGGTGATCTTCCTGACGGCTGTCTGCACAGCGGGGATACGGGTCGATCCACCCACAAGGATCACCTTGTCGATCTGCTCAGCCGTAAGCCCTGCATCTTTAAGCGCTTTGGTCATCGGCTCGATGGTGTTCTCCACCAGATCGGCCGTCAGCTCATCAAACTTGGCGCGGGTCAGCGTCATGTCCAAATGTTTGGGGCCGTTCTGATCGCTGGTGATAAAAGGCAGGTTAATATTCGTGCTCATCACGCCGGAAAGGTCGATCTTCGCCTTTTCTGCGGCTTCCTTCAAACGCTGGTACGCCATGCGATCCTGTTTGAGGTCGATGCCATAATCCTTCTTAAAGCTGTCGATGATCCAGTTGATCACGCGATCGTCAAAATCATCGCCGCCCAAACGGTTGTTACCGTTGGTCGCCAGTACTTCAAATACGCCGTCGCCAATTTCCAGCAGGCTTACATCAAAGGTGCCGCCGCCCAGATCATACACCAGAATCTTCTGGCTGCCCTGCTTATCCAGACCATAGGCAAGCGAAGCGGCGGTAGGCTCGTTGATGATGCGCAGCACTTCCAGCCCCGCAATGCGGCCGGCATCCTTGGTGGCTTGCCGCTGGCTGTCGCTAAAATAGGCCGGAACTGTGATAACCGCCTGCGTGACTGTTTCGCCAAGGTAGGCTTCCGCATCCGTTTTTAACTTTTGCAGGATCATCGCGCTGATTTCCTGCGGGGTATAGCTTTTGCCATCAATATCAACTTTATGGTTGGTTCCCATTTCACGTTTGATGGAAATAATGGTGCGATCCGGATTGGTGACAGCCTGACGCTTGGCAATCTGCCCTACAAGGCGTTCGCCGTCTTTGGTAAAGGCTACCACGGAGGGCGTAGTACGCGCACCTTCCGCGTTTGGGATCACGACCGGTTCGCCGCCTTCCAATACGGCGACACAGCTGTTGGTTGTACCAAGGTCAATGCCAATAATCTTACTCATTTCTGGTTCCTCCTCACAAATGCATGCGATGCGATTCGCAAAATGTCATATTCTGGTTATATCCATGGAAAGGGCATAAAGCCCTTGCCGTCAAAGGGAAAGCGCGGTCAATCCGCCACTACTTTGACCATCGCGTGGCGCAGCACACAACCGCCCATCTGATAGCCTTTTTGGAATACTTCGCATACCGTTCCGGGTTCGCCATCCTCTGGCGTGCCTTGCAATACGGCATTCTCCAGATTCGGGTCAAATACTTCCCCTTTACGGTCGATAACGGTCACGCCACGCTTTTGCAGCGCTTCGGCCAGCTGCCTAAGAACCATTTCCACCCCTTCTTTCAAAGCGGCGTCCGTAGACTCCTGCGCGGCGGCCAGCGCACGTTCCAGATTATCCATAACAGGGAGCAGTGTAGTGACGAAAGCCCTTGCGCCATCTTCAAACGCTTCGCTGCGCGCACTTTGGTTGCGGCGGCGGTAGTTATCAAAATCCGCCTGTACACGTTGCGCGAGATTGAGATACTCATCCACTTTTGCGTTTGCAGCGGCCAGCGCCTCTGCAAGCTCATTGGCCATGGTCTCCATGGCAGCCTGCTCCAAATCCTGCTCTGCCTGTTCCTCCAAGGTTTCCTCATTGGGTGTGTCGCATTGGGCATCATTATCGAGCGCTTGCGCCATGGTTTCCATCGCTTCCTGCTCTGTATCCACAGGCGCCGTGCCTTGCTTTGTTTGCTTATCCTTATCAGGCTTCATGTTTGGTCTGGCTCCCCCGTTCTGCTGGTTTTTCTTTTTGACACGCATTGCCTTCACTCCTTGTCCGCGGCAAACAGGCGGGTCAACTGTTCACCCATGGCGCTGAGCACACCCAGTACGCGCCCATATTGCATCCGCGTGGGGCCGATGACCCCTATGGTTCCCTGCGTATGATCCCCGATGGTGTAGGTAGCCGTTACCAAAGAACAATCCCTTAGTTCCGGCACGCCTGTCTCCGGGCCAATACGCACGGTAAAGGCGACGTTTTGATGCTGCTCCAGCAGCCGAAGCAAGGTGTCTTTGCTCTCCAGCAACGAAAGGAATCCTCTGGCTTTTTCCACGTCGCTGTACTCCGGAAAACTCAGGATGTTGCTGGTGCCACCGAAAGCCAGTTTTGACTGTGTCTGTTGGCTTTCGACTTCGCTTACCAGTTCACTGATGCCGCTCAGCATAGCACGTTTCTCGGCAAACTCCCTTGTCATGGCTCTGATTACATGCTGCGCCTCCGCCAGGGTATGGGAGGTCAGGCGTTGCGTGAGCATTCCGCTGATGGCATACAGCGCATCCGCGTCCAAATCGCTGTCTACATGGATGACCGCATCACGTACAATGCCGCTGTCCGTAACAATCACAAGCAGTGCACTGTTCTGGGTTACGGGTACCAGCTGCAGATTGCGGATGGTCATATCCCCGCCTTTGGGACTCATCACCAGCGATGTATAATGCGTCAGGCTGCTTAGCACCTGCGCCGCACGGTTGATCACATCTTCCATCTTGCCGGTTCGCCGCGTAAAATGTTCCCGCAGACTGGCTGCGTCATCCGTATGGATTTTGCCGGCGCGGAGAAGCTGATCCACGTACAGCCTGTATGCTTTCGCACTGGGTATGCGCCCTGCGCTCACATGCGGCTGGTCAAGGTAGCCAAGCTCCTCCAGATCGCTCATTTCATTTCGGATGGTAGCGGAGCTTAGTCCCATCTCATATTTCTTGGAGATGGTACGGCTGCCCACGGGGATAGCCGTAAGAATGTAGTCATCGATGATGGCTTGTAATATGCGAAACTTACGCGCATCCATCGACATGCTATCACCTCCTTGGGCTTCATGGCTAACAAATACAACCTTCGTTGTTAGCACTCGTTTAACGTGAGTGCTAACATAGTCATATCATATGACTGTTTCAAGGTTTTGTCAAGCATTCGAAGCTGTGAATTTTTTGTTTGTTCATAGTTCACTTATCTTTATAGATCAACGCTTTGCGCATTATCCTGACCATAATTGACCAAAATATTTCTTCCTGAAACACCCATGCCAAAAAGAAAGCCTTGCCCTCAGTATTCTTGGATGCAATCAGTCCTCTTGCAGGAACGCCATCAAAGCAGTGTTTTGCACTGCCAATCCACGCGCCGTAAGCATGAGCCTTGGCTCATTAACACACGGCGTCTCCAGCAGCCCTTCGTTGGTCAGCTTGCGAATCGCCTCCCCGTAGACCGCTTGGAGGGTTTGCCCATGCAACGCGGCAAAATCCGCATACCGCAAGCCTTGTACCATACGCAGACCCAGCATGACCGTTTCGAACATCGCTTCTTTGGCAGCAACGCCGGTTACTGATGCGGGCGGTAGTACTCCCTCCGCCAGTGCTGCCATATATTGTTTGATATCATGTGTGTTCTGGCGACGGGTATACACCGCGGGCGTCGCATCGGGGCTTGCTGGAAGATGACTTGCGGCGCTCACGCCTAATCCCAGATAGTGCTTCTGCGTCCAGTAGCCGATATTATGCCTGCATGCAAAGCCTGGCCTGGCATAATTGGAGATCTCGTAGCGTTCAAACCCCAGGTTGCTCAGTGATGAAATGCCCGCCTCCAGCATATCCGCCGTTTCATCCTGATTGGGTACTCGCAAAGTTCCTTCCGCCACCTGCGCCGCTAACAGTGTCCCTTCCTCCACTTGCAGGGCATAGGCAGACAGGTGGGTGGCGCCCGCGTCGGCCAATGCGCGCAGCGTCTCTACATAATCGCTTACCCCTTGCTTAGGCAAACCAAACATCGCATCTGCATTGATATTGGTAATCCCATGTTTCTTTGCCATTGCAAAGGCTGCAAGCGCCATAGGAAAGTCATGCATGCGACCTAAAAGTTTTAGTAAATGTTCTTGCTGAGCCTGTACGCCGATCGAGAGACGGTTCATGCCGTTGGCAACCATCGTGTTTAGCCATCCATCCCGCAATGTGCCCGGGTTTGCTTCGCTCGTAAACTCAGCGCCTTCCGCAATGGTAAAGTGATTCCGTACCGCCGCCAGCACACCGTCCATCAACGATTCCGGAACAATCGAAGGCGTACCGCCGCCAATGAATACCGTATCCACAGGCATGTGCGCATATTTCCCGGCCATTAGCGATATTTCCTTCTCCAGCGCGGCGCAGTAAGCGGCGATTTCCGCCCGTTCCGCTGCCATGGAAAAGAAGTCACAATAAAAACATTTCCTTTTACAAAACGGGAAATGCAGGTATAATGACAACATGGCACGCCTCCTTGCAGCAATCAGCGGATTTCGGTGCCATCATATCATCTTTGGAGGAATTTGACTATGGAGCATATTGAACAAGTATTCCAGACGATCGTGCGTATCGCGATCCTACTCATTGAAATTACCGGCATGCTGGTAATCGTCATCAGCATGGCGCGTGGATTTTTTGATTATTTGCAGAAGAAAGATTGTACCCGTATCGAGCTTGCGCAGGGCATTATGCTGGGTTTGGAGTTCAAGGTGGGCAGCGAGGTGCTGCGTTCCGTCATCGTAAGCGGTTGGAATGAGCTGGGTACCCTTGCCGCGATCATCCTGTTGCGTAGCCTCTTAACCTTCCTTTTGCATTGGGAAATTGATGTGGAAGAAAAACGGCAGGCCGAACAGGTTCGCCTGCGGTGCGAGCTGGAATCCGGCAGTTGTCCTATTACAGTTTCGCAGCACGTAAGCGAAACCGCAGGCGTTGTTAAGAGTGGCAAAGGGAAATCCTAACCAACGCGTACCATTGATCATAACCGCCTATCGATGAAAAGCCCAGGCTTAACGCGTTGCGCTATCGACGCCAAACGCACCGCACCGTGTGCGACCCCATTCTGTTTTTCGGAGGGAACGCCTTGCAGAACGATCGCCTTTCCCACATCCGTAATTTTTGTATCATTGCGCATATTGATCACGGTAAATCCACCTTGGCGGATCGCCTGTTGGAGATGACCGGCGTATTTGAACGCCGTGAAATGGTTGAACAGATACTGGACAGCATGGAACTGGAACGGGAGCGCGGCATCACCATCAAAAGTAAAGCCGTGCATATGACCTATTTAGCTAATGACGGGCAAAACTATACGCTTAACCTGATCGATACCCCCGGCCATGTGGATTTTAGCTATGAGGTCAGCCGCGCGCTTGCCGCGTGTGAGGGCGCTTTGTTGGTGGTAGACGCAACGCAGGGCATTGAGGCGCAAACGCTGGCCAATGTCTACCTGGCGTTAGAGCATGATTTAGAAACCATACCGGTTGTCAATAAAGTCGATCTGCCCAGCGCCCGGCCAGAGGAAGTCATGCAGGAAATCGAGGATGTGATCGGGCTGGATACCGAAGGCGCACCCTTGATCTCTGCCAAGACCGGCCTCAACTGCGGCGATGTGCTGGAAGCGATCGTCAACCGTGTGCCGCCGCCGCGGGGCGATGAAACCGCGCCGTTACAAGCGCTTGTCTTTGATGCGTATTATGACAACTACCGCGGAGCAATCTGCTTTGTACGCGTTAAACAGGGTACGGTCAAGGCGGGTATGCGTATGCGCCTCATGGCAAGCGGCGCGGAGTTCGATGTGGTGGAGGTGGGCACCTTCAGCCCGGGCTACCTCCCCTGCAATGCGCTGATGGCCGGCGATGTGGGATATATCAGCGCTTCCATAAAGGATATCGGCGAAACGCGTGTTGGCGATACCATCACCGATGCGGCGCGCCCTGCGTCCGAAGCATTGCCCGGCTACCGTACCGTGACCCCCATGGTATTTTGCGGCATCTACCCGGCCGATGGAAGCGATTATGACGCACTCAAGGATGCGCTGGCAAAGCTGCGTATGAACGACGCCTCCCTGACGTTTGAACCGGAAACCTCTATAGCGCTTGGTTATGGTTTTCGCTGCGGGTTCCTCGGTCTTTTGCATATGGATATCATCAGCCAGCGCTTGGAGCGGGAGTTTGACCTGAACATCATCACCACCGCGCCCAGTGTAATCTACCATGTTTATCGAACAGATGGTTCCATGATTGCCGTGGACAACCCCACGAACCTCCCCCCCATCGGGGAAATCGCTAAAATGGAAGAGCCTTTTGTAATGGCTACCGTGTACACGCCGCAGGAATACGTTGGCACGCTGATGGAGGTATGCGCAGAGAAGCGCGGCACGTTCCTTGATATGCAGTACGAAGGCGGCCGTGTAAAGCTAACGTATAACATGCCTTTGAACGAAATTATCTATGATTTTTTTGATCAGGTTAAAAGCCGTTCTCGTGGCTACGCAAGCTTTGATTATGAGCTCAAAGGATATCAAGAGAGCGATTTGGTCAAAATGGATATACTGCTGAATGGCGAAATCTGTGATGCGTTCACCATCATTGTCCACCGTGACAAGGCGTATGGACGCGGCCGCGGCATCGCCGAAAAGCTGGTTGGCGTAATCCCGCGTCAGCTTTTTGAGATTCCCATTCAAGCGGCCATCGGCGGCAAGGTGATCGCGCGGGAAACCGTGCGCGCTTTGCGCAAAGATGTACTGGCAAAATGCTATGGCGGTGATATCACCCGCAAAAAGAAACTTCTGGAGAAACAGAAGGAAGGCAAGAAACGCATGCGCCAGTTTGGCTCCGTGGAAGTACCCAGCGAGGCCTTTATGGCTGTGCTGAAGATGGACGACGCGTAGTCGCGTTACGCTCCTGCTAAACTGTTAAGGATTTGCGGTCAATTGCTTACCCTCCATTGATGTAAGGAGATGTGTTCATGGACTTTACAAAGGCTCGTGACTTCATCTATCGAAATGCCAGGCCGCTGGATTTGGCAAGATGGCGGTTTCATTTTGAAAATGGAAACGAAGATGAAGTGCTAAACGCATTGGCTGTCTATCAAAACGAGGATGGCGGGTTTGCCCATGCGCTGGAGCCGGATTGCTGGAATCCCCTATCATCGCCAATCCAGACATGGGCCGCCACGGAAATTCTCAGAGAGATACGTTTTACAGACAGGGATCATCCCATCGTGCAGGGCATCCTGCGTTATTTAGCTTCGGGCAAGGATTCCAATGGCCATCAGTGGCAAAACACCGTGCCCACCAATAACGACTACCCGCATGCGCCATGGTGGCATTGGGAGCCATCACAGGAGATTACCTTCAATCCCACGGCAAGTTTGCTTGGGTTTTTGTTGGTGTATGCCGATAAAGGCAGTAGCCTCTACGAGCAAGCGTGCAGCGGTGTTACGGAGGCATATGAATACCTCCAGCAGCATGCGCCGCTGGATGCGATGCATACCGTCATCTGCTATACGCAGCTCTATGAGTCTCTTCAGCAAGCTGGCAGCGGGCAACTGCTGGATATGGCGGCATTTTTCCAACAACTGCGAAGCCAAATCCGGCACGTGTTAACTGATGATGTTGAAACATGGCCGAATTCGTACGTCTGTAAACCATCCCATTTTATCCATGACCGTTCATCCGCCTTCTATCCGGATTTGCAAGAGATGTGCAAACAGGAATGCGCGTATATCTCGCGTACGCAGTTGGCGGATGGAACATGGAACATCCCATGGGACTGGGCGGCTTTTCCTGAGCAATGGAGCATCAGCAAAAATTGGTGGCAGGCGGATATAATGATCAAGTACATCCGCTTTTTCAACACATTCACAGGTGTGTAAGCGTCAAGACACTACATGCACCCTCGCTCAAATGCCTCTCTGCCAGTTTGAGAGGCATTTTCTTGTGGGGCATCATTCATTGGCATGTTTTAAGGGCCTTCAAGTCAAGCGTTTGGCGATGTTTCAGCATCGTTAATCGGTATGGCAACGCCCCCTGCTTCCAATGATAACCAAGGCACCGCGCATGCTTGCGTCAGTGGAAAAATCAAGCTATAATAAGCATGATCTATTCAAGAAACCACGTTATATGGTTAGTCTTGCCCAAAACACAAGTCATATCGGTTTTGGGCGGGCGTTATGCTGTGGATACGAGGAGAATATTCGAACTATGCTTAATCGCGTCAAGAGATTAACCCAATGGGCTCAGGATCGATGGTATCTGCTATTCATCAGCCTTCTGCTCGTGATGCGAGTCTTTTTCTGGTTCTCGCCTTCCCACGCGGAGAAGATCAACATGATCTACCTCTGGCCAGCGGTAATCGCGTCTGCGGTGCTAATGTTCTATTCTCGACGCGCTCTGTTACCCAAGGGGTTTGCACTATCCATGGGCGCGGTGTTGTGGCTGTTTCTTTCCTGTTTGATTAACGGCGATGCGTATCTCATTTATAATCGCACCTTTATACTGGGTGTGTTTATCAGCTTTATCAGCTTCCTGATTGTAATCCCAACGCTGCATGCTGGGCAGCGCGCGGGCGGATTTGCAATGCTGTCGCTTGTATATGGCGTGCTCATGCTCCTGCTGGCAGCGCTTAGCATCGGGGTGGTTTTGACTGGAACCCCCTTTTCCACACCGCTTTCCGATGAGCGTATCCATGTCAGTATTAATCGATTGTTTCTCTTCCGCTATCACCCCAATGAAGTGGGCAGCGCGTTTGTCATCGGGCTTTACCTGCTGATGTACCTTCTGCTGCGCAGCCGGGCAATACTGTATAAGCTTCTCCTGGCGGCAGGCGTGTTGATTCTCAGCCTTGCGATTGCGCTCACAGGCAGCCGCACCGCCATTTTACTTGCAGCCTGCGGCATTGGTTTTGCCGTCTTTTGGCTCGTCTGCCATCATGCGTTTGAGGGCAAATCACGCGTATGGGTCAAATGGGTGATTGGTACAGTGAGTATGCTTGCCGTAACGCTGATCGTCTATGTTGCGTTAACCTTTTCTGTGGGCGTGATATCAAATCTGTCCAGCCTCACCGCCTCGCAACGCGCTGCGGAAGCAGCCATTACACAAACGCCCGCCGATACGGCAGAAGCCATTGCGCAAGCACCTGCCGATACGGTAGAAACCATTGTGCAAACGCCCAACGATACAGCGGCGGATAATGCCGTACACATGGATGAATCCCGTATTCTGCTCAAAGACATTGGCACCTTCAATATGCGTGTGGAAATATGGCAAACAGGTTTAACCTACCTTGCCGAAAACCCCCGCGCTTTGCTGTTTGGTGCGCCTGACCATGTTGTGGCGCGCATCCCCTCGTCGGTTGGCCGCAGCGAATTCCATATGCATAACGCGTATCTGGAAATGCTTCTGCTGGGAGGCATCCCAGGCTTGCTGCTGTACCTTGGATTTCTGTTTGTTGTGTTCCGGAGCTGTCTGCAACTGGCTTTCGGCAAGCGTTCGCATCTTGAGCACCGCTTCCTTGCCATGCTTCCTGTGTTGATTGCCGTCAATGGCATTACAGAAATTTACCCCCTGTTCTCCGGCAATGTGATGGATATGATGTATTTTGCCATTTCTGGCGCGGTCATTGTCTTTGCGCAAGAGCTGTATCCGCCCGCATCGAAGCGCAGCCTTGACCCTGCGCTGTAAACGCCTGCCTTTCGCACGTGTGAAGCGAATCCGGTTCGCTATCCCTGGCGCAGGGATACATTTCAAGTTTATACTGCCATGCGGCAGCGGAGGTTTGTAATGATCAAGAAAAACCAACGTATCCTGAACGCTATCAACATCTTCACCGATGGTGTGATCGTTTTGGTTGCGTATTTGTTTGCAACTTGGTTCTGGCTCGATCTGTTGCAGGGCGATCCCATGAACATTGCCAATTTGGCCTTGATGCGCCGTGACGTCGCACTGGCTGCGTTTCTCTATGCCGCGGCGATGGTCTTCATTCTTGCCTTGATGGGCATGTACAGCCCCGCCCGCATACGCCGTCTGAAGTATGATGTTGTGATCACCGTCGAAGCCAATGTGATTGGTGTGCTAAGCATCGGTGCGATACTCTACCTGTTCCGTTTGCAGGACTTCTCGCGCGGCGTGCTGGGTGTCTTTTTCCTGGGCAGCACGCTCTTGCTATGTACCAAGCGCTTCTTGCTTCGCCAGATACTAACCTCGATGCGCGCACGCGGCCTCAACCAAAAACATGTGATTGTCGTGGGCACGGGCAAACTCGCGCGTCAGTACGCCCAAAGCATCGCTGGCTCGCCAGGCTTTGGCTTTCAAATTGATGGTTTCATCGGCAAATCACACGATGAACAGTTGCCAACCATGCCCTTATTAGGCGATTTTGACATGCTGGATGACCTGCTCCGTAACCCCGGCATCGACGAGGTGGTCATCGCCCTTGAACCTGATGAGATTGAGCAAACCCTCCCCGCCATTACGATATGCGAAAGAAACGGCACAAAGGTAGGCATCATTCCATTCTATAATGATATCATCCCCTCGCACCCCACCATCGAGATTATTGGGGCATCCAAGCTTATCAGCTTGCGCAGCAATCCGCTGGATAACATCGGGTTTGCATTTATCAAGCGCTCCATCGATATTCTGCTGAGCATTGCGATGCTCATAGTGGCATCCCCTGTGCTGCTCATTGCAATCATCGGTGTGAAGCTATCAAGCCCTGGCCCCGTTTTATTCAAACAGCAACGCGTAGGGCTTAACAAGCGTGTGTTTTCAATGCTCAAATTACGCAGCATGCGTCTTAACACGCAGGAAGATAGCGGCTGGACGACTGGCAACGATCCGCGCCGTACACGTTTTGGCAGCTTCCTGCGTAAGCTGAGCATCGATGAGCTGCCCCAGCTTATCAACGTATTGAAAGGCGATATGAGCTTGGTAGGGCCACGGCCGGAAGTACCCTACTATGTGGATCAGTTTCGTGAGAGCATACCGCTTTATATGGTCAAACATCAGGTGCGACCCGGGCTCACTGGATGGGCGCAGGTGAATGGGTTCCGTGGGGATACCAGCATACAGGAACGTATTCGTCATGATATCTGGTACATTGAAAACTGGAGCGTTGGCCTGGATTTCAAAATCCTGCTCATGACCATCTTCGGCGCGTGGTTGAATGACGAGAAGGTGTTCCCTACAAAAGATGATGCAAATTAATTTCACAGCATATCGACACCGTGGTTAAGAATAACCGTCGCCACCTAAGGGTAACAGACGGAACATAGAGGTATTCATGCAAAAAATTACCATAGCCGTCGCTTCTCACAAACCATACTGGATGCCGCAAAACGCGATGTACATGCCTGTACAGGTCGGCGCATTGGGCAAGCAATCGCTAGGATGGCAGCGTGATGATGCGGGCGAACACATCAGCCAGAAGAATGCGACCTTCTGCGAGTTGACCGCGCTTTACTGGCTATGGAAAAACGTTGATGCGGATATGTATGGGCTTGCCCATTACAGACGTTACCTTGCAGCCGGGTGCCCGTTTGTGTCAAAACGCAAGCAAATGCTAAGCGAAGCGCAAGCCGAACGCCTACTGGCACGTACGGATGTCCTGCTGCCTAAAAAGCGGCATTACTGGATCGAAACCAATGAGAGCCAATACGTCCATGCGCACAATGCCCAAGACTTAATCCAAACCAGAAAAACGCTAGCCATGCTCTATCCAGCATACCTCCCCGCGTGGGATGCCGTTATGCAACGGCGAAGCGGGCACCGTTTCAATATGTTCATTATGCGCAAAACACTGTTTCAGCCCTATTGTGCTTGGCTGTTCTCCATCCTGTTTCAAGTTGAAAAGGACTTGGATATCTCCCATTACACCGCTAAAGATCAACGCGTTTTTGGATACCTGTCGGAGCGGCTGTTAGACGTATGGCTTTTACACCATCAGGTACGCTATCAGGAAGTCCGTGTCGTACACTTAGAGACACAACGCTGGGGCAGTAAAATCGTGAATTTCCTGAAGCGAAAGTTTACTTATCAGCAGCAATAGCCGCATGGCGCAGTGGGTTTGACAAGCAAGTGATATCGATTGTCTTTATACAGGCGTTTGGAGGTGGCATCATGGTTTCAGACAGACAGTACGATTACCTGATTGTGGGTGCGGGGCTTTACGGCGCCGTATTCGCACGTGAAATGACGAACCGTGGCAAACGGTGCCTGGTTGTCGAGAAGAAAAGCCATGTGGCGGGGCATATTTACACCCATGAAACCGAGGGCATACAGGTGCATCGGTACGGCGCGCATATTTTCCATACCCATGACAAGGCGATTTGGCAATACATCAACCAATTCACCAGTTTCAACCATTACGTCAATAGTCCCATCGCCATTTACGCAGGACAGGTGTACAATCTGCCCTTCAACATGAATACATTTCACAAGCTCTGGGGTGTGATTACGCCGCGCGAAGCCGAAGCGGAAATTGCCAGGCAGCGGCAGGCGGCAGGCATTACAGTCCCGCGCAATCTGGAGGAACAGGCTATCGATCTGGTGGGCACCGATCTCTATGAGAAGCTAATCAAGGGCTATACGGAAAAGCAATGGGGCAGGCCTTGCAAGGAGCTTCCCGCGTCATTGATTAAGCGGTTGCCCGTTCGCTTTACCTATGACAACAACTATTTTAATGATCCTTACCAGGGCATCCCCGTGGATGGCTACACCGCGATTGTGCAAAGGATGCTGGATGGTATTCAGGTTCGGCTAAATGTGGATTACTTGAAGGAACGGGACGCGTTTACTGCTCTGGCGAAGAAAACCGTGTTCACAGGCGCGATTGACGCGCTCTTTGATTATCGTTTTGGTGCGCTGGCTTACCGGAGCCTGCGTTTCGAAACCGAAGTGCTGGATATGCCCAACTACCAAGGCAACGCGGTTGTCAATTACACCGACTCCCAAACGCCCTATACCCGCATTCTTGAGCATAAGCATTTTGCGTTTGGCACACAGCCGAAAACGGTAATCAGTCGTGAATATAGTCATGAATGGCAGCTGGGGGTAGAACCGTACTATCCGATCAATGATGCGGTGAATGCCGCGTTGTACCAGCAGTACGCGGCGCTCGCCGCACAGGATGCATCATTGATTGTTGGCGGTCGGCTTGGAGAATATGCCTACTATGATATGGATGATGTGGTTGCCAGCGCACTGCGGAAAGTGCAAAGCGAAACTGCGTAAGCGGTATAGGAGGCAACATCAGTATACAACCTGTAATGGGGTAAGCAAATATCAAACGGCAATGACATTACATCACGGTTTACAACCAAAACGAATTGTCGTGCATATTCAAGGTCGCAGATATGCATGAATATGCACCATAATTCTACCTGTCTTCCTCCCCTGTTGTGCTTAACTTATCGTTGTGTTCAAATCCTTGTTTTATAGGATCGTAAATGAGGTTTCACATTATCATTACCGAGTAACACCAGTAACAACCATAGCATTGGATTGACTTGGTTTGCCATACATGGTAGTATGTTTTTATGCATGATACCATTACGTTTTGGAGGTTGATCACATGAATCAAAACCGCCTGCTTCATACCTTGCTGGCGCTTTTATTGACGGTAATGATCGTGTTTACGCCATCCGGTTTCAGCCGTTCAGAGGATACACTTGTTTCTGAGATGACAGAAACAACGCAGGAGGTAACGGCAACGCCTGCACAGGAGCCTACCGAGGCGCCTACCGCAGAACCAACCGCTGAGCCAACCGAAGAACCAACCGAAGCACCAACCGAAGCGCCCACGGCGGAGCCAACGGTTGAGCCTACTGCGGAGCCAACGGTTGAACTCACCGCTACCCCATCACCCGATCCAACTGCTTCACAGTCTGCCGAGCCAACAGAAACGCCTACTGCCGAACCTACCGAACCAACGGCGAACGACCTCACCGAATTACTCGATTTTTCCAGCGGTTATGTGCGTTTCCTGAATCGTTCAACGCTATATGAAACCGCACGCGGCTGGGATGACGCAATCTATGCCATGTCCAAGGATGTTATCGCATATGCGGTGCAACGTCCTGATGCGGGAGGCTCCCCGGATCGACTTTTGATCGCATTCAATGCCGATGGTCAGCTCCTCACCGCCTATACGGATGCAGAAAACCTTTATCCGCTTACCGAACAGGAGATTATTTCGCTGCAAAGCGAAGCGGGGAATCTTAAAGCGTCCACTCTTGTGTATTATCAGGATGACCCCTCCAAACCGCTTTTCCCAGCAGCATATTCGATCCTTGAAACCGCCTCACCCGAAACACAAGCGCCAACAGAGGCACCCGTAGAAAGCGCCACTATACAACCAACGGTAACAGAAACGGAAACTACCACTGCAAAAGGCGTTTCCGGCAAGCTCGGTTCCCAGCTTGTGAACCGCAGCATCACAGATACCGCCGATGTAACCGGAACAAGAACATCGTATATCTACGTCAGCAGTGTATCCGAGCTCCAAAGCAGCCACCCCTATAATAACAACACCGATACAACCTGGGTGTATACCGTCAGCGATGCAGCGCGCGTGACTGTTTCCTTCAGCGCAGACACTTATGTTGAGCCCGGGTATGATTATGTTGTGATCTATGATGCAGCAGGCCGCTATTACGCACAGTTTACAGGCAATACGCTGGCTGGCCGCAGCGTTACGGTGCGCGGCAATCGTATGTTTGTCCGTCTGATTTCTGACAGCAGCCTAACCTATTACGGATTCCGCGCGGTATCCTCCAATCCCTATACCCAACCCACCCTCACAAGCTGCTTTGCTACCGGTACAAGCAACGGTATCCAGCTTCGCTGGGCATACTATAGCTTTATCGATGGGTACTATATTTATCGCGCGAACACAACCCAGACCGGCCGCACAGGCGCATTCTCATACCTTGCGTATGTACCCGGTTCTCTCAACGCTTATGTGGATACGACCGCTGTAAGCGGAAGCATCAACAGCTATAAGATCATTGCTTTTACCAATGTGGGCGGCACGGTTTACCGAACACTTACCTCGAATACCCTCAACATGAGCCCGGTCGGTCAGCCGACCATCACCAGCGTCAGCACAACCAGCAGCAGTTCGGTCACAGTGAATTGGAACGGTGTGAGCGGCGCAACTGGTTATCGCATCTTCTATGCGACAGAAGTAAACGGCAGCTATAGCCTATATGGCTCTGTTGGTGCGAGCGCACGCTCCAGTTTGGTCAGCGGGCTGTCCAGTCAGCCCTACTATTTCAAAATCCGCGCGGAACGCACCATTGATGCCAGTACGTATATGGGTCCCTACAGTGCCGCAAGACTTGGCTTGGTAGGAATTGATGCACCTGTATTCACAAGTACGCATTCTCCAAACGCCTCCTCAATGACAGTCAACTGGAGCGCCGTCACTGGCGCCACGGGCTATCAGCTTTTCCGTGCCAGCACTGCTGCCGGCCCCTACTCCACCTACCTTGGCTACTTCACGGGTACCAGCTTTACGGATCGTACCTGCCCGGTCGGTCAGTACAGCTTCTATAAAGTGCGCGCTGTCGTTACTACCGCTACTGATACTGCCTACAGCGCTATGTCCAACTATACAAGCGCTTACCCGCTCAATGCACCTTCGGGTATTCAAGTAACAAGGTTAAATGATACGCAGGCACAGGTATCCTGGAACGGTGCGCTGGGCGCTACGGGGTATGAAGTGTTCACCAGCAATGATGGCATCGTCTTTACAAGATATGCTGTTGTATCCAGCGCCACACGCGCTTGCACGGCCACCTTTGCAAGCGCTACAGAAACCGCTTACTTCCAGTTGCGTACCATCCGAATTGGTGGCACAAAGCAGTTCAACTCCAATATGACGCGTGTTCATCAAACACAACTGATCATCCCAACCTATCGCTCCCTGTTAATCGGCCAAGCATATACGGGCACTTCAAGCCTCCTGCGCGGCACCATCAATGACGCAACGGCCATGCGGAGCATGCTTGCCAATATGACGCGTACCCCTTATAGCAGTATCCTGCGAACCGATTTGACTTCCGGGGGCATCTTATCCAACATCACCAGCGCATTTAGCGGCGCAGGGGAAAATGATGTTTCCTTGTTCTACTATTCCGGCCATGGTTTGTACTCCACCGATAGCGCAACCCTCGGTTCTTTGGTCGGGGTCGATTTCAACATCATCACGCCGACGGCGCTTCGCAATCAACTGGATACCATTGCCGGAAGGAAGATCGTCATCATCGATGCGTGCCACAGCGGTAACATGATCGGCAAGAGTATGAACGATGGCGATGCGGAATCATTCACGAAGGCGTTTATCAGCGCTTTCGCCAGTGCGGGTAAATCCAACTTAGCTACTGGCGGATATTACGTGCTGGTTGCCGCCAGCAAAGATCAATCCTCCTATGAAAGCGTTATCAACGGCATCTATACTGGCGTTTTCACACGCGGGGTATGTTATGGCACTGGTTGGAATGAGCTTTCTTCCACAAGGATTTCCTCCCTGTATGCCGATGCAAACAGTGATGGTTATGTTTCGCTAAACGAGTTGTACAATTATGCAATCCGTTTTGTGGACAATGCCGGCTTCAGCACGCGGCAGACGACGCAAGTTTACCCGACCAACAGCGCTTTCCAGCTTTTTGGCCGCTAAACAAGGAATAGTGCCGCAGGAACGCTCACGCTCACGCCAATGCCTGTGACTTAAGCGCGAACCCTCTTCTCTTCAAGGCCATCGAATGTTTCGGTGGCCTTGCGTAAAGCTTGCATTCATCCTTCAGCACAAACGCCCTTTCCATGATTCACCGCCATCGTCTGCAATGGCGTACAGATATCTGTGCTTGCAAAATGCCATAATCAATTGGCAACGCAAAGATGTGTCGTACCATAAGCTTATCTGTACAAACGATTTGCAGATGGAGAAAGAGGACAAAATGGTATTGGAAACCAAAAGGCTTGTTTTACGAGAATTAACGATTGATGATCTTCGGAATTGGCATGTTATTCTGTCTGATCCCGAAACAATGGCACACTATCCCCAACCGTTTTCTCTCGAAAAAACAAAGCAGTGGATTGATTGGAATCTGGAAAATTATCGAACCTACGGCTATGGCCTTTGGGCTGTTATCCTGAAAGAAAGCGCGCTGTTCATTGGAGATTGCGGTATTACAATGCAGCAAATCAATGGCAAACTTGAACCGGAGATAGGTTATCATATCAACAAAGCATATACAGGCAAAGGGTATGCTTCCGAAGCGGCTCAGGCATGCAGAGATTACGCTTTCGAAGGTTTAAAACTCAGTACGGTTTACTCATACATGAAATATACGAATACCGCCTCAAGACGGGTGGCAGAAAAAAACGGCATGAAACTCATTGCGGAATTGCCCGACAAAACGAATGGGATGACCACTGTATATGCGATTACCCTACATGAGTATTTGACCGTAAAAGCCTGATTGCTGTCTCTGCTTTTATACGCTTGTTCGAAAGTACCCGGATGCTTCCAGCGATCGATTATGCTACACCGCGCATGTCCTTCATTTGGTTGTTACGGATGGTTTCATATCAAAGAAGCACCGAGAGCCCTGTAGGCTATCGGTGCTTTCTCTGTTAAGTTTTCGTCATTTGCTGAGCCGTAAAAGTTTGGATCCTACTCAGCTTCTTCGTAATCTGCCGAAGCATCGTCCTCTTCAAACTGGATGCTCAGCAACAGATCCGCTGCGGCTTGGATGTCATCATCGGTAAGGCTGCTATCGGAACGGCCAACCGCAACATCGCACAGCCATCCGCCAAGCAGGGAGATGAAGTGCAGCTGCGAGCCGTCACCAGAGGCAACCAGCAGCAGCTTGTACTCATCAATTTCTGTTGCGCCAAACTGCGGATCCTCGATGGAAGCGGCGATGCTCTGCATGAGCATATTGCCTTCGTCCTCTGTCAAGTCCTCAATGTACTTATCTTCAAACTCTTCAACATAGCTCAACGCATATGCAAATTTCAGGCTGGGATCCGCATCCACTGTGATCCCGAGCAAAAAGCTGGTATCTGTGGACATATCTTGTGCTGTCATGCCTTCCGGTACTTCAATCGATACGCCGGCAGCTTCCAGATAGAAGGGCGTTGCCTGCGCAGTGGCAACCATGGCGAACATAAACACGCACGCCAGCATCAGGGAAATCATTCTTTTCATCATCCATACCTCCAAAGATCTTTCAGGTCACTTGTTGTGGCCTAACAGAGTATACCACGATGTGGGTTACGTTGTGCATACGGTCTGCGCGTCGCGAATACTGATTGACATTTTCACAAAAACGTGTTAAGCATCAAAGGTGCGTTGTTAATAATCCTAACGTCAGGAGGGTTTCAATCGCTTGCATCTTTTACGTATTGCCATTTGTGAAGATCATGAAGCTGAAATGGAACAACTGATTAGTTTGATTCAGGCAAGTTTGCGTGCGAAATCACGCCCTTTTGATATCAGCCGCTTTCATACTGGCGCCGCATTGATGAGCAGCTATCGTCCGGGGCAGTATGACCTGCTTTTGATCGATATGTTTCTGGGCGATACATTAGGCATCCGTATCGCGGAGAAAATCCGGGCTGATGGTGATTCCTGTCCCTTGGTTTTTATGACGCACAGCGCGGATTATGCGCTGGAGGGCTTCGCTGTCCAAGCGTCACACTATATTCTCAAGCCGATAACGGCAGAACACATTGAAGAAGTCTGGCGACGGTGCCTTGATGCGGAAGCGCCACAGGAAGACACAATAACACTGATGATTGATCGCAAACCGCGAGATATCGTGTTGCACCAAATCATGTATATTCAGGCGGATAACAAGCGGTGCTTGATCCATACCTGCGATGAAACGCTGAGCACGCGTGTGCCCATCGACCAACTGGAGTACATGCTGTCCGATGCTTGTTTTTGCCGCTGTCATCGCGGTTATATTGTGAATCTCAACCACGTTTGCCAGGCGGATAAAGACTTCATCATGACCAACGGCGACAAAGTGTATATTCGACAGAACGAGACGAGCCAGATTCTACAGCGTTATGTGGATTTTGCAGACCGTAACCCTCCTTCCTCTGTGAAATCACCGTAAAGCGCTTACACCAGAAAGGGGATCGTATCGTGCTTGTTTGGCTCAAGAACCGTAGCGTATTCTCAATACTCTTATGCCTGTTGATTATTGCCGCCACATACATATTCATCGTGGCTGCCAGCAAACAACCAACCCATCTGCTGCTTAAGAGACTGGCTGTTCCTGTAACGCAGGTCGCACTGGAAACGGACACAGATGCTACGCGTCAAATCACGTTGCCGGCTTCATTGAGTCCACTCCCGCCAGGCTCGCAAGTCGTTGTGCATGCCAGTTTGACTGTTGGCAAAGCGCAGAGCCTTCTGGTGAAAACGGTGTTCTCGCAGTTAAAAGTCTATATTAATGGCGTTCAAAGCGCCGACATCGGTCAAACTGGAACGTATCTGGAAATGATGAACGATCCCCCTACGCTGCTAAGTATCATTGATTTGCCGCAGGAGGGTGGGACAGTCGAACTACGTATGGAGTACGTTTCGCCTACGCAACGCTCCACATTATCCCTGCCTCGACTCTATGCAGGTGATCGACTAAGCATCTTTGCCCGGTTCTTCGTTGCGGAGGGCTTCTCATTCCTCTTCTCCACGCTTCTGCTCATTATCGGCGTGTTCATGACTTTATTTTCTTTGCCCATTGTCGGACGCACATCATCCGGCAAGGCTTTCTTTTGGCTTGGGCTCTTTGCGCTTTCATCAGGCGCGTGGGGCTTTGGTGAATGTGACCTGACGGCCTTTATCATTCCGTATCCAACGCTTCTGTATCATATGACCTATCTTGGGTTGTTCTTTATGACATTCTCATTCTTGCGTTTTGGACTGCTGGTGCTTGAACCACATACCCGATGGCCACTGCTCGCCATGCTATACATACACGCTTTTACCATCTTAACGGCAATTCTATTGCAGATTACTGGGAAGGTAGATTTTATCCGAAGCCTGTACTGGTTTCACATTATTGTTCCCGTAGGATTCTTGCTGTTTGCTGGCGTTGTTCTTTGGGAACATTTTCATCACCATAACGTTGCAGCGCATCGCTTCGCTCCGGCCATTCTGTTATTGTCCATCGCTGTTGTGATTGAAGTGCTCAACTACTGGTTCCGTTTTATTAGCTACTTCACACTCTTTTTTCAGTTGGGCGTGCTTGCTTTTGTCATCGCGCTTGGGGTTGCCATCAGCCGTTTGATTCAGGAGTCATTCAAAGCCAACGCTGACCACGCTATTTTGACAATGGAAATGAAACAAGCCAATCAATTACTGCTGCTTTATAAGCGGCAATACGAGAGCATTACGCACAATGACCTGGAAGTGCGCAGGCAACGGCATGATCTTCGCCATCAACTGACTGTCATACGGGATTTGAACCGACATGCGGAAACAGAAAAACTGCATCGATATATTGATGGTTTGATCGAAGCGATTCCCGGCAATCCGGAGTTGCAGCTATGCGAGAATACGGCCATCAATGCAGTGGCCTCCCATTATGTTTTTATGGCTCGCAACGTGGGCATTATCACCGATGTGTTGTTTCAAATCCCAGCAGATACAGGTGTTATGCAAGAAATCGACCTTTGCATCATCATTGGCAATCTGCTTGAAAACGCTGTGGAAGCCTGCATCCGAGCGTCGATGGAAACCCGAAAAATCAAGCTTCATGCTACCATGAAGAACGATCACCTGCGCATTACCTGCGAAAACAGTTATCCTGGCGTAAACATGGCCAGCAATGGAAAGCTGATGTCCAGCAAACACAGCGGAGAAGGTGTGGGAATACGCTCTGTACAAGCGGTGGTAGAGAAGTACGGCGGCATCACGCGTTTTGAGGCTGGTGACGACTTGTTTCTTTCTCTGGTTTTTGTGCGGATGAATGCATCGCAAATATAAAACAAGCTCGTGTTTTGAACCGCAAAGCGTGGCGTTACCGCTGGTTCGCCATGCTCTGCGGCTATTCCGTTTTATAGGAAAACCCAAAAATGGCCGCACGACAAGATCAACATAGACAGGAAGGCTGGTTTCTCGCGCATTGCGCAATTCTGATTGCCCTTGTTTTCAATCCGCGGCTTTCTGCATGATGGCAAACCGCATTCCACCATGGTTTTCACCTGTGTATTCATACTTCCACCATATGCTGTTTCAAAACCATCCGTAGTACCATATTGTGAGATTCACACATGTTCCTTCAAATCTCGAAAGCCTTCGCCCAGCACTTCATGCGCATCGGTAATAAATACGAACGCGCGGTCATCTTCCAGGCGCACAATGGTCTTCAGCCGCGAGACTTCCTGCGCGGATACAATGCACAGGAGCATCGGCCGCTCTTCTCCCTGAAACCCGCCGCGGGCGCTGATCACGGTAAGTCCTCGCCCCAGCTCACCCATAAGTTTATGCTTTACAGCTTCCAACCGCTCTGTGATAATATAGCAAGCTTTTTGCTTGTCAAAGCCCTCCACAATCAAATCCACAACGCGCGAACCAACATAGATGCTGATAAACGCATACAGTGCGGATTCCGCCGTAATGAAGAACCCAGCCGCCAGTACCACGCAGCAGTCGATAAAGAATAGAAACGCGCCTACAGAGATATGCTGAAAACGCGCATGCACCATCCGCGCAACCATATCGCTTCCGCCTGTGGTCGCGCTCCCGCGAAGAATCAGCCCCAAACCAACCCCCATGAGCGCGCCGCCAAATAGCGAACCCAGAAGCTGATCATGCGTGAGCATGGGCAACGGCAGCCAGTCAATCAGCAGCGAGAAAAGGATCGTAGCCATCAAAGAACGGAAGGCAAACACCCGTCCCATGGAGCGATACCCAATGATGAAAAGCGGTATGTTCATCACGAGGCTCGTAATGCCGACCGGCAAACGAAACAATGCGTTCAGTATGGTTGCAATACCCGTCAGTCCGCCCGGGGCAATCGAATTGGGTACCAAAAACATGGGATAGGCGGCCGCGCCCAATACGCAGCCAATGACGATTTGAATATAGGCCAACACGCGCTCGTTGCGCAGCGTTAAACGGATCATACCTCTACTCCTTTGCTACTGACACGCTCACACAGGCTGATGCTCGCGAAACGCGTCATCAGACCTGTGCGCATGTTCTTTGCCCTGCTCTTTATTGCAAGCACAATTCGTTGTCTTATATCAACGAGTTATTATAGCATAGGTGTTTCCATCGCGAAAGCATCATACGCGTTAGCATGGTAAATCAAACGACATCAGTACTGGGTAACAACAGCTTTATGCTCTGGTAACCCTTGTTGTTCTCCCCAGTTGCATCTTTGGCTGTGCAAATACGCCCGTTCCTTTCTGCTGCTGATGATTGTGCCTGCCTTCACCCGCATCATTCTATCCCTTGTGTATATAACGAACGTTTATTCCCATATCTTGTGCTTGCAAACGAGAACTATTGTTTGTATAATTAACACGAACAATAGTTCTATTATCTCTGGTTAACGCGTTTGACGGCTTGCCGCAAATGCTTTATTTCCTATGAATTTCTATGCCAACAGGGAGGAAACCAAATGGGAAAAGTAGTGCTGCATGCCGATTTGAATAACTTCTATGCGTCGATCGCCTGTATTACCCACCCCGAATGGCGCGAACAACCCTTAGCGGTATGCGGCGACCCCACGTTGCGCCATGGCATCGTACTGGCCAAGAATATGCCTGCCAAGCGGAAGGGGGTCATCACCGGGCAGGCCATATGGCAAGCGCGCCAATCCTGCCCTAACCTGAACACCGTCGCGCCGGATTTCGAGCAGGTGCTCCGCTACGCGGGTTTGGTGCGCCGCATCTTCGCTCGTTATACTAACCGTGTACAGCCTTTCGGCGTGGACGAGGCCTGGTTGGACGTTTCCGACCCCGGCACAGATATGACCGATGGACTGCGCATTGCAAATCACCTGCGCCACACCGTACGGGAAGAGACAGGTCTGACATTAAGCGTTGGCGTAAGCGACAATCGCGTGTTTGCCAAGCTGGGGAGTGATCTCAAAAAGCCGGATGGCGTTAGCCTGGTGTGCGCGCAAAACCGTCACACCGTACTTGATCCCCTGCCGGTGGATGAATTGCTGTTCATCGGCCGCGCGACCACCAAAAAGCTGCACGCGGTGGGCATCTTTACCATCGGGCAATTAGCCGCAGCCGAGCCTTCCGCCCTGCGTGCGCTGTTTGGCAAAACCGGACTTATGCTCAGTGGTTTTGCGCGCGGTAATGATGCGGCGTCCGTCATCGCGGAAGACGCTCCTGTGAAAATGAAAAGCGTGGGGAATTCCATCACAGCCTCGCACGATATCGTTGCGCTGCATGATGCGCGCATCACCCTCTATGGACTTTGCGAGAGTGTCGCATCGCGCATGCGCAAACACGGCGTTATTGGGCGTGTGGTTCAGGTTTTCATCCGCAATGCTTCGCTGGATTGGTATCAACGCCAGCAAAAGCTCGAATACCAGACGGATTGCAGCTTTGATCTGTTTCAGACTTCCTATGCGCTGCTTTTGGAGAACTGGCGCGAAGGTACGCCGCTTCGCTCGCTGGGCGTAAGCGTAAGTCAGCTTGCCCCCGCAGGCACACTGATGCAGCTTTCCTTCCTTCCGGAAGATGCGGCGCGTCAAAAGAGACAGATTCTGGAGCACACCATTGATGATATCCGTTCGCGGTACGGCCATTTTGCCATTCAGCGTGCCATCATGCTTTATGACCGCGCGCTTGGTCGTATCAACCCCGAGGATGAGCACGTGGTACATCCCGAACCCTATTTCAAATAACGCGCACATACAAAAAAGCGCTCCGTTGAGCGCTCCAGGCTGTCGAAAAAGTCGGTACCATGGCTGGTAGTCCTGTTCAGGGCGCAGGGGTGAAACACCTGCCGTGGTTTGGGGCGGAAGCCTAAAGCCTCACGCCACAACAAATATCGAAAGCGATCGAACAGCCCGCAGGGCTATGAGGCGAGCGATGGCAGTAAGCGGCAGAGGATTCATGATATGCGGAAGAGCACCGTTGAGCGCCCATGCCGATACAATCCTTCCACACGATAGATGGGACAGACAAGCATCCATTCCTGCGGCCTTTGGCGAATTTTCCAAAGCATTCCCATAGAGGCGGATAAAACGTGCGAAGGATGATAAAGCAAAGCGTGCTCCGGCACTGTAAGGCACTTTTGACAAGACTGGAGAACTTGCGCATGCCAGCAATCGCAAAATCGCAAGCGCCCTCTCTCCCTAGCCGATGCTATGTGGTCTTGATCTTGATCGCACAATAGAGACGGGGAGCCCACGGGCGGTTTTGAAAGGGTAAAACCAACCCGGGGCTCCCACAAGAAAGGCCCGTGCAAACCCCACAGGGAAGGGTGTGCACGCATTATCACGGGAGGGGCGTGAAGCGCTTTGCGCAGTGCGCAAACCCCACTTCACGTCGCTCCCACAAGGCGCATCCCGCGCCGCTGTCAAACTGGTATTCGGACGACTTCCAAGGATTTGAACAGGGTCACATCGTTGTCATCAGCCTATTCAACATCCTGAAGCGCATCGTATCCTTCTTCGCCGGTACGTACTTTGATCACGTTCTCCACATCGTAGACGAAGATCTTGCCATCGCCGATGTGACCCGTGTAGAGTGCGCTCTTGGCCGCTTCGATCACCGTACGTACGGGAATCTTGCAAACCACGATTTCGACCTCGATCTTAGGCAACAACGTCGTTTCCATCTCTACACCGCGATAGTACTCGGGGCGACCCTTTTGCATGCCGCAACCCAGCACCTGCGTAACCGTCATACCCGTAACGCCAATTTGATCCATCGCGGCTTTGAGGTTCTCGAACATGCTCTGCTTTGTGATGATGGCTACCTTGGTTATCTTGGGCGCCTGCCCGGGTTCTACCGGCGTGGTTTTTACCACCACAGGCACAGCCTTCTCCACAGGCGCAGCCTCCTTAGGCAGTTCCATCGCAGTACCAATGGGGATTTCACCCTGGCTGAGCATGGGCATGAAATCCGCATAGCTGCTGATAAGTCCGTGCTCCTCGATATCCAACCCGCGAACTTCTTCCATCGCGCTCACGCGAAGGCCTACCGTCCACTTGATGACTGCAAACACAATCGTCATCGCAACCGTTACCCACGCGATGACCGCGCCAACGCCGATCGCCTGCACTTTGAGCAAGTGGAGGCCGCCGCCGTAGAACAGGCCGCCATCGGTGGCGAACAACCCGACCATCAAAGTACCCGCAGCGCCGCAGATACCGTGTACCGCAACCGCGCCAACCGGATCATCCACCTTGAGCACTTTGTCGATAAATTCAATGCCAAACACCACCAGAAATCCGGCAATCAAACCGATGAAGAACGCGCCAACCGGATCCACCGCCGCGCAGCCCGCCGTGATTGCCACAAGGCCGGCCAGCGAACCATTGAGCGACATGGAAACATCCGGTTTCTTATATCGGAACCAAGTGATCAGCATCACTGTGACCGTTGCCGCCGCCGCAGCCAAGTTGGTGGTCATGAAGATGTTGCCAACCGCTTCGGCAGCCTCGCCTTCCACGCTCAGTGTGGAGCCGGGGTTGAAGCCAAACCAGCCAAACCAGAGTATGAACACGCCCAGTGCGCCAAGCGTAAGGCTGTGGCCGGGAATCGCCTGCGCCTTGCCTTCTTTGTCATACTTGCCAATGCGCGGGCCAAGGAACTTCGCGCCAATGAGCGCAGCCACGCCGCCAACCATATGCACCGCGGTGGAACCGGCGAAATCGACAAAACCCATCTCGCCCAGCCAGCCGCCGCCCCATATCCAATGGCCGCTGACAGGGTAAACGATCATCGAGATGATTGCCGAGTAGATGCAATAGCTGACGAACTTGGTACGCTCTGCCATCGCGCCGCTCACGATGGTAGCGGCTGTTGCGGCAAATACAGTCTGGAACATGACAAACGTAAATTTGCTGATGTTGGTCGGCAGCGCCAGCAGATCACCACTGATTAACAGACTAATGGAGCCGAACAAGCCTCCGTTATCATTGCCGAACATAATGGAAAAACCAATGAGCCAGAACACAACCGAGCCAATCGAGAAATCCATGAGGTTCTTCATGATGATGTTGCCGGCGTTCTTAGCACGCGTGAACCCCGTCTCCACCATGGCGAAGCCTGCCTGCATGAAGAACACAAGCGCGGTGGCGAGCAATACCCAGATCGTGTCCAGGCTTGAAATGGTCGATACGATATCCATCTCGTCTCCCCCTCATTTTCTAATTAAAAAACAAGCCTACCATGCGCTCCTCATTGAGCGATGGGCGACCCTGGAGGAAGCACGCTTCCTGTGGGCGCATGGAGGCTTGTTCTTTATCATGGTACGGCATTGCACATCATTGTGAATGCCGGCGAGAACTGCGCTTGCCGCAAGCGCGTATTAGGCGTTATCTTCCGTCATCAGGCTGTCAGGATGCGACATGCGTTTCCTGTCTTTATCTCAGCCTTAGTTATACAGCAGAATATCCTGATAGGTCGGGAACGGCCAATAGCTTTTTGCCACAAGCCCTTCCAGCGCATCCGCATGCAAACGAACTTCGTTCGCGGCGGCCAGCACCACATCATGTGCATACCGCGCCTGTTCGAGCGTATCGCTAATTGCGCTCTGTCCCGCAATCGCGTTATCCAGTGCCTCGATGCCCTGGTACAACGCTTCCGTCTCGTTGCTAAGCTTGGTAAGCAGCGCTGTTTCGGTAGCCAGCGACAAACCCGGCGCAACACTCTTCTTAAGCTCGGCTTCTTTCGCAACTTCCTTGCTGAATGCCAGCGCCGCGGGAAGGATCAACCGATGCGCGATATCAGAAGTGCTATGCGCTTCAATGCTGATCACCTTGGCATACGTCTCCAGCTTGATCTCATAGCGGCTGTGCACCTCGGATGCGGTAAACACCCCGTGCTTAACAAACATCTCTACGTTCTTTTCCGCGATGTAGTACGGCAGCGCGTCCACCGTAGTCCTCAGGTTCAACAATCCACGCTTTTCCGCTTCATCCACCCACGCAGGATCATAGCCGTTGCCGTTGAAGATAATACGTTTACGTTCCCGCAGCACACGGCGAATCAGGCTGTTGAGCGCATTGGTAAAATCATCGGAGCCTTCCAGCTCATCAGCAAAAGCACACAGGCTATCGGCGATGATGGTATTGAGCACCACGTTCGGGCCGCTGATGGACTGGCTGGAGCCAAGGCTGCGGAATTCGAACTTGTTGCCAGTAAAGGCAAAGGGCGACGTGCGATTGCGATCGGTGTTATCCTTGGGGAACTTGGGAAGCACATCAACGCCCAGAATCATCTGCATACGCTCGCGGCAATGATAGTCGCTCTCGTTTACGATGGATTCGATCACTTCGTTAAGCTCGTCTCCCAGGAAAATGGAAATGATGGCGGGCGGCGCTTCATTGGCGCCCAAGCGATGATCATTGCCTGCATAAGCAATCGCCACGCGAAGCAAATCCTGATGCTTATCCACAGCGTCAATCACAGCGGTCAAGAACAGCAGGAACTGCGCGTTCTCACGGGGGGTATCACCCGGCTCCAGCAGGTTGACGCCGGTATTGGTGGAGATGGCGTAGTTATTGTGCTTACCGCTGCCGTTAACGCCCGCGAAAGGCTTCTCATGCAACAGGCACACCAGGCCATACTTACCCGCGATTCGCTTCATTACTTCCATCGCCAGCTGGTTATGATCCGCCGCGATGTTCACCGTGCTAAACACGGGCGCCATTTCATGCTGCGCGGGCGCTACTTCGTTGTGCTCGGTCTTGCTGTATACCCCAAGCTTCCAAAGCTCCTGATTGAGCTCCTTCATGAAAGCTTGCACACGGGGGCGAATTGCGCCAAAGTAATGATCCTCAAGCTCCTGCCCCTTCGGCGGCTTGGCGCCGAACAGCGTGCGGCCTGTGTTGATCAAATCGGGACGTTTCTTATAATCCTCCACATCGATGAGGAAATATTCCTGTTCCGGCCCCACCGTGGGGTAAACGCGTCGTACATCCTCATTGCCAAAAAGCTTGAGCACACGCAGCGCCGCTTTATTGAGCGCCTGCATGGAACGCAGGAGAGGCGTCTTCTTATCCAACGCTTCGCCGCCGTAGCTGCAAAACGCGGTAGGAATACACAGGTTGCCTTCTTTAATGAAAGCGGGACTCGTGGGATCCCATGCAGTATAGCCGCGTGCCTCGAACGTAGCGCGCAGACCGCCGCTGGGGAACGAGCTGGCATCCGGTTCGCCGCGAACCAGTTCTTTGCCGCTGAACTCAAGCAGAATGCTGCCATCGCCCTTGGGGCTGATGAAAGAATCATGCTTTTCGGCGGTGATGCCCGTCATTGGCTGGAACCAATGGGTGTAATGGGTCGCTCCAAGCTCCAAGGCCCAGTCCTTCATAGCGTTGGCGACTACGCCCGCTATCGCGGGGTCAAGCGTGCGTCCCTCTTCCGTCGTACGCTTCAGAGCCTTATAGGTCTCCTTGGGTAAGCGCTTTTGCATGACAGCGTCGTTGAATACGTATTCACCGAACATCTCACATGGATTCCTCACGTTGCTGTCCCTCCTGTGTTTATTGACCTCTTGATACAAAGTGCCAGGAATACAGATAAACGGCGCAATGGATCTCTCATGAAATCCACAGCGCCGTTGCTGTATGCGGCTAGTATACACCCAGCCCGCCTGCGTGTCAAGCCAAATAATTGTACTGCCATTGTATTTACGTATCTTCAGGGTTGAACCGTCTCTTGTGGCTGGGGCGACTCCTCCGCCGGCAAAGCGGTTGGAAGGCTCAAATAGGGCAATACCAATAATCCCCCACGTATACCGGCTTGTGCCATCAGCGTAGTAAGCTCCGTTGAAGTCAGGCTGTCCAGCGCAATCGCACTTGCGGTATCGATTGCCTCCGGCGTCCAAAGCCCGCGCGTGCGTCCGCTAAGCGTGAGGGTAATGCGCTGGGGCGACTCTTCTCCTGTGATTTCGAGTGTAGCCTCCACGTTGGTGGCCGCATTCTTCGCCTGCCCGCTGGAAAGCATGGCAGTCAATTTCATATCGATGGGTGTGAAAGTCACATACGCCGCCTGCTGCGTTTCATCCGGCTGGGCAAAACCGTCATCCTTCACATCCGGTGTGTAATCCGGCGTCAGGCTCAATGCGATTTCAGTCGTCTCTGTCCCTTTGCCGTCGGTATCAGTCGCCGCGGTATGCGCATGGCTCACGGTAAATGCGGCAGAAAATGTTTTGAGCGCCTCTTTTGCCGTATCGTCGTCACTTGCAACGGCAAATGTTTCTACCCCGATGGGCATATGCAATAGTGTCCCCTGGTACACCGTCGTACCGGTCAAGGTATCATAAGTCTGGTAATCCGCTTTGATCAGCCATCGGCTGCTTTGCAATTCGATGGTGTTCTCATCAGGCATATCCCCTTCGCCCTTGTGTCGGTCGTACTGCAGCTTTATCGCTCCGCCGCGGCTGTCATACAAAGGCAAGTCGAGTGAGAGTGCAAGCGTATCGCCTTTCAGGCTTACCATACGGGAGATGTGCAGATCCCCGTTGAGCGGAAGCTGGTCAATGGCATAGAAATAATAGCTTTGTTGCGCAGAGTCAAGGTATCGAGCCACATCCGCATCGGTAAGCAACGGCTTAACGCTTGTGAGAAGGGTCTGATCATTCAAAAGATCTAAAACCAGCTGTTTCAGCTGTGCTTTAACAGCGGTCTCCGGAATATTATAATCCACCTTGATGGTCGATGTGCCATCATCCAGTTTTCCAAGCACGGCGTTCTCGCGGTACCCTTCTATCCATAAGTCGATTTTTGTGGCGTAAGGCTCGATGGCTTCCGCAAGCTTTATGCTGCTCGTATTCTGGAATTGCGTAAGCAAACCCAGCGCAAAACCCGCAAGCCCCGGCATGGCGGTGCTTTCCAGTAAACTTTGTGTTGCCTGCGTAATGGAACCGCCCGCCGCTTCCGTGCCGTCCTCAGCTGCCAAGGCACTTTCAGCAATCACACCGCCGCTAAGCGCATACCACGCTTCTCCAAAAAGTGAGCTCTGCAGGTAAGCCTGCCCCCCCTGCATCGATAATGATGCCGTTCCCTGGGTGTTTTCACCATCGGTCAGCGCCAACGTCAAGCGATTTTCCGCCCGCTTCTTCGTGGCTGCATCTTCGCGAACATGAATCAAGCTCACGTCAAACACCAAAGGTTTGATGGTCGTGACTGCCTCGCTGGCACGCCCTTCCACCGCGGCGGCTTCCATGGTCAGCGTTGCTGTAAATCCACTTCCCGCTTCCATTTGTTTAATCAGCTTCTCCGTGATGGTATAGTTTGCATCCAGCAGACTTTCTGCCGCCGCGGCCGGAATGAGCAACGCCAGTGTAAGGCACAGGGTCAGCAGATATGATACCGTCTTCTTCATGATTCGCCCTCCTTTGCGATTGCGGCCGTAGGATCCGGTTTGCGGGTAACGCGCTATATGCCCAGCAGCGACAGGAATACCGCGTAATCTGATTCAGTCATGCCATCCCCGAACAGAACCGCGTCTTCTTCGGGAAGCTCTGCTACCGCCAGGAGCAGCTTGCCGGCCAAGCTTTGCGCAGCCTCCGCGATGAGCGCATTGATTTGCGCAGGTGTGGCGTCATCCAGCGCGATGGTGGTCTCCACGCTGGGAATCGTATAAACGCTCAGGCCGATCGGCGCCGTACCGACAAGGTATTCGTCCTGCTGGGGAGCATTATCCGATCCCGTTTCTGTAAACGCGTCATCCAGAAGATCCAGAGAACTGATGGCGCTGCTTTCGCTTGGGATCACGGTAATCGTAGGCGCCATGGCTGCCGTCGCCGGAACAATCACCGACGCGTTTTCCGCGAAGGTAAGCAGCACTTCGCTTTCCACCGTCTTTTCCGTAAGCTTACGATAGGTGGCTGTCCCAGAAAGGATTGCGCCTTCACCGTCTGGTGTGATGGCGAGCGCCAGCTCTGCATTCTCCGCACGTTTGGTTGTATTGCCGGAAATGGTCTGTGTCACATCGCGGGACAAGGTTCCCTCAGCGGAGAGCACAAGATCCGCGCTTTGTTTTCCTGTCATCGCCACGTTGACGACGCTTTTATCCGTCACTTTCGCTCGCTTCAGGGTGGTTTCCGTCTTGCCCTTGATATTGAAGGCTTCGCTTCGGCTTTCCTGGGTATAGGAAGCGCTGATGGTTCGTGAATCCGCCGTACCGCGCAGCCGGGAAACCTCAAACCGGTAACTGTCGGTACGGATCAAGCCATCGGTTTTGAATGCCCATTCCCATACCATTTTGCGTTTATCGCCATCCGGATAAATCAGGTTCCCCTTCATATACAAGCAGATGTCTTTCTTATCGCTATTCTGATACAGCGCAACGATAAAGCCTTTTTCAAAAGTGACTTGCGAGAGCTCATCGCGGTATTCCTCATCCATACCGCATGCCAACACTGCGCGTAGCGGCGTGAGCATGCTTTCGCTTTGCTCGGCTGTCAGCCGCGCCACATGACTCCATTTGCCCGCGCCGATCCCCTTGATATTGTAATTCGCGCGTTTCTCCTCTGTCAAAGGCAATGTTTTTTCCGTAAGCGTTTGGTAGATTTCCCGCAGTTGCGCGATCGCATCCAGCGCGCTAAAGGCGCTTTCTACGTCCGACGTATTGAGTGTATCGCCCTGCTTGGTATCCTGCGTGGAGTCCACTTCGTTTTGTTCAGCGGTTTCCATGCCCTCAGAATCGACTGTTTTCTGGGTTTCCAGTAACAAATCCAAAGGAGAAGCGCCTTGCGTTGTCAGCTTGCGGTTGGGCAGGAGCGATAGCGTCATGACCGCTTCATTCTCGCCTGATTGCTCCTGAAGTGTCAGCAGCTCCTTTTCTCCCACGGATATTTGTAACGTGCTTTCGTCCATTTCATCTGTGCGTTGGATGCTGCCCGCAATGTTCACATGCCCTAAAACTGCATTGAACATCGCAAGCGTTTCTTCGGGGAAAGGCATATGCGCCTTGAGTGTAAGCGTGGCGCTAAACCGCACGCTTGGGTATGCGGAAAGCCAGCGGGAGAGTGCTCTGTCCAGTACAGCCGCGTCATTTGCCGAAGCGGAATGCGTGACACCCAGCAATAATAAAAGACTGAGTATCAAAGCAATGCAACGTTTCATAATGATGCCTCCCCTTGTTCGTCGGTAAAAAGCTTATCGAGTAATACCTTTTGTTCCTCCGCGGTTTTAGCTGCGTTCAGCGCCTTGCGCATCACTGCCGCACCGCGCACGCCACTGATATAGTGCCCGATATGGGTACGCATCTCCCGTACGCCAAGCCGCTCCCCTTTGTATAATGACATCTGGTCGATGTGCCAGAGCGCAGTTTGCAGCCGTTCTTCGTGGGTCACCGGCGTAATGGACTCCCCCTTAAGCGCCTGTCGTACCGAGCGAAACAACCACGGGTTTCCCATGGCGCCGCGGCCGATCATCAGCCCGTCACAATCGGTTTGTGCCATCGCTCGTAATGCCGCATCCGGCGTGCCAATATCGCCGTTGGCTAGCACAGGGACAGTCACCTTGCGCTTGATCGCTGCAATAGCAGCCCAATCCGCCTGTCCCCCAAACATCTGCATCCGCGTACGGCCATGGAGGCACACCCATGCAAATCCAAACGATTGTGCCGCTTGTGTCAGCACCAGCGCATTCATGCTGTCTGCATCATACCCCAGTCGGGTTTTCAGGGTAACTGGCAGGAAGCTGTTACGCTTAACTGCTTCCATGATCTTGATAGCCAAATCCGGGGTTTTCAGCAGTGCGCTTCCCTCGCCGGTTCCCGTCACCTTACGGGCAGGGCAACCCATGTTGATATCGATGCTGGTAAAGCGCCCCATCTCACAAGCACGCTTTGCAGCCTCCGCCATCGCCACAGGGTCCTTCCCAAAGAGCTGGATCGCTGTATTACTTTCCTCCGGCGATGTTTCCAGCAGCAAACGGTAAGCGGGGTTATCCCGCTTTGCGCACATCCACCCCATCGCGCTGACCATCTCAGTACAGGCATAATCTGCGCCCATGCGATAGCATAATACACGCATCGGCATATCGGTAAGACCCGCCATGGGCGCTAGTCCCAGGAGCGGTTTTGGAAACGGCATGCTCATTCGCGCCGTACCGCCTGCGGGAATGCGGCGATATGCCCAAGCGTTGCCGCATAGGGAAGCAGGGTCAGCTCATAGGCATCCGCCATAGCAATGCCCTGCGGCGGAGGCGGGATCACCCCGCCGCGCGCCGTCCATCCCTGCGCAAAACATGCATCCACTTTGACCTGCGGTTGTCCCTCCGCCCAGATTAAGCTGAGCGGCGCATCCGCATCCAAGGCGTATTGCCAGGCCGCGTCGCTGTCCGGTAAAGGCAATGCCATCAGCAGCGCGCCCATATAGACGCTCGCACTGCCGCGGTAACCCGTTTCAATAAACGGCTCACATTGCAGCGTGAGCGTAACGGTATCGCCAGTCTGGTACATCCGCTTCACCGCATGCAGTTGGCCGCAGTCGACATTGAGTGCCTTACCGCCGTTGATGGATACGCTCGCCTTCATGGCATACCCTGGCACATGAACAAGCAGGGTAAATTCCACAGGTTGCTTGGTTTCTACCGTCAACGTAAGGCTTTGCACCCCTGTGCGCTTGGCGCATACCCGTACGGGCGTGCCGTCCATACGCGCAAGGCAGCAACCTTCATAAGGCATCAGCAAGGCGAGCTCCGCTTCGCTCTTAACCATCCAAACCGAACGGCGCACGGCATGCAACGCGCGCAGAAGCGCAGTGATTTGAGCAGGCTGAGCGCGCGCTACTTCGCAGGTTTGATCCGTCGCCAACCGATTGACCGCCTGCGCGGAACAAACGCCATTCACGCGTAACAAGCTGGACAAGGCATTCTCCGTTATGCGCTCCATACGCTCCGCATAAGCGATATCACCACTGGCCGCCAGCAAGTCATGCAATGCTTCCAGCTGTGCGCAAACCGCGGGCAAATCACTTGCGCGGGTAAGATCGCGCCCCGCCAGGTAGGGATCGGCAGCAAATGCGCCATGCGGCATGCCATGATAGCGTTGCAACACAACCACGCCCGTTTTGGATGCATTCGCATCACGCGCGCTTCCGCTATAAAGGGCTAACGCGGCCGTCATCGCCAGTGCATCAGCCGTAATGGCGCCGGTGCCCAGCATCTGCATTCTGCGATAAAACTGAGCGGTTTCTTCCGCGGTATCCGTCGTGATGGGCTCGGGTACAAAAGCCTTTTGAAACGGGAAGGAATGAAACATCCCCGAAACATCCGGCAGCTGCGCACGCAGCCGCTCCATGAGCGTGAGCAGGAAACGTTGCCCTGTACGGCGGTACAATTCTGCCGCCGCGCGCAACGTATCCGCGCCGATGCTCAGCAGCGCGCCTTCCGTTATGCCTGGCAGCGTATCCGTGAAGATTCGCATCGCATTGAGCACCTGCAACAGACCGTTCTTATTCCTGGTCGCCGCCGAAATCATTAACCCTGCCCTGACGGCATCGATGAATTCGCGCGGCTTCTCCGGCAAAGCATCCGCAGCGGCGCCAAGGTTGGGCATCGGCGGCATATCAACATAGCCGCCAAGTTTGGTGGCTAGTACCGCATCCAGTGCGGACAGCGTATTGAGATCCACATGGTCAAGCGCTGTTTGCATCAGCTGCTCTAAAGAACCTTCCAAATGTATGGCGCTGTCCGGTAAAGCCACGTAGGCCGGGTCCACCAAGGGTGAACGGCAAAATGAATCGTAGGTTGGCATCCTTTCCCATCCTTCGGGCTGATCGCGCTCAGCCATAACTTTGGCAATGCTACAATATTATATATCGTTTTCTCAATGCGTCAACCCTATGATCCATGATACCCGCCCTCGACAATCCCAAGCATGCACGGTATAATATTGGATGGATAACAAATGCACAAGGAGGCCAACCATGTTCCGACACATCGTACTGTTTTGGCTCAAGGATAAAAGTGAAGAGAACATCCGTACTACTGTAGATATCCTGCAATCAATGAAAGGGGACATCCCCGGGATGCTTACGCTGGAAGCATCCGCGGATGCGGCTGGTACACCCCGCAGTTGCGACATCTGCCTGTGTGAAACCTTTGAGGATCGCAGCGCCTATGAAGCCTACCGTACCCATCCCGTACACTTGCCGGTTCAGGCGCACATGCATAGCGTGATGGAACTTTCCCACAGTGCAGATTATGAGGTGCTAAAGCCGTGAACGGTAGCGACAGTGCTTCTACCGGGCGTATGTGGGTCAGGATCATCAAAGGTCATCGCACCACAAGGGATTTGACCATCCCCTGCCAACGCACCGCGCCGCTTGTGGCGCTTCAGAACGCCATGCATACGCTGGACTTGAGCATGCCGGTATGGCTGCTTCGCCATCAGCAGGATTGGGATCGTTTTGCGCTTACCCGTCTTTTGCCGGAACACTTCGTGGACAGCGTTGACTTTGATCGAATGGACATCTCCTATATTGCCCCAGAGGAAACCCGCAAACCGAATACTACCCGCGGGGATTGACCGTCCGCTGATAAGACGTTGCAGTTATGCATATTCATGCTTTCCCGCGTTGCGATTCCAACATTTTTGAATCGAAAATATGTAAACATATTGTAAGAATTTCTTAACATATTATTAACATGAAGTGGTCAAGCCTATTCATTTGACCGTTTTTTTTGGTGCGCAATTATGGTATACTGTTACAGACATGCGGACTTTTTTCCCTGCGTTCCGCAATAATACTCAGTTATTATCCTTCAGGGGGTTTGTATATGGCAACGAGCACCTTCCAAACGGCACGTCTCAAAGGAATCGCATCCATCCCACCCGCAAAAAGCGAAGCGCACCGTGCCTTGCTTTTAGCCGCGCTGGGCAAAGGAAACTGCCAGTTGAACGGTTTCCCATCCCCGCTTTGCGATGATACGCAGGCAATGATCAATGGTGTGACAGCGCTTGGCGCAAGTGTTGTACACAATGGGGAAACGTTGCTGATCACCCCTGCGCCCCTGCAGCCGGCCAATAAAGCCACCGTTACCTGTGAGGTTTACGCGTGCGCTGCCGCCCTGCGCATGCTGATTCCGGCCTTCTTAAGCCGGGGCCAAGCCGTGCGTTTTACCATGGAAGACGCGCTTTTCAACCGCCCCCTCTCCGCTTTTGACCCTTTAATAGCCAAGCTGAAGGCCACGTTAACACGTATGCCTTCCACCCCTGGGACACGCGCCAGCGTTACGCTGCAAGGAGAGATGCCTGCCGGCGATTACGAAATCGACGGTTCGCTATCCAGTCAATTTGCATCCGGGCTGCTTATTGCCCTTGGTCACGCGCGGGATGCCTCCGGCATGCCTGCGCCCGCCACTTTGTGGGTCAAGCCGCCCATTGTAAGCCGTCCCTATCTGGACATGACCCTCCGTTTGATAGAGCGTTTCGGCTTGACTTGCATTGAACATGGCGGCGGACACTTTACGCTGACCCCGACAGCGTTGCAAAACCCTACGGAGGTTGCTGTTTCACCAGACTGGTCACAAGCCGCCGTTTTGCTTTGCGCCAACGCAATGGGGCATGGTGTGATTCTATCTCAAATGAAGGAACCCGTATGCGACGAGCCGACTTTGCAGGGAGATTCGCGTATTGTATCCATCTTGCGGGATATGGGGCTTGCGGTGCTTTCGATTGCAGAAGGTTTATGGGTATGCTGCCCCTCCCGCGCCGGGCTTACGCCGCTCACCCTAGATTGCAGTGATATCCCTGATCTTGCGCCGATCCTTGCGCTCACATGCACGCAGGCCAAAGGGATGTCCACCCTCAGCGGGGTAAGTCGCCTGCGCGTCAAAGAATGTGACCGCCTCACGGCCACCTGTGATTTACTCACGCAGATGGGTGCAAAAGTGGAACTGGGCGCGGATGGCGATACCCTTCGCATTTTCGGTTCAACGCCTCTGCAGGGCGGTTTCTCAGCCGATGCGCGGGGCGATCATCGAATGGTGATGCTGCTTGCCGTTGCCGCGCTGTTATGCAAGGAGCCAATCACCGTGCAGGGCGTAGAGGCCATCAACAAATCCTGGCCTGGCTTTTTGGCGACATATCATGCGTTGGGAGGCGTCTTTCAATGAGCGGCCACATCGGCAAAGCGCTGCATGTGCAGCTTTTTGGAGAATCCCATGGTACTGCGCTGGGCGCAACGGTGGATGGATTGCCGGCAGGTTTGCCCATTGATATCGACGCGCTCACCGCCTTTTTACAGCGCCGTGCTGCCAAGGGCGGGGAGCTTGCCACCGGTCGAATGGAAGCGGATATACCCCGCATCATCTCCGGCCTGCACAACGGTATCACCACTGGCCACCCCATTACTGGAATCTTTGAGAATGCGGATACCCACTCGTCGGATTATGGTTTCCTGCCGGATCGTCCACGTCCCGGGCACGCGGATTATCCAGCAATTGTTAAATCCGGCGGTTTTGATGATCTGCGAGGCAGCGGCCACCATAGCGGACGCCTTACCCTTGCTTATGCATTTGCAGGCGGGCTTGCGCTCGCTTTGCTGGCAAGCCAAGGGATTCGCATCGCGGCACATGTGCTCTCCATCGCAGGCATTGAGGATGTTCCGCTTGATCCTCTGAAGCCGGATATGGCAGCAATGCAAAAGGCCTATGGCATGCCCGTTCCAACGCTGGATGTACAGGCTGGTGAACGCATGCGCGCCGCCATCCTTGCTGCCAAAGACGATTCAGATTCAGTGGGCGGTGTGGTGGAAGTCGCGGCAACGGGATTGCCTGTCGGCCTTGGCGCGCCCTTCTTTGACGGGGTGGAAGCGCTGGTCGCAGAACATTTTTTCTCCATCCCCGCTGTGAAAGGCGTAGAATTTGGGGCAGGTTTCTCTGCCTCTTCCATGCGTGGGAGCGCCTACAACGATCCTTATACCATCCGAGATGGCAAAGTCGTAACTACCAAAAATGATGCGGGCGGTTTGCTTGGTGGCTTAACGACTGGTATGCCTTTGGTTGCCCGTATCGCTTTCCGCCCCACCGCTTCCATTGCGCTTTCTCAGCATACTGTCAGCCTATCCAACCATGTGGATGCTGCGCTGGAAGTGCGAGGCAGGCATGATCCATGCATCGTCATCCGCGCATTGCCAGTCGTGGAAGGCGCGCTGGCGCTTGCTATAGCTGACCTGTGGTTACGCCAGAACGGCGACCGTGCCTTGAAGGAGTAGCATGCTATCAAAAAACCAAACCCTCACCTTAACCTGCGAAAGCCTTGGTGCCGATCTGGAAGGGATCTGCCATCACGAGGGGCAGGCAATATTTGTGGTGGGCGCTTTGCCCGGTGAAACCTTTACCGCCAAAGTTGTTCAGGTGCGAGCACAGTATGCGTTCGCGCTGATGACCGACCTGCTAACCCCCTCCCCGGATCGCCGCAAGCCGATTTGCCCTGTGTATGCAAAATGTGGCGGGTGCAGCGGCCAGCATATGACCTATGATGCAACGCTTGCTGCCAAACACAAACAAACCGTGGATTGCCTGACACGCATTGGCGGGCTTTCCCTTGCCCAAGCGGATGTACCGCCTGTGCTGGGCGCGGCGGCGCCGCTGCGTTACCGCAACAAAGCCAGCTTGCCCGTAGGTGGAACGGCGGCTGCTCCGCTGCTGGGTTTCTACCAAAGGCGCAGCCATTCGATCGTCCCCATTACAGATTGCCCTGTATCCATGGGTCCGCTCCCGCAGGTGATCACAGCCGTCAAAGGTTGGATGCAAACCTTTGCCGTCACGCCCTATGATGAATCTACCCACAAAGGGATCCTGCGTCATGTGATCGTTCGTACCGCTCGCAGCGGACAGGTGATGGTATTGCTGGTGGCGACGACTGCTACCCTTCCTCATACAGATGAACTCATCCAATCCCTTACCGGTACCGTACCGGGGTTCTGTTCCCTTCATGTAAGCGAGAATCGGCAACATCATAATGTGATTCTGGGCAAGACCTGCACTGCGCTATTCGGAGAAGATGTTATCCTTGAAACGATGCTGGGGCTTACGTTTGAAATCTCGCCGCTTTCCTTTTTTCAGGTAAACCCTGCTCAAACGGAGCATCTCTATCAAACCGCCCTTGATTTTGCCAAACTAAGCCCGATGGATGTGGTTGTGGATGCTTATGCGGGTGCGGGCACCATTGCGCTCTGTATGGCAAGACAATGCAAACAGGTGATTGGGCTTGAGATCGTACCGCAAGCGGTGGAGAGCGCGCGCCGCAATGCTGAACGCAACCGCATAACGAATGTTCAATTCATAAATGAGGCAGTTGAAAAGGCATTGCCAGCTTTGATCCACGATGGCTTGCGCCCGGATGTGGTCGTATTGGATCCTCCCCGTAAAGGTGTGGAACCACAGGTGATCCATGCATTGCTTGCCGCTTTACCCAAACGCATTGTCTATGTAAGCTGCCATGTACCCACACAGGCGCGTGACGTTGCCATGCTTGTTTCCGGCGGCTACCATGTATGCGCCATTCAGCCGGTAGATATGTTCTGTTATGCCAGCGGCGTAGAGAATGTCCTTTGTTTGGAACGGGCTTAAAATGAACCCCCTTCTATCGTAAGAAAACGGTCTGGCACAGGATACCCTCGACTGCTTATCGATACTTTTGTGTGGGAGCCAAACTGCACCTCGTCCATTAGACGAAGTGCCTTTTGGCTCCCACTTCCAACATTGCGCCTTATGTTAGCGCATCCCAATGATACGCCCTCTGGCACACGCATGCCAGCCAGTTTATGCTTCAATTGGGTAGTTTCCTTGGCAAGATCATCCCGCACAATAAACCTTGCCCAAACACGCTCATTGAAGCCAAGATATACTGGGAATTGCCGTCAGATAGGCTTCATCCGCCTCCTGATCCGCTCGGGCAGGTAAAGGGTTAAGCTTGTTGCGGACAATCTGCAGCACGGCATCACTCAGGCGTTTATGCCCCTCATCATTGGGATGGATACCGTCTAGGCACATTAGATCCGCGTAGTCTGGCTGCGCCAAAAGCATATCCCGAAGATCCAGCAGCGTTGTGCTTGTGGCGCGGGCAACGTTGCGCACAGCGTTTGCATAGCGTTCCTGCCAGCGGTAAATATGGTTCACATCTCCCAGCGCTAAAAGAATAGCCTGTGCATCAAGCCCTCTCGTAACCCATTGGAAATACCGCTCCGCATGCAAGGGCAGCGGCGTTATCAGCAGCGGTTCCATATTCTGTTTTCGAATCGCCTTCACAAATCGGCCAAGGCTATCCTCAAAAAGGGTAAGCGGTACCTTTGCCTCAATGGATGCTTGCGGGTTTGCCGACACACTGGCCCAGTCCAAGTCACAATCATTCCCGCCAAATTCCACTGCGCACAACGCACCGCTTTCTCCTTTGAATCCCTCAAAAAGCGCAAGGCCATCCAACACCGTTGCCCCCATGGTGGAATGGTTTTCTACCTGTAAACCAGTGGACTGCGCAAGCCTGGTGGTGCAGCGTTCCTTAGAAATGGCATAGCGCTGCTTCTTTTCTTGATAAACAATCCCTCTGGCGAGCGAATCTCCCCAGACGTGGATACTTGAGTACGTCATACACTATCGCCTCTCTATCATCTAGTATTTATTACTAGTATATACGTTTTAGTTAATTTGTCAAGCCAGTATGCACCCACTTGTTGATTTTTTTGCCGCGTGATATACTAATAGCTGATGAATCCCTCTCGGAGGTGCCCTATGAACAATCGTCAGGAACTGTTTGCAACACGGCTTGCCGCACTTTCCCAAACCCCCTGGGAACAGATACCGGATTTTGGACTGTATATGGATCAGGTGATTACCTTTGTGGAAAGGCAATGCAAGCCCCTGTTTATGGATGGAGAACGTATCTTCACCCCTGCCATGGTCAATAACTACGTCAAGTTCGGGCTGGTCAATCGCCCAGTAGACAAAAAATACGGTCGTGAACAGTTGGCGCAGCTGATGATGATTTGCGTGCTCAAGCAATCCGCCTCGGCGGAGGGCATGAAGGCGCTGCTCCGCCCACAAGAAGGTGTAAGCCTGCAAGCCCATTATGAAGCGTTCTGCCAAACGGTACGTGAGATTTTTACGACCTTGCTAAAGGCTATGCCTTTCCCCTCCCCCATGCACTGCGCGGTTCAGGGTGCTGCTTACTTATTCCTTTGCAACACCTTGCTTGCAACACAGCAGGAGCCAAAGGCGGAAACAGTCAAGACCCCAAAAGCCGAAGAGAAACCTTCAGGCAAAGCGGTATCCCAGCCACCCATCCAAAGCCCGGAGGAGGTGCCTGCGCCATGAAAAGCTTTCCTGAACCCGGTACGTTGCCTGCGCTGGAAGGTCTTGTTTGCAAACAGCTCACTCCGCAGGATGCAGCCAGCATCATGACGCTTCAGGCACAGATGCTCGCAGCCTTGCCGGATCCAACATGGTATTATCCTTCCGATTACACCATGTTCGCAGATTGCTGCCAGCGGGGTGAAAGTTTCGGTTTTTTCAGCGGCGAGACGCTGGCGGGTTTCGGTACGCTTACCCCCTGGTATGCGCGACCCGATCGCAATTATGCCCTCAAGGTGGGTGATCCGGTGGAGAATACGTACGATTTTCAGGACGTGATGGTATCCCCCCTTTTCCGAAGGCGCGGCATCCACAGCGCGCTTCTGGACTTTTTTGAGCGCCTCGCTCGCGATGCAGGCGGCGTGGCGCTCTACTGTACCATCGCGCCGGATAACATCCCCTCCGTACGCAGCTTTGAGAAAGCGGGATATCAGTGCATCCTCCAAAAACCAGCCTATGAAGGCATGCTTCGCGGGTATTTCCGAAAACGCCTCTAGGCCAAAGCTTTACGTCTACTTTGAAAAAGAAAATCAGAAAACAACGTAACCATAAAATCATCATCGGTAGCCCGAAGCGTGCTGGAAATTGCCTCATGTTCAAAAACCTGCATACAGGCAGGTTTTTGAACATATGCGATTCAGTTACAAAGCATGATACATCCTTGCGCTATGGGTGATACCGCTTGACGCACCTTGCAAAACAAGCTAAAATGATACCTATAAACTCCTAAAACGATACGGCTGATTTGACAATGTGTTCGAAATGGGGCGTAACGATGGCTAAGCGTCAAGGATTCCACGGCCTAACCGCCCTGGTTTTGTTTGGCTTTTTTGCCCTGATCTGCTATGCCGTCGCAGCATCCATCGCCCTATTTCCAGCAGCAGATGGTTTGGTGACCCATAAGGACAGCGGTTTAACTGTCGATGCCAGCCATAGCGATCAGGGCTACATTATGGTTAAGCATGCCGCAACGGATAAACACCTGAAAATGCGCATCACGCAAGGGAACGATTATTACACCTATGATTTGCCATCAGGAACCGATTTTCAGCCGTTTGGCTTGCCCTTTGGTTCTGGCAAGTATAAAATACAGGTATTCAAGCAGGTTTCCGGTAAACGCTACAGTAACGCTGCAAGCATCAGTTTTTCCGCCTCCCTTGCCGATGAAACCCTACCGTACCTGTACCCAAACCAATATGTATCCTATGGTGAGCAGAGCCAAGCCGTAGCGTTAGCTGAGACGCTATGCAAAGGTGCCAGCACCGCGCAGGATAAACTGGCCATCATTCAGGACTACGTGGTACGCAATATCCAATATGACTATATTCTGGCGATCTCCGTTCAAAGCGGTTATTTGCCTGATGTTGATCATGTGCTTGCGACAGGCAAGGGCATCTGTTTTGATTATGCGGCACTCCTCGCCTGTATGCTGCAGGCGGTAGGCGTACCTGCAAAGCTGGAAATCGGTTATGCCGACAAACTTTACCATGCATGGAACAGTGTGCTGATCAACGACGAGTGGCTCCACATTGATACCACCGCCGAAGCCAACAACATGCAGGTTCGCAAATATACCACCGAGCGCACATACTAAGGAGGGCAAAGCCATGGCACCAACGCACGCTTCCAGGCTCCGTAACCAACGGCTAAACGCGGACGAATTATCGATCCTTTGCGAGCAACTCGCGCTGATCGTCCGCTCTGGCCTGCCGCTGCACGATGGCGTAGACGCCTTGAGAGAAAGCTATCAAGACACGCGCCATGCCCAGGCCTTTCAAACCCTCGCCAAAACAGTTCTGGAGTCTGGTTCGCTGTATCAGGGGCTTCAGGCCGCCGATATTTTTCCGGGTTACCTTTGCGAGATGGCAAACATTGGCGAGCGCACAGGAGAACTGGACACGGTGATGACGGGGCTGGCGCTGTATTACCAGCGAGAAGCAAAACTGCGCCGCGCAATCCTTAATGCCGTTACATACCCGGTCATCCTCATCGCCATTATGGCAGCACTGATTGCGGTGCTCATTACGGGTGTGTTGCCAATTTTCGACGGGGTCTTTCGCGGTATGGGGCTGGATGCGCTTTCCAGCCCATGGTTAGCTGTGGGCATGAGTATCGGGCGTACCGTTCTCATGCTGGCGGCATTCTTCCTTGCCTTGCTGCTACTTGCCTTGGTGTTAATGCGCACAGATCATACTGGCAAGGTAAAAGCCACTCTGATCAAATGGTTTGCGCCCACGCGACGCATCGCGACGAAGATCAGCGCGGGTCGCTTTGCTTCCGTCATGAGCATGATGCTGCGCAGCGGCTATCCCTTGCAGGAAAGCTTGAAACTCGTTAGCAACATCATCTCCGATACGGATGTGGCTGGCAAGGTAAACGTATGCCATACACAAATGGAACAAGGGGCGTCTTTCCCTGATGCGGTGAATCAGCTGGGCATCTTTGAACCGCTGCACATGCGCATGATCCGCGTCGGATTTCAGGCGGGTCAGGTCGATGGGGTTATGAAAAAGTTGGCCGATCTATATGATGATGAAGTGGACGATGCGATTACCCATGCAGTTTCCATTGTGGAACCTACGCTTGCCGCGTTGATGAGCATCATCATCGGCGCCATTCTGCTGGCGGTCATGCTGCCGCTGCTCTCCTTGATGGGTGGCATGGCTTAACGTGATAATATACGCGCAGAAAGGAGACTGCCGATGAGGGATTGGGCTTGGCTCAAAGGCGTTGCGATTACGCTGTTGGCGTTTTTTCTATTGCTTGCGCTCTTCCTTTACGGGTTCATGGTAATCAGCGAACAAAGCGCAAGCGAACAAACATCCGCCCTTCGGGAGGCCGTTATGCGCGGTGTTCTCACCTGTTATGCGATCGAAGGGCGATATCCCGCCAATACAGCTTACCTGAAGGCACACTATGGCCTGACATACGATGAGAAGCGCTTTCTTGTAACCATCGATGCCTTTGCGGAGAATCAATTACCGGATATCTCCATCCTGGTGGAGGGGGAAGCCTGATATGCAAAAAAGAGGGATGATTCGATCACATAGCATACAAAACGTGTTTGTGTTTCTGCTCATAGGACTGTTTGCACTTGGGTCTATCGCGCTGGCCATCAGTGGTTCGCGCATTTATGGTCAGGTGACGGCCTCCGCGGCGCATAATAACGATTCCCAGCTGCTGCTCAGCTACCTCGGCAACAAATTACGAGCCTTTGATACAAGCGACCACGTCATCATTGCCGAACAAAACGGCATTCCAACGCTTCGCCTGTTTGAAACGCTGGATGGCACGCGCTATGTAACCACATTATATGCTTTTCAAGGTGCGGTGTGGGAACGGTTTGCGGCAGAAAGTGATAGCTTTGACCCGGAGAATGGCACCCGTTTAGTAGCCGCCAACGCGCTCACCTTTTCATGGCGCCAAGAAAATTTAATGGAGATAGCCATCACGCTAAACGATGGCACAACGAAAACCATACGCGCCGCGTTACGTACATCCCCGGGAAAGGGGGCAGATTAAGCCATGCGCAATCACAAAGGCAATATGCTGCTTGTTGAACTGACCATTGTACTGCTTTTCTTTGCCGTGTCTCAAGCGATCATTCTGCAAGTTTTTGTCAAAGCGCAGGAAATCAACCGTGATGCGACGCTGCGCAACAATGCGCTACTGAAGATCGAGGATACTGCCGAAATGCTCGCCGCAAGCCAGGATGCTGCCACAACGCTGCTTTCATTAGGGTTTGTGCTGGATGAGGAAGTTTATACGTTTCACTCGCCTGATGGTTTCCAGATCAATGCCGCCTTAACCCGATTGACGCAACCTGCCGGGGTGCTCACCAGTGTAGAGCTTGCCGCGTATCAAGGGGAGAAAATGCTGTTTTCCTTGCCTGCCCTACAGTATCGCGGAGGGAATAGCACATGAAACACAAGGCTGAATACCGCGTCGGGGTTGGCGCCAGTTCAATCCTGATGATCCTTGTCGTACTGGCGTTAACTGCCCTAAGCCTGCTTTCGCTGAAGGCTGCGCAGAATAATGCCGTGCTCACAGACCGAAACCTGACCATGACCGTCGCGTATTATCAAGCTGCAGCCGACGTTCAGCGTACCATCGCGGCCATTGATGAGCAAAGCCACCAACTGGATTTACTGCGTCTCGAAGATCGCGCCGCGCTGCGCGCCGCCCTTGCGAACTATGCTCACCCTGTTTCGCTGGATGATGACTTGGTTTTCGCCTTTACCGTCGATGCGGGGGCGGATCGGGTGATAACCGTTGAGGGCAATTTAGTTTTGGGCGATACGGCCAGGGTAACGATCTCGCGTCACGAACTGCGCGTCACGGATTCCTTCAGCGATCAGCGTACACTCAACGTATTTCTACCCTAATACAGGTGCTTACAGGCCAAAAACAGTGAATGGTCAGGTGATACCATGGACGAAAACAACTTGATGCTACAGGATTTTCTGCATATGATCCTTGATAAAAAGGGTTCGGATGTCTATATTGTGCCCGGCGCTAAAGTTATGGCGAAAATCAATGATCAACTGGAGCCGCTCTCTATTCATAAACTTAAACTTAGCGATTGTGAAAGCTTGATCCACCAAATCTACTCCCTTGCGGATAATCGCACCCTTGATCGGCTCGCGCGGGAGGGTGATGATGATTTCTCCTTTGGCCTTGCTAGCTTTGGCCGGTTCCGCTGCAACGCATTTAAGCAGCGCGGTACACTGGCGGCTGTGCTTCGCGTGGTTCCCTTTCAACTGCCGGATGCAACTGCCCTGCATATTCCTGAGGCAGTGCTTCGCTTGAGTACCCGCAAGCGCGGCATGGCGCTGGTAACAGGACCGGCAGGCAGCGGCAAAACCACGACGCTTGCCTGCATCATCGATCGTATCAACCAAAACCGAAGCGGGCATATCATCACCCTGGAAGACCCCATCGAATACATCCATCCGCATAAGAAATGCCTGGTTACGCAACGCGAGGTAGAAAATGATACGCGTGATTTTGCGCATGCGCTTCGCGCATCCCTCCGGCAGGCTCCCGATGTAATCCTGCTGGGCGAGATGCGTGATTTTGAAACCATCCAGACGGCGCTCACTGCGGCAGAAACCGGACACCTGCTGCTTTCAACCCTGCACACGCTGGGCGCCAGTAAAACCATTGACCGCATTGTGGATGTGTTCCCTGCCGGCCAGCAACAGCAGGTACGTATTCAGCTCTCCATGGTTTTGCAAGCTGTGGTGAGCCAGCAGTTGATCCCAACTGTGGATGGCGGCATCGTGCCCGCCTTCGAGGTTATGATTGTTAACAGCGCCATCGCCAATATGATTCGTGAGAACAAAGTGCAGCAAATGGATAACGCCATTTATGCGGGCGCTGGCGATGGCATGATCTCCATGGATAACGATCTCTTGCGGCTGTACCGTAAAAAGCGCATCACGCGGGAGAACGCGCTTCTGTATGCCATTAACCCGGATGTACTGGCAAAGCGTTTAGCGGACTGATTCCGAGTTTTTCACTTATATAGATTTGGTTTTGCGATGAACCAATCTCACGTTAGGTTATCAGTCATCTATGCCGCTTTCCATTATCGATGAAAGCACTTGCGGCCGCCGAAGCCACATGCTTTCGCCTTATGTAAAGAAAGACAAAAACTTGCTACGCCCAAGGTTCTTTACCCTGTAGCGGCAGCTTTGCGCATAAACAGGCATGGGGCGCCATTGTTTGGCGGTTACCTCAGTCTCCGCCAGCGCGGCTACCATTTCTGCGGTTGATAAGCTCCCTTTGGCCTACATCCATGGTTTTGATGCTAAATCAAAGTTGTAACGCTGTCACAGAATCGGAGCCATCGCGCTGTGTGCGCAATGGCTCCGAGTGATGTTATGTGTTATTGTCCATTACTCCACTTTTTGGCCACAGACAGGGCAGAACTTCGTGCCCGGCTGAAGCTCGCCGCCGCAACCAGTGCATTTTGCCACCGCACGCTGCGCCGCGCCGCATTCAGGGCAGAAACGGCTACCCACCTCAATGGGTTTGCCGCAACTCACACAAGGCACCGTGGCTGCTTGCGGAGCTGCTGCGGGCTGCGCGCCGGCGTTCATGCTCTGGCTGAACATTTGCCCCATGGCAGCGCCCGCGCCCATGCCAACACCCATACCAGCCATGCCGCCGCCATTGGGGTTGTTGGCGGCTTCCCGCATCGCTTCGGCTGCTTGAAACTGGGAATACTTGTTCAAATCACCAACCACGCCCATGGAGGTGCGCTTATCAATGCTCTTTTCGACCTCTTCGGGCAGGCTGATGTTCTCGATCACAAAACTGGTCAAGCCAAGCCCCAGCGCGTCCAATTTCGGCGCAAGCGCTTTGAGTGCATATTGACCCAATTCTTCATAGTTGGCAGCCAGATCCAGCGCGGGAATCTTGCTCTCCGCGATTGCGTCGCTCAGGCCGGATACCAGCGAGCGCTTGATTTGACCTTCGACATCTTCCACAGTGAAAAGGCTGTTGGTGCCAAACACTTCTTTAAGGAATACTTCCGGGTTGGTCACCCGGAACGCGTAAATGCCAAATGCGCGGATCCGAATCATGCCAAAATCGGTATCCCGCATCATCACAGGATTGCTGGTACCCCATTTGCGATCCAGAAACTGCTTGGTATTGACGAAGTATACATCCGCTTTAAAGGGCGAATTAAAGCCAAACTTCCAGGATTTGAGCGCTGTCATGATGGGCATGTTTTGCGTAGAAAGCTCATAACGGCCAGGCTGGTATACATCCGCCAGCTGTCCTTCGTTGACAAACACAGCCGCCTGGCTTTCGCGCACCGTCAACTGCGCCCCCATCATAATTTCTTTGCCGTTCATGTCATAGCGGTGTACCATGGTGTTCTGCGTGTCATCTTTCCACTCGATTACATCGATCAACTGGCTGGTCACCATATTCTTGAAAAAGCCCATGTGCGTACCCCTCTCTGTTTTTGTGGACGCATGCTTTTCAGACTCCGCATTCAGCGGCGAAATCCGTCAGCGCTTCCTTCTCAATGATTTCCTCAACATTCATGCTGAGACCCAGATAGTTATGAATCTGCTCAATGGCTTCTTCAATGTAGTCACGCACTTTGGAGAGCGAAACAGGATGCTCCGCGTCTCCTGCTTTTTGACAAGCCACAAGGCGAAGTTCTTCCGGCGTGACTACTGCGAGGTGAATCAGCGTATTATCATGTTCTTTACCGAAAAAATTCTGTAGCGCCGTACCTAACCGCTCGCTGCCATAGTGCCACCTGCTGGTGATGAAGGCTTCCCCTTCCTGTATGCGAATGCGTACATAAATGCATTTGGCATTGGGATCATCCGCGCAACGGTACATCCTGTGGCGGCTGAGCACATAAGCCTTGCTTGGCGCCAGGCCGGAGATAAGCCGTTTCATCCACCGTTCACGCGCGAGCTTGAAATAAAACCGCTCATCATAATCATCATTTGAATCGTCAGTATGCAGCTGATTGAGCAGCAGTTCCACTTCACGGATGATTTCAAGTTGCTTTTCCTGGTTCTCTGCAATCTCGAAAATAGGCATCTCGGGAGCGTTTTGATCCAGCCATGTATCTAGCTCCGTGTAGTCTGCATCGCTATCGATCGCGATGGCGTCAATATGATGCTTGCGCATGCATTCGATGGCCTCCGCTACGGTTTTACGCAGGCGCGGCGGTTTGAAGCCCATGATCTCCCATCCTTGCATGGCTGAGAACATTTCTTCAACCCTTTGGCTCCGTGTGACAATGAGAAGCCTATACACTCGCAACCCTCCATGTCATTCACAATCGTCCCTATTATACTCAATCGCTACATAAATTTCAACGATTTTAGGAATTTCGATCAAATGACGGATGGCTGTTCGGAAGAATCTTCCATTTGTAACCCACGGTCAACGGGCATGAAACATCCCTGATCGACATGTCATGCCTGTATTGCGCCAAGCGGAACGGCAGCGCAAGCCCCGGAAGCAGGCTGCCCGTTCACAGATTCGCTGTCTTCACCACGCCGCGAGTATAGCAAAAGATGGTATCGTCTGTCCGTCTTCTTTGCATAAAACCTTCGGCACTGCGTCTGAAAGCACCATTTTGCTGCAACAGCGCTCAAAAAACAGAACTGCCGCTTGATGAAAAGCGGCTCAGGAAAACTAGCGCGATGTATATGCTGGTCACGCGATGCGAAACCCGTTCTTGCCACTGCGTTTGATATGATATAATTGCTCATCCGCTTTAGAAAAAAGCGCGTCATAGTTCACCCCATGTGCGGGACTGATCGCAATCCCAATGCTACAGGTCAGGGAAAGCCCGGTACTCTTTTGTAACTGGCTGCGTACGGTATCACAGATGAGTTCGGCTCTGCGCTTGATTAACTTGCGATCGGCTGTGTTTTTCATCAGCGCCACAAACTCATCTCCGCCTACGCGACCCACAATATCCTGCGAGCGAAACAGTTTCAACAGCAGATTGCCAAACAGCTCCAGTGCCTCATCCCCCGCCTTGTGACCCTTCAAATCATTGATTTCCTTAAACTGATCCATATCAATCACAAACAGAGCAGCCATGGCGTGCCCCGCATGCGCGGAAAGATATGCGCTTGCCTCCGTCTCCGCCGTCGCTTTGTTCAATAAACCTGTAAGGCTATCCCGAGAGGAAAGCCGAACCAAATCATGACGCATGCTGAACTCCTTCAATCGCATATCCAGCACAAGCAAATGCGTCGCAACCGATAAAACCCACAGGATAACCCCTGAAGCAATATCAAAATGGAATCCCATGAACGCCCCATGGTAATTGCCAAGCGCAACGAAAGTTACTGTTGTCAGTGTTGCAATAGCAACGCCTTGCCACAGAGGGAATATGAAAACGCCCAAAAGCGCAATGGATATCGCGGCGTAAGCAATGGCAGCGCCGCATTGCTTCACAACCACCGCGCTGAGGATACCAAGGCACAGCAGCGAAAGCGTGAACAGCAGGCAAATCAGTCGGATTAACCGTGTGCGCCACTTTAGGCGGTTCCTGTAACGATGTAGCAACACTGCATACAATGTATAAAAAAGAAAACCGATTATATAGATTTGCGTCGCTCTGATGTTTGTGCCCCTTACCAGCGTATACACAGCAATCACGAACAACAATGACGCGGATAAGGTAGAGGTAACTTGCAAAATATGCAGATTACTGCTGGCTATCTGTTCCCAGCATCTACGAAAGCTCAACACCTGGTTACTTATGTAACTACGCACTTTTTCTATCAGGTGTGAGAGCATCCATGTCACTCCTGTCTTTCGGTTGCAAAATTTAGCAAAATATGGGTTACATCCAGCATATGGATGTCATTATATCCCATACAAGGAAACATTGCAAGGTTTTCCCAGTGGCTTTACAAGTTGACTAAAACGTTTTCTCCTAGTGTTCTACCTCCTTCGTGTAACCGTTTTCTTCCGCAATTCCTCTGTATACAACAATGAAAGCGCTGCCATGATATCGTATCCATCCACTGTAAAATATTCATTACGTGATGAATATCCCAATAGAAATCTTCACTTGCATTTCCTCGCAATATCGCCTATGCTGTACATCATATGCCAAACATCAAGGAGCGGATAGGGAATGATTGCCAAGGAACACAAGAGCATCCTGCAAATGACGTTATGCGCGGTCATGTGGAGTATCGCAGGTATTCTGATCAAATTAGTGCCATGGAACGCCTTGGCCATTGCAGGGTTGCGGAGTCTGATATGTTCCGGTGTTTTTGCGCTCTATATGACTGTAACGCGCCGAAGGTTTGTAATGAACATCGCCACGCTCAAGCTCGCCCTTACCGTACCTGCCACAAGCATTTGCTTTATGATGGCCAATAAACTGACGACTGCCGCCAATGCGATTGTACTGCAATACACGGCGCCAGTTTTTCTGCTAATCTATTCGTACCTGTTTGCAAAGCAGCGTTTTCGTGGCGGCGATTACCTGGCCGTTGTGTTCACCATGGCTGGCGTTACCTTATTCTTCTTCGATCAACTATCCGGCGGCGCTATCCATGGTAATGTGCTCGCCATTTTAGCCGGCGCTTTCTTTGCGGGTACGATGTATATGATCGCAACCGTCGATGAAGACGCCCGCCTTAGCGGGCTCATGCAGGGGCATTTGATTACCGCCATAATTGGTCTACCTTTCTTGTTAAGCAGCAATGTACCCATTACCACCGGGGCGGTAGCAATTGTGGCTATCCTGGGCGTGTTCCAGTTGGGAATCCCCTACATTTTGTACGGACTTGCAGCCAGTGGTTGCACACCGCTGGCGCTTACGCTGCTGGCGGCACTGGAGCCGATTCTCAACCCACTGTGGGTATTCCTGTTCATCGGGGAAGCGCCCGGCCGCACCGCGCTGTTTGGCGGCGCGTTAGTGCTTGTAAGCGTTACCCTTTGGTGCCTATGGGACACACGGCAAAAAACCAAAGCGATTCCAGATACAAGCTCTGAAATTGCCGCCACCTGACCTTTTAGACTGATCACTGCAATCAATACTCCGAATGAATACTATCGCTGTCAGACCCTCCGCGCCGCAAGCCAATGATCTGGCTGTGTAAAACCGCCTCCCCGTTCGCGCGGGGAGGCGGTCGCAGTTGATCTCGGCACATAGGAGGGTTGTGCCGAAGGCACTTATTTCACAACACCTTTTTTCAGGATAACATTAGCATACAACGCGCTTTCCCCTGTCGCGACGCATGCGTAGCAACGTCGTCCCCTTTCATAAAACGCAGGCTTTTCCAGCGTTTCTTCGCGTAAGCCATCCGGTTCATGCTTATGACCAATCGCGCGGTACTGGCTCCAAATTTCAGGCTTGTAGGGATCACCCGGCACTACGGCCATCAGCGCTGTGGGATGCTGCGCATAGGCATCAAGCGGAAAGAAGAACAAAATCATATCCAGTATTTCACAGATGCCATAGCCATCCATGCGCACACAACGTTCCGGGCAGCCAAACTTTGGGTAATTGCCATCACACAAAAGGAGTTCGTCACCATGACCCATTTCCAGCATGATCTTCATGAGTTCCGGCGGCATCAGCGCCGGTATATTCTTCAGCATTGCTCTATCTCCTCATTCGACGATCACGCCGTCTTCATCCCACAGGTCATGCCAATCTGATGCACCCGGCCACAGGAAAACCTGCCCCTTGATCAGCCGACAGTCTCGCTCAGCGTTACGCAGGCTATCCATCTCCGCATCAGTCAGCGGATCCTCCGTCGTGCACCGTAAATTGGAAACATATTCGTTCTCATGTACAGAAAAGGGAATCGGTATTTGTCCGCGCTGTACAGCCCATTTCAGGCATACTACCGCTGGGTGTATCCGGTGCGCTTTTGCAACTTCGACCACTTCTGGCACCTCGATATCTGCCACATCATCCGGCGTCATATCCCGTTGCGGTCGTGTTGGACTGCCAATGGGGCAAAACCCGATTGGCTGTATGTTATGCGCGATCACATAATCGAAGAGCGCCTGCTGCTGAAAACACGGGTGCAGCTCCATTTCGATTACGGTTGGCTTGATTCGGCACAGCGGCAATACAGCCTCCAATTTGGGGATGGTCATGCTGCTCATGCCAATATGGCGTACTAATCCAAGATCATACAGCCGCTCCATCTGCCGCCACGTTTCCATGAATCTTTCCACGGAGAAGGGCTTGCTGTCCGGATTACGGCTATCGCCATCGCAACCGGGCGCATGGTAGTTGGGGAATGGCCAGTGCACAAAATACGCGTCGATGTAATCCAATTGCAGATCCTGCAAGCTTTTTGCGCAGGAAAGTAACACATCGCCTTTGCCATGCATATCATTCCAGACTTTTGAAGTAATAAACAGCTCATCCCGCTGTACTACCCCTTCCGCAAGCGCCTGTTCAAAAACACGGCCAATCAATGCTTCGTTTCCATACACCGAGGCACAATCAAACATCCGGTAGCCACAGCGGATCGCTCCTGCTACCGCCTGCGCAACTTGATCCGGTGAGAAACGATCGCTTCCAAAGGTACCCATTCCGATACAGGGGATTTCCTCGCCGGTAATCAGTTTCCGCTTGGGTACGAGCGAAGGATTAATGAATTCCGTCATGTGATACCCTTCTTTCTGTTTCATTGGTTAATTCAATTGCGCAATCTCAACGTTGGGGTAGATGGCGTGATAATCATCCGGGTTAAAATCTCCTGTCGCCAAGGATAATGCGCTGGCGGCTGAAACCGCTATGGCAAGGCGCAACTGTTCCATGACGGATCGTTTTCGCGCGATGCCGACCGCAAGACCCGCCAACATGCTATCCCCGCAACCCACGGTGTTTTTCGGGTCGATCCGCGGCGGCTTTCCCCAATATGTGCCTTGCGCGCATGCCATCACCGCGCCTTGCGCGCCAAGAGAAAGCACTACCATCGGGATGCCGCCCCGATGCAATTCATACGCTGCCTCCGCAAGCCCTTCAAGAGAACTGGGCACGCTACCGATAAGCTGTGTCAGCTCATCCGTGTTTGGTTTGATCAATGTCGGGCGTTCACGTAACGTGCTCTTCAACGATACGCCACTGGTATCAAGCAGCACAGGCTTGCCAGCATCGCGGCACAGCCGGATCATCACTTCATAAGCATCCGCCGGAACCCCTTTTGGCATGCTGCCGGAGATCGTCACCACATCCGCATTGGGCAGTTGGCGCTGGAAATCCGTAAAAAATCTTGCGAGTTCACTTTCTTCAACCAGCGCGCCTGGCTCAAGGTATTCTGTACTCATGCCACAAGAAGCATCCCAAATGTTAATACAGCTGCGCGTTTCGGCCGCAATTCGCGTAAATGCCTTTCGAATCTCCGGTTGTGTAATCAACGATTCGAAATATTGCCCGGTAAACCCGCCGATAAAACCCATCGCGGTAACAGGTTCGCCCAGTTTTGCTGCCACGCGCGATACGTTCATGCCTTTACCACCCGCTGTATTGATCACCTCCTGTACACGCATCACGCTGTAGGGTGTTTGCTTTTGCAGCATGTACAGTTTATCGATGGAGGTGCTCAGCGTTACAGTCAATATCATTGTGATTCCTCATTCGTTGATCAACATGACTTTTCCATGAACCTGAGCAGGCTCCCGGTAGAGCGCGAAAGCCTCGGCCGCCTGATGCAGGGGAAAGGTACGGAAAATAAACGCAGGGTCGAAGCGCAAGGCTCCGGTTGCGAAATAATGCGCGGTTAAATCCCATTCGCAGCCCGGGAAAGGAGCAGAATAGCTCATCCAGCTTCCAGTCAGGGTGAACTCCTTACGGTTCATACACTCCCACTGCCGAGGCGAAAAAGTGAGATCGGTATGCGGTGTGCCAATGAAGCAAACACGCGCTTTATTCGCAGCGAGTTCGAAGGCTAATCGCATAGTATCCGGGTTTCCCGCCGTCTCCAAAACGCTGTCAAATCCTGCGCCGCCCGTAAGCGCCAAGGCCTGCTGAAGATGCTCACTGCTCAGGGTGTTGACTGCCTCATCCGCGCCCATTTGTTTCGCCAGCGCCAGGCGGCTTTCGTCAATATCAAATGCAACCAGCTTTTTCGCGCCGAATATCTTCGCCCACTGCAAGGTGAAAATGCCGATCGTGCCGCAGCCCAGTACCGCCACCGTTCCCCCGCCTCGATAATCCGCTTGCAGGAGGCCGTGAAGCGCCACGGTGGAAGGCTCGAACATGGCAGCCTGTTCGTACGGGATGGATGCGTCATACTTAACCGCGTTGCGGGCAGGCAGCACGACATATTCCGCGAAGCTGCCTTGTTCTCGACTGCCAATGAAGCTGTAGTGTTTGCATAACGCGTAGTGACCCCGTTGGCAATCATCACAGGTCATACAGGGGACCAGCGGAGCGCCGCTTACGGTATCCCCGATGGCAAACCCTTGCACACCTTCGCCGATCTCTGTCACATCTCCGCTGAACTCATGCCCCAAAACCACTGGGAAAAAATGCGCGCCGTGATGCAGTACACGCGGCACATCACTACCACAAATGCCTGTTGCCCGAACGCGTACTTTCACGGTGCCCGGTCGTATCCGCGGAGTCTCCCACTCCTCAAAACGGATATCCTCATTGCCATGTAACACAGCCGCTTTCATGAATGCCTCCTTACTGAAGTTCCCTTTCGCCCATCATGGGCGCGAGCTTCTCATACAATTCCCGATAAACGCTATAACCCGCGTGGTAGATTTCCATAGTAGCGGCATCCGGCATATGAATGCGTTTGACAGTGACTGTACTGGCCGTCGCCTGCGCAAAGCTGCTGTACACACCGACCCCCACGCCCGCAAGAATTGCCGCCCCAAGCGTGGTGGCCGTATCGCTTGCGGGCACTTCAATACGCCGCCCGGTCACATCCGCTTTGATCTGGGTCCAAACCACGCTGTTCGCACTGCCACCCATGGCGCGCAATGTGCCTGTGGTAGCCCCTGCTTCCCCAGCCGTCTCAACATTATGCCTTAACGCATACGCAACCCCTTCCATGACCGCGCGGATCAGATGCGCGCGCGTCTTGGTAAACCCTAGCCCAAAGAAAACACCGCTAGCGTTCGGGTTCCATATCGGGCTGCGTTCACCGGCCATATACGGTAAAAACACAACGCCTTCGCTGCCCGCAGGCACAGTAGCGGCAAGGTCACTCATCTGGGCAAAGCTTAGCTCAGGACAAACCGTTTCCCTAAGCCACTTAAGCGCACCGCCGCCGCCCGTTGTACCGCCCTGTAAAAGCCATCGATCAGGCACTACATGGTAACTGAGTATCAGTTTGGGGTCTGCCAAAAACCGATCGATGCACAGGCTCATACCGCCTGCTTGCCCTCCCTGTTCTTGCGTTTGACCGGCCTCAATAACCCCTGCCCCCAGCGTTCCGCAGGCGGCATCCAGCCCTCCGGCTACGACCGGTGTTCCTTGCGCAAGCCCTGTACGGCGAGCCGCTTCCTCGTTGACGTGCCCAACAACTTCGTGACAGGCAAATAGCGGCGGCAGGTGCTGCGGATTAATCCCAAGCCGACGTGCCATCGACGCATCCCACATGCCTTGGCGCATATCAAAACAGTACATGCCGTACCCTTGCGAAACATCCTGCGTAAACGCACCGGTAAGCCGCTGCACAATGAAGCTGTTTGATTGCAAAAAAAACGCGGCCTTACGATATACCTCAGGCATCCTGTTTTGATACCACAAAATTTTAGGCAATGCATAACTGGGTTGGATTGGGTTGCCGCAAAGCGCGAAGAGTTCGTCCGCCGGAACGCTTCTAATGATTTCATCACATTCCGCGCGAGCACGTGTATCCGACCATATGGGCGTGTTACACAGTACCGAACCGCCTGCATCCATCGCAATGGCTGACCAGCTTTGGCCATCTACGCCAATGGCGGCAATATCGCTCCGCTTTACACCGCTTGTCGCAAGCACATCCTGAATCGCCTCGCACACGCCTGCCCACCAATCCTGGGGGTTCTGTTCCGCCCAGCCGGGCGCAGGATACAGTACAGGGTACGCACGAATGGCCTGTGCCTTAACAGACCCATCCACATGAAAAAGGGCAACCTTACAGGCGGATGTGCCTACATCGATACCCAAAGTATACACAGCCATCGCTAAGCCTTTCCAGCTGAACCGCAAACAGTTATCAGCTCCATAACGCGCGCCTTAACCGCATCACGACCAGCGGCAAGGTAAGCTTTGGGGTCAAAATTGCTCGTATTTTCTATGATATGCGCACGAACCGCATTGCTGAAGGTAATGCGCAACTCGGTAGCGTAATTCACTTTGCAGATTCCCTTCTGAATGCACATGCGTACCGTATCATCCGGTACGCCGCTGGTACCATGCAAAACAAGTGGGATCGAAAGCACGTTTCGAATTTCTTCCAACCGCTTTAGATCCAGCTGTGGGATGCCTCGATAGACCCCGTGCGCAGTCCCGATGGCCACTGCCAGGCTGGATATGCCCGTGCGCTGTGCAAACTCGACAGCCTCGGCCGGGTCGGTATACTGCGGCTTAGCTTCATGGTCATCCTCCTTGCCCCCGACGGTGCCCAATTCTGCCTCCACGGGAATCCCGTCTGCCATTTCTACAACGCTGCGTGTAAGCGTAACGTTACCACTAAAAGGCAGCAGAGAACCATCGATCATCAGCGATGTATACCCTTCCCGCACGCATTGTTCGGCAAGCGCAAGGCTGTTGCCGTGATCCAAATGCAAGGCGACCGGTATGCTCACATCCCGTGCCATACGGCTTACCATACCGGCAAACACGCTCGGGGGTGCATATCGTAAGGTGCCGGATGTGGTTTGAATCAACACCGGGGCGTTCAACTCCGCCGCTGCGGCAATTACGCCTTGCGCCATTTCCATATTCTCCACGTTGAACGCGCCCACAGCATATTGACGGCGTTGTGCTTCCAGCAACAGTTCTTTCGATGATAGCAATGGCATAAAAACCCACTCCATTTACGTAACGTTTCGCTATTGAACAGTATATTCAAAACCATGCAATCTGTCAAGGTTATTGAGGGATTTTCAATTGTTTGCTCATAACGATTCGTCATGCGATGGTTGTATTCAAAGTGCTTCTTTGCTATAATGAAAACGTTCATCAGTGAATCCTAGGAAATACGGAGGGCGTATGCGATGGCAGCCACAATGAAGGATATCGCCAGAGTCACAGGCCTGGGGCTTGCGACGATATCAAAGTACCTCAACGGCGGTACCGTACGTCCAAAGAATAAAAAGCTTATTGAAAACGCGGTACGAGATCTGCGTTTCGTACCTAACGAATTCGCCAGAAGCTTAAAAACAAGTCAATCCCGCACGGTTGGCGTGGTAATTCCCGAGCTTGGCAACCAGTTTATCACATCCATTATTACTTCCATGGAAGATATCCTGCGCAAACATGACTATGCCGTCATTGTTTGCGATTGCCGAACAGACGCCAAGCGTGAAAAGGATGCTGTCACGTTTCTGGTGCACAAACGTGTGGATGGACTCATCAGCATGCCAACCGATACCACGGGCGCGCACCTTCAGCCCGCGCTGGATGCCGGGATTCCCATCGTTCTCGTGGATCGAATGCTCAAAAGCTTGAATGGTCTGGTAAGTGCCGTTGTGGTAGACAATGTGGATGCCGCAGAAAAAGCGACTCGATTCTTGCTGCAATCCGGCCATGATGAGATTGGGCTGATTCTCGGGAATGAAGGTATCTATACCACCCAAAAACGACGCGAAGGTTACCTCAATGCGTATGCAGAGTTTCATTGCAAACCCCGCGAGGAGTTAATCCGTTTCAGTGATTATACCATGGATGGCGGCTATGCCGCTATGAAAGCGTTGTTAGCGCAAAAAACGCAACCGACAGCAGTCTTCGTGACCAATTTCGAAATGACGCTCGGCGCGATGCTCGCTCTCAATGAGGCACAATTGAAGGTTCCCGATCAGATTTCGTTCATCGGCTTTGATAAGTTGGATCTTTTTGGCGCTGTTTTTCCCAACCTTACATTGGTCAAACAGCCGCAGAACGCCATCGGCGAGTGTGTTGCCAAACAGCTGCTTCGCCTGCTTACCGATGCTTCCTCCGGTCCATTGCACCAGATCATCACACTATCCACACAACTGAATGAAGGCAGCAGTACCCGCATCATACAAAAACCACAGTAAATGCAGTATGCATTGCGGTACTCCTTGCCCCTGCATTCACATATCTGTTTTTAGATATGCGTTCATTTGCATAACGTTTTCCTTCTTCCTTTTGTTCATCTCCTGAACAAAACGCCATCATAACTTGTCCGCTTCCTGCCGATGTGGTAAAATGATACCATTGTTATGTTATCGTTTCATAATTTGCATGGCTCTGCGGCGCTTCCCCAAAGGAACTGCCGGCACCGCGACCACCTTTCGGATGAGCCGTCGCATCCTTCTGCATCGCTGTACGGACTGGGGCGCTGTACTATGAGCCCAAGTGATAAGCGGAGAACCAAACACGCCCTTGACCCATCCATCGTTCGAATGGGACGCCTTGACAGCAGAACATGCTCCCGGTGAGCAATCGACAAGCAAGGAGGGTATCCAATGAGAAAGGTGACCTGTGCTATTCTGGTGCTAATGATGCTGACAATCGTAACCGTTCCCATGGCCATTGCCGCTGTTCCTGATGAAATACCGCAGGATCTGGGTGGTAAAACCTTCTATGGATACCTTGTTGGGCTTAAGGATCAATTCATGCCCAAAGCGGTTTTTCAGGATGCCGTGAAGTATAACGATCAGGATCGTGAGCAGGCGCGGAAGGCTGCCCTGCTGTTGATTGATGCAACCACGCAAAAAATGACGGAATCCGGCGATGACCCCTATTACCTGTACCTGCGTGCCTTTGCCTATGAACTACTCTATCAGGATAGCGGTGATAAAGCCGTTCAAGCGTTGGGGCTTGCGGATTATCAAAAGACCATTGATGTAGGCGGCGCCTACGCGCAAGCAGATTATGACCGTTTAGCCGCCATGCAGGTTCAGGCTGCTCCGCTGGCGTGGCAAATGCCGCAGATGCTCACCCTTGCGGAGATCGGCGATGTTCTTGGGATTCCAGCAGAAGATCTGCTCTGTCTGGAAACGCCCTATCAAACCAGCGACGCAAGCCGTGTTGGTGCGGGCTACAGCCTGCACGCCGCCTCTGACCACGCCGAAGCTGCCATCTATGTGCTGGCAGATCCCCTAGGCGGGAAAGCGCGCTATCATGTGCTCCAGAGCTTCGCATTCCTGAAAAACACTACTGCGCTCAAGAAACTCGGGGATGAAGCCCTTCTCATCGGCATGCGAAATCTATATAACAACCCGAGGCGCTACACTACCGCGCTTGTGCGCAAGGATGAATTGGTCATTCAGGTACGCATTCCTGCTGCCTATTGGCGAAATGAGGTTGGGGTCGATCCGGCGCAAGTAGCGCCCGCCATCGCAAAGAAACTGCTTGCGAACCTGTATGATGATCAACGCACACTACCCAGCATGGCCGGTATTGAACTCCTTCAAGCCCCCGCTTCTTTGGTGTTGGATGCTGGCTTGCCGGATTCGCCCGTACCGGATGCAATGCCTGCGGATTTGGAAGGAAAAACTGAGTATGGATATATAGTGGATATCCGCAAGCAGTACTTGCCCGCAGGTGTGTTTGCGGATACGGCGCGAACAGAGGCGGAGCGTAACAACGCAAGGCGCGCGATTCGCCTGATCACGGATATTCTGGTCAATCGTTTTGACGCCTATGGCTTGAATCCATATGAATTGGAGATACGCGGTGCTTGCTATGCCGCTGCCTTTGTCGATACCGGGGTAACGGCATACCGCAAACTGGCCATCAATGACTACAAGCAAGCCATGAGTGACGGATACCTGTTTGCCAAAGGGGATTTTGATCGACTGGCAACGCCCTTGCTGCTTCCCATGGCGGAAATGCCCGCGGGTACTTCCGGTGAAAACGTGATGCTGTTACAACAATGGCTTAATCAAGCCGGTTATAAGGTACGTGAGACCTCTACGCTGGACAAGGCAACCATCAAAGTCATCAAAGCCTACGAGAAGGACAGCGCCCTTACGCCGGATGGCGTGCCAGATATCGCTTTCCTCCTGTCTTTGTATAGCAAAGTGGATGATATGGACGCAAAACTCCCGGGGGAAACCTGAGCGCCTATCGTAATGCTTCGGCTATGGCGCTTTACGCCCCGCTCTCTCCAGCTTACCTATGCTTGTTCGTTTTGCCTGGTTTTCAGTGTGCTGTTATGGTATAATGAACACTGTCGATTGGTATGTTGCTGCGGATTCATTCGCAGCAACATACCATATGGGATACGTTCGGCATGCTCACGTTATCTGTGAGCGCATCATACACTTTTCTGCGCTTTTCGCGTACAGCGCAACACGGCTGCCCGGGCATGGGTGGCAATCATTCATCGTGAGGGATTAGGAATGCAAGAATTTACTGTGGATCGCCTTCTGGTAAAGCAGTTCGACAATCGTATGGAAATGGGCGCCGCCGCTGCTCACGAAGCCGCTGAGACGCTCCGCCGTGTCATCAACCAAAAAGGGCACGCCGTTGCAATGTTCGCGGCTGCTTATTCGCAGCAAGAGGTGCTGGCCGGACTGATAACCGCAGATGTAGACTGGGCTAGCGTAACCGCCTTCCACATGGATAATTACATTGGTCTGCCCGAGAGTGCCCCGCAGCAATTCTCGAATTTCCTGACCCGGCATCTGTTTAGCAAGCTACCCTTTGGTCAAGTACACCTGATGGGCAATGCCGAGTCGGACGCACCCCGTTATGCCGCTTTACTCCGGGATAACCCGATTGATGTTTGCTTCATGGGCGTTGGCGAGAATGGCCACATTGCCTTTAACGACCCCCACGTGGCGGATTTTCACGATCCTTTGCTTGTAAAGCCCGTCACACTGGATTTGGTATGCCGAAACCAACAGGTTCGTGATCAATGCTTTGACACTTTGGCGCTTGTGCCGCAGTACGCCCTGACGGCCACCGTACCGGCGTTATTTTCGGCACGTGAAATCTTCTGTGTGGTTCCGGCGACACCCAAAGCAGAGGCAATCCGCCATATGCTCAAAGAGCCTGTCAGCGAGGCATGCCCCGCGTCCATCCTGCGCCGTCATCCATCCGCGCGTCTGTTTTTGGATGCGGATTCCGCCTCTCTGCTCTGACCAAACACATGTGCAGCATCATGCGCCGCTGTTTTTCGCGTAAGTTGCTTTCATAAGGCTAAACGGTCACAAGTCATAGCCGATACCGCTTGTTTTGCCATATAAGGCGCGTGACCGCTTGCATCTATCGGGGGAGGCTGTAGAGCATGGCACAGGTGGGCAAAGATACCTACCAGCCGTATCGCGAATCACTTGCGGGCGATTATTCCGTCAGGCATAAACGCACTTTCTCCCATGAAAAATCTCAGTTTCATATTCACAATGAGTTTGAGGTGCTGCTTTCCCTCAGTGCCGGGTTAAAGCTGGATACTGGCAACAAGACCTACATTCTGCCCCATTATTCCCTGATGCTTTTTAACAATATGGATCTGCATCTGCTTAGCCTGATGAGCCCCAATACCGAAAACGATCGTTACGTGATGTATTTTAAGCCTGCGTATATCCACGGGCTTTCCACCGAGAATACCGATCTGCTCGAATGCTTCATGCTGCGCCCCTTCCCCGACGCAAACATCCTGACCTTGGACGCTTCTACCGCGCAAAGGCTGGCGGCATCGCTGGATCGGGTGATCACAATGCAATCGACACAGGAAGAGACGGCATACGGCAGCGATTTACAAACCAAGTTGCTGCTGGCGCAGTACCTCCTTGATGTGAACTGTCTCTACCGGAAGCAGCACGGCATCACCACCCCAACAACCAGCCGCAATTACCGTACCATCTATTCAATCCTAAACCACATACACATTAATTACGCGGAGGATATCAGCCTTGATCAACTCGCACGGCAGTTTTTTCTCAACAAATACTCCATGTGCGACCTCTTTAGGGAAATCACGGGCATGTCCCCTTTGCAATACCTGATTAATTGCCGCTTAATGAAAGCGCGGGAGTTGTTGCTTCATGGCATGGCGGTAGAAGAAGTGTGCGGCCGTGTCGGCTACAATAATCTCTCCCATTTCAGCCGCGCCTTCAAAATGAAAGTCGGCGTAAGTCCAAAGCAATACCAGATGAACGGGCACGATTCTCGAAAACATCCGCGATAGCGTACAGCATGGTGTATCACGTCAAAAGGCGACCCATGGCACGGGTCGCCTTTTGATTCTTATGGATACCAGAATTGTTTCTCGCAGTATTCATTTGGTATGTTCAAAGGAAACTGCTTAACGCTTGATGGCTTTTGCCGCAATGGTTATCGCTTCCTTTTCACGCATCCATACATTGTGGGCCAAAGCATTGCAGCATAACAAGCGGTTTACCATGCGCCGCCAAAAAGGAAATGCGGTCGATCCCCGCGGGCATAAAATATTGCTCCGCTTGCCGAATCCGCATTGTCTCCCCCGCACATGTCATTTCCCCTTCGCCGGAAAGGATATAGAGTCCGCTGAACTGCGGCTTGCAAGACAAGGTAAGCGTATCCCACACCTGTATACGATTCATTGCGAACATTTGGGTGTGTCCGTAGCCAATCAAAGCAGTCACCTGGCCGCCCTCCTCTGAAACCAGCAAACGCGGTTTTACGAAGTAACGTGCTGCGATCTGCGCTCGGGATTGTGGTTCATAATGGAAACACTGGAACATCCGCTCAAAGCCAAGCCCTTGATGGCACATCCCATCCGCCACCGAAAGGCCGGATGGGGTCGTGCGTTCCACGCGGATGGTATAATCAGTTGGCTCCTGTATTTCCGCGAGAAAACACCCCGCGCCAATCGCATGCGGAACCCCTCCCTCGATCAGGATGGTATCTCCAGCCTTAACGGGGAAGCGGTGCAAACACGCCAGCATACCGGGGATATCCTGCGCCGCAAACAAGCTTCGCCACTTCGCTTCGGTTGTGTCCTGCGTAAAACCCAGGTAAATGCAGGGGGATTCCGCTGCGAGTTCACGCCCATCCAGTATATGCCAACACTCGGTTTTGCCGTATGCGCTTTGAAACAGCTTGTTTGCCTGATCCCGATCTGGATGCACTTGTATGGTAAGCCTCTCTGCCGCATCTATCAACTTGACCAGTACTCCAGGCTGCGCGCCGTGCGCGGCAACGTGCAACGCACCCAGCGCGCCCACTGCATTCCGTTCCAGCCACGCCTTCAGCGTTTCCCCTGTATTGAACAGGTGAGACATTCCTTCCCCGGCGACATCTTCCCGTCCCGCATTGCGCGCCGCTACCGTTGAAATGATCCACTCTTCGGGGAAATGTCCATCCTCCCCCGCTTCGTTATGCAACGCACTGAGGGCTTTCCCGCCCAAATACGTACGCCACGCCCGGGGATTATCCAGCTTGATCGGCCGCTGCTCATATGTCATGGTATGCCTCAAAAATGCCGGGTCTGACCGGTTGGTTTGTGCACCTCATCCAGATAGGCATTACCGCGCTCGGCATCCGGGATGAAATCGATCCAGATATAGTGCGCAACTTCATCACCTGTCACGCGCACACCATGGTTACTGCCCAAAGGGATGTGCAGCAGTGTATCCGCGCCCATGGGATATTGGATGTCGTCGATCAGCAGCGTCATCCTGTTTTCCGGAAAGCTAAAGAAGAATTGATCCAACAGCGGATGCTCATGTTGACCAATCAGGTCGTCAGCATAGGTTTCTACGCTGCCCATAGCAAAGCGCGGCAGCATGCGATGCGGGATGATCGCTCTGCTGATGGTTTTCTCGCTCTTAAACGGATCCCGGTATTGCATCGCGTCCGCATAGCGTTGGGTAATCGGGAACAAGGCCGCCTTTTCCCGCAGTTCATCCCAATCCGTCTGGATCAATGCCCAACGAATTTCAAGCAGGTGCGCCGTCTGCGCCACCTTTACCTCCGCAGCCTGCTCCGGCAACGGCACAAACACCGCTTTTTGCGCGTACAGCCATTCTTTGTCCCCAATCGAAAAACGCACTTCGCCCTGGCAAAGAAACAGGATACGCAGGAAGGATGGATCAGCCATAAACTGCACCACATCGCCAGCCGGTAAAACATGATGGTATACTGTCGCCCCGGGAATCTCCCCGTGCAGCATGCGCTCGCTGGCGCGCGCGGCGTTTACTAGATTGAGCGTTACCGCCGCTATGTTCTTAGGATTCATGAAGGTACCTCCCTTTCTATATGGTTACGCAAGAGTTCAGTCAACCGCATCATCACCATTGACGGCCAACACCCGATCCACCACCAATTGCCGAAACTCAGGACTCAACATGGCAAAATATGCCGTGAAACCCGTGACGCGCACCACCAGATCAGGGAAGTTGGCGGGATTTTTGTGTGCTTGCAGGATTGTCTGCTTATCGATGATGTTGATGTTCAGCAATGTATTGCCAGTTTCCAGTATGGTACGGATCATGCTGGTCATTTTTTCGATTCCCTCCGCATTACCAGCAATGCCCGGATCCAGCTCCAGCTGAACTGGCGCACAGTTACCATAGCCTGGCTGGATGCTGGCAATGGCGTTGGCCATGGCAGTGACTGCGCCATCCTTGCGAAAGCCAGCCGTTGGGTTAGCCCCATGGTTGATCGCCTCCCCGTTGTGGCGCCCATTGGGGGTGGCGCGTACATGCGTGCCGAAATCCAGCGTATTGGCCCAGCTGAACCAGCCGGGGATGAAATTCAGTCCAGGGTGCTTGACACATTCTTCGCGTACAAGATTAGTAAACAGGGTACTAACCCGCACTGCCCATGCATCACCAAGCGTATCGCCCCCGCAGTAGCGCTCACTGTGCAGCATCATTTGCCGCAGATACTCCCCGTCGATATCATGCCAATTTTGGGTAAGCTGACGCGTGAGTGCCTGCCATGTGATTTTACCTTCACGCTCAATGCGCTGCTCACAGGCGGCAAAGCTATCCGCTACGGTAGCGATGCCCGCGCCATCAATGCACATGTTGAAGTACTGTGCACTCTTGGTAACATCCAGCCCTGTTTCCACGGGTCCCTGGCTGAGCAGGTTACACACAAGTTCCGGTTCGTTTTGATCCTGCCAGGTGAGGTGAAACTGTATTCCGGCAGCCGTGGTATGCACAGCACGTGCCAAGTGCTTTTCAAAACGCTCCCACAATACCGTGGTGGAGGGATTCGCATCCTGTTCCATCATTTCAAAAAAGGCAACTTCAAACACCTTTGCAGTGTTGATCTTCACCAGATCATTAAGCGTATACTCCATGCCCGGGATACTCATCCAGCTGCATCCGGCTGCCAGCCGCTTACGTGCCAGCGTCTGATCATAACCGCAACGCATAAACCCATGTACCAGACTGTTATCTCCCGAAAAGCGCGGCCATCCGTTCTTATTCTTGAACAGATACGCAACCGAGCGACGGAAGAAGTCTTCATTCATATGGTCATGCACGCGCACCGTCAGGTTACAGGCGATGTTGATCCAATCCGCCGCTTCCAGAATCAGGTAACTGACCGGACTTGCCAAGTCCTTGCCATGCTCATCGGGTCCGGCCAGCTGGTAATAGCGTGTGTCATTCAAGAACAGACAGGCGATGTAGAACTTGGCGGTTTCATCATCAATCAGTCCCATGGCGATATCATGCTCATAGAACGGACGCAGCAATTCATCCAACTGACCGCCGGAGGGACCGCGATTGTACAGGCGGCTAAAGAAACTGAACCAGCACATCCATTGGATGCAATCACGCAGTGTTTCCGGCTTGTCCTCAGCAATTTTCCGGTTTACAGCCGCCATCTCCCGCAGGTTTTGCGCCAGTGCTGGGTTTTGCTCCAGCTCTGCAAGCTGCCTCAATTCAGTGCTGACGCGCTTGAGAAATGCGATAATCGCTTCCACGACGGTGATCTCACTCCGATAAAACAATGCGTTTTCGGGCGCTGTGTTCATCTTTTGGTATTTATGCAGTTTAGCCAGGATGCCGCCCCAGCCCAACGCAAAACCCATTCGCAAATCCGGTGTAAAATGTCCATCGCTGCCGATGCCGCATATGATATTGTATTCTTCAAACGCGGCTTTCAGTTCTGTGTAGGGGTGATCCGGATTCCATAGGCTGCGCTTTTGTCGCGTCATGAAGAAAAAGCCGCGTCCAACAAAAGCATCCAGCGGATCACAATACAAAGGGTGAACGCTCAGCAACTTCGCATAGTTTCGCGACCAGCCTTCATAACCATAGAAGCTTCCATCGGCATGGTTGGCTTCCGGCAGAAAATGAAAATCATCCGGCGATACTACACGGCCGTAATCATCTTCATCCAAACCGCCTTCCCTGTCGATTTTCTCCTGCGTCTGCGCAAGTTTTCGTTCCCGGAGCAGGCGAATACGCCGTTCCAGCGTAAACGTCTCATCTGCCGGAAACGCATTGATGAAGACGATCTTCCCCATGATTTTCCACCTCCTGTGCTTCAATCATCAATTCGAATTGGGATGCCGGCACGCGCCGCGATACTTGCCAACTCACGCATACGCGCTTTAGGCAATGGTTTTGCTCCTTTGAATGGATCAAGCCGCGACAGGCTTTGATACTTGGGTGCGCCAAGGGGGTTATAATTGAGCAGTTCATAGTAGCGCATTCGTTTGCAGTGTTTGAGAAAGCCTGATATCGCAGCAATGTTTTCATCGCTGTCGGTCACGCCTGGCACCACGGGCGTGCGTACAATATAAGGGATACCCAGTTCGTCCAGTCTTTGTAAATTCTCCTTGATGGTTTCATTGCCGATGCCCGTCCAATGCCGGTGTGCTTGACTGTCAAAGAGCTTGAAATCACACATAATAAGATCTACTTGCCCCAGCAATACGCGTGCAACCGCAAGCGGTCTGTTGAGGTTGGTTTCCACCCCTACGCGAATGTTTTCCGCCTGACAGGCCTTGGTAAGTTCCAGCGCAAAATCAAGCTGGCAGAGCGTCTCCCCGCCGGATATGGTTACGCCGCCAAGGCTGTCATCATAATAGGGTTTATCCTGTATGATCTGCTTCATGATTTGCGCAATGGTCATTTCTTCGCCGCTCATCACCATCGCGCCCGCATAGCAAACCTGCGCGCATTGCCCGCATTGGATGCAAAGGTTGCGGTAAAAGCGGTGTACACCATCAATGCGTTTATGCGCTTTGCTTGGGCAAGCAGAAACACACTTAAAACAGCCAATGCATTGATCCGCATAATAATGCAACTCGCGACCCGCATTGATGGTTTCAGGATTATGACACCACGCGCAATGCATGTCACATCCTTTCAGAAACACGGTGGTACGGATGCCCGGACCATCGTTCAGTGCAAACCGTTGGATTTCTGTAACCATACCCGTCATAGGAATCCATATCCCCTTTCGCTTTGCGTTTACCTATCCTATCGATTGTGACTTACCCATAGGATACATTGAACGCCGCCGGAAATTTATGCTTTTCATGCATGCTTTTTTTGCGTTTCTTGGGTTTCCGCTTGATTGCTGCTTTTCAGAATCATAATACATAAAAAAGCACATGCGGTTTTGACGCGCTGCGCTTGTTGCTTCTTACAATGATACAGTTATCATTACCCCGCGTGGTATTGGCTGGGAGCACTTTCTTGCTTGCCTCCCGCTCCATTGCGTGTTGCTGACGAACTATTTAACCCCTGATTGCACATACCCGTTAGTGGGCTTGGTATATAGCTGGCGCCATCTAATCCGCGTGGATGCGGTGATCCTTTTCAGCATCCACATTTACTTCGACAATTTTCGTAATGGCGCACTGGCGTGAATAATACCATACGCTTGCAATAATCACGATGCTCCCAATGACAACCTGCACAGCCGGGATTTCATCAAAAAGCACCCATCCCAGCAGCGCGGCAAACACCGGCGCCAGCAATTTCGTCGATGCGATAAAGGATGCTCTTTCGAATTTCAGGCTATAGGAGATCATACTATGCCCAAGCATGGTACAAACCGCAGCCAGCCATAACGCGCTGAGCCAGTTGATGGGTGCCTGCCCCGCAATGGGCACCTGCAATAAGAGGCTTGCGATCCCCAGTGTGATGGCCGCGAACCCGTAGGCAACAAACGTATAGGCAGTCGTAGAACCTGCTTTGCGGCTTCGCTTGCCGATAAGAGTGTGCACGGCAATCAGCGCCGCTGCCAGCAACCCCAACAGGTTGCCTTTCAGCGCATCCGGGCTATGGGTATTCTTAGCGGTCGTGACCAGCAGGCAGCCAAGAAACGCGACGATGATTCCGCCCCAACCCTGCACGCTGATGGGTTCCCGAAAGAAGATTCGAGCGCCGACAGCCACAAAGAAAACTTCACTGCATGCCAGTACCACCGCTGCGGCGATGGACGTATTCTTGACGGATTCAAAATAACACAGGAAATGTAACCCAAGCAAAACGCCGCTGGCAGCATAACTGAGAAAAACACGACGGTCAAGGCTTGCCAACTCCTTACGGTATCGGGTAAGCGCCAACGGCACAAGCATTCCTGTAGCAAGCAGAAGGCGAACCAACGCCAGCCAAACCGAAGGGGCACTGGCAAATCGTACCGCGATCGAGGATGTAGACATGCAAGCCACCGCAAACACAACCAGAAGTTTGATCATGATAACCATCCTCTCTTGACTTCCACATCCATTAAGCCTATGTGGCGTATGGTCATCATGAAGTATGCGCATACGTCAAGTTTATGAAGCAGGGGTAACGCCTGCGTCATAAAAGGCGTTACCCCTGCCGCATCCATAGGTTTGATTTCGCTTGCTCCACGGAGCAAGCGCGAATGCCATCCGCTGCTATCATAAACCTTTTTCGTTCATGCGTAAAGCGTCTGCCTTAAGAAAGGTGCTTCGCTCTCGTTCAAGGGCTTCCAACACTGCTTTCATCGTGCCATTAGCCGTTCGATGTTGCCATAACAAATATCCTGTACCATCCGCCCCAACCGCTCCATATCCGGTGCGATTTCGCCTTCCTCCATCCACGTGCCCAAAATGTTGCACAGGATACGGCGAAAGTACTCAAACCGCGGGTAGGACGTGAAAGAACGGCTATCCGTCAGCATACCCACAAATCGTGATAACATGCCAAGGTTCGCAAGCGTGGTCATCTGCTGTACCATGCCATCCCGGTGATCATTGAACCACCATGCGGAACCAAACTGCATTTTGCCTGCCAGCCCGCCATCCGCAAAATTCCCCAGCATCGTGCCAAGCACATAATTATCCTTTGGATTCAGGCAATACAGGATTGTCTTAGGCATCCCGCGCTCGTTAACACTGTTAAGGAAACGCCCAAGCGGTTCGGCAATGCAGCAATCACCGATGGAATCAAAGCCTGTATCTGCACCGAGCCTGCGGGTCATGGCGGCATTGACGCGCCGCATGGGGCCAATGTGCAACTGCATGACCATGCCATATTGATGGTACAGTGCCGCCAGGTATTGAAGCATATGGGTTTTATACTGCTCTTCTTCCAGCAGTGTGAGCGCTTCGCCCCTTAGCGCACGGCGGAGTATCCCGTCCACTGCCGCCTCGTCCGCCTCCGCATAGGGCACATAGGAAAACGCGTGATCAGATACGCGGCAGCCCATTTCATCAAAGAATGCTAGCCTTTTCGCAAGCACCTCCTTGAGGGTTGCTAAATCGCTTACTTCTGCCACTGCCGCTTGCCCAAGCCTTTCCAGATAGGCGGAGAAACCGGGGTTTCGCACATCCAAAGCCTGATCAGGCCGGAAGGAAGGCAGCACATTCACGGGGAATGTGCCTTCCTCCCGCAACAGCTTGTGATAACATAGATCATCCGCTGGATCGTCCGTCGAGCAAAGCGTGCGAACGTTAGAGCGCAAGATCATCTGCCGCGTGGTTAGCCCATCACGCAGCACACGGTTGGCTCTCTCCCAAATGGCGGGCGCAGTAACCTCGTTAAGGGGTTCCTCAATCGCAAAATAACGTTGCAGTTCAAGGTGTGTCCAATGATACAGCGGGTTACCCACGGCATTGGCCACAGTACGCGCATAGGCCATGAACTTCTCTTCATCCGGTGCGTCACCGGTAATCAGTCTTTCATCCACGCCGTCCAATCGCATGGCGCGCCATTTATAATGATCGCCGGAAAGCCAAACCTGGGTCAGGTTGTCATACCTACGATCTTCATAAATTTCACGCACCACCACATGGCAATGATAATCGTTAATGGGCATGGCCGCCGCATAATGATGATACAGCGCTTTTGCTGCATCATTGTTCAGTAGAAAGTTCTCATCCATAAATGGTTTCATCGGTTGGCTCCTTTCAGCGCGCTTCTTGCAGGTAGCGATTCAGCGTAGCGCGTATCGCGCCAACAGCCGTGCTCATTTCCGTGAACATATGCTCGACTTTTTCCCCTAGCCCATATGCGTATAAGTCAACACCGAAGATATCCGCACGGGAAAACAACGCCTGAAGTTTCGACTGATCTATTGGTTTCCCCAGCGCAAAATCTGCCAGCAGCGGCGTAAGCACAGGCAAGTTGGGATCCGGCGATTGCGTAAAACGCTCGCCCGCATCGTTAATACCCGTAAGGTAACGCGCATAACCCGCAAACACCAGGGGGATGAACGTCAGAACCGAAAGATCTTCCCGCCCTTGCGCAATATAGGCCTTCAACGTCTCGCCAAAGCGAACGGGGATTTTCTTGCTGGTGTCACACGCGATGCGCTGGGGGGTGTCCGGTACGAAAGGATTGGGCAACCGCTTATTGACGACTTCATCGATAAACTGCTTTGCGCTCATGATTTTGGGATCCACCACCACCGGCAGCCCCTCAACATAGCCAATCTGACGCACAAGGCCGTCAAGGGTCTGATCCTTCATTTCTTCCGAAATCTTGGTATGTCCCAGCAGACAGCCGTAAATTGCCAGCGCGGTGTGCAGCGGGTTCAGGCATGTGCAAACCTTCATCTTCTCAATGCGATCTACCGTATCCCGATCGCCGAAAATTACCCCTGCCTTCTCCAGCGGCGGTCGGCCATTGGGGAAACGATCCTCAATGGCGAGGTATTCACATTCTTCCGCGTTCACCATGCCGGAAACATACGTGTTTTTGCCTGTCACGACTACCTGCGCACCCTCAAAGCCCTCCGCGCCGAGCATAGCAATCACTTCTTCCGAGGGGCGGGGCGTGATTTTATCGATCATTGACCACGTGAATGACACCTGCGAATCGTTTGTGAGGTACGCCAGAAAATCCTTTTCTACAAGCCCTTGCTCCGCCCATGCGGAAGCGATGGCATATACACTCTCAAAGAGAATGGTACCGTTATGGGCGCAATTATCCAGCGAAACCATTGCGATGGGTTTTTTGCCATGGCGGTAGCGCAGGTATAGCAGCCTTGTCAAGAGCGCCATAATGGAAACCGGCGCATCCATGGAAACAAAATCCTGCGCATAATGCGCAAGGGGCTTGCCCTGCGCGTCCAGTACAGAATAGCCTTTCTCGGTAATGGTCATAGAGACGATCTGCAAGCTATCGGCGGTAAAAACTTCTTCCACGCGGGCGGTATGGCTGTGGTAGCCCATTGCCTCCGCTACCGAGGCCACCACACGTTTTTCCACCGTACCGTCGCTCTTCAGTGAAACCGCAAGGCACAGGTTATCATAAGGGGTAAAAGCCTTGTCGATGATCTCCTCATCGTAGCTTTCCACAACAATCAAACCGGTATCCATATCACCGCTTTCCAGCAGTTTTTGCGCCAGCACGCAAGGGAAAGCCCGCAGAATATTGCCCGCGCCAAAATGCAGCCATGTCGGCGCTTTCTTCGTTTTCGCACACATGGCGGCGATATCAAAACCGGGCAGCAGGTACCCATGTTGTTTGTAGGCTTGATCTCCAAGGGCTGCAAGTTGTAATTTCATCGTACTACCTCCATGTAAGGCTAAGTTGGGGATCGTATTTTCATACTAATGCATCGTTCAGGAAGGTTCATCAAAGCATTGTGGTGCTTTCATTAGGCAACTTACCCTAGCCGCCGCATTACACGCTGACACTCCCGCATTCGGCTGCCCCTGCACAGGTAAGGTTCCCCTCCACGTGCGGCAAAGGCTAAAACTTGTCTTTGAAGCTGGTAATAGTGGTATCTTGAAAGGCCGCAACCTCCGTTGTCTTTTCAAAAAAGTGCGGCGCATGCGCACGCCATGCATCGGTATAATATGCACTATCCTGCGCGATGGGAAAACATACTTCCCGCTCCTGAATCGCGGATTGATAGATCCCCGTTATCAGCTCGATGCTGTTTCTTCCATCCTGCGCGGTGACCATCAGCGGCTCACGCGCGGTAATGGCACGCAGAAAATTCTGTACCTGTCCATCATGGTTTTCCAACGCAAGTTTGGGTCTGCTTTCATAATCAGCGATCGCAGCGGCGATTTGTGCTTCGTCCGTTTCGGGAAAACCATTCTCACGTGCTCTGGAGGCAAAGGCTTGAAAGGGAATTGCCAGGCCAGCCTTTTCCATTTGAAAGGTGAGCGATTGCTGCTCGCTATGGCAAATAAGCGAACTGGTAATTTCAGCTACACTTCCATCCGCATAACGAAGCATGGCCGATGAGAAATCCTCCTCCTCCGAATTATGGTGGCTTAGGTTGGTCATAAACGCACGCACACAAGACGGCATTCCTTTGGCCCATAGCAGCAAGTCGATATGGTGTATGGAATGGTTCAGTGTACAGCCGCCGCCTTCGACTTCCCACCTGCCGCGCCAGTCAAGGTGGTAGTAGCTCTCCCCGCGATACCAAACCGAGTGGATGCGTGTATACAAGCTCCTGCCATATTCGCCGCTCCTGACCATATCGATTACATTTCGGATGCTGGATATATAGCGGGATTGCGCCACCACCGACAGTAACCTGCCTTGCTTCTCTGCTGCCGCAATCATTGCATCGCAAGCGGCCAGCGAGGGCGCCATGGGCTTTTCCAGCAGCACATGACAGCCGCTTTCCAAGGCGGCCACGGCAACCTCGCAATGCAGCCCGGGCGGCGTACACACACTCACCACATCTACACAGGCAAGTCCATCCCGATAGTCTGCGATGGCAACGACATCGCGCAACTCATACTTCTGGATCAGCGCTTTCGCTCGCTCTGTATTCTGATCCGCAAGATGCGTGATGTGTACGCCTTCCTCCGCATGCAAATACCCTTCGATATGCGCCGGTGCGATTCCGCCGCAGCCCACAATCATAACCCTAAACATGCCTGCCCTCCTAATAATGCCCGCCTTCAGACCGTCATGCTGAACATCCTGGGTAAGGATGGCATATACCGGTCAGAAGGCGGGCAATGGTTATGCGTTAGCTTTTCTGGCGTTTGATTGCGTCGTACAGTCCTAACAGATACTGGCTGCCCAGCGCCCGATCATACAGACCGTAACCCGGCATGGAGATTTCACCCCAGATCGCTCGGCCATGATCAGGGCGCATCGGTCCCTCAAAGCCGATATCCACAAACGCTTCCATGATGGCATACATATCCAGCGAGCCATCCACAGCATAGTGCGCCGATTCCTCAAATACGCCCGGAGCCGTATGCTTGGTGTTGCGCATATGCGCAAAATGGATGCGTCCTTTCAGGCTTCGAATGATATCGGGGATATCATTGCTTGGATCGGACGACAGCGAGCCCGTGCAAAGCGTTACGCCGTTATGCGGGTTGGGCACGGCTTCCATCACGCGCAGCAGCTTTTCCTTGCTGGATATGATGCGCGGAAGTCCAAACACAGACCAGCACGGATCATCAATATGGATGGCCATGTTTACATCATTATCATCGCAAACGGGCATGATTGCTTTGAGGAAGTAGACAAGGTTTTCAAACAGCTTTTCCTCTGTGACGCCTTTGTAAAGGTCAAACAGCTCCCGAATGTGCACCATACGCTCAGGCTCCCACCCGGGCAGTACAAAACCATTGCTGCCGCCATCCAGTTGTTTGAACATTCCTTCCGGATCAATCAGATCAATCTTGGTCTGATCATACGCCAGCACAGTAGAGCCATCCGGACGGGGTTTTGCCAAATCAGAGCGCGTCCAGTCAAAAACCGGCATGAAGTTATAGCAAATCAGTTTGATGCCTTCGCTGCCTAACTTACGGATGGTGTTGATATAGTTTTGGATATACGCGTCCCTATCCGGCGTGCCGACCTTAATCGCGTCATGAATGTTGACGCTCTCAATCCCCAGCAGTTGCAAACCTGCATCCGTGACTTGCTTTTTCAGCTCTTGGATTGCGGGAAGCGCCCACTCATCGCCGGGTTTCGTATCGTACAACGTACTGATGATACCCACCATGCCTGGGATCTGGCGTATCTGCCACAGCTTGACGGTGTCAAAGCTTTCGCCAAACCAGCGGAAACTCATTTTCATCTTGTGTTCACGTCCTTACTTTCGTCCCATCCCTTATGCGTAGAGCAGGTTGGGCAGCCACATCACCAAATCCGGGAGGAAAACCAGCGCAAGCACCAGCAGGATGACTGCCGCATAAAAGGGTATGGTCTCTTTGAAATACTGCTCCACAGGGCAATCCAGAATATCACAGACGGTGTACAGCGCCGTGCCAACAGGTGGCGTCATGCATCCCATGGTAACAATGGTCATCATACAAATGCCGAAGTGTACGGGATCTACGCCCATGTGCCCCAGTACGGGCAAGAACAGCGGTGTCAGTAGCATGATGTTGACATTGCTGTCAATAAACATGCCCAGCACAACCAACAACAGAACGATCATAATCATCATGATGCTGGGATTGTTCGTCAACCCAAACAGGAATCTTGTCAGCAGGCCGGGCGCATCCACGATGGTGAGCGCTTTGCCAAAAATGCCCGACATCGCGATAATCAGAATGATACCGCCGTTATCGATGAAAGAATCCTTGAGCGCCGCCTTGAAGTTTTTCCAGGTAAGCTCTTTGTATACAAACGCGCCTACGATAATGGCATAGACAACCGCAAAGGCGCCCGCTTCGGTTGGTGTAAACAGTCCAAAGCGAATCCCAATAATCAGGATCAGCGGAAAAACCAACGCCCAGAAAGATTTCTTAAGCTCGCGGCCGATTTCCTTCCACGAGGGTTTCTTAACATCTGCCGGAGGTAAGTCGAATTTACGTCGTTTAGCGGTAATTCGCACAGTCGTCATCAGCACGGTCATCATCATGAGTCCAGGAATGATGCCTGCCACAAACAGCTTGCCGATGGATACCCCGCCGACAAATCCATAGAGAATCAACCCAAGCGAGGGCGGTATAGTTGCCGTAATCAACGATGTCAGGCAAATTACGCCGCCAGCATAACCTTTGGTGTAGCCGCGTTTGATCATTTCCGGCCCCAGAACGCGCGCCTCCATGGACGCATCGGCAACAGCCGAGCCGGAAACGCCGCCCATTAACGTTGAAAGCAGCACCGAAACCTGTGCGATGCCCCCCACCATGCGGCGGGTAACAAGCCTTGAAAAGCTGATCAGGTTCTTGGTAATGCCGGTACGGTTCATTAAGTTACCGGCAAAGATAAAGAAAGGAACCGCTAGAAACGCAATGGATTGCGTCTGCGTAATCACGTACTGCGCAAGCACATCCATGCTGCGTCCGGCAGAAATAAACCATGCCATACCCGCGCCGCCAATGACAAACGCAATGGGCACGTTGATCAACAGGAGGAGCAGAAATACGATCATTAACGCTACCATACTTATTGTACCTCCTTTGGATCATCCAGATTCACAGGAATCTGATCAACGCCCGCGTTTTCCTCGCCCAGGCCTTCATCTTCCCTTGCCATCTCGCTTTTGAGTGTGTATGCGTCATCACCAAAATGCGCAAACAACTTTCCAATCTTGGTTAAACAGGTAATGATCATCATGATGCCGCATATGGGCATGGCAGCTGTAACCGCGCCATAACCGATCCCAAAGCTCGCCAGCGTATTGAAGGGTCGATCCCCGTTGATTTGCATGATCCTGAAACCACCGCGGATCAGCACCAGCAGCATTGCGATGATAATGGTATAGACAATCAACGCGAGTACCTTTTGCCCTTTCGGGGTGAACTTTTTAGAAACGATATCCATGCCAACCAGCCGCAGGTGACGCATCGCGACATCCGCGCCTAAAAACGCTGTCCAACTAAATAGCAGCATGGAAAGATCGTCCGCGTAGATGATTGGTTTGTCAAAAAGGCGAAGAACCGCGTTGAGGAACGTCAGGGTTACAATGATGATAAAGCCGACGCCCACCATTATCTCCTCGGCTTTACAATAGTATCGATAAGCCTTGCTCATACTGTTTCCTCCTGCTGGGGCATCGTGCCATGTTTGTTATGGATACGAAACGAACTCCGCTTCCTTCTCCATCGTTCCAAGTGAACACACAGCTTCGAATGGCTTTTACAAAGCTTGTTCCTTGATTGCTTTCCCAGGTTGCACAAACTGGCAATGGGAATTGCACTCCATAGAAGTATGCGAAACCGTCTTGATCGTCAATTTGAAAAAGTGCGGTGGCACCGCAGCGATGCCACCGCAGGGTAGCCACAGGTATGTGGCTTCGTTCGCAGCGCTTAGTTGATGCCCAGTTCCAGGTAGAGTTGGGTGCGAAGCGCTTCATAATCAGCGCCGCCCGTGGTAGCGGGATCAGCATACAGGTGCGCGGTCGCGGCACGGAAAGCGTCGCGGTCAGGAACGGTCACTGTAATGCCCATGGCTTGCATTTCTTCCAGATACTTCTGCTCATATTCAAGCACAAGCGCCTGGTTGTCTTTGTAGTTCTGCACGCAGGAGGTGGTCAGCTGTTCCTGTTGCTCGGCGGAGAGGGTATCAAACCACGCAGCGCCGGTAACCATATCGCAGGTCAGCAGGAAGTGCTGAGACAGGGAGATATCAGAGCATACTTCATAGAACTTGGAGGAATAGATGGTAGGCACCTGCCACTCGCCGCCGTCGATGACCTTCGTCTGAATGCCATTGTACGCTTCGGATTGTGCCATCGGGGTCGCTACAGCGCCCATGGCGTTAACCGAGTTGATGGCAATGGGGTTACCCATGGTGCGGATTTTCAGGCCGTTCAGGTCCTCGGGCTTGGTGATGGGCTTGTTGGTAACCCAGTTACGCCAGCCGGTAAGGCCATTGGCGGTCAGCAGCACAACGCCCTTCTCGCGCAGTTCGGCAACCCAGCTCTTGTACAGATCGGTCTCCATCAGGCCGTCAAGCTGGTCATAGCTGTCAAGCAGGTAAGGCATCATCAGGATGCCGATGCCAGGGGCATAAGCAGCCAAACGGGAAGGATCGCTGGAGGCGATCACAGGCTCGCCCATCATGCCGGCTTCCAGCACATCATCCGTGTTGCCCATTTCCGAGGAAACGAGAGCCTTGGCATCCCAACCGCCCATTTCGTTCAAGCGGCGTGCCCATTCTTCGTGACCCATGGACTGGGTGTCCCCGGGGCCGTTTGTACCGGTGATGATGACTTCTGTGTCTGCCAGAGCCGAAACCACCGTCAGGCATAGCGCCAACGCCAGTACGAGGGAAAGGATCTTCTTGGTCATGGTGTTTTCCTCCTTTGTGATTATCAACTAATCGCACAAAGCGCGACTATTCAAATCAAATGGCACACGTCCATGTGCCAGCATCCCAAAATTTCCATAACGCGTACAATCATTGTTTCAATCGCATGCTACCATACCAGATTGAAAATGTCAAAGGGTTTTTTTCATTGTTTGGCGATTTATTTGCCATATTATCACATTCATGTTAGCGTTTATGCTTTGAAAACAAGGTATTCTCTATACATGATAGCCAAAACATCGAAGGCAGAAAGTGCGTTGCGTCTTGTTGCGCGCGGTGGATGTATTAATCCATAGAGGCTGGTATGCCAAAGAAGCCAATCGTCATACAAGGTATGGCAAACAAACAACCATTCATCCTTCACTCGCCAGCGGTTCGTATCTACTGAATGTATTGGGGGTATTTTTTCTTCAGGATTATCATTTCTTCAAAGATTCTGCGTACATGCCTGCGTAAAAGCGCCTGCACGTCCTGCAAATTGCGCTCGGCAATCAACCGAAGCATCTGCTCGTGCTGATCCACATTCATATGCTGTATCCCCTCGTCACTACAGGAAGAAAGATAACGCAGTCTTTGATAATCAAAGCAATTGCGCCGCATCACCTGATAACAGAGGTATTTATCCGTGGCGACATAAAATGTCTTATGAAAGTCATCATCATGATTCAAAAACGCAACAAAGTCCCTGTCTTCCAATGCTTGCTTCTGACGCGCGATAATCTGCGCAAGCTCGGCTAAAAATTCTGGTTTCAAGTTCAGCACAAATTGTTCCAGTACAGCCTGTTCCAATGATTCACGTAAAAAATGCTCCTGTTGGGCGCGCTCCGTACTGATTTTCGCAACAGCCGTACGCCTTTGGGGGGAGATGATCACCATCTTTTCACGGGAAAGGCGAATAAACGCTTCGCGCACAGGGGTACGGCTTACGCCCAGCGCGTTTGCGGTTTCCTGCTCGCTCATGGTCATACCAGGCGGCATTTGCATGTTGATGATGCGTTCCCGTAAGGTTTTATAAATTTGGCTGGTTACCGTCTGGCTGTCCTTCAAATGAAAATCGCTCATCTGAAGCGGGTCGAAACGTTCACTCACAATTTCCATGTCTTTCTCCTTTACTTAAGCGAAATCAACGCATCCCAAAGAGCCTGAACCCTTTGCACGGCAGCGGCATCCGTCGCAAAATGAGCGGTACCGTTGATGGATACAACATATAGATCCGCTGTCGCGGGTATGATCGAAACCTTTTCCTGCGTACCTTTACGCAGGGTTGCCGTCCATGCGAAAGTGGGTTCTTCCGCGATGCTGGCCGTGATTTCCGCCGTTGGTGTTAGCTGGCTGAGCGTCTTGATGAGTTGGTTTTGGAGCGTTTGCGGCAACGGCGTTCCATCCATTTGCGCACTCACGCCTGCTCCGCTTCCCGTAAACGTAATAAACAAACTGCGCTCCCCGCTGGTGAGTGATAAATCCGCCAAATCTTCCGAAGTATAAGTCGTGATGCCACCGCTCAGGAGCACGGTATAGTCCTGCATCAGCATCAGCATCGGCACATCCTCCAGACGGTAAACCACCGTGCCTCCCACTTCTGCCAGCAAACATTGGTTATTCTCGGTTCGCAGAAGCAGCGCTCGCTTTGTCTGCCCATTCATCGTTAAAGCAATTTCCATTTCCGGCGCATCAAACCCATACTGCGCAATATCCGCCTGCGTCGCGACCACATCATCGGCATACAGTTGCAACAGCGGATTCAGAAGCTCCGTGTACACCAGGGTACGGGAAAGCCGCAGCTGTACTGGTGCAGTCAGGTAAAACCCTTGATCTGTCTGTTCCACCGTGTAATCTCTACCAGCGCCATGGTATGTAATCGAGATTCGGTCAATCGCGTCAAAATCCTCCTGCGTCCGCAGGGGAAACACTGTACGGCTTACGAAATCCTGCTCTGTGCGTAGGAACAGCGCGGCGATTTCCCGCGCAATCAGGTAAACCGCCTGTTCATCCACCGCATAGAAATACGTATTCTGATCCAGCGGGTTATCCGCCAGCACCTGGTATTGCAGCTGGCTATCATCGCTGCGGTATAGTGTTACAGTCGCACGCGGCTGTTCTGTGCCATACCCTTTGAACGTCGCCTGGTCTGTCACCTTCCTGCTGCCGCTGATATGGCTGGCCGCATACAGGAAAGCACGCAATTGTGCCTCGTCATAAGCATGGTTATACTTGCTGACCATCTCCACGCCTTCGGTGCCATTCAGCACTGCATAAGCGGTGGTCTCGTTTTCCACCTTCACGGCTGTCAATGCGGAAAGCGGAAGATTCACCACCTCATAGACCAAAGCAGCAGCTTCCTCAGTGGTCGCCGTAAGCGGTTGATAAAGCAAGAAACCAAGCAGCGTGCCCAACAACGCCACCACGATGACCAGTCCCCATATGGTACGCCTTTTATCTTTCAAAGGCTTCTCCTCCTAAGCTTAACCATCACACCCACAAACAGCGCTATCAAAGGCAGCACCAAAGCCAGCGCGATAGCAATCACCCTCGCCTGCTCCCCCGTGATGGGCAGCGGCGCGTTCATAATCGCTTTAGCCGGAATGCTCAGGGTGATACTCTCCTGCCATAGCGCACCCAGCACCTGCGATAGAAACACACGGTTGGCGTAGGAGTCCATACCCATCAGGTCATCCGCATAGATCATTCTGGACGAAGCCAGGAATACCGTTTCGCCCGACAGCGCAGCCACGATAAAAGGGCCGCGCGTATCATCCGCCGATTGTTGCGATGAGGTGTAAGCCAGATCCGTCTTGGCGTATGCATCGCTGGTGGTACGCAGCAGCGGTTCCACCAGCTGCGCGCCGATTCCATCAACGCGGATGGTGCTGGCGGAAGGCATGACAACATATACCGGATGATCCGCAAAGTAACTGTTGACAGCGCTGGAAGTATACATGGGGATAATATTATGGGTGGCTCCCGCAGCGTATGCCTTCGGTTCAAATACAATATCACTTTCAACAGCCATGCCCCACTGTTCCAAAAAAGCTCCCAACAACGGCATGGCTACGGATGTCGGTTCCAGAAACACCATCAGCTTTCCGCCGCCATCAACATAGGTTTGCAACCGGGCAATGCTCTCCTGCGTCCAATCAAATGCGGGGCTGGCAATCACCATTACATCCGGCTGTCCAATTTCTTCAACGGCAATCGCCTTTGTTTCCAGGGAAAAATTGTTGTCAGTAAAGAGTTTTTGCAGCGCTGTTGTGGGGCGTTCACCATGCCCAGTCGTGAACACAACACTGGGCGTATACTGGCTATTAACATACAATAGCGCCGACGACAGCTGCTGTTCCAAATCGATCCCCGCAGGTTGCTCTCCATCGTACAGGATCAGGCTTTGATACGTAATCGCCTTGATCCGTTTGGCGCCTTCCATGAGCATATCCAGCGCGGAAATCTGCGCGCCCATCTGCTGGTAATGCGTCAGCATCACAGGATTCTCCGCCGGATCCACATAGGTAACGTGTACCAGCGGCGAGAGCTGCGTAAAGCGAATCAGCATCTCCCGCAGCATGGCAGGGTAATCCGCTTCAGCGCTGAAAACGTAGAGGTTTGTTTCCTCCATGGTGTTTGCAACAATATGGCGCGTTGTATCCGAAAGCGCATACAGCTTATCTTCGGTCAAATCCAACGCCGGATGATACCGCTCGCTGATGATTCGCGCGCAAACGTTCACCAGTCCAAAGACGCATAACGCCAGCAAAAGGATGATCGTCAGCAAATTCTTTTGCGACACTTTCTTCATCATACCCTCCCTCATACAAGCCTGCGGCGTTCCAGCAGATAAACGCTCAAAAACAGGAACAGTGCCGTTATGCTCAGGTAATAGACCAGTTCCATGGCATCAAACACACCATAGGCAAACCCCTCGCTATGCTTGGCAATCGCCAGAAAGCGAAGGATCGACTGCAGTGCAGGGTCTGTTGCCATCGAAAGCGATGCGCCCGCCAGCAAAAAAAGCGCGAATACCGAGTATGTCATCATGGCTGCCACCAGTTGACTATCCGTAAGCAATGAAAGAAATTGACCGATTGCGATACATGCGCTGGCCAGCAGTACAAGGCCGAGGTAGTTCCCCACTGTTGCCGCGGGCGCATGAAACCCATAGACGGCCAGCAGCGCGGGATACAGCATCGTCAGCATCATCGGGAGTAAGAACGCGCAGAGTGTCGCCAAAAACTTGCCTAGCACAATGGTCGCATAGGTAACCGGCGCGGTCAATAGCAATTCATCCGTACGCTGCTTGCGTTCTTCCGAAAAAGAACCCATGGTCAGGATCGGGAAAATCAGTACGGAAACCGTAACAAAAACGGAGAAGTAACTCTTGATATCACCGCTTTGTGAAAACAGGTTGGTGATAGCAAACACCGCCCCGGAGAGTGCCAGATACATGGCTACAAAAACATAACCCGTCATGGTATTGAAGAGGTGGCGCCATTCCTTGGCAAATATGCCGTTCATCCTTGCGCACCTCCTACTGTTTCGTTGCCGCTATTCTTTTCCAGCAAGCATCGGCCTTGCGTAATATCGATAAAAACATCCTCCAGCGAGGGTGTTCTTTCTTGCAGGGAAAGGAGAGATAACTGCTGGCGGTGATTCGCAAACCCTTGAAACACGCGCTCCGCCATGGCGCAGTCCTTAGGCACGCGCAGCACAAATCCGGTTACATCCGGCGAGGGGTGCTCTTCCACGGCAAGGGTACCCATGCCTTCGGCCAGACGCGCCATCGTTTCGCAGGCCAGCAAACGTTCCCCGCGAACGGTAGCAGCCAGCAGAGAATGCTCCCGATAGCGGTCGGTGATTTCCTGCGCGCTGCCATCGGCAAGCAACTGCCCTTGATGCATGATCAGCAGATGGGTGCATACGCTTGCGATTTCTGAAAGCACATGGGAGGAGATCAGCACGGTCATTTGCTTTGATAGCATCAAGATCAATCGACGGATATCAATCACCTGCTGTGGGTCAAGCCCTACGGTGGGCTCATCCAGAATCAGCAGCGATGGGTTTCCAATCAAAGCGGCGGCAAAGCCCACACGCTGCCGATATCCCTTGGACAACTTACCGATCACCCTGCTGGCAACATGGCCAATGCTAAGCAGATCGCATACCCGTTCGCTTTCTCGTTTCGCATCACGGTGCGCAATGCCCCGCAGCGCGCAAACAAAACGCAAGTGTTCCCTTACCGTGCTATCCATATACAAAGGTGGCAGTTCCGGCAGATATCCAATGCGGCGTTTTACTTGAATCGGTTCCTCCGCCATGTTCAGGCCATCCAGCACAATATCTCCCGATGTTGGCGCAAGGTAACCGGCCAGCATCCGCATCGTAGTAGATTTTCCCGCGCCGTTTTGACCCAGCAAGCCGATTGCTTCCTGGCTGGCTGCGGTAAAGCCAATGCCGTCTACGGCATGAATACTGCCATATGTCTTTCGAAGTTCGGTTACTTGTAACATGCCACTTTCCTTTCGGTATCAAAAAAGTATACCCTTGTAATACTGGTATACCACATCTTATCTCAGGGCGCAATCTTATTTTTGCCGCCGAGGCTTCGCGCATTCACCAAACTGGCTGTTCCCTTTCCTGCGCTGTTACTTGTGCAAGTGTTGTGTTTTCGCGCTGGGTGCTCTACGCGCGGTCTTTCCGCAAAACGCAAAACGGAAGCGAACGCATGCCTTCGCAGTGCTTTCGCTTCCGTTCTCACCCCTGCGCGGTGACTTGACGCATTTTTACATCGCGATTGCTGGTGCGCCCATGCTAACAATACGTCACCATCTTCTGTGCGCTTCTCTCCTTATGGATTGCGCCCATACAGGTTATAACCGCTGCCTGTGGGGTAAACCTGTGTCGTCTGTGAGACGCCCATCGCATTCACATATTGTACAACATAGTTGTACAACTCTGCCAGCGTAATACTGCGATCCGCATTTGCATCCGCGTTCAACCCGGTCGCATAGCCGCCCAGTTCGTTCCAGCCGCTTCCCATACAGACGCCTCTGGTAAACACGCCAGCCCAGATGCCGTTCTGGTAGATCATATACCCGCTCTCACTGCCGCTGGCTGCAACCAGCACATAGTAGTCATTCGTGGCCAGGTTGGATTTTCCGCCGCTGGAGAATGTGTTGATGAACGCTTTGGTAAAAGCCGCTTCATCTCCTGTCTCTTGGATCCCTTTCCCGATCATATTGCCGCTATGGCACGCGTTGATAAAAACAATCTTCTTGCCCGGGATCGTATCCAATCGATTCCGGAGCATGGTTGGGGTCACGTAATCGCTCGTGGTGGTCGCATTCACACCGCAAAGCGATCCTAAATACTCACTATTGGCCGTTTGCAGTCCATGACCGGAGTAGAAAAACAAGGAAACATCGTTGCTGTTCGCACCCGCAAAGGCGTTTGTGATGTTTGACAAAATGCCACTGGCCGTGAGCTCGGTTCGAACCGTGGTTGTAAACGGGGTGGCTGTCATTGTATCCAGCATCCATTTGATTGAATTCGCATCCAGATCCGTTCCATATAATTCCGCGGATGTTCCCCTGTATAACTGCCCGATGGACAGTGCGCGGTATGTCACCGTACTTGGTTGCGTAAGCTGAACGCTGCGGATACCCGATAAGTTGCTGGCAAAACGTTTCGTGCCGCCTACTCGAACAGCGCGAATCTTGAAATACGCCATACCCGCACCTTCATCAAAGGTCAAGGTCAAGCTGCGTTCGCTGCTGCTGAGCGAAGGTTGCATTGTATAGGATACACCATCGGTACTGGTAAACACATCAAAGTGGGTGGCGTTGCTGACGCCGTTCCATGTTAAACGTGCCGTGGTGCCGCTCATCAGCGTTGCCGTAACGCCAGAGGGCACTGCCAAAGGATACCCGCTGCAATAAGGGGAAAGCGCGCTGTAGAACGTCTGCGTTCCCTGTCTAACAACGGTTCTGATGCGATAAAAGCTATAGCTGTTCCTCGGCACCGTGGTATCGGTCCAGGAGGTTCCCGTAAAATAGCCCAGATACGTTGCATAAGGCCCGGCTGCACTGCTTGCACGGAACAACTGATAGCCGCTGGCTCCCGCTACTGCGGTCCAGTTGACCGTCAGAGAAGCTTCGCTGGGCGAATGGGTACTCGTAATTGTCGGGGATGCCAGGCTAAGAAGTCCGGCCATCGTATCGCTGTAAGGCCCCATATATGTGCTGTTATCAATCTGCGTCATGGCACGCAATTTGAAATACGTTAAAAACTCCCCAACGCCGCTTACCGTGCAGGAAGTTGCGCCATCAGCCGTCGTACAAACCTGGCTGTACGTACCGTTTACGCTGCTGGAAGCGTACACCACATACCGTTGCGCACGGGGCACTTCATTCCAGCGCAGTATAAAGGAATCCGTATCGTTTGCAGTCACGGAGGTAATCGCAGCCTTACCAAGGGGAGACATGTTCAGGATATTGGACATGCCCGAACGGTATTGCTGGCCGCTGACCCTTGTGTACGCTAAGATTTTATAGCTGTTGATCGATCCTGGAATGGCGGAGGTATCCACATAAGCAGTCTGCGAACCCGCTACGCTCGCCAAATAGGTGAACGCGCCGGTTCTCCCTGTTTGGGTAGTGGTTGCCCGGTAGATGTAATAACCGTCGATAAAGCTATAGAACGCCCAGCGCAATTGAATCCCCGTATCGCTTCCCGTTGCGAAGCAGCTGGTCAGGATTGGGTTTGTGTAAGGGTTTGACGATACTGCCCGAAAGCCGTAGCCCGTCACCGTTGCATTAGAGATGAGATGCACATACATGCAGTTGCCACGCACCGTTACGCTGCGGCCTGCCAATGCGTTTCCCGTAAACTGGGCGTAGTAGTTACCGCCTGCGTCATAGATCCTGATCACATCGACCCCATGCTCCACATAGGTATCTGCGCTGAACGTCACCGTTACCCGCGCGGCATTCTCGACCACATAACCCCATACGGCATCGGTGTTGTTTGCATAGTCGTGGTTGCTTTGCAGGTTACCGATACTCGTCACATAGGTGATCGGCGCTTTGCTGCCTAAGAATGCTTGTGTTTCCTGTAAGCTTTTCTGGCCGAGTGCCGTACCAATGTACGCAGTGATCGATTTTGCATCGCCAGTTTCTTCGGTAGATAGTGAAGCATCGTCTATAGCAGATACCAATACTGAGGAAAGTAGGGCTTCAGATGGTTCGGCTTCAGGCGTTGAAAGTGGTTCGGCGGCCTCTGCTTCCTTTGGCGTGTATGTTGCCAGCGGCAAGGGAAGCATACGGTTATCGTCATAGTATGCAATGCTGTTACCGCCTGCGCCTTGCGCTTCTTCACGAAGACGCGCAATCTCTGCATCTGTAAGCGGATACAACAACTGTGCGTCGATATACGCGGTCAGGATGCCGTCACCCGTATTCAGGCTTACCAACAAGCGATCTGTTCGTTCTCCCGCGAAGCGACGTTCAGTGGCATAAACAATCGCGCCTTTGGCAAGCAGCCCCAAAGCATCATCTGTGCGCAGTGCTGTTTCATGCACAGTGGCGCGCCCAAGAACGCTAAGGTACCCGCTTGATACATCCAGCATCTCCGCCACGCTGTCGCCCGTAAAGAGCGTTGAGGTTGCTTCTGGTGCTAAAGTCACTTCAGGCGTTGCGCTGATTGAATCCGTCGGCGCCTGTGTGAGCGTAGGCGCCGTAGTGGCCGTCACATCCGGGGTTTGGGTCGCGGGTAACTCGGTTGTTGGCTCCGCGGGATCCGAAGGTGTTGGCGTATTTGTGGGCGCGGGCGTAGCTGTTTCAATGGGCTCCGGTTCAGGGGTGGCTGTTGCTGCCTGTGTGGGTGCAGCCGTAGGCGCAGGCATTGGTTCTGCGGTGGGCTCCAGAACTTCCTCGACCGTTAACGCTGCTGAAAGCGCCCCATTATCAAGCGTATCAACATCTTCGGAAAAAACATAGCTTGCGTTCAAAAAAAGTAGGGCGATCGCAAGCGTCACCGCCAGTATCCCCTTGGCGGATCGGATATCGTGGTGTTTTTTCATCGCTAAACCCTCATTTTTCCGTATTATCAGTACGGTATCCATTTTTAGTTTAGCATCGTCATTTGGAATCGTCAATCGAACGCTTCCCATTTTCTCTCATTTGTATGATATGCATACCATTAGTATTTTTCGTGGTAGCTTCTCAAAGCTCCTCTACTTGCAAGCATGGGAATATCACCATAAGCCGATGTTTTTGCACCAAAGGTAACGCAGATAGCCGGGTGGCTATCTGCGTTCGGCAAGTATGGTAGTATTCGGTTTTTCAAGACCTGTATTGATTTACTGCCCATCTTGGCAGCGGATAGCATTGTCATCTCCAAAAGCGCATGTACCCTTACGATTCCACATCGATACACTGTATAACGCTTTCCAGCGCTTTTCGAAAATGATCCCCCTGTCGCAAAGCCGTCCCCATCTCACGGGCTTTGTACGTCATGTGGGTATACTGTTCCATCGTTACCGCATTGAGCGCATCCCCCAGTTGCGCAAGCGAATCAATCACGATACCGATCCCTTCTGCACGTACGATATCAGCCAAGGCTGATCCGCTCCACACAACCAACGGCACACCGCCCGCCAGATACAGTGATGCCTTGTGGGGGTTGTTATACCGCAGATACTCGCCAAAAGCGCCTGCGCAGGTTTGCGCGGAATCCCCATCCCAAACCAGCCCAAACGCGCCCTGCAAACACGCCGGAAGCGCTTGGGCAGGCATTGCGCCATGGTATTGAACCGCCTCATTCCCTTCATCAGGCACGTACCCGTTACCGTAGAGGTGCAGCATGCAGGGAGGGTTTTCCCGTATGGCATACAGGTAGCCACTTTTTTCCGGCAGAAGGTTGCCGGCAATATTGACCGATGCAGCTAGACTAGGTGTGGAAAAACCAGCATCGGTCAGGTAATCAAACAACCCAAGGATAACCAGCTTGTGTTCGGGAATTCCCTGCCGGATCAGCTGCGCCTGCATCTTTTCATTGTGGCAGATCAGCCTGTGAAAACACGGCAACAGATGCAAATCATTCGCCTGCGCACTGGCGCCATCAATTCCTCGCAAGGAATCAAGGTCATGCACCAGCGCAACAAATTTGCACTGTTTCCAGCGCTGTATCAGCGGGATCATCCGCCGCATCAACACACCGCCTTTGACGGGGTACATCGGGTATTGCGCCAGGATCATCGAATCTCGGCGCACACGAACGCCAACGCGCACCCAGTCCAAAAGGCAGGCAAGCATCAGCCAGAGTTGTTTGAGGCGGTTCCCTCCTGCTGTTTGCGGCGCAAAAAGCGGCAACGGCTCCAGCCCACTGGCAAGAGCAAGGGTTTCGATATCCGCGCGCGCTTTTTGAAATGCGTTTCCGGCAGCCGGCGCCCATCCCGCGGTAAGAATGTATCGCTTCATTGATGCTTTCCCTCTATCGCTTTATGAAAAAAGTCGCTTATCACGGTGATGTTCTGTGGCAAGTCAAAACCTTTGGCGCGCAGTGCCGCGCTGCCATCTTCACGGCTACCAGGGTTTACCATAACCTCTTCCATGGCCGTTGCCCAAACGGTCGCGTCGTCTATCGGCAAAAAGCGCACGTTTTCCGTTAGCCTGGTTTCCTTTGGCGAGCCTTCGGACAAAAGGCAGGGCAAGCCCGCCGCCTGTGCTTCTACCGCCACCATGCTCAACCCTTCAAACAGCGACGGCAATACGAACAGATCGGCGGCTTGCAGCAACGCGGGCACATCGCTTCGGTATCCAGCAAAGCGCACCGCATGCGCGATACCCAACTGTTCGGCTTTCGCAAGTGCGTCCGTAAGCCCCTCGCCCTCCCCAATCAGCAGCAAGCAAGCTTCTGGTTTGCGCTTGCACAGCAATGCAAACGCTTCTAATAAAAAGATATGGTTCTTCTGTTTTTGAAACCTGCCGATGTGCATGATCACGTACTGCGCCTCCACTGCCAAAGACCGCCGCATTTCTTCGCGCACATGCGGCTGATAGGCGAAGCGTTCCACATCCACGGCGTTTGCAATGACCCTGTATTGCTCTCCCTGCCGCACATGGTCTGGAAAAGCCCAGTACCCCGCGGTACTGGAACAAGCCCAATAATCCGTCGCGAATCGCTCGATACCTGCGCGGTTTCGCCAATGCATGATCTCCCGCAGTTTCCCCTTCACGCTCTTATCCATATTATCCGAATTATGGCTATGAAAAATGCGCGTCGCAATCCCATAACGTTTTGCGTAACGCAGCGGTTCAAGGTTATTCATCATACAGTCGTTTTCCCAATAGACGGCATAGGTTTTCGCGTGTTTCTGAAAGAACGCATTCAGTGACCGGTAATAAGCCAGCGGCGAATGGCTGCGCTGCGGCAAGTAATACACAGTGCCGCCCATTTGCTCAATCCGTTCCACAAAAGCGCAGTGCTCATACCGGCAGAGAAAGTCAAAATGAAACCCCAGCGGTGTGAGCCTTTCGCAATAATTCATCAAAAAGGTTTCAATACCACCCACCTGATCTGTCATCCCGCCAACCAGTATCTTTTTCACGCTATTCCCTCCTTTCGCGCTTTGATGCAAGCCAGCCGCGACAGCGCTTCGCAAGCCGCATCATGCGCTTAACCGGCGTATAGGCGAAGGCAAGCCCCAGCGCAAGCAACTTGCGGCTAACGGGAATCCCGCCGCGCCAAAGCTGTGGCAAATTCCCGCGTAATTGGGTGCGCCAATGCTGCTCCTGCGCCTGGTAGCGTTGATCCGTCATGGCGTCATCCTGTAGAATCAAACGGCAAAGCAAGGTAAAATCCACACGCATCAGGTTTAGCGCTGCCCAGGGGGCAAGGTCGGGGCGGTTTGCGCGCACATCTTCCGCTACATCGCGCCACACCTGCCAAAGCCCCAGGTCTCTGTCGGAGAATCCGCTTCTGGTAAGGCTTTCAGGGTTTTGCCAATAATGGTATAGCGGCATGGAAGTCTCGGTGATGTTGCGCGCGTTGCAAAAAGCACGGTACGTAAACCATACATCTTCCCCGTCCGATATGCCTTCGGGAAAGCGCACACCATCGATCACCGCCCGGCGGTAAAGTCGATTCATCACATAGAAAATACACTTTTGTGTGCCGATGCGAAAGAAATCCTTCCAATACATATCTGCCTTAGCTTGCGTATGGGATGGTTGCGCGTTCGTATCACCCAAACCCATCCCGGCTTCGCTTTCTGTCTGGTGCAGAGCACAGATGGCAATATCCGCGTTGTTTTGGGTCAGCTGTGAATACAACACTTGATACATCGTAGGCTCGCACCAGTCATCGCTATCCACAAAGCCAATCAACGCGCCCGTTGCCGCATCCAGGCCAAGGTTGCGCGCACGGCTTACCCCACCGTTTGTGGTGTGCAGCACGCGCACGCGTTCATCCCTCTTGGCGTAGGCATCACAAAGCGCTCCGCTTTGATCCGGCGAGCCGTCATCCACCAACAGTATCTCAAGGTTTTGATAGGTCTGCTTGAGCAAGGAATCCACGCAGCGCGCAAGCGTACGCTCTGCCCGCCAAACAGGCACAATCACAGAAATCAACAAAGTCTGGCCATTCATATACAATCCCTCCGGTTAAGAGGTTTACGACAAACCGATGGCATATCGCAGTGTTAGGGCAGAGTTTCAGGGCGCGTGGTCATGATGCGCCAACCTTGAGTAGCCAGCGCTGGAAACGCCCCCACGTGCATATAACCGTGAGAATCGGATGGCGTATAAAAAGCCCAAGCAAGGCAAGCGGCTTTTTCTTGACAGCATGAAATGTCAATAAGTAGGCGCGTTTACGAATGCGGTTCTTCCGCCATGCTTCATACCACCTGTGGATTGCCTCCGGATTCTCTGCATAACGGTACTGCTCATTTTGGTATATCAAGTCGGAATCGCGCACATAGGCATCACTGAAACCGATCTCCGCACTGGATCCCCCCTGCCGGTAACGGATCGCAGGTTGATCCCACAGCCGAATGGGTAATCCCATACGAAGCAGCCGCAGGTTCATCGGATAATCCTCCACCAAACGATACTGCTCATCAAAATAGCCATACTCATCCAACGATGCTTTGGTGCGCGCGGTCACACAGCCCATGATATAGTTGATCTTGCACAAATCCTGATACAGCTGCGGCGGGGTCATACGGCGCATGTGCTCCGCCTGCGTATCATCTGGGACGATGTATAGCTTTTGCGTCATGTGCTGGTCGTATACCACAGCGCGCGCGCACATCACATTCGCGCCGGTTTCCTTGAATTCATCAACCCACTGTGATATAATCGAGTCCGATATAAACTCATCTCCGGCGGAAAGGCAAAAGAGATATTTCCCGCTGGCTTTGCGAAAGGCTTTGTTGATATTGTACACCGTTCCACGGTTCTCTGCTTCCTTCAACAGGCAAAGCGTCCACCCCTTGCGATCGGCTTGTTCAAAGCGCCCTCGAATCTCCGTTTCGGGGAACACGCTTGAGCCATCGTCACTGATGATGTACTCCACATTTGGGTAGTCCTGCCTGAGAACGGAGTCAACGCTTTCCAGCAAATGCGCACTGTTATAACTCAATGTAACAATGCTCACAGGCGGATTGCCGCTGTGGCTGGTCGGCTCATGTAAAACTGCCACGTCGTCACCTTTTTTCTATCAATCTGGGCGCGGAAACACAGTAACTGTAGCATAACCATGCATTACTGTCAACGCGACGCATCCCCAATATAGGAGGTCATAGCTTGATTACGAATACCCGTATGCTGCATTTCCGCGATATACGCGACCCAAGAAACGCTGCGTATTACGGTCACCTGACGCCCCTCACCGCAGGCAAGGAAATCCCTTTTGATATCAAACGTGTATACTATATCTACGGTGTGGATGCCAGCGCAAAACGTGGCTTCCACTCGCACCGGGAGCTGGAGCAGGTGCTCATTTGCTTGGGCGGCAGTGTACGCGTACATGTCAAAACGCCTTTTGAGGAAGAAATTGTCACACTGTCCAAAGGCGATGAAGGGCTTTACATCGGTGCCTATGTTTGGCGGGAAATGTTCGATTTCAGCGAGCATGCAACGCTGCTGGTGCTGGCCTCACAGGATTATGACGAACAGGATTATTACCGCTCCTACGAAGCTTACCTGCCTGACGCAATCGCCTATTTTTCCCAGAAGACGGAGGAATCCAACACATGAATGTGCCTTTTGCTACCATGGATCGGATGCATGCCGCGGTGCGGCAGCAGATGATGGATGCCTTTGCGCAAAGTTATGACCATGGCTGGTTTATCCGTGGCAACCAATGTGAGGCTTTTGAGCGCGAATTTGCCGCCTATTGCGGCGCTGGATACTGCGTCGCGTTGGCAACGGGACTGGATGCACTCTACCTGTCGCTTCGCGCACTGGGCGTCGGCGAGGGCGATGAGGTGATCATCCCCGGCAATACCTTTGTGGCCACTGCGCTTGCCGTATCCTATGCGGGTGCGCGCGTGGTAACCGTTGATCCCGATCCCCTCACGTTTAACATGAATCCGGCGCTACTGGAAGCTGCATTGACTGCACGCACCAAGGCGATCATTCCGGTACACCTGTATGGGCAAGCCGCCCAAATTGATGCCATATGCGCCTTCGCCAAGAAGCATGGCCTGTATGTGGTGGAGGATGCCGCGCAGGCGCACGGCGCTTATTTCAAAGGGCAGCATGTGGGAACCTTCGGCGATGTTGGATGCTTCAGCTTCTATCCGGGTAAAAACCTGGGCGCCCTGGGGGATGGCGGCGCAATCATTACCAACGATGAAAAGCTAGCCCAGAAAATACAGGCGCTTGGCAACTATGGCAGCCAGCAGAAGTATTACCATGTCGAAAAAGGAACCAACAGCAGACTTGACGAAATTCAAGCCGCGTTTTTACGCGTGAAGCTTGCCCATCTGGATGAATACGGCGCGGAACGCAACGCCATCGCCGCGCGGTACCTTGAAGGCATCCATAACCCGCTGATCACTCTTCCCACCATCGCGCCGGATCGCAACCATGTGTGGCATATTTTCGCCGCGCGCTGCCAAACACGCGATCACCTGCGTGACTACCTGACAAATTGTGGTATCGGCACGCTGATTCATTACCCCATCCCCGTGGCGGATCAACCATGCTATGCATCTGAACAGCTTCCCAGGACGCCTGTAACCGCGCTTTGCGCGCAGCAGGAGATAAGCCTGCCTATGTTCATCGGCATGACGGATGCGGAGATCGACTATGTGATCGAAAAGCTGAACGCCTACACCGCGCCATAACGAAGGAGGCCTGTATGAACCATATTTCTGACAAAGCAACGCTGATGCCCGGCGTCGTGTTGGGAGACAATGTGACCATCGAAGCGGGCGTCTATATCGATTACCAATGCATCATTCGTGATAACGTGCACATTGGCCGTGATTCCTTCATCGGTGCCAGGTGCATACTGGGTGAGTATCTCGCCGATTTTGTGACGCGTCGGGAACGCGGCGTACATCCTTTGACCATTGGAGAAGGTGCTGCCATACGCAGCGAAACCATTATCTATGGTGATACCGTAATCGGCGCGCGCTTTCAAACCGGACACCGTGTGACCATCCGCGAGTGTACCACCATCGGGGATGATGTGCGAATCGGCACGCTATCCGACGTACAAGGGCATTGTACCATTGATGATCACGCAAGTTTGCACAGTAACGTGTTCGTAGCGCCTGATGCACACATTGGCAAATATGCATGGCTCTCCCCCTGCGTTACGCTGACCAATGACCCTACGCCGCCCAGCGAGGTTGAGCGCGGCGTGGTGTTAGAACCGTTTTCCATAGTTGCGGCAGGCGCGATTGTATTGCCTGGCGTACGCGTGCATACCGATGGTCTGGTAGCCGCAGGCGCCATCGCCACCAAGGATGTTCAGCCCGCCAGCATTGTGGTAGGCAATCCTGCGCGCGAGCGCGGATCGGTATCCCAAATCAGGAATCGCGATACAGGCGAACCCGTGTATCCGTGGCGATACCATTTTGACCGCGGCATGCCATGGCGTGGCCTTGGATATGCCGCATGGCGCGAGCAGAATGATACGGATCTGCCCGAATAAGGAGTAAGCCTGCCTGCACATGCCAGCTCCCCTCAGTGTAACCGATGGCGAATCTCCGCACCGAAAGCCAATCTGGCGAGCCGTGCGAGCGATTCCTGAAACGCACCGCAGAAGAGGCGCTGATACCTGCGGTTTATCAAAGTGCAGAGCATCTGGGTGAATCAAGGGACGCGCCTTAATCATACAGGTATGAACGTCAAGCGCGCATACGTTCATCGCCAACGATGATACCCGGCGACGATGAAGCTCCTCTCTATTTCTGAAACCATCCTCAGCCGCAGAAGGTATCACACAACTGCTCTGACATAAATAGAGTTCTTTCCTTGACTCTTTGCTTCGTACAGCGCCATATCCGCCATATGAAGCAGTTCAGACAGAACGCATCCGTCGTTTCGGCAGGAAGCAACGCCAATGCTGACGGTATACTGGATCACATGATTTGAATATTGAACGGCACGTGCAGAGATGCACTGCCGTAATTTTTCTGCCAGAACGGCAGCTTCGTTTAACTCCATGGGCAGAATTACAACAAACTCATCACCGCCAAGACGGCTCAGAAAGCGTTTTTCCAACAATAGCGATTGCGCAACACCAACAAAATCGCAAAGAATCACATCTCCGCCCAGATGCCCATAGGTGTCGTTGATCGCCTTAAAATCGTCCAAATCTATAATCAACGCTGATAAAAACGTCATATACGCGAAATCCCTCTGCAAATCGGCAAAGGCATTGGCAAGACCTACTCGATTGTAACTGCCGGTTAGATAGTCAATCTCCGCGCGCACTTTTAGCAGCGTGATATCCGTGAGCACCAACACATAGCCAATCAGCTTTCCCGTGAGCGCCTGCAACGCGTGGTACGCTAAAGCAATGTACTGGTTCCTCTTTGTGTTTTTTAACTCGACCGGAAGGTTGCGTACAGAAAAATCGGGTGTGACGCTGGAGTCGCCTGCCAACAAAAATCCCGCAATGTTCAAACCGGTTTGCAGCCGACGTGACAAAATCAAATCATCCATTAACTCGTAGGCTCGTCGGTTATATTCAATCACCTTTCCTTGCTCATCAACCACAATGATACCCTGGTCAATCACTTCGAACACTTTGTTAAGTGCGGTGGGCGCAACACCGGCAAAGCCTTCCTTCAGTACCGCATATGAAAACAACACCAGGCTAGGAATGTTCAATACCGGAATGGGTATATGGATGCCGATGCTGCTTAGTATGGTAGATTGAATGAGTGCCAGCGCGAACGTTGCAAACATGCTGATAATAATCATCCATAACGATCGCCTCACTTGCGAGGATACTTTTCGAGAAAAGGCTATCAGGTTAGCAATGGAAACCAACGGTAAGCAGAAATTAAACGCAACCAGTAAGGATCCAACCTTTGAAGATTGCACAACCAAAACCTGACCCACCACGGCATCTGTTTGCAGCGCCACGCTCTCGCGCATAATATGATGTTGGTGATCCGTAAAAATCAAAAAAACGGATATGATTTGTATTATGGTTATAAACAGTGTAAGCCGCCTTAGCCTTTCATTGCCCGTATACTCGATACTAAAATATAACGTACATAAAGGCGTTAAGAATACGCCAATCTGTTGAATGTTCCTCCCCCAGAGCATCCACTGGAAATCCAACGTATTGAGTTCTATCAGATTACCCCCAACCCACACGGAAAAGAAAACGATGATTGCAAACAATGCTGGCATGCCGCGGGTCTTGAGGTTCTCCCCGGTACGTATGGCCAGCGCAATCAAGAGAATCAGAGAGGCGATCAAGAGTATATTCGTCAATAATGACATTCGTATCCCCCAAATCGAAGTGATTCCTTCTACGTGCAGCTAAGTGCATCCACGACTGCCAACACAGTCTTGATCAATCATATCACTTGCCCGTATGACAATACTACTATAATTATCCCACAATATCAATTGGAAACGAACGCTATGCGGCACCGCTTCGTAAACACAACATCAGGATAGCGCACGCCCTTATACTCATCAGGCATTTGCAGCAGGCATGCATTTAAGAGTTATGGATAGCACCATGGCGTCAAGTGTGCGCTAATGGATGCGGCGAAATGGCGATGAAGGGTTTGTCTAGCAACCATCTATGGCGCCACACCTCCCGTGCCCTTTGCAACAGCGAGGAAAGGCCGTCAGCCACGACAGGCGTTTCCTCGCTGTTGCAAAGCGCTGTATCAGTTGTGTGAAGCGTTTCCGGCGGATAGAACCTTGTTCATCCGAAAGGTAACAATGCCCTCTGGTCACATCCTGAAAGAAGAATAACCAATGTTCGAAAACATCGTATTGCCATCACATGCTTGGCGTAATCCAGCCCTTTATGATACCGTTGACCAACGATAACCTGATTGGCTTTATCGCATCAAGCGGGTATGGTACGGGTTTCCTGCATGATGTGCAGGCGTGCCGCAGTGACTGGTACCGCTCGTGAATCAACACACAACGAATGGCTATTTGGACGATTTTCGCTTCTTCTTGGCAATCATCAGCAGGATGAAGCCAAGCAACACGATGATAAGCCCTCCGATGGTATATGCGATGGTGCTCTCCCCTGTCACCGGGAGTGATTTATCTTTGTCCTGATTACGTACGGTAATGGTTGCGCTGGTGGCGCCACCGCTCAACGTAACAGGCGCCGTGATGGTGACATCGTAGTTGGTTGTGTTCAGTTCTTCCACGCTGTACTGCCCATAGATCAGCCCCGTGAGCACAAGCGGCGTCGCGTTGGTCAGTTCCATTAGCATACCGTTGGGATAACTTGGGCCAGTCACCCTGATGACAAAGGTTCGAATTGTGGTAATGACACGTCCATAGTAATCCAACAGTACCTTTGTGATGGTCAGCTGACCATTCTGCGCAATGATGTCTACCTCATGGAAAGTTTCATCGGAGAGGATGGTGGTATCACTGGGCGTGTATACCGTATCATTGGTGGTATGCGTTACGCCGTCCACCGTGGTTACGGTTTCGCTGTAGGTAATTTCCGCCAGTCCTATGTCCGAAAGCGTCGCCTGGTTCTCGTACAACGCGATGCTGAGCGGTGTGGTTGCGCGGAATACAAGCACCTGCGCGCTGTTGGGTTCCATTGCGTTCAATGTCCAGATTACGGATCGCGTTGCGGCATTGTATCTGGAGGCAGTCACCTTGCCGCCAACCGCGGTCATGGAGCCCGAAACATATGTTAGCCCCGTTGGAACTACGTCCTGCACGATGATCTCCCCGCTTGGCAGTGGCCCAACATTCCTGACAGTCAGGATATACTGTATGGTCTGTCCCGCTTGCGTATCCACCGGATTGGCCTGTGTGCCTGTTTCGTAGTTCGTCAGCGATTCCACGCCGTTTGCTGAAATCACTACCAGTGCCGCCGTCTTTTCCAAGGTCGTGTAGCGGCGCAGCAGCGTTTGTGTAACCGTTGCTTCTGGCCATATTCGGTTTTGATCATCCCTGAGTACCGCTGTGTTGGTAAGTGAAATGCTGGTATCACTGCCAACGACCGGGTTTACAACCACTTTGAGTTCGTAAATGCTCTCCCCCTGTAGCAGCGTTTTCGCCGGCCACACAACCGAGCGGCTTGACGCTACCCAGCATGAATCGCTTTCTGTGGTAGTAATACCAGCTGCGTTGGTGAACCTGATACTGCCCGCAACAAGGCTGACGCCTGTTGGCAGCGTATCCGTCATGGTAACAGGATTGAGCATATCCGCCGAAGCATTTACCCGAATGCGATAGGTGATCACCTGTCCTTCACGCACATCGCCAGAAGGAGAAGCTTCCTTTGTATAAGCAAGCGTCGGATTCTCAACCGGATTGGTTAACGTGGTTGGATCATCGGTACTCTCAGGGGATACATCCGTATCATACAGCGCAATGTTCCGTATGGTGATGGGTTGCCCGCTTGCATCCACCGTATTGGTCACCACAACTCGATAACTGAATACTACCCTTTCATTCACATCGATACGGCTCACATGCCAGGTAACACAGTTGCGTGTCGCATCAAACAAACTGCTATCCGGGCTTGCAACGCCATCCATCATGCCGCTGCCAGCTTCATAAGCCGTACCTGTGGGAATGTAATCGCGTACCATCACATTCAAGGCGGCCGCTGCTCCTGTATTTCTCAGCACGATGGTATAGGTAATCACATCGCCGATCTTGACCGGTTTGCCCATCACGGTCGGGTCTCCATCATTCATACGGCTGGATGCTTTCACCTGTTCAAGCACCGATTCGTGTACTTCATGATAGGTTTCGTTGCTCTCGGTTGTTACTTCTGTTTCGGTGTAGACAGTATCACCTGTTGTATACGTTGTTGTTCCATCCGCACCGATCACCGTAACCGTTTCTTCATAGGTGCGGTTTTCCACCTCTGTATCATGCAGCGTTGCGATGTTGGTAAAAATTGTTGTTCCCGTTGATGCGCTTACCGTAAGGGGCGCATACACGCGGAAGCTTAGCGTTACGACATCGCCATCCACAAGATTGCTAAGCGTCCAGGTGATGGTGCGTCCATCCGCGCCCAGCGTTCCCCCGGCCGTTATGCTGCCTGCAATCAGGGTGGTTCCATTCGGCACCACATCAACCACGGTAATAACATCGCTTACCAGGCCGCCACTGGCATGGTTCCTGACGCGCAGGCGATACTCAACCACCTGCCCAAGCGCCGTAAGCACAGGATCGGTTGCCGTTCCGGCATCTTCAATGGCCGGTACGCCACCGCTTGCAGGGTTTTCACTCCCGGTGAGGGTAATCAGTGACGCTGTCTTTTCGATCTCCGCATAACGGCTGACCACTCGATTTTGTGAGGTAGACGTTTCCTCGGTAACGCCATCACCTTGAATGGATGCAGTGTTATTCGCTTGCAGCACGGTTTGCCCTTCGGCCAGTTTCAATACAAGGCCTTTGAAGGTAATTTCGTACTCGTCTACGGGGAGCGGGTTTGAGCCGGCAATGGTGATGGTATGTGTCGAAGCGTTGTAGTTGTTATCGCTCAAGGTAAGTTTATCGCTGGTTTCCGTCAGACTGCCGCTGACAAAGCCGATTCCCTGCGGCAGCACATCCGTAATGGTCCAGTTCGGGAGCGGCGCATTTTCTATCGTTATCCTAATGGTGTAGTTGATGATTTGCCCTTCCTGCACATCCCCAGTCGGCTGCGATGTCTTCTCAATCGTCGCAACCGGGCTGAGCACCTCATGATATGTCTGGTTGGAATCCTGCTCTATGCTCTCCGCATGCACTTGACTGTATTTGGTATACTTGACCGTGCCATCCGGGTTGAGGATCGTGGCTTCATATATGGTTTCCTCCAGATCCGTATCACTCAGGTGCCCTTGGTTGACAATCAGCATCACGCTTACGCCACCCGGAAAACTTTCTAGCACCCTCACGCGGAATTTAAGCCTGAGCGTTTCGTTGCCCTTCATCCCGGTCACCGTCCACGATACCTTACCGTCCGCATAACTCATGGCGCTTACGGTTGCAGTGCTCCCGCTTTCCCGCACAACCGTATCTGAATAGGGTACAAGGGTAACGTAGTTTGGTAACGCGTCCGTAACTTCCATGGCGCCACTGATCAGTTCCGGGTCGCCTGTATTGGTTACCAGCAGGGTGTATTCAATCTCATCGCCGCACGCCACTTCCACGGGATTATCTGCTGTGCCGTTTTCGGCAGCACTTTGTACAACGCCATCCTCCACAAGTCGTGCTTCTTTGGCAATGGAGGATGTGCGCGACAGAACGGTGGATGTGACTGTGGTTGTGGGTTCTTCATTCACCACAGCTGTGTTGGCGATGGTATCGCGGTATGTTCCGGCCGGAAGCGGATCCACGATGGCGCTGAAGCTGAACGGCGTCTCCCCCACCGGCAAATCCGTTGCAGGCCAAGTGATTACCCCATCAGAATAGCATGCGTCGCTCATTTGCACATTGCGGATTTTAATGCTGCCGGCCACAATGCTCAAGCCCTCAGGCAGCGTATCACTGACCACCACGCCCATGGCGACGCCGCCATCGGTCGTAGCTACCTTTACCATGATGGTGTAGGTAAGCAGTTGCCCTTCGCGCACAAACGCATCCGAAGGCGACACGGTTTTCACCGCGCTAATGGTCTGGTGCTGGGTCGGATTGGTTGGCACCCACGGTGTGGTAGGATCCTCGGGATCGCCCGTTTCGCCAACCTCTTTATAGATCGCGGCATTTTGGATCAAAGTCGCATCACTGACAGCATCGACCGTCACCGCAAATGATACTGAGAACGCGCCGCCTGCCGGGACACTCGTAATGATCCAGTCCACACGCCGCAAAGCCGCATCATATACACCGCCATGATCCGCCGAACCCGCAACGTAGCTGGTACTTGCCGGGATAACGTCGCGCACATATACGTTGACCGCATCCGCAGTACCGGAGTTCGTAATGGTCAATGTATACTGAATCGTATCCCCTTCCTTGACAACAGGGGCTATTGCGCCGATGTACGCGGGCGTGGCGGTTTTGACCATGGCAAGCAGCGAATCGCGTACCACATGGTAGGTGGTCTCTGACGCCTGATTGATCTCTTCATTTGGATAGATGGGATCGCCCGCGTGGTGTGTTACCCCATTGGAATCGGTGAAATCCTCCTGATATACTTGATCCTCCAGTGCGGGATTGTATAGGAAGGCAGTATTGTTAAAGAACCGTTCGGTTTGTTCGCCTGTAAGCGGAGGCGCAATCACACGGAAGCGGATGGTTGCTACCTGCCCATAAGAAAGCTGATCGATGATTACAGTCAGGGTTTGGTTGTTCGCGCCGGAGGGTATTTCCTGATAGGTAACACCGCCGTTGCCCGCGCCGCTGAAGCTAACACTCACGCACGCAGCGCTCACATAGGTCGTCCCAGACGGCAGTTGATCCGTGATAACCAGCGCTCCGCTGTCGTCACCATGACCAGTCACTGTCAGGATATACTCTACCTGCTGATCCGGCTGTGCCTGAATGGGGTTATCCTCTTCACCGCGGGCAAAGGTATCCGCCACGCCATCAACCACCAAAGCCGCCGTTTTGTGAATCTCCGGCATGGATACGCTTGCCTTATGGGTCACATGATTAGAATCGGTGATCATGGTAGACCCCGGCTCCCTGTTATCATCATAACGTACGGTGCCAAAGTTATCATAACCGACTGTATACAGGCCATCCAGCCTTTCCACAACAACGGAGAACGTAAACACATTCTCCCCTGCCGGAAGCGTAGCAAGGCTCGGCCATGTAATGGTGTTGCCTGCAAGATAGGTATCTGCCAGCTGCCTGGCAGTGCCATCCGCCAGCAGGTAGCCAATAGAATCGGATACCAAGCGAAGCCCATCGGGGATTCTATCGCTCACGGTCACGTTGGTAAGCCCGGCACCCGCATCCACTGTGAGCGTATAGGTGATTACGTCGCCTACCTCCACGGTGGTTGCGTTGGCCACTGTAGTGCCGCCAGCAGGTACGGATGTTTTTGTGAAAGTTACCGTCTGGTACTCCACCGGGTCAGTCGGCGGCCAATCCTCCGGATCGTCGGGATCAAGCGGATCCTCCGGGTCGCTGTAACGCGCAACATTTCGGATCAGCGTCCCTTGATCGGATGCATCCACAGTGACCTGGAAGGACAGGCGTACCGTTTGCCCGGGTATCAGCAAAGGTATACTCCAACCGATGGCGTTATCCGCCGCGCTGTACACCCCTCCGCTCACGCCGCCCATGGTGGCACTGCCGGTAACATACGTAGTTCCTTCGGGGATTGCGTCATACACAAGCACGGTGTAGGCATTCCCATCGCCATCGTTGGTGATGTCAATGTAATAGGTGATGGTGTCCCCAGCTTTCACAACCGGGGTCAGATTCCCCTCCGCCAGTGGCAATGCCGTTTTTACCGCCGCGATGTGCGGTACACCGCTGACTTCGTGGTATGTAATTTCGGATTCCTTGGTGATTTGCTCCTCGGTGTAGATGGGCGTAGACTCTGTGATTCGCTCGGAAGCGATTACATTTCCATATGCATCCCGCGTTACGCGGATAGCGGTCGCATCCACCACTTGCAACGATTGTTCCACATCAGTCAGTGTGGCCTGGTTTTCAAACAACGCTTTTTGTGTGACCGGATCCACCGCCGCGGGCGCGGTCACGCGGAAGCGCAGCTCCACCACATCGCCCGTTTTCAGACCCGATAGCGTCCATTGCGCCGCATACCCACCCGCAACACTCACAAACGCGCCGGAGTTGAGCCCCGTAGCGGTACTGGCCGTAGCCGTTGCAAGCATAGTACCTGTTAACGAGCCATTGACCTGCGTTGTTCCCGCAGGCAGGGGGTCAGTAATCACCAGATCACCGCTGGTCAACTGATCACTGCCCCCGGCGGTAACCGTGAGGATGTACTCCACCTGCTGCTCCGTCTGGGTGGCTACAGGCTCTTCTGCCGTACCGGAATCGTTTGGTTCCAGCGTACCCGCTTCGGTTACCAGCGCGGCAGTCTTGGCTATGTTTGCATAGCGTGATACCAGCGTGTTGACGGTTTCATTGGAGATAATCTCCGTACCATCGGGCGCTGTGAGTATCGCAAAATTCACAATATCGTTTTCCCCGTCTGCTTCGGCGGGCGTATCGACCACCACCTGGAAAACAAACTCATTTTCTCCGCGCACAAGATCTACCTTTGGAAAGGTGATCGTGTTGGTTTGGTAGGCATACGCGGCATCCGTGACGGTAGTATAGACACTCTGCCCGGCAAGTTTGTACTTGATGGAGCCGGGCACAAACATAGTCCCTTCGGGGATGGTATCGGTAATGAAGGACTTGGTTACGCCCGCGGCGGGGAACTCCACGCGGATGGTGTAGGTGAGCACATCGCCCACACGCACGGGCGTACCGCTTGCGGGGGATACGTCCTTGGCAAACGACGTAGGCGCATAGAAGCCCGCATCGTTATAGCGGCTGTTGTACACGCTGATGGTCAGCGCCTGTTTATCTGGCAAGGAAATGCCGTCGATGGTGGCGTAATTGAGGGTATCGCCCGTGAATACCCCTACGGCGTTACTGTTGATGCTTTCGGAAACACCGCTGGCTTGCAGGGTAGTCACCTGCCATGCATCAATGGAAAGATCATCATACCCATAAAGCCGCACCTGGTACTCGCCCGCAGGAAGCTTTTCGAAAGTGTATCTCCCTGCGGCATCGGTAATGACCGTGCCAAAGGCGTTGCCTTCGATATCGCTGGTAACGCGCGTGGTGGCGGTAATGTTGCCGCCCGCATCACGGGTGACCGCGTATAGCTGCGCCTCCAGCCCGGGCAGTTTCAGCTCGGTGGCATCCTGCTGGCCGTTTTTGTTGATGTCAATCCACGCCAAACCGCTGATGCTGCGCTGCACCACCGTAGCCGATACCACCGGCGCGGTAACCATAGCAGAGAAGTTGGTGCCATCCATGGTGGCGTTGTTGGCGTACACGTTGCCCGCCAGATTGTCGCTGGGTTCCAGGATAACAGTAATCTTGGCACGGCTTTGGGCTTCAAACACAGCCGACGTAAGCAGTAACCCCGTTAATGGCCCGTTGATATAGTAGGTCATCGTTTTACCGCCATCACTGGAAACACCCGCAGGGTTTGCCCATGTAACGGCCGTGAGCAAATCCGTACTGCGTGCGTTTAGCGTACGCACAGTCGTACCAGTTGTTGTGTGCAGGGTAAGGTTTGTATTGGCTGCCGAAGTTTGCTGCACAATAATTTGCTTTACGATGTAGGTGCCGTCAAAATCGGTTCCCCTATCGTCGCCGTTGTAGGGCAGGATATCCAAAGCAACCAGATTGGCCTGGTTGGTGATGGAATTGTTCTTCATCACCATATCATATTGTACGTTTTCGCCCAGTTCTACCTTTTCCTGCGCCGTGTTTTTGGTAAGCGTCATATCGGCAAGGTTGGTAACCGTGATCGACTTGCTGGCTGTGGCATCGTCCACCGCCGTGCTGGCAGCGATGGTGACCGAGTTTAGCAGCCCTGCGTTATTTGCCGGATCATTCGCAGGATCATCTTCATCGCCAATGGTTGCAGAAAAGTAGATTTTCTCCATTGGGTCGCCGTGGGCAGTAGCAATGGCGCTAAGCGTCCACGTCAGGGTTGTTTCCCCGGTTGTGCTATTGACCGATACAGTAGGAGGAAGCGCCGTGCCGCCTGTATGGTAGCTGCTTTCGCTGCTGCTGCCCTGCACGTAGGTGCCACCCTGATAACTGCTGCCCGGCACATAGTTGAGGTATTTAGGCAATGTATCCGTAATGGTTACCGTACCCGTGATTGAACCCGGTTCCAAACCGCCCGTAGAATACGTGGGTGTAATGGCATAATCTACACGCCGTTCGCCGTCGTTCAAACTATAAATCGATTTTGCTGTTCCGCCAACAGTATTGTCAGCCGACTGCGCTGTGGTTTTGCTCACTTGTACATAATCTGCTATTACCAACCACGATGTACCCCATATATAACCGCCTGTATGCCCGCCTGTAGTCTCGTAAGTATCCATATTATAGGTGCGCTTACCATATGGGTTGGTAGAAACCCCAGAAATCGCTGTGCTGTTTGTGAACTGCGCGCCCGCAGGTGCTGGATTGGAAGCGCCCTTATTGTTCATGATTGTATTTGTATCAGCTGTCATAGCGGCGGCTGTTGCGTTTGTCCACCACTTCAAATCGCTTACCGCTTGATAGACTTTATTGACCGTTGCGGTTTCGGGCACGTACCCATCAATGTAGTTCCAAACATTGATGGATGAATTGGGCAAGAAAGACCCTTCCCCACGATATTCAAATAGAACAGCCACACATTTTTTGCTTCCCAAAGCTGCAAGTGAAGTATACCAGTCCAGCGCTTCTTGACGGGTATCCTGCATATGAGCATCACTTGTCCAATTCCCGCCGGATGGCAGAGCCCCATAAAATGTCCTTACCATGTCGCTTGCATAACCTGCGCGTGCATTTGTAACCGTATATCCCTCGGCATCAAACTTTGTAAAAAGATCCAGCGCTCCAACTTTGTCGGTGGTACCGCTAAAGCTCGCGTGATATGTTGTGGCCAGTGATCTTGCATATTCTCCTCTACGCATCTTTGAATATGCCCCTTGGTATAGCGCCAGCGACGGCGCGCTGTCACTTACCATATAGACTGTCTTTGTAAGCGAACCCGGAGGGTATAGCGTAAAGGTAGGCGTAATGCTATTGTCAGCACTGTAAACATCAGTGGTCGTTGCTACGCCACTGGACGATGTTGCAGAAAGATTGCTTGCCGTAGCCGTCATTGGTACGGTAGTCGTCGTGGTCACAGGATTGGTCTTGATTGCTACTTCAATATTACCAACACTGAATACACCTTCATTAGCGCCATAGACAACACTAAAGTCATCCGTGCCCGCCTTCGTGGGAAACACCCCATCGATGCGGTAGTCCTTAACCGTCACATGAAGAATCTTCTGTGTTGCGCTAACAGTCTGAACTGTTACGGTAAAGGAGCCGCCGTCATAATATGATCGCGTTGTATTGCGAAGCGAAGCATCCGTGCCATTGCTATCTGTTGGGGTATACTGCGGCGAGACATTGTTGTTCATCCTGCGCCCTAGATAACCAAACGGATAGTTATCCCCAGTATTGTCGCTATACTCCCATAAGGTAACATCATAGCCAGCCAACCCCGATGTCACAGTAACATCAAATGAGAAATCACCTCTTGGAAACTCAATGCCCTTAAGACCCTTTTCCGCGCTATCGTTTCGGATTTCTGCCGTAAATATCAAGTGTTGCAACATCTGCATTTGTGTACCTGTTTCCAGTTCGCCTGTGATCGTGTTCGGAAAACGCAAAGTACTAAACCAACCACCTAATTTGATCCCCACATTATACTTCGGCGCTGCTGTCACGCGCACCGCTTGAAAACCGGTGGTGGTTTCGGCTGTTGTTGGCGTATAGGCGGCGTTCAAATCCGCACCACCTGCATCCGTGCCCTGATCCAGCCATATGTTAGCAGAAGGCGTGAGGGTTTGTGCATTAGCAGCGCCGTTTACGCGCATGATCACGTTCATGGTCGCGCGGTTAGGTAAGGCGATGTTGCCGCCATCGCTTGTTAACTGACGGTAACCTGTGAGTATCCACTTATGGTTTGCGGCATCATAGGTGGCTTGACCATCCTGTAGCCAGCTCATATCGCTCATCACAAAGCTAACGTCATTTTCCAGCGTTACCGGCACTTCAAAGCGCAAGTATACCTTTGCATTGTTAAAGCCCTTGTAGTTGGAAATATCCGTGCCGTCGGGCAAAGCCGTGTTCAGCTCGGTTACAAAATCCAGCTCATAGGCCACCTGATCAAACGAGCGCACCACAAGGTTATTAGGGCTGGAATCGTTGCCCAGCGTACCCGTGCTCACAGCGGAAGTGGTAGCGTCCCACACGGGCGTACCATCGGTAATGCTGGTCACGTTGGTGGAAATCACCTTGGCATAGCCGGGGATGTAGTCATCCGCGATGCCGTTTTTCAGCGGTGAAAGGTACAGTTGTTCATTGGCAAGGTCAACGGGGGTCAGGCTTAGCACGTTGCCATCCGCATCGCAATCATAAAATCCCGCCACGCCGTTTACCGTGCCGTACACGCGGTAGCGCACTACGCCGGTACGGTCGGTGTACGCCCACATGAGCTGACGGGCTTTGATAGTATCGGTATTATCGGTATTGCCCACAACGCCGTAAAAGCTGGGCGCGGGAGCGCTGCCGGGGCTTGCTGCCTCAATAAAGCCGTTTATCCACAGGTTGTTCATGTCCAGCTGAATATCATCATTCAGCAATGGCTTGATTACTTTTCCAGTGGCATCGGTAGCGTACCAATGCTGGGCGGTATCGGCCGGGTCGTTGAGCTTAACGCCATAGATACGGTACTGCGTGGCCCCGTCCGTGCCGGGGTAGCTGTACAGGTACGGGTTGGAGTTTGCCAATACAAGCCCGGTGGGCATGCTTGGCGCGGCAAGGCTCGCGTACACATAGGGCGCAAGGGTGTTAAACTCATCGTTGAGCACAACGGGCGATGCGGCTTCGTTTTCGCCGTACTGGTCACATTCAAAAAATCCGGTTACGCCGGAGGTGTTGGTGCCGTAGATGCGGTAATACGTAACCCCGTCGCGCCCTACGAAGGTATACACGGTGGTGTTCTCTCCGGCGGGAAACGAAGTGTAATAGCTTGGTACCGTTTCAGGTGTGGACATGGGGCTTAGCGAGAAATTCGCCAAGCCGCGCGTTGATATACTGGGTGTGCCAGAAGCAAGCGTATCCTGCTCGGCTTCCATATCCACCAGTTGATATGGCTCCAGCAGCGTTCCGTTTTCATCGCAGGCGTAATAGCCTTCCATGCCATTGATCATGCCGTATACGCGGTAGTACTGCACGCCATCCGCGCCGATGAACGTATAGATTTCTGTGCTGGATGTTCCTGTTTCTTCCGCAGCGGCGCCAGCAATGAAGAACCTGCCGATGATTTCCAGCAAGGTCATCTCCTGCGTTTCATCCACGGCAGGTGTGTCATCTACAGCAGGCGCTGTTTCTGCTGCCGGAGCAGTGGTTGTAACGTACTCCGCGGTGCCAATCGCAAGGTAATAGCCCGGCAAGCCCTCCGGCCGCATAGGGACGAACACCAAAGGGGCAGGCGTGGGGATGGGTTCTTTGGTAGAGAGTTTGGAAGCCACCAGAATGGTATTGGCCAGATATCCTTGCAGGAACCCTTCGCCTTTGCGCACATAAACATGCGCCCAGTCATTATCCACCGCAATGACGCCTACATAGGTACCATCCGTCAGTTGGTCGATGACCGCCGCGATGGGGCTGGCTTCAGCGTAGAGCGGTGCTGTGCCGTTGGCAAGTTTCACCACGGCATAAGCGACAGCATCCGGCAGTTCTGATAGCGGCGATGGGGATACCATTGCCTCCGGTGTGGCCGATGGTTCGGGGCTGTCAATCGGGTCGGTTGCTTCATCAGTGGTTTCAGGTGTATCTGAGGGAACCGCATCGACAGAGGCGGATGGCTCCATCCCTTCGCCGTCTGTGTCATCCAAACTGGAATCTGCGGATGGCGTGGGCGCCGCGGATGCATCCGGCTGGGCTGTTCCTTCGGTTGGTGTGTCTGTGGCGGATGCAGCATCCGGTGCGACGGAAGGCGTTTCCGATGCAGGCGCATCCGGTTCGACGGACAAATCAATTTCAGGCGTTTCAGAAGGGCCTGGGGCTATGGATTCGGTCGGCTGCGTATCGCTTGTCTGGTCGATGCTGGATTCGGCCGAGGGAGTCGGCGCCGCGCCGCTTGCAGGCGTTTGGGTTGCATCAGCTTCCGGCTGCGCTTCAGGGGCGTTGGTTTCCGCTCCCGCCGTTTGCAGGTTTGCAAGCAGCAGGTATCCCTGATCGCCGTCTTGCGCTTTCACATAAGCCCAGCCATCCGCCTGGCGAATCACCGCTACCATCTCACCCTGTTGCACGGTTGCGCAAACAGCCCCTTCGCCATTGGCCGTCTCATACAGGCTGGCTATGCCATTTTGCGTGCCAGTGACACTCGCCCAGTAAAGCACGGGTGCATCTTCCGCCGTGGTTTCACTTGTATCTGACTGTGCTGCATAATCTGCTTTGGCTAGCGTATGGTGTACATTGCTCAGCACAAAATCGCAGGTATCCAACCTGTTCTGCCGGATGTATTCTGCCGCGTCCGCTGCGCTCATCGGCTCCGTGCTCAGGCGGTCTTCGGAGACATAGCCGCTGGTAACGCCGCCATCGGTATCAAACCATACCAGTATCGCGGCGCTTTTGCCCTCACGCTGCACGTAATCCGTCGCAAATACCAGCGCGCCTCTGCCGTTCAGCGTGCCGATGCGCTGTGAATTGCTCATGCCATAACCGCTGTATACGCCAGCCTTACTATCCGTGGTAATCAAATAGGTGTGATCAGCGCCTTTGATGATATCCTGCAAGGTTTGCGGCGCGGGCTCCGGCTGCGGGGTTGCCGTAGCCTCCGCCACCGTAGGCTTTGCCTCGTCAGCAACCATCGTCGCCGTTGCCTCGACAGCATCCATCGTACTCGCCGGAACGGTTGGTTGTTCTGTTGTTATGGGTGCTTCGGTATCTTGATCGGTAGTCGGCGCGCTGGTTTCAGCATCGCCGGCAGAAGACGCAGCCACGTTAGACTCCGCCGAAACAGCTGTGGCTACAGGCGTGATGGTTCCTGCGTTCTCAGACTCTTCCTCGCCAAGGTCGATTCCCGTAAGTAAATCGCTGTAAACGCTGCTTGTGCTTTCCGCCAGCGCCTGCATCAGCAGGTTATCATAGCCAACAGTCGACACTGAAAAAAGCATCAGCGCCATGAAAAAGGCTAAAAATCGAATCCATCGTTTCCCTGTCATATTCGTTTTCATACTTATGTCCTCCCGCCGATGCTTAGTGTATGTGGTTGTTTGCTTATGCAATGTTGTTTCATGCTCTTTTGATACAGCTTTTCCTGAATGCTCTCATTATAACCAAGGGTGCGTGCCTTGCCCGTGCCTATGCCGTTCGCTTTGCGTTCCTTGTAAAAATAATTTCCGCATCCCGTCATTCTTCCAGGCCAAAATGAAAAGGCTATGCGCTGCGTCGCATAACCTTTTCATTCGGCTGTACTATCGACTGTAAACAACCCTGCCACGGTGATTCCTATCCCTGAATTTCACGCGCTATTCAATGGCGATTGAGCTCTCTGCCCAACTATACTCGCTCATATATGTGCCGACGATTCTGCTTGCGCTATTAGCGCCGTGATGAAGGTATTGCCGCAAATCGCAATCGAATTGATCCACAACCGTCCTTCTTTTTCCATTAATCGTTTCAACAATCGCTTCAATGCCATAACGCGCAAGGGTACTCCTCATATGCAACGCTGCTTTTCGGCAGCGTGCCAGCGTTGTTTTTGTGGCAGGTTCATCTTCCCAGAGGCAGGAAATCGCTTCGGTGGCACTCACAAATCCGCCTCTGCGATCCACCAGCAAGGCCAACAGTTCTTTTGCTTTCGGATGGTTAAAGAGCACGGCTTCGCCGTCCACAAAAACATCAAAATGGCCAAATGTCCTAATAAAGACTTGACAATTTGTATCTTTTTGATAATTGATTGGCAGTGATTCCGCCTGCTTCATATGCCGCTTCGAAATCGTGGGATGCGCTGCGTTCAAATAGATTTCTTCCTGATCGCGCTCATGCCTGCTGCTTATAACCGCCTGATATGCTTTTTCAAGGAAGAAGGCGTCTTGCTCCGTTGCTGAGACATCCGCCATGTTATACCCGAAGCGGATGCGCATGGGAGGATTGTCAGCCTCCTGCGAATCACACAACAAACCAAGCATCTTCAAGCGTTCATCCAGTGTTTCCTTGTCAACAACGGCAAGCACCATCGCAAACTCGGCAAGTCCATATTTCCCGCATACCTCATGGGGATGTATAAACGCCTTGAGCTTTTTGCTGAAACGCCCAATACCTTCCATAAGATAGGCATTGCCGCGCAGGTTGCCGATTTCAATTGGGTTTTCCACGCGAATGATTACAGAGCACAATTGGGTAAAGGCATTTTCTCGTTTCATTCGTTGCAGCCAGCTTGTAATCTGATTCTCAAAAGCGCAACGATTAAGCATCCCCGTCGCTTCATCGTACATGGATTGTTCCAGCATCCGCTGTTCGTTCATTTTTGCTTCATGAATATCCATTATCGTTACGAAGAAGACGGTTTGGTCGGGATCGTTCTCAGTAAAAGAATGATACACCCGATACCATCGATACGCCTGCGTCTGCCGTGTTATATCCCGTAGTTTGCAATCACAGAAGAAAGGCTTTGAGGCAATGCGTTTATCATGATCCAATGCTTGTGTGAACAAAGATTCAAGCTTATCCTGGTCATCAGGATAAATCGTTTGTGCGAATAATGCATATGCCATATTCTTCAAGCTGGTATCCATCGGCAGCCATGCTGGGAACACATCCAGATCCGACACCAATCGTTTCCCTGTTCTGAAATCAAAACTCAACGAAAGCACTGCCTTGTTTGTAACCGCCCGCCGAAACAATGCATCCTGTTGCGCCCGTTCGCTCAAACGGCGAGCGGTTGCCTGATTGTTTTGTGTGCCCTCCAGCACACCGTTGATGGTAATCAGCCTGCCATGCGCATCCTTCGTTGAAATTGCATATACCCGATATTTCGGGTAATCGCCCGGCCCTTTGTAAATCCTGATTTCCAAAGTTGCAACCATCCATCCATCAGTCTGCGTTTGCAAAATGCGATGGCAAGTGCTGATATCCATGGGATGAACAATATTGCAGGTAAGGAGCGCCTGCTGAAAATCGGCAATCGTGCCTTCAGTCCTTTTCTCCTCAGCTGTATCGTCCCAAAGACAATACAGCAGTTTATCTTCCAGCATATCAATCTGAAAAACGCCGCGGTTCTGCGTCCCTTTTGCCGAATCGATAATACAGTTAATCTGATCCACCTTCATCATAAGCCGTTTATCAACTCCTGCCAAGATTCGCCTTCACTACCCACGGGGGCATTGCTCTGCGGTGATGGTTATCTCTGTTTCAATTGGGTATGGTTGCAAGGCAATTTGCATCCGTCGTATAAAGGATGTTCAAAGTGGTTCCCATTTGTTCGTTACTTCAAACTATACTTGTCTGTCTTGACTATTCCGTGCCCATTATTTGCCCTTTTTGTGCCTTTTCCGATGATGGGATCTCCTAAGTACGCGCAATGATAAGCGCTACACACGGGGTTACATGGCGATTGGCTTCGCTTCGCTCCGCAAACCCCATTCAACAATACCAAAAGGCACGTGCCATTCACGTGCCTTTTATGTTCCTTTAGCGTTCCCTTACCACACTTTTAAACGATTATGAAAACGTTCCCCCTGGTTCTGCCATATGCTGCACTGCAGGACAGCTAAAGCTGAACGCAACACCGTTGCCGGTGTTGGCAATGCCATAAGCAAAGCCATGCGCGTCCAGAATCTCGCTGACAATCATCAGCCCCAGCCCCGTTCCACTTATATGATCGAGTTGTGGTTGCGCACCGCGATAGAACGGCTGCCAGATTTTTTCCAACGCTTCCGGCGGAATGAAACCATTCTCATTTTCAATGGATACGCTGTGTTGCGCATATTTCGTTGTAATACGCACAATGATCCCGCTGCCTTCCGGTGAATACTTCATGGCGTTCGTTAATACGTTGGCAAAGACGCTCTCCATCAATTCAACGTCCGCCACGGTATAGGCTTCGTCCTCCGCGGTGTACTGCACCTGCATGTTCCGTTCTTCGATGGCAAGTTTGAGCTGGTCATATACTTTGAAAAAGATCATCCATAAATCCACAGCGCTTTTTTTCAGCGCGAAATAGGGAGATTCCATTCTTGCGATTTCGAGCATTTGCGTAATCAGATTGCTTGCGGTATCCAAAGACCGTAATGCTGCCGTGTAGAGCACAGCCTCATCTTTTGGGTAGATGCCATTTTGGATGCTGTCAATATAGCCTCGCACAATGGTCAGCGGTGTTTTCAACTCATGTGAAAAACTCGCTGATAAGTGCTTATGCCGCTGCTGCAATTCCACTTGCCGTTCATAATCCTTTTGAAGCCGGTCGTTAATCGCGTTAATCTGATTGATACGCTGCTCCAGATTCACAGCAATCTTGTTGATTGAAACCCCCAGTGTTCCTACCTCATCCTTTGAGGTAACTTTAACCAGAGCGCCGAAATCCTGCTGTGCGATTTTCTGCGCAACCGTGTTCATCTCAACCAATGGCCTAGAAATGATGCAGGAGAAAAAGTAGACAGCGCCCATGAGCAGCCCCAGTTCGGCAAGAAATATCAGAAAATGAAACATGTTCAGGATATTATTCATATCCCTGATAGCATACAGCGAGATCGCGCCGATCATGATTGTATTGCCTTGTGCCAAACGCGATACACGCACCAGAAATTTGCCTGTTGTCAAATGGTTGGTCACGGTATAGGCGTCAACCGTATCCAGTTGTTTCTTTGCTGCAGCAAGACGCTTTATCTCGTTGTTTATTAGTCCCTGTTGTATAATCAGGTCATCATTGCCCACATCTGTTTTGAGAACAATCCGCCCATTGATGGAAACCGGGTAGGAACTACCGCTGCGTCCTTGATCATTGATAACCAGCATGCGTTCGGAGTGCATCATCGCATTGTTCTGGTTACTCGAAAGAGACCCGCTCAGAGACAAGTCATCCTGATAATCGCCTGCATCAAATGGAGAATGCAGAATAAAGCCGCTAGGCAATGACTTATCATCAGGCTGTTCATCCACAGAAATGGAAACCGATGATGCCGCGTCTGAGTCTTGCGTATCAAACAATGACATTGATGCTGTTTGCGTTACCGTCTCCGGCATGATCATTGGATCGCTATCGTCGCTTATGTCAACCACACGCCCAACCATCGCATTCTGGGTGTCGGCACCACCGCCAACCGTGCTGCTGGCAGATGCGTCCTCAACATATGCCACGCCCGTTTCAGGTGAAGCCGCGTCCGGAATCTCCATTCGAAATGAAGCCGGAGCGTCTTCGTCCAGCATTTCGTTGGCGTGATTGATGAACAAGAATGTATCCGTACCAAGAACGATGCCATCACTGGGTCGATACACTTTCGAAGGTATAACCAATGCGTTACGCTCATCAACCAAGTAGCCTTCGACTGTTACAACATCCCCTACTTCGATGTTTTGCAGGGTTGCCATGCCCAAATAGTCCTCTATGATACTATACTGGTTGCCGTTCTCCTCTTCTATTGTAAAATAGCGTTGATAGCCATCAAAATTTTGCCCATAGATATGCTGCATATTCTGATCCACTGTAACGATGACCATTCCCTTGGTAAGCAGATCGTTAATCTGACGATGAACCGAATCATTATCCGCAAGCAGGATTGCGTCCTGTATCGATTCCATACTTCTGACAAGTTTCCTGCTTTGTTCCCCTGACAAAAATGACCCAAAAAACACATTTTGAAACAAAAGTTGCAGCAAAAGCAAAAGAATGAAAATCAAGAGATTCCAGGTAGATATCTTTCGAACAATACGGCTCTTCATGCTCATTTTACCTCGAATCGGTAGCCGGCGCCTGAAACCGTCACAATCATGTAGGCTTTATACAACAGTTGTTTTCTCAGCTTCTTGATGTGGGAATCCACAACCCGCTCGCTTCCAACAAAGCTATACCCCCAGATTGTGTTAAGCAGTTGCTCACGCGATAAAACTGTATTCTTATGGAGCATCAACAGCTGCAATATCTCGAATTGCTTCGGCTCCAGGTCAACATCGGAACCATCTACCTGAACCTTTCTTGCAAGCCTGTCCAGCATGAGCCCGTTGTAATTCAAAACCCCATTATGCGTTGTTTCCAGCCCTGCCTCGCCGCGAGAATAAAGATCAAGCAGCGCCTTTGCTTTGGCTACAAGCACCTCCGGATGAAATGGCTTGGTCATATAGTCGTCCACTTTTACCTCATAGCCCATGAGCTGATCGTCCACATCGGTGCGCGCAGTCAACATAATCACCGGCACATTCGACTTTTTTCGGATTTTTCTGCAAACCGAGTAACCATCCATATAGGGCAGCATCAAATCAAGCACCACCATGTCCGGATTGACTGCCTCAAATGCTTGATAGCCCGATAACCCGTCATGTTCAATATAGGCTTGATAACCCGCAGCACTGAAATGATCGGCGATCATCTTTGCAATCACCACATCGTCCTCAACAATGAGCACCTTTTCCATCCTTATCATCCTTCACGTCTTTATTACTAGTTATCGTATAATAGTTATTTTCGTATATATTTTATTCTACTGTGTATAGGAAGGCGAGTCAAGCGAATACGAAGCACTGCAAATAAATGTAATGTTCTATCGGAGGAGGATGCCTGCCATTTGCTATATACCCAAAACGCGACACTTTTCAGCGCCGCGTTGTAGTTTTCTTCGATTTTCGTTGATTCTTAGATGGGTAATCAATCAGATGCCAGCTTGTTTTGACGTCCCGACAAGTTTGGCGCGAACCATAATCCGGCGCCCGCTGCTGACGCCCTGGTATTCCTGACAGGATAACAGGGTCAGCGCGGGATACAGTGTTTGCCCGGTTACCGACCAATCATCCGGTTCTATAATGCTTACGTTTACCACCTGATACTGATAGGAGATGTTATCGGCATAATGCAGATAGATGACATCGCCTGTTGAAAGCTTATCCAGGTTGCGAAAGTAGTTTCTGGAGCCAGTACGGTGCGCGCTCATGCAAATGTTGCCGATTTCATTAGGCTCGGGAGCACCCGGAAAAATCGCCGCGCCCAAGCGCATGCAACGATAAATGTTAGCAAACGATTTGCATCGAATCACACTAATCTTCAAATTGATCGCCGGTATCGCGAGAAGGTACGCATTTTCACTGATGCTTTGGTCAATCGAATCCCCCACATCTCCCAACCCGGTAAGATCATCCAAAAACCCAAGCCCCTGCTGCGCTGCATCAATTTCTTCTGGTGTATAAGCAACAGGCGATGCCATGGGCAACTGTGCGTAATCGACTTGTTCATACGCATTGGAGAACGTGCCAAGCCTGTCTTCCGTTTGAAGCGCGAGAACAACTGAAGATTGATAATAGAGATAACGCAAGGCATAGGGTGTGACCAACGCCAAAATGCCGATCACGATGATGATACGCGAAAGCCAGACAAAAAGGCTGGGTTTTGGTCTGCTCCGGTTTTTATCTCTCATTTCATTGTCACTCCCTGTATAACTTGTTGTATGGTCAAGCTTAATAGAATGGTTGTCCAAGCGCCTATGTTGAAATCGTTATGCCAAAACCTGCAAAGAATATCGATAGGCTATCTACTCTCATTATACCTATACCCCGTTCCTTATCCGTGCCTTTTGCGTCCCCTTTGCGTTCCCTCCGCAATAAATCGAGAATCATGCAAGGGCGTTTGTACTGAAGCCTATGTTGACGAGATTTTTTATTGATGTCCAAACTTATCCGTTAACCAAACATAAGGGTGTAATAAACCAAAACCATCGCCATCCAATGTTCACTTGGTGCGTAATTGTTTCTTGCCTTCAGGTAATGCTTTGCTGTTGGGTCGTATTTACCAGCAGATGCTTTCTGAAGAATCCTTCGCCAAACAAGGTTTTGCGACCATACAAAGGTGTTTGAGAAGTATACCTCCATATCTACCCCCTTCTTTCAAAGCGACACGCCATCATTAGCATTTGGCGCTTCGTTGGATTTGCATTTGTGCGAAATCCATGCTACAATGTTCCTACCGAATGGTAGGTTGCATCGCGATGCGGCTGGTGGAAGGAAACAAACGCATGACAAAGCAACGCATCCTGGCGAAGGCGCTTGAACTTTTCACGGAAAAAGGGTATGAAGGCTCCAGCATGGACGATATCGCCAAGGCAGTTGGCATCCGCAAGGCTTCCCTTTATGCTCATTTTGACGGAAAGGAGCGCATTTTCGCGGCCATCTTTGATGACATTCTGGAGGAGTATACGCGCGTTATTGACCAACTGACCGCCTGCTCCGAAGAACCCGCGGTGGAGCGATTAACGCATATATACCTTTCCTTTATCGACTATTGCATTGATAACCAGAAAATGTACTTCTGGGATCGCTACTTTTATTATCCGCCCGCGTTTTGGACGGATTTTATTCGGGAGAAGACACTGGAAACCGAGACGCTGTTTCTGGCAAGAATACGCTGGTGGATGCAGCGGGCAATGACAGAGGCCGCGCATGATAAATGCGACGCGGAAGGCATGGCGCTTGCGTACTACTATTCCATGATCGGCCTTTCGATGTCCGTTAAGCTCTACGATCGGAAACCGCTGCTGGAAGAAGCGCAAGCGGCGTTACGGGGTCTATGCCTGGGAATGGAGCGCGGTTGCGTTCCCTAATACACGACGTGCATGCAAAAGCAAAGCTGCCTTTAGAGCATGTCAAAGCCAACAATGCTATACAACGTGCTTGTGCGCGTATGGAGGTGCTACCATGGAGACTCTCGGCAAGGATATCAAGAAACTCGGTTTTGGCCTGATGCGACTGCCCATGCTGGGCGACGAGGTGGACATAGAACAGACCAATCATATGGTCGATCTGTTCCTCTCCAACGGTTTCACGTACTTTGATACCGCCTATGGCTACATCAACGGCAAATCAGAGGAAGCGGCAAAAACCTGCATTGTCGATCGTTACCCGCGCGAGCGCTTCCAGCTCGCGACCAAGCTCCCCGCCTGGGCAGTATCGACAGCAGAAGAAGCCAAAGCAATGCTTACAACTTCGCTCCAGCGAACAGGCGCTGGCTATTTCGACTTCTACCTGTTGCATAGTCTGGGGGATAACCGTACGCAGGCATTTGAAGATTACGGCATCTGGGATTTTGTCATGGAACAGAAAGCCAAGGGCGTGCTCAAGCATGTGGGATTCTCCCTGCATGACACAGCAGAAGCGCTGGATGAGATTCTGACCAAGCATCCGGAAGCGGAATTCGTTCAACTGCAGATTAATTATATCGATTGGGAGAGCGAATCCATACAGGCGAGAAAATGCTACGAAGTAGCCAGAAAACACAACAAACCCGTCATTATCATGGAACCTGTGAAGGGAGGGTCTTTGGCAACTCTGCCCGAACCTGCCGCAGGCATCCTGCGTGCGGCGGATCCGCAGGTATCCATGTCCTCCTGGGCCATGCGCTACGCGGCATCGCTGGACGGCATCATCACAGTTCTAAGCGGCATGTCCAACATCGCCCAAATGGAAGACAACATCAAGACCATGAAGCACTTCAGCCCGATTACCAATGCCGAGCGCGCGGTACTTGATTCTGTTAATCTCGCGCTTGCTGCGCTTCCTCGTGTACCGTGCACCGATTGCCGTTACTGCGTGAAGGGTTGTCCGGTGGAGATCGATATTCCCGGTGTGTTTACCGCTGTCAATACCATTCAGCTTTTCAACAACCCCACCGGTGCGCAAGGCCATTACAATTGGGTAACGCGTTCAGGAGCCACTGCCAGCAAATGCATCGAGTGCGGACAATGTGAAAGTGTATGCCCCCAACATATTGGCATTATCGAGGAGCTTAAGCGTGCCGCTTCGGTTTTTGACAGGTAATCACTTCACTTTTTGCAACTTCATGCTTCAGCGGTTCTCTATTTGCTTATAAAAAACATCCGCATTGTCGTTATGCTGCCTCAATCATGAGGTTATACGCATTGCGGATTCGTCTCCGTTTCACGCAGGAAGCATTGGCGGTTTCACGGCAATGCTTCCTGTTTGAAATGTGTCTTTAGTTTATTTCATTGGTTTGCCGACGCTTAGCATTGCTGATGCAGCGCATATAGGTGGATCAAGCCATGATTATGAAGGCACGCAATCAGAGCAAAGCGTTATTCAACGTATCTTCAATTCATGAAAAGTTGATTCTGATCTCAATGCTCATTTGGTATCCAGGGACACATGAACCATGATGATTACCCTAATCGGCTCATTTTCCTGCCCTGAGCATTGTCGGGTTCCCATTGCAAAACAGGATTGAATGCGGTACAGTGTCGATAGCAAATCTTGAGGAGGACGAGCGGCGATGATCACCGTTAACCAGATTGCAAAAAAATGTGGCGTTTCCAGAACTACGGTGATCCGTGCGTTAAACGATCAAACGCGCGTCAGTGAAAAAACCAAGGAGAGAATACTGGCCGTCGCTAATGCGGAAGGGTATCGCCCAAACCTGCTGGCGCGCAGCTTGAATAAAGGCCGCACAATGGCAATCGGTGTAATTGCCGACAGCGTCAACAACTATGTTTTTGCCGAATCGCTTGACGCCATCAATCGAGAAACGCAAAATCGAGGCTACTCCCTGAATATCGCCTTGCAGCAGCGCGACCCCAAAAACGAGATCAAGTTCATCCAGGAAATGGCTGACCGTAAAATAGAGGGTTTATTAATTACAGCTGTCAATCAAGGACCCCTGTACGAACGTTTCCTAAAATCGCTGGGTATGCCGGTTGTTTGTTTGGGAAACTGGGTTTCAGACGCATTTTCCACAGTACTTGTCGACGAGCGGCGCGCCACAGAGGATGCGATGCAACTCATCGCGAACCACGGTTACCAGCGCGTGATTTTTGTATGCCCGCCGCTGGAAGACGAAGCGCGCCTGAACATCTACTCGCACCTGCAACGCAAGGCAGGCGTGGAAGCGCAACGGAAACTCTTTGGCGATGTGCTTACCATTGGACACTCCGACTACTTGCCGGAGCTGGCGGCGATGCTGGCTGCCAGTCAGGCTCGCACTGCCGTGTTGTGTTCGGGCGATATCTACGCGCTTTCGATACTTCGATGGGCAAAGGAACAGGGGCTGCAAATACCTCGGGATATGGGTTTAATGGGTTTTGATGATATCCATGTGCTGGACTATATCGATCCGCCGCTCAGCTCGGTTTCCACCAATGTAAAAGGCATCGCCAAAGTGGCTGTGTCTCACCTCATGACGATTATCGATGACCCGGATGTTCCGCCGCAGAAACTCTACCTGAACTATCGCGTGGTGGATCGCGCTTCGCTTTGATATGCAATCTGGCATGCGTACACGGTTGCATCGTACATGTTCATGCAGTCGTGCAGGTTCATTATTTATGCAATATGCGCTGATTGTTTACTGATTTTCATTCGTTATTAACAATATTCAGCATTACTATTGACATTATTCATAGGTCGGCATATTATGTTTTTGAAAGATGCGTACTCGTGTACGCACTGTATCGAAACACAACAACTAGAAAGGGGTGCCTCTATGAAATCCTTATCTCACCGCACCTTTGGCAGAGCGATCGCCTTCGCGCTGGCCATGACCCTGCTGCTAACCTGCTTGAGCAGCGCGTATGCGACAACAGCGGAACCCATCACCATCAAGTTTTGGAACAGCTTTACAGGCGCGGACGGCGATCAGCTGGTAGAGTTGGTTGACCGCTTCAACCAAACCAACACTGATGGCATCAAGGTGGAAATGGATATCTCCGCCAACTTCGCCGATCAACTCACCTCCGCGCTTGCCGCTGGTACAGGCCCCGCGCTGGTGCTGATGTCCAACGCCATGCGCTATCAGTACGATGGCTACCTTCAGGATGTATCAGACATTTTCACACAAACCGGGATGGACAAGAGCGACTTCATCCAGAGCTATCTGGACTACTGTATGGACGGCAGCGCAATGTATCTGGTGCCTTTCCAGATCGTTGGTTACTACCTGTTCTGGAACAAGGATCTCTTCACAGCCGCGGGGCTGGATCCGGACGTCGCGCCCACAACCTGGGATGAGTATGCCGAGTTTGCAGCGAAGCTGACCGATGCGACGAAAAATGTTTACGGTTCCGGCCTTTGCTACAACTATCCCTACCAGCTGGCTCATGTGATACAGCGCTTTGGCGACCTAAGCGTTACTGCAGCGGATGGCAAATGGCAGGCCAACTTCGCGGGCAACGAAGGATATGAAAAGTTCCTTGTCACCTTCAAAAAGATGATTGACGATGGTGTTAACCCCGTGGAAGCTGATACCGATCCGATGATGATGGCCGGCCAAATTGGCATGACTGTCTCCGGTCCCTGGATCACCGGCGGGCTGGACACCGCAGATATCAAGTATGGCATTTCCCTGCTACCCGAGGGGGAAGCTGGGGATATGAACTCTGTGGAAGTGCTTGGGTTTGGTGTGCCCACTGTAGCCACCGATGCGGAGAAGGCCGCAGCCTACCGCTTTATCCAGTGGTGGAATTCGGAAGATGCCAACGGTACCAGCCCCGCGCTGGAATGGGCTACGAATAACGGATTCCCGGCGTATACCTATTCCGTACAGGCAATGGACAGCTACCAGAGCAGCGAAAAACTGCGAATTACCTCCTCGGCTGACCCCTCCGCGCCAACCGACTTCTTTGTGGATTCCCGTTTCCCGGATACTGGCATCATGCTCTTTGACGTTTTGGCTCCGCTGGTACAGCGTATTGTGTTTGACAACACCGACGTGGCTACCGCGCTGACAGACGCCCAGACCATTGCCGATGGCGTGGTCGCACGGTACAACCAGTAACGTCATGCCCAGCCGGACGGCACATGAAGCGCCGTCCGGCTCTTGGATCGAAAAACGGAGGCTATGCTGATGATGCAAAGGAAAAGTATGTTATCCTACCTGAACAAGCCCTCGCGGAGCGCGTATTTTTTCGTCGCACCGTCCATCCTCCTGCTGCTGGTATTCAACATTACCCCGTTACTTGCATCCTTTGGTTTAAGTGTGTCCGATGCCTCCATCACCCTCAACCAAATCTCCTTCGTGGGACTTGACAACTTTACACGCGCCTTCTCGGATGCGCGATTCCTGAACAGCCTTCGCGTAACATTGGTATTCTCCCTGCTGGAAGTGCCGCTGCAAGCGTTTGGCGCCATGGTCATCGGCGCGCTGATGGTGAAGAACAACCTTTGGAATAAAGCACTTCGCGCAGTCTTTTTTTTGCCTGTCATTTGCTCGGCAACTGTCATTGGCATCATGTGGCGTATGATTCTACATTCTAATGTGGGCATTATCACCTATGCGTTTAGCCTGCTGGGGTTTGGCAAAATCAATTTCATGAACAGCGCGCAAACAACCATTTTTGTGGTTTCGTTTCTGTCGATCTGGCGCAGTTTTGGCATATCCGCCATCATATACGTAACGGCCGCACAGCAGGTGAGCCCTTCGCTATATGAGGCGGCGGAACTGGATGGTGCGGGCGCTGTTCGCCAGTTCTTCCACGTAACGGTTCCATCGATCCGTTCCACGTTCTGGTTTGTACTCATGACCCGTTTTGCCGGGTCGTTACAGATTTTTGACATCATCTACGTAACCACCGGCGGCGGTCCAAACTTTACCACCGAGTCTACCGTTACTTATGTATACAGTCGTGCTTTTTCATCAGGAGGCGATATGGGGTATGCCTCTGCGATGTCCATGGTTTTGTTTGTGTTCATTATGTTGGTTACGATCCTCATGTATCGCAGAATGATTCGGGAGGGCTGAGTAATGAGCAGGCTTAACAAACGTTCAATATGGGGCGCCCTCCCCATTCAGCTGTTGCTGACTGTCTTGGCTCTGCTGGTATTGATACCGCTGGTCTGGCTTTTCCTCAGCGCATTCAAGCCAGAGAAGGAAATCATATCTTGGCCTCCCACATTCTTAAACCGTACGTTTACCTGGGCGAACTTCGATACCGTGCACAAGCGCATTGATATCTCGCGGTACGTCCTCAACTCGGTGATTTACGCATTCGGCACCACAGCGATGGCCGTGGTCATCAACAGTCTAGCCGGTTACGCATATGCGCGTATGAAGTTTGTGGGTAAGAATGCGTTGTTTCTGCTTACGCTGGCAACGATGATGGTGCCATTTCAGGTAATCATGGTGCCCTCTTTTCTGGTGGTTTTCAAACTGGGTATGTACAACACCTACTGGGGGTTGATGATACCGCGCGTTGCAGTGGCGGCATCCATATTCATGATGCGAGCTGCTTTTTCCGTAATCCCTGTCGAGCTGGAGGATGCGGCGCGGATTGACGGTCTTAACGAACTGGGCATCTTCTCGCGCATCATGGTACCGCAGGTAAAATCCACACTGGTTTGTATGGTGGTATTAAGCATCAATGGTTCGTGGAACGATTTGCTCTGGCCTATGCTGGTGGCAACCGATACCAGCATGCGCACGCTTGCCAATGGCCTGGCACTGTTCGTAGGGCAGTACACCATTCAATATGGCGCCGCGTTTGCCGGCGCGTTGATATCGATTTTGCCCATGTTCCTGCTCTACCTGTTTGGACAGCGTTACTTTGTGGAGGGTATGGTAGGTTCAGGCTTGAAGGCATAAAAATAAAGAGGTGGTAAGATGGATATTCAACTGATCAGTAACGCGTCCTTTCTGCGGGGTGCGATTGACCCCCGCCTGTTCAGCTCGTTTCTGGAGCATATGGGGCGCGTCGTTTATACCGGTGTATATGAACCAGGCCACATCAGCGCGGATAAAGATGGATTTCGAAACGATGTGCTGGCGGCAGTCCGGCAAATGGGCGTGACCGCCGTCCGATATCCTGGCGGCAATTTCGTGTCCAACTACCGATGGCAGGATGGCGTTGGCCCTACAGCACTGCGACCACGCAAGCTGGAACTGGCCTGGCGCTCCGTGGAAACAAACGCATTTGGCTTGAATGAGTTCATGCTATGGGTCAAAAAAGCCAACGCGTTGGCCGTACTCACAGTCAACCTTGGCACGCAGGGAATTGATAACGCGCTATCACTGCTGGAATACTGTAATCTGGATCAAAACACGCAGTTCAGCGAATTACGACGCAGCCATGGGGTCACAGCACCATATCAGGTTAAAACATGGTGCCTTGGCAATGAAATGGATGGGCTTTGGCAGATTGGCCACAAAACCCCGCAAGAGTATGGGCGGCTGGCGGCCGAAACCGGACGTGCGATGAAGCGTATGGATCCCTCTATCGAACTGATCGCCTGCGGCAGCTCCAAGTCGGATATGGCAACCTATCCCAGCTGGGATTTGGAGGTTCTGGAGCATGTGTATGGGATCGCTGACTATCTGGCTTTACACCAGTACTACGGCGGTCAGGAAATGGGTACAGCGGGTTTTCTGGCTCAATCACTGGATATGGAAACGTATATTGCCACGATTCGTTCCGCAATACAGGTGATTCAAAAAAAGACACGCAGCAACCAACCCATGTACCTCAGCCTGGATGAGTGGGGTGTATGGGCAAAGCCAGAGAATGCCATTGGCCGCGCATTTGAGCGCCACCCATGGCAGGTGGCGCCTGTCATCGATGAGCAAACCTACACGATGGAGGACAGCCTGCTGTTCGCAAGCATGATGATGGCGATTCTGAAAAACGCGGATGTTGTGAAAATCGCCTGTCAGGCGCTGCTGACCAACATCAGCGCATGCATTATGACCGAGCCTGGCGGCGACATTTGGTTACAGCCCATCTACTATGTGTTTTCGCTGATTGCACAGCATGCCAAGGGGCGTGTTTTGCAAACCGTGGATATGCGTATGCCCTACTATGCCTGTGATGCGTTTGCGCAGGTGCCGATGCTCGATCACGTGGAGACATTGCGTGAAGATGGTCGGGAAGCAGTATGCTACGTGGTGAACCGCTCTGAGACCGAAACAGCTTCGCTTTCGTGGAAACTGGAGCAGCTTCATCCCCAAGCCATTGAAGCATTTACCGTTTTGACCGCTTCGGACAAGAATATGACCAACCATGAAAACCATCAGGCCATTGTGCCGCAAGATGGCAAGGGCGCACGGCTGGAACAGGATGTCTGCAAGGCGGAAATCCCGCCGCTGTCCTTCGCAATGATTCGCGTAGCTTTACAACCGTAAGGAGCGTTACCATGTCTTTGATCCATAACGATCAACCCTGGATTCTCCATCGCGCAGACCCCTATGTACTGCGGGCAGATGATGGATGGTTTTACTTTCTGGCAACCGTACCCGCGTATGACCAGATTTGCATCCGTCGCGCTGCCACACTCGGCGGCTTACCTGACGCGCCTGAAACGGTGCTGTGGCGGCAGCACGATAGCGGTCCCATGAGTTGTCATATCTGGGCTCCTGAAATGCACCGCCTGAATGGTCAATGGTATATATATTTCGCGGCCGGTGAGCGAGAGGACCCGTGGCGAATTCGGCCATATGCACTGGTGTGCAAAGGCGCCGACCCCATGACCGATCTCTGGCAGGAATGTGGCATGCTACAGGCGGCAGCGGACGATCCGTTCTCCTTCACCGATTTTTCACTGGATGCGACTGTGTTTAGTGTTCATGACCGACAGTATATCGTATGGGCAGAAAAAGTGAGTGTTGGCCGAAAAATTTCTAACCTCTACATTGCCGAAATGGAAACGCCCACGCGTCTTAAAACAGCGCAGGTGCTGCTTTCAACACCTGATTATGCTTGGGAAAGACAGGGTTTCTGGGTCAATGAAGGCCCCGCCATGCTAAAGCATGGCGACAGGCTGCTGCTCACCTTCTCCGCCAGCGAAACGAGCACCGCTTACTGTGTTGGGATGCTAAGCGCGCATGCGGATGCAGATTTGCTGGATCCCGCCAGCTGGACAAAACATCGCAACCCTGTGCTGGCAACTGATTCTACCCGCAGCGTTTATGGCCCTGGCCATAACTGCTTTACCCGGGATGAACAGGGGCGAGATGTAATCGTCTATCACGCGCGTTCCTACAAAGACATCGTGGGCGACCCGCTGGATGATCCCAATCGTCATGCCCGCTTACATGTGATAACATGGAGCCCGGACGGTTGGCCGCAGTTTTCATGAAAGATACCGCAAAGGAAACGAGGATACCCCACCAAAACGCGTAAAGGAACTGTGTCCAAGACCGATCCCGAGAGCGGCTTTTCCACAAAGGCGAACACAGGAAATGCTTCGCTTGCGGTGTTCAGACCGCATGCGATAAACACAATTTTGCTCACGGCTTGGAAGTCACCGCCGGAAACCCGCACGAAAGTTCGGTTCTTAATAGGCTAACCAAATAACTCGGCAAGTGTAAGATACTATATTTGCATACAAAAAAGCTCTGTATCACATAGGATACAGGGCTTTTTATGGCGGAGAGTTAGGGATTTGAACCCTAGTCAGGTTTCAGCCTGAACACGATTTCCAGTCGTGCGCCTTCGACCACTCAGCCAACTCTCCATGTACGGCTGAACCGCAACGGAAGAATTATACTACCTCGTTTGCCACTTGTCAATTTGATTTTTCATCTTCCGGCTGCATGTTCCGCACCCAATGAGCAAATGAAACCGGTTCTTTTGGCGCACTGTTAAAATCACCCAAGTTCAGCTGCATCCAAATTACACCCAGCCACTGGCCGTTCTTGTATCCCATGTTTCGAAAATGACCCGCTTCAAAAAAGCCCATAGCGCGGTGCATCGCAAGGCTTGGTTCGTTTTGATCTGTGATAACGCCATATACCGTAATAAAGCCTTGTTCACGTAACGTATTGATAAGCTTTGTATATAAAGCTTTGCCAATCCCCTTCCGCTTGGGCGCGTCTGGCTTAAGATAGATGGTCGCCTCCACATTCCACTGGTATGCTTCGTGCGGCCGGATTTGCGCGCCGTAGGCAAACCCAACGGGAACACCGTCTACTTCACAGATGAAAAAGGGATACCGCTCCAACGTATGGGTGATCTTTTCCCAGTAGCTTGCAACATCCGGGTTTTCGGTGGAAAACGTCGCGTTGCTATGATACACGTAATGGCCGTATACATCGTGTACAAAGGTTGCATCTGCCCCTGACGCAATTCGAATGGTTATCTGCATGCTCAACACCTCTCCTGATTCTGCGCGGCGCTACTGCCAATGGACACGATCTCCTCCGGCTTCAATCCCACTTGGAGCGTCTTGAAATTTGTATAGGTCACAAATCCTGCTGCCGAACCCGCTGCTTTTTTCACGTATTTCCGCTTCACATAATCTATCGGTTGGCTGGGATGGTTGCGCCCCTTGCTGAAATATACCGCAAGTTTAGCTGCATACAGCAGCGTCTCAGGCGAAGGTTCCTGTGTGCTGCGGATAATCACGTGCGAACCGGGGATGTTCTGTGCGTGCAGCCATACCTCGTCACCACGCGCGTGCAGGGTGATTCTGTCGTTTTGAAGAGCGTTCTTTCCCACCAGAATTTCCGTACCGTCCGGTGCGATAAAGCGATAGGGCTGCCCCTCGACCACTTTCTTGCGTCTGCGCGTAACAGGATCGGGACGCAGGTATCCCCCATCGGCCAGGTATTGCCTGATTTCCGCCAAATCCGCTGTGGTCGCGCACTTGTCTAAATCATCCTGTGCAGCTTCCAGCATGGCCAGTTCGCGATCCAGCGTTGTCAGTTGCTCCCGCGCGTACTGCTCCGCCCCCTTGGCTTTCCGATACTTCTTATAATATGCCTGCGCATTCTTGGCTGGTGTCAGTTGGTTGGAAAGCGGTATGCTGATCATCGCCTGTGCTTCATCATAATAGTTCGTAACATCGATCGCTTGTGCCCCCTTGGGAATCAGGTGCAGGTTTGCGGTCAGCAATTCACCAAACACGCGGTACTGTTCCGCTTTCTCGCTCTCTCTGAGGGTTTCGGCCATGATTGCCTTCTTCTTCTCAAGTCTGGCAATATGGGTTTTGATATGCCTTTGCAGCCCGACACTTTTCTGCTGCATCCGCAGGTGAAGGTCACGTCCCAGATAATAAGCGTCCATGGCGGCGCTCACTGTTGGATAAGGTCGCTGATGCCCAGCATCATAGGTTGTGTATTGAAACGGAAAGAAATCAAGCGCAAGGCCGGCATCATCCGTAAGTAGTACAGGGGAGGTTCGTTCTGCCGCTTTGGCGTAGACACTAACCAGCGCTTCCGCCACAATCAAGGCATTTAAGTCCTGACAGGCCGTTTTGCCCTCCACGCCGATTTGTGCGCAGATTTCCCTCGCGCAGATACCTGCCATGCCTGCGATGTTATCAACCAACGCTTTCTCAAGCGTGCCCGCATGCTTGGCCAGTCTCATCGCCAGCGCATCAACCGCCATGGTCTCCCAGGCCAGTTTATCCTGTTTTGGCGGCATGGTAAAGGGAACGCCCGGCAGCAGCACACGCACACGGCTCATTTCGCTGTTTACATGACGGATGCTATCGATAACCGAGCCTTTCTCATCCACCAGCGTTAAATTGCTGTAACGTCCCATGATCTCCAACACCAGCATCTTCTGGATGGGATCGCCCATCTCCCCCAAGCAGTCAAAGGTGAACGTGAGCAGACGGTCACCAAAAGGCTGTTTCAGACTGGCAAGCCGAGCCCCTTGGAGGTGCTTGCGCATAAGCATGCAAAACATCGGCGCTTCCGAAGGGTTTTCATATGGATGCTGTGTCACCTGCACACGTGCCTGGTTCGTGTTGGCGCTGAGCAACAGGCGATGGTTTTCCCCTTGATTGCGCATCACCATGAGGAGTATATCCCGCTCGGGTTGGTTCACCTTCTCCACGCGACCCCCGATCAGCGTTTGTGAAAGCTCTTTGGCGATAAAAGCCAGGGTAAAGCCGTCCATGGGCATGGTGATCACCTCCGCGGTTCAAAGTATGCATCATCATAGCATAAACAGCCTTCTGGCGCAATCGTTCGCGTTTCATCGCTGGACATACTGGCAAAAAGCTTCTATAATTATGATACGCACGGGGTAAGCATACCCCATAAACGGGAAGGATGTGTACCCTGTGAAACGATTGGATGACCGCGCACCGCATATGGCGCGCCTTTGTATTATTGAAACGGATTTCATGAAAACCGCTGATGGCAGCTGCTTGATTGCCGTTGGTCAAACGAAAGTAATCTGTACCGCCAGTGTAGAAGAGGGCGTCCCTCCCTTTTTACGAAATCAGGGGCGCGGCTGGGTTACCGCGGAATACGCCATGCTTCCAGCCTCAACTGGAAGGCGTAAACAGCGAGACGGAATCCGCATGGACGGCCGCAGTGTGGAAATTCAAAGGTTGATTGGCCGCTCCCTGCGACAAGCGGTAGATATGACGCTGCTGGGTGAACGCACCATCACGCTGGATTGTGATGTATTACAGGCGGATGGCGGCACCCGCACGGCGGCCATCACCGGCGCGTACGTGGCGCTCGTACTGGCCATTCATAAACTCATGCAAAATGGCATCCTCAGTAAAAATCCCATTCAAGCGCAGATCGCCGCCATCAGCGCGGGCATTGTCGATCAACAGCCGCTGCTTGATTTGTGTTATCAGGAAGATAGTTCGGCGCAGGCGGATATGAACCTCGTAATGAATCATCTCGGCGAGTTTATTGAGGTGCAGGGCACTGGAGAAGGCCGCGCGTTTTCCAAGCGCGAACTAGAAACCCTGACGGATTTAGGCCGCCTTGGTATTCGGCATCTGATGCGCTCGCAGCGGGAGGCGCTGCAAACGCGCGGCGAATACCTGGTGCCGCTGCCACGTGTTGTTGTGGCAACTGCAAATTCGCACAAACTCAAAGAGCTTCGCGCGATCCTTGGCGGCATATGCGAGCTTGTTTCGATGAAGGATATCGGCTGTGATCTGGATATTGAAGAAAACGGCGACACCTTTGAACAGAACGCAGCCTTGAAAGCAGAGGCTGTCATGCGGTTCACCGGACTTCCTGCGCTGGCAGATGACAGCGGCCTTTCGGTAGACGCGTTGGGGGGCGCCCCGGGCGTACATAGCGCACGGTATGCCGGCAGCCATGGCGATGATGCCGCCAACAACCGCTTGTTGCTGCAAAACATGGCAGGGATTACCAACCGACTGTGCCGTTTTGTCTGTGCCATGGCGTTAGCTATGCCCGCTGCAAAAACACTCCTTGTACGCGGCGAATGTGAGGGTACGTTGCTTGATGCCCCCAGCGGGGAAGGCGGCTTTGGGTATGATCCCCTTTTCCTGTACAAAACAGGAAAAACCTTCGCCCAGATGCGCGAAGCGGAAAAGAATCAGGTAAGCCACCGCGCCAAGGCCTCTGCACTCATGTTGGATATCATCCGGGAGAAACTGTAATGAAGAAGATCATCGCCGTCAGCGATAGCCACGGCAATCGAGATCTGCTCCGCAATGCGCTGTCGCAGGCCGCACAAGGAAGCCCCATTGATCTATGCGTACACTGCGGAGACGGCGTACGCGATATGGATTCGCTTGCAGATACCATTACGCAAGCAAATCCACACGCACGTGTCTATACTGCACGCGGCAACTGTGACCTTGCATCTTTTGATGTACCTACCCTAACGCTGTTTGAAGCAAATGGCGTGCCAATGATGGTTACGCACGGCCATCTTTTCGGCGTGAAACATGAGCTGGAAAGCCTTCTTTGCGTAGCGGAAGCCCGAAAAGCAAAGGTGGTTTTCTTTGGTCACACCCATCACCCTTTTCTGGAAACGGTACGCGGGATCACGCTGATCAACCCTGGGGCGATCTGCGCCCAAATGCCCGGCAATATCGCTTACGCGCAGGTACTTGTGGACGCTGGCGGCAAAGTTCGTGCGGATCTCATGAAGTGGCTGGATTAGCCGTCATCCCCCCTTTGTCAACTGCATGCGACAGGTCACCCAAGGCGGCAAACACGCTTCCTTTGGATATCATGACTGCCGCAGCATACGCCACGGTCTATTGCCTGATACAGCCCGACAAATATCGTCGGGTTTTCATTTGATGCGTATTTTTTGGTTGTCTCCCATTGACAAGATTTGAGCTGAGTGATAGTATAAAACCGATATCCGATTAAATTTGTCGGGTATGGGAAAGGGAACGCTATGAAGCTCTCAACACGCGGCAAATATGGGCTTTACGCCATGTACTACCTTGCCGAGCACAGGAATGAAGGCCCTCAAACGCTGCAAAGCATCGCTTCCACAGGCGTGCCCAAACAGTATTTGGAACAGCTGTTGGGGAATCTTCGCCGCGCTGGGCTGGTGGCATCGGTACGCGGTGCGCAGGGTGGCTATCAGATCGCAAAACCGCCGGATCAGACCACGATCCTGGAAGTGATTGATGCGATGGAGGGTCCTCTCGCGCTCAGCGAATGCACGACGGATGAAGGCTCCTGCAAACACGCCTGCCAATGCCCTGTACGGAAGGTATGGCAGCGATTGACGGAATCCATCAACCGTGAACTGGCGGGCGTGACTCTGGGGGATATGTTTGAAGAAATAGACGATTGTGAGGCAACGGTCAATGAGTGATAAGCGGATCATCTATCTGGATAACGCGGCTACCACAGCCGTACGCAAAGAGGTTCTGGATGCCATGCTCCCTTGGTTTATTGAGCACTACGGCAATCCCAGTTCTATCCACAGCGTGGGACGCGATGCCAAGCGCGCGGTAGAAAACGCACGCAAGCAGGTGGCTATGGCAATCGGCGCACAACCACAGGAGATTTACTTTACCGGCGGCGGCAGCGAAAGTGATAACTGGGCCATCCGTTCCGCTGCGGAGATGCTGCAAAGCAAAGGAAAGCACATCATCACCAGCAGTGTTGAGCACCATGCGGTGCTGCATACCTGCGAATATTTGGAAAAAAAGCAGGGTTGCCGCGTCACCTACCTTCCCGTAGATGAAGATGGGCGCGTAAACCCAGATGACGTTAAGGCCGCCATCGCGGAAGATACCGTATTGATTACGATCATGGCAGCCAATAACGAAATCGGCACACTGCAACCCATCGCGGAAATCGGACGTATCGCCAAGGAAGCCGGCGTGCTGTTTCATACCGATGCCGTACAGGCCATCGGAGCCATCCCCGTGGATGTAAACGAGTGGAATGTTGGACTGCTAAGCCTTTCCGCCCACAAGTTCCATGGTCCCAAAGGCGTTGGCGCGCTGTACATCCGCAAAGGCGTGCGCATGAATAATCTGATTTACGGCGGCGCACAGGAGAAGAACTTGCGCGCGGGAACGGAAAACCTTGCGTCCATTGTTGGGCTTGGCAAAGCCATTGAGCTTGCCACAGCCGAGCTCCCCGCCCATGCCGCTCGTATGACGATGCTGCGGGACAGGCTTATTCGCGGCATTCTGGAAGCCATACCGGATGTGCGCCTGAACGGGCATGCCACCCAGCGCCTGCCCGGCAATGTAAATGTGAGCGTGCGCTATATCGAGGGCGAGTCCCTGCTCATGCGGCTGGATCTTGCTGGGGTAGAAGCTTCCAGCGGCTCCGCGTGCACCAGCGGCAGTCTGGATCCCTCGCATGTTTTGTTAGCCATTGGCTTACCGCACGAGATCGCGCACGGGAGCTTGCGCCTCTCGCTGGGCAATGGCAATACCGATGCGGACGTGGATTACGTGCTCAAAGTGTTGCCGGGCATTGTGGAAACCCTCCGCGCGATGAGTCCGCTCAGCGCCAGCAACGCCTGCCCCGCTTAACCCTTCAACAAACCGATCACCGGGAAGAAACGCCCAACCAGAATCGTTTCTGAATAAAGGAGGCAAACCCTATGTATTCCGATAAAGTTATGGATCACTTTGAGAACCCCCGCAATGTTGGCGAGCTCGCTGATGCCAGCGGTTCCGGTACTGTCGGCAACGCGAAATGCGGCGATATCATGAAGATGGATATCAAAGTGGAGGATGACATCATCACGGATGTCAAGTTCAAAACATTTGGCTGCTGCGCGGCTGTAGCCACCAGCAGCATGGCAACGGAAATGATCAAAGGCAAAACAGTCAGCGACGCGCTCGCGCTTACCAACAGGGCAGTCGCGGAAGCCTTGGACGGCCTGCCCCCCGTAAAGATGCACTGCTCTATTCTGGCTGAGGAAGCCATCCATGCGGCGCTGGAAGATTACCAGAAGAAGCACCCGCAGGGGTAAAACCATCCCAGCCATTGCCTTTCAAGCTCAGGCGCGCCGTTACCCATGGCGCGCCCATGCTTTGTAGATGGGTATGGAAGCGGGATGAACGCACGCAATCACGAAAGGAGCCCTTATGTCCGAAATTCACGGAAATATCGATGGGGTTCGCAATAGCATGCTGGCCGAAATGAAAGCCCTTTATGACTTTCCCGTCTCGGCGGACAGCTTCATGCCGCAGGAACTGCTTGAGCAGCTCTGCGGCTATTCTGCTTTTCTGAACCGAGAAATCGCGGTATACATCACCCGTTACGGCGAAGTGGTGGACATCATCATCGGCAAGGTGGATCACGTGGATCTGCCTGATCTACGGTTGCGCCGCAGCGAACGCCGGCTTTCGATGGTACGCTGTATCCACACCCACCCGGGTGGATCGGGGCAGCTCAGCGCGGTCGACATCAGCGCTTTGCTTTCCATGCGCTTTGATGCGCTCTGTGCTGTAGGCGTCAATTCGCAAGGCCGTCCAACCAATGCCGAATGCGGGTTTATCAGCCCCGCGCTCCCGGGGGAAGCCGAACGTATAGCCATACCCGATGCCCGCCGCATGCCGGATGCCGCCTGGATGGCTCGCATCGCGGAAATCGACGCGGATTTCATCGCTGAAGACCCTCATACACAAGGCGCACAGGAAAAAGCGGTGCTGGTTGGCATTGAAAGCGAAGAATCACTTGTCGAGCTCGCTCAGCTTGCCAAAACTGCCGGTGCCGCAACCGTGCTCACCGTGTTCCAGAAGCGCCGCAAGCCCGATAGCGCCTATTGCATTGGCCTTGGCAAAGCGCAGGAGCTTTCACTAGCCGCACAGGCGGCAAACGCGGATCTGGTCATTTTTGACGAAGAGCTTTCCGGTGTGATGCAAAAAAACCTGGAGGAACTTCTTCGGCTGAAGGTAATCGACCGTACCGCATTGATACTCGATATTTTTGCCGCGCGCGCCAATACACGCGAGGGTAAGCTACAAGTAGAAATGGCGCAGCTTAAGTACCGTTCCCAACGGTTATTGGGGCAAGGTCTGGTGCTTAGCCGTCTGGCAGGCGGCATCGGTACGCGCGGCCCCGGTGAAAGCAAGCTGGAGGTAAGCCGCAGGCGCATCCGCGAACGTTTGAACGATCTGGAACAGCAACTTCGCACCATCGAGCGGCAACGTTCCCTGCGCAGGCAGGAGCGTGAGAAACGGGAAACGCCGATTATTGCGCTGGTTGGGTATACCAACGCGGGAAAATCCACCCTGTTCAACCGCCTGACCGGCGCAGACGTCTATGCAAAGGACGAATTGTTTGCGACGCTGGAGAGCGTAAGCCGCCCGATCGTTTTACCGCACGGCAAAAAAGCACTGGTGGTGGATACGGTCGGGTTCATCCGCAAGCTTCCCCATGAGCTGGTCAAGGCATTCCGCGCTACGCTGGAGGAAGCGGCGCTCGCAACAGTGCTGGTGATCGTCTCCGACGCGGCCAGTCCCGAACTGCACGCCCAGCACCATGCGGTATTGGAAGTGTTGGAGAGTCTGGGCGCCACAGAGGCGCCGCGTATCGATGTGCTGAACAAATGTGATCTGTCATCGCCCTCGCCGGATACACTGCCGGGCGCGCTCCCCCTGAGCGCCGCAGATGGCATGGGTACCGAGGCGCTGCTTACGCGCATAGAAGAAGCGCTCAATGCGGGTACACGCCTGTATCAGCTGCTGATCCCCTTTGCCAGCTATCGGCTGATTGATCAACTACATCGCGCGGGCGGTATCCATCAGCAGCAACATACCGATGAGGGTGTGCTGGTTACACTGCGCGCTGACGAACGTCTTGTAAAAAGTGCCTGTAAAGAAGGAGCTAGGCTCATCGGCGACGAAAAAGACTAGTCGAGTCATAAACCGATCACACGGGAGCGTGGAATCTTGAGCATACAAAAGATCGTATCCCTTATCACCCTTTCTGCGACGCTTCTTCAGGGAAGCATGGAAGCCGCGATGCCCGATAAAGCCATCGACGGCTCCCTCTTTTTAGTCAATCGAGATCATATGGTCAGCGAACATTATGTGCCTGTCGTTCGCACTGTCAACGTCGTGGGTATGCGGCAGTCCATGAAGGAAGAAGCCGCAGCTGCACTGGAAGAAATGTACGCGGCCGCAAGCCAGGATAGCGCACCCCTTTCCTCAGTATCTGGATACCGCAGCTTTACCAAGCAAAGCACCATCTACGCACGCAAGCAAAAGACCGCCGGGCAGAAAACCGCCGAAGCCTATGTGGCCATACCGGGCGCCAGTGAACACCAGCTAGGCGTTGCAATGGATGTGACCAAACGAGGCGGGTCAAACTTGAACGCGGGTTTTGGTAAAACCAAGGCAGGGTTATGGATTGCGGAGAACGCATGGCGCTATGGCTTCATTGTGCGCTATCTGGAGGGCGAGGAGAGCGTAACAGGCTATGCCTACGAGCCATGGCACGTACGCTATGTGGGTAAAGAACACGCCAAGGCAATCTATGAATCCGGTGTGCCAATGGAGATTTATGTCTCAGTTCATCGGCTGGCAGTGTATGATTTTTTGATCAAACAAACAGATGAGGTGCTCCAATGAAAAGAATCCCCGCGATGATGCTTGCGTTGCTACTGTGTGCCAGCGGTTCCCCCGCGCTGGCCGCGGAGTGGTCTTTCCCCGTATCCGTCACGGAACTGACCAGTGATCATGCCTTGCTGGTCAACCGCGACCATCTGCTTGACGAAAGCTATAAACCCGAAGACCTGGTTGTGGCGACCGTCAAGCGCACCTCCAGCAGCAAAATCGAGCTTCGTCCGGAAGTCAACCAGGCGCTTGAAACTATGTTTGAAGACGCGCTTGCGGTCAAAGAGTATACGTATCGCGTCAAAAACAGCAAAGGCGAATGGGTGGAAAAGGAGTTTAAGAGCGAAGCTGGGCTTCGCCTTGTTCTCAAGAGCGGCTTTCGCAGCTATGGCACACAAAAAACAACCTATAATAACTATCTGGCACGCAACAATGGCGTAGATGATGGCATCAGCAGCCCGCCGGGTGCCAGCGAGCATCAATCCGGCCTTGCCTGTGACGTGCTCAGCGTTGATTATAATGCAAACAATCAATATATGAACGCTTCCTTTTACCAGACGCCGGAAGCACAATGGATGGAAGAAAACTGCATCTACTATGGCTTTGTTATCCGCTACCCTGAAGATAAGGAAGACTTGACGCGCGTACCGTATGAACCATGGCATCTGCGTTATGTGGGTCGGGAAATTGCAGGTTATCTTAATGTGAACGGCAAATGCCTTGAGGAGTTTTACGAGGACTATCAAGCCGCGCTTGCCGCCTTTATTGCGGATGGCGGCGATATTGAAGCGCAAAAGCTAGTCGAAGCCGCACGCAAATCCAACGGTATTGAGTCCACTGTGCTGGATGTCTATGGCGAGGATGGAGATGCGGAAATCTCCCTGACTTTTTAGTAACCATGGGTTGAATCTGCGCAATTGTCTCAGCGTCCATCCTACGCTCTTTACTTTTACTGCAAAAAACGGTAGAATGTTTTTGGCGTATCGATTGTAAAAACGGAACGAGGATAATGATATGGGAAAGACGATTGCCATCACCAATCAAAAGGGCGGCGTAGGCAAAACCACTACGGCGATCAACCTGACCGCATGCCTTGCGGAGATCGGCAAGAAGATACTCCTGATCGATCTGGATCCGCAAGGCAATTCTACCAGCGGGCTTGGCCTGCGCGCAGGCAATCTGACTGTTTATGAAGCCCTTATGGGGCGCAGCACCCTTGCGGCAGCGGTGATCGAATCCGGTGTGCCCGGCTTGCGGCTTGCTCCGGCGGATATACGGCTGGCAGGCGCAGAGCTTGAATTGAAAGATTTGCAGGAGCGTGAGTACCGCCTGAAACATGTGCTGCAAAGCATTGAGCAGGAGTATGACTTTATTTTCATCGACTGCCCGCCATCGCTCGGTCTGTTGACCGTCAATGCGCTTTGCGCGGCACAGCGCGTGCTGATTCCTGTGCAGTGTGAGTATTACGCGCTGGAAGGCGTGTCCAGCCTTGTTAACACCATTAACCGCGTTAAACATGGTTTCAACCCAAGTCTGGATATTGAAGGCGTGCTGTTGACCATGCTGGACGGCCGCACCAACCTTGGCCTGCAAGTGGTTGACTCTGTTAAGAAACACTTCAAAGGCAAGGTATATGCCACCGCCATCCCCCGCAACATACGCCTTGGCGAAGCGCCCAGCCATGGCCAGCCTATCCATCTCTATGATAGCAGAAGCCTTGGCGCTGAATCCTACCGGCAACTTGCGCGTGAAATACTGGAGCGCAATGCGTAATATACGAATGAAGATCAACACCATGGCAGAAGGAGGCTTTCCCCAGTGAAGAGAACCGGCTTGGGTCGCGGTTTGGACGCCCTCCTTCCGCAGAGTGAAGCATTTCTGGATACCACCGTACGCGATATTCCCATTGCGGATATCGATCCCAATCTATCGCAGCCCCGCAAGGAATTTGACAAAGATGCACTGGAACAGCTGGCGGATAGCATTCGGCAAGCAGGTATTCTGCAACCGATTCTGGTTGTTGAAAACGGTACGCGTTACCGCATCATTGCAGGCGAGCGCCGTTATCGCGCGGCAAGGATTGCCGGGCTGGAGACTGTTCCCTGCATCACGCGCAGCATGAATGAAACCCAGCAGCTGGAAGCGGCTCTGATTGAGAACCTGCAGCGAGAGGATCTAAACCCCATTGAAGAAGCACAGGCCATTAAAGAATTAATTCGGCATTGCGGCTACACGCAGGAAGAAGCCGCCAGCCGATTGGGGAAAAGCCGCCCCGCCGTGGCAAATCTCCTGCGGCTGCTAACGCTGCCGGAAGGTATCATCCAGATGGTGATCTCCGGTGAGCTATCCGCAGGGCACGCACGTGTGCTGGCCGGCGTTTCACCCGAGGGAAGGCAGCTGGAGCTGGCGCACCAGTGTGTGCTGCACGCGTACAATGTTCGCAAGCTGGAAGAAATGGCACAAAAGCAGCCGTCACACGTAGCTGATGCTCCCGCGCCAAAGCATACCCTGTCGGCTGAACTGTGCTCCTTGGAAGATACGGTGCGTGAAGCCCTTGGAGTAAAGACAACCCTCTCCGGCAACGAACGCAAGGGTAAGATTATCCTTACCTATAGCAGCGTACAGGAGCTGGAGCACCTGTACGAGGTATTTGGACGCCTGACAAACTGATGCGTAAGCGCAACTGTAAGCTTAGATTGGGTGGTGACTATGCGAATCAATTCAAATAAAAGTATCCACAAACGCAAGCGGGATCCATATCGGCTTCTGCTTCGGCTAACGGTGATCCTTGTGATCGTAGTCGCTGTGAGTGCCGCTATTTTTGCGCTATGCAATGCTGCCGTACAGACTGATTACCGGGCAAAACGCGCGGAGATAGAAAAGATCAATATCGATGGCGAGCAGGAGTTCAACGTCAGGCTCAATGAACTCATCAGCAGCCAAAATGCCAGCATCGATCCCACCACAGGCGACTTGGTGCGCGAGGATCTCGCCTATTGGGAAACGACTTTGGCAGAGCGTACGTGGCGGCTTGAAGATGAAGGATATGCAGAACTTGAAAACACCTACATCACGACCGTTGATCGTGAAAGCTTGATCACGGGCGGCTTGCTTCTGGTGAATCCCTGGCATTCGCTTCCCGCAGATTTCAACGATAGTACGCTGGTCAGTGTCGGTAACACCAGCGGGTGGAAGATAGCCGTGACAGATGGCAATGTGCGCCTGTTCCCGGTCGCTTTTGATGCGCTGCAAGCCATGATCAACGCGGCGGCTGAGGATAATCTTTCGGATTACATCGTCCGCGAAGCCTATCGCAGCAATGATACGCAAACCGAACTCTTCAACAAACGCATGGAAGAGCTCAGCAGCCGCTATAGCGGCGATATCCTGATTGAGCAGACCAAGCGGTATGTAAACTACCCGGGCACAAGCGAATACCAAAGCGGGCTTTCCTTCCGCATGGATATTTACAATCGGGAGAACCCAGAGGTCGGCAAGCAGAAATTCCAGGAGTCCGATCAAGGGAAATGGTTTACCAATAACAGCTGGAAATATGGTGTTATTTTTAGATTCCCCACGCAGGATTTTCCCACTTCCGCCTGGGAGGACAAGAGTTATAAAACAGGCGTAAGCGCGCAGATGAACCTCTATCGCTATGTTGGCAAAGCACATGCCACCGCGATGCGTATTTTGGGATACTGTTTGGAAGAGTATCTGGAATTCCTGATCCAGCATCCGCATATTTGCCTGTATGAAGACGGAGCGCTGCGCTATGAGATCTACCGTATCGAAGCTGGGACAAGCGCAACGTACGACCTGCCAGTGCCCAACCCCGCTACCAGTTACATTGCAAGCCTTGACAACCTTGGCGGTCTTGTAATGGCTTATGCTTATGAGCAGTAACAGGAAGCAGCGCTGATCAATGGTCAGTGGTTCCCCTATTGTTTGACATCAAACGCGCCGCAGCATGCTCGTGCATGCTGCGGCGCGTTTCTGCAAGTGGTTATATGTATCGGGCAACAACAAACCCATCGGCATTGAACAGCCGATGGGTTTGTTTCTGGTATAAAAGCCTTACTTGATCTCGATCACAGCGCCAACTTCGGCAAACTTCTCTTTGATCTTCTCGGCTTCTTCCTTGGAGACAGCTTCCTTGATGGTCTTGGGCGTGCCTTCGACCATGTCTTTGGCTTCTTTCAAGCCCAGACCGCTGATGATTTCGCGCACAACCTTGATGACCTTGATCTTCTCGGCGCCGGCATCCTTGAGGATGACATCAAACTCAGTCTTTTCTTCCACGGCAGCGGCGGCGGCGCCGGCAGCGGGAGCAGCCACCACAGCGGCAGCGGCAGAAACACCAAATTTCTCTTCCAGTGCTTTGACAAGATCGTTGAGTTCAAGCACGGTCAGCTTCTCAATCTCGGCGATAAATTCCTCATGATTCATGTGTATAGCCTCCATTCAATCGATTTTTTGTTGTGTTGATGGGTGTCAGGCTTCCGCGGGTACGTCGCCTTCGCTCTGTTTTTTGGCAATGGCGTCCAGTACGCGTACAAAGCCGCTCACGCTGCTTTGCAGGCTGCCAAGCAAGCGAGCCAACAGCACATCACGGCTGGGCACTTTGGCCAGCTCTGCCACTTTCGCCGGCGTCATTACCAGACCATCCAGCAAACCGGCTTTTACCTTGATAACCTCAACCTTTGCCTTTTCGGTGAATTCGCTCAGGATCTTGGCGGGCGCGACTGCATCCTCCATACCAAAAGCGAAAGCCGAAGGGCCGTTGAGCACCTCATCCAGGCCGGTAATCTTGAGATCATCCAGCGCACGGCGGGCAAGCGTGTTCTTGAGCACGCAGTAATCCACGTTGGCGGCGCGGCATTGCGCTCGCAGCGTGGTAACCTGTTCCACGGTCAAGCCGCTGTAGTTAACAACCACAACGCTCTTGGCATCCTGAAACTTCTTGGTAATCTCCGCCACCGCTTGCTTTTTGATTTCCAGATTGTTGCTCATGGGATTGCACCTCCTTTTCCAGAATCATCCGATTCTAAAAAGAAAACCCTTGCAGGCGCAAGGGCGAACATGTCGCATGGGATTTCTCCCGCCTTACACCTCGGCGAGTGCACACACGTGCATCAAGGGGTCACCCCGCTCGCTGTCTTCGGCATTCGGTTTCCAAAGAATCATTGTTAGTATACAGGTTTCTAAGCATTTGTCAAGTGATTATTAATGTGTCAAAATTTTGTAAATTTAATATCTATCTAGTTTTTTCGGTCGTTTTTCGTTGACATGTTTCAATTTTTGTGTTATATAGAAACCGTAGGAATTGCTCAGGGCAAACTGTCCGAAAGGGCAGAGCGCAAAGCTAGAGGGCCTAAGGGTGCGCAGCATCTATGGCAGCCAGTTGCCAATCGCCATAAGTATCATATATAGTAATCAACTATATATTATTATTTCATGTGCCATTGTCAGCCAACCTCTAGCGGGGATTGGCTGTTTCTTTATGTTATCACAGAAGGGAGGTTATGAACTGCCCTTGGCGTAACGAAGAACAAAACGATCGACAATCGAATAGGAGTGAAAAGCATGTATAACAAACAATTTTCCAAAAGACATTTCACCGTGATGCTCGCCATGGTAGCGGCATTGGTATTGCTGGCCGCATCGGCTTTGGCCACAGAGCCGGGCGCCGAAGTAACAGTTATTGGCGGAACCCTTTCAGGTGGCGACATCATCTTTTCGAACCTGACCGACATCGAATTGGATGGCACCGCAAATACGGCGACCGCCGACTGGTCTTTCACCAACCTTGTAGATGCCAGAGGAACCGGTGCTGGCTGGCATACAACCCTCACCCTAAGCCAGTTTAAGGAATGGGAAAATGGTGTGTATGTCGAATCTGGTCATTCCCTCGAAACTGAATCTTTGTATATCACAACGCCATCGACGATAACCAAAGCGGAAGAAAGCTCATCAAGTCCTTTGCTAATCGGCACAGCTCCGCTCTCAGCGGTGCTGGATGTAGGCACACCTGTGAAGCTCACTTCCTGTGATGTTGGCGGTGGCATGGGCAGCTATGCGATATCCGATATGACTGTTACGCTATTTGTGCCTGCAAATATTTACGCATGTACCTATAAAACAGATGCGGTCGTAGCCTTGGTATCCGGACCGTAATCCATCATGGAATGCCCTTGTTGAATTGATTAAGAAGCACACTTTTCTCTGGAAGGCGTGCTTCTTAATCTACAAGGCACAAAGGGAAGGGTGTAGCATTTGAAGCGCTTTATTTTGAAACTGGCAGTATTGATTGCCATCCTGAGTTTGATCCCAATGCACGGTTGCGCTGCGGAAACCCAGGGGTTTTTGTTTGCCGCGGAAATGATCGCCCCTGCAAACCAAATCGGTATCGCGGGACATTACCGTATCCCGGGAATGCCTGGCGAACAGATACCACTCCAAATTAAAGTTACAAATCATACGGATCAGATCGTAGAAGTAAAGTTTGTCCCAATGAACGCCTATTCTTCTCAAACCGGGATATTTTACCAAAACCCAGATGATGTTAATACACAAGCGTACTCCTTGCTTGATTCTCGATATGGTTTGGCACAGTATATGACTGTACCCGATTCACTGGATCTACAGCCCAATGAAATACAGATCGTCGATTTCTCTGTGGCCATCCCCGATATCGACACAGGTACACTGTTGGGATGTATTCGCGTTATCGCCTTTGCCGGCTCACAAACAGCACAGGAAACAGATAACCAGGTAGAAAGTGCACAAATGCTCATTGATAAGTACCAAGCAGTCGATACCGCCGTAGAAATCATCCTTCCCAATCCTGCTGCGCCTTCCATCTCCGTTGGTGAAGTTACTTTCCTTGGAGAGAAAATTGCTGTTGGGATTCAAATTACCAATCAGGCTGCACTCATCCAAGAGGGTATCACCGGTGACTATGAAATCATGGACAGTCAAAACATGGTTCTCTTTTCTGATACGATTGATAATTTCAAAATGGCGCCGATGTCCACATTTTATTATCCGTTGACTTGGCAGAATAAAACATTGGAGCCTGGCACCTACGCCTTATCGCTGACACTTCATGCGGGTGATGAGGTGATCGATATCCGCAGAGACATTACCATTGACGCTCAAGGAGTCGATGAAGCGCAAAGAACGCAGCAACGCCTCAGCCCCACCATCAAATCCACTCAGTTCCAATGGTATGAAGTTGCCCTGCAAGTGCTCATCCTCATCATCATCGTTTTGTTTATTGCCTTTGTTCGCAGAAAGCGCCGTTGATCAAGAACACATTCGAGATCGGAAACCTTATATGGATCGTCAGCGCCAAATCTTCGGGAGGAATACTGGTTCATGGATACGCAATACCGAAAAAGGCAATCGGGTGCGTTAGCATTGCTGCTTTGTGCGGCCCTGCTTGTTCCATTGCCTCTTTCTATGGATAAATATGAAAGTGACGTGGAGGATCTCCCAGACGTCACATCTTCGCCCGTACTTGATACGCCTACCAATATGGTAACGACAACGCCTACCGCAACATGTATGGAAACCCCATCAGAAACACTAGCGGCAACTCCTTCCGAAACTCCCTTGGAGACCCCCTTGGAAACACCAACAGCATTACCATCGGACTCGCCGACCGAAACACCCTGTCCCACCACAACAGAACTGCAATCGCCAAACCCCTCAAGCGACACGACGGATACCCCTGATACCATGGAGCCAAACCCATCGACGGAACAACAACCCGATACAGTGCTAGAAACAACACCGGAACCCCCATCTCCAGAAGAAACAGCGCCCTCCTGTGATCAGCCAGATTGCCCCCATGTTGGGATCGATGATTCCGGGAATTGGGTTTCATATTGTGCACTGGGTGAATGGATGCTCCTGCATATGGATATGACTCCCGAGCCGACCCCGACTGCGGCTATGCTTTCATCTATCGATTTCCTGAACATAGAAACCCTTGACACAGATGCTTCCCTGACGGGTGGCGACATCACATTATCCAATTTTCAGCCTGTTGTTCTCACAGGCACAAAACAGGTTACCACAGCGCATGGATCAATTGGCACGGTGGTCGATACCCGCGGCACCGATGAGGGATGGAATCTCTCCCTTACCATGACGGAATTCAGGGAATGTTCAGGCGGCAGTTTTGTTCAGGCAGGAAAGACTATGGGTCCTTCCATCCTCCTATCTGTTCCGCCCAACGTGACTGCGTTAGCGGAAGGCTCCTTTGCCGATGTTCAGATTGACACCCTGACGCCAAATACGCCTTTTAATACAGGCGCTTCCGTGAAATTGCTCACCGCCAATCCCGGTGCGGGCGCTAACAGCTACACCATATCGGACTTCACCATCACCATGGAGATACCCGCCAACACCTATGCCGGAACTTACAGGGCGGATGTGATTGTCGCGCTCACAACCGGCCCCTGACCGTAGCCGGATAACCAACTCGTTTCCATGGTATATCATGTTGAACGCCGTTTACCATGACAATGGTTTTCGTCGCTAAGCGCGGTCTTTCATAAAAGGCTTCGACCGCTTCTGTAGCATCCGCTATTGAACAGGGCATGTAAACCGATAACCAAAAGGCTTGTCCGCTGCCGTATCAACTTCCCTGATTGAAACGGTTGATTTTTGTTGTTCACGGGTATCATGCTTGAAGAATCCGCTGCGCAATGGTATGATGAATTGACCTTACCAGCGCGTGTATTTCCTTATTCCTTTGCAGGCATCTGATGGCGAATGCGTTGGGGCATGCACCGCGCATTATCAGCGCCGCTCACAACCGTATTACGAGAACTTATGGCGCTTGGAGGCCGCGGAGGCATTGCCCGATTCACAAATTGTCAGCATCAGATACCGCATGCGCTATCCTCCGCTTGTGAAGGATTAAAGCATCGATGCTTACTCGTAAAAGCTGCGAATGAAAGCATGTTTTCCTTGCAGATACAATGCCTAAATGAAATGTAATCTACGAAAGGACGCAAAATGATGGAAGTTGTACGCTTACTGGGAAGAGACTATGAGGAAGCAACAGATTTCTTAGATTTGGTCTTTAGCAAAGCATATACCCCTTCTGACTTTCGCAGGCTGCTTCCATTATACTATCAGCCTAATGATGAGAAGATGCGCTGCAATTTCGCAATACGGGAAGCGGGAAGAATCCGCGCAATCGTTGGTAGTTTTCCTTCGAATGTACAGGTCGGCGACACTGTGCTTCGCTTAGGCGGGATCGGCGGCGTATCAGCGCACCCCAATGATCGAGGCAAAGGCTGGATGAAAATCCTTATGACTCGTTGCCTTGAAGAGATGAAAAGCGAGCATATGGATCTATCCTTCTTAACCGGGTTGCGGCAGCGCTATCAGTATTTTGGTTATGAAAAAGCCGGGATGTTGCTGCAATATCAAATCAGCCAGACCAATATCAAGCGAAGCGGTATGGCTATGGATACGGAATCATCGCTATGCTTCATCCCTCTGCGCGAAAACGATTCAACCTATATTGAGAAAGCGAAAGCGCTGTATGATCGGCAGAAAATCCGTATGATCCGCCCGCTCGCGGATTTCTACCTGACCCTTTTATCGACACACGGGCATCCTTGGGTCGCGTTGCGTCCAAATGGTGAAATGATTGGTTATCTTGTAACCGATGAGAAACGCGCTAGCATTACGGAGATTTTCGCCGAACAAGAGACCGATTTTGGCGAGATGATTCGCAGTTGGTTTTTACAGCAAAACGTAGACAATGCGGCTGTGTTCTTGCCCCCTTGGCAGGTGCAGGAGGCGCGTTGCCTGAGCGTTTTTGCAGAAGACTATCGTATGATTAATAACGGAAACTGGCGCATTTTCCAATGGGAAAACGTGATATCCAGCCTTTTGACTGCAAAAGGCGTACATAGTTGTCTACAGGAGGGAATCCTCAACATTGACATCGTAGGCTACGGTACTTTGCGCATCAATGTTACAAATGGTCATGCTGTATGTGCGAGAACATCCGAACACCCCGATTTACTGTGGGATCCGCTGCGCGCGACACAAATCATGCTGGGGCATCTCCCGCATATGTTCATCACTGAGATTCCTAGACAGCTACAACCGCTGATTGAGTCATGGTTTCCACTTCCGTTAAGCTGGCTTTTGCAGAATTACGTATAGCCGGCGGCTTTCCAGTTTTTCTTCCTGATACTGGTGCCGTTGTTGGTGGCTATGTGGCTAATGATACTAAAAGTGAATGCGTATAAGATACCCAGCGAAAATAGGCATCCTGCTTGCGCTTACAGCTTCATTTTACCGCTTCCCCATCCATGCCATTCTTTCGACTGGTTTTCAATACAACGTACCGTCATGAATCGCGGCAGTTTTCTTATCGCACATTAAAATTCATGATAGATTGCTCTGCGGTAACTTATGTGTCCGAATCACTTTCGATCTATTGGTAAAGCTGAAGGTACATGCCATTTGATCGTGCTTTCGATGCTTGCATTCTTATGTTGATTGCATCATAAGTCTTGATATCACTATCATTGCACCACTATTATCGTGTGGTTTCCGTGCTTTGTGAAAACATTGACATATGCGATGTGTTCGTCTAGACTAATAAAGGTGCCCGGAAAAGCAAGGAGCAATGTAACCAAATGAAGAAAAACGATTTGATTATCCTCGTGTTGGTTTTAACAGTCGCAGGTGTTTTGTACCTCCTGTCCCAAACCACAAACTTCACTACGCACAAAACCCCCACACAGGCAATTGCCGCGCTGCCATTGTCCGAAACTGATCAAGAACCGCTTCCTGACGATGCACAGGCTTCGCAACAACCGCAAGATAGCCCGCATCCTGCTGCAACCCTCGCCCCTGCCGATTGCTATTTGCTCGTGACCATCGGGGATGTGGTGTTTGAACCCTATCCCATGCTCACAGAAACCGACCTTCCCATAACGCAGGTGGATGGCCAAACCAATACGGTGCATATCTCGCCAACTGGGTTTTACATGGCGCATGCCAGCTGTGCTAATCAGGAATGCGTTCATCAGGGCGAAGTAACGCTTACAAACAGAGATTACCGCCTGCTAGGCAATCAGGTTATTTGTTTGCCGAATCAAGTGATGCTGCAATTGCTCTCCCCAGAGGAAGCGGCCATTGTTTGGGGAAACGCGCATCAGGCGCAGGACTAGGCTAGCCGAACCCATCGCGCTTTGCAGTTTACTCACCAGTTTTATGCCTTCCCTTGGTTGCCTTGAAGTATCCTACCCCCTTTGGCAGGCTAAGGCGGTATATAACAGAGATTGGCCTGCTCCGCAGCGTTGCGTGGCTTGTATCCTCCAGCACGGGCATTATGTACCTGCTGCGGGTGCTCAATGTACGACTGCACGGCATTCTGTGAGGTGCCGTTACCCTTTATGTTCGATCTTGTTATCGATGAATTGATCAGTTTCAATGATGTGGTTCCTTCACAAAGCAAATCAAGGGTGAAAGCATGCATAACGCTGAGTTCCCACCTATCGGGCAGGTGCTTTAGCTATGATTCTGCTTCACATCTCTATACCGCATACGTGTATGCTTCACTGCTGTTGCATGGTGTGCTACAGGCTGAAAAGAGTGTGCTCACCATGCTGGTGTGCAAAAACATACACACAGGATGGATGATTCAGTCAACAGACTCCTAAATGTTTGAAACGGAGGAAGCATGAGATACCGGATCAGTGAGTTTTGCAGACTTTTGGGCGTTTCCACGGATACATTGCGTTATTACGAACGGTGTAAACTAATCACCACCGAAAAGGATCCGGATAACCAATACCGTTCATTTTCAAGAGAGGACGGGTTGGCCATTTGGAACCTGCACATGCTGCGCAGTATGGACATGAGTTGCAATGATATCCGGCAATTGCGCCTGAAGGCAGATTATGAATCCCAAACGAACTACCTGCACCAGCGCGCCGATGAACTGGCTGTTGTGATTGATAAATTGATGGCTAAACACAAGCGTTTATTGCAACTGGCACAGCTCCACGCATTGGCAAATGATGTTGGCATCGTTCGGTTGCTGCCGGAAAGCAGCGCGCATTGGGCGTTGTATGTGTTGGGCGATGGCTGTGCTGAAGCAGCGACCTCTGCGAAGGAAACAGCGCATTGGGTAGATTGCCTGCCCTTTACGTATTTTTCCCTTGAGATATCGGAAAGCAGCCTGCTTACGCCCACCAAAAAGCTTCAAATACGAATCGGATTGGGCATTCTCGCGGAGAACGTTCTCCCCGCTGGCTTAACCCTCTGTGCTGATGCCATATACACGCCGCCGCAAAAGCAAGTCTGCATGGTTATACGCACACACGACGTTTTCAAAATCTCTCATCGCGATCTGAAGCCCCTGTATGCTTACATTGCAGAGAATCAACTGCACATTGCCGGGCCTGCTACAGGCCGTATTCTGAACTCCGATGGTCATATGATCAAGCCGGAGTATCGCGTTGTACTGGGCATTCCCGTTGCAGATTTGTCATAAATTTAACAAAATCACTTGACCTTGGAGCGACACCAAGGTTTACAATAAGGTAGTTGTTTCGCAATTCTGTGAAACCGATATTGTAAGGAGGAAAACTCTCATGCGCAAAACATTATCAATGATTCTTGCCGTCGTGCTGGTTGGCTGCATGTTTGCCGCGCCAGCAATGGCTGCGACGTACACCGCGGGAACCTACACCGCGAGTGCTCCCGGTAATAATGGCCCTGTTGAAGTAACCGTAACCGTGAGTGACAGCGCAATTACCGCTGTCGAGGTGACCGCCCATGTCGAAACCGCTGGTTTGAGCGATCGCCCCATTGCGGATATCCCCGCCGCCATTGTGGAACATCAATCCTTGGCGATTGACGCCATCTCTGGCGCGACCTATACCTCGCAGGCCATTTTGGACGCAACGGCAGATGCGCTTACCCAGGCGGGTGGCGACGTAGCCGCGCTTTTGGCCGTAGCGGTATCACAGGATCCCGTAGAGGATGTTGAAGCAACCTACGATGTTGTGATCGTCGGCGGCGGCGGCGCTGGTCTGTCTGCGGCACTTGCAGCCAAAGAAGTAGGCGCGAGCGTTGTGATCGTCGAGAAAGCCGGCTCTCTGGGCGGCAACTCGCTTCTGGCGGGCGGCGCTTTCAACGCATGCGACCCCGAACGCCAAGCCAATGTAGAAATGAGCGACTCCCTCATGGCGGAGCTCAACCACTATCTGGAGCTTAACGAAGAAGACTTCGGTTCTTTTGCGGGCGTGCTGAGCACTGTCAAGGAGCAGATTAATACCTACCTTGCAGGCGATACCTCCAAGCTGTTTGACAGCCCTGAACTGCACATGCTGCACGTTTATATCGGCGGCAAACGCACAGGTCTTGACGGCACAGTAATTGAGCCTGACCTTGCCTTGACTGAAGTGTTTGCGAATAACGCGATGGATTCGCTGAACTGGGCCAGTAGCTATGGCGTGGAATGGCGCGATCAGATCAGCACTGTTCTGGGCGCTATGTGGCCGCGCACGCACGGTGTTGCCAGCGAAAAGATCACCGTTACGTTTGAGCGTGCCGCGCGTGAAGCCGGTGTTGACATCATGGTTGATACCCGTGCCAATGAAATCATCCTAGAGGATGGCAGAGTGGTCGGCATCAAGGCTACCACCACAGCAGGCGCCAATGTGCTGCTGCACGCCAACAAGGGCGTTATCCTTGCGACGGGCGGTTATGCTGCCAATGCGCCTATGGTTGTGCAATACAATAACTATTGGGAAGGTCTGGCCGATACCATGCCTTCCACCAACGCGCCCACGATTACTGGTGACGGCATCGTGATGGCGGAAGCCGTAGGTGCGGAACTCAAAGGCATGGGTTATGCCCAGCTGATGCCTTCCTCCCATCCCGTTGATGGCTCCCTGTTCAGTGGCATTTGGGGCAGCGCGGAAACACAGGTGTTTGTGAACAAAGAAGGCAAACGCTATGTTAATGAGTATTCCGAGCGGGATGTACTCTCCAAGGCAGCGCTCTTGCAGCCGGATAAACTGTTCTTCATCATCTGCGATAACAAGATCGCGAAAAACGCCGATGTGGCTGGCATGGAAGCTGCCGGCAACGTGGTATCTGCCGATACATTGGAAGAGCTTGCAAACAAGCTGGGTATTCCCGCGGATACATTCGTTGCTGAGATCGAGCGCTACAACAGCTTCGTGGATCAGCAGGAAGATGCAGACTTCGGCAAAGCCTTCTTCGGCGAGAAGATTGACGAAGCGCCCTTTGTAGCGACGCCGCGTTCTCCCTCGCTGCATCACACGATGGGCGGCGTAGCCGTCGATACCCAGACGCGTGTGCTGGATGCCAACGGCGAAGTGATCCCGGGCTTCTACGCCGCGGGTGAAGTGACTGGTGGCTTGCATGCAGGCAACCGTCTTGGCGGTAACGCCATGACTGACTTCCTTGTGTTCGGCCGCATTGCCGGAACCAATGCCGCCAGCGCAGAGTAACACATACCCAACAATCATCGGCTGCCGCATCTTTGGTGCGGCAGCCTCTTTTTGTAAACGACGAGATAAAGAAGTGATTTCCTGTCCAGCTTAAGAGATGAAAACCTTGGGTAGCCATGGCAAAAGCCGAGTGATCTACATAAAAGCACCTCTCGCAAGCGAACACACCACACGTCGCGCGATGATACGAGGGTTGCTTACGCCCCAAGTAATCTTCACAACAGCCGCGGGTTGCGCAACGATAAGACGGCATGGCTGTTGTGAAGGTATTCACCCTGCATCAAATGGGTACGCCGAAGCCATAGCAATTAGGCTACCATAGCTCATTATGCCGCGAATAGTCGTTTACAGCGTTTCCCTTCAACAATCCAGATGAAACGCTCGATAGCACACTTGGTCAAAATTTCTCCTTGACAAACTTCTGCGAAATGCGTATCATGTGATTACTGAAACGGTTAAGTAATTGCCACGATGAAATGGAGGCGCATACGTGCGGCGCGCAAGCATAAAAGATGTAGCCAAGGCAGCAGGCGTTTCCACCTCTACCGTAAGCTATGTGCTCAACCAAAAGTCATCCGAAAGCATCAGTGCGCAAACAACACAGCGCGTTTGGGAGGCTGTTCGAACCCTCAACTATGTGCCGAACCTGAATGCGCGCAGCCTCACCAGCCGCAGGACAAACCTGATTGGCGTAGTCATCCCCCAGACGGAGCCTGGCAAGGAGTTCATGTTCTCCAATCCCTTTTACGGGGAGCTGTTATCCGCCATTGAATACACCGCAAGGCGCAATGGTTACCATCTGTTGCTCTCAGGCCCCGAGCCGGATCAAAGCTATGTGGGCATTGCCCGTAACCGCGGTGTAGATGGCATCATCATCGTAGGCTCATACCCCACCAAGAGCCTGTCCGAGTTGCATCAGCTGTCCGTACCTGTGGTTCTGGTGGATACGTACGTAAAGGATCCGGTGTTCCATACCATTGGCATTGATGATCGGCTGGGCGGTCTATTGGCGACACGCCATCTGCTGGAAATGGGTCATCGGCGCATCGCCTTTGTCTCCGGTTCCATCAGCGAGCAGGGCGTAACACAAAAGCGTTTCCTGGGTTATATGGATGCGCTGAGCGAGTTTAGCCTCGCCCTTGACGAACGCCACCTGTACCTTGGCAGCGTATCCTTTGAATTTGCTCAGTCTGTAGCCCAGGAAATGGAACGCAGGGGTAACCGAGAAACCGCTGCCTTTGCAACGGCGGATATTATGGGCATGGGACTAATCAAAGGACTGCGGCATATGAATCGAACTATACCCGATGATCTATCCGTCGTGAGTTTTGATGATGTGGATCTGGCGCGAATGAGCGACCCAAGCCTGACCACCATACACCAGGATATCGCGCAGAAAGGCATTAGCGCGGTGGAAATGATCTTAGCCGCGGCAGATGGCCACAAGGAGAAACAGGAAAGCATATTGCCCATCCAGCTAATGGTACGCGATTCGGTGCGTAGGATTGATCCAAATCAAGAATCGGGGGCGTTTTAGCAATGATCAAGCATCTCGGCGAAGAACTGGTACCCTTTGCCACAAGCCATTTCGCGCGAGAGCCTGAGTGGCCGCTTGCGGGAGAGCCTGTCATCGTACGTTGCCGTATCGATCAAAACACGGCAATCCCCCACCTTACCCTGGAGGTAGATGGTGAACAGCGTACCCTGCTGCCCGATGAACAAGATGATCACTTTTTCACTTTTCTGTTAGGCTCATTTGCAGCTGGACGGCATATTCGGTATTGTATTTCTGCTGGCATCGAGCAAACCCCTTGGTTTACCTTTCACATAGGAACGCGGGAGACCATCACGCGCCCGCTTTCGATCATCCGCCAAAACGATACGCTCGCTGTGGTGCTTGCGGCCGATGTGGTTTTGACCCTCACCGGAGGCGACTCGCTTACAATGACCCTGACGCAGCAAAGCGTTTCCGGTATCTCTGTCGAATATGACTCCATCGCTTTGCCGCAATCCTTCTCCCTTACCTGTGATTCCAATTGTATTTGGAAACTTAACCGCTTAAGCGACACCCTCTGCCAATGTGTCGACTACACCCTCCAACGCGACCCAGATGGGCGCGTGACCGCCGTAAGCCTGCACATGGCCATGAAATCCCAATATGTTCTGGGCACTGGCGAACGTTTTGATTACGTGAATATGCGTGGTCAATCCACCAACGGCCGTGTTGTGGAGAAATTTACCCACCAGGGTGCACAAAGCTACCTGCCCATCCCCTTTTTCATGACTGAACAGGGCTTTGGCTGGTATCGCAAAAGCAGTATTCCGGTGGAAATGCATTTTGAAGCAATCACTGTACTCTCGCAGGAAACAGAGGGTGCTCTGCTGACACATGATGTAATCACCTTTGGCACGCCCGCCTTTCTGCTGAGCGATTTCGTTTCCCGTACGGGCAACCCCGTTTTGCCGCCTGAATGGGCGTTTGGTCTTTGGATCAGCGCACATGGCTGGCGAGATGATCAGGAAGTTGACAGGCAGCTTGCGGCATTGAAGCGGTACAACTATCCAGCCACGGCTATGGTGTTGGAACAATGGAGTGATGAACGTACCTTCTATCAATGGCATCCCGACCATTGGCGCGATCCGCAGGCGATGGTTCGCCGTGTACAGGCGGCGGGTTTGCACCTGATTCTATGGCAGATTCCCATTGTAAAACATGAATGGGACGGCGAGCCCGGAGAAGCGCTTACCGCGGACGCGCAGGAAGCCATTCAAAAAGGATACGTCATCCAAAGCGCCGATGGTTCCCCCTATCGTGTGACTGAGCGATGGTTCCACCACAGTATGATGCTTGATTTTACAAACCCCGAAGCGGTGCGCTGGTGGTTTGGCAAACGCAAATACCTTCTGGACATGGGCATCGAGGGCTTCAAGACGGATGGAGGCGAGTTCCTCTTTGAGAAAACGGCTCGCTTGCATGACGGCACCAGCGGTCTTGCTGCGCATAACCTGTACCCGATGCAGTACTTGCGCGCTTATCACGATTTTATACGCGATGCCGGAGTTGACGGGGTTTTGTTCAGCCGCGCGGGTTACCTCGGTGCGCAAACCTGTCCCATCCATTGGGCTGGCGATCAGGCAAGCTCGTTCTCCGAATTACAGGCATGCATGCGCGCAGGTCTTTCGGCCGGGTTATCCGGCGTGCTGTTCTGGAGCTTTGACATCGGCGGTTTTTCAGGCCCCATTCCCAGTGTGGAGCTGTACTTGCGTGCTACCGCCATGGGCTGCTTCTGCCCGGTGATGCAATGGCACTCCGAACCCCGCTCGGGTCAGTTTGAAAAGGGCGAGGGCGAAGCATACAACAACGAACGCAGCCCGTGGAATCTGGCGGAAAAATGGGGTGATGAGCGTGTGCTTACCATTGCCTGCGCGTTCGCCCGTTTACGCGAAAAGCTGCGGCCTTATCTGTGGCAAGAGGCAATCCATTGCAGCCAGAGCGCACGCCCCTTGATGGCGCACCTGTGCCTGGACTGGCCGGATGATCCCCTTGCGTGGGCGGCGGATGATCAGTACATGCTTGGCCGTGCGTTGCTCATTGCGCCCTTGTTGCACGAGGGGATGGACACGCGTGCTCTGTACCTGCCCCAAGGAGAATGGGAAGATTACTTCACCGGAGAACAACACAGCGGCGGTCGTACCATCACCGTGACCTGTCCGCTGGATCGTATACCGGTATATCGCAGGAGGGCAAGCCGTGCAACACATCAGCATTGAACCATGGCGTATCCGCCGTGTTTCGCCAGTGGATGACTTCAGTGAGACCATCTTTTTTACTGGGAACGGCGCTTTGGGGATTCGTGGGTTTTGCGCATGCAACGGTAAGGGAACTCCACAGGCGCATGCGGTCTTCCGCGCAGGACTGTTCAGCGCGTTAAAACCCGGCATTACCGATATGGTGCAATTGCCCGATGTGCTCACCCTTCGCCCAAGCACAGCCCCCACAACAACCATATCGCAAACGCTGGATATGCAAAGCGGTGTCGTGACGCATGCTTGGGATACCCCTGAGGCTGCCGTAGCCATGGAGCGCTACGCAAGCATGGCGAATCATCAGCTCATCATCCAAAGGATCCGGCTCACAGCGCACAAAGCCGCTGCCTTTACCATTGAAGCAATCGCCGACCCTTCCGTACGCAATCTTCCTGTGCATGACGATCAGACCATCACATCCACCGAGCTTGCCACGCTTTTGGATATCGTACGGGTGGAAGATGAGGCCATCCATATGAAAACAATCGCGGAAGCTACTCCAATCGCGCTGCATTGGAAACTGATCAGCGACCGTGAAGCAACCCGCGATGTGGCAAGGCATGGCGATACCGTGATTACGACCCTTACCCGCGTTCTCGCTGCCGGGGAGTCATGGTGTGTGGAGAAACGCGTGCGCGTGGTCGTTGATGCAGAAGAAGTTCAAGCCGATGCAGCAGACCCTTATGCCGATCACACCGCAGCATGGGCAGCGCGCTGGAGGGATTGTGATATCACCATTGATGCAGATGATCCTGATTTGCAAGGCGCGGTACGCTATAACATCTATCAGCTGCTGGCCAATGCTCCCCACCAGCGGGGCATCTCGATCGGCGCACGCGGCTTGAGCCATGGGCGTTATAAGGGGAATACCTTTTGGGATACGGAAATCTTTATGTTTCCTTTCTACCTATGGTCGCAGCCTGAGGTCGCGCGAAACTTGCTGGTGTATCGCGCAGATCATCTACAGGATGCGCGTGCGTTGGCGGCCCGCCAAAACCTAGAGGGCGCGCGCTTTGCCTGGATGTGCAGCAACACAGGGCTGGAACAGTGTGAAAGCTGGGATATCGGTCTGTGTGAGGTTCACATTACCGCGGACGTCGCCTACGCAATGCAGCGGTATATCGAAGTAACCGGAGATCACGCTTTCCTGAAACAATTTGCGGCTCCTGTCTTTCACGAAACCGCGCGCTATTGGCTCAGCCGCCTGACCTATGAGCCGGAAAAGGATCAGTACTCCAGTTTCTTTGTCAAGGGGCCGGATGAATACTGCGGCGCCACCATTAACAACACCTTTACCAACTTCATGGCGCGCAACAACATCCGCCTGGCACTGGCGCAAGCCAGCTTGACCGAAACCCAGCAGGAAGCGCTTACCCGAGCAGAGGCACGCATTCCCTTGCTGTACGACCCTGCCCGTGACCTCTACCTGCAAGATGAACTGCTGGAGCGTCTGGAGCCCATCACGCTCCCAAAGGATGACGATGAACCTTCCTACAAGCGATATTGCTTCGACCGTATGCAGCGGTACCGCGTAATCAAGCAGGCGGATCTGGTCTTGCTGATGACGCTTTTCCCCAATGATTTCACCCCTCGCCAGCAACGCAATGTGTTTGACTGTTATGAGCCGTTAACCCTGCACGATTCCACCCTTAGCTACGGCCCGCATGCGCAGCTTGCGCTGCGGCTGGGTTTGTGGGAGAAGGCAGAAACCTATCTGCGTAAAGCGGTATACCTTGATTTGCGAAACGTGATGGGCAACGCAGGCCACGAAGGGCTTCATATGGCGGCATTGGGCGCCGCATGGCAAGCCTTGGTATTCGGCGCCGTTGGCTTGTGGTCGTCCGATGGACAACTGCGCGTATCTCCCGCGCTCCCACCCTCCATACACCGTATCGCATTGTGTGTCTATCACCGCGGCAAGCGTTATCAGGTGGAGGTCTCGCGGGATAACGCTGTGCTCAGGGAGGAGGAATAACCATGTATGTTCCCAAAACCATTGGTCGGCGTGTCACGACAGCCGTTTTTCTAGCGCCTTCGCTGTTGGGTATGGTCGTCTTTTGTCTGATACCGATTGTCTCCACGTTGGTATTCAGCCTTCTGGATTATGATCTGCTCGCGGGCACAGCAAGCTTTGTGGGCCTGGATAACTTTGTTCGCATCCTTACTGGGCGTGAGTTTCCGGCTGTGGTCACCCATACGCTTACCTATCTTGGGCTATACCTGCCGCTGATAATGATCATGTCACTTGGGCAAGGGTTACTGCTGAATCATCCTTTTCCGGGTCGGCAGGTGTTCCGTGCTATTTTCTATCTGCCGGTCATCACCTCATGGGTGGCGGCCGCGGTGGTGTGGCAGTGGGTGCTCAGCGGCAAATATGGTTTGCTAAACCAAATGCTGCAAAGCATTGGGATTCAAGGGCCTGGTTGGCTGAGCAACAAAGATTGGGCGATGCCTGGCGTTGTGCTTGCCGCCATCTGGAAGGATACAGGTTATTACGCCCTGATGATCCTGGCGGCGCTGAAGTCGATCGATCCAACCTACTATGAAGCAGCGTCCATAGACGGCGCAGGTCCGCTGAGACGGTTCTTTGGCATTACTTTGCCTTTGATCTCTCCTACGCTCTTTCTGCTGGTGGTTATCAACGTAATCTATGGGCTGCAGGTGTTTGAATCTGTCCTCATCATGACCAATGGCGGGCCGGGCGATGCGACTACGGTCTTTCTGGAACGCATTTTCAAGTACGCGTTCCGCCAGTATAAGATGGGCGTAGCCTCGGCTTATTCTTGGATACTGTTTGTGTTCATCCTGCTCTTTACGCTGGTGCAATTCCGTCTGCAAAAGAAGTGGGTGAATTATGATGCGTAAACGCTTTCCATTGCTCAAGGGATTTGTCTTCTACCTGGCTATCCTGCTCCTTGCGCTGATTACTATGTTGCCTTTTCTATGGATGCTTTCCAGTTCGTTCAAAAGCGCGGAAACCATTCGTACGATTCCTCTCCGATGGATTCCGGAGCATCCTTCGCTGGATGGCTATATACGGGTGTTCAACCTTCAAGGTTTCAGTTTCGCACGCGCATCGTTCAACAGCCTGTTTCTGGCAGTCATGAGTACTTTTGTACAGGTAATGAGCGCTTGTATGGCCGCCTTTGTATTTACCAAACTGCCTTTCAAAGGTTCTGGCAAAGTGTTTGGCCTCTATATTGCCACCATGATGATCCCGGGCACTGTAACCATGGTACCCAACTATGTGATTCTGCGCGTGTTAGGGCTGCTGAATACCTATACCGGCGTCATTCTACCGTACTTTGCTAATGCCTTCGGGGTTTTCCTCATGCGCCAATCCATGCTGACGCTCAACGACAGCTATCTGGAATCGGCCATGCTGGATGGCGCATCCCTGTTTCGTGTATTTTTCAAGATTGTGCTGCCCATGGTCGCGCCAACCCTATCCACCATGGTTCTGCTGGCTTTCATGGGGAGCTGGAACAGTTACCTTTGGCCGCTGATCGTGCTCACCAGCACCGATATGCAGACACTTCAGGTAATCCTTGCCAACATGAATGGCATGTATAAGAGTAATGAGCATGTGATCATGGCAGGCGCGGTACTCACCATTCTGCCGATCCTGCTTGTGTACGTACTCTCCCAGAACCGTGTGGATAGCGGCATCGCGCTGGGCGGGTTGAAATAGAGCATAACGCAAGCGTGCGTTAGCGATACCAATCCAATACAATAAGGAGGAACCGATCCATGAAGAAACTCGTCGCGTTACTACTGACCTTGACTTTGATGCTCTCCCTCACAAGCTTGGCACAGGCGGAGGATGTCACCATCACCTATGCCACCTTCTCCGCATCGGGCGCGCAGGAAGAAACCCTGAAACAAATGGTGCAGGTCTTTGAAGAAAAGAACCCCGGCATCAAGGTGGATGTTCAACTGACAGGCTATGGCGATTACTTCACCGTCCTGGCAACCAAAGTTGCAGGCGGCACCGCCCCCGATGTGTTTGAAGTCAACATGGAAAACTACCTCGCTTACATGCTGCGCGGGCAGTGCGCCGACTTGAGCGGCCTTGGTATTGCCAGCGAGAACTACAGCGAAGGCACCTTGGCGGCTGTAAGCAACGATGGGAAACTCTACGCTGTTCCCATGAGCTTTTCTACCTGCGTGCTGTTTTACAACAAAGACCTCTTCGACCAGGCTGGCCTTTCCTATCCCGCCGATGATTGGACCTGGGCGGATGCACAGACTGCCGCCGAAAAGATTCGCGCCTTGGGTGACGATATCTGGGGCTACTACCAGCCGATCAGCTACCATGAGTTCTACAAGTCCATCAAGGGCAATGGCGGCAGCCTGCTCAACAGCGACTACAGCGCGTTTACCGTCAACAGCCCGGAGAACGTTGCGGTTCTGGATGCGATGATCGCGCGTGTGCGCGGCGAAGACCGCGTAATGCCCAACATTGAGGATCTCGCAGGCCGCGGCGACTGGGATCTTTTCTGCGAAGGCAAACTGGGCATGATCGTTACGGGCATCTGGGCATTCTCCACCTTTACCGAGAAATGCGGCTTTGACTGGGACATTACCGTGGAGCCCGGCTTCCAGGATAAGAGTTCCTTCTTCTTTGCCAACGTCAACTGCATCTCTCCCTCCAGCGCCAAGCAGGAAGCCGCGGCAAAGTTCATCGATGCCATGGGTTCCGATCCGGACATCGTCAAACTCCGTCTGGATGCCAGCTGGGAGCTTCCCACCATCGCGGATGCGGATCAACTGAGCCAATACCTGACCATCACCCCGCCTGCAAACCGTGCAGCCGTGTTTGCCAGCATGGACTTTGCCGTAGCGCCGCCCGCGCTGGTGGATGCCAGTGTAGCCGCCGATACGGTCAATGCGTTGTTTGGTACGCTGGACGCAAGCGAGCAGACCGCGCAGGAAGCGCTGGACGAACTGCAACTGCTGCTGACCGATACCGTGAAAATCGACCAATAACCATTGCGGACCATTCGCGGGAGGAGCAACGCTATCCTCCCGCGAATTTGCTATGTTTGGAAATTCAGGCCATGCAACACAACGTAAGCCTAAAAAACGGTGCGCACACCGGATACTCCAGCCTAACGGCTGGCCAGCTGCGTTACCGCACCATGAAGCGAAAGGAATCCGGCACATGCATACCTATCAAGTCACCGGTAATGAGTACCTGTCCCTGCCAACCATCCGGGAAACAGATGGCGCCATCGAAGGCGTAACCTTCCTGTATATGAGCTTAAAAGGGATGCTGGAAATCCGCGGCGATGATTCGCTCATTGCGCCTTATCTTCACGTAAACGGCTCTCCCGTAGCGCTTTCCCCCACATGGACGCGCAAGCACTGTTGGATACCCTCTTTTAAAACCTTTGCGGAGGGGATAACCCTGCGTTGCACGTACCTTACCCCCATCGCTGAGCGTGCTTTTGGCTTGCGCCTGACTGTGCAAAATACCACGGGTCACCCATTGCCCGTTCGCTTTGGCGCACGGGGTCGCTGGGATCGCACATTGCATCAAATCAATGAAACGACGGTGCTGCCATTGGGGCGTGATGTCAAGCCAAGCGGCTGGAACAACGCCTTTGTTTGGAGCCAAAACCCCGGCACACCTATGTTCGCGTTTGCGCCTGTGGTTTCGGATCATCAACCTTTCAGCCAAATCGATCAGCAGGCGCAATGCCAATGGGATGGTTTCGCTTACGATATATACCGCGAAACTGAAGTGGCGGCGGAAGCCAGCGCCACGCTGGATGTCTTTTTTGGCATTGGCTATGAAGAAGTTGCGGCTGCCACAAGCGCAAAAGAACTGCTTCGACAAGGGTTTGATGCGCTTTACGCACGCACTGACGCCTGGATGGCCGCACGAGAAAAGCATGTGAACGACCCTGCTTTGCGTCTGTTGCTCAACACCAATCTTTTTTTCGCCTTCTTTTATGCCTCCGGCCGCAGCATCGATACCGAAGAGCTCTGCCTGATGACCTCGCGCAGCCCACGGTACTATGTGAGCGCCGCCTATTGGGACAGGGACAGCCTCCTGTGGGCTTTTCCGGCAATTCTCATTGCGGATACCGATTACGCCAGAGAAATCCTTACCTATGTTTTTACAAAACAGGCGCGCAACTTCGGCACACACAGCCGCTATATCGATGGTACGGTGCTTGAACCGGGCTTCGAGTTGGATGAGCTATGCGCGCCGGTCATCGCTTTGCATCGGTATACGCAGGCTTCAGGCGATATGGCGTTTGCATCCCAACCCTTTGTGCAGGAGGCGCTGCGCGCTATTCTGCGTACGCTAAACAGCAAAAAACATCCTGTATACGCGCTATATGAGACCTTTTTGCAACCCACGGATGACTTGCACCGCTACCCTTACCTCACCTATGATAATGTACTGGTGTGGCGCTCTTTGCACATACTGGCCGATTATCTCAATCTGCCGGAGCTGCTCGAGCGCGCTGAGGAAACACGCGCAGCAATTCTAACCCATTGTGTTCGGGATGATGGCGAAGGTGCCTATTTCGTTTGGTCCGTGGATGGCAACGGTCATTATGATATCTATGACGAACCGCCCGGCAGCCTGCAACTACTCCCCTTCTACGGTTTTTGCAACGACAGGGACGTAATATGGCAACACACCGTAAGGATGATCCGTGACGAGAAATACCCGCTGTCCTTTGCGGGAAAACCGATTGCGGAAATCGGATGCCTGCATGCGCCGCATCCATGGGTGCTTTCCATCTGCAACAGTCTGCTCAGCGGCCACGTGCAAAGCGCGCTCGCGCACCTACGACTGACGCCGATGGATAACGGCGTGGCCTGTGAGAGTGTCAACGAATTTACCGGCCAATGTGAAACAGGCGAAGCCTTTGCCACCTGTGCCGGGTTCTTAGCCTTTGCCCTACACACAGCGCTAACGCAGGATGAGCGATAAACCTTACTGATGCATACAATCGAAGGCATTGTAAAGTGTCTTGAGCGGAGGGAATGCCATGCAACGAATTGGCATGCGGGAAAAATCCATAAAACGAATGGATGAGATCATCACTTTTTATTCGAATCTACAAGGGGTATTGGCGATTGCTGCCTTTGGTTCCAATGCCCATCGCGAGCGTTTGGATGATTACAGCGATCTCGATTTTCTAATTTTTGTAGACGAGGATTCGAAAGCCGGCATTCTCTCGCAAGTAGCCCGGCTGGAATCGCTCTGTTCCATCCAGGGGTTGCAGATCGTCTATGGCGATGCGGTACAGCTATTGTTTGCGGATGGTGTGTACTGTGACTTTGGTATCATTACGCCATCGCAGCTCTCTGCGTTTCCGCACGGGGCGGGGAAATACCTATGGCAGCGTTTAGACTGGGAGGCTGTTGATCTCTCGGCACAAGAACCGGCGCCCCTGCCGGAAGATGCGCTAATCCGCGACGCGTTATTTCATCTCTATTGCGGGCTGCTGCGAGAGGCGCGCGGCGAGACGGCAGCGGCGTTCTATGAGGTTCAGGTAGTGGCGTCCCAACGAGTGCTGGCGCTTTTGGAGGGAGACGGCGCCGATGCGTTTTCTCCCTTTCGACGTGCCGAACGTTTGCTTCCTCAGGGTGTCATTGGCGAGCTTATGCCTGGCTATGGTCATACGCGCGAGGCGGTTCAGGCGATGCTACGGCATCTCTCGCCTGCACAAAGCACACCGCTCTACCAAGCTGTTTCATCGTTGCTCGGTTCCTAACGCGGTGTGCTCCGTGTTTCATTGTGAAAGCCCATTGAACAGTCTTGTTGTTTGTAAACGGTTCTCCCGGCAGGCTAAGGATGCTAGATCCGTTTCTGCAAGCCTTACGAAAACCCCCTATCAAGCAAAACGCGCATGATAGGGGGTTTTTGTGTTATGATTCGCACTCGCCCGCGTGGGCATGTTCATGACAGATAGAGCCCGTGGAATGAAGCTCGCCCTTCAGAAAGCGCTCTACTGCCTTGCGCGCGTCACCAGATGCACCCACAACCACCTCGATATTGCGTTCATTGAAGATATCTACAGCGCCGCCGCCCATGCCGCCCGCAATGATAACGTGCACACCCTTATCGCCAAGGTAATTGGGGAGAAACCCTGGCCTGTGGCCGGGATTTGGAGTACTCGTTTCCGCTGTGATGACTGCGTTTTCAGCATCGAACAACCTGAAGTTTTCGCAATGACCGAAATGCTCCGCCACCTGTGTTCCCATGCATGATATTGCAATTTTCATTGTTGTACCTCCAATAATTTGTTTTGTTCTCATAATCCTTGATGCTGATGAACAGCTTGCATGCTTGCCAGCACCTTACTCAGATCACAATTTGCTGTCCGGCGGATAAATACGCAACACGATCCCCCATGCGCTTGCACATGTATTGATACTGCGCAATTCCTGTACAATGGCAGGTATAATACTGGGTATCATACTCCAAAAGCCCTTGTACAGCCTCATCCAGCACAAAGCGTTCTTCTTTTTCAGGATCAACCTTCATGAAGTGAAACCCGCCAATGAGTACATCCGGCTTAAACCAGCGCATAATGTTCAGGATTCCTTTATGAGAACATCCGCTGATCAGCACGCGTTTGCCGTGTTCTTGAATCATCATATACTGTTCATGCCGAAAATCATCAGGTATCAAAGCATGATCGCGCAAGGTATACAGGCCGTACGAGTCCATGAAGAAGGGACGAGGGCATTCGTTGCAGGCATAGAGCGCTAACGTATCATCAAGCAGAAGTTGCTCCCCGACCGAACAAAGGCGAGCGTGACCAGCCAACGCGGGATCAAGCCCAATATCGCGCTCCCCGCCCGACAGGTGCCTGTCATACGCATACCGACTCAGGTAGACGGATGCTTTTGTGTTGGTAGAAAGAAACGCTTTCAAGCCGCCGCCATGGTCGTAATGCCCATGGGATAGCACCGCAACATCCACCGCGCCAAGATCGATGCCCAGTCGTTCTGCGTTGATCAGAAAGCCATCTGACTGCCCCATGTCAAAGAGGATTGCATGGTGTTCTGTTTCGACGTGGATGCTTAGCCCGTGCTCAAAAGCAAACCCCTCCGCAAAGGGTGTATTCTCCATCAGCATGCTGATTTTCATGCAGCGCCTCCCTCCAGTTGTTTCATCGTCCTTGTGTAGACGCGCCGCAATGCTTCGCTAGCCGGGCAAGACACTTGCGATAAGCTGATCCACGCATTGATGGCAGCTGATGCCTGTGGATCATAGGGAATCGCTCCCATGAAGGGGATGTTATGCGCATCACAGAATCGCTCGATCGTTTCAGCATTTTCACGATTCACATCAACCTTATTTACACAAACCGCCGTACGCGCACCAAGGATTGCGGCTGTTTTCAGGATACGCTTCATATCACTGATGCCGGAGAGCGAAGGTTCCGTAACCAGCAATACCAAATCCACACCGCTAACCGAAGCGATTACCGGACACCCGATGCCGGGTGATCCATCAATGATGGATAGCTCTTGATCTACGACGGCTTCCATCAAGGCATCCTTCACCGCAGTGACCAGCTTGCCGGAATTGCCGCGTCCCATACGCAGCGAAGCGGTTGAGAAAACACGTTTGCCTCGATACCGCGTTTGTGTTCCCGCAAGGTCATCCTCCATGACTACGGCTTTCTGTGGACAAATATAAGTACAAACACCGCAACCCTCACAGCGGTATTCACGCGCGGCAAAGCCTGTGGCTGTGCGTTGAATCGCATCGAAACGGCACGCTTGCGCGCACAGGCCGCAATCCGCACATTTATCGGGGAGAATCCTTGCTTTTTGAGAACCGAAAAATGCCCATTGCTCCGGTTCTGTATCCAGCTGGACCACGAGGTGCAGGTTTGGAGCATCCACATCACAATCCGCAACCGCTTCCGCTTGGGCAAACCCAATGAACGCAGCGGCAACCGTGGTTTTTCCTGTACCGCCCTTTCCACTTAGGATCAACAGCTTTTTCACGTTCTCACCTCTGCCTCAATGTCTTGTAACAAGGCTTGGAACCGTTTTCGGCTCTCCTCATCCTGCTCATAAGCCACTTCTGCTGCTGTGTTAATTTGCGCAAGCTTCTTACTGTAAGGGATGCGGCTCAACACACGAATTCCATTTTGAGCGCAGTAATCCTCAAGCGGCGCGTAGGTTGCTTCTATTTTATTGATTACGACGCCATATGGTTTTTGCAACAGCATAAGCAATTCTACAACCATTTGCAAGTTATGCAATCCAAATGCCGTTGGTTCGGCAACCAGCACACAGTAGTCACTGGCGGATACACTTTCCAGAACTGGACAGCCACTCCCGGGTGGGCAGTCAATCACAACATGCCCTTCATGCGCAGACGCATCATCTAGTACAGCATGAATTACCGGAACGGCAGAGGCTTCTCCCGGATTCAGAATTCCTGTAATGACTGTTATACCCTCATGGCTTCCTCGCTCAATCCGCCCAACGGGATGCCATGTTTCTGTGATGGCATGATGCGGACAAATAAGCAAACAGCCGCCGCAGCTATGACAGATCGTCTCAAACACCTTGGGTTTTCCTTTGATAAAAGCCAGCGCATTAAATCTGCAAAAATCCACGCATTGTCTGCACCCCTTGCACCGGGTTTCTTCAAAAGAAGGCAACATGGTATCCACGGAAGCACTCGTTACCTTTGTTGGCTTCAGAAACAGTCTGCCGTTGGGTTCCTCAACATCACAATCCATATAGGTTGCGTTTTTCGCAGCCGCTGCGAGGTTTACGGAGACGAACGTTTTTCCAGTACCACCTTTACCGCTGAGCACCGCGAGCTTCATTGTTTATGATGGAAACCGGCATGAAAGCGATTCAGCTTATCCAGCTTCCCCTCCAAAAAGGCAGTCAGGTTATCCCTCGCCAATCCTGCTTGCGCTTTGTAAACCTGAACATCTGCTGCCAGCAGAACCTCTGCCGCGTTCTCACCACCCCGCAGGGTCAGCAGTATATCGGCACCTTGATCTATTAGAAATTGCGCGGCTTTAACCCCCGCGCCGCCTGATGCATCGGCCGCAGGATTTTTCAGCGTTTCACTGGTTTGGGTTTCTGTGTTGTGCAAAAGGAATAGCGGCGCTCTTCCAAAGGACGCGCAAATGCTAGTATCTTCCTTGTTTTCATCGATCGGGATCGCGATTTTCATAGGGTGTTCTCCTCTCCGGCAGTTTGTGCATACCTGTGCCGATGCCGACGACAACCGCCGCAACCGCAATAGGGTTCCTGTCCCTCGCAAAGGTGGTACTCGCCGCCTTCGATTCGCAGCGCCCGACCATCCACCAGCGCGCTGGCGATTTTTTTACGGGCGTTATTGTAAATCAGCTGCACGGTGGTACGTGCGATCTTCATATAGCCGCTGCACTCCTCCTGCGAGAAACCTTCGTGATCAATAAGCCGAATGGCTTCATATTCATCAACGGTCATCACGACGGTTTCGGCTGGCATGGAAGGGGCATTGACAGGCGAAAATTCTCTAACGGGTGGCAGGCAACACACCATTCTCCATTTCTTTGGCCGTGGCATAGCAGTAACCTCCTGACGAAATGGCCAAAGCGTCCTTTGACCATTTCCTTTGCTGTTAAGCGTTCTCCAGTTGTTTGTCCAGCTCGGCTAGACGTGCTTGCAGGCGTTCTTTCTGTGCGAGGAGCACTTCTCGACCCGCCTTTGGCGCGTTTGAACCAAAGCCCAAACCGTTACGCATGCCGTAACCATACGGTGCGTTTTCAGCGCCATAGCGGCACCTGCCTGCTCGCCTGCCCATTGCGTGGCCGCAGCCCATAGGGCCGGTTCCATCTCTTCCTGGCATCATCTTCACCTCCCAGTTTTTATTGACATATGCCATTTACAGCGTCATTATAACGATGTTTATGGCATATGTCAATATTTAATTGTAGATTTTTCGTTCTTTCGCTTTTCTCTATCATCCAAAACGCAACAGAATAAAGAAAGAGTGTGCCTGCATGCAGACACACCCCGCGCTGTACTTGATACCACTTCTCGCAACTTTGTTCGATCCCACGCTGCCTCATCCAAGGCATGGGCGTATCTGTTTGCTAAACCTCTGCAAAGCGCGTTCCAAAAAGGTTAACCAATATGCGGTTCAAACTCGCAGCAGGTTCACATCCGGCTGTATGCTGAGCAGCTTCGCATTCTGAGCCATAAGGGTTGCGAACCACAATCAACCGCACCGCTCCACCGCCAAGGCAAGGGTCGTAACCACTACCAGATGCATGACACAATCCGCATGTATCACTGTATCCATCGTCACAATTCCTATGGTCATTTTCTACAGAGAATTCAATCACAATGGCATTCTGTCGCTTCATGTTCTCCCCATCGATAAGACTTATCCAAAGCGAACAGTGCGCATTTACCCCCTACAGGCGCTGTGGTTTCTCCTCCGGTACGTACTTTTAGCGCTCCGTCGTCCAGATGAGCGCCGCGCATGTCAAATGCGGCACAGTAAACGCCACCTCTATGCCCAGCGCAGTTGGCCGCTCGGTATGCGGAAGCTGCCTTGGGCTTCCCCTGCCATCATCAGGCGTGGCAAACCATATGGCTTGTGTGCCCTGTTGCGTGAGAAAGCGAATTTGGATGTTCTCCAGCACGTTCGGCGATGCTTTCCCTGTATTCCACGCATCATCATTTCCGCAAAGGTTAATCAACCCAATCAACCTGCGCCCTTCCCCTTCGCGCAATGTCAGCCACAGCTTGCCGCCGTCTCCTTCCAGGCTATAAGGCATATCACAGGCATACTCCTGATTATCGCCGCCACAATGCGTCAGGGATACATCCTTGAGCGAAGCATCAAAGAGCAATGCCTCATAACGTACAAAGAAATCCTGATATGCTTTAATCTTCTCCTCTTGCCAGGCAACAAGCTGTGTATAATCTGCATAATAACCCTGCGTGACGACTGCGTTTCCTTCCCCTAAAAAAAGCTGCGTCGCGCCGCCTAAAGCAATCGCGAAGGAAAGCAGCAACTCGCTGTACAACGCGCGCTCCGGCGTATCTGTGCGAAAAGGCGCCGGATACGCCGCAAGCACAATCGGTTTCTGCGCATCGCCAGCCCACTGTATTGCCTGCCGCAGGTGGCGGTAGCGATCCATGGGCGGCCACAGTTCCATATAAACCGCATCCTGCGGTTCACGGCAGGTAGCCTGAACCGGCCACGCCCCCACGTTGTTCAAAATCAGATGCGGTGTGTGCCCTGCGTTTTGTATCGCATGCGCCGCATCCCGTATGAGCGCCGGAAGTCCCGCTTCCAGTGAGCGCTTGGTGCCATCCGCAGCCAAAGCGTTCTTTGGCTCGCCGTAGGTATCCATATGAATGCCATCAAAACCCAATCTGCTCACCGCATCCACATACTGGGCAAAGAGATGCTCGCGCCAAGGACTTTGAATATCCATATAATAAAACGTATCGATGAATACCATGGGCATATGTTCAGCCGCATACAAACCCCAATCCCGATGCGTTTCCCAAAACGATTTGCTTGCCGCATAAACCGCGCCGTAAGCCATTGCCATCATACCATGCGCGTGGCAGGCGGCAATTTTCTGGCGGATAACCTGAAGGCTGTTGCGCTTGCCCATCATATCCGAATAATCATTCGTTTGGGAAACCAGCGTATCATGGCGGTATGACCAGTCATAAAACTGCACATGATCGATATGGTATTTGGCGAGTATGCGCACATCCTCGTCATCCTCCGGCAGAAAATCGCTCAAGAAGCCATAGCGTACCACGCTGCCGCCAATGTTAACCGCAGTGGATACACTGCCTATCTGCGTTTCCCCAGATAAAAGCACCCCATCAACGCCATAACTGCCCGTATCCATCGGCCGCAATGTGATGGGCGTGACCCTGCCCTGTAGGCGAAGCGTATGGGTGGCAATGACCTCGTCAAGTCGCATGATTGTTAACAAAATGGAATCCGCGCACACATCCTCCGCAAGGTGCAGCGCAAGCGTTACCGGTTCGTTACGCTGATAACGCCCCATCAGCGTCACTAGCTCCGTCATCCCTTCACAGCTCCTTCCGTCAAGCCTTGTATAAACTGCCTTTGAAACACCAGAAAGATCAACACCACCGGAACAATGGCAATCGCAGCCGTGGCCGACATCAGATGCCACTTCGCTCCCCCAAATTGCTGAAAGAATACAGAAAGCGCCTGCGGAATGTTCTGTTTATCCCGACTTTGCAAAAAGAATACCGCCTGCGCGTAATTATTCCAGACCCCAAAACCATTCAGGATCACAAAGCTGGCAGTCGCAGGCTTGAGAACCGGAAAGATTACCTGCCAGAATGCCTTAAACCCTGTGCAACCGTCCACCTCCGCCGCCTCATCCAGCTCACGGGGCAAAGCGCGTACAAATGTTGTATAGATAAAAACCGCGGAGGGCATAGCCAGTGTTGCGCAAACCATAACCATTCCCCAGAGCGTATTCACCGCGCCAATCTGCCGCATGAGCGTATACAGGGGCACCGTGTTAATGATGCCGGGGATCATCATGCAACCGATGAGCAGCGAGAACACAGCCTTATTGAAGGTCGTATTTCGGCGTGCGATCGCGTATCCTGCCATACCCCCCAGCAGAATGGTCATCCCCAGCGTGCCGAAAGTAATCACAGCGGAGTTGAGCATAGCGGTGCCAACGCGGCTTTTGGACCAGGCTTCGGCATAATTCGCCCAGGCAAAGGTGGGCACAAAAATATTGCCTTCATAGAAAACGCGTGAGGGAGCGTTGAGTGAAAGCACCAACAGCACATAAAACGGTATGAGGCACATCACACATAAAAGCGCGACCAAAAGGATGCGCAGCATCCGCAAGAGACGGTTTTCTTTCATATGCTCGCCTCCTTAATCCCGTGCGCGCGTAAGCCGCATGGAAATCACAACGGGAATTAAAATCATTACAAACAGGATCATCGCGACAGCGGTAGAGTACCCGGTACGGCTTCCGTAGCACATTCGCATAATATAAATGCTCAGGCTTTCTGTGGCATAGCCCGGGCCGCCTTCTGTCAGAGACATGATGACGTCAAACACCGATAAGGAGCCGATGATGTTGGTCACTACATTGATGCGGATGGCTGGCGCCAGCAGCGGTAAGGTTACTCTCGTGAACCGTTGCCATGCGCCGGCGCCGTCGATCAGCGCGGCTTCCCGCATATCCGAGGATATGTTTTGCAGTCCTGCCAGGTATATGATCATCGTCATGCCGGCAAATTGCCAAACATTGACGAAGATGAGCACCGCCATGGTGGTTGGGTAATTACCCATCCAATTTCCCAATGGAAAAGTAGCGCCGATTTGCGCCATAGCGTGATATAGGAACCCGCGCCCGGGTTGCAGCAGAAAATACCAGATATATCCCATGATCAGGGGGCTGATAATCGCCGGCAGATAAATGATTACGCGTGCCAACGAACGCCCATGGAATGGTTTTTCCATCAGCAGCGCATACAGGAGTCCAAACAGATTGAGCAGCAGCGCGCTCCCCGCCGCAAAGATCAGCGTGGTGCGGATATCGCCCAGCGCGCGGGCATCCTGAAAAAACCGGGTAAAGTTCGCAAATCCGATAAACGTTGCCTTCCCCATGCCATCCCAATCCGTAAGACTCATGCCAATTCCACGGATCAACGGATAGACAAAGAACGTGCAAAATAGCAATAGCGCGGGCAAAGACATCCATTGCGTATAATCCCTGCGCTTGACCCTCATGATAACCCATCCTTTATAAAGCACCGGGGTGCGCGGGCATGACCCCCGTACCCCGGTGCTGTGGTGTGTGGCTTCCCGACGGGTTTAGAAGCCCTCGTTCCATGCCTTCTCGTAGGCGATGGCAAAGCTCTGCGCGTCATAGGTGCCCGCCAGCAAATCCTGCACCATACGCCCTGCGTCATCGCCGCTGAACCCCGCGGGCTTTTCATTGGTAAAGCCGATATTTTCCGCGCTGCTCAGTGCCGCCGCAACCTCCGCCACAAAAGCTTCGGGTGCCCACGCCGCCTGCACATCCATGAACGCGCTTGGCGAACCTAATGCTTCACTGTACTTCTTCTGGTTTTCAGCGCTGAACAGGTAGCTCAGGAACGCTTTGGCAGCATCCACATTCGCGCTGGTCGCGGAGATGGCATAACCGCTGTCCTCTGCGGAGAGTACCACAGGCTGGCTATCGGGCATATATGCGGGGTATGGAGCAAACCCGATTTGATCCGCCATAGCGGGATTGGCCTCCAGCAGGCCGGAAAGTGCCCACATTCCATTGGAGAACATCGCCGCTTTTCCGGTCACAAACGCTTCAACACAGTTGTCACTGGTGGCGGTGAGCACATCATCATTGATGAGGCCATTTGCCTGCAGATCCAGCAGGTTTTGCGCGAACACTGCCATTGCGCCATCCGCCGCGCCAAAGTTCAGCTTAGCACTGTCATTTTCCAGCATGGCTGCCTTGCAAGCGAGCGTACCTAGGCTCTGCTTAAGGTAACCATGCGGAATGAACTCAATCAAATGACCAAGGTGCCATGCTTCTTTGCCAAAGATGAACCACGGGGTCACATCCGGCATCGTTTCTTTGATGGCAGTCAGGTTAGCAACAAATTCGTCCCATGTTACGGCAGGGGTCAGGCCAAGCTGTGCGTAGATCTCCTTGTTGTAGAAAAACCCTGCCATGGTCACGTTGGTGCAAACACGGTACTGCAAGCCCGTTTTCAGATCCGTGCAGCTTTCACGCATGGAGGGAATCAGGCGTTCCCACCATTCATTCATACCGCCAAGGTCAAGGTATTTGCCCTGATCAACAAACTCCTGCTCATATGTGGTCATGACGTCCGGTATCTCGCCGCTTGCAAACTTTACCTTGATGATGGAGCTTGCGTCATTTTGGTATTCTTGCTCCACCACAATGCCCGGATTCGCCGCATTAAAGCCATCGATGATCTCATTGAGCAAATCGATTGTTTCAATCTTGCCGGTAAAGAAGCTCACCTTGGTATCGGCCAAGGCGGCGGCGCTGGTCAGGCATAACACCAATGCCAGCATGAAAGCCAAACCCTTTTTCATGGTTTCTCCCCCTTTGTAATCGCGGCCTTACAAGCCACATTTCTTATGCTCATTATAGCCCGTTCATTACCCCAAAAAAATACCCTGATTTTATGATCGTGGTGCGACCTTTTAAGGTGCGGTGGCAGATGCGTTGCCAAGCCGCATAAGGCAAGCTATAATAAAGGAAAGGCAGGTGCGTGTAAAATGAAAACCAGTGTGAAACAAAAACTGCTTGTAATGATATCCACACTCATCCTGCTGGCTGTGCTTGCGGTAACGGTGCTCACCTATCAGAACTACCGGGTCGATCTAGTGGCGCAAAGCGTGCAATCCACACACCAACTGCTGGCACAGTTAAGTTTGAATGTCGATACTTACCTAGACGAACTGTTTCGTTTGTGCCTTTCCCCCTACTATAACAAGCGCGTGATGGAGCAGTTGGAACACACGCCTCAAACCGCCGCGGAGAAGCTGCAAAAGCAGCGTATTGTGGAAGATTATCTATCCGAAGTGATGACCCTGCCCCGCAGCGATATCCTGCGCGCACATATTTTAAGCAACGGCATCTATTCAAGCAGCAAAACGAGGTATAACGCCGATATTCCTTCGGATTATGTTGATACCGACTGGTATGCGCAGGCAATGCGCACTTCGGAGCCGGTATTTATCCCTGCCCATACTGAAACAATGGGCAGGACGACTTTATCCGTTTTCTCCATCATACAGCGCATCAACAGCACAAAAAGCAATAACGAACCACTGGGTGTAATCCGTGTGGACGCAAACTACCAGGGCATCAAGGCTGTGTGTGACCGCGCAGCAACGGGAGAAGGCAATGCGTTGTTCATCCTGGATAACGACGGCAATGAAATCTATCACAATGACCGTACTGGCTCCAGCGCGCTTGCGCAGGCGCTGCAACGCTTCTCCGTTACCGAAGATAGCGCAGCTACCTTCTCCTTATGGCTTGAGAAAGCAGAGTATCTGGTCAGTGTGCAACCATTGCAGGCGACCAACTGGCGATTGATTGATGTACACGCGATGCGCACGCTCACGGCCGCCGCTACGCAGGCGCTCACCAAAGCGATTCTGCTGGCTTTCCTGTGCGCTGCGTTGGGTGTGTTGGTTTCTTTCCCCTTGGTCAGGCTTTTTCTGAAGCCTATTTTTCACATCACCGCCCTCATGCGCGCCGCGCAGGCGGGCGATATGCAGGTGCGCGCCGCGCTGGAGGGGCATGACGAACTGGCCTACCTTGGCCGCTCCTTCAACGAAATGATCACGCAGATGCATGCGGAAGCCGAGCGTAATACCGCTCTCACGCGGCAGGTTTACGAGGCGCGCTATCTGGAGCGTGAAGCGCAGTATGCAGCGCTGTGCAACCAAATACGGCCGCATTTTCTCTTTAACGCCCTCAACACCATCCATCTGCTCATCAAAACGGGTCGGGACGCAGAAGCTGTGCAAAGCATTGACATGCTGGCGACGTTACTGCGAGGCATGGTCGATACCGATCGGGAAATCACACTCCAAGCGGAGCTTACCATCGTGGAAAGCTATTTGATCCTCCAACAGAAACGGTACCGAAAACTCTATTACACTTTGCCTGACGCATCATCCTACCGGGATTACCGCCTGCCTGCGTTTACGTTGCAGCCCTTGGTGGAGAACGCTTTGGTGCATGGCTTTGAGCGTAAGCGCGGCGGGGCGAGAATTGAAATCAGCATCCGTCACACAGCAGAGGAAATGCAGATCGATGTTGCCGATGACGGTATGGGTATGGATGCGGATAAACTGGATGCCTTACGCGCCGCACTTGCGGAAACCACCGTCCATCCTGCCAACGAGGAGGCCAGCGTTGGGCTGGTGAACATCGCCCGTCGCATCCGGCTCAAGTTTGGCGATGCTTATGGCCTGACCATCGTTTCAACACCGGCAGAGGGTACCCGTGTTACGCTCCACCTTCCCCCAAAGGAGGAACCACCATGTACAGAGCTTTAATTGTGGAAGATGAGGACATCATGCGCGATTATCTGGCGGAGAATCTACACAGTTTCTGTCCGGCGTGGATGGCGGCGGCAACTGCCGCCGACGGCATGGAAGCTGTCGAACGCATGGCACATGAACGCTTTGACGCTGTGATTACCGACATTCGTATGCCTGCTTTGGACGGCCTTGCACTATCCCGCTACATCCGATCGCAGGATGCGGATATGCCCATCCTGATCCTCTCCGGGTATGATGCGTTTGATTATGCACGCTCGGCAATGCGTTTAAATGTGTTTGATTATTTGCTTAAGCCGCTCAATGAGCAGGAATTGTCCGCCGCGCTGTATGCTATGGCCGCGCAGGTAGACGCCCGCAGGGAACACATGGGCAGCGATTTGCTTTTGCGCGCCTTGTCAGGGGATGCCGATGCCAGTGAGGCGCTTTCAGCCATGCTTAACGCGCAGCCCAGCGCTTTGTTACTAATAGCGCAAGCTGTGACAGAAGCCCAATCGGTGGATAGCCTTTATCAAGCCTCGGCTGGGCATGGGGTTTTGAGCACACGCCTTTCCGATGCGATTGTGGTTTGCCTGACTGCATCAGACGCGCTTATCCTGCCTACCGTAGCCTTGCGCGCCATCGAACGTCTGGCGCTTAAGCATTCGGCACCTGTACGGTGCGGTTGTGTTGTGCTGTCGCCTTCTCGGGCAAAAGAAGCCTATGCGGAAGCATCCGACTTGCTGATGTATGCGCAGGCACTGGACATTCCCTTTTTGATGGAACCACTGCAACATGAGCAAAGGACGGCCATTCAAAAGTTGAACACCATGCAAACCCTTTTGCACCAAGCGTTAGCGGAACACACCCTTACGGATGAACGTTGCGCGATCCTCAGTAAAGCGCTATTAGAGTTTTCGCCCCATCAAGCCCGCTCCGTGGCGGCCGCGTTGCTGGCAGAGACGTCCGGCACTGTTGACGGGACGCATTTTGATTTTCCCGCATTACCCGACGCATCGCCGGAGGCAGTCGCAAACTGGTTTGCGAGCGCGCTTCAAAGGCTGCGCAAGGAATTGTCACCACCGGAAGCTGTTCCCGGCCAGCTTGTACGCCGCGCGCGTGATTTTCTGCGCGCGAACTTCGCGCAATCCATATCGCTTTCCAGCCTCGCGGATCAACTTCAAGTGACACCCGCTTACCTGAGCGCACAGTTTCATCGGGAAATGAACTGCAGCTATTCCCAATACCTGTTGCGACTGCGCATGGAGGAAGCCGCTCGTAAACTGCTAGAGGATGCAGATGTAAAGGTGCACGACGTTTCCAGAGCCGTCGGGTTTGTCTCCCCCAAACACTTTTCACATGTTTTTCGCGAGTATTATCAAATGACGCCTAAGGATTACCGCGACCGTTCCGCAAACCGCATATCATAAAGCCACCAATCCATGCGAAAAGCTCACTTAATACCACGCTCCATTTCACAAAAAAACGGTGCATTCCCGCTGTCTGATACGCTCATGCGGTTGATAAAAGCCACACCTGTATGAAAAAGTGTTGGGGAAATGCCATCACAGGCAGTCATATTTCACCCATGTGATGTTCCCGTCATTCATACGCACCGCACCGCCGCAGTTCTGCCTACAGCGGTGCGGTGATTTTTGCGCGTTCTGCGGTAATGCTATCGACACAGGTCATTCTTACGCTGTGTATCCATGCATCCGCAGGCAATCACTTCGCATAGATAACCATATTGTTTCATTGGTTTTCAGTACTTCAAAGAATTATTATGATTCTTGTTGACATTTTGTGAATTCCATGATAAGATGATGTCACTTAAGGGAGGGTTTGACATTGAAAATAGCAACACGACTGAATTCTTTCCTGGCGGGAAACGGGCATACCATAGCTGATGCCATGGATAAACTCAGCTCGATAGATGGACTTACCCATGTGGATATCAATTACCCCGAACACTTGAATGCTTCCAGCGAACATGAAATCGCTGCCTTGTTGAAGCGGAATCATTTGCAACTTAATGGAATCGCGCTTCGTTTTCAGGATGTTTTTCAGAATGGCGAGTTTACGAATCCAGACGCTTCATTGGCCGCAAAGGCGGAACAGGTTTGCATGGAGGCCGTTTCGCTCTGTCGCAGGCTTGGCGGAGAAGTCGTCACGCTTTGGCAGGCTTTTGATGGTTTTGATTATCCTTTCCAAGTAGATTATGAGAATTCATGGAATTCCATGAAGAATGCAATCACCCGAATTGCAGACGCGGCAGCGCCCGATATCAAGGTGAGCATTGAGTATAAGCCCTTCCAACCGCGGTCGTTCAGCTTAATGCCCAACATGGCTACAACGCTCCTGTTGGTTGAGGAGATTGGTCGCAGCAACCTTGGCCTGACTTTAGATTTCTGTCATATGCTCATGGCCGGTGAAAACCCTGCGACGTCGCTTGCCATTACAGCCTCACACCATCGTTTGCTTGGCGTACACCTCAACGATGGTTATCGACTCAATGATGATGGCCTGATGGTTGGCTCGGTGCATCTGATGCAAACGCTGGAATTCCTCTATTATGCGAAGAAGTATCACTATGCGCAGGCAATCTACTTTGATACCTTCCCCATTCGCGAAAACGCGGCAATGGAATGTGCGCAAAACATACAAACGGTGCAAAAACTGTTGGGTTTTATCGATCGTCTTGGGATGGATCGAATCGAAACGATGATCCACGAGCAAAGCGGCTTTACCGCTTCGCTGCTCCTGGGCGAGCTTATGAAGTAAGGGCAGATAGGCTTATGCGCAGGAATCAATTGTAATCCACCGCGGATGCGGTATAATATGAAGGAGGGTAAAACTATGATCCGGAAAATGTTGTCTCTACTCGTCGCGCTGGCAATGGTGCTGGCCATCGGCGCTACGGCGTTGGCTGAGGATGAAGGCTTCAACCCTGACAACGAAGCGGGTATGAACTTTCAAGACATGCGCGCCACCTTTGGCGCCATCCCGGCACTGGAAGGCGAAGTAAAACTGGGCGCTGTCGCAAAGGCTTTTGAGAATGAGTACTGGCGTACGCTCAAGGAAGGCTATGAAGCGTTTGCCGCGAAAATGCAAGCCGTTGGCCAGAATGTGATCGTGGATGTTCGCTCCGCGCAGGGCGAAGGCGATGAGCAGGGTCAGCTCTCCATCGTCAAAGACATGGTCAACAAACAGTATACGGCACTTCTCCTTTCCCCCATTTCGGACAGTAACCTGACCCCCGGCGTGGAAGACGCCATAAAGGCTGGCATCCCGGTTATCAACGTGAATGATGGCTTGATTGAAATTGCACCCAATTTCGTTGGTCCTCGCGCTGTGGAAAATGGCGAGCGCGCCGCGGCTTGGATCGCAGAGAAAATCAATTTCGAGGGCAAAGTTGCCGTTGTCATCGGCATGCCCAAAGCTTTTGCCGCCAGGCAGCGTACGCTCGGCTTTGTTAACTGGATGGCAGAGAATGCGCCCAATGTAGAGGTTGTGGAACAGCAGAACGCGGATTGGGATCGCTCCAAGGCGAAAGACCTTGCAACCACGTGGATCAGAAAGCATCCGGATTTGAAGGCCATCTTCTGCAATAACGACACGATGGCGTTGGGCGTGGTGGAAGCTGTATCCGCCGCAAATGCGGATATTCTGGTGGTCGGCGTGGATGGCATCGGTGAAGCGTATGATTCCATTCGTGAAGGCGGCATGGATGCGACCGTTGATTCCTTCCCGTTCTACAAATCGCAGATCGCGGCCGAAGCAAGCCTGCGCCTTCTGGCAGGTCAGGAACTGCCCCGCGTAATCTGGACACCGCAGGCCCTGATCGACAGCACCAACGTGGATATGGCTGCCGCGGACATCATCGGTTGGACAGAAGCGGAGTTTTCCGCGCAATAAAGCAGCCGCCTTTCCAACCCAGTCATTCCCCTCGGCGCTTGGCATCGTTGCTTGTGAACAACCAAGCGGTGCCAGGCGCCGTTTTCCTAAATTTGGGAAGTTGCACCACCAGTTGACGTAACTTCTATGGGAGGAATAACCGTGGCTTCTCCTGCCATCTCATTTCAAAACGTCTCCAAGGTATTCCCTGGTGTTCGCGCGCTGGATGATGTATCCTTCACCATCGAGCATGGTGAAGTGCATGCGCTCCTTGGCGAGAACGGCGCTGGAAAGTCCACGCTCCTGAACATCCTGCATGGCGTGTATGCACAGTATGAAGGTTCTGTGCTTATTGAGGATATCCGCGTATCGTTCGCCTCGCCCAGCCAGGCAATCCAAGCCGGCGTTGCGAAAGTGCATCAGGAAATCAATCTGGTTCCCGAGCTTACCGTAGCGCAGAACATTGCCATGGGTCATGAGCCAAGGAAACACGGCTTGATCGACTACCCCAAGATGCATCAGGATACCGGCGCGATTCTAACCAAGATGGGCTGCCACTTTTCGCCGAGCGCGCAAGTGAAAACGCTGAGCACTGGCGAGATGCAAATGATTGGTATCGCCAAAGCACTATACCATAACGCGTCCATCATTTCGTTTGATGAGCCAACCACGGCGCTGACCAACAAGGAAACCGAGCATCTGTTTCAAATCATTCGCGAACTCAAACAAAAGGGAATTACCATCATTTATGTAAGCCATAAGCTGGATGAAATTTTCCTGATTGCAGATCGAGCGACCATCCTGCGAGACGGCCGTTTGATCGGCACATACCGAATTGCGGATATCAATAAAGAGCAGCTCATTCGCTCCATGGTCGGGCGTGATGTCAGCAGTTATGCAGTGCGCCTTGCGCCTGCCTGTGTCCAGGAAGAAGAACTGCTTCGGGTCGAGAACCTTCGCGCATCAGTATTTGATGATATCAGCTTTTCCTTGCACAAGGGTGAAATCCTGGGTTTTGCGGGTTTGGTTGGCTCCGGCCGTACCGATATTATGCGCGCGATTTTTGGCGCGGATCCTATCCATTCCGGCAAACTCTATCTGCATGGCAAAATAGCGCATATCCGTCGTCCTGAACAGGCGCTTGCGCACGGCATCGGGCTTCTGCCGGAGAACCGTAAGTCGCAGGGCTTTGTACGGTTGATGAATAACGCTGATAATATGGGATTGGCCAGCCTGAAGCGGTTTACAAAATGGCTGCTTATAAACCATCGCAAGAAACGCGAAAATTGCTTGCATTATATGGATGAGATGGGCTTAACACCAAGAAACCCGGATTACCTCGTCAGCGATTTATCCGGCGGGAACCAGCAAAAGGTCGTATTGGCCAAATGGCTTTCCACGGGCGCAGACATCCTGATTTTTGATGAACCCACTAAGGGGATTGATGTTGGTGCCAAGGCGGAAATCTATCGGCTGATGGAATCCCTCGTGGCGCAAGGAAAAGGCATCATCATGGTCTCCTCTGAATTGCCCGAAATCATCGGCATGAGTGACCGTGTCATCGTAATGCACGAGGGTCGCATCGCGGCGGTGCTGCCAAGAGCCGAACTGAACGAAGAGATCATTTTGAAATACGCGATGGGAGAATGAACATGAAAAGCATTCATGTGGGCAGAATCTTCAAAAACCGCTCCTCAAGCCTTGTTGTTGTACTGTTACTCTTGGTGGTGGTGTTCTCCGTTATCAATCCGATTTACCTGAGCGTGTACAATCTGGTGGATATCATTGAGCAGGCCACGATCAATGGCCTGCTGGCAATCGGCATTACTTTTGCCATCATTACAGGCGGCATTGATCTTTCCATAGGTTCTACCATGGCGGTGGTCATTGTTACCACTGGGTTAATGCTCGTTAATGGGATTGATATTTGGGTTTGCATTCTGGCTGGCGTTGCACTGGGGTTTGCCATGGGCGCGATCAACGGGTTCATGGTTACCAAGATGATGTTGCAGCCATTTATCGCAACCCTTGGCTCCATGAGTATTTTCCGGGGTATCGCCTACATTTTAACTGGCGGCTGGCCTGTGCTCAGAATCCCGAAAACCTTCCGTACCCTGGTAGACGGCGATATTATTGCCAGCATTCCTTCGTCAATCTTCCTGCTATTTGCTTTTGCGCTGATCTGCCATATCATCCTGCGTCATACCAGACAGGGCACCTATTTTCTTGCGGCAGGCGGCAATGAAGAAGCAACACGGCTTTCCGGTGTCAATACGGATCGCAGCCGCCTTTACGCCTACGGCCTTTGCGGGGTGGGCGCGGCGCTTGCGGGGCTTGTGATGCTGGCCCGCCTTGGCACCGGAGAGCCTACGGCAGGGCTTGGCTATGAAACCAATGCGATTGCCGCCGCCGCCATTGGCGGCACCAGCATGGCCGGTGGTCGAGGCAGCATGGTAGGCACCGTGTTGGGTGCGCTGACACTATCCGCGCTCAAAGTCGGCCTTGTGGTGCTCGGCGTGGATGCCTTCTGGCAATACATCGCCATGGGTTCCATCATTGTGGTTGCCGCTTATTTTGAAGTAATTCAAAGCAAGCTGGAAAAACGCATGAGTCGCTTACGCAAAGCATGAAACCGCAGCAAGGAACGGAGGTGGCATCCGCATTGGAAAAGGAACACATCCTTGTCATTGGCAGTATGAATCACGATAGTTTCTATGCGTTGCCCCATCCGATGCGGCTTGGGGAGAACCTCCACGCCACCGCTTATCACACCGCATGCGGCGGCAAAGGCGCCAATCAAGCGGTGCAGTGCGCGAAACTCGGGCTACAGACTCGTATGCTGGGTTGCCTGGGCAAGGATGATTATGGCACGCTGATTGACACACAAATGCGCGCCTATGGCGTGGATATGTCGCAAGTTCAGCGCATAGACACGCCTACCGGCAACGCGTCCGTATGGGTGTATCCTTCGGGAGAGGTGCAGGCAGCCATCTTCGGCGGCGCCAACATGCACGTAACCAAGGAGGATATCGACCGCGCGATGCCGCTGTTTGCCGAATCCGCCATGGTGATTTTGCAAAACGAAATCCCGATGGAAACAGTCAACCATGCGATACTCGCCGCGAAGGCCGCGGGTTGCAGCGTGCTGTACAACGCAGCGCCTGCGCTTGCGCTCCCCCATGAAACGCTTGCCAATGTGGATTACCTCATCGTCAATGAGGCGGAAGCAACCTTTTACAGCGGCATCCACGTACAGGATGAAGCGACCGCAAGGCAAGCCGCGCAAGCAATAGCGTTGGGCGCCCATGCCAGCCTGATCATCACGCTGGGCGCAAACGGCAGCCTGATCGCACAAAACGGGCGTATCACGATGATTCCAGCGCGAAAAGTCAACGCCGTTGAGACAACCGGCGCGGGAGATTCGTATGTGGGCGCGTTAGCCTATGGCTTATTGCACGGCGATGCTTTGGTTCACGCGGCGGAGTTTGCTACCAGAGCCGCCGCGATAACCGTATCCGCCATCGGCGCGCAGCCTTCCATGCCGACGCTGCAAATGCTTGATGCGCAGGATGTTTAGCCAGAACGCTTGCACTGTTTGCCAAGCCTTGCTATAATAAGGTAATCAGGTTGATTGGGGTGGAAATCAAAGCCGTCTGCGGCGCAGCATTGGAGGAAACACCGTGCCAGTATCACAGGGAACCATGATTCCTTATCTACGCCGGAAGCGGATCCTTGAACTCCTTTGCGAAAATGAAATCATGTCCCTTGAGGCGCTGCAAAAACAGCTTGCGCCTTCTTCGTTGAGTACATTGCGCAGGGATATCCTATCCATGCAGCAAAGCAAGCAGGTGCAGATGCTTCGCGGCGGCTCCGTAAAGCTGGCAACGGCGGAAGATGTGGAGTTGCCCGTGGCGGAGAAAGCCCATATGAACATCGATAGCAAGGAGCGCATCGCACGCAGCGCGGCATCGTTCGTTCGCAATGGTGAAACCATCTACATCGACAGCGGCACCACCACCGCCCGCATGACGCATTACCTGAAGGATAAAGACGTCACCATCGTCACCAGCAACACCTACATCCTCAACGATGCCAACAAACTGCAAGGGTCGCTGATACTGCTGGGCGGCGAACTCAACAAAGCGATTGCTTCCATCAATGGCCCAACAACCGACATGCAACTGAGCGAAATGCTCTTTGACCGTGCCTTCATCGGCGCCAGCGGGTTCTCCCTCCATGGCGGCGTAAGCACGTTTGATATGCGGGAAGCCAGCAAAAAGCGCATCGTGAAGGCAAACGCCCAAATCACCTATGTACTTGCGGATTCCAGCAAAGCGGGTCGCAATACCCTTTGCAAAGCGTTCCCGCTTGCCGATTGTGTTTTAATTACCGATCAGGAAAATGAGCTGACCGCGCAAATCAGTGCGGTAATCGCCCCCTGATGCAGCGCAACCGATACGCAAATTATGCCATAACCCATCCACCCATTGGGTTTTAAGGCAACAGGTATTTCCCATACCATAAAGAACACCCGTGTTTCGAATCGGAAACACGGGTGTTCTTTATGCTTTGCGAGGCGCGCACCTTACGGTACGCGCCTCGCTGTTGTGCCGCATGCCAAACCCAATCCCTGCTGCAGGCTAGGTATTTGATTTGATTGCGCGCAGGTTGCTTAGTCTGAAAGCGTAATGAGCGGTGTGATGTTGGTAATGGCAAAGCCCCAATGTCTATTACCAATGGAACCACTTGTGAATACAATCGTTGCTGTCTGCCCTGTCACAGTGATCGTCTGGCTTTGCAACTGATTGCCGGAGTAGGATCCTACCAGTGTTCCTGCAGCGTTATAGACATTGATAAAATCAGTAGCACGCTCTGTAGCAGTTTGAGCATCGAATGTCAAGCGCAGGTAATTCGCACCAGTAATGGTATAGGTATAGGTTGTGTTCAGGTTCGCGCCGTATGGATGACTCGTTTGCAATGTATCGAGCGAGGGCCATGCCGTTGTGGTTACGCCCTTAACCGCGGAATCTTTGCCAAACATCATGCCGCCGTTGACAATCTGGTACGGACGCACAATGTAGTAGTATGACGCGCCAGGTGTAAGGGGTGATGTTCCTCCGTCCTTACCATCTTCAAAGCGTGTACCTGTCGTTTCCGCGACTTTTGTATAGGTACCATCGGATGCTCCGCTTCGGAAGAGCCAGTATCCGGTTGCGCCGGTTACCGCGTTCCAAGCGAGTACTGCACTGGTGCGATCCACTGAGCCGTAGCCGCCCAGTACAGTTGGCTGCGCCAGCACACGCGCGCCCTTCTCCGTTGAGTAAGCGCTGTAATAGCGGATGCCGTTAATCATGCGATAGGCGCGGATGCGGTAGTAGTAGAAACCGGCGTTCAGGTTATCATCCCTGTAGGACAAGCCGTTTTCAACATCGGTCACATAGGAATACCCATAGGAGGCGTAATTGGAACGGTAGATGGCGTATCCATACGTATTGGAGGCTGCGCCTGCGCTCCAGGTCATATCAATACCCGTCGTAAGGTAAGGCACCACATCATTGAGCGTTGGTGCTTCAATCATCAAGCCATTGACTTCAGAACTCATCATGCCGATGGTCACATCAAAGGACGGGTTATAACCGCCGCGATCAACCATGGCACGCACGGCAAAGTAGTATACCTGCCCGGGCGTCAATCCGGTTACCGTATAAGTAGTGCCGTTTTCACGTACAGGGGTGCCATAGCTGCCCGGGGTTGTGCCATAGTAAACGCGGTAATACTCCGCGCCGGGTATCGCGTTCCAGGAAAGCGTAACCTGTGTGGTGGTTGTGGGAGAAACGATGCTTACCACCGGCGCGGCCAGGTATACGAAGGGGCGCTCCGCCGAGAGCGGGCCCAGGTACGTCGTGCCGTTGATGTAGCCCCGCGGGCGCACACGGTAGTAGTAGGTTCTTCCGTTGATCAATCCCGAATCCGTATAGGTGTTGGATTCGGTATAACCAATGTAGACATAGCTTCCGCTGGCTTCCCCGCGGTACACATAGTAGCCGCTGGCACCATACACGGACGGCCAATATACCGTGGCACCATTGGTGCCGCTGGCGCGGATCTTGTCTGGTGTGGTTTGACTCAGGGAGATGAACGTTGCTACCGCAGAATGACCGCTCACCCTCGTAGTAGCGCCTCTGCGCACGGTCTGCACCCGGTAATAATACCCCTGACCAGCTTGGGAGGTCGTATCCGTATAAGAATAGGTGCTGCCGCTTTTGGTAGCCGGCCCGTCATAAATGGTAGCATAGCCATGCGCGGGGAAGTTGGAACGCTGTACAATGAAATCCGTCTCGCTGCCCGCGCCGTTGGGCATTGTCCATGAAATCACCGCGTTGGTCGATCCGGCGGCGGTATCCGTACTCAGCGAGGTGGGTGTATACAGGTACGTCGGCATGGTGACAAAGGGGCCTTCAAACGTAGTCTCCACGCCGCCGCTGACCGATACCTTGATAGCGCACACGTAATAGGTGGCTACCTCATGCGCGGTCAAGCCCGTATCATGGTAACTGGTGGCGACCAGCTCGGCAATCTTGTGCGCGGGCGTGGTGCCGTTCTTGTAGATGTGGTAGCCTGCCGCGCCCGAAACGGATGTCCATTGCAGGTACGCGCTCGTTGAACTAAGGTAATAGGCCTGCACCAGCGTTGGGCGATCCAACGCCACATAATGTGTTGTGATTCGGTTGGAGAGTGCAGACGAGTAGTAATTGTTAAACGCCTTGAGCACGTAGGTATTATCACTGTTACGTACTGGCGATGAATCCACAAAAGAGTAGGTGTTGGTTGCGCTGACTGTAGGCTTAAAGGTGGCGATGTACTGCGCGGCACCTGTGGTGGCGCGGTACACATAGTATCCGTCCGCATTGGGTGTTCCGGTGAAGTTGACCTGCATACCGCTGGCGCCCAGTGATGTGACGGATGTCATCACCGGTGCCGCGCCAATCTCTAGCCGGAAGCCGTAAGCGCTGTCAGAAAGCGAGCCGTAATATGTGGCAGACGAGGTATGCTGCCGCACCGCCAGCACCTTATAATACTGCAAACGGCCTGTGGTTGTTCCGCTGATGGTCGTGCTGGTAGCCGTAGTGGTGAGGTTCGCAATGAGGGTGTACCCGCTGCTGGCGCTGTTGCTGCGGTATACGCGGTAGCCGTTAGCATTGGCCACCGCGCCCCAGGATACAGTCACGCGGCCATTGCCGCTGGCGGCCACAACATTGCTCACCACAGGCTTGGCAAGCCCGTATGCCGTACGGTAGCCGGATATGTCACCATCCACGGCACTGCTGGTGCTTCCCCGTTTGGCCTGCATTTTGAAGTAGCAAACCTGCCCATTGAGCGCCGCATTCGTGTACACAAATGAAAGTGCGGTGGTATTGCCTACCACGCTGTATCCGTCATGGGGATTTACAGACATCAGGATGTCATATGAGCCTGCGTATTGCACGCTGCTCCAGGTAAGCTTTACGGTAAAGGCGCTGAGAATGGCAACCGAAAAGGAGGGCGTGCCCAGTTTATAGGCCTTTGCATCCTTGGCGCCATCGACTGTCGCTGTGGGCGTGGGCTCCGGCGTAGCTGTCGGCTGCACAGTTGCGCTCTGCGCTGGGGTTGCTGTGGGCGCTTCGCTGGGCACTGCCGTGGGCACGCTCGTTGGTTCAGCCGTTGGCTCTGCCGTAGGCTCGCTCGTGGGTTCTGCCGTAGCGGTTGCCGTCGGTTCAGGGGTTGCTTCGCTCTCCGAAGCAAGCGCGGCAGTCGTCGTTTCCTTCAACACATCCTGTGCTTCTCCCTCAGCCATCACGCTGAGTATCGGCGCTGTGGAAAGCAACGCGGCCAGTAGAATCGCCAGCAGGCGACGCATGGTCTTTTCTTATTTCAACAAAAGCGCAACATCTTCCATTTACTTCTTTGTATTGTTCTTTGTCTTTCGGGTATCTTGATGGGCTACTGCCCATCATCCTGACTTTTTGGCAAGTGACGCTTCGTATAAGTCGCAGACTTCTTCCGTTGCCCCAAAGGCGATCTGCTCACCCTTGTTGAGCCACAGCACCTTGTTGCAGATACTGCGCACTTGCGACAACGTGTGAGAAACGAACAAGGTCGTTGCCCCGCTGGCGAGGATTTCACTCATCTTCGCTTCACTCTTCGCGCGAAACGCGCCATCGCCGACCGATAGCACTTCGTCCAGAATCAAGATGTCTGGTCTGACAAGGCTGCAGATCGAAAACGCCAGGCGGGAACTCATCCCCGTTGAAAGGTGTCGGAAGGGGCGGTTCTGAAAGTCTTCCAGCTCCGCAAAGGCGATGATCTCCGGGTACATTTCGTTCATGAAATCCTTGGTGTAGCCCATCATCGCCCCGCGCAGGTAGGTATTCTCCCGAACGGTCATCTCCCCGTCAAAGCCCGCGCCCAACTCCAGCAACGCCGCGATGCGTCCATTCGTTTTGCAATAGCCCTCTGTGGGAAGCATGATGCCCGATATCACTTTGAGCAATGTAGATTTGCCTGCGCCGTTGGTGCCAACGATGCCCAGCATATCCCCTTTTTCCAGCGTAAAGCTGACGCCGCGCAGCGCGTTAAACAGCTTGGTCTGGTATTGCCCCTTCATGCGCATCATGAGGTATTCTTTCAGCCCTCGGTTGCGAAGATCCCCCGTGAGGTATGTGACGGAGATATTGTTTACGTCGACCATCATTCGTCAGCACCTCACATGTAATAGAGAAACTGGTAGTTGTATTTCCTGTACAGCCAGAAACCGAGCAGGAAAGCCGCCAGCGCATACCCCGCACAGATCAGATGAAGCTCCAGCGACGGAATCGCCCCATCGATAACAACCGTGCGAAAGTACAGGATAAAATCATAAACGGGATTCAAGTAGAAAACCCTGCGTAATCCGGGAGAAAAACTTTCCGTGGAGTAAAATATTGCCGAAGCGTACATTACCAGCATTGTAAAAATGCTGTAGAGGTACTCCAAATCCTTAAAGAAAATGTGCAGAGCCGAAAGGATCAGCGCCAGGCCGATGTTCATAATTGTCAGGAAAACAATCGGGTAGAATAGCGTAAAAAATGTAAACGTGAGCGGGATCTGATCTACCGCTACAAACACCAGGTAGATAACCAGCGTCAGGGTAAAATTGATCAAGGAGGATACGATGCGCGAAAAAACAAACAGATACTTGGGCACATTGATTTTTGAGATAATATAAGCATTAGCGTCCAACGCGCGCATGCCCTGCGTTGTCGCATCATTAAAATACGTGAAAACCATCAACCCCGTAAACAAGTACGTTGTGTAATGCGGCTGTGTACGTCCAAAAAAATTTATGAAGATTATGTTAAGAACCAACAACTGTGCCAAAGGTGATAGCAAACTCCATAGCATGCCAAGTATTGTACGCTTATACTTATGTTTAAAGTCACGTTTTACTAATTCCTCAAACAAAAAGCTGTATCTTCTTGCTCTATCCATCATTATAGCTTACTCCTCATGCCAGAAAGCATAGATTATGCAATCCTACATCGATACTCCATTAATCAATGTATTCTGCTTCTCATTCTATTGTAGAAACTCTTTAATAAACGTAATGGTAGTAAAGCAATCTTTCCGATTCTCCAGCTCGCACTTCTCTTATAAGCATAAAGCAGTGCAGCTGGATCATCCGCTATAGGATGGAATGCTTTTGTTTTCTTGTATCGATCAATGTTTCTTCTGCATCTTTCGTTCATTGAAATATGCAAAATGACTATTAGGTATCTAAATGGAAACAAGATGCAATAACCAACTCTATAGCTCTCTGATGTCTTAATTCTATCAACTTCGTCTATGCTCTGCTCGCTCTTCATAATTGATATTACAGGATATCTTCTGAATAGACTAGGCATGTTAATCACATCGACAATAGTGTTATCAGTAGTTCGGATATATTGTGGCGTCATAAATGGCACATTATCTCGAATATATGGGATAATTCTTTCAAACGAATGATTACGTTGATAATAATCTATTGATTTAGCGCTATGCTGCTCTAGTTCCTCACTCGATAGAGTACAAATCTGCTGCAATAGGTCTTCAGTATTCTTCCACTTCAAAGCACCCTCATATATAAAGTCAAGTATCTCCATTCGCCGTTGTCCTGCAAATGATATAATTGGGATGCCCACCGATAAAACATCAAGTGTAATCTTATATGATACTATCGGGAATGGCTCAACAAACAAATCAACCTCACTATCCAATAGGAAACGCGGTAAATTATTAACCCATGGTATATGAAGAAAACTATCGCGGCATATACCAGCATTATCAAGAAGTTCATAAATCTCCCTCAACGAATTCTCTGGTATAGGTCCAATATGATAGTGCTTACCTCTTGTGGTTTTAAGTGTTTGGATTATGATGTCAGTATATCGATATGGCCACCCACCATTTACTTTATAGAATCGAGCGGCGGCAATTGCTGTTATTAGCTCATTGTGCTTATAATATGGTTTATACGCCTTTCCTGTGCAATTATGATTCTTATTCCAAGTTGGTATATAAATAACCCTATTACCAAAGTACTTCTTAAGCAAGTAGTAATCAGTTGGCCTTTTTGCTATCAACTTATTAATTTTGGAATTCGATAAGCCAAGTATGAACCCATGGTCAAAAGAGAAGAAGCAAATATTTTGTGCGACTCCTTCTTGTATCATTGATGCAGCATAGACATCCGCATGGCTACAGTAAAAATATATGCGCTTAGGCTTAAAATCCCTTTGTGACCTCAAGAAAAATGCAAGCTTATCATCACAGCTTGAACTTGGAAGAACAATGTTGACCCAAGTATATTTACTCCAACTATCATAAACATCTTGGCTTATTAGCGACATATCTGTTACCAGCACCTGTATCCTCATATCAGAAAAAGCTTCTATAAGTTCTGATATCTCACGAAAAATGCCACCGCCAGTTGGGTTAAGAGCACTAATAACAATCGAAATGTGGTTATCAAGCACTTCAGTTTGAATCAACTCTTGATTCGCTTCTCTATACATGTATCCTAAACTTGCGCATAACGAATCAAGGTACTCCGAATAGTATAAACCGTTAATAACATAATCATACTCACGAAATGCGTAGTATTTGGCATACTTAGATATACTTATTAAGCAGTTTTCAATTGTTGTGCTCGAATAGCTTCGAAAACTTCTTTCAGAAGTTGCAGCCAAATTTCGATTCCTCTCTATTTGTTTATCCAACTCTCGTTGCTCAAAGTCTGACTTTGAACTTCGCTTAAGTGTTGTCAAATACTTAACTTGATAAGCATGCTGGCTTTGCTCGTGCATGCTTGACCATATTCCATTATTATTGTAGAAATAGACTGATCCAACAAAGTTGAGCACTTTAACTCTTTTATTTGAATAAAGCAGATGGAACGTTGTTCGTGGTGTGTCGCCACGATAATCGTTATAACTAAAAAAATCAGGTACATTATCTTGAAAAATATTCCTATACATAAATGTTGATGTATGATAATACTGTCCGGTTGTCTGCGTTATTATGTTTGTATAACCAAACTCCTTTATTGAACCGCAATCATTAACAAAAACTGTTCCATTAGAAAAGCCATAAACGAAATGGTGACAAGTCGCACAAAATTCCTCGTAAATATCATTCTCCAAGAAATCAACTTGTCTTTGAAATTTATCAGGAATCGTATAATAATCGTCACCATCAAGAACGCAGAAGTACTTTCCTTGAGCCTGTTTCAGGCCTTTATAGAAGGAGGCTGCATTACCTAGATTTGTATCATTGTTCAACAGTAATACTTCAGGATGAATGCTAGTATACTCTCGAACTATGTTGTATGTCCCGTCCGTAGAGCTATCATTAATGACAATAACTTCAATGGGAAAATCAACAACCTGCATCAAAACAGAGTCCATCGCACGCTTAAGGGTTTGTTCAACATTGAAGCATGGCATTATTACTGTTAACAAGGGCTTCATTGTCTAGTCCTTTCCCGTTCAATCATCATAAATGAATTTTCTCTCGTATATTACATTCATAATATCGCTTTGTCAAGTTTGGAGTTTAATGATTACTATCAGGTAAACGCACTAGCTGCGCCTAGTTTCATGGATAGCATCCGCCTTGGCACGTAAACGGCTGATACGGCCGGAGGCTTCTTCTTTAACGAGCAGTTGGGCGAATGCGACGGTCACGTCGGGGAACGCATCGGGCAATATGTGCTGCGTGAGATGGATATCGACATCACCCAAAAAGTACTGGCTTTGCTTGACAAGAAGGAGGCGACCGTACATGCTTGAACAAAAGCCTCTGGTGAGCGTAATCCTGCTTTGTTACCGTAATGCCAGCCGAATCCGCCCCTCCATCAACTCGGTTCTGCAACAGGATTATCCGGCTTTGGAACTGGTCATCTCCGATGATGGGAGCGCCGATTTCGACGAAGCGGACATCCGCACCTACATCGAGCAGGAACGTACCCCCAACCTTCGTAACTACATCATTTTGCACTCAACTGAAAACAAAGGCACCGTTCGCAACCTGCGTGCCGCTTTGGATGCCTATACTGGGGATTACTACATCAATATGGGTGCGGATGACCGTCTGGCGGCAAACGACGTAATCTCGACCTACATTGACGCATTTGACACCTTTGGCTTCAATACACTGCTGGTATCAGGCCAAATGGCCATGGCCAATGAGGAGTGTACTGTAACGCTGAATTACGCGCTGAATAAGGAAGATATCCTCACGCTGTGTTCCGGGGATTCAAAGCGCCTTTTCTCACGCCTGAGCCATCGCTGCCTGCCTGCCACCGTGGCTACCTGTTACAGCCGAGCATTTGACAGCATCGTTGAGGGTCGTGATACCGCCTACCGCTACAGCGAAGACCACCATACGTTCCAGCGGATGGCGCGCAAAGGCATCGTGCCGGTTTATATCAACAGAATCACGGCTTATCATCCTGCGGGCGGCGTCGCAAACGGCGGCAACCTCTATGATCCGCAGGTTCAGGAATCCTTCCGCGCAGACAAGCTCCGGATGTGGAAAAATGAGATCTATCCGTATTGGGATGATGTTTTGCCGGCAGACCGAAAACTGCACCGTAAGCGCCTCAAACTCGATCGAGACAACTATATCCTCAACAGCCGTTTCCGATCCGTTCAAGGCAAAATGAAGAAACTGCCTGCGTTGATCGCGCACCCGCTGCTTGGTTTGTTGCATTTGAACGATGTAACGCTCAGCACACGCGGCAGAAGCATTGAGGAGTTTCGTGCTACCCTTCGGGATTTATCGCCCATGTTTCTGCTCGCCTTGGTCACGCTCTACGTTTTGCATTTTGCCGTTTTACTCCCCCTTCCCTTTCAACAAATCCTGGAAAGCATAATCATGGGTATTGTCTTCCTCTATGCGCTCGTCATGGTTTCCATAGCAACTTTGCTTGCACTGTATGCGTTTGCGCGATGGCGTTTTCGAAAAAGGCATAACTGATACCCCGTGTACACATTATTCGCTTAACCCGCCAAAGAGAGCGCACTCACAAGATACGTTCTTCCTTGACACAACCGAATCTGTTGCAGAAACCGTCGCATCCGCGGCGGTTTCTGTTTTGCCAAGAACATCAACGATTTTTGCACCCGCAAGTTTATCGGCCTTCTTTTCATTGTGCCTATTCTGTGCTAGAATAATGCAGTATGCACGATGTGCGCAAAACCAAACCGTTGGAGGCTTTCCTGATGATACTACGCCATGCGAAGCTGCATTCCACCCTGCGCGCCGCGTTGTGGGTTATTTTGGATATCGCCTTTTGCAACGCGGCCATGATCCTTGCGCAGCAGTTTCGTTTCGAGGTGCAAATTCCCGCCGTTTTTTTTCAGCGGTATATAAACCTCGCCCCTTTTATGACGCTTCTTTGCATCGCAAGCTTCTGGGGTTTTGGACTGTACCGCAACATGTGGCAATACGCGTCCATCAGCAGCGTAGTGCAGATTGTCGCAGCCACACTCGCCGGTTCAATTGCCACTTATCTCTTTTCATTGATTGGCTATATGTTCACCCAGCCAGAGAATCACTTTCTGCTCCATCGGATGGTTTATCTGCTCTATTGGGTGTTGCTCACCGCCATGGTAGGCGGCTCTCGCCTGCTATACCGCATTATACGCACACGGGGGCTGTATCCTTTTCGGCGCGGTGCAAACGAAACCATACGACGCACGTTGATCATCGGCGCAGGGTGGGCGGGAGCAAACCTGATCAATGAAATGCGAAATGGTCGATATGGCAACAGCCTGCCTGTAGCCGCCGTGGATGATGACCCAAGCCGCGCAGGCGCAAGTGTGAATGGCGTACGCATCATTCATGATACCGCACGAATTCCCCAGTATGTAAAGGATTTCAGCATCGATGATATCATCATTGCTATTGCCACGCCAACCGGAGAGCTTCGTCCCCTGATTGAAACCTGCCTTTCTACGGGCTGCCGAGTGCGTCGTGTAAGCGCCTTGCAGGATGTGAGCAATGAGGGTGTACAAAGCGCTGTGCGGGATGTGAACATCGGCGATCTGCTTGGCAGGCCGGAAGAGCAGCTGAACATGACACAGGCCGCCGCGTATTTTCATGATAAAACCGTATTGATTACCGGCGGGGGCGGCTCGATCGGCAGTGAACTGTGCCGCCAGCTGATGGCGTTCAAACCCCGTAAACTCGTGCTCTTCGACATCAGCGAGAATTACATGTATGATTTGTTTTTTGAGCTTCAGGAACGTTACCCCGATCATCTGGACGAGAAGCTGATTCTATGCGTTGGCTCGATTCAGGATGAAGCGCGCCTACGCGAAGTGATGGACGAGCATCGCCCGCAGGTTGTGCTGCATGCCGCCGCCCATAAGCATGTGCCCCTGATGGAAGATTGTCCCGCACAGGCTGTGAAGAACAACGTATTCGGTACCTACACGGCAGCCCGCGTTGCCATCCAGTATGGCGTTGCGCGGTTCGTAATGATCTCTACCGATAAAGCCGTGAACCCGACCAACGTTATGGGCGCAACCAAACGTATCGCGGAAATGATCATCGAGGCATTGAACGCGCAGGGCAAGACGGAATTCACCGCCGTGCGGTTTGGCAATGTGCTTGGCTCCCACGGCAGTGTGGTGCCACTGTTTGAACGGCAGATTCGGGCAGGCGGTCCCGTTACGCTCACCCACCCGGATATCATCCGCTATTTCATGACCATTCCCGAGGCAGCCAGCCTGGTTTTGCAAACCGCAAGCATCGCGCGCGGCGGCGAACTGTTTGTACTGGATATGGGGCAGCCCGTTCGCATTCAGGAGCTGGCGCAGCGCATGATTCAGCTATATGCCGCGCAGGGCGGCAACATGGATATCCCCCTTGTCTATACCGGGCTGCGCCCCGGGGAGAAGCTCTACGAAGAATTGCTGATGGACGATGAAAACATCGTGCGTACAGAACTGGACAAGATTTTTATCACCAAGCCGGATGTGGTTACCGCAGAAGCGGTGCAGGCGATGCTAACCACCCTGCAGGAGTGCCTTGACGCACAGCGCGATATGCGCGCCTGTCTGCATGCACTGCTGCCCAGTTACCAACCGCCGGAGGTGGTCAATGGTCGTGTGCAGGCATCGCGTCCCAACGCGGATGCAGCGGCCAGTGAGGTACCAAACCCATGACAGATCACACTGGCTATATGCGCCTTGCGCTCGCGCAGGCTGAAATAGCAGCCTCAGAAGGCGAAACACCCATCGGCGCGGTGTTGGTGCGCGGCGAAGAAGTGATCGCCGCCACACGCAATGCACGCGAGCGCTTGCGCGATCCTACCGCGCACGCGGAGGTGCTTGCCCTGCGGGAGGGCGCCGCAAAGCTGGGTTATCGACGGCTGAACGATTGTACGCTCTATGTGACGCTGGAACCCTGCCCCATGTGCACCGGCGCGATGATCATGGCCTGCCTGGGTCAGTGCTTTTTTGGCGCAAGCGATCCCAAGCAAGGTTGCTGTGAAAGCCTTTATGCGCTTGCCAGCGATCCCGCCTTTTATTGGCAAGTCCCCTGTGCAGGCGGCCTGCTGGCGGAGGAGGCACAGGCGCTGCTAACGGCGTTCTTTGCCAAGCGGCGTAACCCGTAGTGTATCCCTATCCTTTCCGAAATCAAACCAAAGGAGTACCTGCTTTGCAAATTGATACCATCGTAACCGACCTTGATGATACACTCCTCAATGAGCATGCGAAACTCAGCCCCTTCACGCTGGAAGTATTTGCCCGCGCAAAGCGGCAAGGCGTCCGTCTTATCCCCGCCAGTGGGCGCGCGGCACGCAGTATGCTGCAATATACCCAATTGCTTGACACCGGTCTTCCCTATATCGCCTGTAACGGTTCCCAGCTTGTTAATGCGAATCATACCGTGATGGATAGTATCGACCTTCCTGCCGAGCTGGCGAAGGATATCCTTCGGTATTTGAAGCCCTATGGGTTTTATGCCCAAAGCTACCGCGGGGATGATTTCTATTATGATCTGGAATGCGCATCCAGCGTTAACTATCAGCGCTCCTCGCACATGAATGGCATCGCCGTGGGTGATTTGGAGGCTTTCACCACCTTCCCTGTGCCAAAACTACTGTTTGTGCACGATCCTGCCGAAGTGGAGCGCATATACCCCCAAATCCAGCAAACTTTCCCCAATGTGGTTTTCACCATCAGCAAACCGTATTTTTTAGAAGCGCAACCGGAGGGCGTCAGCAAAGGCTCCGCGCTTGTTAGGCTCTCCGCAATGCTGGAGATCGCGCCGGAACGCACCATGGTGTTTGGCGATAGCCTGAACGATCTCTCCATGCTTGCTTTCACCCCGCATAGTGTGGCGATGGGCAACGCCAGAGATGATGTCAAAGCTGCCGCGCGCTACGTATGTCAAACCAATGCGGAAGACGGCGTTGCCCGTTTTGTCTCAGAACATGTGCTCACCTGAGGGTGCTTGCAAAAGGGAGTGACCGGCATTGATCAAAACGGCGGATTTTGTTAAGGCGCTTAACCTGGAAGTGCTAAACGCCTCTTCGCGTGACGAAATGGATATCAATTCGACGGATATCAACCGACCAGGTATGCAGTTTTGCGGCTATTACGAGTATTTTGCCTATGAGCGACCGCAGGTGATCGGCAAGGTGGAAATGACGTATCTGGAGGCGCTCGACGCCGAAAAGCGCCATGCCGCCCTGGAGCCCTATATGCGCTACAAGCTCCCCTGCATCGTAGTCTGCTGGGGCATGATTCCTCCCAAAGAACTCATGGCACTGGCCAAAGAGCATGATGTTCCGGTTTTCCAGAGCAACGCGAAAACCACGAAATTTTCCCTTCAGCTGATCATGTACTTAAGCCGGAGTCTTGCCCCGCATGTGACGCGCCACGGTGTGCTGGTGGATGTGTACGGCGTAGGCGTGCTGCTGACGGGCGAAAGCGGCGTGGGCAAAAGCGAAGCCGCGCTGGAACTGGTCAAACGCGGCCATCAGTTGGTGGCGGATGATGTGGTTGACATCTGCCGCGTGGCAGACGACCGTTTGATCGGGGAAGCGCCAGAAATGGTTCGCCATTTTATGGAGATTCGCGGCATCGGTATTATCGATATCCGCGCGATGTACGGCGTCGGCTCGGTTATCGTTTCCAAATCCATCGACATGGTCATCCATATGGAGAAATGGGATCAGAGCAAGGAATATGATCGCCTTGGTTTGACGGAAGAAACCGTAACCATTCTGGGCGTTAAAGTCCCCTACCAGATCATGCCGGTACGCCCCGGGCGTAACCTTGCGATCATCATCGAAGTCGCATCCCGCAACATGAGCCTCAAACGGCTTGGCTACAGTGCCGCGCATGAGCTGGATCGACGTTTGAATGAGATGATCGCCCAAAACCAAAGCAAAGAGGAAGCCCAGTCTTAACACATACCCACCAGATGGGTTGAAGCGAAGGGAAGCATGAACATGGTATATATAGGGATTGATGTTGGCGGCACCAGCATCAAAATCGGCGTGGTGGACGAAAAGGGCTGCATTCTGGCGCAGGATGCGACCGATACCAAGGTTGGCAGGCCATTTGCGGATATCATCCATGACATGGGCACCTGTGCGCTAAAGGTACTGGCGCAGTCGGGGTATACCCTTGCGGATGTGCATTCCGTTGGCGTAGGTGTGCCGGGTATTGCCAATCAGGATACGGGCAATGTTCTGTTCTGCACAAATCTGCATTGGCAAAATGTACCCCTGCGCGCTGCGCTTCAAAAGTATCTGGCTAAGCCTGTGTGGATTGATAACGACGCCACCGTGGCAGGCTATGCCGAAAGCATCTGCGGCGTCAGCGAAGGCACCCATTCCAGCGTGTTTATGACGCTTGGGACAGGCGTTGGCGGCGGCATCGTGATCAACGGCAAGCCTTGGAGCGGCTTTCATGGTGTGGGTAGTGAAATTGGCCATATCCCCATGGATATTGATGGCGTGCCATGCACCTGTGGCAACCGCGGGTGTCTGGAACGTTATTGCAGCGCCACAGCCATTATCCGCATGGGGCGCGAGTCTTTGCCAACCCACCCGGAAAGCGGGCTGTATGCCGCCTGCGGCGGCGACGCAAGCGCCATCAACGCGAAAATGGTTTTTGATTGTGCAAAGAACGGCGATGCAGTTTCTCTGGAAATATTCCACCGCTATGTAAAATACATGTGTCTGGCTATCGATACCATCATCTGCTTTCTGGATCCAGAAATTATTATCCTGGGCGGCGGCGTGAGTAAAGCGGGCAGCTTCCTGCTGGATGCGATTCGCGCGGAATTGCCACGCTATCTGCTGCTCAAAGAACTTCCCTATGCAAGGATCGAAATCGCACGCCTTGGCGCGGATGCCGGTATAATCGGCGCGGCGATGCTAGGCAGAGCAAATACCGAGGAGGCATAAGCGCATGGCAGAGTTTACCGTCCACAGCCTATTCCACAATCCACCCCAGGCAGATATCGCGGATTGTGCGGTATCCGGTTGGGTACGCACCGTACGCGACAGCAAAGCATTCGGATTCATGGAGCTCAATGACGGCACCCACTTTAAAAACCTGCAAATTGTGCTGGAAGAGGATAAGACCGAGGGATTCGCCGACGCGCTTAAAATTACCCTTGGCAGTGCCATCCGTGTACGCGGTACGCTTTCGCTCACGCCCGAAATGAAGCAGCCCTTTGAACTCAAAGCGCATACCGTTGAATTGATTGGCGCGTGCGATCCTTCGTACCCTTTGCAGAAGAAACGCCATAGTTTTGAATACCTTCGTACCATCGCGCATCTGCGCCCCCGTACGAACACCTATTTTGCGGTGTTTCGCATCCGTTCGTTGGCGGCGCAGTTCATCCACGCGTTTTTTGCGGAGCGCGGTTTTGTGTATGTGCATACGCCGCTCATCACCACCAGTGATGCCGAAGGCGCCGGCGCCATGTTTCAGGTGACCACGCTGGATGTTGACAAACCCGCGCGTGACGCGCAGGGGAACGTGGATTACCATGAGGATTTCTTCGGCAAGCAGGCCAGCCTGACCGTGAGTGGGCAACTAAATGTAGAGACCTTCTGCATGGCTTTTCGCAATGTGTACACCTTTGGCCCTACTTTCCGTGCCGAAAAGAGCTATACGCCGCGCCATGCCGCGGAGTTTTGGATGATTGAACCGGAAATCGCCTTTGCGGATCTGTTTGACGATATGGATTTGGCGGAATCAATGCTCAAGTACGTGATTACGCATGTCATGCAAGCCGCGCCCGCAGAGATGGCTTTCCTGGATGGTTTTGTGGAAAAAGGCTTACTGGATAAGCTTTCGGCTGTCGCGGGGAGTGAATTTGCGCGTTGCACCTATACCGATGCCATCGACATCCTGCAAAAGAGCGGGCAAGCCTTTGAATTCCCGGTTTCCTGGGGTATCGATCTGCAAACTGAGCATGAACGGTATTTGACGGAGAAGCACTTTGGCAAGCCCGTGTTTGTCTACAACTACCCCAAGGATATCAAGGCTTTCTACATGCGCATGAATGACGATGGGCGCACCGTCGCAGCGGTAGATATGCTGGTGCCCGGAATCGGCGAGCTAATAGGCGGCAGCCAGCGCGAAGAACGGCTGGATACGCTGCTGTCCCGCCTCGCGGAACTAGGCATGCCGCAAGAGCAGTATAACTGGTACCTGGATACGCGCCGTTTCGGCACCACGCCGCATGCCGGCTTCGGGCTGGGCTTTGAACGCCTGGTCATGTATTTGACAGGAATCACCAACATCCGCGATGTGCTCCCCTTCCCCCGCACCACTGGCAGCGCGGAGTTCTAGTTTGAAGCTCGGCAAGCGTTAGCAGCTCCTTCCTCATCCAATGTGCATCTCAAAGGAGGTTTAAGCGCTTTGATGACAGCATTTCAGCAGGATATTGCGGCGGCGCAGGATTTCGCCACCAAAACAGACAGCCTGGCCGCTTTGATGCCTGTTCTGTGTGATGTGCTAAAACAAAACGGATATGCGCTCGTAGGAATTACCTTCACCTATCGTTTCCAAACCGTTGATACGGGTTTCACCGCTGCCTTTGCCCTTCGCAACGGTGTTTATTCTGACCTGAACGCGGATGACGCGGCAGATGTGACCATATCCGGAAAAGAAGCTGATCTCCTCGCGGTGTTTCAGCGTAGGCTCAACCCAGTTAAGGCGCTGTTGTTTAAAAAAATCCGGATTGAGGGCGACAAGGCAGCGCTCACAAAACTAGCGGCGTTCCTGTATTAAATCCCGTCAAACCGCTTGAAAGGGTATGCGGTTATTAAACGGTGGGTACGACGCAGGCGCGAAGCACAGGCGCTGGTGACGGCTCCTTGGTTCTGTTTATTACATGAACGCCGTAACGCCTGACGCGTTCATCGTTTGCATGCGCATGGCAACGCACGCCTAACAATTCACATAAAACCGGAAGCGAATTCGCTTCCGGTTTTCGTGTTGCGCCTATGCGACTATTTACACGCATCCAGCACCAGCATCCACTTGATTATAAAGTTACTATTACTGCCTATACAGCCTTGCTTTCTCCAAGAGCACGCATGGTTTTCACATCGCAGCTATCGCTGCGTTGATTACCGCAGAATCACGGTTTTTTCTTGCCGCGCGATCACCTCGCCAATGCGCTGCGCCGATGGCACCGCACCTTTAAGCGCCGCATAAACCTCATCCGCCTGTTCCCGTGCGGCGGCTATCAGCAACCCGCCGGAAGTCTGCGGGTCAAAGAGCACATCCGCAATCTCCCGCGCAACCTCGCCTAAATCTGCCTTCGCTTCAGCAAAATCCCGGTTGCGGTACATGCCGCCTGGCACATACCCTTCTTTTGCGAAGGCGATTGCACTGGGGATCATGTCAACATCACGGGGGTACAGCACCATGCTGGCGCCGCTGCCCTGCGCCATCTCAAGCCCATGCCCCATCAGCGAAAAGCCTGTCACATCCGTGCAGGCATGGATGGTAAAGGGACGTATGGCTTCCGCGGCCGCACGGTTAAGCGTCGTCGTCAGTTCAATACAGCGCGCTTCATCCTCCGCAGATAGCAAGCCCGCCTTGCGCGCCGTCATCAGAATGCCGATACCAATCGGTTTGGTGAGAAACAGCACATCCCCCACCTGCGCCCCGCAGTTGGTTAGCACTTGATCCGGATGCACAAACCCTGTGACCGCCAAGCCATACACCGGTTCATCTCCATAGATGCTGTGCCCGCCGGTAATCACCGCGCCTGCTTCATATACCTTATCATACCCGCCGCGCAGAATCTCATGCACTGTTTCCTTGGGCAGATCATCCGGCACAATGAGCACATTCTGTGCCAGCTTCGGCGCTCCGCCCATCGCGTAAACATCCGAAAGCGCATTGGTAGCAGCAATTTGCCCAAATGTATAGGGGTCATCAACCATCGGCGGAAAGAAATCAATGGTATGCACCATGGCAAGCGTGTCACTCACACGATAAACCGATGCATCGTCGCTGGTATCATAACCCACCAACAGGTTTGGATCCTTATGCGTCTGTAAATCGCCCAACAGTTTGGACAGCGTTCCCGCGCCCACTTTTGCCCCGCATCCCGAGCATTTGGCAAGTTTGGATAGTTTGACGTCCATTGTGTTATCTGTCATGATATCCCTCCCGTAAGCATTAACAGCGCCTCCAGCACGCCGCCGCCAATGGCGCGTGCCTTGTCGCTGACCGTAGCACAATAATCCGGAATCCCTCTTGGGTCTACATCCCCGCTTTTCATGCCGCCTGTAACAGGCGTGCCATCCGGCAGCAGCCCGCGCAACACGCCATCAAGGGCAGCCTGTACTGGCACGCCGGAAACCGTAGCCACCACATCCCCTTGGTTCACAGCCGCGCCAATTTCAAGATTCGTATGCCATATGCCGCTGCATGGTGCGCGAAGGATACGCTCCCCCGTGTACCCGTCGATGCTTCCGGGTAACCCCGTATCCGGCATCGCATGGCCGCTGAGCAATACGCGCCCCAGATCGTGCCCGCGCATGGTCTCCACCACGGCATGGCAATCGATCCCCGCCGTATACCCCGGCCCCAGCGCAATTACAACCTTGGCATCCTGAATGCGCGTATCGGGGTTATCCTTGAGCAGCCTTGCATCTATCACCGCATCCGGCTGGAGTGCCTGTAGACAAACGGAATCCGCATCAATGAGAACCGCGATGTCCCCTTGCTGTACAATGTCGCGGGCAGCGTCCACATCGGCTGCCAGTCGCGCACGCACATGTTCAACAGTCGCTTCCGCTTCCCATACCGCACGGCAAAAACTCACTGTACGACGAATCGCCGTTGGCTTTTGAATTTCGGTCATAACCAGCTTCACCCCAGCACGGTGCAGGCGAACCGCCACTCCACTTGCCAAGTCGCCCGCTCCTTTGATTACTGCCAACATCTCAAAACCCTCTGGCTTTCTTTGCTTGATATCGATTTGCCTTCAATACGGTTTCAGTTTTGTACGTTTCAAAACCATCGCATCGTATGCCGGATAATGAAAGCCTACCTGATTTGAAAGTACATCGCAACCAGCCATGCTTGCACGGCCTGCTATCCACTTGCTTGCACCGATGCCCCGCCGACCCAGTGCTCCTGCCACCACGGTCTGGTTTGCAGCGCGGTGATGAGCACATCCATCGGCAGCAGCGCGGCAACGGATCGTGCAAAGGCAAGTCTCTCCGGCGTATCCGCCTGATTAAGAACCACCGCATAGCGCCCCGCTGCGTCCTTTCGTTGCCCTTGCGGATGCATCAGCATCGCAGCGACCCGTTTTGGGGTGACCAGATCAACCTCCGTCACACCCAACAGTGATGCGTAGCGCGCGGCACGATGCGTCACCTCGCCGATACGCCTGCCCGCACAACCCATGCCCGCTACGGCAATTGTGAGCGCCGTTTCCGCCGGAATCACCGGTTCATGGTCGGCTGGCGCTTTCAGCGGCAGTCCACGGGAACCGTCCGCTTCGATGAGCACATACGCCGCAAGGCTTGCGTAATGGCTCCGCAACGCCCTTGCTTCGGCCAGCTTACCATCTGCCTGTATCGCCCCCACCGCCAGCAAACGGTTCTCCTGAAACGCTATGGTTATTTGTGCAGGCACAGGAGTATCGAGCGTAGGGCAGGGAGGCGGCATCATATGCGTTGTGGTAGTCAGCAACACCCGCTCCATTTGGCAAAGTTCCGTGGCCAGTCTCCAAATAAGTGATGTTTTGCCTCCGCCGCCCACCACTGCGGTTATGCCACGCGGAACCGCAAGCACGTCACAAATGCGCATTGTCTGCCACCACCATTTAATAGTGTTTGACCTCCATTCAGCCACAAGGGATATACCGCAAACCAGCGTCTGCCGCACGCTTTCCCACAAGCAAGGTATCCCATGGAGAACGGGATGTTGACCTCGCGCTGTACTGCGTTATGTACAAGGGAGGATAACGACCGTGCAACAGCCCCCGTAACGCCACAACTTTGCCATCGCGCTAACGCGGATACGGCTTGCCTGAAAAGATACAGTGTGCTTGCTTTGTCCGCCGCAATCTCCCTTTTCGGGAATCGCCCGCCAGTGATCAACCCTACTGTCAATCCATCACGCTGATAGCATCACCTGATTGCACAAAGCCCTCTTCTATCACCACGGCAAAAATCCCTTCCAGCGGCATAACGCAGTGCCCTGTGGCTTTTTGAATCGCACAGCCGTCATGATGGCATTCTTTGCCGATTTGCGTTACCCGTAACACACATGCGCCTATTCTCAACAGCGTACCCACCGCCAGCGATTTCAACTCGATCCCTTCGGTGTTGATGTTCTCGGCAAACGCCCCGGGTGTAAGCGTTTCAAGCCCCATTGCCCGCATGGTATCAATGCTCTCCTCCGCCAGCAGGCTGATCTGCCTGTGCCAATCCCCCGCGTGCGCGTCCCCCACGATACCGTGTCCTTTGCGAAGCTCGATGCGCTCGACCTGCCGTTTGCGCATCCCCTTTTTTTCACTGATGTTCACACTGGTCACGCTAGCCAAAACAGTTGCCTCCTGCTTGCGCCGCAATTCGCAAGCGCATCGATTTTGATTTGCCATCATAGCGCGTTCGTGCGGGTATAGTCCCCATGCGTACCGCCCGTTTTTTGAACAAGCCGTATGCCATCGATTTCCATATCCCGCTGCACCGCTTTACACATGTCATAGACGGTCAGGGCAGCAGTTGCACAAGCGATCAACGCCTCCATTTCCACACCAGTTTCTCCCTTGCAGCGCACCGTAGCGCGGATGGTCACCCCGCATCGATCATCTGCCGCATCCTGAAAGCCAAAGGAAATATCCACGCCGGTAAGGGCGATGGGATGGCACATAGGTATCAGTTCGCTGGTGCGTTTGGCGGCCATAATGCCTGCCACCTGCGCCACCGCAAGCACATCCCCTTTTTTGATGCCGCCCTCACGGATGAGCGAAAGCGTTTCCGGGCGCATATGCACAAAACCTTCCGCGATTGCGCTGCGCTGGGTGCTGGGCTTATCGGTCACGTCCACCATACGGGCGCGGTTTTCATCGTTAAAGTGCGTCAGTTCCCCCATATTATCCTCCGATCTGGTTCATACGGCGATCGGTATCGCTATGTCCTTCTTTGAGGTGATGCGTCGCGGGTTTGTTGCCGATGCCGCGCGCAAGCGCACCCAGCAACGCTTCCCCGGTAAGTCCGCGCAGGGAGATTTCTTCTCCGGAATGCAGGCACGGCTTGAGCATACCATCCGCCGTAATGCGGATGCGGTCACATTCCCCGCAAAAAGCGTGGCTCATGGGGCGTATGAGTCCCACCGCGCCAAGTCCATCCGGCAGGCGATAACGCACTGCAACCCCCTCGCCGCCGATGGGGCGTAGTTCCGGGCAGCGCTGGAGCACAGCCTCCGCGCTGAGGAATGCCTCCTGCGGCCACCCCGCACACTCTCCCATAGGCATCAGCTCGATAAAACGCACATCCACAGGCCATTTTCGCGTCAATGCCACAAACGCTTCAATTTCCATATCGTTCACGCCGCCAATCAACACGCAGTTGATCTTCACCCGTTCAAAACCAGCCGCGAGCGCGCGCGCAAGCCCTTCCAGCACAGGCGCAAGCGCCCCGCCGCGCGTAAGCTCGCGGTACCTTGCATCATCAAGGGAATCCAGGGATAGGTTAAGCCGATGCACGCCCGCCTTGCGCAGTTTTTCGGCCAGTTGTGCAAGCCGCGTACCATTGGTGGTTATGCACAGCGAGGTAATGCCTTCAAGCTTTGCGATGCGCTCGCAGATCATCACGATATCCTTGCGGATGAGCGGCTCACCGCCCGTAAGCCGGATTTTATTGATACCCAGGCGTGCCGCGCTTTGCGCGATGGCAACCAACGCATCCGCCGATAACGGCTCGCCGCGCGGCGCCAACCCGGCCTCCGGCATGCAATAGCGGCACCGCAGGTCGCAGGCTTCTGTCACAGAAAGGCGAAGCGTGCGCACCTCTCGTCCGCAGGTATCCAGCATCGTTAACTTCCTCCTTATGGCATTGCGGCACAATCCGCCGTGCCCCCACGCAGCATCTGCAATCCGTGCGCAAGCGTGTCCAGTACAGCGGCCAGGTTTTCAGCCGCTGCTTTCGGGCTTCCCGGCAGGTTGATGATCAGCGTCTGCCCCCGAATCCCCGCTGCCGCGCGAGAGAGCATTGCCCTTGGCGTTATGGCCAAAGATGCCGCGCGCATGGCTTCGGGGATGCCTTCGGCCTGTCGTCTGCACACAGCCAGCGTTGCTTCCGGCGTGACATCCCGCGGCGAAAACCCCGTACCGCCTGTGGTTACTACAAGCGCCACATCCCTATCATCCGCAAGGCGAATGAGCGCCTGTTTGATCAACGGTTCTTCATCCGGTACCAAAACAGGTTCGACCACATCATACCCTGCCTGGCTGAGCATCTGGCTGATGATTGGCCCCGACGCATCTGCCCGAATGCCTGCAAAGGCGCGATCACTCACCGTAACCACTGCCGCTGTAAACATAATTATTCCTCCCGCCCAAGCCAGATGGCGTTTTCAGGCCGCACACAAAGCCAAACCTCATCTCCGGCTGCAAAGCGGCTATCTGGAAGTGCTCGCAACAGTGTATTCATCTGTCCCAGCGGGGCGCAGATCGTCTCCTGTTCCGATGAACGAAGGATTCGACAGCGGATTGCCAAATCCTTTTGGATGGCCGAAAGGCAGGCGTTTTCAGCACGGAACGCGACACCCGTTACATCCGCCTTCGTGCAAGGCCAGGTAGTTCCCCATTGCGGGATATCCGCATATCCGCTGGTTACCCAACAGGCGGTTCCCACGTTTTCAAAACCAGCCAGCAACGCGGCGCTTTGCGTATCGGGGGTATGGTACCAACGATGCGTATCCATCACAGGCAGCGCTGTGCCGCCGCGCATCACGCAAACGCGTTGGCACAGGCGGCGCGTCTCCTCCCGGTCATGCGTCACATAAAGCGTTGTGCCCTCAAAGGCAGCAAGCGTATCCAACAGTTGTTGCTCCAGTTGCCAACGCAGATGCGAATCCAGCGCGGCAAAAGGTTCGTCCAATAACAACAGTTTCGGCTTACGTGCCAAGCAACGCGCCAGCGCAACGCGCTGTTGCTGTCCGCCGGAAAGCTGGCTGGGCAGCCTATCTGCAAGCCCTTGCAAGCAAAACATCGTGAGAAGGCGCTCAACCTCATGATTGCGTTCGGCGCGTGCTGTTACGTGCATCAAACCGCACAGTAGGTTTTGCCGAACAGTCATATTGGGAAACAGCGCATAGTTCTGGAACAGCAGGCCAACACCGCGTTCCTGCGGAGCGATGTCGATATGTCTTTCACTGTCAAACAGCACGCGCCCATCCAGCGCGATATAGCCGGCATCCGGCTTGACCAAGCCCGCGATGCACTTGAGCGTCATCGTCTTGCCCGCACCGGACGCACCCAGCAACGCCATTACTTCATCCCGTGCCTGAAACCTGACGTTGAGCATGAAGCCCGCATATTGCTTTTTAAGCCTCACTTCGAGCACGCGCGGCACCTCCCCGAAGTTCCAGCATGTTGATCGCCACCAGCACGGCAAGCGATATCACAAGATCAATGAGCACCCATTGCAGCGCCAGCCTATCGTTCCCTTCCCGCCAAAGCTGGTATACCGTAGTCGCGATGGTGGCTGTACGCCCGGGAATATACCCCGTCACCATGGTCGTTGCGCCATATTCACCCAATGCCCGCGCAAAGGCAAGCACCGTGCCTGCCAGCAACCCCGCTTTGCAGTTGGGCAGTTTGATACGCCAGAAGATAAAGCGCTTTCCGAGCCCCATGGTTTGTGCACAGGCTTCCCATGCGGGATCCAGCTGTTCAAAGGCGCCGCGTGCCGTACGATACATCAGCGGGAAGGAAACAATCGTAGTCGCAAATACGGCGCTGTACCACACCATTGTAAGCTTGATATCAAATGCTTGCAGAAAAAACGCTCCCAACGGCGCTTTAGGGCTGATGGTTTTAAGCAGGAAAAAGCCAACGACCGTAGGGGGCAACACCAACGGCAACGTCAGAACACTATCCAGCGCACCCTTAAGCCAGGTCGGCAACCGCGTAACGCCATGAGCAGCCCAAATGCCAATCAGGAAGGTGAGCGCTGTGGAAATAATCGCTACACGCAGTGAATTGATAAGCGGGAATAAGTCCATAATTCCTCCCTCAGGCGCGAGCGCTCCTTGCATTGTTATGGGTAACGGGGTCGACACTTGCGTTATCGTTGAGGAATCGCAAAGCCAATCTCGGTGAATACCCCAGTGGCTTCTTCCCCCTTGAGATAGTTAAGAAACGCCATTGCCGCTTCGGGTTGCATGGTGTTTCTGAGCACCGCTGCCGGATAGTTCACCGGCTTATGGCTGCCAGTAGGCGCGTTTGCCGCAACCGTAATGCCCGTTCCGGTGGCAGCATCCGAAACATAAACAACGCCGCAATCCACTGCGGCTTGCGCAACTTGCGAAAGTACCTCCTTAACGTTGGAGGCAAATGTAACCTTTCCCGTTGTGTTCAGCTGATCCCAAAGCCCCAAGAAGGCGAATACCTCCTGCGCGTATTGACCCACAGGCACATCGCTGTTGCCAAGGGCAATCAAATCAACCTTATCCGTGCCCGCATCCGCAAAAGATGTGATATCTTTATTGCTGCCTTCCGGTACAATCAACACCAACGTATTGGTAAGCAGGTCAAATCGTGTGCCCTGGAGTACAAAGTCTTGTGCATCAGGGTTTTTATCGATTCCGGCTGATGCATCCAGCGCGTCCATCTGCTTTTGACTCGCGGAGATAAACACATCCGCATACGCGCCTTCCTCAATCTGCGTCTGCAAGGTACCGCTGGAATCGAAATTGAAGGTAAGCGTAACATTCGGCGCAACGACCTGATACTGCCTAGCAATCCGCTGAAGGGCTTCGGTCATGGACGCGGCGGCGAAAACCACGATTTCTGTTTGGGAGGCGCTCTCCGCCCTTGCGGTTCCCATACTTGACAGCAGTACAACAACAAGCAGAAACGCCAGTAGTTTTCTCATGAAAACGCCTCCATACTATTATTATGATTCTTTACCAAAACCACAGTTAGGAAAGGTGCATACCGGGCATCCAAGACACAGCCCGCCGCAGCCAAGGCGCGCGATATCCTGTTTCGTGATCTCTACGCCTGCCAGCACACGCGGCAGCAGCAGATCAAAAACGGTTGCTTTGGCGTACATCACGCAGCCAGGCAACCCCAGGATGGGAACACCATCAGAAAAGTAGCCCACAAGCAACATCGCGCCCGGCAACACCGGCGCGCCATAGCTGACAATACGCGCGCCGCTTGCCCGAATGGCTGCGGGGGTCATATCGTCTGGATCCACGCTCATGCCGCCGGTACATAGGATCAAGCCAGCGCCCTTCGCACGCATGGTATTAATGGCGGCTTGTATATTCTCCGACGCATCGTCCGTCACAAGATGATGTACGGTTTCTATGCCGTATGCCGCCAGTTTCTTGCGAACCACAGGGGTAAAACTGTCCTGAATGCGGCCATGAAACACTTCATTGCCCGTGGTGATAATACCCGCTTTCAACGGTCGAAATGGTCTCAATGAAAGCAACGGCTCCGTACCCGCAATGGCTTCGGCTTTTTCAATCTGCTTCCTGGCAATCACCAGCGGAATCACCCGCGTACCGCAAAGCTTATCCCCCGCTTTGACGACGTCGTTCGTGTGACGGGTCGCAATGATGATTTCTTCCAGCATGTTGATTTGCAAAAGCCGTTCTGTATCCACGGTAAACAAGCCATCCCGCATCGCGGTCAGTTCCAATTTTCCTTCTTTGATTTCTCCCGCCTGCATCCACTCGTTTTGACACAGCTTGCCCAGGCGCAACGCCGCGTCGTTTTCATGCAGATGGTCTTCATCCATCTCCCACACGTATAAGTGGTCTTTCCCCATGCTTAAAAGCATAGGGATATCCTCACTGGTCACTACATGACCCTTGCGAAACTGCGCGCCTTTCCATTGCCCGGGCACAATGCGTGTCACATCATGACATAGCACCTGCCCTACCGCATGAATGGTTTCAATACGCCGCATGCATAGCGCCGCCTCTCCTCATCGCTGTCATTTGCATTATAGCATGATTCTCCTACAAGGACAACGCAATCGTTTATACTTATTGACTATGCTGCACGCTCGCCCAACGTGTAGCTGGTTATTCCAACCTGAATAATGGCAGGCCTCCGATGTCCAAACACAATGCTCCCGTTCACAGTTGTTTTACTATCTACAGCAGAAATGCGTGCTTCTTTAACGCCGTTTGGAAAAAACCGCCATGGCGTCAATACGCCACAGCGGTTTGATTGCATTCGATTGACCCCTGATCATGCTGGGGTGCCTGCCTTGGTCAGCTTTGCACGCACTGTTCTAACGCCCAATGTCACCAGCGTATGGTATCCAATCCCCAAGAGGATGTTCGCCACACAAAGGCCGATCCAGCTCCATGCATCGGTTACACCCTGCGCTTTCGCAACTTCTACCATCCAAATGTTCAGGATGTAAATCTCGAACGAGCTTTGCCCAATCACGCGCAGCGGCATGAACAGCGGGGCGATTCGTTCCAGTTTGTGGAATAGATAAGAGATTCCAACGCATAGCGCAGGCGTGATCAATGCAAACGGGTACCAGTACATACCATAGTCAATCAACAACCCATCCCCAGCCCGCAGGCTATACAGCAACAACCCAAGCCCAGCCACCAACGCGAGTAGATAAACCATGCGCATGACTCCGCGGCGGGCACGCACAGGCCATTCCATGCCAAACGCCATGCCCAGCAGGAAAATCGGCAGACGGGATACCGCCATCATCTGCGGAAGCCCGATGTGCGCAATACCAACCCCAGCACTGAACGCCAGAAGCGTGCATAGCATATAGACTGGCCTTTTGCTGCGTGCAAGCAGTGCAAAGCAAAGGGGCGCGATCAGATAAAACAGAAACTGCGCGTTTGCATACCAGTTGAACACCTTGGGCGTTTGTATCCAGTAGCCCACCATGAAAAGATTGCCCGCTACGCCGCGCGCAGCCTGTACGGTGGAAAGGTTGTACGTCGGGTACATGATGGCCATCCATGTAAGCAGCAGCGGCAGGTAGGCTGGCAAAACCCGCCACAGCCGACGGGTTGCGTAGCCACGTAGCTCTTCTCCCCTGCTCAGAGAACGAAACAGCCCCATCCCCATCAGAAACAGGAATATATCCACACCGCCATAGCCGATGGCGCGAAGCGTGTCCCACGCGCCGGGCAAGAGTAGCTTGCTGTGAAAATAAACCACCCAGAGAATGGCGATGCCCTTGAGCTCCTCACGGTATCGGCTGACCCATTGCCTGTGTTCCATGCCGTTGCCCTCCTATTGAAAAGCCGCCGGAATCATTCGGCGGCTGATGGTAACGCACAGGTACTTGCCCCGCATGGGATGGGGCGCAGTCGCGTCCACAGCCTTGCTGTTATTGGTTCACACGGTGCTGGTTGCTTACGCGCAGGCGTGTCATGGCTCGTAGCAGCATCGCCTGATTCATCAGGTAACTCTGGCGATCCTGCTGCTGCAACAGCGCTTCGCGGGCGCGCGCTTCGGCGCGTTCCGCACGCACGCGGTCGATATCCTCCGGCCACTCGGCGGATTGCAGCATAACGACTGTCTCATCCTGCGTGATGGTCATAAACCCATCCGAGGCGGCAGCCCAGCGCGTATTGCCTTCTTCGTCACGCAGGGTAAGCTCCCCTTCGGTCAAGCTTACCACAGTTGGCGCATGATCTGCAAGCACACAAAGCAACCCATCCATCGCGTTAACCTGCAGCATCTCAACTTGTCCGTTGTAAAACGCGTGTTCAGGGGTCAGTATGCTCAGGTGAAACCGTTTCGCCATTTAGTTCACCCCCAGTTCCCTGGCCTTCTTGCGCGCGTCTTCCAGATCGCCTACCATGTAAAAGGCGTCTTCCGGCAAATCATCCACTTCACCATCTACGATTGCTTTAAAGGAAGCAATCGTATCAGCAAGTTTCACATACCGGCCTGGGATACCGCTGAAGACCTCCGCAACAGCCATGGGCTGACTCAGGAATCGTTGCAGGCGGCGTGCGCGGAGAACGATTTTCTGATCCTCCTCGCTCAGTTCTTCCATGCCCAGGATGGCAATGATATCCTGCAATTCCCGGTAGCGTTGCAGCGCTTCCTGAACACGACGGGCAACCGTGTAATGCTCCTGCCCTACAATAGCGGGATCCAGAATGCGGCTGGAGCTATCCAGCGGATCTACCGCCGGATAAATGCCAATTTCCGATATGGCACGGCTGAGCACCGTAGTTGCGTCCAAATGGGAAAATATCGCGCTCGGCGCGGGGTCGGTCAGGTCGTCAGCCGGCACGTAGATGGCCTGCACAGAGGTGATGGACCCGTCATTAGTGGAGGTGATGCGTTCTTCCAGATCGCCTACCTCGGTTGCCAGTGTCGGCTGATAGCCAACGGCGCTGGGCAAGCGCCCCAGCAATGCCGAAACTTCACTGCCCGCCTGAATGTAACGGAAAATATTATCAATGAATAAAAGCATGTTCTGCTTTTTAACATCACGGAAGTATTCAGCCAGCGTAAGTCCCGTCATGGCTACACGCATGCGCGCGCCCGGCGGCTCGTTCATCTGCCCGAATACCAGCGCGGTGTTCTTGATCACGCCGGAATTGGTCATCTCCATCAAAAGATCGTTACCTTCGCGGCTGCGTTCGCCAACGCCGGTAAATACGCTATAGCCGCCGTGCTCGGTGGCGATGTTGTGAATCAGCTCCAGAATTAAAACCGTCTTGCCTACCCCTGCCCCGCCAAACAGACCAATTTTCCCGCCGCGGGCATAGGGCGCCAGCAAATCGATCACCTTGATGCCGGTTTCAAACAGCGTTGCGACTGCCTGCTGCTGGGCAAATCCCGGCGCCTTGCGATGAATGGGCAAGGTCATATCAGTCACCGGCGGCGCTTTGCCATCGATCGGCCGTCCCAGCACATCAATGGCGCGCCCCAGCATTTCCGACCCCACAGGGATGGTAATGGGCGCCCCTGTGCTTTCCACCACAAGCCCTCTTGCAAGCCCCTCGGTCGCTTCCAGCGCGATGCAACGCACAATATTGCCCATATGCTCATGCACTTCAGCGGCAACCTTGCGTTCTCCGTCTATCACATATAATAGCGTATGGATCGGAGGCGTTTCGCCGACATGAAATCGAACATCCATCACAGGCCCTGCGATACGGGTCAAAATCCCTTGTGTCATAGTGTTTCTCCTTCCCAAGGTGGGATGGCTGCCGCAATGGGAAGCATCGCGCTCGCCATTGCCGCCGCAGGTACACCCGTGCTATGCGGATGTGCCTGCGCTCTTATAATGTAAAGCTTTCCGGATTGCCGCCAATGATCTCATTGATCTCTTGCGTGATCGCCGCCTGCCTGGCGTGGTTTAAGTTCAGCCGAAGCTTTTTCAGCATCTCATCCGCGTTGCGCGTCGCCGATTCCATGGCCGTCATCCGCGCCCGGTTCTCGCTGGCAAAGCTCTGCACAAGGCAACTGTAGATAACCCCAACCACATAATGCTGTGCCATACTGTCCAGCACACCGCGGGCATCCGGCCAAAAAGCAAGGCTACTGGTCGGGGAATGCATCGCCGGTACATGCTTCACTGTGTGTTTGGTGATGGGCAACAGACTCAGGCGCGTCGGTTTGGTGATCCCGCCTTTGAGCATCTGCGTAAAGATGATAAACACTTCATCAAACTCATCACGCTTATAGCGCCTGCATAGTTCGGCCGCCAGTTCACGCGCTTTATCCAGCGTGGGGTTTTGCACAGCGGTCAGGTAACTGGCGTTGATGATAACACCTTTGCGACGAAAAAAATCGGTCGCCATATGCCCAAAAGTGATCAATCGCGTGTTCTGGTGGCGGGTATCGGTAACTTCCTTATAGGCAAGTTTGAGCACATCGTGGTTATAGCCGCCGCACATGCCCTTGTCCCCTGCGATTACCAGATAACAGGCGCGCCTGCCGTTTGCGCGGTAAAAATCACTGCGGAAATCCTCCGGCGCATTATCCAGGATGAAGCGCATGTTGCTGCGCACCAGCGTATAGTAATGCACCGTCTGGTCATGCGCCTGCATCGCCTTTTTCATCTTCGCGGATGAAATCAGGTGCATGGCGCGCGTGATTTTCGCCGTTTCCGTCACAGCTTTGATATGATGGCGAATTTCCGCTATGGAGCTCATTTGCTTTCACCTGCCGTGGGAGCGGGCAGCGGGCAGTGTGCGGCGGGCGTTTCCAGATCCATATCCGGATGACCCTTCCCTTCGCCTGTCAGCCAGGCCTGAATCGCCGCGCGCAGCTGTGCTTCGCTGCTGTGACTAAGTTCGCCGGAAACATTGAGCGCATGGTACGCCTTGGGGAAGTTGGCGCGAAAAAACTCCGGAAACCCTTCCTTGAACAGTTCCAGACTGCGCTGTGTCATATCCTGTGGCAGCATGCCCTGCGTGGCGGCATAGAGCAGCGCCACCTGTACCGCCAGGGGCATCGGCGAGTTGTTGCGCTGTTTGATTAGCTCGGTCAGTTTCTCGCCATACTTTAGCTTATCCTGCGTAGAGGCGTCCAAATCACTGGCAAACTGCGCAAACACCTGTAGCTCACGATACTGCGCCAGCTCCAGCCGCAGTTTGCCCGCCACCTTGCGGATGCTTTTGTGCTGCGCGGCTCCGCCAACACGGCTGACCGAAAGCCCGCCGTTCACCGCAGGGCGAATCCCCTCGCGGAACATCTCCGTATCCAGAAAAATCTGCCCGTCGGTTATGGAAATCACGTTTGTGGGAATATACGCGGAAATATCGCCCGCCTGGGTTTCGATAATGGGCAGCGCAGTCATACTTCCTCCGCCCATTTCATCGCTCAGGCTTGCGGCACGCTCAAGCAGGCGGCTATGCAGGTAAAACACATCGCCCGGGTAAGCTTCGCGCCCCGGTGGCCTGTGCAGCAACAGCGACATGGCGCGGTAGGCCACCGCGTGCTTGCTCAAGTCATCATAAATAATGAGCACATCCCTGCCATGGTACATATACCACTCGGCCATCGTACACCCGGCATAGGGCGCGATGTATTGCAGCGTGGCGCTGTCAGCCGCGCTGGCGTTGACTACGATGGTATACTCCATCGCGCCCGCATCCCGCAAATGGCTGATCATCTGTGCTACGCTGGATGCCTTCTGGCCGATGGCAACATAGATGCAAACGACATTTTCCTCTTTTTGGTTCAAAATGGTATCAATCGCGATGCTGGTTTTGCCGGTTTGTCTGTCCCCGATGATCAGCTCGCGCTGCCCTCGCCCGATGGGCACCATCGCATCAATCGCCAGCAGCCCGGTCTGCAAGGGTTTCGTTACCGGTTTGCGGCTCAAAATGGGGGGCGCCGGCATTTCCAGCGGTCTGAATTCCGCGTCCGGTATATGATCGCTGCCATCCAGCGGCAAGCCCAAAGGATCTACCACATGCCCCAGCAATCCATTGCCGCAGGGCACAGAGAGCACACGCCCTGTACCGTATGCCCACATCCCCACCGATATGCTCGTCTCTCCATTGAGCGCTACGGCATAAACCAGTTTTTCTTCAAGCGTCATGGCAATGGCAAAGATGCCGTTTTCGATCTCAATCATCTCGCCCAGCATGCAGTCATTCAACCCGTCGATGTGCAGCACACCATCGCCAACAAACAGCACTTTGCCCGTGCTGCGCACATCCACGGCGCGTTGATAGCCCGAAAGCCTTTCCGCAAGGCTTGCGCCGACCGCTTTCCATGTGGTTTGGCTCATAGCTCCTCCTCATCATGACGTGTCAGCATTTTACGAACACTCATCAGTTGGCCGTGCAGCGTGCCGTCATAAGCGCGCCCGTCAAGCTCCACGCGAATGCCCGCGATCATCGTTTTATCTACGCGGTAACTCAGCCGCACGTGCTCGCCCAGCAGTTCCTCGAAATATTTGACGACCCGCTTTTGCGCGGCTACAGAAAGCGGCATGCCCGAAATGATTCGACCGCGGAGGATCTTTCGAGCCGGCTTGTGTTCCTCCTCGTCGTGTATATCCAGGATTGCGTTTTCTTCACGCATGGATCATTCCACCTTTTTCAGGAAGTCATCCACAAGCTTGGCGTGGTCTGCTTCTGTCACTTCTCGCTGAAGTATCTTCTCCGCCAGCACAACGCTCAAGCCCGCCACCTCATCGCGCATCTCATTTCTCGCATTATTAAGCAGAAAATCGGATTCGACGCGGGCGCGCTTCATGGTAAGATCCGCATCACTGTGCGCATCATCCAGAATTTGTTGTGCCTGCTCCTGTGCCTGTGAAACGCTTTGCGCAATCACCTCGGCGGCTTGCTTGCGCGCAGCCATAAGTTCATCCTGTGCTTTGATCTGCTCTTGCCTGAGTTGCTCCTGCGCGTCCGAAACATCCTGCAGTTCCTTTGTGATATGAGCCGTGCGGGTGTTCATGTACTTGCGCACGGGCTTATACAACAAGAAATACAGCGCGACTAGCAGAATCGCGGCATTGACGACATGCAACAGGATGGACAGCGGGTTAAACATCCCCTCCACGCATTATCCCTCCTTACTTTGTCTTGTAACGTCGTCACACCTTAGCGCCTAAGATGAACACGATCAGGATGCCCACTAGCAGCGCGTACACGGCGCATGTTTCCATCATAATCAGGCCGAACATCAGCGATGAGTTAATTTTCCCCGCCGCTTCCGGCTGACGCGCAATCGCTTCTACTGCTTTCCCTGTTGCGTTTCCCATGCCCAGCGCGGCGCCGGCGCCGCAGAGCGCCGCAATACCCGCGCCAATCGCGATAATCCCTAGTGTCATGGTCATTTCCTCCTTGACATTGCTTGCTGTTCATATATCCGTTACGCGCAAATGCGCAGATAACGCTATTCAATCGCTTCGCTTACGTATACCAGGGTTAGCAGCCCCAGCACAAAGGTTTGGATGCCAACGTGCAGCACGTTAAAATACGAGGCGACCAGCGCTGGCAGGATGATGGGCGCCACGGCGTAGATGAGCTGCATGATAATCCCGCCCACCATAATATTGGCAAACAGACGAATGGCAATAGAACAGGGGGCGATCAAATCCGTCAGAATACGGATGGGAAGCACGATGGGCGATGGCATGCTCAACCCCTGCAATCGGCCTCGGATGCCCCCGCGGAACTTAAGCCCCGTCACATTGACCAAGAAAAACGTACAAAGCCCCAGCGCAAAGGTACAGTTGATATCCTCGGTAGCAGGCGGCAGGCCAAAAAGTTCGATGATGGTGTTGAAGAAAACATAAGCCATCAACGTCATCGCCACAGGCGCCACAAAATCCGCCGCATGCCCCACCTTGCCAGCGGACCAGCGGTACATGCCATCCACCATAAATTCTATCGCATTTTGCCAACCTTTGGGAACGATCTGCATGCGACGAACCACCAGAAAGTGGATCAGCAGGATGATGACCAGCAGAATCGCCAGCACATACCAGGATATTACCACCGAAAGCCCGACATTGACGCCAAAAACCTCATAATGCTCTGGATACAGGCTTACCTCAAGCACTTAACGCGCCTCCCTTTGTGCTTTGCGATACACGATAGCAGTGCCGATAAGCAGCGTCAGCGAAGCCACTGCCACAAACACCACCAATAGCGGCAGGGAAATAATCGCCATCCCCACAAGCGCGACAGCCCACAACAGCAGTTTGACGGCATAAAGCCATTTGCGCGGTTTGTTCCCCAGCATCGCGCCGCGCATCATCACGCTTTGCAGGATTCCAAATCCAACCCCTATTGCCACGACGATGGCATAGCCCCACCACGTAATTCTTGAAAAATCCATATATACCCCTCCCTGGTGCATCGGTTCACGAGTTGCCGCCATAAAGCATTGGTCATAGGCTTATCGCAGCCGAGGCGCCGCCAGACTACCGTCTGCTTGTTGGTTCCACGGCAACCATGTTCATCCGTAAGCAATCGATGCCTTCGCAAAAAACGGCGGAAAAAAACAGCCCCCAGCAGCCGTCATTGGCCGCATGTCTAAAGGCCGTTATGTGTTAAACGGTCGATACCTTGTCGAGAAAGTGCTTCGTGCCGCAAAGGGAAACTACCTGCCTGCGTTGTTTTCCACCCATATGCGCCATATGGCAATCAGCCCCGGCAACTAACTGCGCAAGCCTTTCATGCATGCTTTTTGCAGCTCCGCATACCAACAGGCGCGGTATCGCGGCAGTACTCATTCGCATTTCCCCCATAGAGTTCGCTTCCTATCCATCTACATTCATCAGTACTGCTTAGGCAACAGGCTAACAGCAGAATCATACACCCGCAAAATTCACTTGTCAACACTTTTACCGCAAACGACCCAGGATGTATCAATGGGCGGATTGAAAAAATAAGTGCAACAAAAGTAGCTCAATGAGCGGGGAACCTGTAAGATA
>LVAQ01000014.1 GCA_001604105.1 Clostridiales bacterium Firm_11
AGCGGTAAGGCGAAGGTCTGCAAAACCTTTATTCCCCGGTTCAAATCCGGGTGGCACCTCCACATTGGCTAACCCTTGCAAGGTAGGCACAGCAAAGACCCAGTTCCCGATAGCGGAACTGGGTCTTTGCTGTGTGCCGTAAGCCGCAGGGTGAGCGCCGGAGTCATACGGGCGGGGTTCTATCACGCATCCTGCCCGCAAAACCATTACAGCGCAGGTTAATCCGTGTAAGAATCATCATCCATCATATCTACTGAGGTTTCCGATTCAGCATCGGCTGCGGATAACGCACGGGCGGCTTCGCCATACCCATAACCACGGCGCTGCATGGCTGCGATGGCCTTGCGGCGCTTTTCCTGTGCGGAAAGTGCACCGTGCCGCTTGAGCAGCTTCATGGCCAACTGCATGGCCTGTGCATCCGTGGTTTCTGTATCCAGCGCATCCAGCGCGGCGGTTGCGTGATCATCCTGAATACCCTTCACACGCAGTTCCTGCAGCAGGCGGGCTTTACCAAGGCCGCGTGCCGCGCGCTGTTCTACCCACGTTTTGGCGAAAGCCGCGTCATCCGTAAGCTTTTCATGTTCCAGTTTGTACAGCACCATCTCAATGGTTTCGGGTAGATAGCCGTGGTCATGCAGCCGTCGGGCGAGCTCGGTTGTACTGCGGGCGCGCAAGGCCAGCAGACCGACGGCGCGGTTGAGCGCCATGGGGTACTGGTGCAGCAACAGGTTTTGCTTATACGTTTCAAAGTCAAACGGCTCTCCTTTGATGAGGGGGAATGCGCGCATCTCAGCATGAGAAAGGTTGATGGTTTCCTGATCATTGACGGTGACCCGCCAGCCGCGCCGCAGGGTGATGATGTTTGTGACCACGTCATGCATGCGAAACACCTCCCAGAAGAACGCGAATCAAATCGCGGTTCAGGCAGCTCAGATGACCGATGCGCATTTCACTGGCGCCGCTGTTAAGGGAGGCAAAACCGTTGCCCTTATCGTCAAAAAATACACCGTTGACAGCGCCATAGGCAAAGCCCTGATGGCCATGCAGGCGTGTGGGATGGATTGCCGCGTCCTCAACTTCCAGCAACCCCAACCCATGTCGCATACGTACTTGTGGCTCAGGCCATGCGGTAGTGGGCGAGAGCATATACCGCAGGCTGCGCTCATCCAAAAATGGTTCGCCTTGGTTTGAACCGCCGTTTACCAACGGCAGGCAGAGCCGCATCAAACCGGTAGCGGTGATATACAGGTTACCGGAGGATAGCAGGTAATGGGTGGAAGGGTCGGGCGTGTTGAGGGGAGTCGAGGTATGGAAGCGCTCCATCGCATTAAAGGCAGGCAGGCGGGAAGAAGGAAGCACACGGTAAGCATTGGCGATTACGGCGTCGCCCAGCGTCGTGATATCAAAGGTTGCGCGTACGCCCAAGGGCGCAAACAACTCTGATTGCGCCAAGGCTTCCAGTGACACCTGAAACCGCGTTTCCAGAAGGCTGCCGATAAGCCCCGCGGCGAAATTGCTGTAACGAAAGCGTTCGAAGGGTTTCATATTGGTGTAGGTGAAGGTGTTGCGCAGGATGGTATCAACATCCACAGGTTTTTCATAGGCGCTGTAGAACAGGGGACTATCCGCAAGGCCAGAGGTATGGCTGAGCAGCGCGGCCAGCGGGATGGGCGTTTGCGGATAATTTGGGTTACGAATCAGCTTGCCCCACAGGGCGGAGATATCCTCTTGCACATCCAGTTTGCCAAGCGTCTGCAAACGCATGACCAATAATGCGCAGGCCATCTTCGCGATGGAGGCAGTGCGAAAGTAGGTATCCGGCGTTACAGGCGTATTTGGGTTCAGGTGGGCATTGCCCGCGGTGTAGCACGCAGCAAGCGCCCCGTCGCGCATGGTTTGCACGCTGGCACCCACCACATGGTTACGCTTGAGCACACGTGTGATGGCGGCCGTTTGATCCGGCGCTGCATCACCATGGCGTATCGCGCTGCTCCAGCGGCAACGCTTGCCGATCAACGGCAGGGCAAGGCCATAGATCACGTTTTTATGATTTCCGACTGGCATTTCACACCTCCGATACTGGCTGAGGAAGTTTGCTGCCTGACAGCGTTGCGTAGGGGATGGACAGAGAAAGCGGGATAGAGAGTCCCGCATAGATGAAGTATGGGGAGTGCCATACCCAGGTTAAACCAAACACGAGTAAAAAGAGCGATACGGTCATATCAAACACCAACCAGATCATGGCAAAGCGCGGTGCAGGTTTTGCTAAAAGCAAACAGGTGATAGCCGCCAGCAAAAGCACAAGCGGTATCGCCGATAGCAGGGTATCGGAGGGTAATAAAAGCCTTGCAAAGGGAACGGCACAGGCGAGGAGAGAGGCCGCCAAGGCCTCGCCGCTGGCCTTGCGAGCCTGCCGATACAGGAACACGGCGGCAACCCCAAAGCATAGCAAAAGACTGAGGTATTGACTTGCGCGAAACCCAAACGCAAACAGGCTATCCTGCCGAAGCTGTTCTACCAGAAAGCGGCCGCTTCCATAGAGGGCAAGGTACCAAAGAAAGGCATCGCCGCGCTGCTTCATGCGTTTACGCGTGAGCCATAGTACGATAAAAGCAGCTGCATTCCACATGGATTCGTAAAAGAAGGTGGCAACATGCCAGGTTTGCGCCATGCCATCGCCGATTATTACCCCTGCCGGGAAGAACTGCCAGGAGGCATTTTGAATGACCGGCCCATATGCCTCCCGGTTAAAGTAGTTGCCCCATCGCCCAATGGCTTGCGCAAGTGCGAGCCCTGGCGCGCTGATATCCAGCAGGGACAGGAAACTGCGTCTTTTGATTCGGCAGTGGATATAGACCGCGGCAGCGCCGCCTAGGAGCGCGCCATACATGGCGATGCCGCCTTGCCAGATGTACAAAACGGAAATGGGATCAGCTGCAAACTGATCCAGACTCATCAAAACATAGTACAACCGGGCACCAAGAATGCCGAAGGGCACAGCGATGAGCACCATATCCAGCATCGCATCCTTGGGCAATCCCACACGGCGCTCCTCACGCGCGCCTAACAGGTACGCAAACAGAATGCCTGAGACCATGAGCACGCTGTACCAGGGAATCCCACCGATGATATAGCGGCTGTAAGGTATCGCCATGGTTCCGCCTCCCGCCTTTGTTTGCGTGTCACATGCCTGATAGATCGATTATAGCCAGCCTGCAAAGGCATGTCAAGTTAGGCAAAGGCTAGCGCGGTCAACGAGCACAGGAAACACACTAAAGCACGGGCATGAAAACAGAAGCACGTTTCACGTTATAAACAGGAAGGGCATAGTTGAGGGTAGAGCGCGCAGTACAGCAGGGCACTCAGGATAATTATCGGCGGAAAAACACGGTAATCCAGCGGTATATCGATGCCGTACTCGACGCAACCGTTATCTTGGGAAACCGTTTGACTTCTGAAATGCCCTGTGATATCCTAAAGAATAGCGGAAACAAGCCGCGTTGTGTGGGAGGGAAACCCTGAATGCACTTGCTGAAGCGGGAGGACAATGCGGCACAGCCCGCTGGAATACCCGAAGCACTACCGTATTGGGATGGGAAACTGCGCTACCCGATCTATAGCAAAGTAATCAAGCGCGCGTTGGATCTGCTGCTTGCGATTGCGCTTCTACCCCTTGTGTTTGTGGCGATGGTGCCGATCGCGCTTCTTGTCAAGGCTACATCCAAGGGGCCGATTTTTTACCGCGCCTTACGCGGTGGCTACCATAACCGTCCCTTTTATATCCTGAAGTTTCGCACCATGGTTGTGGGGGCGGATCAGTACAGCGGCACCACGGCGCTCAATGACCCGCGCGTAACCAAGGTGGGGCGTATTCTGCGACGTACGAAGCTGGATGAGTTGCCGCAGCTGTTTAACATCCTTATGGGAGATATGAGCTTCATCGGGCCAAGGCCGGAGCTGCTGAAGTATACAATGCGCTATACCCAGGAAGAGCAATGTGTACTGTGGGTACGACCAGGCATCAGCGATCCGAGCTCCATCCGGCTCATCAGCCTTGACGAAGCCGTTGGGCATGATGATCCAGAAGGGGCTTATGAGCGTAACATCCTTGGGGAAAAGAACCGTATGCGTGTGGCGTATGCAAAGAGCCAATCTTTTGCCACCGATGCGCGGCTGATGGCGCAGACCATCGGGTGTGTTGCCCGTAAGATATTTGGCGTTGCGCCGAAACCGTGACAAGGCTTAAACCCTCACGTTCAAGACGCAAGTTCTAAAGGAGCGAACCTGACATGAGCTTTGAAAAAAGCAGGGACTTGAGCTACCGTGTGCGCCGCCATACGCTGGATATGACCAGTCGTGGCGGCACCGCGCACATTGGCAGCATTTTTTCAATGGCGGATATCATTGCTGTGCTCTATGCCGATGTGATGTGCCATGATCCGCACAATCCGCAAATGCCCGAACGCGATCGCATGATCCTGAGCAAGGGGCACGCCGGTGCCGGCATTTATGCGGTGTTGGCAGAATGCGGCTATTTCCCGACCGAAGAGCTAATGACGCATTGCCAAAACGGCAGTCGGTTGAGCGGTCATGTGAGCCATAAAGGCGTGCCGGGCGTGGAGGCAAGCACCGGTTCGCTTGGACAGGGCATGCCGATGGCGATGGGCATGGCAATGGCCGCTAAGATGAACGGGCAGGGTCATACTGTGTTTTGCATTATCGGCGATGGTGAGTGCGATGAGGGCGCTATCTGGGAAAGCGCTTTGATTGCGAACCAGTACAGATTGGATAACTTTATCGTAACCATCGATTTCAACAAGATTCAATCACTGACCAGCGTGGAAAATACCATTCAACTGGAACCGCTGGATCAGAAATGGGCGACCTTCGGCTGGCATGTGATCCGTGTTGACGGGCACGACCACGCCGCGCTGCATGCCGCTTATGCCGAGGCGCTGGCTGCGCGCGGAAAGGGTAAACCCATTGTGATTGTTGCGGATACCGTCAAGGGTAAAGGCGTGAGCTTTATGGAAAATGATGTGCTCTGGCATTATCGCACCGCGCGCGGCGACGAGTTTAATGCGGCAGTCAAGGAACTGGAGGCGCAACAACCGTGAGAGATACGTTCACCCGCTGTCTGGAACAGGAGGCTGCCCGCAACCCGGATTTGGTGCTCGTTACCGGCGATTTGGGCTTTGGCGTACTGTTTCCTTTTATGAAAGCCTATCCAAATCGCTTCATCAACGCGGGGATTTCTGAACAGGCAATGATGAGCATGGCTGCGGGAATGGCGCTTGAGGGAAAAACGGTGGTCGTGTATTCCATCGGGAATTTCCCCACGCTGCGCTGCCTTGAACAGATACGCAACTGCTGCGCTTATCATGAAGTCAAAGTAAAAATCGTTTGCGTTGGGGCAGGCTTTGTATACGGCACGTTGGGCATGACCCATCACGCGACAGAGGATATGAGCGCATTGCGGCTGCTGCCGGGCGTTACGGTATATGCCCCTGCCGATGCGGTGCAGACCGAAGCCGTGATGCAGCGTTTCCTGACCGAGCCGGGGGTTGCCTATTTGCGCATCGGCCGTGGGGGCGAGCCCGTACTCAGCGATCCCGATACGCTTGCGGGGTACCAGACGGGCAAAGCGGTACCATATCAAGATGGCACGGATGCGTATATCCTCACCGCGGGAGGCATCCTGCCAAGCGCGGTCGGCGCGGCAAAATTGCTGGCCGAAGCTGGCTACAGCATCGGCGTTGCGAGCTTTCCCACGGTCAAGCCCATGGATGAAGCTTACCTTGCGGAGCTCTGCGGCAAAGTGAAAGTGCTCATCACCCTTGAGGAACATACCATCGTTGGCGGCTTTGGCGGCGCGGTATGCGAGGCGGTGTCTGGTTTTGCTGATAACCGCGCACGCGTGGTACGCCTTGGTATGCGGGATGTGTATAGTTCTATTGTTGGCAATCAGGAGTATTTGGTTAAACATTACGGCCTGGATAGTGCCAGCGTCGCCGCCAGCGTGCAAGCCGTGCTGGAGGGGAAGGCGTGACCACGTACGGGCTGGAGGCTATCCAAGCCGATCTGTATGCGGTGCTTGCGGATGTAGTTCGCGTACTGGAAGCGCATGAACTCCCCTATAGCGCGATTTGCGGTACGCTGCTGGGCGCGGTTCGCCACCAGGCCATCATTCCATGGGATGATGATGTGGATCTGGTGCTGCCCCGCGAGAGTTTTGATCGTTTGATGGAGGTTTACCCGCAAGCGTGCGAGGAATCGTTCAAGCTGGATGTATCCGACACATGGGTGCCGCGTGTTCGCAAGGTTGGCGGCGCGGCTTTTGTGGATCTATTTGTGCTGGATCCCTTACCTGTTGGGCGCGTTGCCCGAGCCTGGAAGCTTTTCAGGCTTAAGACGCTGCAAGGCATGCTCAAGCGATGCCCAGAGTATCATCGCTTTCCGCTTGCCAAACGCGTGTTGCTATGGGCTACGCACATGATGGGGATGCTTTTCCCATGGGAAACCAAGCTCAGCGCTTATCGGCGCATTGCTCGTACAGGCGGACAAAGCCCGTGGCTGCATATGAGCAACGGGGCTTATTCTCTGCTAAGCGTACCGCTAGAGAAAGGTACCTTTCAGGAACCTATACCAGCGCCCTTTGGACAGTTGACAGTACGGATACCACGAGAAGCGGAGCTTGTACTCACCAAGCTTTACGGCAAGGATTATATGACGCCACCGCCAGAGCATGAGCGCAGGCCGCTCCATCTTGACAGATAGATGAGGGATACCGCCTTGAACAACCGCAGCAATACCCGAACGTCGCGCTTTGTGCAGAACACGGTTTTCACCGCAGCCTATCAGTTGACGGCCATGCTGATGGGCTTTGTTACTCCTCGCTTGATGATGCTCTTCTATGGCTCGCAGGTTAACGGGTTGATTGTCTCTGCCACAGAGTTCTTGACGTACTTCCGCCTCGTGGAAGCAGGGCTTGCGGCGGCGGCGGTCTACAGCTTGTACAAGCCCCTTGCGGATAAAGATCATGCGGGCGTAAGCGCCATCGTATCTGCCGCTCGGCAGTTCTATAACATAGCGGGCTGGATGTTTGTGGGGCTAACGATTCTGTTTGCCGCTATCTATCCGCTGTTTGTCCCGGTCGCGACCATTGATGGAAGCCTGATGGACTATGCAAGCGTGATGCTGCTTATCTGCGCTATGGGGATTGCGGGCGCGCTTGAGTTCTTCACCCTTTCGCGTTACCGCGTGCTGCTCACGGCGGATCAGCGAACCTTCATGATCAGCCTTGCGAGCATGACTTCGCTGTTGTTGCAAACGGCGGTGATTGTCGTGCTGGCGTATGCACGCGCGGATATCATTCTGGTGCGTTTTCTGGCTTCCCTCACCATTGCGGTTCGCCCGTTGATCCTGAGCAAATATGTCAAGAAGATGTATCCGCAGGTGGATGCGTATGTCAAGCCAAACAAAGCGGCGCTTTCCCGCAGGTGGGATGCGATGTACCAACAGTTCACCACCGCGTTTCATCAGGGGGCGGCGGTGATGCTGACGACCATCATCACGCGGGATGCATCAATGGTTTCCGTTTACGGAACCTATCACATGGTCACCATCGGCCTGTGGGGCATCTTGAAAATGTCAACAACAGGTATTTACAGCGGTTTTGGTGATTTGATTGTTCGCGAGGAGAAACAGAAGTTTCAGCAGGCCTACCGAGATTTTGAGTACCTTTATCTGGCGCTGGCCACCGTGCTGTTCTCCGTTGCGGCGATTTTGATTGTTCCCTTTGTCGTACTGTATACCGATAAGATTACCGATGCCAACTATGCCGCGCCGCTCATTGGCATCATGGTGGTGCTGGAAGCATTGACGGACCACTGCAAAATGCCGATGGATCTGATGATCACCGCCAGCGGGAAGTTTCGAGAAACACGGCACCATTGTACGGCGCAAATCGTCACAGCTTTGGTGTTCGGGCTCCTTTTGGGGTGGTGGGGGCTGCAAACCAGCACTACCATGGCGGTGGTGGGCATTCTGGCGGGCATCATTCTATCCAATATCCTGCGCGCAGTGCTACAGCTTTGGTTTGTGCCAAAGCATATCACCCATATCCCATGGCGGGAAACGTTCAAGCGAATCCTGCTGATGTTTGTGCAGGTCATAGTGATCGCAGGACCGTTTCTGGCCTTCCGGCTGCTGGACATTAACGGCTTCTTCAAATGGATTACGCTGGGCGTTCCGCTGTTGATCTATGCATTGGTGATAACGTTGGGTTTTGGGTGGCTGTTTGACCGCCAGAGCTTGCTATCACTCTTTGGACGCGTGAAATTCATGTTTCATAGGGGGAAGTAGACAATGCTTCAGAAAGTTAACCTGATGGAGGCTGTGAACGCCGTCCAGGGATTGTATCGCTACGAAAACGTTGGTACGTTGAATGAGCATATGCTTAGTGTGGTGCAGGTGGAAAACCGCACGCTGGATTTTCATGTGCATGAGCACAGCGACGAGCTTTTCATGGTGCTGGAAGGCGCATTTGAGCTGGAAACCGATGACGGCCTGCTGTCGGTATCTCAGGGAGAATTTGTGATTGTGCCCAAAGGCATGCGTCATCGGCCTGTGGTAGGCGCCCTAACCAAGTTTCTCATGGTGGAACTGGAAGGTACGCTAAACAAGGAGAACAGCGGCGATCTTTATGAAGACTAACAACACCGCAGGCAAACACACCTGATAAACCAACAGAACCTGCGCCTTTCCATGCATGAAGGCACAGGTTCTTATTAATGATGGTTATGGAAGCGCTGTGTGGATTATCCCTGCATAGGCAGTGATCAGGCTGCGTGTTTTGTCGGCTTTTTGAGATCATCCCCAAGCCAGAGTGTCTGTAGCGGCTTGAATAAAAGTGTAGCGACGATGGTGGTGATGAGCATCTCAGGCACCATATACGATGCGTTATAGGCCAGTGACCAAATTGGCGGCGCCCAGCCAAGGCCGTTGGGCCAGAGCGCTTCCCAGATGATCACGCCGCTTGCGAAGTGGAACAGGAAGCGCGCAAAGAAGGTAACAAGAATGCCAGTGACAATCGCCCATCTGTGATCTTTGATAACGTTGCGAAAAACAGCGGCGAAGCCCAGCATGCCATAAGCCAGCACGTAGTCCAGCATGATGATCGCAATCGCCGCGATGGCGTTGGGCGCATACTGCACGTTCTTGAGACCCAAGAGCAGTTGCATCAGGCTGAAAGCAAACGCGGACAGCAGCCCCCAACCGGTACCATAACGCCAGGCAAGAATCACCACAGGCAGCATGCTGCAAAAGGTGATACTACCCCCCAGCACCCACGGGCCAGAGAATTTAAACAGACTTAGTACCAATGCGATGGCCAGCAGAATTGCGCTCTCGGTGAGACGCTTGAGATTGTAACTCATGAAAACCCCTCCTACAAAAAAATCCCGCCGTTGCGGGTAAAGCAACGCGGAATCCATCAAAGGAGACGCTCCATTGATTCCTACGCCGGCATTACCCGGATCAGGTTCGAGGGTCCCAGGCGAACGCCTGATCTCAGCCGACTTTCGTCAGCACCCCTTGCGCATTTGCGCAGGTTTATTCTACGGCAGAGCGGGCAGAATGTCAAGCGGTTGATTTCTGTTTGTGTATAAGGTGATCATCAATCGTGTTTATCAAGCAGTATCGGCAAGGGTTTGCTGGGATTTGGCTGCCCTTGCCGCGGCTGTTTTTGCTCTCGCGAGATGCCATTGCACATGTACCGTGCAGTCTAAATAGACTATTGGGTACGCATCCATTCAGAACGATACCCAGCAAAAGTACCGCGAGTGGCTTTTGACAATGTTTGCGCTTGGATGTTGATGGTCAAGCATCCTCATGGGGTCATGCAAGTCGCTGGAGACGCAGCTAGAGTGTACTACCACGCTTGACCAGCTCTGCATGATAAACGGTCTTCTGCGGCGCATCCTTGCCGGAAAGCACGCTAAGCATCGTGGAAACACAGGCGTTGCAAAGAACTTCCAGTTTGTTATCTACGCTTGTAAGCTCTGGTTCACAGCACAGGGCGAAGCTGGAATTATTGTAGCCGATGATGGAAAGGCTCTCCGGCACACTGCGGCGGGAAACGCGTGCATATTTGGCGGCGCCGACGCTGAGGATATCCTCGGAGGAAAGCACGGCGTCAAACGTCAGCCCTTGATGAGCCAGCGACAGGAGAAAATCGCGTACGGCGGGCACACTCATTTTATCTTCAGCAAAGAAATGTATCAGGTCATCCCTGATAGGCAGTCCACGGCTTTGCAAGCCCGCCTGATACCCTGCCAACTTTTTTTGGCCGCTGGCATTGCGGCTGTGGTACAGGTAAAGGATGTTTTTGCGCCCTGAATCCAGCAGGGATTGGGTTGCTTCCATGGTCGCGCGGTAATCATCACATACAACGCAATACACATTTTCACATGCATAGGCAGCGTTCAACATCACCAAAGGCACACGTTTTGCGGCATTTTGAAGGTATTTATTGCCGCTTTCATTCGCCTCCAAGAATGTGGAACCCATGAGCACCATGCCATCCACCAGTTTGCTTAGCAGCAGTTCCACACCCTTGACACGGTCACTGCGCGCTTTACCTGTACAGGAGAGCAGGCAATCATACCCATTTGCGCGAAAAGCGCGTTCCAGATAGGTGATGGCGAGCGCAAGGTAAGGGTCACCGGCATTGGGACATAACAAGCCGATTGTCTTCATGCTCTTGAGCCCCAGCCCACGCGCAAACGCATTGGGAACATAGCCCTGTTCCGCCATGACAGCAAGCACATGCTCTCTGGTTTTAGGACTGACGCGGCTGCTGCCGTTGAGTACGCGTGAAACCGTGGCGATGGATACACCGGCCTTTTCGGAAATATCATAAATGTTCATCGGCAACCCTCAACTTTGTAAACGCTTACGCAAATTATCTACACTTTATTATAGTTGATTCTTAACCAAATAGCAATGTTAATGCTCATCAAACCACTTAGTTATAGAAGGTTCGAATAACGAAGCAAAGAATACAGCGGTTTTTTCATCGATTGACGAAACCAACAAAACGCGCTAAGATAGCATCAGGTTATGTAATTAGTTACATGGTGGTTTTCCGAATTGATACGTATGGAGGGTACACAATGCAAAGGCTTACCGCGGCGCAACAACACTATCCCCACAGGCCAGTCAGGGTGTTGCAGTTTGGTGAAGGGAATTTCCTGCGGGCGTTTGTAGATCATATGATTGACATTGCCAACGAACAGGGCTTGTTCGATGGAAGCATTGTGGCAGTCAAACCTATCCGATTTGGCACACTGGATACATTCCATGAGCAGGATTGCCGCTATACGGTGATTCTACGCGGGTTGGAGCAGGGCAAACCGGTAGAAAAGACCAGATTGGTTTCTGCTTTGAGCGATGCGGTTGACGCGTATACTGAGTACGGTAAATATGCCAGCTTTGCCCAACTGGAAACCCTTCGCTTTATCGTCAGCAACACCACAGAGGCTGGCATTGTGCTGGATGAGACCGATACTTTTGCGATGGAGCCGCCGAATAGCTTTCCGGGAAAGCTGACCAAGTTCCTGTTTGAACGAGCCGAAGCCTTCAATTATGCTGTGGATAAAGGACTCGTCATGCTGCCGGTGGAACTGATTGATGATAATGGCGAGCAGCTCTCACGCTGTGTGCATGCGCTGGCACAGCGCTGGCAGCTAGGGGAGCGGTTTATCACCTGGCTTGATGAAGCTTGTGTGTTTACCTCCACCTTGGTGGATCGCATTGTTACCGGCTACCCGAAGGATGAAACACAGGCGCTATGGCAGCGGCTCGGGTATGAGGATCGATTGTTGGTGACGGCGGAACCTTTCGGCCTTTGGGTGATTCAAAGCCAGAAGGATATCAGCGGAGAATTGCCGCTGGACAAATGCGGCTTGCCCGTGGTGTTTACCAATGACCAAAAACCCTATAAGCAACGCAAGGTTCGCATTCTCAACGGCGCGCACACTTCGTTTGTCCCCGCTGCGTTCCTCTGCGGGCATGATACCGTGCTGGAGGCGATGCGGGATCCACTCATCCTGGGTTTCATGAAGCATACCCTTTATGATGAGGTGATTCCAACGCTTACGTTGCCCAAGGAGGATCTGTATCAGTTTGCCGAAGCTGTAATCAGCCGTTTCGAGAATCCCTACATCAAGCATGCGCTGCTGGCCATATGTCTGAATGCTGTGAGCAAATGGCGCGCACGGTGCATGCCCAGTTTGCTTGCGTATGAGGAGAATACGGGCAAGCTGCCGGAACACCTTGCCTTTTCGCTGGCGGCGATGCTGGCTTTGTATCAGGATGGCGAGTTGCGCGACAATACGCTTGCCTGCGTGCGGGATGGTAAGCCCTACTCCTTGCAGGATGACGCGCCGGTGCTCCGTTTTTTTGCGGAGAACAAAGGGCAATCAGTGGAGGTGCTTACCTCACGTTTTCTGGCTCGCGAAGATTTCTTTGGGCAGGATCTGACGCGGATCAATGGCTTGGAAGCGTATGTAAGTGAGGCGTTGGTTGAGATTCGTGAGCATGGCATGCGCAGTGTCCTTGCGCAAAGATTCTCCTGATAAGAAAATCACAATGAAGGAGAACCGGTACCACATCGAGAAATACTCCGTAAAACGCGCAGGGCGTATAAGGAGGATAAACCATGCAGCTTCGCAGTGCCGCCAATCCCAAGGACGTAAAATACTATGATACCAGCAGGCTTCGAGAAGAATTTCTGATCGATGACCTCTTTACCGCAGATGAGATCAAGCTTGTGTATAGCCATATTGATCGCATTATGATCGGCAGTGCGGTACCGGTGCAAGGCGAACTCACCCTCAGTTCAGGCGAAGCACTGCACACCGCGTATTTCCTGGAACGCCGTGAGCTGGGCGTGATCAACATTGGCGGCGAGGGTGAGATCACAGTGGATGGGCAGGCGTATACCCTGCGCAACCGTGATGGAATGTACATTGGCATGGGTGCTAAGGAAGTTCGATTTGCCAGCGTGGATGTTGCTAAGCCCGCTCAGTTTTATCTTAATGGCGCGCCCGCGCATCGTTCATACCCCACAGTCGTCATCAGACCTGAGGATTGCCAGAAGGTGGAACTGGGGTCGCTGGAAGAGAGCAATCACCGGACCATTTGCAAGTACATCCTTCCCGGACAGGTGGAAAGCTGCCAGTTGGTGATGGGGATGACAAGCCTGAAACCGGGCAGTGTCTGGAACACGATGCCATGCCATACGCATGACCGCCGCATGGAAGTATACCTGTATTTCGATGTGCCTGAAAATGGCCTTGTGTTCCACTACATGGGCGAGCCGACGGAGACGCGCCATATCGTGATGCGTGACCGACAGGCGGTTATCAGCCCCAGCTGGAGCATCCACAGCGCCAGCGGCACCCGTGCCTATACATTCATTTGGGGTATGGTGGGGGAAAACCAGGCCTTTGATGATATGGACGCTGTTCGCATGGAAACGCTGCGGTAAGCACTGCGGGCAGAAACGAAAAACCTGCGGTGTGTCATAAAATACCCGAATGGTGTTCCAGCCATTTGCAAGGATAGATGTACGATTGACATGCGTGTTGCAGCGCTGAAGCTGTAAAGGACCTTTATGTGTCGCTGGGTAATGGTGATGTGGAACCGATGCCATGCCTATACGGATGGTCGTTGAATAATTTAATATTAAAGGGGATGTAAACCATGGATATGATCAAAAAGCTCTCGTTAGCGGGGATTGTTCCAGTCATCAAAGTGGAAGATGCCAATGATGCGGTGCCGCTATGCAAGGCACTCTCCGATGGCGGTTTGCCCGTCGCGGAGATCACCTTCCGATCCGATGCGGCGCAAGAGGCCATCCGCCGTGTGCATCAGGAATTGCCGGATGTTATCCTGGGCGCGGGCACGGTGCTCACCATCGACCAGGTTGATCGTGCGGTGGCAGCGGGGGCAACGTACATCGTAAGCCCCGGTCTGAATCCCGAAGTGGTACGTCATTGCCAGAAAGTGGGTGTGCCCATCGTGCCCGGGTGCGCGAACCCCAGCGACATCGAAGTGGCGCTTTCCCTAGGGCTTACTACGGTCAAATTCTTCCCCGCCGAGGCATTAGGCGGCTTAAACCTGATCAAGGCAATGAGCGCGCCCTACGGCAATGTGAAATTTCTCCCCACGGGCGGTGTCAGCGAAAGCAACCTGTTGGATTACCTGAACTTCAACAAGGTAGTGGCTTGTGGCGGCAGCTGGATGGTGGATGCAAAAGCCATCGCCGCAAAGGATTGGCAAAGAATCGAAACGCTCACCCGCAATGCGGTCACATTAATGCTGGGGCTTTCACTTGCGCATGTGGGCATCAACAGTGGCAACCCTCAGCAGGCGGAGAAGGAGGCCAAAGCGCTTTGCGGGCTGCTTGGATGGGAAAGCAAGGATGGAAACAGTTCCATCTTTGTTGGCGGAGGGTTTGAAATGATGAAAAAACCATTCCGCGGCACCCATGGGCATATCGCAATTGGCACCAACGACATCGCCCGTGCTAAGTGGCATTTGGAGCGGCGCGGGTTCGTTTTTGACGAGGCAAGTGCGATCGAGAAGGACGGAAAACTCAAGGCAATCTACTTGCAGGAGGAGATAGCCGGGTTTGCTTTCCACTTGCTGCAAAGGTAAGCGGCACGTTGCCTCAGGCAGATAGCGGCTTGCAGGTACGTAAAGAAGAATGTCTCCGGTAGCGGATTTGGTGAAACAGTTGGTTATAACGCATATGTGGAAAGGGTGTAGAACATGACTGGAACAGTTGTTACATTTGGAGAAATCATGCTACGGCTAAAGAGCCCGGGGTACGAACGTTTTTTCCAGAGCCCTATGTTGGAGGCTACCTTTGGCGGCGGTGAGGCAAATGTTGCGGTAAGCCTTGCAAACTATGGAATGGACGCCCGTTATGTGACGGTGCTTCCGAAAAATGATATTGGCGAAGCATGCATCCGCGAGCTTCGCGGGTTTGGTGTGGATGTGGCAAACATTGTGCGCAGCGAAGGCAGAATGGGCATTTATTACCTGGAGACCGGCGCGGTGCAGCGTGCCAGCAAGGTAATCTATGACCGGGCAGGCAGTGCCATCTGCGATGCCAAGGTTGGGGATATCGACTGGGCAAAGGCTTTTGCGGGGGCAAGCTGGTTCCACATTACAGGCATCACGCCGGCCATCAGCCAGGGCGCCGCAGAATTAAGCATGGAAGCGGTGCGGGCAGCCAAGGCGATGGGGCTGCATGTAAGCTGTGACCTCAACTATCGTAAAAACTTATGGAAGTATGGCAAAACAGCCGATCAGGTAATGACGGAGCTGGTCAGGTATGTTGATACCGTTATTGCCAACGAGGAAGACTTTCAAAAATCATTGCTGCTTAAGGCGGAAAGCGCCCATGAGGTGGAGGGCGGCGAGCTGAATGTAGCGCAGTATCAGGCCATTGCCAAGCTGGCCATGGATACCTACCCCAACATCAAGCGCGTTGCCATCACGCTGCGTGAAAGCAAAAGCGCAAACCATAATGGCTGGAGCGCCTGCCTGTATAACGGGAAGGATTTCTTCCTAAGCCGTAAATATGCCATTACCGATATTGTGGATCGTGTGGGTGGCGGCGACAGCTTTGGCGGCGGCTTGATCTACGGGCTGAATCACTATCCCGATGAACAGACGGCGCTGGAGTTTGCGGTTGCGGCCAGCTGTTTGAAGCACACCATCAGCGGAGATTACAACCGCGTGAGCGTGACTGAGGTCGAGGGGCTGATGAAAGGCAGCGGCTCTGGCCGCGTACAGCGATAGGGGAACCGCAAAAATGAGCGGTCAAGGAGGGTGTGTAATGGATACAATGTTCTCGTTACAGGGCAAGGTGGCGCTGGTCACAGGCGCGAGCTATGGCATCGGGTTTGCGATGGCGGCCGGGTTTGCCAATGCCGGCGCGACTGTGGTGTTCAACGATATCAATCAAGAATTGGTGGACAAGGGGATTGCCGCGTATCAGGAGCAAGGCATTCGCGCGTATGGCTATGTGTGCGATGTGACCGATGAAGACGGCGTGAATGCCATGATCGCGAAAATCGAACAGGATGTAGGCGTGGTTGATATCCTTGTGAATAATGCGGGCATCATCAAGCGTATTCCCATGATCGAGATGACGGCAGCGCAATTCCGGCAGGTGGTGGACGTGGATCTCAACGCGCCGTTCATCGTATCCAAAGCGGTGATACCTTCGATGATCAGGAAAGGTCATGGCAAGATTATCAATGTGTGTTCCATGATGAGCGAGCTGGGGCGCGAGACCGTATCTGCCTATGCGGCAGCTAAAGGCGGGCTGAAGATGCTAACGCGCAATATCTGCTCGGAGTATGGGCAGCACAACATCCAGTGCAACGGCATCGGTCCCGGATACATTGCCACGCCGCAGACCGCGCCCTTGCGTGAGCAGCAGGCGGATGGCTCCATGCATCCGTTTGACAGTTTCATTCGCGCAAAGACGCCCGCCAACCGCTGGGGTGAGGCGGAGGATTTGATAGGACCGGCTGTATTCCTGGCCAGCGACGCGAGCAATTTTGTCAATGGGCATATTCTGTATGTCGATGGAGGCATCCTCGCCTACATTGGTAGGCAGCCGTAAAGTACCATGGCTTTCTGGCAGCATCAGTAACCGCGCGGGCATACGGCACAGTCGTATGCCCGCCTTTGCGTCCGGCGCTGAACTTGCCAAACGGTACCCCGCGTGCTACAATAAATCCACGCTATCACAACGCGCGCTTGCGCGGTTAGGAGCATAGAGGATGCAGAGAGTCATCATCATCGGAGCCGGCCCTGCGGGGTTGGCCGCGGCGTATGAACTGAGCAAAAAACATGAAGGTTATGCCGTTACGGTGCTGGAGAAAACCGACAGCATCGGCGGTATCAGCAAAACGGTGCGGCATCACGGCAACCGGATGGATATCGGGGGACACCGCTTTTTCAGTAAGGATCAGGAAGTGGTGCGTTGGTGGGAAGAGATCATGCCTTTGCAGGGCGCGCCCGCGATGGATGATCTGCTCCTGGGGCGAACGGTGCCCCTGATGCAAGGCGGACCCGACCCTGAGAAGACCGACCGCGTGATGCTCACGCGTAACCGCATCAGTCGCATCTATTACCAGCGGCACTTTTTTGATTATCCCATCAGCCTGAAGTGGGCCACGCTTAAAACCATGGGGTTTGGCACCACCATGCGCGTTGGCTTCAGCTATTTGCACTCTGTTTTTCATAAACTGCCGGAAACCAATCTGGAGAACTTCTACATCAACAGCTTCGGCCGTAAGCTGTACAGCATGTTCTTTGAAGGCTACACCGAAAAGCTATGGGGGCGGCACCCGCGCGAAATCTCCGCGGATTGGGGCGCACAGCGCACCAAGGGGCTTTCCATCCGCGGCATTTTGCTGGATATGCTCAGCAAAGTGTTCATGAGCAAAGAAGCGCGTCAGAAGAAAGTGCAAACCTCGCTGATTGAAGAATTCCGCTATCCCAAGTTCGGCCCCGGTCAAATGTGGGAAACTGCGGCGGAGGAGGTTCGCGCCGCGGGCGGGGATGTGCGTTTGGATAGTGAAGTGATCGGCGTTGAACAAAAGGATGGACGCGTGACAGCGGTGCTGGTACAGGGCAGCGAGGGGCAGACGCGCGTGGAAGGCGATATCTTCTTTTCTTCTATGCCCATCAAAGATCTCATCGGCAGCATGAACGATGTCCCCGCTGATGTTAAGGCCGTTGCCAAGGGTTTGCCGTACCGCGATTTTGTCACTGTGGGCATTCTGGTGAATCGGCTGAACCTGAAAAACGAAACCAGCATGAAAACCCTTGGGGACATCGTGCCGGATTGCTGGATTTATGTGCAGGATACGAATGTAAAGATCGGGCGCATCCAGATATTCAACAACTGGTCGCCATACCTGGTGAAGGATCCGCTGCACACGGTATGGATCGGATTGGAGTACTTTTGCTCCGAAGATGATGATTTCTGGCAGATGGATGAAACAGCCTGCGCGACCTATGCTATGGATGAGCTGATCAGGATGGGCGTGATCAACAACCGTGAAGAAGTGCTGGATTTCCACCGCGAACGCGTACAAAAAGCGTATCCCGCCTATTTTGATACCTATGATGAGATCGATAAGGCCATTGCGTTCCTTAGTTCGTTTGAAAACCTCTACTGTGTCGGGCGCAATGGACAGCACCGCTATAATAACTCGGATCATTCCATGGCGACCAGCTTTGAATCCGTGCGCAATATTGTAGGCGGCGTAACCGATAAAGCCAACATATGGAGCGTGAATACCGAAAAGGAATACCACGAAGAAAAGAAAGCCTGACACCGTCAAAGAACAGGCATACACCTACAGTTTTGGGTGACGAGGGTCAAACCATGTTCTTTTGCGAAGGCATTGAGCCACCTACCGCAACTGTTATCAGTTAAGTGTATGATAGCCTGTCCGAAGCCAGAGTTTATGCGCCTGAGCGTGCAGGCTTGTTCCCGTCATACAGCAAAACGGCAGCTTCCACAGCGATGTGGGAGCTGCCGTTTTTAATGCAAGGCAGGCGCTTAGCATAGATGCAACGCCGCTGCGCTGCTCATTCGATTTCTGCCAAACCGTCGCCATCGTGCGCAAAGCGCCGTCCGCACGCGGCGCAGGCAAGGCCGTGCAGGCGCTGCCCGCACGTACACACAAACCCTTTGTGGGTGGCTGGCACGCCCAAAACCAGCACATGCGCGGGAACATCGCCCGTCACCACTGCACCCGCGCCAACCATGGCGTTCTTCCCGATGGTGTGACCGCATACAATGGTCGCGTTTGCCCCGATGCTCGCGCCTTCCCTGACCAAAGTTGGCACGAAGCGCTCAGAACCTTTCGGGAAACGCGCCCGAGGGGTTAAATCATTGGTGAATACGCAGCTGGGGCCACAGAAAACGCCGTTTTCCAGCGTTACGCCTTCATAAACGCTTACGTTGTTTTGCAACTTACATTGATCGCCCACCGCTACATGATCGCCGATAAACACATTCTGCCCGAGCGTGCAATTCTTCCCGATGCGCGCAGTTCCCTGCACATGACAAAAATGCCAGATGCGTGTTCCCTCGCCAATCTGCGCGCCTTCGTCAATGATAGCGGTAGGGTGGATGCTCATTTTTCAAACCTCCCGCAAAAGTCCGTCGTGGCGCAATCGACCAGCGGCAGTTTTACCGGCGCGTGTGACGCGGCGCTCTGGTAAATGGCCAGCACCAGTTCCAACGCGCGAAGGCCAGCCTCGCCGTTTACATAGGGCTCACGATCTTCCAAAATGGCGGCAATCACATCGGCATACAGGGGTGTATGACCAAAACCATACACATTGGGCGGGTTTTCGCCAAACTCCATCTTGATGGTAGCAGGATCGCCGCGGCCATCGCGGAAATCCCACTCCTCGATGATGTTCACGCTTTTGCCGCCTGCCTTGACCGTGCCGCTCTCCCCAAACAGATAGAGCGTTTCTTCGAGGTTGTGCGGGTAGATGCTGGTGGTGCCTTCGATGATGCCGTAGGCGCCGTTTGAGAAACGCACCAGCGCCATGCCGATATCCTCGGCTTCGATATAATCATGCTGGAGGTTATCCGTGTAGGCCATCACTTCAACCACGTGATCGCCCATCATCCAGCGCAGCAGATCAATGTTATGAATGCACTGGTTCATCAGCGCGCCGCCATCCTGCGCCCAGGTGCCGCGCCACGGCGCTTGTTCATAGTAGGAGCGGCCTCGGTTCCATCGAATATGCGCCGCGCCGTGCAGCATGCGGCCAAAGCGGTTTTCATCCACGGCAGTGCGGATTTTCTGGATGGATTTATTGAAACGGTTCTGGTGGCAGGCACAAAGCTTGACCTTTTGCTGCTTCGCGGCCGCAATGAGCGCGCGGGCATCGGCGATGCTCAGGGCAATGGGCTTTTCAATAATCAGGCTGGCTCCGGCGGCGATGCACGCAAGACCCATTGCCGCGTGTTTGCCGCTTTCGGTGGCAATGGCAACCAAATCTGGCTGTACCTCGGCCAACATGGTCTGGTAATCGGTATAGCGCTTGACGGTATCACGTTCCCGCTGGCTCAGCGGGCTTAGTACAGCTTCCATGCGCTCGGGTACGGTATCGCATACTGCGCAAAATTCCAATAAAGATGCGTTGGCGCTAACGGCGGCCACATGGTTGGGCGCGATGCGGCCACAACCGATGAGCGCATAGCGCAGTTTCCGAGTCATCAGGGCAGGTCTCCTCTCTGGTACGATTGCAATGCATGAAGGGGGTGAAGCGCGCAGGCGGTCTGATGCTGCAACTGAAAGCGGGTGTGCAGGTGTTGCGGTATGGCATCGCGCTTTTGCTTTGATGTTGCAGGATCCACCACCGCAAGAAGGGAACACTCATGCAGTGAAATCGTATTACAACAAGCGGATGTTTTCCCGCTGCGTAACATTCCTCATAGCGTTTTTTGTGTCAAAAATGAGCGGTGCGTGTTCCGCCACCAGGTTGTAATCCACATTGGTATGAGCAGCGGTCACCATAACCAAGTCGCTGCCGCGCAATGCTTCCGGGGTGAGCGCGGGCAGTCCCTGCGTGGTTTCGCCCTCATAACGGTACGCGGGCACATAGGGGTCATAATAAGTGACCTGCGCGCCTTGCGCCTTCAGACAATCGATCACGCGTAAAGCGGGGCTTTCACGGTAATCCTCGATATCCTGTTTATAGGCCACACCCAGCACGAGGATCTTGGCGCCGTTCATGGCTTTCCGATGTTCGTTAAGGGCGCGCATCGCCCGCTGGCAGCAGTATTCCGGCATGCGGTCATTGATGATCATGCTGGATTCGATCATGGAGGTATGGAAGCCGAACTCGCGCGCCTTCCAACTCAGGTAGTAGGGATCAAGCGGGATGCAGTGGCCGCCAAGCCCGGGGCCGGGATAGAACGCCTGAAAGCCATAGGGTTTGGATTTGGCCGCGTCGATGACTTCCCAGATGTTGATGCCCATGCGGTCACAGAGGATCGCAAGTTCGTTAATCAGCCCGATGTTCACATTGCGGTAGGTATTCTCCAGGATTTTTTCCATTTCCGCTACCGCAGGGGAGGAGACACGGTGTACGGGCGCTTCCAACACCGCCTCATACAGGGTGGCGGCAATATCTGTGCACTCAGGGGTAACACCGCCAACAACCTTGGGGGTGTTTCGCGTCTTGTAGACGGCATTGCCGGGATCCACCCGTTCCGGTGAGAAGGCAAGGTAAAAATCAACCCCGCACTTGAGCCCGCTGGTCTCCAGAATGGGGCGAAGCAGTTCTTCCGTGGTGCCTGGGTAGGTTGTGGATTCAAGCACAATCAGCATATCCTTGTGCATATAAGGGGTGATGCTCTCGGCGGAGGAACGTACATAGCTGATATCCGGCTGCTGATGCTCGTCCAGCGGTGTTGGCACGGCGATGCAAACACAATCACAACTGGCGACGGCCGCAAAATCGCTGGTGGCCCTCAGGTGACCGCTATGGACGATTTCTTCTAAATCATGGGTCACCACATCGCCGATGTAATTTGTGCCCTGATTGACCATGCTTACTTTTTCCTCTTGTATATCAAAGCCGATCACGAAAAAACCGGCTTTTGCCTTCTCCACCGCAAGCGGCAGCCCAACGTATCCCAGACCCACCACGCCCAGCGTTACCGATCGATCCTTGATCTTCTGTTTGAGAATAGACATCCTCATTCTCCTTTGCAGGGTTGCCGGCCAAAGCCGTACAAGCGATATGCTGGCAGCGCCGTATGTATGCGTACGGGGCGTATCACCGTACGTTTTGAACTTATATATGATACTTCACAGCAGGCGGCCATGTCAATCACCATGGCTGTAAAGGTGCCATCCGTGCGAAGCGTGCTTTTTGCCTTGCGATACGTGTAACGGTTGCTTAGACACAGGTTACATTCGCATATTTGGATGGCGTTGCCGGGCATCGCGTGGCGGAGCGAAACCGGGTAGAGAACGATAGGGAAAAGCGTGGTTTTGTCAGGGTTACAGCATGTCCACGGCGGCCTTGGAAGCTTGACAGTACTTGGGTTTGCATGGTATGCTACCCATACTGTGGCGATCACGCAAATGCCGCGGAAGCACAAGGAGGCGACCTATGGTGACGACCAATGAGCAGCAATTGGGATTGATCGCCCTGCGGATTCGGGATCTGCGGGACATCGCAGGATTAAGCGCCGAGCAGGTAGCCGAAACAACGGGCATCAGCCTTGCGGAGTATGAAGCTTACGAAACGGGCACCCGCGATTTCAGCTTTTCCCACCTGTTTAACATCGCCGAAGCGCTGGGCGTGGACATCAGCGACCTGTTGACGGGTGAAAGCCCCAAATTGCATGGGTATGTGCTTACGCGCGCGGGGCAGGGCCTGCGCTTTAACCGACGCGAGCAGTATGTTTACCATCACCTCGCGTATAATTTCCGCGATAAGCTGGCTGAACCCTTTATCGTGACGGTAACAAAGGATGAGGCGGGTGTGGAAAAGCAGGCGCACAGCCACGAAGGGCAGGAGTTTGACTATGTGCTGGAAGGCACGTTGAAAATCGTGCTGGGCGGCAATGAGCTATACCTGAAAGCGGGGGACAGCCTTTACTACAACAGCGCGCTTCCGCATGCGATGTATGCGCCGGAAGGCGATTGCCAATTTATCGCCGTGGTGGTCAAGGAGGGCGCGAAAGCATGATGAAACCGCTGTATCTGCAATACCTGGATTGTCCTGTGGACTATGCGACCTATGATGATTTTAACAAGCGTTTCAAACTGGCGCGGCCTGCTTCGTTTAACTTTGCCTATGATGTGGTAGATCGCATCGCGCAGGAAGAACCGCAGCGCACCGCAGTTCTGTGGACGGATGATACGGATGCGAGCATCCGCTATACCTTTGGGGAACTGAAAGAGGAGAGTGACCGTGCCGCGAACCTGTTGACGGAAATCGGAATCCGTAAAGGTGATAAGGTCATGCTCATTCTGCGGCGCCATCTCCAATTCTGGCCGATTATCATTGCGCTGCACAAAATCGGCGTCATTGCCGTGCCCGCTACACACCTGCTGACCGAGAAAGATATTGTTTACCGTGTACAAGCCGCCGATATCAAAGCGGTGATCATTACCGATAAGGATGAGGGCATACTCAAGGCAGCAGAGGCCGCGCGCAGCAAATGTGAAGGGCTTGCAACGCTTGTATTGCTGCGTGGCCAACGCGACGGCTTTGTAAGCTACGAGACGCAAATGCCCCGGGCATCTTCGCAATGGCATAAGCCGGAAGGTGATTTGTACCCCTGCAATGGCGATACCATGCTGCTTTATTTTACCAGCGGCACCACGGGTATGCCTAAAATGGTCACCCATGATTTTTACTATCCGCTTGGGCACATTGTTACGGCGCTGTATTGGCAGCAGTGTATCGATGGCGGCCTGCACTTTACCATCAGCGATACGGGATGGGCTAAGAGCGTTTGGGGCAAACTCTACGGGCAGTGGCTCACGGGCAGCGCCGTATTTGTGTTTGATTTCGAGCGATTCATCGCCAAAGACGTACTGCGAAAGATGAGCGAGCATCACGTAACCAGTTTTTGTGCGCCCCCGACCATGTACCGCTATATGTTGCAAGAAGATTTATCTGCGTACGACCTTTCCGCGTTACGGCACTGCGCCGTAGCGGGGGAGCCGCTTAACCCTGATATGGCGGCAGAATGGGTCAAGCGAACAGGCATCAATCTGCTGGAAGCCTTTGGTCAAACGGAGCTGGTGGTAACCCTGGCGACGTTCCCCTTTATGAAGGTATGCCCGGGCAGCATGGGCAAGCCAAGCCCGATATTTGATGTGGATATCATCGACGAGGAGGGCGCATCCTGTGCGGCAGGCGTGACGGGGGAGATCGTTGTGCGCGCGCGCAAAGGCGAAACCCCCATCGGTATGTTTGGCGGCTATCACCAGAATCCGGAGCTAACCAAGACCGTATGGGATAACGGCGTATACCATACCGGCGATACCGCCTGGCGCGATGAGTGGGGCTACTATTGGTACGTTGGCCGCGCGGATGATTTGATAAAATCCAGCGGGTACCGCATTGGTCCCTTTGAGGTGGAAAGTGCGCTGCTGGAACACCCCGCGGTGCTGGAAACAGCCATTACCGCAGTCCCAGACGACTTGCGCGGCCAAGTGGTCAAGGCGACAGTTGTACTCAAACCCGGCATCATCGGCGATGACGCTTTGAAAGCAGAATTGCAGGAGCATGTCAAACGCATCACTGCGCCGTATAAATATCCGCGCATCATTGAGTTTGTAGGTGAACTGCCTAAGACCATCAGCGGCAAGATCCGCCGGGTGGAACTGCGTGAGAAGGACAGGCAGAACGCGCAATAACCCTATGGCGGCGTAGTTTATACACGCCCGCCTTTCTCAAGCCCGTCATGAAAGTGTTTTTGGCGGCAGACTCATCGCCTGACTGTTTGGCTGCGGGCGATAAGGAGGTATACATGAAGGTTACCCATCGTATTATTCGATTATTTGCGCTGATGGCGTGCGCCGTGCTTTTTTTCAGCTTGGCGTGGGTGCACGCGGCAGCGGCGAAAACCAAAACGGTGGCGCAGTGGCTGGAGGGTTACCAAACCGGAGAAGTCTGGTTTGGCGATGATTTCGCTTATGACATCACCGATACAGCGGCGTGCTGGGAGCTGCTCATGCAGCCGATTGTTGTGCTGGATGTGCCGGAAAACACCACCGTTGCGTTGCTGAAAGAGCCAAATGGCGCGAAGGTCAACACCGATAAGCTTGGCGGAGCGATTGCGGGACAGACTGCCGCTGTACACGTGTTGGGCAAGGATGAAAACGGATGGACGCTCATAGAGGGCGTTGATGATTATAACCGCGTCATGCAAGGCTATGTACGAACCAAACTGCTCAAAACAGTGACGCCCAACAAGAATCTTGGCTTGATTATTGATAAGCTGACACAGCGGATGTATATCTTTGTGGAAGGCGAACTGTTTTCCTCGGTTGCCATATCCACGGGGACACCGAATGATGAACAGCCTTACAACGAGACTTCCGCGGGCGAGTACCTGCTCATCAGTTGGGTGGGTGGCTTTGACAGCGAGGGTATGTACTGCGATATGGCCATCCGCTTCAATAATGGTGATTTGATCCATGAAGTGCCCCATACCGTGCTGGCGGATGGAACCAAACGCTACAGCAAATGGGAATCGCAGCTGGGGCAGAAAGCCAGTCACGGATGCATCCGTGTGCAACGCCTGCCCAATGAGGACGGCGTGAACCAGAAATGGCTCTGGGACAATATGAAACGGATGACCAAAGTGTTGATTTGGGACGATGCGGGTCGTTTGCACCCCTACCCTGAGGATGACACGCAGCTTTTCTACAACCCCGATGGGGGCAAGTACTACCATTCCACGCCGGAATGCAGCACAGTCAAGACCAAATACCACCCTTTAACAGCCTTTACCTATGGCGAGCTGGATACGGGCGCGTATGCCAAGCTGGAACCCTGCGCGGGCTGCACGCCAGTGAAACGTAAAAGCGTGATTGATCAGGAGAACATTGCGCGCGGCGCGATTACGCAGGAAGAACTTGACGCGCTCTACGCACAAACCGCGCAGGACGGCGCGGCCACAACATCGGTGTCCAGCCTGGCGCATATCGAGGATACGTTCATGCCGGAAGCATCCCCGCATGTGAATACAGACGCGGCTGAAGATGGGGATGTGGAGATTATCATCGTACGTGCGACCGACGAACCCTGAGTAAAGCATAGACTGATGACACAACACTCAAGTTGAGAATGGCGGCAGGTGGGTAATGAACGCAACAAGGAAGACGATCGTAAGTTGGCAAACCATCGGATTGCGTTTGGCAATGCGACATACTTGGGATAAGCCTTTCTATTCACGAAAGTGTTGGTTTGACATAGTTACATGCCATAATCCGTGTAAACTGGAACGGGAGGGATGCGTTTGAACGCTTTTCTGGAACGAGTAAGCAAGTGGAATGAGAATATGAATGGGCTTCCGCGCAAGGGGATGCTCATAACGCTCACACTGCTGATCACATGGCTTTTAATCATCATTGCGCCGCTATGCTGGCCTTTTTTGCTGGCGATGCTGTTTTCAATGCTGCTGGAGCCGGTTGTACGGTTTTTTGTCAAGCGGATGCAGCGCATTAAGGCGGCGCGGGGGATTATCACGCTGCTGGGCATGCTGATACTGTTTGGTGTTTTGGGCATTCTGACGTTTGCGCTGGTCAGACAGGTTTTGCGGGAACTCATATCGCTTGCCTATGCAACGCCGAGCATTGTCCGCTGGCTCACCAGCACAGTGGTGCCCTATCTGCAAAGCGTGTATCAACAGTATGCGGATGTACTTCCCCCCGGCGCGATGGGGATGGTCAATGAAGCGCTTTCATCCCTGGGGCAAAACGCTATACAGTTGGCGGGAACACTATCCGCATCCCTTACGGGTGGCGCATTCAAGTTTACCACCGCTATCCCGGGTGCGTTGCTCAGCGTTGTGCTGACCATCATGGGCACCTACTATATGACGGCGGATCGGGAACGCATCCTTGCGTTCTTTCGAAAGACGTTTCCTATCAATGTACAGCGTCACGGCAAGATGCTCAAGAGCAATATGTTCTACGCATTGTTTGGACAGGTGAAAAGCCAGCTGACAGTATCGTTGATCATCATTTCGTTTTTAGTGCTGACATTTATGCTTTCCGGGGTCAGGTATGGGCTTCTCATCGGCCTGTCGATTGGCTTGGCAGATGCGCTGCCCGTCATCGGCGCGGGATTGTTCTTAATACCCTGGTGTATTTTTGAATTTATCATGGGCAACTATGGCATGGGCGCGTTTCTGGCAGCTGTGTACATCGGCACTATTATTATCAGGCAAATTAGCGAACCGCGCATCGTAGGCGCGAATCTTGGCTTATACCCGCTTGCAACGATGATCGCCATCTATGTAGGTTTTCGATTGTTTGGGGTGATTGGCCTGCTGGGCGGGCCGGTTCTGTTGAACCTGTTGAAAGTAGTACTGGAGTCTGATGAAATTGCCCGAGGGATCAGAGCGGAGCCGGTGCGCCCGCTTGTTCGAATCAGAGAGAAAAAGAAGCGTAAGCAAGTTGGCAAGCAGCAGATATCAGCAGAAAGCGATGAGGGAACGCCTGACCGCTTGAATCAGGATGCACAAACCAGCGAGCCGCGATCCGATGACGATTAACCAGTGTGGCAAAACATGACCGTAAAGCATGGCAGTGGGGATAACGTATTGTGTTAATAGGTTTCCCTGCCAAACAAAGCAACCCGCGTGCAAAGACGCGGGTTGCTTTGTTTGGTGGAGGCGAAAGCTTGCTTGTTACATGCCCTGACGGGAATAATTGGGGCTTTCCTTGGTGATGAAAATATCATGCGGATGGCTTTCCTGCAAACCCGCGCCTGTGATGCGGATAAACTGCGCATCTTTCCGCAGTTGCGCAATGGTGGATGTGCCGCAGTAAAACATACCGGCACGCAAGCCGCCGATGAGTTGGAACACGGTTTCACTTAGCATGCCCTTATAGGGAACGCGGCCTTCGACACCCTCCGGCACAAGCTTGGAGGCGTTTTCCTGAAAATAGCGGTCGCTGCTGCCGTGTGCCTGCTGCATTGCGCCCAAGCTTCCCATACCACGGTAAACCTTAAAGCTGCGCCCTTGGTAGATTTCCATATCTCCCGGGCTTTCATCCACGCCCGCCAGCAAGGAGCCTACCATGACCGCATGCGCGCCCGCTGCGATGGCTTTGGGAATATCGCCCGAATACTTGACGCCACCATCGGCAATCACTGCGATTCCGCTTTTGTCCGCTTCGCGCGCGCAATCCGCGACTGCTGTGATCTGGGGTACGCCAATGCCGGATACCACGCGCGTGGTGCAGATGCTGCCTGGGCCAATGCCAACCTTAATGCAGCTAGCGCCGGCATCGATCAATGCACGTGTGGCTTCTTTGGTGGCAACATTGCCCGCAATGATGGGCATATCCGGAAAAGCGACGCGCAGGCTGCGCAGCATAGAAAGCGCACCCTTGCTGTGTGCGTGTGCCGTATCGATGGAGATGATGTCTACTTTGGCGGCAATGAGCGCGGCTACGCGCTCCATGCTGTCCTCCGTGATGCCGACAGCAGCCCCGCACAGCAGGCGGCCGCTTTGATCCTTGGCGGAGTTGGGGTACTTGGTGCTCTTTTCGATATCTTTAATCGTGATGAGCCCGCAAAGCTCATATTGATCGTTCACGATAGGTAACTTCTCGATTTTATGCGTTGCAAGCAATTGCTTGGCTTCTTGCAGTGTAGTGCCAACAGGTGCGGTAATCAGGTTTTTGCTGGTCATGACTTCTTCGATCCGGCGGCTGTCATCGGTTTCAAAGCGCAAATCACGATTGGTCAGGATGCCCACTAACTTTTTGCCGCGGGTGATGGGTACGCCACTGATACGGTACCGTGCCATCAACTCCTCCGCATCGCGGATCAGGTGATCCGGCGAGAGGAAAAATGGGTCGGTAATAACGCCATGCTCACTGCGCTTGACTTTATCTACCTGCGCGGCTTGCTCCTGGATGGTCATGTTTTTGTGGATGATGCCAAGGCCGCCTTCGCGCGCCATGGCAATGGCCATGCGCGCATCGGTGACGGTGTCCATGGCGGCGGAGAGCAGCGGAATGTTCAGGCGCACACCAGGCACCAGCTGTATGGTTGTATCCACGTCGCGGGGCAGTGTTTCGCTTTGGGCGGGTACGAGCAGTACATCGTCAAAAGTGAGCCCCGTACGGAGGTTCTCTTCCAGCATGATCCTCATCCTCTCAAATTGGTTTGGGCTATTCTACCAGCGTTGTTGCAGGATGTCAATGCGGCATGCTGTTGCCGTATTATGACAGTGGTTGGCGCTTGCCTATGCGCTGTACGCGCACCGGAGCATATCGATACGCGTTACCAAGATTGTACCAGAAACAAACGAGCGATACAATGCCAAAGGTTCAGGGATACAGGACAGGACCGGCCAGCATGCTGGGTATGCCCGACATGAATGATTAACGAAACAAAAGCGAAAACAGACAAGGCGTGCTGAACGTTGTAAGAATCCAGTGTACAGTCGGGTTTCTCAGCTGCATGGATGGAGTGTTTTGCGCGCCACATTATTCGCTGGCGATATTTGGAGATTATTGAGCCATTGATGACAAAAAATACACATGAACAGCAATTGATGACGAAAAATACAAAAACGTTTTTCTTGGAATTGCGTAACGTGCTCGGGCACATTATACGCTTGATCGATGGACAGATGAGGAAAGCCTTAAAATACAAAGGATGCGGAGATGGATGCCCGACGGCAAATAGTACTTGCAATTTACGATATGAAGCGTTATACTATGAGCGGCGAAAACGATGTAGTGAATGTATCCCGGTCAAACTCGCTGCCGGATACGCGAAAGGGAGGTAGGATCGTGGCGGTTACCATTCGGGAGCTATCCAAACGGTGCGGACTTTCCATCTCCACAGTCAGTAAGGCGCTCAACGGATATACGGATATCAGCGAGGCGACGCGGGAAATCGTAACCAAAGCCGCCAAAGAGATCGGCTATTACCCCAACTCTCACGCGCGTGCGTTAAAGACGAAACGCAGCTACAATTTGGGCGTTCTCTTTACGGATGATCGCCAAAGCGGCCTTACGCATGCCTTTTTTTCCTTTGTGCTGGAGAGTTTCAAAAAAGAAGCCGAGCGCAACGGGTACGATATTACTTTTATTAGTCATAATATGGGCGAAAGCACAATGACCTATCTGGAACACTGCCATTACCGAGAGGTCGACGGCTTGTGTATTGCAAATATTGACTTTCTGGATCAGGAAGTCAGCCAATTGGTTAACAGCGAGCTGCCCATTGTAACCATCGACCATTTGTTCAACAACCGCACCTGTATCCAATCCAACAATGTTACGGGCATGCAGATGCTGCTGGAGCACGTATACAGCAAGGGACATCGAAAAATCGCCTATATTCACGGCCCCAAGAGCGCTGTGACGGATACGCGGCTGGGGTCCTTTTACCGCACGGCGGGCGCACTTGAAATGCAGGTGCCTGATGAGTATGTGGATGTTTGCGAGTATAACGAGCCCGCATCGGTTTACCGTGCGACCAAACGGATGATGGCGCTGAAAGATCGCCCGAGCTGCATCCTCCTCTCGGATGATTATGCCGCGTTGGGCGCTTACGAAGCCGCCAGTGATCTGGGCTTACAAATCCCGCGGGATTTATCCATTGCCGGGTATGATGGCATTCCCATGATGCAACTGATGAAACCAAGGCTAACCACCATTCGGCAGGATACCAACCGAATCGGTGCGGAGGCGGCACGAAGGTTGGTTGCGCTCATTGAGAGTCCTAAAATGACCATTCCAGAGATTATGGTTATCCCCTGTTCGCTTATTGAGGGGGAGACGGTGGAAACCATCGCGCCGTAGGCCGCGCAGCCATGCCGATGAAGTGCGCCGCGTATACCCAAAGGCAGATTCTCAGACGTTTTTGCGTTTGCACACAGGAGGAACGACCCATGAACTATGGACGCTTTGATGATTCACAAAAGGAATTCATCATCACCAGACCGGACACGCCCTACCCATGGATTAACTACCTGGGGGGAGAAGCTTTTTTTTCGTTAATCAGCAATACTTCGGGCGGTTACTCGTTTTATAAGGATGCGCGATTGCTGCGTCTGACTCGTTACCGCTATAACAATGTACCCACGGATGCTGGCGGCAAGTATTTCTACCTTCGCGATGGGCAAAACGTATGGAACCCCGGTTGGAAACCAACGCAAACCGCGCTGGACAGCTACGAATGCCGCCATGGGATGGGGTATACGCGCATAACATCCCAAAAAGATGGGCTCAAGGCGGAGCAATGCTCCATGGTGCCCCGCGGTATCCGTGCGGAAGTAACGCGCCTTACCCTTACCAATGAAAGCAGCGAAGATAAAAGCATCAGCTTATACAGTTTCGTGGAGTTCTGCCTTTGGAATGCATTGGATGATTCCACCAATTTCCAGCGAAACTATGCACTGGCTGAGGTGGAAATCGAGGATGGCGGCGCGACGCTGTACCACAAAAGCGAATACCGTGAACGCCGCAATCATTACGCGGTGTATGCCGTGAATGCCGCGGTGGATGGGTTTGATACCGACAGAGAAAGCTTCATGGGCCTTTACAATGGTTTTGACAAGCCCGATGTGGTTATGCAGGACGCGCCTAAAAACAGTCAGGTACATGGTTGGTCTGCCATTGGCAGCCACTGCATCCGCGCAAAACTGGCTCCGGGAGAACAGCGAAGCTACATCTTTGTGCTGGGGTACTGCGAGAACGCGCAGGATCAAAAGTTCATCGCGCCGGGTGTCATCAACAAACAGGAGGCACATGCGCTGCTGAAGGAATTCCAAACCGATGCACAGTTTGATGCGCATCTGGATGCCCTGAAGGCATACTGGACGAAGCTGCTCAGCCATTTTACCATCCAAACATGCGATGAAAAGCTGGATCGGCAAGTGAATATTTGGAATCAGTACCAGTGTATGGTCACCTTCAACTTAAGCCGCTCCGCCAGCTATTTTGAAAGCGGTATAGGCCGTGGCATGGGTTTCCGGGATTGCAGCCAGGATTTGCTTGGCTTTGTGCATCTGATCCCCGAGCGCGCACGTGAGCGCATTCTGGATATCGCGGCTACGCAGTTTCCGGATGGCAGCGCGTATCACCAGTATCAACCGCTTACCAAACGTGGGAATCTGGATGTTGGCAGCGGCTTCAATGACGATCCATTATGGCTTATCTATGCCGTAATTGCGTACATTAAAGAGTCCGGCGACATGGGCATCTTGGATGTAATGGTTGATTTTGATAACGATCCGGCACTGGCGGCACCGCTGCTTGAGCATCTTCGCCGCGCGTTCCACTACACGGCGGAGCATCGCGGTCCGCATGGGTTGCCGTTGATAGGCCGTGCGGATTGGAATGACTGCTTGAACTTGAACTGCTATTCCGCCGAACCGGGAGAAAGCTTCCAAACCGTTACCAACAACGATACGGGCATTGCGGAGAGCGTGTTTATTGCGGGCATGTTTGTGGGTGTCGCGGAGGATTTTGCAAAACTATGTGAGCTGGCGGGCGATCATGCCGAAGCCACGATTGTGCGCACGCAAAAGTTGCAGATGACAGAAGCCATTATCCAATACGGTTGGGATGGCGAGTGGTTCCTCCGTGCTTATGACGCAAATGGCGATAAAGTAGGCTCGGCCTCCTGTGAGGAAGGCAAAATCTTCATCGAACCGCAAGGTATGTGTGTGATGGCAGGCATCGGGCTGGAAAACGATATGGCGCAAAAAGCGCTTGACGCAACACGCAAGCATTTGATGTTTGAACACGGCGTTGTGTTGAACTGGCCCGCCTACCAAAGCTATCACCTGAACCTGGGCGAGATCAGCACGTATCCGCCGGGCTATAAGGAGAACGGGTCGGTTTTCTGCCACAACAACCCTTGGATCATGATCGCGGAGACGATGCTTGGTCATGGTGAGCGCGCCTTTGATGTATACAAACGCATTGCGCCTGCCTATATTCAGGATCAGAAGCTGCACCGGACTGAGCCCTATGTTTATAGCCAGACCGTTAACGGCAAGGAAAGTTATCTCCCGGGGGAAGCAAAGAACAGTTGGCTAACTGGTACCGCGGCGTGGAATTTCTTCGCGGTATCCCAAGCGATGCTTGGCGTGAAGCCTCAGTTTGACGGCCTGATGATCGACCCCTGCCTGCCTGCCCATATTCGGGAGATGCACATCCATCGTGAGTTCCGTGGCAACACCTATGAGATTACGGTAAAGAATCATAGCGGCGGTGAAAAAGGAGTCGTGCATATCCGTGTGGGGGGAGAAACCCTTACAGGGCAAACCATCCCGTTACCCAAGGGCACCGGAGAGGTGTTGCAAGTGGAGGTTACTGTCGGCTGACGCGGGCATGAATTCGCGGAGGCGGATGGATACCGGATCAGGGGCTTAATGCCCGCAATATGCAGGACGGCGCTCGATCGGGAGCGCCGTCCTAAGTTATTTGCACCATGGGTGCGTTACCATCGCCCTGGGATTGTTTGCGTGCCTGTAAAGGAGCGCGACAAGGCAAGCGTTGCGCGCACCTAAATCATAAAGATTTCATGCTTGGGGAATTCAGCCTGATGGATGATTGCTCTTGCGCTCTTGTGATTCAGGCAGGTCACGATATGGAATCCTGTCCTTTACCTGTACAAAGCGTATCCGCAAAATGACCATGTGCCCCTACAGTGATTCTTGTTCGCCAGTGGATACGATCTCCAACGCGTAGACGGTACCGTTTTCTGCGGCGGCGCCATCAACGTAGACACGTACCTGCTCCCCATCCATGGGCGCGGCATAGGTTACAGTATGGGCATCCATCGTAATGATATGGGTAGCGCCGTCCGCATCGGTTAAAATGAACGTCTGGGCGTTTGCATCCGAAACGGCGCCTTCCAGATACGGTACGATGATATGGCTGGCGAAGATTTGCGGCGGCATGCTCAGCGCCATCAATCCATTATAATAGACGGTGATGGGGACACCCAAATACACGGGTGGAAAGTTATCGCCGATCAGTACAATGGCGGTGCCGGTTACCTCATCCCCCGTGACGATGACGCCGTTTTCAAGGATATCCGCGACAGTGCCTGTAAGCCTGTAGCAAGCGACAATTTGTGCCGATACCTGCGGCGGAAGGCTGCGGCTCATAACACCATCATAGGTTACAAACACATAGAGGCCTACGGCAAGTGTGTCCTTGGCGGCAATTCCTTCAAATACCGTCACGCCGTCAATAATGTTCACTTGAACGCTGGCGTGCGTCCTGTCCGTCATGATGAAGTATGTGCTGCCAACCTCTGTGATTAGTCCCTGCAAGGTAACAGACGTTTCGGTTACCGCAAAGGCAGCAAGCGGCGACAACGCCAGGATCAAGGCAAGTGCCAGCGAAATCAACGGGTTCATTTTCATGGGGATACCTCCTTTGGCAGGTCTTACCGTATTTAGACGTGACGTGTACCGCTTTTGTTCCCGAAGGTATGCTTGGGCAGCCATCAAGCACATCCTACGCTTGATGGCTCGGGGGATGCGCACGCAAACCGCGCACGGGGCGCTGAAGTGTCGGTTGGGTTAGTTGATATGCTCCCTGCGATATGGTAATATCCTCCTGTAATGGTGATTTGGAGGCATACTGGCAAGTATGGTCGTACGCAAAAGGTACGCAACGATGCATTCTAAAAACTGGAAGGGAAGGTAAGCTGAAATGAAAATTGGTATTGTTGTATACAGTCAAACGGGTAATACCATGCAGGTGGCTGAGAAGCTTAACGAGGCGCTGACAGCCTCAGGACATGCGGCAGTGGTGGAGCGCATCACGGCTGAACAGGAGAACACGAAGGATGGTGTGAAGGTGACGCTTACACATGCGCCGGATGCGAGCGCCTATGATATGATCTATTTTGCGGCGCCTGTTCATGCCTTTTCCCTGTGCCCTGTTATGAAGACATACCTACAGGCTATGGATACCCTGAACGGCAAACAAGTTGCATGCTTTGTCACCCAACATTTCCCCAAGGCTTGGATGGGCGGAAACCATGCGATGCGCCAAATGCGGGACGCAATTCAAAAAAAGGGCGGAAGTGTTGTGGCAAGCGGCATTGTCAATTGGTCCGCGAAAACCAGAGAAGCACAGATAGGCCATGTGGTCGCGGAACTGGCAACTGCTTCGCCGGTGCAGGTGTGAGGGGATTATGAAAAAAACACTCAAATGGATGGGGATCGCTTTCCTGCTGCTAACGGTCATCATGGTGCTTTTTGCCATGGTTGGGCTAAAGGAAACCGTGAACCTGACGATCGGCGAAGTGTCACTCACGGAGCTTGCGGATGGCGATTATACTGGCGAGTATGTAAACGGGCGCTTTAGCAATACGGTGCTTGTGAGCGTGCGGGATCACACCATCACAGCCATCCAGCCAATCAAGATTTCCGATGGGCAGGCATCGCTCAGCGAAACGCTTACCCAGCGTGTGCTGGAGGCGCAACAGCCCGATGTGGACATCATCGCGGGGGCGACTGCCAGCAGTAAGGGTTTTCTCAAGGCTGTGGAGATAGCCCTGACAGACACCAAAGCGCAGTAAATGGGATGATGTGCCGCGCGTAAGTATCCTCAAAGCAAGACAGGAACCAAAAACCGCTCGTAGCTTGACCGCTGGGGCGGTTTTCTCTTTGGGTCTTTGAAGGGCTGAATGTCACGTATCAAACATATCACAAATGTGGGCAAAGCTAATCCTAAACGCTCCGCATGTTATTTGTGATAGCGCTGCCCGGCCGTAATTTTGGCGGCGCGGTACAATTGTTCCAGCAAAATCACCCTTGCCAGCTGATGCGGAAAGGTCATGCGGCTGATGCTCATGTGCTCATCCGCGCGAGCCAGTACGCTTGCGTGCAACCCTAGCGAGCCCCCAATGACAAATGCGATGTCACTTCTGCCTGCGATGCGCAGGCTGTCGAGCTTATGGGCGAATTCCTCACTCTGATATTGTTTGGCATCGATACAAAGCGCGATAACATAAGCATTTGGAGGGATTTTTGCCAGCAGGCGCGCCCCCTCAGCCCGTAGCACCTGCTCGATGGCGGCTTGGCTAAGCTGCTTGGGTTCGGGTTCATCTGCCGTTTCCATGACTAGGCATGGCATGAGGGTGCTCAGGCGTTTGCGATATTCCGCGGCGGCTTCCATATAAAAATGTTCGCGCAGTTTGCCTACGCAGTGGAGCGTAAGCCCCATATCAGTGCTCCTCCTGCACGAGGGTAAAGCAAGTGCCGTCTACCAACACATTGCGAAACAGTCTGCCAAAATAATCCGCATTACCATCGGGCAACAACAGGATCAGAAGCTCTTCCTGTACGGAAACTTGGGATACGGTATGCACGTTGCCACGCACATCTCGAATGCGGCATCCGTTGCTGAGCGCAGCCGTATCCCCCGATGCGACAACCAGCGCAAGACCGCTTCGATCCAAGGCAATGGCTTCATCCAGTACACGAATTTCCATGGTTCCCTCCTGTTTGTGATGTGCGATATACACCGTATGCCAGATGTCCAGCGCAATATGTCATGTATCGGTTTTGTTAATCCCGGCGGGCATGTGCCTTACCGACAGCCGATTGCTCTTGGTCAATCGCAGTAGATAAAACTTGGCTGAAAACGGGGTGCGATATGCAACGTCACATCATGCCCCAGTGCCGCGCCTGCTTCATGTAAGGCGGCATAACTGGTACGGTAGGCGAGATCCGGCGTATTGTTCTCGTTGCTTAGATGGCCTAAAAGCAGGTGGCGTGTGCCGCACTGGGCCAGTCGAACAGCAGCCTGTGCGCCTGCATCATTGCTTAGATGCCCTTTTCTGCCTAAAATGCGTGTTTTCAGATGCGTAGGGTAATGCGCGTTCTTTTGGAGCAGATCAGGGTCATGATTGCTCTCCAGCAGTACAATGTGTGCACCGCTGACGGCATCTGCCACGGATTGTGAAAAGTAGCCGAGGTCTGTCGCTACGGCAACGCTTTGTTTGCCCATGAAAAACCGATAACCAACAGGGTCGTTTGCGTCGTGAGGAATGGAAAAGGAAGCGACCTCGATATCATCTAAAAAGAAGCTCTCCCCTGCGGTGATGGCAACGCGATGGCGGGCGGGAATCTCCCCCACGGAGCGTTCCATACCTTCCCAAGTCCCCTGGGTTGCATAAATGGGCACACCAAGTTTGCGGCTCATCACGCCCGCGCCTTTGATATGGTCGCTGTGCTCATGGGTAATGAGAATCGCGTGGATTGCTGTTGGATCAAGCCCCGCTTTGGACATCGCGTCCAATGACTGGCGGGCGCTCAGGCCACAATCCACCAGCAGGCCGCCTCGCGAAGTTGACAGGTATACGGCATTACCGCTGGAACCGCTGAAGAGGGTACAAAATTGCAAGGTGGCGCCACCTTTCCGTATCGCAAGAAGGGTGCGGCAATACCCAAAACGTATGCCGGACGGCAGTATCATACCACGATTGGCACTACGGCGCAACATCGAAGGGCATGGGCACCGTATTAAAGAGAATCAGCGTGATGCCTTATTGGCATCCAGCGGGTGATAAACCCAGCCTTCATCCCCGTGGTAGATCATGCGCTTTGACATTCCGCCATCCACGGGGATCACATGACCTGTGATGAACGCGCTTTCCTGACCGCACAGAAAGAGGACGGTATTTACGATGTCCGATGGCACACCTACGCGGCCAACGGGGTGTTGTAAACGATCCGGTTCGGAAAAAGTGCTGGCGGTGGTATCGATCCAGCCGGGAGCAATGGCATTTACGCGCACTTTGCCCGCCAGCGTTACAGCCAGAGCATGGGTGAGCGATGTAATGCCGCCCTTGGCGGCGGTGTAGCTTTCAGTATTGGACTGGCTCATGGCATGGCGCGTACTGGAAATGTTGACGATTGCCGCGCCTTCCGCAAAGAATGGTTGAAAGCGCTTTGCAAGGTAGTATGGCGCGGTGATGCCCACATGGAGCACATGGTTAAAATCATCAAAGGAACAGGCATCCAGCCCGCCTCGTGTGAGCATTGCGTTGTTAACGAGATAATCAATTTGCGGATGCTTCGCCAGCACCCAATCAACAAACCCATCCAGCGAAGATTGTTGGCTGATATCGCCCAGATAGCCGCCATCGCAGGGGAGGATATCGATCGTATATACCAATGCGCCGCGCGCCCGAAAACCATCACAAACTGCCTTGCCAATGCCCCGCGCGCCGCCCGTGACAATGGCCACCTTGCCCTGCATGTTCATATGCCGCCTCCTGACCAATTGAATTCCTGACACACAAGAAACACAAGAAGGTTTGTTGTTCCAGCCATGTAGCTGCTTCTGCACGGAGTGTATCATGCTGCTTGCGGAAAAACAAGCAGAACGATCTTGCGATAAGGGCGAGTGAGAAGCGAGCACAGCAGTTCGCTCGCGGGTTTTCCGCGATGGGATGAATAAAAGGTTGCGCTACAGGTATGATAGGCGAATAAGGAATTGTGTATGCGCTCAGTTGATGAGCCTTTGCGCTGCTTTTAGGTTGCGAGGGCAGGGGCCACGTAATCTGTTTGAGAAAGACATTGAACGATTGCGGCGTGAGCCGTAGGGGTCTTGACGATGACCTCGGCCACGTGGTACGGCTGCGATACTACAGCTACTGCGCCCCGTAATCGCATGCAATTACAGGGCATCAAGTAAAAAGGCGAGCAATCAATGATAATCACATACAGCGGAAACCCAAACGGGGGCTGCGTGAACGCAACCCCCGTTTGACTTTGTTAACAGAATGCCAGGATTGTGTATTAGGAGGCTACCTAACCATGAAGACAACAATACTGTTCAAATGTCCTCGGAACGTCCAGCAGACCAGCAAACGCACAAGCATACAATCCTCAAATCTACGGTTTCATTTCGTCGCTAAAAGCATGCTTGCGGTGAGATACAATTGGAAATTGCTTGTTATTCGAGATCAAATGCTTTGGCGAGCATTGCCTCAGCCAGATCGGCCGGTTGACAACGCTGCTCGCGAGCCGCGGCGGTGAGTTTCTCTGCCAGTTTTGGCTTCAAACGCAGCAATACAGGCGACAGGGGCTCATCGTGCGCATTGGCGCCAAAAACCTTGTCAAAGGAATTCTCCGTCAGGTGTGTCTCTGCCCAAAACTGTGCTTCATCAGCATCCATAGGGATGATACGCTCGCCATAGGTCCAGGTATTGGGGGCGCTGCGCTCCGCATAGCGGGAACGGGACCCGCCTTCGCCGTGCAGAAAGTACTCCCCATCGCTGTTTTGATAGAGCGTTTCCGAAATATAGCCGCGTTCAGACCGGGATCCTCTTTGCCAGTTGCCCAGATTCTTGGCGTTCTCGGTGTCATAGGTCTTGTTGTTGACGTTCGTTTTCATGGGTATCCTCCTTGCCTATTCGTCGTACTGGGTTAAAGTTGGCGGTTTGTTTGCCAATACCGCGTGCCGCGCGGCGAAAGCCAAAGAATCAGAAAGGGAAAGGGTTCTCATAGAAGGGTTGAGGGTAAAAACGTGCTTAGCGACGGTATTTGGGTAGAAGGGAAAGCAGTTGGCGCCAACTGTCCGGGGTGATCACATTTTCCTTTGGGGCATACTGTCTGCCTGATACAATGATTATAAACAATTTGGCGCTGATTGACAATACTTTTATGATAACAAGTCAGTATGCTTAATCAATACTATGAATGCATGACATTTTTTGGATTGAATGCTCGAAAGGTGTACTCCATTATTAAATGAGGCCAGCGTGCGCGCGGGGATGAATTGTGGTACACTGTTTCTTAATGAACAAAGCTTTGCTATTCATGACAGCAATTTATAGGAGGCATACCATGAACCAGGAGATTAGCAACCCGCAGGAAATGCTTGCGACGATTGTCACGCAGGAAGAGACCCTCCGTCTTCAGCGGTTCACTGCCCAGGATGGCTGGCAGCTTGGACTTGCTGCGCGTGAACTGGCCATTGCGCACGGCGGTAGTGTAGCGGTGGATGTGACCATAGGCAATGTGCAGGTTTTCCGTTGCACGGTGGGCATGGCGACACCCAATAATGCCCGCTGGATACGCCGCAAAACCAATGTGGTGATGGATAGCTGGAAGAGTTCGCTCAGGGTGATGTTGGAGCTGCAACAATCCGGCCGCACAATGGCAGAGTTTGGCTGGTCAAACGAAGATTTTGTGCTCTCTGGCGGGGGATTTCCCCTCCATGTGCTGGGAATGGGTGTGGTGGGAGCCATCACCCTATCCGGCTTGCCGCAGACGCACGATCATCAATTGGCGGTGGATGCTTTGGCGGCCGTACTGGGGGTCAAGGTACCCAGTATCCTTGCATAGGATTGAACAAGGGCAGGCAAAAGCGGCTTATACGCGCATGCCGCTGTTGATTTATGGGTTTCATACCCAAACCTTCTATGGATTGATTGAAAAAGCGGTTTAAGCGGCGGGTTGACTGCGTATACTGTTTATGCTACCATGATTTCATGAAGAAGTGATTCCTGTTGTTTCACAACATAGGGCGGATGGTAGCGAACGCATAACAACATGACCCCCCATGTTATGGGGAGATGGGAGAAAATAATATGAAAACTACCACCAAACGTGTTTTGGGTATCTCACTGTTGGTACTGTCCCTCGCGGTATTCACAGGCTGCGCGGCGATGGCGCCGACTGCCACTGAGGCGCCCGCTGCAACGGAGGCAGCCGCCGAAACGGAAGTTGCGACCGCGACAGACGCTGTGGTCGAAGTGGAAACCATGGCGGATGCGGATGCTTCCTTGAAAGTGTTTACGCTGGATGAACTGGCGCAGTTTGACGGAAAGAACGGTAACCCCGCCTATGTAGCCGTAGATGGAAAAGTATACGATGTAACGGATGTGCCGCAGTGGAACGGCGGTTCACACGCAGGCGGCTCACTGGCCGCGGGGATGGATCAGACTGATGCCATCGGACGCTCACCACATGGAGCGCGCGTGCTGGATTCACTTACCGTCGTTGGTACGCTGGAATAATCGAAAGCGGGAGGGAAGCACATGAAGTTCCTTAAGACAGATTTTGGGAAGGTTCATCTGTTCGTAATGCTGTTTGGCCTGACCAATGTGCTGATGGCGCTGCTGGTACGCCTCAAGCTCATCCCCTATGCGATAGGGATTACCATCCATCAATGGAGCGGATTTCTGTTGCTTCCCCTTCTCCTGCTTTTACCCATGCTGTTTAGCAAACGTAAACAAATCTATGCGGCCATCAGGGCAAGGCTGATCATCAATAAGCGTGATATCGCACAGAAGAACGTGAAAGTCATTTTGGCAAAAATTGTGACATCGCTGATGCTGCTCTCCTTTTTGCTACAGCTGATTTCCGCGCTGCTGCTTCGCACAGGCATAGCCGCGCAACTATACCCCGCTATCAATGTTTATGCCATTCACACAAGCTTTGTGTATATTATGCCGGTATTGATTGTGCTGCATCCCATCCTGATGAAGCTTTCCACACGCAAGAAGGCCGTAAAGGCTGCGTAACGCCGGCACGGTTGCGAAGCTGTTTCCGCCTGGGGTGGAAAACACACGGCAGTTGAAAGGAGCATAACCCATGGACGTGTTGCAGTTTGCCATTGACATGGAACTGGATGGAGAGCGGTATTACCGGGAACAGGCGGCGAAGAACGCTGGTAACGCACTTCACGTTGTGTTTGGTTTGCTTGCGGATGATGAAGCCAAACATGCGGGCATCCTGCAAAACAGGATGGATGGCAAGACGTACGCCTTGAAGCCGCATGAGCAGCTTACCCGCCAGATGAGCCTGTTTGCGGAGCAGGAGAAACCTGATGAACCAGAGAATCTGGCGCCGGACCAAGCCGATGCGTATCATGCTGCTCTCCAGAAAGAACAGCAGAGCATTGACCTGTACAGCGATTTGCGCGGCAAAGCCAACGACGCTGAAACCGAAGCGCTGTTTGATTTCCTGATTCAGGAAGAAACGATGCACCGTCATATTCTTACGGAGATGTACCACCATGTGAACCGCCCGAGGGAATGGGTGGAAGCTGCGGAGTTCGGGGTGCGTGAGGAATACTGACCGTTCCTTAACGCAGGGCATATATGCGGTTCATAAGCATATAAAGCAGCCAAAGCCGATGCATTTGCGTCGGCTTTGGCTGTTGCTTATGGTGCAGGTGGGATGATGCCCCCTGCGCGTTATGCGCAGTTGAAACACATTGAGGAACGCATCAAACCCAAACACCTTACAGGTTAGCAATTCATCACAGGCCAATGGATAGCCGGAATGGCAGCGATGCAAACACTGAAGGCCAGGTTTGGCTTTGCGTAGTTTGCACAGCGGTAAGTGGAACCGTATAGCATGGGCGGCGGGGGTAGAATCAACGATTCATGATAGCTGATAATAAGGCTGTTGTAATCGGCATGCTCATGCGACCTAATTATATGCATCTGCGTGCAGGCAGCAGCTGGAGCAACTACGAATAACCAAACGCAATGTAATGATAGCTTGCTGCACTCCAAATAAGAATTAAAAAGTTTCCGATTCTCCGGCGAAGCTATTGACATAACCATATCCCACCGATATAATATGGATTGCAAATGCAAACTGTTTGCGAAAACTAGATCGACGCAACATGTTCCGGAAGGAATATCCACGAATTGGGCGATGACAGTCACCTATGATCGGGAATTGTAAGCAAGGTTCTGGTGGCATGAGCGCTTCGTAAACGTTATGAACCAACGAAACATGGAGGATTTATTGATGAGAAAACTCGCAAGTTTACTGATTGCCCTTACCTTGGTATGGAGTGTGTTACTGGCAGCACCGGCAGCCGCGGAGGAGCAGAAGCTGAAAGTCTATGCAAGCTTCTACCCGATGTATGATTTCGCCAGCAAAGTTGGCGGGGACAAGGTGCAAGTTGTGAACATGGTGCCTTCCGGTATGGAACCGCATGACTGGGAGCCGGAAGCTGCCGATGTAATTGGCCTGGAGAATGCGGATATTTTCGTTTACAACGGTGCGGGCATGGAGCACTGGGTGGATAAGGTGCTGGCCGCGCTTTCAAACCAGTCTTTGATTGTCGTCAACACTTCCGAGGGGCAGACGCTGCTGGAAGGGCATCATCATGATCATGATGAAGACCACGAGCATGATGAAGACGAAGACCACGAGCATGATGAAGACGAAGACCATGAGCATGCCGAAGACGAAGACCATGAGCACGATGAAGACGAGGGGCATGACGAGGATGAGGATCATGAGCATGAGCAGGACGAAGACCATGAGCACGATCATGGGGAATTCGACCCGCATGTTTGGCTTGGGCCGCTGAACGCCAAAGCACAGATGGAAGCCATTAAGAATGCTTTTGTCGTGGCTGATCCTGACAATGCGAGCTATTATGAAGATAACTACGCGCGATATGCCACAGAGTTTGACGCGCTGGATGCGGAGTTTAGCGCCGCGCTCAATCCTCTGCCCAACAAGCAGATCGTTGTTTCCCACCAAGCGTTTGGTTACCTGTGCGCAGCTTATGGCCTTACGCAGGAGAGCATCGAAGGCCTTGCCCCCGATTCGGAGCCCGATCCAGCCAGAATGGCGGAAATCATTGAATTCGTGAAAGACAATGGCATCACCACGATTTTCTTTGAAGAATTGGTGAGCCCCAAGGTGGCTGAAACGATTGCGTCGGCTACTGGCGCGGTGACCGCCGTGCTAAGCCCCGTGGAAGGCCTGAGTGATGAGCAGCTTGCCAACGGCGGTGATTATTTCTCCGTCATGCGTGAGAACCTTGCCGCGCTGGTGAAAGCGCTGCAATAAGGGAGGGTTGCAGGGTTTGGTCACCTGTACGCTTCACGCCTGGGAGGCGACTGCTTTGACGCATCATTGTGAAGCTTTGAAGCCGCGTCGCCGCACCTTGGGTTACTTTCCCTGACATAGTATTTTGCCGCTGACAGGCACATTGCTTAAACGTATGGAATGACAGTGTGACCAAATGCGAAGAATCCAGAAAGAGCCGATCCGCAAGGGTGCGGCTCTTTCGCTATTCATAAACTGGAAATGTGAAACGTATGCAACACTTGCCCAAGCCTGTTGCAGATGATTGACAGAAAGAGGTGCTTCTTTTATAATGAAAAAATGCAAACCCTTTGCATTTACTGACTTTTGACCACTACCCGCCTTTGGCGGCATACTTTTAACGAAGGATGGAAGCATGAATACAATTATCGAAGCAAACAACCTCAGCTTTCAATACGCGAAGGAACCCATCTTCACCGATGTGAGTTTCCACATCCACGAAGGTGATTTTATCGCCCTCACAGGTGCAAACGGCGCTGGGAAAAGCACGCTGCTGAAGCTGCTATTGGGGGAACTCACCGCAGAGCAGGGGAGCATCAAGCTTTTTGGAGATGACATTATCCGCTTTAAGCATTGGCCATGGCTTGGATACATGCCGCAGAACGGTGCTGCCATGAGCGCTAACTTTCCTGCGACAGTCCTTGAAATTGTGATGGCCAACCTGTACGCACAAATCGGGATGATGCGCATGCCTACAAAACAGCATAGGCAGCAAGCGATTGCGGCGCTGGAACAAGTGGGCATGACGGAGTATGCCAAGCGGCCGTTTGGCATGCTTTCGGGCGGCCAGCAACAACGGGCGCTGCTGGCGCGCGTGCTGGTAAGCCAGCCGAAAATCATGATCCTGGACGAACCAACCGCGGGTATCGATACCAAGGGCATTGAAGTGTTACTCCAGATCTTAAGTGAGCTGAACCGTCAAAAGCAAGCGACCATCTTGATGGTTACGCATGACTTGGCACGTGCTTCCGCTTTTGCCACCCGTACGCTGTGCCTGGAGGAAGGCTCTTTGGTAGAGCTATCAACCGGACAGGTACAATGGGAGCTGAAACACAAGCATCAGCACAGAACAACCGAAACATCAGCATAAGCGAGGGAATGAAGCGTGGATATTCTACAATATGATTTTATGAGACGGGCTTTTGCGGTTGGGCTTATGCTGGCGGTTATCGTGCCGTGTATTGGGGTCGTGGTGGTGCTCAAACGCCTGTCTATGCTGGGGGATGCGCTTTCCCATACCTCATTGGCGGGTGTGGCGGCTGGCTTGGTGCTCGGGATCAATCCCATTGTAGGCGCGGTGGTGATTTGCGTGATTGCCGCGCTCAGTATCGAGGTCATTCGCAAAAAACTGCCAAAGTACGCGGAAATGGCGATTGCCATCATTATGTCCGCGGGAATCGGTCTTGCTGGTGTGCTTTCGGGATTTGTAAAGAGTTCCGCGAACTTCAACAGTTTCCTGTTTGGCAGCATTGTAGCGATCAGCGATTTTGAGATGCTACTGGTCAGCCTCATCAGCCTTGCTGTGCTGAGTGCTTTCCTTCTGTTATACAAAGAGCTGTTCTTCATTGCTTTGGATGAACGCGCCGCCAGGCTTGCGGGTGTGCCTGTGCGTACGGTGAACTTCATCTTTACTATACTGACCGCAATTACGGTATCGGTTGCGGCGCGTACGGTTGGCGCTTTGATTGTATCTTCGTTGATGGTATTGCCGGTAGCGTCTGCCATGCAGCTTGTGAAGAGCTACAAGCAGACGGTGATTGTCAGCATTCTATTCGGCATCCTGTTTGTGATTGGCGGACTGTTCCTCTCCTATTATGTCGGGTTGAAACCGGGAGGAACCATTGTACTGCTTGGGGTGGCAAGCCTGGTTGTACTTATGCTTGGCAAAGGGGTGCTGGGGCAAAAAGCATAAGCCCAACAGCAAAGAAAGGTGTGGTTAACGTGGTTGAGGTATACATCGTCTCAGGTTTTTTAGGGGCGGGTAAGACCACATGGATCCAGCGATTGCTGGCAGAGGCGTTTCAGCAGCAAAAAGTTGTGCTGATCGAGAACGATTTTGGACAAGCCAGCGTGGACGCGGCGCTATTGAAGCACCAGGGTGTGACCGTTACAGAGATTAATGCCGGGTGTATCTGCTGCAGCCTTTCCGGTGATTTCGTCAAGGCAATTGGAAGCATTTTGCAGGAGTATGCACCGGATGTACTGTTGATCGAGCCTTCGGGGGTTGGCAAGCTTTCGGATGTGCGCAAGGCTTGTGAGGATGTGTCTATTCAAGGGCGTTTGCACCTAGCGGGCAGTATGACTGTTGTGGATGCGACCCGGTTTGCGCTGTATCAGGAGAACTTCGGCGAGTTTTTTGAGGATCAGATTCGCGCGGCAGATGCGGTGCTGCTCAGCCACGGCAACAATATACCGGAGCAGGCTACCTATGCAAGCGAGTTGGTGAACCAGATGAATCCCGAAGCGACCTTATTTGCAACGCCGTGGGATCTGCTGCCGGTCGAGACTGTGCTTGGCAGCCTGCCTGAGAGCCCCTTTGCGATACAGTTGCAAAAAGCATCCGCGCAAGCAACGGTACCGCAGAAGCAGGAGCATGCATGCTGCCATGCACATGGTGAGGAGCAACATCACGAACACGATGAAGCATGTTGCCACGCGCATGCCCACGATGATGCGCATTGCCACCAACATGATCACGAATGCCATGTGCATGATTGCCATGAGCACAACCATCAGCACACGGCGGAGGATGTATTTGAAACCCTAACGGTGGATACGCAGCAATCTTTCACCCGGGAGACGTTGCGCTCCCTGTTTCAGCAAATGGAGGCGAATGGCGGCAATGTTGTGCGTGCCAAGGGTATCCTGCGCGGGGAACGGGACAACTGGAACGTACAGTATGTTACAGGCCAAGTGCAGATTGAGCCAAGTACCGCACCGGCCGGCCAGATGGCGATCATTGGTCGGGATTTGCGCCATGACGTAATCCTCTCGCTGTTCGCAAATGAATAACCCCATGAAAAAACAGGCGACACATGGCCGCCTGTTTGGGGATATCGCTATTTACCGCTTTCCTTCTGGCAATCGGGGCAAAGGCCATAAATGTCCAACCGATGCCCCATGATGGTGTACTGTGTTTCCCGGGCTACTGCCTTTTCAAACGCTTCCAGCGGGCAATGACCAACGGGACATATCTTTTTACAGTTCACACACACCAAATAATGCTGGTGGCTATGCACATTCATCTCGTAGAGCATGCGGTTATCACCGGATACACTCACTTTACGGACAACGCCTTTATCGCACATTGTTTCCAGAGAGCGGTACACGGTTGAAAGGTTGATATCTACATGCTGCTGCTTGAGCGCAAGGTAAACATCCTCCGCCGCATAAGGCTGTTCGCCTATGGAGAGTATATCCAAAATGGCCTTGCGCTGCCGGGTATTCTTCAAACCGCTTTGCCGCAGGCAATCCAAATGATCGCGCGTTACCTTGCTATCCATACATGCCTCCCGTTTGTACGCCCATGATATCGCAATGTTGGTGCGTAGCCGTCCTTCGGTCACACGCTACTACTTTACGATATCACAATCCGGCGTCCTTGGCAATCACCCATACGGCTTACGGGGAGGCGCACTCGACGAATCAAGACGGAGAAGATGAAGATGAACCGTAACAAACCAACAATCTACGCAGTCACAGGGACGCTGATGGCCGGGAAAACAACATTTATCAAGCAATGCTTGACGCGCATCCCACAGGGCCGTAAGGTTCTGGTGATCCAGTTTGAAAAAGGAATGGAGTCCATACAGGGGGATACCCTGTATATTCCGATTCGCGATGTACAATCCCAGACGGATGAAGAACTTGTGACACGTATTGCCGATGCGGTGACAGAAACACAACCCAGCGACATCTGGGTCGAATGGAATGGCATGCTGCCTGTACAAAGGCTTATCACGCTGCTCAATCATAATGCGCTGCGCAGATGCTGCAAGCTTGGCAAAATCATTCAAGTGACCGAGGGGCAAGGTTACCTGGAACAGCTGGCCGTATCCGGCAGTATGCTGATGGAACAGTTGCTGCAATGCGATGTGGCCGTCATTCGCAATGTGGATCGAAAGCAATTGCGCACGATTCGCCACGCGCTTTCCAGAATGCAGGGAAGTGTGGAGGCAATCGCCTGGGAAGATGAAAAGCAGATTGATAGTCTGCTGGGTTTTCCCAATGTGAACGAAGCTGTTCGAAGCCTGACCATTTTTACTGCTTGTGTGGCACTGGCTGGGCTCTTGTATGCGATGGATATATCGATCCCTACTTCCATATCGGTTTTCCTTGGCACGTGGCTGCAAGCGATTCCTTTTCTGCTGCTGGGTATTTTGCTCTCGTCGCTGATACAGGTTTTTGTTTCGGCGGATCTGATACGCCGATTATTCCCCAAGAATCTGCTGGGTGGAATGCTGTTTGGTATTTTCGGCGGATTTTTAATGCCCATATGCGATTGCGCGTCCATTCCGGTTTTTCGAAGCCTTGTTAAGAAAGGCGTGCCACTGCCCGCGGCGGTCACCTTTATGACAGCTGCGCCGGTGATCAATCCGGTTGTGATGCTTTCTACGTATTACGCCTTTGGCGGCAATACCAAGGTTGTGCTGGCCAGAGTTGTGTTGGGGATCATTGCATCGGTTATCATTGGCCTTTTTTTCGTGCGAACTCGCACGAGCATTTTTACGAACCAGTATTCGGCGGTTGCATGCGCCTGTTGCCAGACGTTTGGCTCGGAGGGAAAGCCCGCGTCAAAGCTTGTGCAGTTGGTATCCCATTTCCGTAACGAGCTTTTTGAGGTGGGTAAATACCTGCTGATGGGCATTGCGGTTTCTACCTTCTTTCAAATGGTATTGGGCAGCGACCTGACGCAGATGAATGCGCTTGGGTTGGTTGGGTCAATGCTGTTGATGATGGTCATGGCGCTGCTGCTTTCGCTATGCTCATCCTCCGATGCGGTGGTAGGTAAAAACATGGGGGCGAGTTTTCCGATTGGCGCGGTTATGGGTTTCTTAGTTTTTGGACCCATGATGGATATTAAGAACCTGATTTTGATGTCTGCGAATATGACCAAGCGGTTCATCGTGAAAATCGCCGTTGTTTCATTCGTTGTATGCTTTGCAGTGGTATATGTTGCTTCGCTGTTGGGTCTGGAGGTATGGTTAGCATGAGAAGAGTCAATGTAGCCATGCTGGCGGAAGGAATCGCCTTTGCTATGCTGGGCGCGATTCTGTTGGTGTTATCCGTGACAGGCACATATATGTATTATGTCACGCCGCGTACACTGCCTTACCTGTATTTTGCAAGCGCTATGCTGCTGGTGCTGGGTGTATTCGCGCTGCTGCGCATGTTTGAGCAGGCGCACATAAAGCCCTATAGCCATTTGATGGTATTGCTGGTTCCGATTGTCCTGCTGGGATGGTCTGCCGTGGATACGGGAATCCTCGATCGACTGCTCACACCGCCAAGCATCACAAGCGATAGTGAAGACCTGATGGTTGCGGGCGGCGGGGCATACACCATGAAAGCAGCGTTATATCAGGATACGCAAATACATGGATACGATCCCGTTCATCGCAGGATTGTCATACCGGAGGAAGAAACCTATCTATGGCTGGTAGAAATCTATGAAAACCCTGAAACGTTTCTTGGCTTCACCATCACAACCATGGGGCAGGTGATGAAGGACGAGGCCTATTTCACCGAAGGCACCTTCTCGCCTGTTCGGCAGTTAATGACTTGCTGCACCGCGGATTTGTACCCGATTGGCTTCAAGTGCGAGTACGGGGATGTTGATTCGCTTATAGCGGATCAATGGGTCAGAGTCACAGGCACCCTTACGATCAAGACGCTATCGCAAACCAGCGAGCTGCGCATTCTTGCCGATACCGTGGAGGAAGTATCTCCTGCCAGAGAACCCTATGTTTATGCCTATTAGGATAGGTAGGCGAAGGGCGGCGCTTGGGAAAATCGGATACGCCAATATGCTGATATTCATGGTGCTGCATCGAGCACCATAACTTTACGTTAAAAGCCAGATGTGCTATACTGTGGCTATCACAAGGGGGGCGGAGCCATGAGAATCCGGCATGCCGCTTTGCTTTTGTTGCTGTTGTTGGCAAGTTCGGTGAAGGCGCAGGCGTCTGTTTCCATCCACGCATTTCCGGTAAACCAGCCGCCGGATGCGTTGGTACAAACAGCCATGGCGGTTGTTGAGGGCGAAACCGAGATTCGGTTAACCTTTGGTGGCGATTGCACACTTGGCGGCACCCAGAACGGCGGCGCAAAGCGCTTTGCCAGCGTCGTAAACACCCATGGCTATGCATACCCTTTTGCAAACCTCTTAGCATTGCTATCGGAGGATGATTTGACGCTTGTTAATCTGGAGGGTGTGCTCAGCTCCCGAAAGCTAACGCGCGAAAAGAAAGCGTTCAACTTTTTAGGCGATCCGGCGTACACTGCCATATTGACCCAGGGAAGTGTTGAATGTGTATCGCTGGCCAACAATCACGTGCTGGATTATGGCGCGGCGGGCAAAGCGGATACCATAGCGGCACTGGAAACGGCGGGGCTGGCATTTGTTGACGATAACTATGTAACCATATTGCAAAAGGATGGCGTACGGGTTGGGTTCACCGCCAGCGGGTTGCGTTTTGACCAAGCCCGGTTTTTGAAACAAGCCGAGGTACTTCGTTCACTCGGGTGCGCCGCGCTTGTTCATGTGATGCATATGGGAGAGGAATACGCTGCCACACTGACGCAGGCACAGAAGAACACGGCCGCATTCCTTGCCGAACAAGGCGTGCTACTGGTTGTTGGGCATCACCCGCATGTGGTGCAGGGGCTGGAGATCATTGGCCATACAACGGTTGCCTACAGTTTAGGCAATCTGGTGTTTGGCGGGAATACCGATCCGCGTGACTATGATGCGTACTTGCTTTCGGCATCCCTCTATTTTACCGATGGGAACCCGAAACGCACGCAAGTCACTCTGTGGCCGCTAACCATCAGCGGAAAAACACGGTCAAACGACTATCAGCCTGCGCTGCTGTCCGGTGAGGCAGCCTTGCGGGTCATGAAGAAGATACAGCAATCTTCAGCGTTTACGATTGCGCCTTACCTTACGGGGCAAGGCGCGCCGCAGGTGGGTATCGATTTACAGTAGGAGGGGTTACCATGGGACAGCCAATCATGACCGCCATAGAGCGCATGCGCAAGCATGGGTTTGAAGTGGTGGAGCTGGAAACCGCCGCGCAAGCCAAGGCGTATTTGACATCGCATATTTCGGCAGATTCTACCGTAGGCGTCAGCGGATCGATCACCATCCGCGAAATAGAAGTTATAGCAGCTTTGCAGGAAAAGGGCTGCAGGATCTACCAGCACTGGGGCGCGCAGAAGGCAGATGTGCCAGCCATATTTGAACAGGCACGCGCATCGGATGTTTACCTTACCTCCGCCAACGCGGTTACGAAGGAAGGCAGTCTCGTGTTTATCGATGGTACCTGTAACCGCGTCAGCGCGATTCTATTTGGCCCCAAACAGGTGTATTTCGTGGTAAGCATTGCTAAATTTGTTGAAGGCGGCATCAATACGGCGATAGCGCGCATCAAGCAAACAGCTTGCCCGCAGAACGCTCGACGCATTGGGCTTGCTACACCTTGCGCTAAGACCGGCATTTGCAAGAGCAGCGAGTGCGACGAGGAAAGCATGTGCAGCGCAACAGTGGTGCTTGACCGTGTACCGCGCGGCCGTATCATGACGGTTCTGCTGGTGGAGGAAGCGCTGGGTTACTAGAAGCAGCGGGCCAGACAATCGGCCGCTTGAAGATGTAGGGATAAGCGGGATTTGAAAAAAACGGTGGCGCTGGTTGTAGGGTTATGGTAAAATAATTCTTGTGGCCTTTCTGGGAATAGGCAGCATAGACGCACGAAGGGGATGGAATGATCGTATGACACGCGCCAAACGGCTGATTACCGCAACTGGTCTTATGGATAATGAGGCCATCATTGTATACAAGATTCCGAATCTGTTTTACCTGACTGGCTTCAGGGGCGAGGGCATCGCACTCCTTTCGCAGAAGCAACAGGCGATCGTGACGGATTTCCGCTATGTAGAGCAGGCGGAGAAAGAAAGCCCGGATTTCAGCATCGTAAGCATTGAGAAAGGGCAGAGCCATGAACAGGCCGCCGCGCTATTGGCGCAAGCCTGGCAGGTGGATTCGATCCGGTATGAAGATGATGGCATGACCGTGCGCGATTTTGCCGCGGCGCAAAAGGCCTTTGGCAATGCCCGCTGGACGCCCTTGCATGAAGATATTGAGCTGTTGCGGCAGATCAAAGATGATCGTGAGATCGCTTTGATCAAAGAAGCGTGCAGGATCACCGGCGAAAGCTTTGAACGTATTCTGCCCATGATTCGTGAAGGGGTTTCTGAAAGAGAAATCGCCATTAAGCTTGAATTTGACATGCTGACCCATGGCGCGGAGAGCATTGCGTTTTCTACCATCGTAGCTGCGGGCGCAAACGGCTCTTTGCCACACGCGAGACCCGGCGAATACCGCATTCGACGCGGAGACCTCGTGACGCTTGACTTTGGGGCAAAGGTTGGCGGGTATTGCGCGGATATGACCCGTACCGTATCTGTGGGAGAGCCCAGCGACCAGATGCGTCATGTCTATGAAACCGTCAAGGCAGCACAGCAGATGGCGCAGGATGCGGTGCGTGCGGGCGGTGATCAACGAGCGATCGATGCGATTGCGCGGGATTATATTGCGGCTGCCGGCTATGAAGGACGCTTCGGCCATGGACTGGGTCACAGCCTGGGCATTGAGATTCATGAGAATCCCCGCCTGAATGCTGTGGCAAACGGCAAACTGCGTACAGGACAATTGATCACGGTGGAACCCGGTATTTATCTGCCGGGCGTCGGCGGCGTACGGATCGAGAATAGCGTGGTTGTATTGGAAGACGGCTGTCAGGCACTTACCTTACCTACGCGGGAATTGATCATCCTACCAGCGTAAAACCCAAACACGAACGGAGGAACGGTTTATGATCACAGCGGGAGAGTTTCGCAAGGGCATTACTGTGGAATGGGATGGCGGCGTATGGAACATCGTGGATTTCCAGCATGTGAAGCCCGGTAAGGGCGCTGCCTTTGTGCGCACCAAAATCAAGAACATTATTACCGGCGCGGTGGTAGAGCGCAGCTTCAACCCAACGGACAAGATGCCGCGCGCTATTGTGGAAACCAAGGAAATGCAATATGTGTACTCCGATGGTGACCTTTACTACTTCATGGATTTGGATACCTTTGAGCAGATTCCGCTTAACAAGGAGCAGGTGGAAGACGCGATTCCCTTCGTCAAGGAAAGCACCAATGTGACAGTCCGCTTTTTGAAGGGCATTGCCTTTAGCGTAGCGGCGCCTAACTTTGTTGAGTTGGAAGTCACGGATACCGAGCCCGGCTTCAAGGGCGATACCGCAAGCAATACGTATAAACCCGCTACCATGGAAACGGGTCACACGCTGCAAGTGCCTTTGTTTATCAGCATTGGCGATCGCATCCGCATTGATACGCGCAGCGGCGAATACATGGAGCGCTGCTGAGCATCCTGCTGTAGCTTTTACTTGCCCGACAACCTAAACAGGCCGCCGCGCCTAGACGACGCGGGAAAGGAAACGTTATGAGTAATATCACCGATCGTACCGCCTACTTGCGTGGCTTGGCCGAGGGGCTTTCATTGGACAAAGAGAAGGGCGAGAATCGCCTGCTTCTGGAAATGCTCTCTGTGATGGATGAGATGGCGCAGAAAATCGTCGAGCTGGATAGCGACATCGGCGAATTGGATGAGTTTGTCGAATCGATTGACAGCGATCTCGGCGACATCGAGGATGCTTTGTTCGGCGATGATGACGATATGGACGAGGATGAAGACGAGGACGATGACGAGGAGTCAGAAGCGTTTGACGAAAACGAAGAGCTTTCTTTTGACTGCCCGCACTGCGGCAAGACGTTGCAAATCAAAGCCGCAGATATCGATTTTGATGAAAGCCCCCTGTGCCCAAGCTGCAATAAACCATTCTTTCCCGATGTAATTGACGGGGAAGACGAAGAAGAGCACTGAGCTAAGCATGGCATTAGCCCCAAACCCTTGATGCGTTCCGCAGAAGCGCATGCGTGAAGGGGTTGGGGTTTTTTGCTATCGCTAAGGAATCGATAAGCGCGCGAAACCACGCGGTGATACTGATAGCGATGAATATTCCATGCGCGGGTTATCACCGTGTGCAGGTACGTTTGTTGTGTTTGAGGCATCAAACTTCGCCGGAAGGTTTACTTTTTTGTATACAACCGTTATAATACAATACTAGGGCAGCGCCGACACCTAACGGGTCGGACGCTTTTCAAAACCCTTGTGCCTCACCTGCCTTGGTTGGCAACACATCGTCGGGTATCCCAAAAGAACTCGAACGGAGGAAATCAACATGAAAACAAAACAGGTATCCGGAGCTTTCAGACAAAGCCAAATGATTCGCAGAATGGTCATCACCGCGATGCTGGGCGCAATTACCCTGCTCCTGGCTTTCACCCCTGTCGGGATGATCACATTGCCCCCGCCGTTGCCGGCGGTTACACTGGTGCATATTCCGGTGATCGTAGCCGCGTTGATTGAAGGGCCATGGGTGGGGGTTCCGGTTGGACTCATCTTTGGTTTATCCAGCTTGATACGCGCTTGGGGTGCGGGTATCGTAGGGCTTACGCTATTCTTTCGGAATCCGCTGGTGAGCGTGATTCCGCGAATGCTGATCCCGTTGGCAGCGTGGGGCGCTTATGCTGTTTTACGTCGCGTCATCGGGCGCAAGGCATGGGGGGAACACCTCAGCGCGGGTATTGCCGCAGCAATCGGCGCGCTTACCAATACGGTATTATGCCTTAGCGCAATCGTCCTTTTTCATGGAGAAGAACTGACAACCTTGGTCAACAACCTGATTGCGCTTGGCAGTGCCAGCAATGGATACATGGAAAACGCGGGCGCATGGCTGGTGACCGCGGTGGGCGTCCCCAATGGCCTTGCGGAACTGACTGTCGCGGCGATTCTGGTACCGATGATTAAAACGGCTGTGGATGCCGTGATGCGTCGCGGGAGGCGAAAGATTCAGACGCCCGCCTCTTTGGATACTGTGGCAGGCTCGATGCCGCAAGCAAGTGATTCAACTTCTGCCGATGCCGGCGCAACTGAGCCCAACATAGCAACACCCGCCCGGGTGGACGCCATGCCTTCGGAACCCACGATGGAGCAAAACACTGCGAAGGAGCCTGCCGTTTCGCCGGAAAACACGGAAGAATCCGTCTAGTTAAAACGATACGGCATTATCATGGATCCCATCCGAGGCCGATGCAGGCAATCGCTGCCCGAACCCCGCGTATGATGAGGTTGCAGCCCAAAGGAGAAACCATCATGATCTTAACCATGGACGTTGGAAATACCAATATCAAAACCGCATTGTTTGAAGGCAAGGATATGGTCAAGTACTGGCGCATATCCACCAGCATAACCAACACTTCGGATGAGTATGGCATCCTGCTGTGTAACTTGTTTCGCAATGAGGGGATGGATCGCGGGATTGTGGAGGGTGTAGCGATTTCAAGCGTTGTGCCCACCATCAACTTTACGCTGGAGCATATGTGCAAGAACTACTTTGGCGTTACCCCCATGATGGTAGAACCGGGCATCAAAACGGGCATCAACCTGAAATATGAGAACCCGCGCGAGCTGGGCAGCGACCGTATCGCCAATGCGGTTGCGGCGTTTGACCAGTATGGCGGCCCTTGCATCTTTATCGATTTTGGGACGGCAACCACCTTTGGCGCGTTGGATGAAAATGGGAGCTTCCTGGGGGGCTGCATCTGTCCTGGCATCAAACTGGCCAGTGAAGCGCTGATTGGGCAAACTTCCAAACTTCCGCGTTTTGAGCTCATCAAACCAGAAAACGTTATTGGTCGTACAACCGTCACCAATCTGCAATCCGGCTTGATCTATGGGTACATCGGGCAGGTGGATTATCTGGTGCGGCGGATGCGTGCGGAGTTGAACGCTCCCAAAGCGTTTGTGGTGGCAACGGGAGGCCTGGCCGTGCTGATAGCACGGGATAATCAATTCATCGATAAGCTGGACGGCTTGCTTACGCTTAAAGGCCTTCGGCTGCTTTATGAACGCAATCGCTAAGCGCGAAAGGATGGCAGGACGAATGATCAAAGACATCACCATTGGATTTCTGGGGTGCGGCAATGTTGGCAGCGGCGTGTGGCGTTTGCTGGAAGGCTTTGGCGAGGATATTGCCCATCGCGCCGGCTTGCGCTTCCATATCAAAAAGGTGCTGGTGCGGAGCCTTGACAAGCAACGGGGCATCACGTTTCCGGAAGGCGTACTCACCATCAAACCGGATGATGTGCTTAATGACCCGGAAATTCAAATGGTGGTGGAGTTCCTGGGTGGCGAGCAGCCTGCGTATGATTGGATGCTGCGCGCGCTCAACAATGGGAAAACCGTGGTTACCGCTAACAAAGTCGCATTTGCGCTTCACTGGCATGAGCTTCAGAAAGCAGCAAAGAAGCAAGAGGTAGGGCTATACTACGAGGCGGCCGTATGCGGTGCCATTCCTATTATTCACTCGCTGGAAGAGAGCCTGCAGGCAAACCGTATCGATAAAATCTATGGCATTGTCAATGGCACCACCAATTACATCCTTACCCGAATGAGCAAGAATGCGGAAGATTATTCGCTGGTGCTCAAAGACGCGCAGCGCCTGGGCCTGGCGGAGCCTGATCCCGCAGCGGATGTAGAGGGGTTGGATGCCGCCTACAAGCTTAGCATTCTTGCTTCGCTTGCGTTCCATGGCCGCGTACCCTTTGAAGATGTCTATGTGGAAGGGATTACCCACATCAGCAAGGAAGATATTCGCTGTGGGCAGGAACTGGGCTATACGCTTAAGCTGCTGGCCATTGCCAAACGAAATGGGCTAGAGGTGGAAACGCGCGTACACCCTACCTTCATCCGCAGCGATCATCCGCTGGCGAATGTTTCGGGCTCCTTCAATGCGGTATATCTGCACGGCCATGCCTGTAAAGAGATGATGTTCCTAGGCCGCGGCGCGGGGGATATGCCCACAGCCAGCGCCATTGTGAGCGATCTGGAACGCGCCGCTTCCGCATGCCAGCACCAGTATCCGACGTTTCAAAACGAACTGAACCCGAGGGTGGCGCTGCGGCATAACACTGACTGGCAATGCCCCTTCTATATCCGCATGCTGGCCAAAGACGCGCCGGGCGTGCTGAGCCGCGTCGCCAAGTGCTTTGCGGATGAAAATGTGAGCATTGCAGCGGTACAGCAAAATGGTCAGCGCAATAATGGCAGGGTCGCGCTGGTGGTGATCACGCACCAAGCCAGTGAAAAGGCGATGCAACGGGCGATCGCCGCGCTGGATCAGGATATTGCAAAGCTGGAAAGCATCATTCGCGTGGAAGAAGAATGATCTTGCGCTTGCGCTTACAAACCGCCGCGTGTTGTTCATACGGCAGTCAGGCTGTTGAAAATGTTGGGTTCAGGGTTGGTAGCCCTGGTCAGGGTGCAGGGCGAAACCCCAAAGCATCATGGTAGAACGCATAGCGAAAGCGAGCGAACAGCATGCAGGGCTAGTTGGCGAGCGATGGTAGAAATCAATCGGGGATTTAGCAAGAAAACCGCCGCATTTTTTCATGCGACGGTTTTCTGTTGGAAAGCCGAACGCCAATATTGCCGTGGCGCGGATCAATGTTCCGGCAATGGCGTATTACAGTAAGGCGCAGGGAACGGATGGAAAATTGCGGCTTATGGTATCATATAGCCTTAAACGTAAAGAACACTAATTTAATGAAAAGTGCAATGAGAAAACGGTTGCGCGAGGCGAGAATGCCAGAGAAGAACGCTCTTTTCGCAGGACACGCCCATGACAGCGCCTTGCCCAGCGGTTACTTTGCAGGGGCATGCATCCATGGTATAATACACAGTGAACAAACCTAACAATAAAGGAGTATGACATGCAAGAAATCCTTCTGAGCATCGCAGTCGCCGTCATTGGCTACCTGCTGGGCTGTGTTTCAACGGGTATCCTCGTAAGCCGCCGTGCGGGTGTGAACATCCGCGAGGTGGGCAGCAACAATACGGGCGCGAGCAATGTGCTGCGTGTGTTGGGCTTGAAGCTTGGTGCAATCACATTTCTTGGCGATTTTCTCAAAGCGACGCTGGCGTGCCTGCTGGGCAGCGTGATATTGCCTGGCGCAACATTTGGTATTCAGGGCTTTGGCGCAATGCTGGGCGGCATGTTCGCGGTGCTGGGACACAACTGGCCGGCGTTCTTTGGGTTCAAAGGCGGCAAGGGCGTAGCGTGCTCGGCAGCGGTGATCTTTTTTGTGAGTCCATTGTGGGGCGGTATCGCGATTGCAGTGTGCATCGCGCTGATTGCCGCGACGCGCTACATCAGCGTGGGCAGCATGGCAATGATGCTTACCTATATGGTGCTGATGATGGTGGCGCGAAGTGGCGAATGGTTTGTATATGTGTTTACCGCGCTGCTGTTCGTGCTTGTGGTGGTGCGGCATAGCCAGAACATCCAACGCCTGATTAACGGCACCGAGAATAAAATCGGCAATAAAGCCAAGGATAGCAAGCAGGATGGCGAAACGAAAGCGTGAGCCGGGCAGGGCTTAGGCAGCAACGCATGGACTTTGCGAACATAGTGAGTACATGCAAGAATAACGGTTAGGTCACTGTTTGCATTATGTAACATACCAATACAGCGACCTTCTTGCGTCGATTGCGCGTGCGATGGAGCAGTACATATCGTGCATATCCCGTATGCATATATGCTGATACCAACAATGCTGATCAGCATCAGATGTGAGCAGGAAAGCGCATAAACAGGAAGCGGCACAGCATGTGCCGCTTCCTGTTTATGCGCAGGGTGCGAAGGTTTCTTGCTCAGAGGATCAGCATACAATCCCCAAAAGAAAAAAACCGATAGGATTCCGCCACGGCAGTTTCATAGGCACGCAGCGCTTCCGCACGCCCCATGAACGCGGAGACGAGCATCAGCAGCGTGCTTTCCGGCAGATGGAAGTTGGTGATAAGCGCATCCACCGCGCGATAACGATAGCCGGGCGTGATAAAGATGCCTGTATCTCCACTTTGGGCATGCACCACGCCATCGGCACCCGCCACTGTTTCCAGCGTACGTACACTGGTTGTGCCAACGCATAGGCAACGCCCGCCCGCCTGCCGCGCGCGGTTGATAGCGTTGGCGGCATCAGGCATAACCTCGTATTGTTCCACATGCATCACGTGCTCGTCAATGTTCTCGACTTTGACAGGGCGAAATGTTCCCAGCCCCACATGCAGCAGGATGGGCACGATGTGGACGCCCATTCTCCGGATGGTTTCCAGCAGTGTTGGTGTAAAATGGAGACCCGCGGTTGGTGCAGCGGCGCTGCCTTCCGCTTTGGCATAGACGGTCTGGTAGCGGCTTTGATCGGCAAGGTGTTCATGGATATAAGGAGGAAGCGGCATTTGCCCGAGTTCATCCAGCAGCGTTTCAAACACGCCTTGGTAATGAAAACGAACTCTGCGCCCCCCGTTGGCGAGTGTTTCCATGATCTGTGCGCGCAACAGGCCATTACCGAAAGTGCAAAAGGTACCCGGTAACAGCCTGCGCCCCGGACGCACCAAGGCTTCCCATTCATGCACGGAAAGCCGCTTAAGTAATAGAATCTCCACGGGGACTTTCGTAATCTCTTTTTCACCCAGCAGACGCGCGGGGATGACCTTGGTTTCATTGAGCACCAACACATCACCTGCGCGCAGGTATTGGGGTAGATCATAAAAATGCTGATGGCGGATGGTTTTTTCAGCGCGGTCATAAACCAGCATACGGCTGTGGTCACGGGGTTCGATGGGGGTTTGCGCGATGAGCGCCTCAGGCAGATGGTAGGAAAAATCACTGGCTTTCAAACGGCATAATCTCCTGCTATTAAAACTTGAGTTGCTGCTGTGGTTCTGAAGCATCTTCCGCGGGTTGGACGGGTTTGCGGCCAAGGTGTTCATAAGCGGCCGGCGTTACAATGCGACCGCGCGGCGTACGGATGATGAAGCCTAACTGCATCAGGTAGGGTTCATAGACATCCTCAATGGTAGTGGTATCCTCACCAGTCATGGCGCTGAGGGTTTCCAGTCCCACAGGGCCGCCCGCGAACTTGTCCATCATGGTGCTGAGCATGGTGCGATCCACCTTATCAAGCCCCAGGGTATCCACATCCAGCATGTTTAGCGCTTGATGCGCGATATCGCTTGTGATGCGTCCATCCGCGCGGATTTGTGCGTAATCACGCACCCTGCGGAGCATACGGTTGGCGATGCGCGGCGTACCTCGACTGCGCCCCGCAATCTCAAGGATACCATCTTCCTCCGCAGTTACATGCAGCAGCCCGGCATTGCGCCTCAGGATGGCTGCAAGTTCCTGCGGCGTGTACATCTCCAGGCGAAACAGCAAGCCAAAACGATCACGAAGCGGCGCGGAGAGCAATCCGGCGCGGGTGGTTGCGCCAACCAGCGTGAAGCGCGGCAAATCCAGCCGAATGCTGCGCGCCGTAGGCCCTTTGCCAATCATAATATCCAGCGCGTAATCCTCCATGGCAGGATAAAGCACTTCTTCCACAGAGCGGCTCAAGCGGTGGATTTCATCAATGAAAAGCACATCGCCATCACTCAGATTGGTAAGAATGCTTGCCAGATCCCCTGGTCGATCAATCGCGGGGCCACTGGTTATGCGGATGTTCTGCCCCATCTCCGCGGCTATGATGCCTGCCAGGGTGGTTTTGCCAAGCCCGGGCGGGCCGTACAGCAGCAGGTGATCCAGCGCCTCACGGCGCATCAATGCGGCTTCAATAGAAATACGCAGATTGCGTTTGATAGGCTCCTGTCCCACATAATCGCGTAATTGTTTGGGACGCAGACCCTGTTCCTGCTCGTCTTCTCCCTCACGGAAACCGGTGGTAATCAATCGCTCATCGCTGGGCATAGCTGAACTCCTTCTATACGGGATCATCGATATCATTTTGCATGGGAATCATCACAGGAAAACTGAACCGGTGCAGCTTCTTACAGGGTCATACCTGTTGCGCCATGTTGCGCAGGGCAAGGCGTATCAACTCATCAGCTGTCTGCGCCTGTCCTTTTGCGCCCTTGAGCGCGGCGGCTGCTTCCTGTGGGGAATAGCCCAAAGCCTTGAGCGCTTGCAATGCCTCACCAAGGGCATCCTGCGCAGGCGCGTCCAAATCGCCAACGGTAATCTCATCCACGGAAACGCCGCTGTGCAGTGCGTCCTGCGTGAGCTTATCCTTCAGCTCCAGTGTGATGCGTTGCGCGGTCTTTTTGCCAACACCCGGAGCTCGGCTGAGTAAAGCAATATCGCCAGTCATGATGGCAAGCCGCAGATCGCCCAGCGGTAGGCTGCCCAGGATGAACAACGCACCCTTAGGGCCGACGCCTGTTACGGATATCAAATGCCGAAACAGTTCCCGTTCCTCACGCGTCAAAAAGCCATACAGCTCCATTGCATCTTCCCGCACGTGGAAATGCGTATACAGGCGGCATTTTTGATCGATAGCGGGCAAGGCGGCCAGTGTGTTCATGCTGCAGGCGACTTTGTAACCGATGCCGCCTGTAAGCAGGATCACCTCTCCGGCGCTTTTCTCAACAATGATCCCATCGATCAGCGCAATCATAGCGGATTCCTCATTTCATTAAAAACTGGCTGCTGGAAACACCGGTGGCCGCATGGGTGAGCGCGATGGCCAGCGCGTCGGCCGCATCATCCGGCCTTGCGATCTCCTCCATGTGCAAAAGGAGTTTGACCATTTCCTGTATCTGCCTTTTTTCGGCTTTGCCATAGCCCACCATCGCCTGTTTTACCTGCATGGGCGTATACTCAAATAGCTTTTGCGTGTAAGCGGCGCATACCGCAACCCCTACGCCTCGCGCCGCCCCTACGGTAAGCGCGGTGGTCACATTGCGTGAGAAAAACAACTCCTCAAAGGCGATTTCTTCAGGTTGATAACGCGTAAGCAGATCGTTCATCTCACATTGGATGGTAAGCAGCCGCTGCGGTAAAGTATGCTGCGGTGTTGTAAGGATGCATCCATAGCCAAGCAGACGTTGCCTTGAACCGGTTGATTCGATTACGCCCCAGCCAAGGGTTGCCAGCCCGGGATCAATGCCCAGTACGATCATGAGAGGCCTCCTTTGCAAACACACTTAATCATAAAGGGCAGGGCTCGGTTTGTCAATCATTCACGAACAAATGTTCATTGCGTTGCGCGATGGTCACAGCATGGGGTATAATACCAGAAGAAGTCAACCTGCAAGCGAACGCAAACGCTTGTGAATACTGCTTCCGAAAATCCTGCGGGAAGGAATCGATATGAAGCCATATAAAACGCTGCTTAGACGCAGCGATGAAGAATACATCATCCAGAAAAGCCGCTTCATCGGGCAAGCCGCGCCCGTCGCCACGCAGGAAGAAGCCATCGCGTTTGTGGCGCAAGCGCGGCAGGAGCACCGTAACGCTTCGCATCATTGCTTTGCGTATATCATTGGCCAGAATGCCGGCATCATGCGCTATAGCGATGATGGCGAGCCCAGCGGCACGGCGGGATTGCCCATCATGGAAGTGCTGAAAGCGCGCGGCGTAGTGGATTGCGTAGTGGTGGTTACGCGCTACTTTGGCGGTATCCTGTTAGGGGCGGGTGGCCTTGTGCGTGCCTACAGCCATAGCTGTGCCCTTGCGTTGACAGCCGCCGTCATTTGTGAAATGCTGCCCACCCAGCACTGGCTGTTTGAGGTGGGCTATCCCGTGTGGGATCGGGTGCAGCATGCCTTGAAGACAATGCCGGTCAAGGTTCACCAGATCGATTATGGCGTCTTAGTCAGTTTTACATTGCAATGCAGAAGCGCGGATTCTGATCAGGTGCACGCAGAACTCCAGCGGGTAACGGATGGTCGTTTGGAAAGCCTGCTGGAAGCGGAGGATTATCAACCCTGGGATGAAGCACCCACGTTGGAGGTATGAACCATGGATATGTATGATATTATCGGGCCGATTATGATTGGCCCCAGCTCTTCCCATACGGCGGGGGCTGCGCGTATCGGGAGAATGGCGCGGATGTTGTTGGGGGAAGCGCCTGCCACGGCCAAAATCGGGCTGTGGGGGTCGTTTCAAAAAACGTATCAGGGGCATGGCACAGATCGAGCGCTGATTGGCGGGTTGATGGGCATGGAGGTTGACGACATCCGCCTGCGGGAGAGTTTGCCGCTTGCCAGGCAAGCCGGCCTGACCGTATCGTTTTATGATGCCAGGCTGCGCGGCGCACATCCGAATACCGTTGTGATGGAAGTGGTTGGCATCACGGGGCACAAGGTGCATATGCAGGCGGCGTCCATAGGGGGCGGAGAAATCATTATTCAAGCAGTGGATGGCTTGGAGACGGCCATCACGGGGCATGCCAATACGCTGGTGATGACGTACCGGGATACACCGGGGATGATTGCAAAGTTCAGCGGCATTGTGGCGGCCGGAGGCCAGAACATTGCCACCATGCGGGTGAGCCGCTCGGCTGCGGGTGGAGAGGCGATGGTAACGTTAGAGTTGGATGGGGATGCCGATGCAGGGTTGATTCAGAAGCTGCGCGAGCTGACCGATGTATACCAAGTTGCCTATTTGCCTGCGCGAAGATGATTGCCCTAGTCAAGCGTAAGGCGAAACCTTATCCGCAGGCAACGGAATTCATGCAACGAGAGAAGGGGAAACATGCAAACCATAGCGGAAATCCTTGAAGCGGCGAAAGCGGCGGGGAGCATCGGCGCAGCAGGGGCGGCATGGCAAGCGGCGGAAGATGGAACCGGCCTGGAAGCGGTACGGCATCGTATGCATCAAACGCTGGCGGTGATGCGCGATAGCATCAAGGATGGACTCAATCCCTCGCTGCGCTCTGTATCCGGCAAGGTCGGCGGTCAGGCGGCGCTTATGAACACAGCCGCACAGCTACCCCGTTTTGGCATGTTAAGCAAGGCGTGTGCCTATGCGCTGGCGGTTGCAGAAAGCAACGCCTGCATGGGGAAGATTGTTGCCGCGCCCACAGCAGGCAGCTGCGGCATTCTGCCGGGGGTTCTGTTTGCGGCGCAGGAAGAACATGGCTACGGGGATGACGCGTTAGTGGACGCGCTATTTTGCGCGGCTGCGATCGGGCGGGTGATTGCCCTGCAAGCAACCATCAGCGGAGCGGAAGGCGGTTGTCAGGCGGAATGCGGCGCGGCGGCTGGCATGGCTGCGGCGGCGCTGTGCCAGCTTTACGGCGGAGCGTCGGAGCAGGCGGCGCATGCGTGTGCGTTTGCACTCATGAATTCACTGGGCTTGGTTTGCGACCCCGTCCATGGCTTGGTGGAAATACCCTGCGTGTATCGCAATGTAGGTGGCGCCGCGCAAGCGATGGCAGCCGCACAGCTTGCCATTTCTGGCGTTCCCTGTCCCATCCCGTGTGATGAAATGATCCTTACCATGAAAGATATCGGGGATGCTATGCCGCAATCGCTTCGGGAAACAGGGGATGGCGGGTGTGCCGCCTGCCCCAGCATGTGCGGCAGGGGATAGGGTTATTTCATAAGAATACGAACCGGGCTCTTACCCCGCTTGCAGGGAAGAACCCGGTTTAATGTTTTGTTTATTATGGGAATGAAGTTAGGGTGTTCTCGAGGGCATGGCTTGTATGTGAATGCGTTAAGCGTGCTCTTCGGCTTTATCCGTTTGCTGGTCTGGGAGTATCTTGCTCACCAGTGCCGTTTCCACGCGATGCTCGCTCAGGTTCTCAACCTCGATACGCAAACCATGGGCTTCAACCACGGGGTGGGTACCATCATCCGGAATGGCTGTAAAGCAGCTAAACACCATACCGCCGAGTGTATCATACTCTTCATCCAAAGGCAGGTCGATTGCCAACGCTTCTGCGAGCGTCTCCAAATCTACCATGCCATCACAGCGCCAAAGATTCTCCTCCAATTGGACGATTTCATTTTCTTCGGCGGGGTCAAATTCATCGTAGATATTCCCTACGATTTCTTCCAGAAGATCCTCCATGGTGACGATGCCGCTCATGCCGCCGTACTCATCCACCACGATGGCCATATGTACCTTCCGCTTTTGCATATCGCGAAAGAGCGCATCCGCCTGAACTGTTTCAGGCACAAGGTAGGCGGGGCGCAGAAGCTCCCGCAAGGTCTTGGGTTTTTGGGTGTGTGCGTTAAGCAACAAATCGCGCGTGTTGAGCACACCTACGATATCATCAATATCTTCATCATATACGGGAAATCGACTTAAGCCGGATTCGCGAATGGTCGTCAGAATATCTTCGAAGGGTTCATCCACCTGGATGGCGACAACGTCCATACGGTGTATCATTAAAGACTCCGCTGTGGTGTTGTTGAACTCGAAGATGTTCTCGATCATGGTTCGTTCATCTTGTTGTATGGTGCCGCTGGCACCGCCGATATCCACCATCATGCGAATCTCTTCTTCGGTAACCTGCGCCGACAGGGTGTTGGGATTGATCCGAAACAGGCGCAGCATTGCGTTGGTACTCTTGGAAAGTAGCCATATGATTGGCTTAAAAACTTTTTGTACAAAGGTGATGATCCCAACGCTAAGCCGCGCGATCTTTTCCGGATTGTGCATCGCGATGCGCTTGGGGGTCAGCTCCCCCAATACCAGTGTAATGTAGCTTAGGATGATGGTGATCAGGATGAGGCAAAGGGTGTTGAGCGCACCGATGGACAGAAGGGTAAAGCCGCTGTCGATGAGCGCCGTTGAGAGTCTGGTTGCGAAAGAACTGGCTGCAAAGGCGCTTGCCAGAAATCCGCTGAGTGTAATACAAACTTGAATGGATGACAGGAAATCATTTGGCGCGGTAGCGAGTTTCAACATAGCCACTGCTTTGAGATCGCCTTCATCGGCCTGCTTGCGAAGCTTGTTTTCATTGAGGCTGATTACGGCAATCTCCGTCGCGGCAAAAAAAGCGTTGATGAGAATGAGCACGAGTTGTAGTAATAATTGACCGCCTATCGGGTCGTCCAAGAAAAAACCCTCCTTAGTGTACGTTGCATCGGCAACCTGTTTCCGATAAATGACATTATACCATAGTTACATATTTCATGCACCTGTAAGGGAATATTTTTCGTGGCATGGCCTTCATTATAATACAAGTAAAAATAACCGCTTCCGCTATGCGCACAGGGAAGCGGTTATGTTACCTACTAAGCGCCTGAAGCATGCATGAGCTTGTGCTTATGGCTCAGATTGTTCCGGGAAAAGCAGCGTGATGGTCGTGCCCTGCGCAAGCTTGCTTTCCAGCGTAAGCTCCGCGCCATGCAACTGCGCGCCATGTTTGACGATGGAAAGGCCAAGGCCAGTGCCGCCGGTCTCTTTGCTTCGGCTTTTATCCACGCGGTAGAACCGTTCAAATACCCGTGCCTGATCTTGCTGGGGAATACCCACGCCAGTATCTGTCACCCTTACTTGAGGACGATTTTCCTGCATTCCAATCACAACATCCACACGCCCGCCGCGCCGGTTATACTTGATAGCGTTATCAATGAGGTTCAGCAGCATTTCTTCCAGCAAAGTACGATCGCCCAACACCACGGCGGCTTCGCCGGTAACGGCGACCTCAACCTGTTGCTGACGGGCAAATTCGATCAGCTGGTTTGCGCAGCTCTGGCTTAGCAACAGCAGATCAATGGATTTTTTCTCGCCCACCACGCCTTCGTCCAGCTTGGACAGACGAATGATATCTTCTATTAAGGAGAGCATACGCCGACTTTCATCGTGTATTTTTGACGCCAGAGCGGGCGTATCCTCCGCCTTGGCCAAGCCGGTTGCCAACAGTTCCGCGTATCCGCTGATGGTTGTAAGCGGCGTGCGAAGCTCATGGCTAACGTTAGCGGAAAATTGCTGCCGGTTCTGCTCGGCGGTGCGCGCTTCGGTTACATCCTGCAATAGCATCACCAGACCCAAGCCTTCGCCTGCAAGGCTGGCGGATACGAGGTAGATGCGGCCGTTGCTGCTCATCTCACCGGAACCGGGATGATCCTTCAGCAGTCGCATAAGCGTTTCATGCCGATTGATCTGCGGAAGCGTACACCCAATGAAGTCATCTTCCGCAGGCGCACCCAATATCTGCCGTGCCGCAGGATTGATTGCCAGGATGCGATGCCCCTCATCCAGCACAACAAGCCCTTCCCGAAGCCCGCTCAGGATGGCGTTCAGCTCCGCTTGCTGGCGTTTGAGCCGCTCCATTTGCGAGATGATTCGTCTGCTTTGGGCATCCATGCGCCGCAGCATGGGCGCCAGTTCTTCATACCCATCACTTTGCAGGGGCGAATCCAAGTTGATTTCATTCAGCGGCCGAATAAAGGCATTGGTGATAGGCCGAGCAAGAATGGCCGCGAGTGACATGCTTAACAACAGACCCAACACCAACCATCCGGCCATTCCCCGCAACATGGAAAGCACGCTCTTTTGCGCGTCAGATACGCGTAGCACCTGACCGCCAGCCAGTGTTCGGGCATAATAGATGCTGGTTTCTCCTTGTGTTTCACTTTCGCGGCTTGCCCAACCGGAGCCTGTTTGCATCGCCAGCATAATTTCCGGTCGATCCATATGGTTATTCATTTGTGAAGCTTTATATTGGCTATCAAAGAGCACCGTGCCATCTGGATCAATCAGGGTAACGCGGGTAAAATAAATGCCGCTGGATAAGAACGCGGCATTGTCTTCCTGAGCGCGTAGCATTGCCACAAGCGTATCCGATTGCTTGCTGATGCGATCGTGAACCTGCTGATTGAAGAATAGATACATGCCGCCTGTGAGCAGGCTACACAGGAGCACAGTGATGGTCAGTGTAAACCCTACCAGGCTCCAAAACAGCTTTTTGCGCATACTAGCCCTCCAGCTTATAGCCAACGCCGCGCACTGTCAGGATCATCACGCTGAGATCCCCCAGTTTCTGGCGCAGCGAGCGGATGTGTACATCCACCGTGCGAGTATCTCCCGCAAAGCCCAGCCCCCAGACATCATCCAGAAGCATTTCGCGGGTCACCGCTTTGCCGACGTGTGCCATCATAAAGGCAAGCAGCTCAAACTCCATATGGGTTAACTCCACATTGCGCTCGCCTGCTCTTACCAGATGCCGCTCGCGATCCAGCGACAACGCGCCCACCGTAAGCACTTGAGCCGGGCGGGTTTCTTCGCTGCGCCGCAACAACGCGCGCACACGCGCAAGCAGTTCCATGATCCCAAAGGGCTTAGTCAGGTAGTCATCCGCGCCTGAATCCAGTCCGCGAACCTTATCCATCTCCGCACCTTTGGCGGTAACGAGTATTACGGGAAGGCGCTTTGTGCGAGGATCTCTGCGAAGGCTTTGCAAAAGCGATACCCCATCCTCGCCCGGCAGCATCACATCCAACAGAACAAGGTTGGGCGTGGTCTTTTGCAATGCGGCGCGAAAATCTGCTGTATTGCCAAAGCCCACGGCTTCAAACCCTGCTTGACGCAGCGCATAGAGTTCTAAATCGCGAACGCCATCGTCATCCTCCACAACATGAATCATCGCAATTCTTCCCCTTTATAGTAGCCGGTCACAGAATACTCCACCCACTCGGCGATGTTGGTGGCATGATCGCCGATGCGCTCAAAGTACTTTGCGATCATCAGCATATCGAGCGCTTCGCTTCCGCGGGATGCATCGGCGGAAAGCAACTCAATCAGTTCTCGCTTTACATCGGTAAAGAGCCCGTCTACGGTATCGTCGCTCTGGATTACGTCACGGGCAAGCGCCACATCACGCCGCACATACGCGTCGATAGCGCGATGCACCATATCAATGGCGGCGCGAGCCATTGCCCCGAAGTGCTCGGGCTGAACAACGGTAGAATAATCCAGGAAAGTGACAATTTCGCTGATATCCGCAGCCTGATCGCCAATACGTTCCATATCGGTAATCATTTTGAGCGCGGAGGATACCACCCGCAGATCATGCGCAACGGGCTGGCGTGTGAGCAGCATGCGCAGGCAGAGTGTCTCGATATCCCGTTCTTTTCGATCCACCAGCGTATCTGCATCGATAATGGAACGGGCAAGCTCCAGATTGCCGCTTTGCAACGCTTCGCAAGCGTTTTCGATGGTCGTCTCGATCATGGCGCCCATCTCGATCATCTGTGAATTCAGGATTTCCACCTGCTCGTCGAAACGGTTCTTCATCAGCCAAACCTCCCTGTGATATAGTCTTCGGTACGTTTGTCCACAGGCATGGAGAAGAGTTTAGCAGTATCGCTGTATTCCACCACTTCGCCAAGCAGAAAAAATGCCGTTGTATCGCTCACACGCAATGCCTGCTGCATGTTATGGGTTACCATTACCAAAGTATAGCGTTCTTTCAGCTGCATCGCCAGCTCTTCGATTTTTCCTGTGGAAATGGGGTCAAGCGCGCTGGTGGGTTCATCCATCAGGAGCACTTCCGGCTCAACAGCCAAGGCGCGCGCGATGCACAAACGCTGTTGCTGCCCACCGGAAAGGCCGAGTGCGCTTTTGTTGAGCCTGTCTTTCAGTTCATCCCAGATGGCCGCGTCCATCAGGGATTTTTCTACGACCTCGTCCAGCATAGCTTTGCGGTGTATGCCATGGGTACGCGGGCCGTAAGCGATGTTATCATAAATGCTCATCGGAAAGGGGTTGGGTTTCTGAAACACCATGCCCACCCGTTTACGTAGCAGGTTCACATCCAAGTTACCATAAATATCTTCGCCATCAAGGGTCACGCTTCCTGTTACACGGCAGCCAATCACCAAGTCATTCATGCGGTTGAGTGTTTTAAGCAGTGTGGATTTACCGCAGCCCGATGGGCCGATGAACGCGGTAATGTGGTTTTGCTCGATGGCCAGGTTAACATCCTTGAGCGCCTGGATATCGTCATAAAACAGGTTCAGGTTACGAATCTCAATTTTGCTCATGCTTACTCCTTCACAATCTTTCGTGAAATCAAGGCGCTAAGGCCGTTCATAACGGTGACAAATACCAGCAGGACAGCAGCGGTGGCATAGGCTGAGCCGATGTGCAATCCTTCGCCGGATAGCACATACATATGTACCGCGAGCGTACGCCCCGAGGATAGTAGCCCTTTGGGCAGCTGAGCGACCGTGCCAGCCGTGAACAGAAGCGCGGCGGTTTCGCCGACAATTCGGCCAATCGACAGTACCACGCCTGCCAGAATACCCGGCGCCGCGGGAGGCAACACAATGCGCCACACTGTACGTAGCTTGCCGGCGCCGATGCCATAACTGCCCTCACGGTATCCATCTGGGACTGACAACAGTGCTTCCTCCGTTGTGCGCAGAATCAGCGGCAGAATCATCAGGCTCAGCGTCAGCGCACCCGCAAGGAGTGAAAGACCGATTTTGAGCGTGATTACGAAGAACATCATGCCAAACAGGCCGTAGATGATGCTGGGGATACCTGCCAAGGTTTCAGCGGTCAACCGTACGGAACGAACCAGAATACTACCACGGTGCGCATATTCACTGAGGTACACCGCGCCGCCAACACCCAGCGGCACCGCCACAAGCAGCGCAAGCGCCGTGATGATGAACGTATTCACCAGCGCCGGGAGAAGGCTTTGGTTTTGAGAACTGTAGTTGATGCTGAACAACTCCGGCGTCAGGTTTGGGATGCCTTTAATCAGAATATCAACCACCACTTCCAGCAACACGAAAATTGTAATGAGCATACACAGTGTGCTGAGAAGGCGCATCAAAGCGGAGAAAGGATGACGCCTCCAGCGCATAATCCACTGATGCCACCATATGGCAAGACGAACGCTCATTTTTTGTTGGCTTTTACGCTTATGCGCAGTCTGCATCATGCGATTTCCCTCCTCTTCAGTGCGGAGAACAGCAGATTGATGAGCAGGATGAACACAAACAACACCACGCCAGTCGCGATGAGCGCCTCGCGGTGCAGATCGGCGGCATAGCCCATCTCTGTTACAATGTTGCTGGTAAGGGTACGGATGCCTTTCAAGAGACCCTTTGGCATACGCGCCTGATTGCCTGCAACCATTACTACGGCCATGGTTTCTCCGATTGCGCGGCCTATGCCCAGCACAACCGCGGCCAGTATGCCGCTTTTAGCCGCCGGAGCCACCACCCGGAACACGCTGCGTTCCTCTGTAGCGCCTAAGGCCAGGCTGCCCTCGTAATAGTTATCCGGAACAGCGCGCATGGCACTGTATGTGAGTTGCAGTATCGTAGGCAGAATCATAATGCCCAGCAGGATACAAGCCGTGAGGATGCTAAAGCCATTGCCACCAAATGTGTTGCGCACCATAGGCACCAACATGGTAATACCAAAGAATCCATACACCACGGAAGGGATGCCAGCCATGAGCTGCACCATGGGCATGAGCATGCGCCGGATTCTTTCCGGGCAAAACCTCGCCAGATAGATACCCGCCAGGATTCCGATGGGACCGCCTAGAACCAGCGAGCCTGCCGTCACATACAGACTCCCCACGATCATTGGCAGGATGCCGTACTCGCCGCTGCCAGAATCGTTGACATCTGGCGCCCATTTTGTACCCCCCAGGAAGGAGAAGACATCCACCTTCTGGAAAAACGGGAGCCCGTTAGCGAATAGAAAAATGCAGATCAGAGCAACCGCGGCAATGCAAACGCTGGCTGCCGCCGCGAAAACCCACCGCATGACGCTTTCCCTAAGCCTCATTGACCATCCATCCTTTCATATACATATAACAGAATAGTCAGTACGTGTTAGCGGCGCGTATTTGAAATGTAAAATCTATGTAAAATCGATTTATTTCCTTTATAATTATTGCATCATGACGATGGAACAGGCTTATCTGCGGATTTTACATAGTTTTTACGTTGCCGGCATTGTGTGTTAACAATCCGGTTGTATGCTATGCATGAACCAAATGAAAGGAAGGAAGATTCAACATGAAGAAAGTTATGGGCATTCTTTTAACCATCGCCCTCGGGCTGGGCATCGTAGGCGGCGCGCTGGCCGCTAGCGAGATTACCGTCGTAAGCCGTGAGGCCGGCAGCGGTACGCGTGGTGCATTTGTAGAGTTGACTGGCGTGGAAGCCAAGGACGCCGATGGCAAGAAAGTCGACATGACCTATGAAGACGCCATCATCCAGAACGGCACCGCGCAAGTGATCACGACAGTTGAAGGCGACGAGAACGCAATTGGATATATTTCTCTGGGCTCCCTGGGCGACACCGTGAAGGCGGTTACCGTCGGCGGTGTGGAAGCGACCCCTGAGAATGTGAAGAACGGATCCTACAGCGTTGCCCGCCCCTTCAACATTGCGGTGAAGGAAGGCGTTAGCGAAACCGCCCTGGACTTCATCGCATGGGTGCTCAGCGCCGAAGGCCAGCAGATCGTACTTGGCAACAAATACGTTGAGCTGGATGCAGTTGAGTATACCGCCGCGCCTGTGGCTGGCAAAATCGTCATCGGTGGCAGCTCCTCCGTGGGCCCGCTGATGGAGAAGCTTACCGAAGCCTACAAGGCCATCAATGCGGATGTCGAAATCGAAGTGCAGGTTAGCGACAGCACCACCGGTATGCAGGGCGCCATCGATGGCACCTTTGATATCGGCATGGCCAGCCGCGAGCTCAAGGGAAGCGAACTGGAAGCTGGCCTGATTCCCACGGTTATCGCGATGGACGGAATCGCCGTGATCGTGAACACCGCCAATGCGATTGAGAACCTCGAGGTGGAGCAGATCCGCCAGATCTTCACCGGCGAAGTGACCGAGTGGGATGCCCTCTAAGCATAAAGGACAGTAACCTTAGTCCATAAGCGCAAACCGCCCTGAAAGCATTGCTTTTAGGGCGGTTTGCTGTGTGCGATCCACACGGGATGTCCGTTGTTGTTTACGGGAGCATCACACGGCGAGAAGCATCAGTATGGAACCGGAATGACTGTACGCATAGCATTGATAAGCGGTGAACAAGGCACCGCAGTTTCGCTGGATGGATACAGCGCCAGGGCACCTTCTAGCGATCCAGCACGCGGCTGAGAAACTCGCGTGTTCTTGCTTGTTTCGGCTTGGTGAATATTTCACTGGGAGCGCCGTCTTCCGCAATCAAGCCCTGATCCATGAAGATAACTCGATTGCACACATCTCTGGCAAAGCTCATTTCATGGGTCACAATCAGCATGGTAAGCCCGCCGGTAGCCAAGTCACGCATGACGGAAAGCACCTCGCCTACCATTTCAGGGTCAAGGGCACTGGTAGGCTCGTCAAAGAGCAACACTTCTGGATCCATTGCCAGCGCGCGCGCAATCGCTACGCGTTGCTTCTGACCGCCGGAAAGCTGCGCAGGGCGGGCGTTCTGGTAAGGCGCCATGCCAACTTTATCCAGATAGAAGATGGATTTAGCGGTCGCTGTTTTACGATCACGCTTGAGCACTTTCATTTGCCCGCATACACAGTTTTCCAGCACAGTCATATTGCTGAACAGGTTAAAGCTCTGAAATACCATCCCAACCTTGGATTGATATTCTGCACGCCGCCAGCCGCTCTCGGCATCCTTACCATGGAACAGGATTTGGCCGCCGCTGGGTTCTTCCAGAAAGTTGATGCACCGCAGCAGCGTGCTTTTTCCGGAGCCGCTGGCGCCGATGATGCAGGTTACATCCCCCGCGGCAATGTCAAAGGAAATATCGCTTAAGACTTCCTGTGTGCCAAAGCGTTTGTTGAGATGGCTGATGGTAAGCACGGTCTGTTTTTCCTGCATGATTCAGCCCTCCCTGTTTTCCGGATGGATGGTGATGGCACTTTGGCTGTCGGTTTGTGATCCCAAGATGGTGTAAGTCGCTTTGCCATCCATCTTCCGTTCTATCAGTCGAAGGATGCGCGTAACAGTAAAGGTGAGTATCAGATAGATGACAGCGGTAATGGCAAACACTTCAAAATAACGAAGGTATGCGCCTGCTGCTGATTTGCTCATAAAGAACAGCTCACTGACGGCGATCACGTTCAGCACGCTTGAATCTTTAATGTTGACAACAAACTCATTGCCGATGGAAGGCATGATGTTGCGCACTGCCTGTGGAAGCACCACATTGAGCATGCTTTGCCAGTGTGTCATGCCAATGGCTTGCGCGGCTTCCTTCTGCCCCTTATCCACACTGATGATGCCACCGCGGATGATCTCGGCCATGTACGCGCCCGTGTTGATGGAAACAATGAAAATCGCCACGACGGGCACGGGCGTACCGCGGCCGATCAAACCAGCCTGCATGGCGCCGTAGTAGATAACCATTGCCTGTACGATCATCGGGGTGCCGCGAAACACTTCAATATAAATGTTCAGCAGTACATTGAGTATATTCTTCAGCACTTTGTAGGGCAGCGGCGTGCGCCGTGTGGTGGGAATGGTGCGAAGCGTGGCTACCAGAAGACCAATCAGGAAGCCGATCACCGTTCCTGTAAGCGAGATTAGCAACGTCATGCCCGTCCCCAACAGGAACAGGTTGCCGTATTTTTCGAGCAGGAAGCCTACCCAGCCAAAGAAGGTCGATGGCAACTGCATGGTGATTCCTCCCTAAACAACGATAGGGGAACGCGACCCATAGCGAGTGCGCGTTCCCCGAGAAACCGTATTGAGATTACTGCGCCAGTGGCTGGCGGCTGATTGCATCGCTCATCAGTTGATCACGCGCATCCTGCGTAATGCCTGCAAGCACCGCATTGATGGGATCAACCAAATCACTTCCCTTGTTCAGGCCGATGGATATGAGCGTATCTTCCAGCGATACGTCAAATCCATTATCAGCTTCAAAAGCAATGAAAGTAAGCTCGGGGTTTGCGGCGGTATCGGCCAATGCGCCGGGGCGCTCTGCAATGTAGCCGTCGATTGCACCGCTGCGCAGCGCGACGATCATGGCTGGGAAGGTATCCATCGCGGGCAGTTTGTTGACATCGGGGATCTGGTCAATAACGTCATAATGCGTGGTGTTGAGCTGTGCGGTGATGGCAGCGCCGCTGAAATCCGCCAACGAAGTTGCGTTCGCGAACGCGCCATCTTTTTGCACGACCACGACCATATCCACCAAATAGTAGGCGTCGGTGAAATCCAGCGTCGCTTTACGCTCCTGTGTGGGGCTCATGCCCGCGATGATCGCATCAATCACGCCGCTGGTGACGGAGGGCGGCAGCCCGTCCCATTCGGTTTTGACGATCACCAGTTCTTTCCCAAGGCCATCGGCAATGGCTTTGGCAATTTGTACATCGTAGCCATCCGCGTAGCCAGCGCCGCCCTCAATGGGCACGGTGTATTCGCTTGGCTCTGCCTGGGTCCAGTTATACGGCGCGTAAGCGCATTCCATACCAACGCGCAGGGTGCCTTCTGCAAACGCAGCTGTGCCAGTGAGCAGCATAGCCAGGGCAAGCAGGATGGAAAGGGTCTTTTTCATGTGGATTTGCCTCCTCTTGCGATCGTTCAGGGGGATAGAAAAAAGCGAAAGCTTGCGCCTTCGCTGATTCTATCTTCTTTCATCCAGAAGCAGAATGTTTTGAATAGCGCTCCACGGCTTGTACCGTGACAGTCGGCGGGATGTTCTCCCTACCGTCCAGTGCCAAGCCGCTTCGCGCAGGCTTCCACTTCGGCGATTGACCCTTTTACCTACGTTCTTCGTCCGCGAAGGACTCCCGTGGGTTACTCCTGTCAAACGCTCCTCTATTCAGCCAAATGATATGCCATCTGACCACTGCTATCATTGTACGGGATAAAGCTGTCAAGTCAATAGCGCGGGAATAAAAAACATGCAAAGTACATGGATTGTACGGTTGCGCAAGGCGAAAAGCTACAAGTAATGCTGTCCCTCTGGCAAGGGCTTACCTAAGGCGCATTTTACGCCTTGGGCGGCAGCATGGTCAGCGCAATCCGCTGCTTCTTGATATCGACTTCAACCACCCAAACCTTGACAACATCGCCCACTTTCAGCGCTTCGCTGGGGTGCTTGATGAATCGTGTGGAGATACGGCTGATGTGTACCAGTCCATCCTGATGCACGCCGATATCCACGAAGGCGCCGAAGTCAATCACGTTGCGCACGGTGCCCATAAGCTCCATGCCGGGCATGATATCTTTGATATCCAGTACATCCGTACGAAGAATGGGCTTGGGGAGATCATCGCGGGGGTCTCGCCCCGGCTTTTGCAGCTCACGCAGGATATCTCTGAGGGTGGGCTCGCCAATGGACAATTCTGCCGCAAGGGTTTTGATGCCTTTGGCGTTCGCGCGCGTTTGTAGATCGGCAAGCTTGCCCGCGCGCACATCCGAAAGCGCAAAACCCAGCGCGTCCAGGATTGCTTTTGCGGCATCGTAGCTTTCAGGATGAACCGACGTTGCATCCAGCACGTTGCTGCTATCCGCCACGCGGATGAAGCCCGCGCACTGCTCAAAGGCTTTGGGGCCAAGTTTAGGCACTTTCTTTAAGGCGGCGCGGGTTTTAATACCGTTCTCTTCGCGGTAGGCAATGATATTCTTTGCCAGCGCCGGACCGATACCCGCCACATAGGAAAGCAACGCGGCGGAGGCCGTGCTCACTTCCACACCTACGCTGTTTACACAGCCTTCCACAACGCCCCTGAGCGCCTCGCCAAGCTCGCTCTCTTTAAGATCGTGCTGGTATTGCCCAACCCCGATGGCTTTGGGATCGATTTTCACCAGCTCTGCCAATGGATCCTGCATGCGGCGGGCGATGCTCACCGCACTGCGCAGGGAAACATCATATTGCGGAAATTCCTCGGCAGCCAGTTTGCTTGCGGAATAAACGGACGCGCCGGCTTCGCTGACAATCATATAAGCTGCGCCTTCCGGGAGTTCCGGTATCAGGGCTGCGATAAACTGCTCCGCCTCGCGGGATGCCGTGCCGTTGCCAATGGCGATTGCCGTTACGCCGAACTTTCTGCACAGCGCCAGCACCTCGGTTTTAGCGCGCGCCTTGGCTGCGTCCTGCCCGGGCAGTGTGAAGTGCCCAACGCCAGTGGCCAGTACCTTGCCATACGCATCTACTACCGCCAGTTTGCAGCCCGTGCGGAACCCGGGATCCACACCTAAAGTAACGCGGCCTTTCACGGGCGGCGCCATGAGTAACTGGTGCAGGTTTTTACGGAATACCTGCACGGCTGCGGCGCTGGCGCGGTCAGTCAGCTCTGAGCGTACTTCGCGCTCAATGCTCGGGCAAAGGAGCCTCTGCCAGGCGTCCTCGGCCGCCAGCCGAACTTGCTCGGTGGTTACGCTGCCTTCGCGTACGAATGCCCTCTCAAGCACAGTAACGCTGGCGGTATCATCCAAGATGGCGTTTACCTTCAAGAACCCTTCGCGTTCCCCGCGGTTGATGGCCAGGATGCGATGGCCGGGCAAGGTTCGCAGATCCTGCTTGAAATCATAATACATCGCGTAAACGCTGTCTTCCTGTTTGGCTTTGCCAGTTTGCATTACGCCACGCTGATTGGCCAGCGTACGCACTGCCTTGCGCACATCCGCATCGTCGCTCATCTGTTCTGCGATGATATCTCGTGCGCCGGCCAGCGCCTCATCCAATGTGGCAACGCCTTTTTCTTCGCTGATAAACGGCGCGGCAAGCTCCTCCAGCGTGCGCTGCTTCTCATTTTGCATTAGCAGCAACAGGGACAGCGGCTCCAGACCTTTTTCTTTTGCGATGGTAGCGCGTGTGCGCCGCTTGGGACGGTAAGGGCGGTAGATATCTTCCAACTCTGCAAGGGTTACCGCGGCATCCAGCTTTGCGATCAGTTCGTCATTGAGCACGTCTTGATCCTGCAAACTGCCTTGAATCTCCATGCGGCGTTTTTCCAAATTGCGCAGATAAGTAAGCCGTTCATACACCTCGCGCAAAACCTGATCATCCATGGAACCGGTCATTTCTTTGCGGTAGCGGGCTATGAAGGGGATGGTGTTTCCATCATCGATCAACGCGATTACATTTTGGCAATGGATGGGTTGCAGGGAAAATTCTCTGCATAGGATGCTTGACATATCCATATAAGCGTGATGTTCCTTTCCCATTTGGCAAATTGCTGTGCAGCCTGTGTTGGCACGCCAACGATTATACCATGCCGCGGCGGAGGGGAGCAAATGATATTCGGATGCGATCATGGCGGTTTGGTTATGATTTCACGATGATTGTTCTTCCTCTGTTCAGCAGTTGAAAGCGTTTCAAAATGGATGCTATAATACAAACACGCTCGGGAACGAGTCTATTTTTGTAACGAGCGTCATTTTACCGCCTTTTCCCACGGATGCGGAGCGGAGGACGATGGCTATGAAGGATCAAGGTTTGCCTCGACAGCAAGGGCTCTACTCTCCAGAATATGAGCATGACGCATGCGGCATCGGCATGCTGGCAAATATTAAAGGGGTGCGCTCGCATGCTGTACTAAAAGATGCCATACAGGCGCTGGTACATTTGTCCCATCGCGGCGGCACCGGCGCGGAGCCGGATACCGGCGATGGCGCCGGCCTGCTTACGCAGATCCCCGATGCGTTTTTTCGTAAGGTGTGCCCGCTGGAAGGGATGGTATTGCCCGCGCCCGGCGCCTATGGCGTAGGCATGCTTTTCTTGTCCAACGATGCCAAGCGCCGTGCCGCAGTGGAGAAAGTTTTTGTAGATACGGTCGCAGAGCACGGGCAAACCTTTATCGGCTGGCGCACTGTGCCTACGAATCCTTCTACACTGGGCAAAACAGCGCTTGCCTGTATGCCGGTCATCCGGCAGGCATTTATACAAAAAAGCGCGGACATTGTGGACGATCTGGCTTTTGAGCGCAGGCTCTACCTCATTCGCAAGGTGGCGGAGAAACGGCTGCGCTATGCCGAGGGCGCGCAATCCGGCGATTTTTATGTTGCAAGCCTGAGTTGCCGCACCATCGTTTACAAGGGGATGCTGCTGGCCAAGCAGGTTGCCGAGCTGTTTCTGGATCTCAGCGACCTTGACTATACCACGGCCATCGCGCTGGTACACAGCCGCTACTCAACCAACACCTTCCCAAGCTGGGAACGTGCGCACCCAAACCGCTACACCATCCACAATGGCGAAATCAACACCATTCTGGGCAACCAAAAACGGATGAATGCCCGCCAGGGGCATATCCATACCGATATCTTCGGGGCGAATGTGCAGAATGTATTCCCGATTGTCAATGAAGATGGCAGCGACAGCGCCATGTTTGACAACGCGCTGGAGTTCCTGTTGCTTTCCGGCCGCAGCCTCGCGCATTCCGCCATGATGATGATTCCGGAACCTTGGGAGAAGAACAAGACCCTGACGCCCGATTTGCGCGCGTTCTATGAGTTTCACAGCCATGTGATGGACGCTTGGGACGGCCCCGCCGCCATGGGTGTGACCAATGGCGTGCAGGCACTCGCCATGCTGGATCGCAATGGCCTGCGCCCCGCGCGCTACTGCATCACGACGGATGATATGCTCATCCTGGCTAGTGAGACGGGCGTGCTGGACATCCCGCCGGAGAAAATCGTCTGCAAAGATCGCCTTCGCCCCGGACGCATGCTGCTGGTGGATACCGAAGCAGGGCGGGTAATCAGCGATGCGGAGATCAAAAGCGGAATGGCGGCTACCTACCCGTATGCGGATTGGATCAAGCAATATCAGCTGAGCATCGATGCGCTGCCGGAACCAGCGCAGGCAACACCCGCGCTGGATGCACCGCTTTGGCAGCTGCAAAAGAACTTCGGCTATACGCACGAGCAGGTGCAGGACGTAATTATTCCCATGGCGGATAAGGGCGTTGAGCCTACCGGCTCCATGGGCGCGGATGTGCCGCTGGCGGTGCTATCGGAGCGCCCGCAGTTGCTGTACGACTATTTCCATCAGCTCTTTGCGCAGGTCACCAACCCGCCGATTGATGCGATCCGTGAGGAGATTGTCACATCCACGCGCGTTTATATCGGCTCGGAAGGGAATCTGCTGGCACCATCGCCCGCCAGTTGTCGACAGCTTAAGCTCATGGGTCCGCTGATGACGGATGCAGAGATGGCAAAAATCAAAGCACTGGATCAGGAAGGGTTCAAGACCTGTGTGCTGTCGCTTCTGTACCCAGTAAACGAAGGCAGCAAAGGGCTTGAGCGTGCTATGCAGCGCATCTGCGACGAGTTGGATCAGCAGTTTAATGACGGTTGCTCTGTGATCATCCTGTCGGATCGTGGGGTGAATGCACAGTATGCTGCGGTTCCGGCTTTGCTGGCGGTATCCGGCGTGCAGGCGCACACCATACGCCGTAACATTCGTACGCAGCTGAGCATCCTGCTGGAAAGCGGCGAACCCAGCGAAGTACATCATTTTGCGCTGCTGGTAGGGTACGGTTGCACCGCGATCAACCCCTACCTTGCGCTGGCAACGGTTGCGGACGCTGTAACCCGTGGCAAAATCGAGGGTCAAACCATACAGGAAGCGCAGGCGCATTACAACAAAGCTGCCGTCAAAGGAATTGTGAAGGTGATGTCCAAAATGGGCATCTCCACAGTGCAGAGCTATCGCGGCGCGCAGATATTTGAAGCCGTGGGGCTCAGCCGTGCGTTGATTGACGCGTATTTCCCCGAGACGGTATCGCCGCTGGGCGGAATTGGGCTGGAAGGCATCGCCAAAGAGAACGCGGCTCGGCATGAGGCGGCATATTTTGACGCTTTGGGCGAAGAGACGCTGGATTCGGGCAGTGTAATGCAATGGCGCAAGGGCGAAGAGTATCATATGTACAATCCCGAAACCATCCATTGGCTGCAACAGGCATGCTGGACAGATGATTACAGCGTGTTTAAGCAATACTCCAACAGCCTTGACCATGGCAAGGACAAAGCAACCATTCGAAGCCTGCTGGATTTTGTGCCCGCAAACGAACCTGTGCCCATCGATGAGGTGGAAAGCGTTGCGTCGATTTGCAAACGCTTCAAGACCGGCGCCATGAGTTACGGCAGTCTGAGCCAGGAGGCGCACGAGTGCATGGCGATTGCCATGAACCGTATCGGCGGCAAGAGCAACAGCGGCGAAGGCGGCGAAGATGAAGAACGTTATGAAGATGCGCCCAATGGCGACAGCAAGTGCAGCGCCATCAAGCAGGTGGCCAGCGGTCGCTTTGGGGTGACCAGCAACTACCTTGTGCATGCGCAGGAACTGCAAATCAAAATGGCGCAGGGCGCGAAACCCGGCGAGGGCGGGCAATTGCCCGGTCCGAAGGTATACCCGTGGATCGCGAAAACGCGACATTCCACAGCTGGCGTTGGGCTGATATCGCCGCCGCCGCACCACGATATTTACTCCATTGAAGATTTGGCGGAGTTGATTTTCGACCTGAAGAACGCCAACCGCAAGGCACGCGTGAGTGTTAAACTGGTCAGTGAAGCGGGCGTAGGCACCATTGCGGCCGGCGTTGCCAAGGGATTGTCCGATGTGATTCTCATCAGCGGTTATGACGGCGGTACGGGCGCAAGCCCGCGCAGCAGCATCAAGCACGCGGGATTGCCGTGGGAACTTGGTCTGGCGGAAACACACCAGACGCTGATGCTCAATCAACTGCGCAGCCGTGTGGTGGTAGAGACGGACGGTAAGCTGATGACCGGGCGCGATGTTGCCATTGCCGCGTTGCTTGGCGCGGAAGAATTTGGCTTTGCCACTGCTCCGCTGGTGACCATGGGCTGCATTATGATGCGCGTTTGCAATCTGGATAGCTGCCCGGCGGGCGTGGCGACCCAGAACCCCGAATTGCGTAAGCGCTTTAAGGGCAAACCGGAGTACATTATCGCCTTCATGCATTTTATTGCGCAGGAATTGCGGGAGATCATGGCGCAGCTTGGTTTCCGCACGCTTCAAGAAATGATCGGCCGTGTGGATAAACTGAAGAAGCGGGAGAATCTGACACATTGGAAACATGCCGATATCGACCTTTCGCCTGTGCTTTACGCGCCGGATGGCTTTGAAAGCCAACCCCGTTATGCAAGCGAAAAGCAGTTTTGGCCGCTGGGGCATTCGCTGGATGAAAGCCTGTTGGAAGTGCTGGCAGAACCCGCCTTGGCTGGCGAACGCCAAGTGGTGGCGAAACTGCCGATTCACAATACCGATCGCGCAACGGGGACTATTCTGGGCAGCACGCTCACGTTGCGGCATGGTGAAGCGGGGCTGACGAACGATGCCATCCTCATTAGCTTTGAGGGGAGCGCAGGGCAGAGCTTTGGCGCATTCCTGCCTAAAGGGATCAGTTTCTCACTGGCTGGTGACTGCAACGATTACATGGGCAAGGGGTTATCCGGAGGTATACTGAGCGTGTACCCGCCCAAGGGAAGCAACTTTGTACCGCAGGAGAACGTGATCATCGGCAATGTTGCCCTGTATGGCGCAACCGGCGGCGAGGTGTATGTAAACGGTGTTGCGGGCGAACGCTTTTGCGTACGCAACAGCGGCGCGCTGGCTGTGGTAGAAGGCGTGGGAGATCATGGCTGCGAGTATATGACAGGTGGACGCGTGCTGGTGCTGGGCAAAACAGGACGCAACTTTGCCGCGGGCATGAGCGGCGGTATCGCCTATGTGTTTGATACAGACGGTTCCTTCCAGAATCATTGCAACACGGAAATGGTTCTGCTGGAAGCGCTGGACGATCCCGAAGAGGTAATTATGGTAAAACGCTGGATACAGCAGCATGTGGAACATACGGGTAGTCCGCTTGGGCGCGATATCATCGCGCAGTGGGGGAGTGCCGTACGGCGCTTTGTCAAAGTGCTCCCCATTGAGTACAAGCGCTACCTGATGCAGCAAAAGGAGGTGCGCAGCGATGGGTAAGTTAATGGGTTTTTTGGAGTACGACCGTTGTTTGCCGCCCGACAGAGATCCTTTGGAGAGATTGAAGGATTGGGACGAGATTCATGAAACGCTTTCGCTGGAAGCGCAGAAAGAGCAGGCGGCCAGATGCATGCATTGCGGCGTGCCATTTTGCAACAGCGGCATTACGCTCAAGGGCGTTGTTACAGGCTGTCCGCTGGGGAACCTGATCCCAGAGTGGAATGATTTGCTGTATCGCGAGGAATGGGATGAAGGGGTGGAGCGCTTGCTGCGCACCATAACCTTCCCCGAATTCACGGGTCGGGTTTGCCCGGCGCCCTGTGAGGGAGCCTGTACGTGCGGCATCCATCAACCGACGGTAACCATCCGCCAGAACGAACTGATGCTGATCGAGCATGCTTTTGAGACGGGTTATATGAAGCCCCACCCACCCAAACAACGCACGGGCAAACGGGTGGCAGTCGTTGGGTCCGGCCCCGCGGGGCTTGCTGCGGCGGCGCGCTTGAACCGTTATGGGCATACGGTTACAGTGTTCGAGAAAAGCGACCGCATTGGCGGGCTGCTAATGTACGGCATACCGAACATGAAACTGGACAAGAAGATCATCGACAGGCGTGTAAACCTGATGAAGGAAGAAGGCATCACATTTGTGACGGGTGTCAGTATCGGCACGGATAAACCTGCCGAAACCCTCCTGTCGGATTTTGATGCGGTTGTGCTTGCCTGTGGCAGCGGCAAGCCTCGGGATTTGGCTGTGCCTGGCCGCGAAGGCAATGGCGTTTTGTTTGCGGTGGACTATCTCACCATGGCCACCAAGCATCTGCTTGACGGCAAACACGCCGTACCCGCAGAAATGGACGCAAAAGGCAAGCATGTGATTGTCATAGGCGGCGGCGATACGGGTACGGATTGTGTGGGCACAGCGCTGCGGCAGGGCTGCCTGCGTGTAACACAGCTCGAGATTATGCCGCGCCCCTCGGAAGATCGAACGGAGCAAAACCCCTGGCCGGAGTATCCGCGGACGATGAAGACGGACTATGGTCAGATAGAAGCCATCGCGAAATTCGGGGAAGATCCGCGGCAGTATCTGGTAAGTACCCGTGAAATCGAGCGTGATGCGCAGGGCAATCTACGCGCGATAGTTACCGATAAAATCCAGTGGAGCAAGGGCGAGGATGGCCGCATGCGCATGGAAACCCTCGCTGGAAGCGAGCGTAAATGGGAAGCGGATATGGTGCTTATCGCCATGGGGTTCCTGGGGCCGGAAGATACGCTGGCGGAAGCTTTGAACCTCGCACGGGACGCGCGTACCAATGTGATGGCAGAAGCCTATCAAACAAACCAAAAAGGCGTATTTGTTGCGGGAGATATGCACAGCGGACAAAGCCTGGTGGTTCGCGCCATCAACGAAGGGCAGGAGGCGGCTGCGGCTTGCCATGCCTACTTGAAAAATCTGTGATGGCTTTGCAGCAGGTAGTGGAACCCTTCCTTCGCGATTGCGAAACACATAGCTGATCATGAGCAGCCGTATCCCCCTGCAAAAGGGGTAGCGGCTGCTCACTGTTTACGGAAGGATTCAGCACTTGCATCTAGCTGTCTATGTTTCGATAGATCAGTATGGAGCACACGATGATTCCCAGCATGTTCACAAGTTTTTTACGGGTTTGGATGGGCGATATCCGTTTTTGGGCGCGTGTTTGCTTGAAAGCTACCGCGGATGGATGTATAATGCAACTATTATGCGGCGGGAGGGTTATGCATGGAAGAGATTCGTTTAGGCGATGTGGTGAAAATGCGTAAAGCCCACCCTTGTGGCAGCGACCAATGGAAGGTAATCCGCATCGGGGCGGATATTAAGCTGAAATGCCTGGGTTGCGGGCGAATCGTGATGTTGGAACGAGCGGTGTTTGTGAAGCGTCGAAAGCTCACGATCACGCAAGGCCCAATCCCGGAAGCAGAAACGCTTCAGCAAATGATGAATCAACCATGAGGAGGAACCATAGAATGACCAACGACAATGAAAAAACCGTCCTGGAGGATACACACGAGCAAGCCATCCCCCAACAAGCACCGGAAAGCACGCTTGATGAGAATGCTCCGTCTGTGGCAAATGAACCGCAAACGGCAGGGAATATCAAAAAGAAAAAGGATGTGAAGAAAGAAATTCTTAGCTGGATTTTGACGCTTGGCTCGGCTGTGGTGCTGGCGCTCCTCATCCGCACGTTCCTGTTTGAGCCCATTCGCGTGGAAGGGCAGAGCATGGCTGATACTCTCCAAAACAACGAGATCATGTTTGTAACCAAGCCGGAGTATATTTTTGGGGAGCCGCAGCGTGGGGATGTGGTAATCTGCAAATATCCGGGCAGAACAGAGAATTTCGTAAAGCGTTTGATGGCTGTGCCCGGGGATACGATCGAAGTGCGGTCAAACGATGTGTACGTTAATGGTGAACTGGTTGACGAGCCTTACCTGACACCTGAGCGCAATGACGATACCTTTTCGATGCAAGCGATGACGCTTGGCGATGGGGAGTATTTCGTGATGGGGGATAACCGCGATAACAGCCATGATAGCCGCAATTACTACGGTTATGGCAAACCCGCAACCCTCACGCGCGATCAAATTGTTGGTCATGTTCGTTTTGTGGTTTTCCCTTTTGATAAGATACGCGGCATCGAATAACCGCAAACATGCCACAACCGCCCCTGCGTCGGCAAACGATCGACGCGGGGGCGGTTGTGGCATGTAAACCCTTATGGACAAGGAGCTGGATACGATTTGAGGCATCTTTGCTATCGGTGTTGCGCATTGCATGGATGGGAACTGCGCAAAGCCAGTGAGCACTGTGAAATGCCTGCCGATTCCAGATGAAATGACAAGCCGCACGGTTGTCGGATCAAGCAGCTAAATCAGCCAAAAAGGCTTGTAATGGGGTAATAAATAAAGGGGATGAAAATGGCCGGCAGTAAATCCGCCACCATGATTTCTGATTTAATGAGCATGTTCAGCCCAACGCCGACGATCAGCAAGCCGCCAACAGCGCTCATTTCCTGTACAACCGCTGTGCTGAGCATGGGCGCAACCACATTGCCCAACAGCGCGATGGCGCCTTGATATACCAGCACAGGAATGGCGGAAAGCATAACGCCCGGGCCGAGGGCGCTGGCGAAAACGACGGAAGCCACGCCATCCAGTGCGGATTTGGCGATGAGCGTGCTGTGATCCCCACGGATGCCGCTGTCCAGCGCGCCGACGACGGCCATCGCACCCACACAGAAAACGAGACTCGCGGTCACAAACCCTTTGGCGAAGGTGCTATCGCTTGCTTGCGCATTGCGAACCAGCTTGCGCTGCGCATACTCCCCAAGGTCATTGAGTCTGCGCCCGATGCCAATCATCGCGCCGATTACCCCTCCCGCAACCACAGAGAGGATCATCAACAGCACGTTATCTGTTTTCAGGGCACCCGTAAGGCCGATCAGCACCACACAAAGCCCCAGCCCCTGCAAGACGACATCCGAAACGTTTTTCCGGAAGCTTCGCTTGAGCAAGAGGCCAAGGGAAGAACCCACAATAATGGCCGCCACATTGATCAGAGTCCCGATCAAACCGTACCCCTCCTCTTTGAAACGCCGCATATCATATCTAATGATGACATGCCGCTTTGGCTGTAAAGTTGTGGTATGTTACAGCGATATCTGTATAAGGAAGGAGCGCGGGGAAATCCCACGCTCCTGACTACGCTGCTAACAGCGGCTTACTGTGCATTTTCGACGGGATATACACTAACCTTTTTCTTGTCGCGTCCAAGACGTTCAAAACGAACGATGCCGTTTTGAAGCGCAAAAAGCGTATCATCCTTACCGATGCCAACATTCAAACCCGGATGGATATGCGTGCCGCGCTGACGAACCAGAATGTTGCCAGCCAAAGAGTATTGCCCATCCGCGCGCTTTGCGCCCAAACGCTTGCTTTCGCTATCGCGTCCGTTGCGGGTCGAGCCCATGCCCTTTTTATGAGCGAAGAACTGAAGATTCAGCTTAATCATGGTGTTTTCCTCCCATTCAATGTATGTAACGTAACCATGTTCGGATATACTTGGGAGATATCCGTAAGTCCGATAACAGTTGTACGAAGAATCACCTGCGCGTCATGCGCTTGTTCGGGCGTGCCTTGGGGCGCTCGGACTGAAATGAGCGCTTTGGCTTCATCCACAACGGCAGGCGGCGCGATGCCTGTAATCTGCTCGATGGCATTGACGCAGTTTTGAACCAGAATGCTCACAGCGGCACATACGAGGTTTTCCCCTGCGAGCGTATCTCCCGCGTGCCCAACACAGTCAAGCCTGGTAATGATCGCTCCTTCGCAATAAACAGTTACCCTGGTCATCAGCCTACCGCGGTGATTTCCACCTTGGTGTAATTCTGGCGGTGACCAGCTTTGCGGTGATAGTTTTTCTTGCTCTTGTACTTGTAAATGATAACCTTCTCGCCCTTGACCTGTTTGACAACCTTGCCCTCCACCTTTGCGCCGTCCACGGTGGGGGTACCAATTTTCACGCCATCGTCAGCGCCGAGCATGAGCACATCAAAGCTGATGGCGCTGCCGTCCTCCAGATCAAGTTTCTCCACATAGATGGTATCGCCTTTGGTCACACGGTATTGCTTGCCACCGGATACGATTACTGCGTACATGGCAAAGCACCTCCTGAATCATACTCGCCAAGCGAAAGGCGGCGCAATTACGCGCACTTGAAAACCCCGCTTGTGCGGCTTACCGAGTTACGTTACCATATTTTGCGCTTTGTGTCAAGGAAAAAGCCGTGGAGCAATCGGATGCAATCTGATGGAATTGTGTGTTTTTCAGACGCTTTTATTTATGCTTCGGTGCGGCGGTCGTTCCCTCGTCATAGATACGGATGTTTAAAACATCATTGTGGGGAGGCGATTCGGGTTGGTTTATTCGTTGCACAAGCATACGGACAGCGGCGGTTGCTTCGTGGCCGTTAATCGCTGCGATGCTCGTCAGGCGCGGCAGATAGGGGATACCGCCATGGATGTGATCGATACTGATGATCGAAATATCGTCGGGCACGGAAATCATATGTTTCTCCATTGCATTCATTATATGATAAGCCAGTTCATCACTAAAGGAGAAAATGGCTGTATAGTCTAGTGGCATCAGCAAGGCGGCTAGCGTATCATTTGCGATTGATTGCTGCATCGCTTCCCAGCAGACAACACGGGTGCATGACTGGGGCAAGCGCGCTTCCGATAACGCCTTTGCAAAACCTTCTCTGCGTTCAATTTCTGAACTGCTGGATAATACACCGGCCAAGCGCAGGAAGGTTCGATGCCCCAGCTCGATTAGGTGCCTACCTGCCTGATACCCCGCTTCGAAGTCGTCGATACGGATGCAATCCGCTTCAACACCCTGTATCCACCTGTCGATGAGTACAAAAGGCATATGATTTTTTTTCATGATTTCAATATGCGTGCGATTGTTATGGAAGGGGAAGTATAAAATGCCCTCCACTGAAAGGGATATAGCTGTATGGATCAGCTGCTCGCCAAGTGCTTCGTTTAGTTGCATACAAAATATCATCATATTGTATCCCTGCTCACGAAGCGCTTGATCAAGATCCTCCAGTAAAATTGTGAAGTGCTGGTTATGCAGATCATTGACGATTACCGCAATAATACGGCTTTTTCCAGAGCGTAATGTGGAAGCCATCCGGTTGGGGATGTATCCCATCGCTACGGCAATTTGTTTGATTTTCGCACGTGTTTCCTGAGAAAGCCTGCCATCGTCACGCAGGGCGCTGGACACCGTATTAACGGTGAATCCGCTTCTTAAAGCGATATCTCTCAATGTAACACGCGCTTGGTTGCCTGCTTTCATAGGTGTGATTACGGTGCTCACCGGAATTTTCCGGAGATCACGCTGCCTCCCTTGTTCATCATTCGGTATAGTTTGTTAGTATCTTGAACTAATAGATTTGTATTATACTATCAGTACAACTTGCATGCAACCCTTATACTGTATTTACAATAACCGTTGTTGATTATGCTTAGCTGAAGGCGCACATGAAATAGTATTTTTACAAGATAAACCCTTGACATATATGGTGCATTAACGATAATATACTCCCATAAGGCAAATGCCAATACCGACAAACTGAAACGAAAGCCACGATGAATCAAACAAATAATTATATGGGAAAGGAGTATCTATTGTATACCTTTCGTTTCGGTAACATTGCTCTTCGGAAAATTGTCTGCACAGTTCATGAAAAACCATATCAACAAGGAGGAACCACCACATGAAATTTGGGAAAATGGTTGCGATCCTGCTCAGTATCCTCATGCTGATTGCCGCTATCCCTATGGCGGCTACGGCCGAAACGCTTACCTTGAGCGAAGAACCCATCACGCTAACGCTTTGGGATATCGCGACGGAAGATCCGCAAAAGTCGATCAGCGATGCGGCGGTACAGCGTTTTATGGATGCATACCCCAATGTGACCGTTGAGGTAACGCACACCCAGAATGATGCTTACAAGGAAAAACTGATTATTGCCATGAGCTCCGGCCAGTGCCCTGACATCTACATTCACTGGGGCGGTGGTCCCATGAATGAGTACATCAACTCCGGTTTTGCCGCGGATATAACTGAGTTGTTTGAAACGTATAACACTGTGGATTTCCTGCCCTCTGCGATTGAGCAGTGCAAGTACAACGACAAAATGTACGCCATTCCTTATGGTGGTATTGGCGGCTGCGGTATTTTCTACAACAAGACCATCTTTGCGGAAATTGGCGTGGAAGTGCCCACCACCATCGCAGAGTTGGAAGCGGTCTGCGATAAACTGGTCGCGGCAGGTTATGTACCTTTTTCCCTTGCTAACGGCTCCAAGTGGACCGGCTCGATGTATTTCATGTACCTGGCAACCCGTTTTGGCGGAACAGAAGCTTTTGCCAAGGCGGTTGAAGGTACAGGGTCGTTTACAGACGAAGCGTTTATGTATGCCGCCAGCACTATTCAGGATTGGGTTGGCAAGGGCTATTTCCCTGAAGGGGTCAATTCTCTGAGCACCGATGATGGTCAGGATCGTCAATTGATTTACCAGCAGAAAGCCGCCATGATGCTGCATGGCTCATGGCAGGCACGCTCCATGGAAGCGGATCAGGCCGATTGGTACAAAGCTAACATCGGTTACTTTGCTTTCCCGGCGCTGGAAGGCAGCACCTATCCGCAGAACATCGTCGTTGGTACGTCGATCGGCAATGGTTTCTCCTTCAACTGCGATGGCGAGAAGCTCAAAGCTGCATTCATCCTCGCTACTCAGTTCTTTAATGATGATATCTACAATCAGGCGCAACTGGATGCCAATACGATTCCTTCCATCGTGGGTATGGGGGATACGATTCAGGATCAGTGCATGCAGCAGATCTGGGCAGATTTCTCGGCCGCTCCTCAAGTCCAGCTTTGGTATGACCAGTATCTGCCACCGGAAGTTGGCGAGAAGCATAAAGACCTCTGTCAGGATATCTTTGGCCTCACCATGACGCCGCTTGAAGCCAATCAGGCACTGCAGGATGCCATGGCAGCCTACAACAAGTAAAGCAAGGATTCCGGCAATGATGCCTGCATGCTAAATAGGCACATGCGATTGCGGCCTTCAGAGGTACTCTGGGGGCCGTGATCGTTAGGTGATTTCCTGCTGAAAGTGGAGGGGTTTGATGGTCAACAGACAACCAACGCTATCATTACAACAGCGGAGAAAAAGAAGCACAGCCGTAGCGGCAACATGGTTTTTGGCTCCCGCGTTGATTCTGATGGTTATCTATATCGCCTACCCCGTTGTGGAAACATTTCATATCAGTTTGTATACATGGAATGGGATATCGCCGGATAGAACATTCATCGGATGGGGAAACTGGGAGACGCTGCTTCAGGACAGCCGATTTTGGCAAGCATTCATTAATAACATCAAAATTATGGTGTTATCCATTCTGATTCAAATCCCAATTGGGTTTTTGCTTGCCACTTTTCTGGATGCGGACAGCAAAAAGTTCAACCTATTCAAAGTCGTTTGGTTTTTGCCGCTGTTGATGTCCTCAGTGGCAATTGGCTTTCTGTTTCAATATGCCCTCGCCACCAATGGCGGACTCATCTCCACTATATCCAACCTGCTGGGAGGAAAGAACATCGATCTGCTAGGTTCGCCGGATCGCGCGCTGTATACGGTAATCGGGGTGATTGCGTGGCAGTACATCCCATTCTATATGGTGTATTTTTTGGCGGGATACAGCGGCTTTGATGATCAAATCTACGAAGCGGCGTTGATTGACGGCGCCAGCAGATCTACATTTATCAAGGTGATTGGGATGCCCATGATGAAACCGACGATCATATCCGCGTGCATCATGTCGCTGATCGGATCGCTGAAGTACTTTGATCTTGTTTTTGTCATGACGGGCGGAGGACCGGGCTACGCTACGGACATCATGGCGACCTATATGTACAGTACTTCGTTTAAGTATTTTAAAATGGGCTATGGGTCTACGATCGCCGCTGGTATGTTCATCCTGATTACTGCCATCGCCGTTCTGGTTCGAAGGGTATTAACCGGAAAGGAGGAGCGCTGATATGAGGATGATTGTTAAGGAAGACAGGAAAAGTGTTGTCGCCTGGGCAATCGCCTTTGTGCTGGCGGCTTTGTGGCTCCTGATCGCCCTACTGCCCTTTCTGTACATGGTGATGAATTCGTTCAAAGGTCAATTTGAGATGCTCGTCAGCGGTGTGTTTTCCTTGCCGGAAGCGCTCAACTTTGATAACTACGTTGCTGTGATCAACGGCGGCTTCTTAGGCTATCTTTTGCGCAGCATCATTGTTACATCTGTTTCTCTGGCTGGCATGGTGCTGATATCTGCATTTGCCTCCTACCCGCTCTCCCGAATGAAGTTTAAACTACGCGGGTTTCTCTATGGATTGATTATTGCTTGCATGTCTATACCCATGCATGTTACATTGATTCCTGTGTTTAAAATGACAACAGCCAGCGGGCTGTATGATACCTTATGGGCATTACCAGGCCCGTATGTTGCATTTGCCATACCGATGTCTGTTTTCATACTGGCGAACTTCATGAAGGGCATTCCCGTTGAAATTGAACAAGCGGCTGAAATCGATGGCTGTGGGAAATACAGGACGTTCTTTGAGATCATCATTCCCCTTTCCAAAGCCGGCATTTCAACGCTTTGCATCTATAACGGTATCACGTTCTGGAATGAATTCGCTTTTGTGAAAACGCTGACGCAATCAGTTAAGGCGCAAACCTTACCCATGGCGATCAATAACTTCAAGGGCGAGCATTCGGTCAATATTCCTGTTATACTGGCAGTGCTGGCACTTTCCGCACTGCCGATGATCATCATGTTTTGCATTTTACAGGATAAGCTGGTCAAAGGCATGACGGCTGGTTCTGTAAAGGGATAAATGGCTTTGCACAACGCAAGCAGACGAACCCGCAACCCACGTACAACAAGCATACCGAAAGGATGGAGCAAATCATGAAGGTTTATCATGTTGCCAAAACAGGCAGCGATAGCGCTCCCGGAAGTCAGGCAGAACCTTTTTTAAGCATAGGAGCGGCTGCGCAGGTAGCCATGCCTGGCGATCGCGTGATCGTCCATGAAGGGGTTTACCAGGAATGGGTCAAACCTCAAAACGGAGGGCTGAACGATGTAACGCGTATCACATACGAAGCCGCAAAAGGTGAAAAGGTACTGATTACCGGCGCGGAACGTATCACCAACTGGGAACGCGTAGAAGCGGGCGTTTGGAAGGTGGTTTTACCGAATTCGTTTTTTGGTGCGTACAACCCGTATCGTGAGTCGCTGTATGGGGATTGGCTGGTGCATCCTCTGGATGGATCGGTGCATACAGGGGAAGTTTACCTCAACAGCGTTTCATTCTATGAGGCTAAATCGCTGGACGAGGTCTATCACCCGCAGATGCGTCGAATGGGTTATGCTCCGCCCTGGAGCCCCAATACGGAGGTCATCCGTAACCCCGATCAAACAATATATCAATGGTTCGCGCAGGTGGATGACCAGCAAACAACCATCTATGCTAATTTCCATGATGCCGATCCGAACAGGGAGAATACGGAGATCAATGTACGCAAGTGCTGCTTCTATCCAGATAAGCCGCATGTAGATTTCATTACGGTGCGCGGTTTTGAGATGGCGCAGGCCGCCTGCCCCTGGACGCCGCCGACCGCGGATCAACCCGGGATGCTTGGCGCGCATTGGAGCAAAGGCTGGATCATCGAGAATAATGATCTTCACGATGCAAAATGCAGCGCAATCAGCATCGGCAAAGATGGCAGCACGGGGCATAATCTGCATACCCGAACGCAACGCAAACCCGGCTACCAGTACCAGATGGAAGCAGTATTCAAAGGATTGCAGTTGGGCTGGTGCAAAGAGAAAATCGGCTCGCATATCATCCGTAACAATATAATCCACGATTGTGGCCAGAATGGTATTGTTGGCCACATGGGCTGTGCATTCAGCCGGATCGAACACAACCACATTTTCAACATCGCCATCAAGCATGAGTATTTTGGCTATGAGATTGCGGGAATCAAGCTGCATGCGGCTGTGGATGTAGTCATTGAAAATAACCATATCCATGATTGCACACTGGGCACATGGCTTGACTGGCAGGCGCAGGGCACACGTATCACGCGCAATGTGCTCCACAGCAATGACCGCGATTTGATGATCGAGGTCACGCATGGCCCGTGCCTTGTGGATAACAACATCTTCGCATCCGCATACAATTTTGACAACGCCGCACAGGGTACGGCGTATGTACATAACCTGTGCTGTGGGTATATGCGGCGCATCAATGTGCTGGACAGAGCGACGCCGTACCACTTCCCGCACTCAACGCAGGTAGCTGGCTGCGCGGTGGTTTACAGCGGGGATGACAGGCTATACCGCAATCTGTTCACGTTCAGCGATAAAGCGCCGCAGGAAGGCTTTTTTGCGGGGACAGCGGGGTATGATGATTGCACGACACCTGACCAGTACCTGAAAGAACTCGTTGCGCATGGGAATACGGATGCCCAGAAATACTATGATGTAGCGCAGCCCGTTTATGTGGGAAACAACGCTTATTATGGTACGGCACAAAGCTTCCGCTGTGAACAGGACGCTATGGGCACGCCTGGCTTTGCAACGGACGCCAGGGTTGTTGTGGAAGATGGAAAAGCCTATCTGGAACTTGCGCTTCCTAAGAAGCCGCTTGGCGATGAAAACGGCTACCTGTGCACGGCAAGCCTGGGGATGCCGCGAATCACAGAGGAGCTTTTCGAGAATCCAGATGGAACGCCGATTATCCTCGATCATGATTTGACAGGGGCAAAGCGGGATGGCATTACGACAATCGGCCCGCTGGAGGCGCTTGATGCGGGTAAAAACCGTATACTTGTATGGGCGTGACCATGCATGACGATTCATGAATGCGCTTATGATACGACCCTACAGGGGAAGATCATTCGTAACTTCAAGCCGCGGCCTGCCGAGCAGGTCATGAAAAGGAGATGCCCGATGAGAAAACAAGCGTTCAACCCTTACCTTCCTTCCTGGGAATATATACCGGACGGTGAACCCTATGTATTTGGGGATCGCGTATATGTGTACGGCTCCCATGACGCGTATAACGGGCATGTGTTTTGTATGGGGGATTATATGTGCTGGTCTGCACCTGTGGATGATTTGGCGGACTGGCGCTGTGAAGGGGTCATCTACCCACGCGTGGCGGATCCCCTCAATGCTGATGGCAGGATGTGCCTCTTTGCGCCGGATGTTACGGTAGGGCCGGATGGGCGGTATTACCTGTACTATGTGCTGGACAAGGCAAGCATCGTATCCGTTGCGGTGTGTGATTCGCCCGCGGGGCGGTACCGTTTCCTTGGTTACGTGCGCTACAAGGATGGCACGCGGTTGGGCGAGCGCGCTGGAGATGAGCCCCAGTTTGACCCTGGCGTGTTGACGGAGGGTAATAACGTTTACTTATACACCGGTTTTGCGGGCAAAGGGGATGAAACGCGGCACGGCGCCATGGTGACGGTGCTTGCGCCGGATATGCTGACGATTGTGGAACCGCCTGCCTTCATCGTGCCTGGTGTAGAATATGCCGAGGGTACAACCTTTGAAGGGCATGCTTTTTTTGAGGCTTCCTCCATCCGCAAATGCGGGGATACCTACTACTTTGTGTATTCATCCACACCAATGCACGAACTGTGTTACGCAACCAGCAAAAGCCCTACGAGCGGGTTTCGTTATGGCGGTGTGATCGTGAGTAATTGCGATTTGCATATCGATACCTACAAACCCGCCAATATGCCCGCCGCGTATGGCGGTAACAACCATGGCAGCATCGTTGAAATTCAGGGACAGTGGTATATCTTCTATCATCGACAAACCAACGGCACGTGGTACAGCCGTCAGGGATGTGCGGAACCCATCCAGATCAAGCCGGATGGTTCCATTTCGCAGGTAGAAATCACTTCCTGCGGCTTGAACGGAGGCCCGTTGCAAGGTGTTGGTGAATACCCGGCCCATATTGCCTGTCACCTGTTTACCAGAGAAGAACATATCATTGTTGGAAAGCCAGGCTTGCCAAAGATCATGCAGGATGGACGGGATGGGGACCCCGAGATAGGTTATGTTGGCAGCGTTGTTGATGGCACCACCATTGGTTTTAAGTACTTCAATTGTTGCGGTGTGAAGCGTATCGGGGTTACCACGCGAGGGTATGCCGATGGCATTATTGATATCAAGGCGGCTTGGGACGGGCCGGCGCTGGCTTCAATTCAGTTGGCGTATACCAATGTTTGGCAGGAATACATTGCGGATGTTGACTTTCCCGATGGAAAGCAATCCCTGTATTTGACGTACCGCGGCGAAGGCTTAAGCGAGGGGCCTTTGGCGTTGAAATCGATTCGCCTGCTGACAGATACGGCATCGTAATCAGGGCAGAAGAAGCGGCGATGCATAGAAAGTCTTGTTTTCATGCGGAACATGGTTATGCCTTGCATCTGCCTTAGCGTACAGGACGCAGCAGGAGTGGAATGCTGGTTGGAATGTCGTGCTGAAGAAAATCGGTAACACCGAAGATATTTTGAGAGCAGGGAAGCGAGCGTTTGCTTCCCTGCTTTGTCATGGAAAGCTGAACAGGCTAAGGGTATAACGCCACTGAGCATCAAAGCGACCAACAGAAAGGTTTGATTGGATTCACACCGGATCAAATACCCAAAGTGCTTTTGAACAGATGCAGGAAGGGTACATGCCATGCAACGCGTAAAGGAACATGGCAATAGAAGATAGAAAGCTATAGGAAGATGATAAGCGGTGAAGGATCAGGCATATGGTTTCATGATGTGTGCGATGGCGTATCTTGGGAATGCCTTTCGATGCTGCTTTACGGGTGGCAGCGCAGCAATATAGTGGTTTAGCAACGCGCGGAATGCGGTAAACTACGTTTGTGACGAACTCCAGGACGGATGGTATACGAAAGGTTCGTGAATAACATGTTCCAAAACCTGTGCGGCAAAGACAAGACGTATTGCAATCTTTATGACGGCGGATGGGTGAGCGCTTCATCCAATGCATATACGGACATTTTTTCACCGGTAGATGGCTCGTTGATGGGCAAAGTACCTGCCATGACGCGCGACGATGTGGATCGTGCTGTGCGCAATGCTAAAGAGAATCTGCCGATTTGGGCGGAAACACCGATACACGAACGCGCCCGTGTGTTTTATCAGGCGGCGGAATTATTGGAAGCACATGCAACAGAGATCGCCCAAATATTGACGATGGAAATCGCCAAGGATGAGAAATCATCTGTCTACGAGGTCAAGCGCACGGCAGATTTTCTTCGCTATACGGCGGATGTTGGCAAGAGCATTGCAGGCGAGGCCATCAGCGGGGATAATTTCCCGGGCGGCAGCAAGCATAAGATTTCCTATGTCAATCGCGTGCCGCTTGGCACGGTGCTGGCGATATCGCCCTTCAATTACCCCATCAACCTATCGATATCCAAATTAGCGCCCGCGTTGATCGGCGGCAATACCGTGCTTTTGAAACCCGCCACGCAAGGCGCCATCAGCGCGTTGTATCTGGCGAGCATAATGCAGGAAGCGGGATTGCCCCGCGGTGTTCTTAATACGATAACCGGCAGGGGCAGCGAGATTGGGGATTATATCGTCACGCACCCGGGTATCGATTTTATCAACTTTACGGGCAGCACGGAGGTGGGCAGGCACATTGCCAAGCTTGCGGCCATGGTGCCCCTTATGCTTGAGCTGGGCGGCAAAGATGCCGCCATTGTGCTGCCGGACGCGGATATGGATTTTGCCGCTGATAACATCATTTCCGGCGCATATGCATATGCTGGCCAACGGTGCACGGCGGTGAAGCGCATTCTTGCGCAAGATGATGTTGCCGATCAACTGGTGCCCAGACTGCTGGCTCGCGTAACAAACCTGAAAGTGGGGGATCCGCGTGACAACGCGGTGATCGTTCCCCTGATCAATACCCATGCGGCAGATTTTGTGATGTCTTTGATTGATGATGCCATCGCAAAAGGGGCAAAGGTGATTGCGGGAGGCAAACGAAACGGGAATTTGGTGGAACCCACACTGATTGATCATGTAACCACGGAGATGCGGTTGGCCTGGGAAGAGCCCTTTGGCCCTGTGCTGCCGATTTTGCGTGTCAAGGATACACAGGAAGCCATTGATATCGCCAACCAATCGGAATATGGCCTCCAATCCTCGGTATTTACCAATAACCTCCACGATGCGTTCTTTATTGCAAATCAGTTGGAGGTAGGGACCGTGCAAATCAACAATAAAACAGAACGCGGCCCCGATCATTTTCCATTCTTGGGGATCAAGGCATCCGGCATGGGCACGCAGGGCGTGAAGTATGCAATCGAGGCGATGACGCGCCCCAAGGCTGTTGTGTTTAACCTGGATGATCATACGCATTGATGCTGTATGGCCAGGGACTATCTGAAAGTATGGCTTGCAGGCGTACGCAAAGGGTTGCGTGCTGCTTGCGATGCGCTGTTTTTAGTTCCATGAATGGGTGCGGAAGCAGTAGCGCTTGACACACATATGCTTTAGGTACATTGATTTGCAGTGGTGCTTGGTATGTATTTCTGATACGGGTAGCAGTTATTTGAAAACTTGCTATTGACTTAAAGCTTGCTTTAGGGGCTATCATTGGAATATACAAGCGCGACGCATCTGAAAGCCGATGTATAAGTCAACAGTCGCTGCGGTTGTAGTGCTACACACTTCTTATAGAGGAAAGCAGATGCCATGCCAGAGACCTACCGACCCTGTCTGTTATGAACACCATAAGGAGGGATATCATCATGAGAACCATGAAACTGGGCACATCGGATTTACAGGTACCAGTGATTGCGGTTGGCTGTATGCGGATTACCAGATTGACCAAGCCCGAAGCGGAACACTTTGTGCAAACGTCTATCGACGCGGGTGCGAATTTCTTCGATCATGCGGATGTATACGGCGACGGAGTATGTGAAGAAAAGTTTGCGGATGCGATTCACATGAACAGTACCGTACGCCAGAAAGTGTTTCTGCAATCCAAATGCGGGATACGCAAGGGTGTTGCATTCGATTTTTCCAAAGAACACATCCTCAAGGCTGTTGAAGGTAGTCTGAAACGCCTGAGGACAGAGTACCTGGATATGCTGCTGCTGCATCGGCCGGATGCTTTGGTGGAACCCGAAGAGGTTGCCCAAGCCTTTGATATACTACAGAGCAGCGGCAAGGTGCGCAACTTTGGCGTTTCCAACCAGAATCCCATGCAGATACAGCTTTTGAAGAAAAGCGTCAAGCAGCCCATCGTTGCAAACCAATTGCAGTTGAGCATTACTAACGCAAACATGATTTCCCAAGGATTACATGTCAACATGCAGGATGCGCCAGCGGTGAACCGTGACGGCAGCATATTGGATTATTGCCGCCTAAACGATATCACCGTGCAGCCATGGTCACCTTTCCAATACGGTTTCTTCGAAGGTGTGTTTTTAGACAATGACAAGTTCCCGGTGCTCAACGCGAAGATTGACGAAATTGCTTCTCGGTATGCGGTTAGTAACACGACCATCGCAATCGCCTGGTTATTGCGCCATCCGGCACAGATGCAACCGGTGACGGGCACCATGAACGTCGAACGTTTGCTGGACTGCGTGAAAGCCGCGGAAATTCGGCTTACGCGTGAAGAGTGGTATGAAATATACCTTGCTGCGGGCAACATCCTGCCATAAGCGCTAGCCGGATGGGTTTGGCAGTATCTAGCGAAGCGAACTTGTGCTGTTGTACGTCGAATGCACAGGAGTTTAGTGCGAGGGCAGCGTTCCGTATGCAGGGCAGCGTTGAGATCGAATGGCTTCTGCGGTTGTCACGTTTTCCAGTTAGCGTGAAGCGTGACGATGCTGTGCACAGCGCAGGAGCGCCAATCAACACTGGTTTGAAGAACTTGCCTGGCTTTCGCATAAGCATGCAATGAGGATTTAGAAAGCTTGAACTACAAGCTGCACATTCTGTATCGGCGAAAATAACAGGACAAGCATGTATTTTTACAAAGCGTTGTTGAATCAATCCCCTGTTGACAGGTTTTGATTGTGAGGCGAACCATAGCAAGGCGTGCCGCACGCGGGTAAAGTGTGGGGCACGCTTGGCTATGGCGCGCGCAGTATGGGACAAACACCAAACAGGATTTGTATCAGGCTATGAACAGAACGTTGCTTGGATGATAACAGTGATAGTATCGTGGATACCCCGTTGGCTCGGCTGGATGGGTTTAGGGTTGCTTACTGCTTCAGGGGCGGCAATTCAACTTGCAATCTACATAGCATCAAAAATTGCAAAAAATGCTTGCAATGCACCTCATTCTTTGTTATAATCCATGATGCTGGTTTGCAGCATGTAGACGCTTTCGTATGGTCATTACTTCGTGCTTTAGTACAGGGTCGTAGCCATCATTCCTCGGCGGTATGCGTATTTGCAGCAAGCAGCCTTTCTTAGTATGGGACTTCAGTGCAGTAGACAGACCTTAGGTTTTGATATAGTACCTCACACTAAGTACGTAAGGGGCATTGGCACAGTTGGTAGTGCGCCTCGTTCGCATCGAGGAGGCCAGCGGTTCGAATCCGCTATGCTCCACCATCACAGGTCGTCCATCTCGATACGAGGGGCGACTTTTTTATTGGCAAGAAGTTTGCTGGCAGGCGTTTACTCGACAATTCCAGCTGGAATCATGACGGTTTACCTAAATCACCGATGGATACACTGCTACCACGCATGTAACGCGTGAATCATTTACCGGATAGTCAAACGGCGGGCAACCCCCTATCATCATTCTTGTGTAACAGGCGCTGGATGCCGCTTCCTTAGGCTTCTGCCCGGTTGTGCAGTCAGTAATCTGCACGATTAGCAAACGAACAAAAGTAGCATATAATCACTTTTGGTTTTTAGCGGGAATGCGGGTATTTCTGTAGAATATTAGAGTATCAGTAATCGCAGCCTTCCCTGGGAAGCTGGGGAAGGCAAACGACTTGCTGTGGCATGTTGCAATGCATCACAAAGCTGTTCGAGACACAGACATTTGCTGATTTTAACTGATACAGCACGAGCAAAACAATGAGGCTAAAGACAACCGTGAACAGGAAGGCACAAGCGTCAAGCTTGCTTTCAAACCTCCATTAAGCCGTGAGTGTAAGGAAAATTGTTGCCCCGACTCTGTTTCAATTGCGAAATCAACAGATTGTAAAAAGGAGTTATGCTTATGAAGCGAATCCTTCCGATGCTGGTGATCCTTTTCGTGCTGCTTGCCGGCTGTTCTCCTCAGGCTGGAGAGGCAGACCAAACACAAGCGGACGCCGTATCCGCGGCGACTTTAGCAAGGTACAGGGAAAGTGAAATCATGGAATTCGAGGGCGCGCAGCTTGACCCTGCCGTTGGACCGCGGGACAATTCCATTAAGGGCATCCAGCAAGTCGACATCGAAACATACACGCTGTCCATCAATGGATTGGTCGATGAACCTGTAACCCTGACCTATGAACAGGTACTGGCGCTTGAGCCCTATGAAAGGCTTGTCACCTTGTATTGTGTCGAGGGTTGGGATGCCACTGTGCTATGGAAAGGTGTTTTAATCGATGATCTCATCCAACTGGGCGGCGCTAAACCCGAAGCGGTGACAGTTATCTTCAGTTCTGTGGATGGATATACCACTTCCCTGCCGTTGCAAACCATTCAGGAGAAGCAACTGATCCTGGCTTACAACGCAAACGGGTTAGAATTGCCGCCGTCCATGGGGTACCCCTTCATTGTTGTGGCAGAGGATAAACTGGGGTACAAGTGGGGCAGATGGGTGCGCAGCATTACGCTATCCGACGATGCGGATTATAAAGGATACTGGGAGAACTTGGGTTATTCCAATGAGGCGGATATCGCACAGTGATCAGCACGAGCGCTGTGATCGAGGGAGTAACCAGCGTGGCATTGCCTTCCAATAGCAAGACAGATAATGGGACGGCTTTCGGTATCGGGTTTGTCGTAACATCGTAGTTAGGATAAATCCAGATGGATAACTAACACTGGGTAATCGACGATGACAAATTGCGCAGTCGCGCAGCATATTCAACAAGCGCAAGATGGCTTCACCTTAATGCGGCAATCCCATGGTTTTACATTGCTTTTATCGTTTGCCACTTGTTGCTTTCGCATAGGTTTCCATGTATAATGGGTGCAATGCTCAATGTGTGAGGAGCTTGAAAACAGATGATTGAAACGGTTGATGAAAAAAGGATGCCCAATGATTTGTATCGTTCTCTGCTACTAAAGCTCCCAGACGTATTTGCTGCCAACATCCTGATGGATGGCGAGGATACTGTACGCGAAGTACACATTGTAGCCGGACTAAGCCGCAATCCCAAGTTGATCAGCAGAGATGTGCAAAGCGCGCTGCTGGCCGCGTTTGGGTTTCGGGTGGATCATCGGGTTATCAGCATTGCGCAACTGGCGGCAAATCCGTTTGAGATGCCCGAACAACCGGAGCGCCTTGGAGCGGGTACGCGCATCCAGTGCGTGGAGGTATCCACGCGGGTTGAGGAAAAGCGTTACCATGTAAGCGTTCGTCTACGCCATGGTGAACATGATTTTCTTGGTGAGGCTGTTAGCCGCAACACCGCAACCCTGCGGATGCGGGCTGCTGTTCAGGCAACACTGAACGCGGTGCACGGGTTTTTGGGCGTTGAAGATCTGTTCACCATCCTGGCGACACAGCCTACCACCATTGGCGGCACCACCATCGCCTTAACATTGCTGGAATACTCCTATGCCAGGGAAGATCGCCTGTTGATCGGCTCGGCGCAGCAGGGCGAGGACGCGGCGGTTGGCTTTGTAAAGAGCGCGTTGGACGCCATGAACCGCAGCCTGTCTATCGCGGCAGGGTGCCAATCCATTTGAAAGGAAACGAGACGGACGGGGTTTCTTTAAGCGTAGCGGAATATAGCATGCCTGATAGCGAATGGCAGAGCCTAGCGAATAGGAGGCTATATTCTTATGAAAAAGACGAAGATCATGGCGGCTTTGATGGCGCTGGTTTCTTTCGTTCTCTCCGCTGGTGCATTTGTAACCTGGAGGTAACATGCCCTGGAGTCCGATCTGCCGTCCGTCTCGTTCTCCCCATAGATATTCATCAGGTCATCCCTTTACGCAGGTGGAGGTACCTATGAACAACAGATCCCGCATATACATTTTGACTGTGATCCTGATCGGAATGGCAATGGCGGTTGTGACCACGCACCAGTTTATCCTTAGCAAAGAAGGCGTTCCCTTTTCTGAGTATGGCTGGAATATCCTGTTCTTGATCGCCATATGCGCTGTCTGCCGGTCGTTTCCCATAATTATGAAGAATGATCAACAATTGGACATGTCTGTCATCGCCATTCTGGCGGCTTTTTTATTACACGGCATGGAAGCGGCAGTAATTGTGTACCTGGCTAGTTCATTGATAACCTTTGAAAAAGACGGCGGCAGAATAAGATGCATCTACAATACCAGCCCAAGCAAAACGCTGTTTAACCTGAGTGATATCGTCATCGCGATTGTTGTACCGGGGCTGATCTGTCGGATACTCCCCTGGCAACCGGGCATGCTGAGCTTCCCGCTGGTACTCTTGCCAACGTTGATTTTTTCCATTCTTGCGTTTGTATTCAATTATCTGGGGTTACTTTTACTTTTCTACTTGAATGGTGATATCGTACCGCGCGAGATGGGCAAAGCGCTTGCGGGGCTTACCGTCAATGTGCTGGCGGCCATGCCGCTGGGGTTAATGCTCAGTTTGCTGCTTTCGCTTCCTTCCGGTATCTGGTTGTCGCTAGTAATGGTGTTTCCGCTGCTGCTGGCGCGTTATGCCTGGAAACTCTATCTGGACGCTACACGCTACCGGGAGCAGCTGCTCACTGCGTTTGTTTCCAGCATGGAGGCGCGCGATCCCTATACGCAGGGGCACAGCCAGCGCGTGGGCGAGTATGCGCAGTGCATTGCGCGGCAGTTGCGGTGCTCTGCCCAGCAGATAGATTCGCTGCGTGAAGGGGCGCTTTTACATGATATTGGAAAAATCGGTGTGAGCGACCTGATACTGCATAAACCAAGCGCGTTATCCCGTGAGGAACGGGAGATTATGCAACAGCATCCCGTTATCGGTGCGGATATTGTTGAAAAAGTAGGCCTGTCGGACGCAGTGCTGGAAATGATCCGCAACCATCACGAGCGCTGCGATGGCAAGGGATATCCTGATGGCCGCCTGGCGGGAGAACTGCGCCTGTCCACGCGGATTCTGGCTGCGGCCGATGCCTATGACGCCATGACCAGCGATCGCCCTTACCGCAGCAGCATGTCGCTGGAACAGGCGCGCGAGGAGCTGCAGCGTGGCAAGGGAACACAGTTTGATGCCGATGTTGTGGAAGCCTTGCTGGCGGTGATGGACAGGGAGGGGTGCGGCGCATGATACTCGTCTACATGTTAGCGTTCGCGGTTGTAGTGGGATATCTGCGCGGAGGGCGTTTAAACCGCTATCTGCAAAAACCGCTGAAAGGTATTCTTTTACCAATCATTGCGTTCTTGCTGGAAAGCAGTTTTGCCTGGCTTCCGCGTATTCTCGAAGTACCCCCGCTGCGCTGGCTGTGGATGGTGGTCGTGGCAGAATACCTGTGCCTGTTCACTTTTTTATTTCTTAACCGGGATGAGCGCGCATTGTGGCTGGTTGCGCTGGGAACGGCGACCAACTTCGCTGCGATGGCAGCCCATCAGATGCGTATGCCCGTGAGTCCGGTCATCTTTGAATACCCCTCTTTAGTCAGCTTTGTGGAGCGCGTGCAAAGCGGAGAACTGATCGAGTATGTGCTTGTTGGGTGGGATGCACCGTTATGGTGGCTGGGGGATTGCATTCCCATTCCATGGGGTGTACCCGGCGTGGCAAGCGCGGGTGATTTTCTGATGGGCGCGGGGCTATTCTGGTGGGTACAGCGGATGATGCTGCGCAAACAATAAGATAGCGATGCAAAGCCAACCAACATCACATGCTTTACCGCCATGCATTTACTTAACGTGTGCATTGCATGCCTTGTATAACTCTTCAAACGGCTTGGGCGATTTGGATATCGTGGCGCTAGTCTGTCGCACGACGGCCAAGGCGCGATTTCTGCTGGTAGAGGCGTGAATCCGCCTGTGCAAACAGTGCGTCGGGTGAAGTTATATCCGGGGACCACTCAGCAATGCCAGCACTGATTGAAAGTGAATAAGGAAGTGCGAAATACAAACAGATTCTGGACAGGTGTTGATTGATGCGTTCAATGAGCGCGAGACACTCCGGATAGCTTTGCCGTGTGATGATTACAAACTCATCACCTCCATAACGGCTGTAAAACGCCGATTTGCCGCATACCGACTGCAAAGCCGCCCCCATAAGCTTGAGGGCGTTATCCCCAGCATTATGGCCGAAACGGTCATTAATCTGCTTGAAATTGTTCAGATCCATCAGGATTAATCCAAATGGCTTCTGCTTATGGCCGAGCTGAAACAGGTTCTGAAGATAATAATCCGTATGCCGCCGATTGAATAACCCCGTGAGAGTGTCGGTGGCGATTTCCGCGTTCTGTATATTGATAAACATGATAAGCAAAGAAATTACGGTTGCCAGCCAAATCACCGTTACCTGATGATACCATATCTGCACTACCACACCAAGTATCGGCGGTATGGCAAAGAACATTAGCGGACGCGTATGGCGTCGATGGGATGGCGTGCGCGCAAGACCACGCTGCCGCCCTCGCCGGATGGAATACGCAAACACCTTTACAAACGCCAGCACCATCAATAGGGTGGAAAACACAAAAGAGAGGGATAGCAGCGAACCGCGTTGGTAGACGTTGTTTTCATCGATGTGGAACAGATAGGAGCCTTCGATGCTCAACAGCGTTGCAATCAGGTTCAAGGCAACGGGGAGAAGGTACAACAGCAACAGTTCATCGCGTTTGGTTTTGGACAGCCCCATTTTGATGTCACAAAAGCAGATGTACAACAGGGACATGACCGGATTGAGCAGATAATACCCAACGGTAAAGAACAGGTTCCAAGTTCGCGCGCCTGGAAACATACGACCATCCACAAGCCATGTGCCGCCATCCAGTACCAACATGGCAATGTTGGTGATAATCATCCAGTTGAACAGGCGCTGATCGGCGAGGATGAAACGGTTTGTTTTACGTATCGTGTCAAAAAGGAGAACCCCAAGAATGAGAAGCGCGAAACTATTTACCGTAATTGCAGGCATCCATTGCGCCACCATAGCAACGCCCCCTACCCATTATACGAGAGCATTATACCATAAAACGGAAGATATGCGCACAATATTGATAAAGTTCTGTAACAATACCGTAACGATATGTGCATTTTCGTTGGGAAGAGTCGTAGCGCGAATTCGATGACAGCATGCAATTTCTTTGGTGAAGATGATGATACGGCAGTCGCTTCAAAGAACACAGCTCCGCTTACCCATTCGCTTCATCAGCGTATGAATGGAGCGCTCAAAAAGCAGAGAACAAACATATGGCTGCGTTGATGTGTTTGTTTAGCGCAAACCAGTCGACGTCTAAACGTAATGATTAAGTTGGTATCAGCTGCGGTATTGCGCACATCAAACCAGCAAGGGGTGAAGAGCTTGCCCCAGAACGGATAAAACACGACATCTCGGATGCTGGAATGTGATCAACTGCTTATGGAATGCAATGAGTGGCCAAATGGGCTTGAAAAGCACTTTAAGTGCATGAAGCGATGCGCCATCGGCGGCTATGCAAAGCTATATGCCGATGAAGGGCATTTATGGCTCCCACTCGCTAAGCAACAGTTCTGCCGCGGCGATCATACCGCTTTGTATCATATCCTTTGCCTGGCCGCGGCCATCCCAGTTGTTACCTTGACGAACATACAGGCTTTCCAGTAACCCCTGTAAATACTCCTTCGTGAATGCGGGATCATTCAACTGGCGAAGTTTAAATTGTGCATACGCGTTATCAAAAGAATCGTCAAACACTTGTTGTAAAAACTCATCCATGGGCTTCCAACTTTCATCAGCAGAATATCAAGACGCGCGCGTATCATCGGCGTCTGATAGCCATTATAGGCGATGATGGCGTATACTTCAAGAGATGTGAGCGCAATGTTGCTCCGACCGGCATGAACTGTGCATGATGTAAAAGGCTCGCTTGTTTGAATCGGGTTGATTCGTGGTATACTTACGGTGAATCCTTTAGAGATAAGAGGTTAACGGATGACGATATCATTATTACATCCCGAAGCGCTGTGGATTCAGGATGATGACGACGCAACCACCTATTTTGGCGGTGATCAGGAATGGTTCCAAAGAGGCCGCAGCCGATTGGATGGATGCGGGCCTACCAGCGCGGCAACGATGACTGCATACCTGGCGCGCACCAGACCCGCGTTGAAAGCGTTATGTGATTGCGCTGATGATATGCGCCGTACGCGGTTTGCCGCGCATATGGAAGCGTTGTACACCTATGTGACGCCAGGCAACATGGGTTTGAATCGGGTGGAAATGTTCACCGATGGAATGGCAGCTTATCTGAAAAGCCGCAATATCGAGCTTACCGCACATGTATTTCAGGCATATGGCAATCTTCGAAAGCGGCGCGCGCCCGTGGAGGATATCGCCGCGTTTGTAAAGGCTGGACTTGCCAGTGATTGCCCAATTGCGTTTCTTAACCTGACAAGGGGAAGCGTTCACAATATCCAGAGCTGGCATTGGATTACCCTGGTAAGCGCGGAGATCGATGAAAACCGCCTGGATGTATGCGCCAGCGATGAAGGAAAATTGGTTTGCTTTGACCTGCGGCTTTGGTACCTTTCTACGCATATGCAGGGGGCATTGGTATACTATACGCAGGCATAGTGTTATAAACCACTGGCGAACATAATACCGCTGTGTCTGTGCTGAACCTAGCATTTGAAACAGCATACCAATAGGGACGCCACCGGCATGTGTGGGAGTGTGTCACACATGCTGGCGGCGTCCCGTTATCATGGAGCGTTGTGCAGAATTGCGCATGGAATGCATAGCATCATTTTGCCATAGCGCAAGGGAGCACCATACGAATTATCGCATCGAAACGTTCGGCATCCCATGCGCTCCGGCCAATAAACAACCCGTCGATATGCGGTTTGGCAATCAAGGACAGTGCGTTTTGCGGGTTGACACTACCGCCGTATAGAATGGGGATGCTTGCTCCCAGCTTGCCAAAAAGGGTTGTTAGGGTTTCCCGAATGGTGCTATGCCTTTGCTCCGCGTATTCCGCTGTGGCGGGTTCACCATCCACGCCGATAGCCCATACTGGTTCGTATGCAATGCGAAGCGGCGGGGGATTTCGATCGACACCAAACAAACCGGTTTGCAATTGTATGCGCAAAACCTCATCCGCAATGCCTTGCATCTTTTGCAACTTGGTTTCGCCAATGCACAGCAGCGGGGTAAAACCATGCCGCAATGCCGCGTGTACTTTCCGGTTTACCATCGCATCATCCTCGCCCATCAGGTGCCTTCGTTCGCTGTGGCCGAGTTCCACAATCTCAACGCCTGTCTCTTTGAGCATCAATGGGGATATTTCTCCGGTGAACTGTCCCGTATCTTCCCAGCACATGTTTTGCGCACCAAGGAGGATGCCGTGATTGCGGCAGATGATGCCTGCGCTCTCCAGCGAAGTATAGGAAGGGATTACAAACAGCTCCATCTGCTCCCTTGGGATATCGGCAGTCAATGTTCCCAGCTTGGTCAGGAAGGCTTTTGACTGGGCAATGGTTTGCACCATTTTGGTGTTCGTGCCAATGTAAAGCTTTGCCATGTACAGCGTATCTCCTTTGGGTATGGGTTGATAATCACTTGGGTTGCGAGGTGTCATCGCTGTTTAGCGCCCGTGTTATCGCATGGACGAACGCGGATGTTCGGTAGGATTATCAGTCCCGAAAATGCTTTGCTTCCACTTTTTTCATCTCGTTAACCTTTGGGGTTGAGGCACCGTCTGCAAATTCCAGGCTGACCCACTCCGTCAGGATCGATTTAGCCAGTTCCACACCGATCACGCGCGCGCCAAGGCAGAGCACATTACAATCGTTGCTGAGGATGGAGCGCCGAGCTGAATAAATATCATGCGCGACCACAGCGCGTATTCCTTTACACTTGTTTGCGGTGATACACATGCCAATGCCTGTGCCGCAGATCAACAGTCCTCTGCTGGCGTAACCGTCACGAGCAATCTGCGCGCATACCTGCTGTGCGATCAGCGGATAGGCGGTAGCGTCTTCCGTGCTGGAGACGCCCATATCTGTAACAGAAACGCCCATACTTTCCAATAACTGTTTCAGTGTGTCTTTCAGCGCTACGGCTGCGTTGTCGCATCCAATTACCATATCACGCATTGTTGTTACTCCTATCAACCCACGAGGGGGCAATCAATGTGATTCCGCGTAATCCGCCATGGCGGCAAACATAATGTGAACGGATGTCGCGCCTGCGTCCTGGAACCCAATAGCGCGTTCCATGAGTGACTTAGCACGTCCAAAGCGCGCAACCATTGCCTTGGTTGACGCTACGCCTTCCGCGGCGGCTTTTTCCGCGGCGCGTAACATGGTTGCGTACCCATCATCCGCAAAGGCGATCATTGCGTCCACGGCTGGGGAAAGCGCATCCACCATGGTTTTGTCACCTATGCTTGCTTTGCCGCGCGCCTGGATGGATTGCAACCCCTTGGCCATCATTGTTGCAAAAGAAGGCGCGTTGAGTGCCTCGGTGGCTGGCTGTTCCTTGGCGCCATCAAGAAACATGCTGCTGAAAATAACGCCCGAGGCGCCGCCCATGGAGAGCAGCATCGCCTTGCCAAAGGCTGCAAACACACCATACACATTGCTGTCGTTTGGGAGCAAGGCTAATTTGTCCAAGGCTTTTTGCATTCCTTTGGCCATGCCGATGCCGTGATCGCCATCGCCTATCTTTGCGTCAACATCGGTAAGCAGGGGTTTGCTTGTGATAATGGCTTTCGCAATGGCCTGTAACATGCCAACCGCATCCTGCCAGTTCAGCGTTTGCATATCATAGACCCTCCTTAGCATAGTAAGGGCTATAACAGGGGGCATCGTAATAGCGTTTAAGTTGCGCATCCAGCTTCAGTAGGCTGATGGAAAAACCGCCCATTTCCATGGATGTGCAGTAGCTGCCTATCTCTGCGCCGTGGATGCGAACGCCGTCGGTTTCCAGCATCGCTTTCAACTTGCGGTAGACGATGTAAAGTTCCATGGCGGGTGTGGATCCAAGGCCATTGACCAGCACGCAGACTTCATCCCCCGCGGAAAGCGGCATATCTGCTACGATCTGTGCGTATAAACGTGTGGTTAACGCATCCGCAGAGGCAAGTTTGCTGCGTTGAATGCCTGGTTCGCCATGAATGCCCAACCCGTATTCGATTTCATCCGCATCCAGCGTGAAGGTGGGGGAGGCTGCGCCAGGGATGCGCCCGGGCGCAGTGGCAAGGCCGATGGAACGCAGATTGGCTAACGCTTGCTCCGTAACCGCCTTTACCTGTGCAAGTGGTAGCCCCGCATCGCATGCAGCCCCAGCGATTTTGATTGCGAAAAGATCACCCGCGATGCCGCGACGGTCATCCATACGATCCTTTGGCGCCGAAGCACAGTCATCGTTTACGCGAACATGCGCGGTGGCAATACCTTCTTCCCCAAGCATTTCTTCGGCCAGGTCAAAGTTCAGGTTATCGCCCGCATAGTTGCCATATAGAAACAGAATGCCTTGACCACCGTGAGCGGCGGTTGCTACTTCACATATCGTACCCGGGTCAGGTGAGGCAAACACATTGCCACAGGCGGCGGCATCTGCAAGGCCCCGGCCAACGAAGCCTGCAAACATCGGCTCATGTCCGCTGCCGCCACCCACCACCAGAGTAACTTTGCTTATCCTGCGCTGGCGCAACAATACGCCGTTTACGCCGGGTACGGGCTCATAGTAGCGTGCATGTGCGGCAATGAAACCTTCCAGCAATTCTTCTACAACATGATCTGGGTCGTTGATGATTTTCTTGTACATGCGTAACCTCCGTTTCAGTATTCAATGCGGATAAGAACGGTCGACAGTTCGCTCGCCTAAGCCATGCGATTGGATGGAGCGGCTTGCTGTTATCCGACTTGCCCGCAAGGATGGCGGGACAGAGCCAAGACTAGCACAAAGGTTCTCATCCCCATCATTTTCTATGGAACACAGGTGTACTATACTTCTGCGGGTACCTCGGCGTTGTTATTGGCAAAGTTCTGTAGTATGACCAAGGGCTCTGTCACACTGTGGTTTTCGATAACGACGCCTGTTCCAGCGGCGCTCTCCGATACAAAAAACTCATCCGCGCTGAAATCAGTGAAGCGAAGCAAAGTGGGCGCTTCGCAGGCGAAGCTGCCAAAACGGCCATGCCCTTGCACCACAAGCGCCGTATAGCATGCTGCGTCTACAAGAACCGTTTTGGCACCCGGCAACAGCGTGACTTCTTTGGCGGCGACCCAATCATTAGCGTATGCGACCCACTTTTCAAACACATCGGTCTTTTGCTGCTGCTTTGTTTTGGGGGCGCGAAAGTATGTTTCGCGGTAATCCGGACGCGTGCTCTCCGTCCAATCAAGCATGTTGAATAGCGCATCAACATCGCCTTTTTCTTCAGGCGGCTGGCATGCGGTCAGCAGGGATTCAGGGTTTACCTCACCCATGGTCACGTTTTCCATAATGGTGTTGACATCGCTGTTCCATTGCGGCTCAAAGGTTACCACAGAAGCCGGCGCGTGGATTACGCCCGCTGCCGTGTACCAGCCTGTGCCCAGCTGTACGCGGTAAGCGCGGGAGAGCTCGGTGATGCGCGTATCAAACTTTCCATAGTTAGCAATAGCTTCTTTGACCTGCGCTTTGGTGGTTGAAGGGTCAAAGCCGAAGTAGGTAAGGGGAAAGCGGCCAAGATAGGTATTGTATTGAACGGGGAAATAATACGCTTCCGGCTTGCCATGCCGACCAATTTTATTGGCCAGTGCTTCTGTGAGATGCAGGTGATGGAAAAGGGGCTTGTCATAATCAAATAACTTGGCAAATGTAGGCCACGTTCCATAACGCGTCATGAGGGACTCACCGATCAGCTTTGCACCCAGTTGCTTGACCACATCGGCAAACAGAATAGTTTCTCTGTTTGCCCGGTTGGCCAGCACATGGCTCATGCCCTCGCGCGCGCCTGTCTTTGGGCCGTTGAGCGCAACGGTAATCGAGCCAAGCCAACGCTCGCATATGCCTCCGCGATCCATGCCAAAGGCGTAGATGTCATCCGGATGCAGCCGCAGACGGCGTCCCGGCTCATTGAAGCTTCGGGGCACCCAGGTTGGTGTCAACTGTAGTAATCCTTCACCTTCCTCAAAGACTTGTGAAATTCGTTCGTTGGTATCCATTTTTCTGGCTCCTTTCTAACTGTCGCATTCTTGCAGTGCGTGTTATAGCATGGTGTTTCTGTTGAGAAATATGATTTCATGAACCTGGTTTGTGCGCGCGGCAATCCGATGCTGTTTGACCAAAATGCCACTGTAACCACCCTTATACTGAGCATTCTAATCGAAAAAAGAACAAAATGCAATACGGCAATAAATTTTATTTCACACACTACTTGACGGCGGGTTTCACTCGTGTTATACTCCATGCATAAAACAACGAGTAGAAAATGGTGTAAATATCCATGGCGATGAAATATTATGCCGCCAGAAAAACCACCAAGCTCATTGTGAAAAATTATATTTCTGGAGGAATGAAATAGATGTTGCTGAATATGAAGGAACTACTCGCGGTCGCCAATGAAAGAAACTTTGCAGTCCCCGCGTTCAATATCGGCACAAACGTTATTCTCAAAGCCGTGCTGGAGTGCTGTGAAGATAAGAAGGCGCCCGTGATCCTGGCCATCCACCCATTTGAGCTTGCGTTTCAGGGGGACGGTTTTCTGCAACATTGCATCACGGCTGCCAGCAAGGCAAAAGTGCCTGTGACGATTCATCTGGATCACGGCTCCGAATTATCGCAGATCTACCGCGCGATCCGTAACGGCTTTACCTCGGTGATGATCGACGCTTCGCATGAGAGCTTCGAGGATAATGTCGCCATCTGCAAGAAAGTCGTGGAAATCGCCCATCCGCTTGGCATCTCGGTAGAAGGTGAGTTGGGTACGATCGGCACTGTTGGCAATGATGCGGAAGGCGGCTCGGGCGTGATCATTTATACCAAGCCGGAGGATGCGGCTCGCTTTGTGGAAGAGACCGGCGTTGACACGCTGGCCATTGCCATTGGAACCGCACATGGAATCTATCCACAAGGCTTCAAGCCGGAACTGAAGCTGGACTTGCTCAAGGAGATCAAAGCCAAGGTGAGCATTCCGCTAGTGCTCCATGGTGGTTCCGCCAACCCTGATGAGGAAATTGCCGAAAGCGTACGGATGGGCATCAACAAAATCAACATTTCATCGGATATCAAGGATGCCTTCTATCAGCAACTTCGCCTGGACCTAGCCGCAGATCCGAAACTACGCGAACCGTTTGAGCTCTACCTGGGCAGTATCCGCGAGATGAAGAAGGTAATCAATCAGAAGATCGATCTTTTTAACGATGCGGATCAAGCGAGGTATTACAGCCTGTAAGGAACACTGTATTGCGCAGGCATACCTGACTTGAAGGGGAGAAGATAGATGATTGACAACACATCCGTGCTTGGCGCTATCCGTGATGGGTTTGAGCAAATGTTCTCGGCAGAACGTAAAGTTGCGCAGTTCATTCTGGATGAACCGGAAAAAGCGGTCATGATGAACGTGTCGGAAATTGCCAACGCCAGCGATGTGAGTGACGCTACCGTAGTGCGCATGTGTAAGCACATCGGCTATAGCGGTTATTATCAGATGAAAATTCATCTGTCGCATGAGCTGGGGCGCAACTTCTTGCATGAGAAGCAGCGTAATGGAAAACCCAAGACCGTGAAAGATATGTTGGAAATGCAGGCATCGAGCTTGCTGGACATCGCGAAAACCCTTGAACTGAAAACACTGCTGAGCATCGCCGAGCTGATACAGCAAAGCACAGCCGTGCATGTGGTGGCGGTAGGCCATACGGCGCCTGTGGCAATGGATCTTGGGTTTCGACTGGCGCGCATGGGAAAGCCTACGACTTACTTTATGATACCGGAGCATTTTCTTTCGGCTATCAACAACGCGCGTGAGGGCGAGCTGGTGATCGCCATATCTCGTTCCGGCAGTTCCAGGCAGGTGCTGCAAGCCGCGGAACTTGCCTTGGATAAGGGACTAAAGGTGATTGTGATAACAGCGCGAGAGAATTCTCCGCTCTCCAAGTTGGGCACGCAGCTTATCTTCACCATGAGTGAGAACGGACTTTTCGGTGAAAACTATAGCCCCGCTTCGCATCTGTGCGAAATGGTGGTCAACGACCTGCTGGTGCATGTGTTGGAAAGCTGGGAGCGTATCGTCAAAACGGTAGGCGACAAAGCGCAGGAAAAAGAAATTGATCTGGTGGAGTATATCCTGTCGGAATATAAACTGTAGGGCGGAGACTGCCATGCATCACCATGAGTTATACGAGCAATGCCTCGGCAGCATCCCCGAGCAGATACAGAAGTGCTACGAACTGGGAAAACGGCCTACCTTAGGGTATACGAGCGATCTGGATGTGCTGGTACAGTGGGACGCAAATACCTTTAATACGATGGTACAAGCGCACCTGAATGCAAAACCCTCGTTTCGCAGCGGCGATATGCTCGCCAATGCCAGCGATTTTGTGCGGGTGGTGTGTTTCCTGATCCTCAACGGGCTTGGCGGTGAGGTTGAGATTACCAATCGCGAACTTTGCGCTTGGCTGAAGCGAACCTTTCAATGTACGTATGCACTTGGCGGTACCTGCGCACAGGGCAGCGCTGCGCTTGCGCAGGTGGGCATTCCAATCCTCACGCAGATTTCTGACCGCAGCAAGGCAGTGTGTCAATTTCTGGACTATCCCCAGATCTCGATGGTTTCGCCAACGGGGGAACTGGTATCTGTGGCGGCAATGATCACAGAGCGCGAGCCGGTGGAACACTTTATACTTCAGTATCGTCACGGGGATGTGGTGCGAATCGGCAATACGGATCACATCATCCCGATATCCAATCGCCTGATTATGGATTTTGATGATGTGCACAAGACGCTTCCGGTGGATGCATGGTTTCTGGATTATGTCGAAGCACATGCGATGGATATCCCCTCCTACAACATCTCTGGGTTTAATGCAATCGTGGAGCAGCAGGTGCTCAAACAAGCGTTGGAGAAAATGCGTGAACATTACCGACGCGTAAAGGAAAGCAACCCTGATTGCGTGCTGTATCTGGAAAGCGCTCATTACTTGAATCCGCAATGCCGCCAGATGGTATATGAAGCGTTTACACCATACCTGGATATTCTTGGGATGAACGAGGAGGAGCTGGCTGATCTGGCACAAGCCAACGGACATTCCCTGATCTATCAGAACGCGGAATCGCTGCTGGCAACTCTGGAGAAGATTCATGATGCGTATCCCGCGAAGGGGTTGGTCGTCCATTCCAAGGACTACTCCGTGTACTACGGCAACCCGCGCAGGGGAATGGATATCGCACGGGCATTGTGTTACGGCAACCTGCTTTCCGGCACGAGAGCGCGAATTGGGCATTATGGTTCTATGCAGGATTGCGTCGGCACGCTTGAACTCCCATTGAGTCCGGTAGGGATTGCTTTTGCGCAGCAGTTACCCCAAACGCACAGGGGAAGGAACGTATGCATCGTCCCGAGCCGATATATGGAAAAGCCTGTGACGACGATTGGCCTGGGGGATACGTTTGTGGCAGGGATGCAAATCGCCTTTATCTAGTCAGGGCCAACGCGGCGCGATATCACTGGAAGGGGGAGCACGCATGGGCTATTTAGCGGGCGTGGATCTGGGCACTTCCAGCTTGAAAGTGATCGTGATGGATGAGGAAGGCGGCATCTGTGTCGAGGCCTCCAAACGGTACCAGTATGATTCGCCTGTGAATGGGTATGGTGAGCAAAATGCGGAAGTGTGGTGGCAAGCTTGCTGCGCCTGTTTCCAGAAGATCATTCCGCAAATCGGGGCACATAGGATCGCGGGCATTGGTTTCTCAGGGCAGATGCATGGAGCGGTATTTCTGGATGCGAACATGCAACAGGTGCGTCCCTCGATTTTACACCTGGATGCGAGAAGCGGCAAGCAACTTGCGCATATGGCAACATTGCTGACACCGCAAACCATACAAGGCGTATTGATGAATCCCCTGTACTCGGGCTTTTTGGTTCCTTCGCTGTTGTGGGTGAAGGATAACGAACCAGAGGCGTACAGCAGGATACGGCATGTGTTGTTGCCTAAAGACTACCTGCGGTATCGGCTTTGCGGGGAAGTACTTTCCGATTACTCCGACGCCTCGGGCACATTGGCTTTTGATATACGGCAAATGACATGGGCTGATGAGGTTCTAAGAACACTGGCGCTCCCGCGCAGCCTGTTTCCTGATTGCGTTGCTACAGATGCCCTGGCCGGGCATGTGACCGCGCAGGCAGCAAGGGATACAGGGCTGCTGGAGGGTACGCCGCTGGTGGCGGGCGGTGGAGACCAGGTAATGCAATCCATTGGAAATGGCGTGATACTGCCCGGGCAATCCACTGTAAACATCGGCACCAGCGGACAGGTAAGTTTTCAGGCAGATCATGCGATTGAGAACCCTGCACTGAATACGAATACCTTTTGCGGGTATGGTAAAGGGCTATGGTATACGATGGGTGCAACAATGAGCGCAGGCCTATCGATGAGCTGGGTTGGTAAGGCTTTGGGCGGCAGCTTTGCGCAATTGGATTTGGATGCGCAAAAGGCGCCTGCCGGGTCTGGCGGTCTGTTGTTTATGCCGTATCTGTCCGGGGAGCGCACCCCGCATTTTAATCCGGATATTAGCGGCATGGTCTGGGGGTTAAGCGTGAATACCGATCGCGCACGGCTGGCGCGGGCGGTCATGGAGGGCGTGGCTTACTCTCTGCGGGAGTGTATGGAGTTATGTCAATCGCTCGGGCTAACCTCGAAGGTGCATGTGGCTTCCGGCGGCGGCGCTCAAAGCCCGCTCTGGCTGCAAATACAGGCGGATGTGTACGGTGTGCCGCTGAAGGTGGCTGATGTAAAGCAACATGCGTGTGTTGGGGCGGCCATTGCGGCGGGGGCAGGCATCGGCATGTATCGCAGTATTGAGGATGGCTGCCGCCGAGTGGTTCATTATCAGGAGCGTTTATACCATCCAAACGCAGAAAACCATGCGCGATATAATCAGTATTATCGGCTCTACAAGCAGGCTTATCAGGATGGCAAACAGGTGCTGCAGGAACTTACCGTGCTAGGCAGGCAAGCGTAGCGGCAAATGCTTTAGGGGGGTGACACATTGGAGCAGGCGCAGAATCGTGACATCATCCTGTCCTGTAGAAATGTATCGAAGGCTTTTGGCGGAACACAGGCCTTGGATGATGTGCAGTTTGACATTGCCCGTGGCGAAGTGCATGCGCTGTTGGGCGAAAATGGAGCAGGCAAATCAACGCTGATGAAAATCATCATTGGCCTTTTCAAAGCGGATAAAGGCGCCATCACGTTTGATGGAAAGCCGTACCATGCCAAAGACCCATCCGACGCCATCCGCAAGGGCATCTCTATGATCCATCAGGAACTCAATCCTGAGTATTACTTGACCATCGCTGAGAACATATTCCTGAAACGGGAAGATGTGCGCGGCGGAGTATTCCTCAATAAAAAGGCGACCAATCGCAAAGCGCAGGAAATCCTCGATCACCTAAATGTGAAGTTGAACGCAAAGACCCTGATTGAAGAACTAACGCTGGCGCAATGCCAAATCATTGAGATTATTAAGGCGATTTCGTTCGATGCGAAGCTTATCATCATGGACGAACCCACCTCCTCTTTGGACAGCGAGGAAACCGAAGCGCTGTTCAATATGATCCGCCATCTGAAAAGCCAAGGGGTATCCATCGTGTATATTTCGCACCGCATGGATGAGATTTTCCAGATTTGCGATCACGTATCCGTGTTCCGAGACGGCCGTTTTGTAGGCTCGGATTTGATCGAAAATGTCGATCGGGAGAAGCTCATTGCAATGATGGTCGGCCGCAAGGTAAAGAACATCTTTCCCAAGACGGAGTGCGCAATCGGCGAGACAGTTCTGCGGGTGGAAAACCTGAGTGGGAAAGGATTTTCGGACATCTCCTTTGAAGTGCGTGCGGGTGAAATCCTCGGCATATCCGGTCTGGTGGGAAGCGGACGCAGCGAGACGATGCGGGCACTGATTGGGCTGGATCGTCTGGAGAGCGGGAAGATCTATCTGGATGGACAGGAGATCAAAATCCGTTCGGTGCGCCAGGCGGTAAGTCAAGGGATTTGCATGGTCAATGAGGATCGCAAGAATTATGGGCTTTGCCTGCACCGCTCGATTCGGGAAAATGTATCCTTGCCAACGCTCAGAGTTATGCATCGCAAACTGCTGATTAACAAACGTAAGGAGATCAAGGATACCACAGAAGCCGCGCAGTCGCTGACCGTAAAGGCGGGCAGTATGGAACTGGATGCTTACTCCCTTTCCGGCGGCAATCAACAGAAAGTCGTTCTCGCTAAATGGTTGATGGCGCATCCCAAGGTGTTGATTCTGGATGAACCAACCCGTGGCGTGGATGTGGGTGCAAAAAGCGAGATACACAACCTGATGGGTACGTTTGCCGCGGAGGGCATGGCCATTGTGATGATTTCATCTGAACTGCCTGAGATTATGGGGATCAGTGACCGGATATTGATTTACCGGGAAGGCAGGCTTAACGGCGAAGTGTCACGACAGGATGTGCTTGCGGGACGCGAGACGCAGGAGACGATCCTGGCCAGAGAGTTTTAGGAATGAGGAGAATACCAATGCGCAAAGTGGAACGATCACCCCGGAGTATTCTGAGGATGGATCAGACAGAATTGTCCATCTTCATGAGAAGGTATGGAATCGGTTTGGTTATGCTGGGAATGATTGTGCTTCTGGCTGTGATTTCCCCTACCTTCCGTAAACCAAGCAACGTAATCAGCATTTTGCTGCAAATTTCCATCAATGGTATTTTGGCGCTGGGGATGGTATTTGTAATTACCGCGGGCGGTATTGATCTTTCGATCGGCTCGATGCTTGCGTTAACCAGCGTCATTGTCGGCGCTGTGCTCAACAGCACAGGCAGCATTGCGCTTGCGTGCATCCTTGCGGTTTCGGCCACTACCTTTTTTGGGCTCATCAATGGATTGCTGGTCGCAAAGTTCAAGATGTTTCCCTTTGTGGTAACACTGGCGACGCAGCTGGTGATACGCGGCGTGGCGTATATCATTTCCGGTGGGTATTCCGCGTCTCTGGCCAATGCGGATTTTAAGAACATAGGCAATGGAAAGGTGTTTGGCACGATCCCGATCCCGGTCATCATTCTGTTTGCAGTCGCCATACTGGCTTTTATCATCATGCATTGGACTGTGTTTGGCCGCTATATTTACGCTGTGGGCGGCAACATCAACTCCGCGGTCGCTTCCGGCGTCAATGTATTTTGGACCCGAACGTTCTCCTTTGTGATCATGGGATTTTGCGCAGGTGTTGCAGGCGTAATCATGACCAGCCGTATTTCCGCCGCACAACCCAATATTGGGGTTGGATATGAGACGGACGCCATCGCGGCATGTGTAATCGGCGGCACATCCTTCTCGGGCGGTATTGCGACCATTCCGGGAACGATGTTTGGTATCGTGATCATCGGCCTCATTTACAACGGCATGAACCTGGTGGGTATCAACTCTTACTGGCAAACCATCACCAAGGGTTTATTGATTATCGGCGCTGTTATGCTGGATATGTTTATGAACAAGCGCAAGTAAAGCGTACCTGAATTCGGCTGCCGATGGGCAGTTAGAATAAATAATAGGAGGTATCGATCCATGAAGAAACTGTTCGCTCTGTTGATGGCACTATGCATGTTGCTGGGCATGGTGAGCTTTGCTGCCGCTGAGGATGATGAGTTCATCGTTGGCTACATTGCGAAGAACACCGTAGACGCATTCCACGCGACCATCAACAACGCCGCCAAGACCGCGCTGGATGCGTTGGTTGCGGATGGCACCATCACCAAATGGAATCTCTATGATGGCCTGACGGACCCCGTAACCCAGAACAACCTGCTGGAAGACGCGCTGAACATGGGCGCTGATCTGATTATTCTTCTCCCCGCTGAGGCAGCTGGTTGCGCGCCCATCCTGGAGCGTTGCAAGGAAGAGAATATCCCGATCATCGTTGTTAACTCCCAGACCGATAACACGGCCGAACTGGCCACCAGCTATGTTGGCTCTGACGATGTGCAGGCTGGCGAAATGATGGCGAACTTCGTTGTCGAGCAGCTTCCCAATGGCGGCGGCTATGGCCACCTGCAGGGCATCATCGGCAATTCCGCGCAGATCCAGCGCGGCGAAGGGCTCCACAACGTGTTGGACGTAAACGACAAGTGGACGCTGCTGGATGGCTGCGAGCAGACTGCTGAATGGCAGGCGGAAAAAGCTGTGAAGTTCGCGGAAGACTGGCTTGCCAAGTATGGCGATCAGCTCAATGCGATCATCTGCGACAATGATGACATGTCCTCCGCGGTGCAGGCTGCTATGAATGCCGCTGGCCGTTCGGATATCGTATGCATCGGCGTCGATGGCAATGCAGGCCCTCTGGCCATGGTTAAAGCTGGTGAGTTGAAGGCGACTGTGTTCCAGGATGGCGCAGGGCAGGTAACAACCGCCATCAGCCTCATCAAGGACATCAAAGAAGGCAAGACCGTTGAAAAGAACGTGATTGTGCCCTTCGTGCTGGTGACCGCGGAGAACGTGGATCTGTACCTGAAGTAATCAACACGATATGCAGCCAAGATAAACATTGCAACCAAACGCAACCTTGGCGTAACGGCAGACGCCCCGCTTTTCCCATGGGAAGGCGGGGTGTTTGTTTGGTGATGGAAGGAAAAAAAGCCATCAAGCCGACGGTATGTACTTGCTGTTGCGTTGCGTGCGAGCTTCGCAATCACATGCATATGTCTGGAATGAAGGCGCCCTGAGTATGTGTTTCATGTTGCTAAGAAGGCCGCTAAGGAAGAACCCGATAGCGTGAAAATCAAGCCGGCGATCTCATCGCCGCTTATATCAAAATCATTGTTGATCCAATCCCGAAGGATGCTGGCGCAGCCTTGCACCAGAAAAGAGAAGATGTACGTTTCCACCTCCGGTTTGCAGCTAAAGCGCAATCGGCTTTTTAGATGTGCGGTGATGTTCCGGGCAAACAGGGCTTGAAAAGTCTGCGCCTCCTGATGACACAGCAACACCTGAAACACAGCCTTATGCTTACGGATATAATCCATCAGCGCTTTCACATAAGCAAGGCTGGAAATGCCCGAATCCACGTTTTGCAAGTATGCCAGCGCATTGTCGATCGTCTCCTGCTCCACATCCCGTAGCAGCGCGTATTGGTCGTCATAATGCAGGTAGAAGGTGGAACGGTTGAGATCCGCCTTTTCGCAAATTGACTTAATGGTGATTTTTTGTAGGCTGCCGCTTTGCATCAGTTCGATCAGACTCGTTTTCAGAAGTGTTTTGGTGAGCCTTGTGCGGCGGTTTTCAGGTTGTTCCATGAGAAATCCCCCCATTTCCTTCTGTATTGATGCCAAAACAACAGTATCCGGTGTTGTGTTGTATTTACGGCATTGCAAATTGTTCTGTTTGTTGGCATATCGACAGGGTGATGATATCATAGTAACATACCTTGATATTGATGGAAAGGGTATTGTGGAAAGGATGGATACACAATGAATGTGTTTATGATTGGCGGTACAGGGTTGCTTGGCAGTGAAGCTGCGGCGGAGCTGATCCGGCGCGGGCATACGGTATCTACGCTCTCTTTGCCGCCCCTGCCGGATGGCGCGATGATTCCGCCGGAAATGAAGGTGACGCTAGGGAACTATCAGGATATGACGGACGAAGCATTGCGTGCGCATTTGGCGGGCTGCGAAGGCTTTGTGTTTGCGGCAGGTGTAGACGAACGCGTGGAAGGGACTTCGCCCATCTATGATTTTTATGAGCGCCATAACATAACACCGCTGGAGCGCTTGCTGAGGCTCGCGAAAGAAAGCGGCGTGCGCCACAGTGTGGTGTGTGGATCATACTTCGCGTACTTTGCCAGGGAATGGACGAATTTAGAATTGACACGATGGCATCCTTACATCCGTAGCCGCGTGGAACAGGAAACCATGGCGTTATCTTTCGCGGATGACGCGTTTGATGTTGCAGTGCTGGAGCTCCCGTATATTTTTGGGACACAGCCAGGGCGCAAACCGGTATGGGTGTTTCTGATTGAGATTATTCGTGCCATGAAAAGTGCGACCTACTACCCGCGCGGCGGCACGGCGATGATTACTGTCAAGCAAGCGGGCCAAGCCATCGCAGGCGCGTTGGAACGCACGCGAGGCGGGCGGTGCTGGCCGCTTGGGTATTACAACCTTACCTGGAAGGCGTTCTTAACCATGGTGCATAAGCACATGGGCATGGCTGGGCGAAGGGTGATCACGGTACCGAAGTGGGCATACCGCCTCGGCAGCAGAGGTATCATTCGCAAGCAGCGCAAAGCAGGGCAGGAAGGCGGGCTGGATGTGCATCACTTTGCCGACCTGCAATGCGCCGAAACCTTCATTGATAAGGATCTGGGCTGTGTGCCTTTGGGCGTTCAGCCGGATGATTTGGATGCAGCCATTGGGCAATCCGTGCGATTGAGTCTGGCTATACTGGATGGGGAGGTAGCTTCTCTGGTAGAGATGAGGGGGGCGTGAGCTATGCCCAGGCAACAAGTGCTCCTGACCGGCGCGACGGGGGCAATGGGTTTCTTAACCTTACAAGCGCTGCTGGAGGACGCGGATGCCGTTTCGCTGACCGTTCTGGCGCTGCCGGATGATGCCAGCCGCAGGAAGCTGAAGCCATATAGTAACCACCCTGCACTGCGCGTGGTCTGGGGAGATTTAACAAACCCAGAGGATGTGAAGCGCAGCGTACGGGGCATGGATATCGTGCTGCATGTGGGAGCGCTGGTTTCCCCAGTGGCAGATGATAAGCCGCTGCTGGCGATGCGGGTCAATTACGGGGGAACGGCGAGTATTCTGAACGCGCTGGTGGAACTGGGGCAGTCGCAAACGACAAAACTGGTCAATATCGGCAGCGTTGCGGAAACGGGGGATCGTATGCCGCCCATCCATTGGGGCAGGGTGGGTGATCCTATCAAGCCCAGCGTGTTTGATTATTATGCGGTCAGCAAAGTCGCCGCTGAACGCGCGGTGATCGAATCCGACTTGCAATACTGGGTCAGTCTGCGGCAGACAGGTATCATTGGGGCAAAGATGGCAGCCATTGATGATGCGATCATGTTCCATAACGGCCTGAATAATGTGCTGGAATATGTTTCGGACAGGGATGCCGCCCGCATGCTGCGCAATCTATGCACGATGGATCGAAAAGGCTTGCTCACACAAGATTTTTGGGGTCATATATTCAATGTGGGTGGCGGCGCGTCTTGCAGAGCCAGCACTTATGCGTTGTATCGCGAACTGTTTGGCAGGCTTGGCTTCACACGCCTTGCTGATGTTATGGAAGCAAATTGGAGCGCCACGCGCAACTTCCATGGGCAATACTTTCTGGATTCGGACAAACTCAACAACCTGTTGGATTTTCGGCGTGATTCGCTGGCGTACTTTTATGACAGTTACCAGCGTTTTGTAGGCACGCGAGGCAGAATCGTCCATGCGATCAATGTGCTTGGCGGGGAAAAGCACATGGGCAACATCCTGAAAAAGCACTTCGCGAGCCTGGCACGCACGGCGCATGGCACGTTGCATTTTGTGGAACAGGGCATGGAAGGCCATATTGCCGCATATTGGGGTTCACGCAACGCTTGGGAAACGATTGAGCCGCTTGAGCAGTTTGTGCCATTTTCTGCGTGGGAAACGGTAGTGCACATTGATCACGGATATGATGAAACCAAGCCGGAAGCTTTGCTCTCCCTTGCGGATATGCAAGGCGCAGCGCGCTTTCGCGGCGGTGCGTGCTTATCCGGCGCCATGGTAAAGGGAGATTGGGGTGGGAAAATGCTTTTCCGCTGTGCGTTTGATCACCGCTTTACAGCCAGCCCAAGGCTGGTGCTGGAGGGAGGGCATTGGTGCCCGCATTGTGAGCAGAAAAGCTGGAATTACCATGAACGTGCCAGGGTGGATCCTTTCTTTGCACAGGTTTGGGATCCCTTGCATCCCAAAGATGAACAGCCGTGGTGTTATCCCAAGCAAGTATCGCAGGATGATGTTTGGGTTGCTTGACAGGCTACATAACAGCCGAATATCATGCGAACCATCGCCTGATATCCGGCTGTTTTACTGTATGGTTGTCTGTGCGTTTGATGGATTTAGCTTAATTACGCTTGCTTTTCAGCAAACTTGCAGATGGCTGCAAACGTTTGATCGCTGATATCGTGCTCAATCTTGCAAGCGTCCTCCCGTGCGGTCCGCTCATCAACGCCGATGCGAATGAGAAAGCTTGTCAACGTCCTGTGGCGCAGGTAAATGCGTTCCGCGATATCCATCCCTTTATCAGTCAGGGTAATCAAACCGTCCTTATCCATCGTGATATAACCATTCTCGCGAAGCCTTTTTGTGGCGTAGCTCACGCTGGGCTTGGTAACACCAAGCTCAGTGGCGATATCAATCGAACGAATATAGCCATGCTGTTCTTTCATCATCAGCATGGTTTCCAAATAATCTTCGGATGACTTGAGGATTTGCATAGTATCGCCTCTTTTCATGTCTGTAGATTACCACGTTTATGATAAAAAAGCAATTGGGAGTATTCCGGCATGCCTTTGACTGTGCGATGGAAGAGGGTTCCTGCGTAGCAGGGGGAATACGGATTCATATTGCCGTATTGGTGACCCTTGCCGATGTTTACGTGCGTTAGCGTAGACACGCGCTGTGTTGCGCTAATGATGGTGAACATCATGCTTGTTCTGGTTTTGTATGGGTTTATGGTTATCCTCCGCAGGAGTCTTATCATGCTCTGGCTTTGCCGGATGTATTGGTGAGTATTTTCGCAACAAATAGCATTTGATGATGCTGGCGACTGCTACCACCAATACAATACAAACGATAGCGATCAAAACCATCATGGATTGTTCGCCTCCCTTCCGTGGGCATGTAGCGTACAATGCGATTCCGTAAGGGGTCGCTTGTGCGAAATCAAGATAACCAAAGCGGGATGCGGGCAAGCCGCATCCCGCTTTGGGATTCATGAGGTTATCGCCCGCAGGCGCCATGGCAGTGAGAGCAGTCGCTTCCACAACTACAGCTGTTCTTTCCCTTGCGCTTATCTGAAATCATCTTCCAGAGAATCGCGACAACCACCAGCAGCACCACGCCGCCGACAATCACAGTCACCATTATTGACTCACCTTTACTTTCAGATGCTCGTTGTTGTAGGGGTTCTTACGTACCAGCAGATAGATAAGCACCGCGAGGGACGCGATCGCAATGCCGGTCAGGAGGGTAAAGCTGCCGCCCCAAAGGAGCAAACCAAGCTGATAGATGATCAATGCGACTACATATGCCAGAATGGTCTGGTAGGCGATGGCAAACAATGTCCATTTGGGGCTGTTCATCTCACGCTTGATTGCGCCGATGGCCGCAAAACAAGGCGCGCACAGCAGGTTGAAAACCAGGAAACTGAATGCGGCCAATGCGCCGAAGCCGCCGCTGCTTTCTTCAAAAGCTCTGGCAATGGGAGAAAGACCAGTTTCGATTTCCTCCTCGCTGCCTTCCTCAAGCAGAGCCATGGCGGCATCTTCGCCCTCATCATCCACAATACCATACAGCACGCCAAATACACCCACGACCTCTTCTTTAGCAACCAGACCCATAACGGTTGCCACCGTGGATTGCCAATTGCCGAAACCCAACGGTTCGAAGATGGGCGCAACGACGCTGCCGGCCTTGCCGAGCATACTTTCGTCCATGTCTTCCACAGCGCCAAAAACCAACGGTTCTTCCTGGGTTGCGGTAATGGTGGTCTCCGTTTCAGCCTGCTCCGGCTGCGAAGGCGTCCAGCCATACCCGGACGTAAACCAGATCAGGATACTGGCCAGCAGGATCACCGTACCGGCACGCTTGATGAAGCTCCAGCCGCGCTCCCACATGCTCATAAGCACATTGCGAGCGGTGGGAACATGGTAAGGGGGAAGCTCCATCACAAAGGGAGCAGGATCACCTGCAAAAGCGCGCGTCTTTTTCAGGATGATGCCGCTGATGACAATAGCACCCAGGCCGATGAAATACGCGACAGTAGCCACCCAACCCGCATTATGGAACAAAGCGCCCGCGATAAATGCGACAATGGGCATCTTTGCTCCGCACGGTACGAAGGTTGTGGTCATGATGGTCATCTTGCGGTCACGGTCATTTTCGATGGTACGCGAGGCCATCACGCCGGGGATGCCGCAGCCTGAGGAGATCAGCATGGGGATGAAGCTCTTGCCGGAAAGGCCGAACTTGCGGAAGATGCGATCCATAATGAACGCGACGCGCGCCATGTAGCCGATATCTTCCAAAATGGCGAGCATCAGGAACAGAACCAGCATTTGCGGCACAAAGCCGATGACAGCGCCCACGCCGCCGATGATGCCATTGCCGATTAAGCCTACCAGCCAATCTGCCGTACCAATTGAGCTTAGCCAATCCATCACCGGAGCCTGAATCCACGCAGCAACGAAGGTATCATTGGTAAAATCGGTCAGGATGGTACCTACCGTAGTGACCGATATGTAATAGACCAGAAACATTACGAGTGCAAAGATAGGAAGGGCAAGCCAGCGATTGGTGATCACGCGATCGATCTTATCGGACGTGGTGAGCGAACCTTTTTTTCGACCCTTCTTTACGCTGGTGCTAACCAGCCGGTTAATATAGGCGTACCGTTGGTTGGTAATGATGGACTCCGCATCATCGTCCATTTCTTTTTCGCAGGATACGATCACGTTTTCGATTTCGTCGCGGATGCCTTTGGGCAGGTTCAAGTTTTCGAGCACTTTTTCATCGCGCTCAAAAAGTTTGATCGCATACCAGCGAGAAAGAGGCCCCTCCACGATGCCGCCTTCATGCAGGCTGCCATCAGCGTGATGGTGATGCACGGGCGTTTCTCCGTCTCGATGGGTAATCAAATCCTCGATATGCGCAAGCGCATGCTCCACACTGCCCGCAAAAACGTGGGGAAGCTCGTGCTGGTCACTGCTTTTGGCTGCGTCAATGGCTTTCACCGCCGCAGCCAGCGTACCTTCCGATTTAAGCGCGGAGGTTTCTGTAACCACACAGCCAAGGGATTCACCCAGCTTATGAAGATCGATCACATCGCCGTTCTTGCGGGTTACATCGATCATGTTCAAAGCAATAACCATGGGCACGCCCAGCTCGGCCAGTTGCGTGGTCAAATAGAGATTGCGCTCAATGTTGCTGGCGTCCACAATGTTCAAAATAGCGTCGGGACGTTCGTTGACAAGGTAGCTTCGCGCGACGACTTCTTCCAGCGTATAGGGAGACAGGCTATAGATACCGGGTAAGTCCTGAATGGTTACATCGGGATGACCCTTTAATTTACCTTCTTTTTTTTCGACGGTTACACCTGGCCAGTTACCAACATACTGGTTACTCCCCGTCAGCGTATTAAACATTGTCGTTTTGCCGGAGTTGGGGTTACCGGCTAAAGCTATCTTGATGCCCATGTGCGTTCCTCCTCAGCGTTGAGGTTAGCAACCGCTAACCTGAGTACAAATGATGAGCGGCTCGCGCCGCATTTATAAAACTTCTATCAGTGCCGCATCATCTTTGCGAACGGAAAGTTCATAACCTCGAACGGTCAACTCAAGCGGATCGCCCAGTGGAGCAACTTTTCGTACATATACTTCGGTGCCTTTTGTCAAACCCATATCCATGATACGGCGTTTCAGGGCACCCTCGCCATGCAGTTTCTCAATCACTGCGCTTTGCCCAATCTTCACATCTTTTAGCGTTTTCATAACCTTCTCCTCCTTTATACCATTACACGCATTGCCATGTTGCGATCAAGCGCCACGCGGCTGTCCTTGATGGAAAGGATGAGGTTTCCTCCCAGTTCGCACACCACACTTACTTCCTCGCCCACAACAAAGCCGAGCTCCGCTAGATGTTGGCGCACATCATCACGCCCGTTAATCCTCTTAATGATGTTCACCTCGCCTACGTTTGCCATTCCTAAAGGCATCATCCATTTCCCCCTCTTCATGTTTAGCGGGTGCCCTGGGCACCGTCCGGGATAAGTACATACTAACCCAGACCAAACGTAGTTTAACACCTTTAACCAGAGCTGTCAAGCGTACGTATTGGATTTTTGGTAAACCTTGACCATCCGAACTACACACGTAGGGTAATCTGCTATTTGTCATCGACAATTTGTGAAAACACGGGGCATTAGGGTTGACAGCACACTGCGCTTGTGGTAAAATTCCTAATCGTCAGCGGTTATCCGCGAAAGCGCCAAAGGCGATGGCGGCACCTGCGCCTGTAGCTCAGTTGGATAGAGCAACGGCCTTCTAAGCCGTGGGTCAGGGGTTCAAATCCCTTCAGGCGCGCCAAATACATGGTGGGTATAGTTCAGTGGTAGAGCGCCAGATTGTGGCTCTGGAAGTCGTGGGTTCGAACCCCACTACTCACCCCATTTTCCTTGCCTTGGGGTATCGCCAAGCGGTAAGGCACGGGACTTTGACTCCCGCATCGTAGGTTCAAATCCTGCTACCCCAGCCAGCATCACCTAAGACAGATGCCAGCGTACTTGAGACCCTGATATCTGTCTTACCATACACAGTGATGCGGTCGACCAGCAGGTGAACCGCACGCTCATCAGGCGTGGCTTTGATTGCAGAAAGCCACGCTTTTATTTGTTCTGCCGTAAAATCGTGGGGTGGAGGCGTTTCACGGAGCGCCTCCATTTCGTTTTTCAGCGCTTGCAGTTTTTGGCCAATATCGGTAACCACAGAGGCGGGAAGCTCCCCGGCGGTCAGGTTGTTCATGAGGGAATCATACTGGCGCTGCTTGGCAGCAATTTCTCGTTTGATGGTTGTGTTATGGTTGGCTAGCCTCTCGCGCAGCTTGCTTTGGAATGATACAAGGGCATCTGTGATGAGCTTCTGGCTATCCGGCGCGAGGAGCCTATGCAGATAGGACAGAGCCTGCGCGTCAACATCCTGCATGGGGGTTAGACGTGCGCCACACTTGGCGGAACAGTAATAATGAAAATACTGATGGCCGTTCTTACGCGGGGCGATGCCGTGCATTTTCGCGCCGCAGCTACCGCAATAGACCAGGCCGCTGCAGAGGTAATTGGCTTTGTTGCCGACCTGCTTTTTCCCGCTCATGATCTGCTGCACCTGATCAAACAGCGCGCGATCGATGATCTGAGGTACTGAGCCTTCGATGCGGATTGCATCGGCACGTTCCCGCCGCTCCGCGCGGGTTTTAGGCATCTTTGCACTATAGACATACACGCCTGTATACTTTTCGTTGTGAAGCATTTCATAGATCTGCGAATAACGCACCGGGCGCCCGCGTTTGCCCACGATGCCATTTCGCTCCATCTCGGCTACGATATCCACATAGCCGATACGGTTGGCGCAGGCGTTGAAGAGCTTGCGCACGTAGGTAGCTTCCAGCTCATTGATAACATATTTACCCGCAACCACATCATACCCAAATGGAGGGACACCGCCGTTATGCAGCGCCTTAAGGGCGTTTTCACGGTGGCCTTTTTTGACCTCATCAGAGAGATTGTCGATATAGTACTCTGACAACGCCCACATGAGGGAGCGCATAATCTTTGCTTCGTTACTGGTACCAAAATCCTGCGCGGTGGCGATGAGCTCTACGCCTTTGCCTTGCAGGCGCGTGGCGAGGTTAATATGCTCGGCCATGCTGCGAGCAATACGATCATACTTATGCACGAGGATGATGGAGAACTGACCTTTATCACAATCCCGCTGGAGCTTCTGGTACTGGGTGCGGCTGGCGGTTTTACTGCCCTTGCCGCTGATGGCCTCATCTTTGTAAATACCAACGACTGTATAGCCCTTTGCCTCCGCGTAAGCATTACATGCGCGAAGCTGGGCTTCGATACTATCTTCGGTTTGCTTATCGCTGGAATAGCGGGCGTAGATGACCGCGTGCTGGACGGGTGCCGCTGGTACGGGATTGTTTGGGAGCATTACTTGATCACCTCGGTGTATATCGTGTTGGCAGGAGTGCGTCAATCGGGGAAGGTATGGATAAAAGACCTTCTATAGTTTAACCGCGCCCCCATACTTAAGTTGTGCTTCGACAGCAACGCGGGTCTCAGTCGCGATTTGTTGCTTTTGTTCAGGTGTAAGCGACTGATACCAATCAAGATAATTGTAATTGGCGGGCACATAGTAACCTTGTCTTGTCACTGGATCACGCGCCCATCGAGTACGGTCTTCATGAGCCGGCTCGGGTAGGTAGGCAACGGTTGTACAGCGGCAACCATCGTGAAAAGGTGGGACGTTATAGCCGACCATTGCGTCTATTACGCGAACCAAAGCGCCATCGATAAGTGCGCATTGTGGGCAAGTGCGGGCATCAAGTGCGCCGAGAATTTGGCAGTATTCTATTCCTGACTTCATGTATGATTCCAAGCTGCTCATCAAATACATGGAGCTTAAGAGGTAACGAATTTTCAAATCAGCCGCCGCTTGTATGTCACCGCCGCCATCATCAGCCTCTGGCGGAAACATGAGAGCACTGCCAAAGAGGAACTTGAAGCATGCTACAGCATCAATGATGGTCATAGGGGTATTGGCGTAAAACCTTGAAAGCAGATCGATGTCACTAAAACTATGAGAAAAAGCATCACCAGAACCCACATCGCTCAGTAAGAATCGATTCTTATAATCGAGCCCTAGTTTTGCGGCCATATCAAAATTATGTGCCTGACATTCGGCAAGTCAGGATTGCGGCGACCTTGCGGTACAAGAGCAGGTTCGCCGCAACGTAGAAACCATTGGAAACCTAAACAGTCATTGGTGAATTACCCCACAGTCGCGTGTCTGCTGCGGTTGCGCTCGTCGATTCTCACTGAATACAACTTTTTGAGTTGCTCCAACAGCTCGAAATATCGATCGATCACTTCCGCAGGATTATCCGACTGCTTGGTGGCCATCGAAACAGCCAGGTCATGAGCTACTTCCTTGCTACCCATAGTGTACCACCTCCTTTCCAAGAGCAGTCTAGCATAGGAAGAACCTGACAACAAGACGACTTACTCTGCTGGACAACGGGAATGAGAACCCGACAATTGTGCCCAGCATTAGCACCGCCAAGCGTATCGCCACAGTCCTAAGCTGCACCATTGAGGCGCTATTAAAAGATAGCGAGCAGCTACCTAAATAAAGAAAGGCGGTGACAAATTGAGCCGGGATGACCTTGAAGTTACAACAGCTTCGTATCTAGGAGAGGAACGGATAACGGTTTCTTTCGTTCTATCGCGCCGCGAGTGGTACTGCATAGCAACGCTTCGGCCAACAATCCCGTTTGGGCTAACTCGCTCACAACAAACAACCTTCGCCGCTTGCGGTCGAAAGCGCAGCGCACCTCATGGCGAAAACCATAGAACAGCAGCGCATGCTGCCCATGAAGCCCCTCCAGCAATTCTGCCAGCGCCTCCAGCTTATCACCATGTACCGTGTAAGGGGTTCCGGTTTGGGTATCATACACATTGCCCCCGCACAGCTGCAGCAGCTTCCCGGTAAGCGCCACAGCGCTGCCCGCTTCAATGGTCGCATCCGCCAGCTCCAGCAGATAATCCCGTTCCATACGCGCATAGGCTGCCTTGGCCTGCGGAGAAAGCGTCACGGGGATATCATCCACGATCAGCGGGGGCATGGTCAGGTAATCCTCCGCGCGCATGCTCACGCAAATATCGCCAATTAGCGCTTTGACCGTATCTTCGGCATCGTTCTTCTCGGTCAACCCGCCTTTGTGCCGCCGTAGGGGAAGAAGTCCATACTCACACGCCCGTAGATGCCGCTGTAGATCTCGCTCTCGTTCAAGATCGGGTTTCGATTTGCATCCCACACTTCCGGCTTGTATGTGCTGCTTGCCGTCATCACCCAGTGGCCTTTGCACTCAGCCCCAAAAGGATTGCCGTCGCTGGGGCGTACACCGTCGCCGTCATACACGGGCAGCGCAACCTGTGGCGGCCGCCCGCCCCACTTCTCGCTTGCCCCCCGTTGGATAGCAGCCTCGATTGCCGCATTGATGCGCCCCATCGTAGCCGCGTCGCCCTTGGGTACCAGCACCGTCACCTTGTAGTTCTCCTTGTCCGTTGCGTTGCGCCTCTTCGCCGGGCGCAGGATGTTCACATAGCTCAGCCGCGCTTCTCCGGTTACCACATGGCACAGGTTTCCATCTGTCTGGTTGCTCATGTCTCGTTGCCTCACTTTCTGTCTTCACACAATTTCACATGCGGGAACGGTTTAGCCGTTCCCCTGAAAGTCGCCCGGTGCGGCTCTCAGGGGAGCGCCCCTGCGCTCCGGTGGTTTATGCCAGGTCACCCTATCTCACGTTATGGCATAGGCTTCCGCCGTATGATTGGGGTCGAGGTTATCATAGGCAAAGAATGCGCGGGGAGTATCTTCCGCAAAATCATCTGCCGCGCTCTTGCGGGTCATGGCAGGGCGCGGGTCACTCTCCGGCGCCAAGGTGGGTTTGCCCGGTTTGCGGATGATCTGCGCCGCCAGCGTTTCCGTGAAGGCTTTCTTACCCATCAGGCTTTCCAGTGCCGTAAGCGTAATGGGCTCACGCACGTAGAGCAGCTCTTCCTTAACGCCGGAATCCTTCGCCAACTGAAAAGCCGCTTGCAGATCGCCGAAGGCGCGTACCGTTCGCCCTTCCACCAGCTTCCATCCGGGTATGGTACCGCCCGCCAGCAGGGTATCCTGCACGTGTTTGCGCAGGGCGCTTAACCATTTGTCCAGCCGCTCGCCAATAGCCAGCACATCCCCCAGCTCCGCGTCTGTCAGCGGGTCGCGGGGGTCACCCGGCAGGCGGTATTCATAGGCTTCCAGTGCTACAAAGCGCTCCGCCCGTTCACGGCAGCGTGTGGCGCGGGGGCAGAACTGGCACCAGTCGCCCTCCTGTAAGTCTCCCTCGCCCTGGTGTGCCTGTTGGGCAAGCGGGCGTATATGCTCGCCCCACGCCAGCAGTTCTTCGGTCGGGATCGCCCAACTGGTCAGGCTGTCACGCCGGGGCTGGCATATGGTCATGGATATCAGTGTGATGGGATAGATCGGCGCAAACAGGGCAAGTGCGCCCAGCGCGTAGAGCATCAACTGCGGGTTGCCTTCTGCTTCCACCGGCACGCCTTTGCCATGCTTATAATCATAGATGCGCAATTGCCATTGACCATCCAGCCCTTGGCCAATCAGGATGCAGTCGCACGTGCCAAAGCCCTCCGGCACCACATGCGCATAGTCTACCCGCTGCTCGATAAACACATTGGGCTTGCCCTGCAGCTGGGCGTGATCATCCCGGATCATATCCACATACACCCCTACGGCAGCTTCGGCAGAAGCGGCGGCGGATGCTTCCGCACGCTTGGCGGTAGTCTCATCCGTCCGGGGCGCAGTACCGCCGTTTTCCGCGAGTACCGCCGCCTTGCCGATCTCGCCAAGCAGCTTCGCACGCGCAGCGGAGTAAGCTGTTTTGGAACGCGCCTCTGTGAATGCCTGCCCAAGTTTGAGCGCAGCCAATTCATGCGCCAGGGTGCCCTCATGCGCGTAGGGGCTGCCCGTATCCGGCATATCTTCGCACAGGCGGGCGCTGGGCGGGCAGTGGAGCCAGCGGTGTGCGCTGCTCGCGCCCAGCAGTGCGTGGGCGCCTTGCTTAGGGGCACGGGGTTTTGCTTTTGGCACTGGGGTTCACCTCCAATTTCAGGAACGCCGGGATATCCGTGCGCCGCCCGCAGTGCAGGCAGTGCCATACCGTGTTTTCAAAGTGGGCAAGGTTCACAATAGGCAGGAACCCTTCCCGCGAGGGTATGCAGGGTGCAGCCGTATCCGTGATGCAGCCCAGCGTAAGCGCCTTCATCGCATGGCCGCAATTGGGGCAACTCACAGCCAGATAGAAACGGCTCGGCGGGCTGATGGATGCCAGCTCCTCCTGAGTGTACCTATGCGTCATATCGCGCCTCCCATCTCGCGCAGGGCTTGGGCAAATTCACCATACCGCTCCTGCGGCAGTTGGGTTACGGCCTGCACGCCAAAACGTCCGGCAAGCAGCTGCTGCATCGCTGGCATACCCACGCGCGGCACCAGCTGCCCGGCGGCGTTCATCAGGTCTTCCACAGTGTAAGCAGGCGCAGCCGTGGGGATGGGCGCGGCTATATTTGCTGTCGATGGCTCGGGCGGTGCGCTTTGTGCGGCAGGTGGCGCCGGGGGCTGGAAGGCCGTCGGCTGCAGGGGCGCAGGTTGCACCGCCTGCGGGTATACAGGCATTGCGGGCTGCACGGGGTTTCCATAAACGGCTGGCGCAACCTGATTGGGCTGCGCGGGCTGTGTCGCTTGGAGGAATTGGTTCATCTGCGCGAAGATCTCCGCGGCATCTGTGCCGGCAAACTTGATTTCAAACATGGGGGTTCCTCCTTACTTCCTCTCGTCGATTGTCACGGTAATGCCTTTTTGTGGGTCAATGCCCGCGGCGTCAACTTTGGACTTCTTCAGGTACAGGGTCATCTGTTCCGGTCGCTCTCCGGTTTCAAAGCGATAACAGGTTTTAGTTTCAGCTTTCAGCGTGAACTTGATCTCAAGCATGGGGGTTGCTCCTTTCCTCGTCCCGAGTCACGGTGGGGTCGGCTTCTTCCTCGGTTTGGCAATCGCACCGCTCCCCGGGGTCCAAAGCCGCGCCGCATTGGGGGCATATATGGTAGTAGCTCATTGCATAACTCCTTTCCGGGTGGTACAATACAGATGAATCTTGTGGTTCGTCCCGCAGATTCGGTTCGTCGGGTTCGCGCTGTAACGCAAGCCCGATTTTCGCGTTCATCTGAAGCCGCATGATGCGATACCCCCTATGCTTGCCAGATAGTTGTCGGCATACAGCCGAGCTTACTTGGTTACTGGTAATGCCCAGTATTCGCGCCAGTTCCCCAGCGCTGTCCGCCACCGCCAGCGGCAGTTCGTAACGGTCTGCCGTAACGGCCAGGTACAGGTTCATGGCTCCACCGCCAAACAGGCGCCGCTGATGTACCCCTTGCCAGTCACAGCCCATGGCGCGCCCTCCATAGCCACCCAGCGCAGCACATCTACTGTGCCGCCAACCTTGAGCCAAGCGCTGTTTGGAGATACGGTAATCAATGGCGACAAAAGAAGTGCCCAAGAAAGGCATTGGTTGCGGACTGGGCAATGTGCAAAAGCTGCGCGAAGGTGTGCCGCTGGCAGGGGGTTCCACAGCGGAAGATGACTTTGGCGGCAGTACGCCCGCGCCTGCCTATGAGCAAGGGTACGCCCAGCCGCCGATGATGGCTGCCGTGCCGCAGCCGGGTTACCCCGTTTACTATGGCGCGCCCGCACAGCCGCCGATGCCTGCCCCTGTGCAGGGTTACCCGCAGGCGATGGGCAGCGGACAACTCAACCCGATCACCGGGTTGCCCTTCTGACCAACCCCGGGGCGCGGACGCACCATCCGTGCCCCTCCACAGAAAGGTACTGTGACATGTTGAAAGTGTGTGTGAACGGTGATGTGCGATTTGTGGATGGGGATAGGGGACTAATGGAACTGGTGCAACAGCAGATGGGTATTGACGTACGCGATGAGATAGAAGAACTGCTGGTGAGAAGCAACTGCGGTGGCGAATGCGATGTGACCTACCGACAACAGGAGCATTTTGAACGCGTGATCCGCGATGTGCTTAATGACCTGCGCGCGGCGCAGAAACCCGGCAGGCTGGGTCAGGTTGACCCGATTGCCTATGCGCGAGCACTAAAAGCACTGGAGGGCGAGTTGTGATGCACCAGCTGAGTATAGACATCGAAACCTTCAGCGATCTTGAATTGAGCGACGTGGGGCTGTACCGATACGCCAGAGGCTATATACGCGCCGATCTGCTGACGTTGGCTGATCCTGATTACCCGGTGGGGCGATACACCAACGTAAGCGGCGGGCGTACGCGCATTCGAAAGACGCCGGACGGAGAAACCGTAGCTTGTGCCGCTTTGATCTTCTGCTGCATCTGCAGCGTCACTTCGGAGATGATGCCGCCCATATTCGCCAGCACGCGGTCAATCTGGAACGCACCGCCGAAAACCTTCAAGTCCACCGTATAGCGCTGCTTGGTTACTTCCTGCGGCGCGTACTCGGTATTGATTGCGCGGAAAGCCGCATTGGGCTGCGTAGCAAGGCGCGTATAGGCATAGGTCATGGTAGCGCCGCCGCCCGTAGGCGAAACCGCATCGTCAAAGGTCAGGTTATCCAGCAGGAAGTTGTTCTTTCGGAATTCGTCGATCACGCCCATCTGTAGGGCGTCCTGTACATTCTTTTGCACCTCTGCAAGGGTAATAGCCATGATGATCATCCTTTCGTTTTGTCATAGTATGCGCTCACGCTTTCCTGTAGGGTCTTAGGGGTGCTCTGCGAAAGAGTAGCCTTACCGGCAGCCGGAGCCGCGCCTTTCAGGCGTTCCTCCACACCCTTTTGCACCGCGGCGCGGAAAGTTTTTTCCACGCTTGTGATGGATGCGCTGCATTTGTCTGCGTCGGTGTAGTCAAGCACCTCTGCAAGCTCGGCGGGAAGCTGCTTTTCTGCCAAGGTTTGCAGTGCGGTTGCGCGCAGTTCGCGGCGGCTTAGCTCTGCTTCTCTGGCTGCCAGCTTGTTTTCCCGCTCCTGCCGTTCATGCTCGGCGCGCTGCTCCGCTGTCATGGTGGCAAGCTTCTCCGCCTCGGTCTTGGCGGCGGAAACGGCTTTGTCTGCTCGCGCACGTTCCTTCGCAATGGTTTGGCTGATCAGCTTGTCCACATCTGCCTGGGTAAAAGCCTTCTCGCCGGAGGGCTTATCCTCATCGGCTGTCTTGTCCGTATCCGCTTTCCCCGCATCCGTTGTCTGCGTAGATTCTGCGTTTGCAGGCGTCGCGCCGCCAGCATCGTTTGCCGCACGCCGCAGCTGTAGGGCACGCAGATAGCAAAAATTAATCATAACCTGACTCCCTCCCGTTTAACGCCCGTCGGCTATTCTCCCGCGGTTGCCCCGGCGGGTCGGGGTATGCAAAAGCGGCCGCCCCCAAAGGGGTAGCCGCTTGCTGCCTGAATGGAAAAACCGCCTTGCTCTCGCTTGGCGGCTATGCAGGGTCCATGATGTCGGTACGGGTCACATAGATGGTATCCCAATCGGCAGGTGAACTTCCGATGTCGATCAAGAAAGCCTCCGCATCGCCGAGAATCTCAACCACGGCGCCTTCCCGCCCGTCTTTCAGCGTAACATGCTCAAATAGTTCAATCTTCCGTATCACCTGCACTCACCTCCTTGATATAGGCGGATGTCATATGGGTGGAATCCCTGTCCGCCAACCATCCGACAGTCACATTCGCCGGGGTATTCTTGGTACCATAGAGCACCATACGCTGTTCATATCGTGTTCCGTATTGGGTTTCCCCTTTAGGGATGCTGGGGTATCGCGGAGCGTTGCGCAGGATTTCCCGCTGCATCGCTTCCCAGTTATCCCCATTATATCCCAGGCGATGTTGAAACGCAACGCCTTTTGGCCACCCATCCGCGCTTTCCGGGTTAAATAGATACCCCGTGAATTTGGCGTTTGCCGCCGTTGCCGCGTTCGCGTTGGGCAGCGCGAGCGATGGCTCTTTCACAAGCGCCTGTTGCCTTGCATTCCTGACTGCGGCGGAAACCAGGCCGGAGGCGTAAACAGCAAACCAGCGGGGACGCGTGCTGCGCCCCCGCTGGTTAGGGATGATGATCAGCTTACCTTGGTAGCATCGTTATGCTCCACGCCGAGGTGCTCCATGAGCGCGGCCTGCAACACTTGGGAGTAGTTAAGCCCGGCGCTTTCCGCGGCGTTTTTGAGCCAAGCGGGAAGGGAAACATTGGTACGCACAGAGCGGCTTTCCATTTCCTGCCGTACCAAATCGGGATAGACGGTGATGGCGGCGAGCACAGCGTTTTGGGGGAGATCATCCATGGGTGGCGCGGAAGGGGAGGGGATGACTTCTCCATCAGCTTCCATACCCCAGAGATGGAGGCCGAGGGCTTCTTCGGCATTGCGGGTGGCCGATTCAAAGGAATCCCCCAGGGTGATGCAGCCGGGCAGATCGGGAAAATAAACGCCCCAGGCGCCATCGGCTGCGGGTTCGAATACGGCAAAATACGTAACTCTTTTCATGGGCAATGCTCCTTATCATCGGGCAACGTTCAGGGCTTTTTCAGCCCGGCTTGTTTCAGGATACTGTTAAGTGTGCCTGGCGGGAGATCCCCTTTATGATTTGGGAGGGTGACCTTGCCGGGTTTATGGGGATGGGCATATTGCAGGTGGCTGCCGCGTGTGGCCTTGAGCGTCCAGCCATCCGATAGCAGCAATTTCATCACATCTTTGACGGTCATCGGCCACACTCCTTACACACGAATTATACACAAGAATATGAAGAAGGTCAAGATTGATGCGCAAAGATATTGCGCATTTAATGAAGGAGAGAATCAAGCATGGCAAAGCAGGACAGTATTACCCTTTCCTTGCCCCAAAGCCGCGAGGTGCGCGGTTGCGTGATAAAGCGCATGCCGCTGGGCGCATACCTGAGCGCGCTGCAAACCTTGAAGGATTTCCCGCAGGAAACGGCGGCCAAGCTGATCCCCGAGGGAGACATCGGAACGCTGCTGGAGCGGCTCAAGCACATTGATCGACAGATGCTTACGGAGCTGTTCTTAAACGCGCTGGCGGTGCTGCCTGAGCAAATGATCGCGTTGATTGCGAAGCTCACGGGCATACCATCCAAGAAACTGCTCACCGATACGGATATTGGGCTGGATGGACTGGCAGAGATTGTGGATGCCTGGTTGGAGGTCAATGGCGCGGAAAATTTTTTTCGGGCGGCGAGCCGGACAGCCCGAACGATCAAACAACTCGCCGCGACCCTGAACGCTGGGTACAAGGAAAACGCAGAAAAGGCTGCTGAGGAGATGCGAAAGCAACACCGTGAAACAGCCAATGCCATGGAACAGGAGCGTGCGCGACTGAACGAGCTGGCCGCCAGCTACAACGCCCTTGCCAGCAAGCCGAACCGATCACTGGAAGAAACACAGGCAATGTATAACCTGCAAGCGCAGTTGCGCAGTGAGTTCGGCATTACAGCGGGCGCGGTGGATGGACTTGCGGGAAGCTATCACGGGCTTGCCGATGCCATCAGGGCCGCGCAGGAAGCCCAAGCTGGCCAGAGCAAGGAAGCCCTGGCAGTGGTGGCCAGCGATACCGGCAACCTTGCGCTGAAGAAAAGTACGGAATTGTATGCTGGAGACGCTGCGCCAGAAGCACCGCATGAATGCCGAAGAGATCATGGACTGGGAAGAGCGCATATACGACCTGAAGCGTGAAATCGCCCAGCGGGACACCAAGGCCATGGACACGCTGACGGACGGCTTGCTGGATGCGCTGGAAGCCCGCTATGAGGCTATGCGGGATGCGGAGCTGGCACGGCTGGATGAAAGCCGCAAAGGCTGGGAAGCATGGCGGGACAGCAACGTAGCCGCTATTCAGGCGCAAATTGACGCACTGGATGAGCTGACGGAAACCGAGGACAGGGAAGCCCAGAAAGCGGAGAAGCTGCGCAAGATAACAAGCCTTGAACAGCAACTGGTCTACGAACAGGACGAGTACAACCGTGCTAAGCTCCAGCAGCAATTGGAAACGGCGCGTAAAGCCTATGATGATCTGGTAAAAAAGTTTGACCGGGCTGACCAGAAAGATGCACTTCGCGATCAAATCAAAGCAGTGGAACAGCAGGCCGATGAGATTGTATACGAGCCGGGTGGTGACAGCAGCCAGACTGTGATTGAAATGCGGTGGTTTAGCCGTTATGAAGGGGTGTAGGCATGGAGAGCATCGTTTTCATGGATATGGCTTTTAACCAGCTGGCAGAGTTGACTACCTTCCAAAGCCTGACACTTACGCGCAGCTTTTGGGGCATAGGCGTGATGAACCTGACCGTGCATCCACAAGCACAGGGGGCGCAGGTGATTGAGCCCGGCGTGCTGCTTTTTCTGGCAAGTGATCCACAGAACGTGATGATCATTGAGGATATACCCACGCGCACAAGGGACAAGCTGACGGCTACGGGCGTACAGCTTAAGGGCATCGCACGGCGGCGCATTATCGTGCCGCCGCTTTCCTTACCTGCACGGCTTTGGCGCTATTCTAGCGGGGCGTGGACGGAGGAAACGGACCCGGACACCATCCGGCAGGCGCTTACAAACGAGACGGTGTACCAAGGGTTTGAACGCCCACAGACGGCGGAGGAAGGACTGCTTTGGCTGGACATGACCGAACTGGGCGCGGTATACGATTGGGGGAACACCCTGGGACAAGGCGAGGTGGCCAGTTGCCACTAAACAAGGGCGGAACGGGCGTTGCGAGCCTTGATGCGCTGAAAACACTGCTGGAGGTGAAGCAGCTGGCGGGGCTTAAGATTGCGACGGGAAGCGTATCGGTAACTGTTGCGGCAAACAGTACGGGGGAACAGACTTTCACGCTGAGTGGGTTTAACGGACGACCTACCGTGATGGTAGATGTTCTGACATCGGCACCCAACCTGCGTATGGCAAGCCGTCTATTTGACAATGATATGACCGTACGCCTTTATGTATATAACAACACAGGGATCACGGCAACCATTACGGTAACCTATATTGCGATTGGCTTGGCTGTGTAGCGGTGCAGGGAAAGGCGGTATGAGATATGTTTGTGGTAACGGATACGGGTGGACGTGTGGTGGCAACATCCCCCGAGGCAACGCTTTTGCAGAGTGTGGAAGCAGACATGCCCGATGGCTGGGATGCGAGTCATCAAGAGGACTGGGTATTGATTGACGGAGAATGGCAGTACGATCCGCTGCCGCCTGCGCCGCCGGTTCCCACCGAGGCGGAGCGGCTGGCTGCCGTGGAGGCGGCATTGCTGGAACTGGCGCTGGGAGGTGAGCTATATGGCTGATTTTCTGGCGCTGCAGGTACGCCTGGGGCGCATTGAGCTAAAACAGGTGCCGGAGCGCTGGCGGGAAGCGGTGGCGGCGCTGCTGACGGGCGGTGGTGACCCGTGACCCCGGAAGCGTGGTTTATCCTCACCTACCTTGTGCTGCTGCTTTTGCTGCTGTATACGGGGTATCGATACGGGGACTGAAAGCGAGCGTTATGGCTCGCTTTTTGCATGCAAACATCACAGAAAGAACGGAACAGAAAGAACAGAACAGGGAGGAACCAGACATGAGCAAACCAACCGGCGCGGCGGTAGCCGCAAGAGCAATCAAAGCAGTCGCCGAGGGGCACACCTACCAGCAGATGGATTGTCAGGCGTTCATTGAGTACTGTGTGCAGCAGTGCGGCGGCAAAATGGATTATGCAGGCAGCAACGACATGTACCGCAACGCGCAGGTGTATCTGGCGACCATCGCCAACGCCAAGGCAGAAGGCAAGCTGGTGCCCGGGGCGGGGCTGCTAATTGTGGAAGAAGTGAGCAGCAAAACGCCTGCCAAATACCGCGGGGACGGGCTGGGGGACGCAACGCACATCGGCTTTTATGTGGGTGAGAACGCGCTGACCGATGTGGACAAAAGCGGCAAAAGCCGCGTATGCAACGTGGTGCATTCCGGCCAGACCATGGGCAGGGTAGCGGGCAGCACGCTGAAAAACGGCTGGACGCATGTCATGCTGTTTCGGGAGATTGACTACGGCTTTACCGTAGCCGCGGGGGTGCAGCTGGGCGGGGCGTTGGCGGCGGAAGATACCGTGAAGGACGATCCGGAGGGCATTGGCGTGGCCGCCAGCGGGGCGCAAAAGCCAGATGTAAGCCAGTATTATACCGTCAAGCGCGGCAGCCTTGGCGGGGCGGTGCGGCGCTTGCAGGCATGGCTCAACGATGTGGGCGGCGGTAACACCCTGGCCGAGGACGGGCAGTTCGGCGCAGCGACCGAGGCCGCCGTGCGCGCGTATCAGCAGGACAATGGGCTGGTTGCGGATGGCATTGTGGGGAAAAAGACCTGGGCGGCGCTGGCGGATGCGCGGTGGGCGGCGATGCAAGCGAAGGGCTGAGAGAACCCCATGATCGGGCGGATGGCAGGCAAGCGTTGACGTACGGCCTGCCATCCGCCATGAAAAAACGAAACCTGCTTACGGCAGGCATTGAAAGGCAGGAATCCCATGAAATTTCATTCGGCACAGAATACAGCGGAGATCATCCACGGGGATTGCTTGGAGGTGATCCCCACGCTTAAAGACGGATACGCGATGGTGATCGCCGACCCGCCATATGCATCCGGCGGTGGCGGTATCCGCGAAAAGCAGCGCTCCACCAGCGACAAATACGGCATCGACAGCCCACGCTTTGCGGATTTTGAAGGCGATGCGCGCGACCAGCGCAGCTGGGTATCCTGGATGGCGCAATGGATGAGCGCGGCGCGGAGCAAGTGTATCGACGAGGCCTTAATTGCCGTGTTTACGGACTGGCGGCAGCTGCCTAGCGTGACCGATGCCATGCAGTGGGCGGGGTGGCTGTGGCGTGGGATTGTGGTATGGGACAAGGTGAACCCCCGCCCGCAGCTGGGACGTTACAAACAGCAATGCGAGTTTGTGGTGTGGGGCTCCAAGGGTACGATACCGCCAAATCGGGATATCGGCGTTTTACCCGGCTTATACAGCTACTCCATGCCCGCCGGGGCAAAGCGCCTGCACCAAACGGAGAAGCCTGTTCCCCTGATGTGTGACCTGTTTACGATTTGTCCGGCACGGGGCAAGGTACTGGATCCCTTTATGGGATCGGCACCGGCGGAAGAAGCCGCGCTGATCACCGGGCATGACGTGACAGGCATCGAGGTTACCGGGCATTATTTCAACACCTCTGCAAAGCGGCTTCGCGACTTTTGCGGGTGATTTTGACGGGTACTATGGGCAGCCAGGCAGATGAAAATGAGGAGGATTATACCATGGAACAGACGTGGGAAAAGGTGGTCAAGGTACTGGCGGCGATCGGCGGCGCCATCGCGGGGGCTTTGGGCGGGTGGAACTGGTTGATGATCGTACTGCTGGCCGTGATGGTGGCTGATTACCTGAGCGGCGTAGTTGTGGCTTGGATGGGCAAAAGCCTGAAAACCGAATACGGCGGTTTATCCAGCAAGGTGGGCGCCGTGGGGCTGGCCAAAAAGGGCTTAATGATGTTGGTGGTGCTGGTGAGCGCCCTACTTGACCGAGCCGTGGGCGATAAGGTAGAATATTTTGCGCACAATTGAAAATGGGAACCCAGAGCGTGTAAGCTGTTG
>LVAQ01000015.1 GCA_001604105.1 Clostridiales bacterium Firm_11
TCTGGCAACTTCCGCTTGACGTTCGGCTCCCTGCAAATGTGCGCAAAATTCTTGACGTGACCTTGATCCGTCGTCGCCGTCATGCGGCTTTGCGCGTCCGGCCCGCGCATCATGCTGGACAGTATGCCCGCACCATCGCAGATCATCATATCATCCTTGGCCGTTGTTACCTCCCTGCCCGATAGGGAAACATAGGTTTCGCTCCCCTGTGTGACCTGAAGCCGCAAAGGCAGCTGTACCTTGCTCACGTCATGCCCCGCGGTTAGCAGCATGCTTTCCAGTTCCGTCAGGAACATCGCCTGCCGCAACCCGGATTCTTTCGGCAATGTCTTTTTTCCACTCAGGATCGATTCAAGCTGTGCCAGCACCGGATAGTGACCGCCAAACTTTTTCCAATAGGCCGTATACGCCTGTATCGGATAGCTCGCCGCTCGCGTGGTTTTGTCCCCTTGGGCGTAGCGGCGCTGTATTTCGGTAAGGCCGCTGGCGATTTGCGTTTCGCTTAGCAAACAGTCGTCCGCTACCTGCTTCATGATCAACAGTCCCAGTTTGGTACCGCCGTACAGGGTGTGTATTCCTTGATCAATCGTAACCATCGCAACCTCCCGATTCGTTGTGTTTATACCCGCCCATGGCAGGTCAGCGGTGTGCCGCATGCCCCACGGCGCAAAGGGTACCCCTCCGCGCGCCTGCGCTTCGCCCCTGCCCGTTCCCTTGCGCGGCGGGCGGTTTCCCCGCTCGCGGCAGCATACTGCGCCATTCGCTCCTAATCCTTATTCCAAGCCGCCAACGTTTTTCACCCTCTGGAACGGCAAAAGGGCATTCCCTCTTGTCCCCGCTTGGCAGTCCCTTGCCCTTTCCAGCGCCCTACCGATGCATTTTCTTGCCAAACTCTACCCTGATTTCCTTCCAGTGCAGCGCGGCGGTCAGCACCACCAGCGCAAGGCTCACCGAGCCCACCACAATCAGCGGCCAGTCCAGCCTGCTCCAGCCCACCAGCCCGCAAAAGATGGCTACAAAACCACCCAGGGTAAGCTCAAACAACGGCAGAAAATTCCGCTTCTGCTTTTTGAAGTACGCAAGGAAAAACGTCCCCGCGATAATCAGGCCGGCAAACAGTACAATGGGCACCACAAATGAACTCCAGCCGCCCCCAAAAACCCAATCCAGCAAAAACAGATACAGGCAAACCGCCGCGCCCACATCGGTCATCTTCTTGATGGCCGTGTGCTCTACCAGCGGCCTGTAAAAGAACGCGACCCACAGCACCATCAGCCCGCCGATGGCGCCCACCGCCCAGGGGATGCCGCCAATCACGATGTTAATCAGCCCGCACGCGTACGCCAGAAATACAAAGATACCGCGCATCAGCTCACGGCTGTTGCGCCGCCAGAAGCTATGCGGGGTCAGTTCCGGATAGGTAACATGCACCTGCATTTTAGGAATCTGCACCCAAAGCCCCTCCTTTCAAGGTTCCCGCCCTGTGGCCGCTCATCCGCGCGGTGATAAAACCCGCGCTGTGTCCGCGCATATCCGCATCCGCATAACGTTTGCCTCGGCGGCTGCGCGGGCGTTTGGTTCCCTCGCGCAGCGGGTAGGGCGGCGCGGCAGGGTTTACGGGTGTGCATCACCGCGCCTGCGGGCGTCGCCACCGCGCTCCCGCTTCCCGCACCGTCATCGCAACGTTCAGGAGGTGCCCTCCACATAAGGTTCCAGCCCCAGTTTAACCAACTGCGCGTAAATCGCGTTCTCAAACACCGGCAGCGCGGTTGTCTTGATCACCGTAAACACCGCTTTATCTTCATAGCTGCACATCGAGCAAAGCGCGCGGTTCTTGATGGGCGGCCCCAGCGTCATTTCCAACTTATCCACATACGGCTCCATCTCGCGGGGCAAGGTAACCGCCCCCAGATTGGAAAAAGTGGTGGTAAATACCCCGTCGCTCAGCTTGCCGTAAATCAAATAGGCAATCGGGCGTTTGACAATCAGCGGCACAAACCGCAGAAAGCTCACCAGCTTGCTCGAGTAGGTCATGCTCCTGTCCAGGCTGTCTTTGGTGGTTCCCTGGCGCACCTGCTCGGCCAGTTTGGGCAAAATCTCCGCCAGGGTGGTGATCTCCGTCGGGTGCAGGCGGATGGCGCAGTACATGCTAAAATTGCGGATGGTCTTGGAGGGGTAGAACCTGCGCATGTTCACCGGAAGCTGAATATGCAGCTTGCGTTTTCCGCCATGCGGCTCGGCCGCTTCTTTGAGCGCCAGCATAATCACGCCCAGCAGCAGCACCGTGATGGTCACCCCCGCCTCCTTGGCACGCTTGCGCAGCGCCGCTACCGACAGGTTAAAGTGCAGCACACGGCTTGGCTGCTGCAAGGTCGGCAGCCCCCGCATCTGCAAAGCGGGCTTATCGCCAAACCCTTCGGGGGAAGGGTGTTTGTCCGCAATCAGGAAATCATCGCCCCACTCGTGGCTGTCCGGCGCATCGGCAAGGTTTAACATCCCCTCGCCCAGCGGCACCTCGTGCCCCAGCAGCCTCAGGTACTCCCTCAGCAGTGTTTTCAGGAAGATGGTAGCGCCCGTCCCATCCGTTAGCACATGAAAAAACTCTACGCTCACACGGTTTGCAAACCACACCACCCGAAAGGTGGGGCTGGTGATGGCATTCAGGCGGATGGGCGCGCAGGGCGCCTTGGTTTCCGGCCGCACGGCAAAGCGGCGCATGGCGCTGTCAATGTAGTGCCAGAAGAACCCGCATTTGATGGTCGTCGCAAAGTAGGGAAACCGCCGGATGGTATAGGTCAGCGCCATCTGGAGTATCTCCGGCTCCACCTGCTCTTTCAGGTAAAAACTCGTGCGGAACATCATCATGCGCTTGAGCCCCATGCTCAGCGGGTACACCTTGGCGGCGGTATCCAGCGGATACCACGCCGTGCGCTCCCGCAGGTAAAAGTCCGATAGCTGCACAGGGTCAAGCCGTTTCATGGCGGCGGCCAGCGGCAGGCCATGGTCAAGGTACCAGCGCAGCGCATTCACATGATCCAGCATCAGCTGATCCACAAAGCGCTGCTCCCGAAGGTCGATGCGCGCACGCACATCGCTCAGGTACGGGGTGATTTGCGCCTGCTCCTCAGCCGTAAAAACCTGTTGCGCGCGCTGTGTCCAGGGGCTGCTTTTCGCCATGGGGATTCCTCCTCAAATGCCGGCAAATCTTCCGGCGGAAGCATACGGTCAACGCTCGGCACGCCTGAAAAACATCAACAGGGTTGCGCGCCGTGGTTTCTCAAACTGCGTGGGCTTGCCTGTACCGCGCACGCCCGCCCCGCCGTTGGGCACGCGCGGGCATCGGTTCTGCCCAGGCGCGGCGTGTCAGTAAGTGTACATAATGCACCAAAAGTACTTTTTCTTGCCTTATGGGCTATCATCCTGCACGCCAAACGGTGCATTCGTGCGGCTTTCCAAAGCCCGCCCATGGGTTTGGCTGGAATCAGACGGGGCATCGCGCCCTGTGCCGCCCCGACAATCGTTTGAGGCATCCGCAATGGGGCTTGCCACGGCTTTGCCTCCCAGCCAGTCAAGCAAAGTATGGCGGATTTTCCCTGCCAAGTCAAGCGACAACCGCCGCCAAAGCCATCGCGGGGCATCCGGCGGCGAATCCCGCCAGCCCTTACTGCGCCTTACTTAGCTGCTCCTTTGTGATGGTGCGGGTCTTTTCGAGGTACTCCACCTGCCGGAAGGCGGCAAGCCACGCAGGCTCCTGCCCGTGGACCGCGTCAAACAGCGCACCTTCCTCCATCCAGCGTTCGCGGTTCACAAAGGGGGTATGGGTTTCCAGCTCCCGCAAGGCTTGCATATACGGGGGGCCGTCCCACCCGGCGAGGGTAAAGAGCCGCTGCATCAGAAAGCTGGCGCCCAGTCGCCCGCCATCACCCACAAAATCCTGATTCAGCGCGGTTTTGGCCGCGTCATTGGCCCAAATCAGGTACGGGGTGCTAAAGTAGTTGAAAAACCCTTCCTCCGTTGTACGGTCTATGTTCACGCCCATGGTCTGGTAGGTGCTGTTGCCATCCCCCCACCAGGGCATGTGATCGCCGAACACCACCAGCACCACCGGCTTTTTCTCGCGCGCAAACCGCTCCGCCAGCAGCTTGATCTGCCGTCCCGTTTTGGCAAGCCCGGCAAAGTAGTTGTTGGCAATGTGATAATCCGCCTCGTTGTAACCATCGCGCCACGCCAGATACACCTTGTCATACGCGGGGGTGGTGGCATAGGGGCCATGGTTCTGGTAGGTCACATGAAAGCTGAACAGCGGCGCGCCTGTCCCTGTGCCCGTATGGTAATCCATGAGCACCGTGGGCAGGAACTGCGTATCCGGCAGCACCCTTGCGCCCTTGATGTACCAGCGGAAGCGGTTCTCGTAAAAATCATAGCTTTCAAAGCCCAGGTAGCGGTTCACATTCAGGCGGTTGTAGAACCAGCAGTTGCCCGGGTGGCTGCCGCTGGTCTTATACCCCTGCGCGCGCAGATACCACACAAAGCTGCTCACCGGCGCGCGAAAATTCTCCGTCGGGTCAAGGTAACCCGTCAAAAATGCGCGCTCCGTGTTGATGGTTTCCCCCGCAAACACGTTCACCACCAGCTCGCCCGCATAGCTTTCCGCCATCAGGGCATGCATATCGGCATAGGGGTCATTTTCAAACGTAAGCCCATCCTGCTTGCTGAAGTCGCCGTACGCTTCCAGCATAATCGCGATGATGTTCACTTTCTCCGCCTCGGGTATATCCGCCTGCGGATAGGCGGCCAGTACCGCCGCCGCCTGCTGCGCGTCATACCCTTCCGGCTCGTTTGGGTTCAGGCTTGCCATGCTGCGCAAAAACGGGTACACCACGCCATGGGCAACATAGCTCTGCGTGGGCATCCACGCAACGCTAAGCCCTGTTCTGCTGTAAAGCGCATCACTGGGCAGCGCCCACTGCATGTACCCAAACACCGCCGCAATCCATACGCCGCAGCCCGCCGCGCGTTGCGTAAAGCTTGGCGGCGGCGTGCCGCGGTATTTGCGGTACAGGAACACCGTCATGCCTGCCGTCAGCACAAGCGCAAACAGCACCCCGGGCGCCAGCCGCAGGGTGTAGTTTGCCGTCATGGCTTTTGCCTCGCTCACAAGGCTGATATCCGCAAACAAAAGCGGATCCCCGCGCAGCAGCAGCTTATAATAATTGACCAGCGTAAGCACCAGCATTGGCGCAGCCGTAAGGGCATAGGCAAGGTACAGCCTGCCCGTAAGCCATAAAAGCGCAAACAGCAGCGCGGCAATGGGCAGCCAGTTCATCCCAAACAGCAGGGGTTTGCGCAAAAAGCCCATCGCCACATGCCAATCCGCCGTGATGGAAGATAGGCGCAACGTCTGCAACGTCAGCAAAGCGCTCAGCAGCCCCGCGGCCACAGCCACGGAAGGTTGCCAAGCGCGAAGGCGCCGCAGCAGCACGGGGATATACAGCCCATACCAGAGCATCGAAAGCATCCGCGCCCCCCGCCGTATGGGCGGCCGGAGCATCCATCTTGCAAACGTTTCACTGCGTAACCGCATTTGACGACGCTCCTCTTCAAATGGGATAGCTGTTCTCCGCTGCCTTCAAGCGTTGTTGGGTACCCTCGGCCGTGTTGGCTTCCGCCAGTGAACGCTTCTTGACGCTTCTTGCGGCCATTTTCGCGGGCTCTTGCTGTTTGGCACCCATTGCCTCCGGATCATACAAACTGCCCTCGTGCGGCGCGTTGATGCGGTGCGTCGTCTTGACCCACACATTTTGGCGGCGGAAGCGGAACAATCCCCAAATCTGCGCCGCGGCGACGATGACCGTATTCATGCCCAGGCTCAGGATGTTGGTAATCAGCGATATCGGCCGAAAGCGCACGCGGTTATCCAGCCAATCCGCAATGTAGAACAGCATCACAAACGAATACAGGAACAACAGCAGGCTGGGGTAGTTGACCGTAAACCAATCCCAAAAGGTAATGGCGGTCTCCGCGGGGGGCAAAAGCCCCGTCCATACGCACACCTGCAAGGCAAGGCTTAACACCAGCTGAATCAGCATCGCCAGAAACGGCGTCAGGCTGTACACATACAGGAAAGTGCTCAAAAACTCCTTAAACCCGATGCGTTTTTCCTTGAACGCCCGAAAAATTCGCCTGGTATTGCGGAAGCATACAAACCAGTGCCCCTGCGCCCAGCGGATGCGCTGGCGCATGCTGGCGCGCCAGCGGGTGGGTTTTTCGTCATATATGCGCACATTGTTGTTCCACAGGATGCGCTTTCCCTCGCAGGTGGCTTCCACTTGCAATTCAAAATCTTCCGTCAGGCTCATAGCCGTCCAGCCGCCGCGGCTGTGCAGGTAATCCGCGCGCACGGCAAAGCCGGTGCCGCCCACCACGCAGTTGATGCCCCTGCGGCTTTTGGCATACTGAAAAAAGCGGTTGGTAATGGTGTAGCTCATATAGTAATACAGCGCCACCAAGCCCTTTTTGTTCTTGCAGCCCAGGTAGCACTGCACGATATCCGCCTCCGGGTGATCCAGAAACTGACTGTTCACCTCGCGGAACATATTGGTGTCAATGCGGTTATCCGCGTCAAAGAAAATCACCAGGTCATAGCGCTTGCTGTAGCCTTCCAGCGTCTTGAGCGCCTTTTGCAGCACGATGGGTTTGCCGGTAGGCATGTCCGGACCTTCTTTGGAAGATTCCAGCACGTTGGCGCCCATCCCCCGCGCAATCTCCGCGGTACGGTCGTCGCAGTTGTCCGCTAAAATATAGAAATCATACAATTCTTTGGGATAATCCATCGACTGCAAGTTTTCCACAATGCCGGCAATCACCGCCGCCTCGTTATGCGCGGGTACCAAAACAAGGTACTTCAACTTAGGGTCGTGATCCTCATAATCCTTGGTCGTCCGTTTGAACCCAAAAACACTGATGTATAGCTGATACACGATGATCATCATCAGCCACAGGGTTAGCACCCAGTTAATCGTCCCGATCACCGTACTGATAGCCTGCACCTTTGGACAGCCTCCTGTTTCACAATCACTTGCGCGTAAACATCTTTTTATACACTAACCGCTACTAAAAGTCAATGGCGGTCATAGAAGGAGCACTCCCCGATGAACTCCCGCAGGATGCTCAGCGGCGGGATTTCCCCCAGCACCGCGTCCTCGGCGGGCAGCAGGTATTGCAGAAATTTCATGAGCCTGTGCGCCACCAAAGCTTGCGGCGCGTCATCGGGGATGGCCGCCAGCAAACCGTAGCTCATGCGCTTGAGCACCGGCAGCTCGTAATGCAGCGAGGTGTTAAACATCACATCCGCCTTCTCCTGATAGGGGAATATCCACCGCTCCTCCCCCGCGCGCACGCTGGGCCACATGTCAATCGTCTTCTGCGGCGAGGTGGCGCGGAAGCTTACATCCCGCGTGATGCGCCGCAGCAGGCGCACATCCGTTGTGCGGATGCGGTTATGGTTATCCAGGTTGATGCAGGGCAGCGCGCTCACATACACCCCGTAGGTCAGCTGCTCGGGCAGTTCGCGGGTCACCTTATCATTTAAGGCATGGATGCCTTCCAAAATCAGCGGTCCATTGCCCGCAAGCGAAAGCGGCCTGGTCTTGGCGTGGCGCGTGCCGGAGGCAAAGTCAAACTTCGGCATTTGCGCCACTTCGCCGGAAAGCAATTTTTCGATACAGCCGCTCAGGTAGCGGATGTCCAGCGCGTCCACGTGCTCCAAATCCGGCTTGCCTTCGCTGTCCAGCGGCACATGGTCCCTCGGCCGGTAAAAATCATCCAGCGAAACCAGCTGCGGGCGTTTGCCCAGCACCCGAAGGTGTACCGCAAGGCGGTGCGCAAAGGTGGTTTTCCCGCTGGATGAAGGGCCGAACACCAGCACGATCTGCGCGTTGCGCTGCACAATCTCATCGGCGATGCAGCCGATGCTTTTGTCATGCAGCGCCTCATTGACGCGCACAAACTCCCGCATTTTCCCCTGCTCGATCATATGGTTGACATCCGCCACGTTATCCGCCGCCAGGATCCGGCACCATTCCTGGGATTCGGAGAAAACCCGAAGGTGCTTGGGGCGCGGCGTGTAGGGGGCGGGCTCATCCGGCGCATCGGGCGAGGGCAGCAGCAGCACCATGCCCGGGAAGTGCGGTTTCAGGGCAAACCGCGTAAGCATGCCTGTAGAGGGGGTCATGGCGCCGTAAAAATACTCGCGCATCTCCCCGATGCGGTACATCGCAATGGTTTTGTGCGGCCGGTAGGCCAATATCTCCGCCTTGTCGGGATAATCGTTATGGCTAAAGTAGGCGATGGCCTGCTCGCGCGACCACATTTCCCGCACAAAGGGCAGATCCTGCTCGGCCAAACTGCGCATTTCCGTTTCCAGCGCGCGCACCATGGCATGATCCATATCCTCATCAATCACGCGCAGGTATACCCCATAGCCCACCGAGTTCAAAATGCGCACGCGCTTTTTGGGGTACAGGCGTTTCATGGCCATGAGCAGTAAAAACCGTACCGAGCGTTCGTAGACGCGGCGGCCTTCTTCATCGGCATAGCTAAGGCCGGTGATCTGGCAATCCTCCTGCAACGGCTCGCCCAGTTCCAGGCAGGCGCCGCTGTGCATCAGGCAAAGGGTCTCCCGCGCGGTTTCCGGCGCGAGCGCCTGCACGGCCTCATGCGCGCTCACCCCGCGGGCAAATTCCCCGGTGATTCCTTCATAGGTTACCTGAATGCGGTTATGGTGTGTTTCTGGTGTCGTTTTCATGCATGCCTCCCAGCGTCTTGCATCGCGGCACGGCGCGGAAGCGGGCAAATGCCTTTACATGTCCTCAAAGGGCATATTGCTCTCGCTTGTACGGCCGATGTCCTCCGGGTCAAAGGGAACGCCGCGCTTCTGCTTGTATTGGTGTTGCAGCACCTTGGTATGCACATAGGCGCGGTTTTGGGCGTTGGCGGGGGTCACGCTCAGCTGCATGCCCCGCTGCCCGTCCGGCAAAAGGGTAAAACGCAGGCGGATAAACAGCTGCCCGTGCTGCGGGCATTTGCTCAGCGCCACATATTTGCCCTGCGCCTGCGGCGTAATCTCGGTCACAAGCTGCGTGCGCTGCTTGCAGGTGGGGCATTCGGGGGTGCGTACGTCCGCGCCGTTTAGCCCTTCGGCCACGCTGGCGACCGTATGCGTGATGCGCAAACGCGTGCGCCGCGGGTTATGGCTCAGCTTGCGGGGCGTCTGCACGTGTTTGAGCACGCCTTCGGGGTTGGGCAGCTTTTGCAGCACCAGCGCGGTATAGTGCGCATCGTGCACGGCATTGTGGAAATCCCGGTTCTCATCCGTGGCAATCTCCAGATGCTCCATCGCGCCTTTGAGCGATTTCTGCCGGATGCCCAGTTCAAACGCCTCGGCATAGTAACGCTGCACATCATACATACGGGGCAATTCGCTCTCTTTGATAAAGAAATCGATATTCTGCTTGAGCACGCTCACATCATCCCCGCCCCAGGTGAGAAACACAAAATCTTCTCCGCACCAGCGCGTAAACTGCTCCATCGCCTCCACAAAGGTGGGCGCGTCGCAAAGCTGTTCCTGCCCAAGGTGGGTCATGCGCCGTACGCGGGGGTGGATGTTGGTGTAGTGTGTCGGACGGATCGGGATGGATACTTCCTCCAAAAGCGAAAAGCGCTCATCCAGCTTAACCGCGCCAATCTGGATCACCTCAAAGAGCAGGCTGTCTCCGATCTGCCGGAACACCGGCGTATTGAAGCTGGTCGGCTGGTTCCATTCCAAATCCATCACTATGTAGTGCATCGTACAAAACTCCAGTCTGGCTGATTGATCTTGTTTAGCGCCGCGCCCTCACGGCAGTCGCTGCGGATGGCGTGCCATCCTCTCCCCGTCCTGGGCGGCAACGCATGCATGGCAGGCCATGGGCGGCGCTCGTAAATGGCAGTCCCTCGCGCCCGTTTTGCCCGCCGCGTTTACGGCGTCGCGTCTTTTGGCTGCGCGGCTGCTGTTGCGGCGCAATTGGCCATCGTCACTGCGGATGGCGAGTCATCCTCCCGCGTTCTGGGTGGCAACACATGCATGGCGTGCCTTGGGCGGTACCCCTGCATGGCAGTCCCTCGCGCCCGTCTTGCCCGCCGCGTTTACGGCGTCGCGTCTTTTGGCTGCGCGGCTGCTGTTCCGGCGCAATAGCCGGTGGCAAAAGCAATGTGCAGGTTGAACCCGCCCGTGAGCGCATCCACATCCAACACTTCGCCCGCCGCGTACAGGCCGCTTACCAGCTTGCTTTCCATGCTCGCCGGATGAAACTGCCGCACATCCGCGCCGCCGGCGGTAACTACCGCCGCGGCGATACGCTCCGCGTCACTCACGGGCACCGGCAGCGCCTTGGTGGTTTGCACCAGCAGCGCTCGCTCCTCACGGCGCAAGGCGTTGGCTTCCCTGGCTGGGTCAATTTCGCACAGCTGCGCCATTACATCGGCCAGCCGCTCGGGGTATAACCCGCGCAGGATGCTTTGCACGCGCTTCTTGCCCGCCGCCCCGATATCCCGCTGTATGCGCGCATCCAGCTGGCTTTCGGTTAAGCCCGGCTTCAAATCCAGCAGCAGTTTGCATTCGCGCGGTTCCAGCCCCGCTAGGTAACTGGACGCGGAAAGCGCCAGCGGGCCGGATATCCCAAAATGCGTAAACAGCATCTCCCCAAGTTCGCTGTAAAGCGTCTTTTTGCCGTGCATCAGCGTAAGCGTCACGTTTTTGAGCGAAAGCCCCTGCAACGCCCGCACCCAGGGTTCTTCGCTGATCAGCGGCGCCAGCGCGGCCTTGGGCGTTACCACCGTGTGCCCAAGCTTAGCCAGCAGCGCATACCCGTCCCCCGTGCTGCCGGTGGCGGGATAGCTCATGCCCCCTGTGCAAAGGATCACCGCGTCTGCGGGCAGTGACTGCCCGTTTTCCAGCGTCACGCCGCACACCTTGCTCTGCGCAGTATCAATGGCGCTTACCCGCGTGTTCAGGCTGACCCGTACCCCCAGCCGTTGCAGCCTGCGCTCAAACGCGCGGGTCACATCGCTGGCTTTCTGCGAGGCGGGAAACACGCGGTTGCCGCGCTCTACCACCGTAGGGCAGCCCCATTGCGCAAGCAACTGCACCAGCGCATCCGGCGATAGTTTGTCCAGCGCCGAATACAGGAAGCGCGGGTTGCGCACCACGTTTTTGCGGAAATCCTCCGCCGCGCACAGGTTGGTCACATTGCAGCGGCCTTTGCCGGTAATGTAAATCTTCTTACCCAGCTTTTCTCCGCGCTCCAGCAGCACAACGTTCGCGCCGCCCTCCGTGGCCGCGACCGCTGCCATCAGCCCTGCCGCGCCGCCGCCGATTACCACGATGCTTGGCATGGCTGCCTCCTTTGCCCGCGGCCGTCTTGATGCTCAGCGTTCCGCACAGCGCTCATCCTTATCCACATATACACCATGGGCGTTCCACAGGCTTTCCAGCCGTTTAAGGTGGGCGGTAAGCTCCTCGCTACGCCGCAGGCTCAGCGCCACAATGAGCGCGTTGAGCACCGAAAGCGGCGCCGCCAGAGAATCCACAAAGCTGGCCATATCGGTATGGGCATACAGGCGTACATCCGCCTCCGCGCTCAGCGGGCTCATGCCGCCATCCGTAACCGCGATCACGCGCGCCCCGTTTTCCTGGGCGATGCGCATGCACTCCACCGTGCGTGTGGAATAACGCGGGAAACTGATGCCTACCATCACATCCGCCTCGCCGATGCGCTCCATCTCATCAAACACTTCGCCGATGGTGTTTTGCACCATCACCACATCCTCAAAGATGAGCCGCAGATAGTGCCCCAGGAACGTGGCCAGCGGCGCCGCCGAACGAAGCCCCATCACATAGATGCGCCTTGCCGAAAGCAGCAGCTCTACCGCGCGGTCAAAATCCTGCTGGTTAAGCTCCTCCGTGGTCAGGCGGATGTTGCGCATGTCGTTTTTGAGCACCGTGCGCAGCACATCGTTTTCCTTGATTTCAGAAGCGATGATAAACCGCTCGCTGGCGGTGAGCCGCTGGCGTACCAGCTCCTGCAAAGCCGCCTGTAACTCCGGGTACCCTTCATAGCCCATGGCGGTGGCAAAGCGCACCACGGTGGATTCGCTCACATCGCAGCTTTTGCCCAGCGTGACCGCCGTCATAAATGCCGCCTTTTCCGAACGCTCCATTATGAATGCCGCAATGCGGCGGTGCCCCTTGCTCAATGGCTTACCGCGAAGGTTCAGCCGGTTGATGATCTCGCCTGTATCCATACTCCTCGCAGCGCATTCGCGCCCCGGGGAAGCATGCTTCCCCAGCCTTTCCCCCGCCCGCAACGCGGGCAGGCCTGTGTTCAAAGGTCAAACGCAATCTGTTTGCACGTTTTTGTAGCCCTTGCCAGCCTTACGCGTGCAGGTCAAGCTTGCCAATCTCCCGCACAAAGGAGGCAAATGCGGCGCTGTGCTCGCACGGGTTGCCCATAAAGGTTAAGGTCACATGCCCTTTGTTCAGGAGGTCAAGGTCGGAGTTTTCCTCCGGCGCATCCATGCTGCCTTCGTTGCTCATCCAGTAGTACACGCCCGAACGGGGGCTTTCGCGGCGTACGTAGGTATCCAGAAAGTTGGCTGTGGAAAGCGGCGCCAGCCTTGGCGCCAGCACGTTTTCAGGCTCACGGGCGGGGGCGTTCATATTGAGCACGGTTGCGGGCGGGGTCTTGAGCGTACCGTAACGCTCGGCGGTGGCAATGGCCAGGTGCGCGGTATGGTCATACATCGCTTTGGTGGCGGTGTGGTGCACGCTCACCGCCATGGAACGCACGCGGTTGAGCGAACCCTCGGTGGCCGCGCCCACGGTGCCGCTGTAGTGCACGGCCATGCCCGCGTTGTACCCGTCGTTAATGCCGGAGATGAGCACATCCACCGGCTCCTTGATCAGCTCATAGAGCGCCAGGCGAACGCAATCCGCCGGTGTGCCGGTGATCGACCAGGCAGTAACTTCCGCTTCCCCGAAATCAAAGGGCTTTACATAAATGGGATCCAACAGCGTAATGCGCTGGCTGGCCGCGCTCTGCTGGCGGTTGGGCGCGCAGATGCTCACCTTGTGCCCGCGCATGAGCGCCGCCTCACACAGCGCATGGATGCCGATACTGCGGATGCCATCGTCATTGACCAAAAGAATATGCATGCTCACAAACTCCTATTTTCGCAGGCTGCCCGTGAGGGCGCCAATCAGCGTTCTGGCCACGTTGACCACCACGGCCACCGCCGCCGCCCACCAGATGTTATCCACCGTGACCGCGCCGTTCATCATGCCCACTGCCGTCCACACAAGCCAGGTATCCACCACCACATAGAGCAGCCCCAGCGTAAGCCAGTTGACCACCTTGAGCAAAAGCCGCGCCAGCGGGCGGATTACGATGTACAAAAGCCCAAGGATGGCGCCGATCATGGCGGCACTCTGCACGTTTTGCATGTGTACGCCTTCCATGTAAGTGGCGCACAGCGGTATGGCGGCCACCGTGGCCGCGAAACGGAATATGGCTCCCAGCAACGCGCTTCCCTCCCGCGGGCCGCCATCGCGGCACAAGATTAAGTATACCACAGACTATGGAAAATGGGTAGGCATGCCGTACCTGCACTGGGTGAGCGCAACTGACAGCACTGACCATCTCGATAGCCGCACGCGGCTTACACAGCCCCTCTGTGCTTTGTTTGCAACAAACAGGTGCTGTGCATTGCCTCAACCGCAACGCTGGTCATGGCTTAGGCAAACGGGCTCCGTTTGGCATTTCGATAGAATCCTGCCTGCAGGCTGATGTTCGCTTTATCAAAAGACAATCGCTTGCAATCATGAGAATCCAATTGTCACACAGATAAAACCGCTTGCGAACGAATGGAGGATCACAAGCGGCTTATCCCTGCGCGCAGGCCAACTATCATCAACAATTACTGCATCATACCATAAACACAGTTTACATCTTGTATGAACAGTATGCCCATCCCTGGTTCATCCAGCCTTGCATCTTTACGTATCGCTTCCACAATTGCGTCGGTCATATCCGCACTAACGATGATCAGTACAACTTCCTTCTCCGGCTCAATTTCCATATTAAACAGCTTTTTGGTTTCATGGACGCCCGAGCCGCGTGCGTTAATGATCGTTCCACCTTTTGCGCCCGCTTTTACCGCCGCATCAATCACGATTTCTGCGTTTCCTTTTGGCACAATCGTTGTTATTGCGTGAAACATGCTGCGCTCCTCCTCGTCTTGTATCTCTTCTTGGCTTTGACAGTTGCGGCTCCCGGCAATCGCTGTGACCGTAGTGGAAAAGGCTATACCATGGTTTGGCTTGTCCAGATGTAACTCTTCCTTAAGCACCTTGAGCACACTGCGAATAATCGCTTTTCCAGCGATGATCTGCACAATTTCCTTGCTGGATTCAATCAGCCCAAGATAACGCAGCAGGTCACCGCCCGCGGTGCCCTTGCAAAGCTGGATTGTTCCGCCAAGCGCTCCCAACCTCCTTGCAATTCGGAGGATCTTCGTCCCGTTTCCGCTTGACACGATCGCATATAATTGCTCATAGCGGCATTTGGTTTGTGTCACGTTTTTCACCCTCCATCAACTTGTTGTGAGCTTTCGATAGAGTATGCCAAGCACCTGCAAAGTGATCAACGGCATCATCGCCACGGTAGCGATTAATCCAAACCCCTCCGCCATAATGCTTGCACCCTCCATCGCATCGGCCGCGCCTTGCGCAAAGGCAAGAATGAACGTCACCGTCATCGGTCCAGATGCAACCCCGCCTGCGTCAAACGCAATACCGATGAAAACCTTTGGCGTAAAATACATCAATGCCACTGCCATCGCGTAACCCGGCAACAGATAGTGCCACAGTTTGATGCCTGGTATCATGATCCGCAGCATCGTCAGTGCAACAGCTGCACCGATACCGATGGCCAGCGATGCGAGTATAACTCTCTTTCTCAGGTAGCTGCTGGTGACAGCCTCGATTTGGCTGGTTAAAACATGAACCGCGGGTTCCGCAAGAATGGTAACAAACCCAAGCGCAAAGCCGATCAACAAAAGCGGTACCTTACTGCTGAAAGAAGCAACAAGCCGCCCCATCGTCAACCCGATGTTCATAAAGCCGTTATGGACTCCGCTCAAAAACAGTACCAAACCAATAAACGTGAACAGAAGTCCAAGTATGATTCGAATAAGCTTCTTGACCGAAGAGCGGATGATGGTTACCTGTGCAAGAATGAATAGAATCACAATGGGTAAAAGCGCAACCATAATTTCAAGTGCGATATGCCCAAAACTTTGGATGAACGGCCAGAGGATTGAATTTGATTCAATCTGGCTTGTTGCTAATGCTCCGGTTATCCCTCCGCTGCCTTTTATGATTCCCATAACCAGCACCGAGAGGATTGCGCCGACCGATGCAATCGCAACCAGTCCGAACGAATCTTTCTCAGCGCCTTTCGCGTCCTTGCCCATCGCAGCAACGCCAACGGCGAGCGCAAGGAAAAACGGAACCGTCATTGCCCCGGTTGTCGCGCCCGATGCATCAAACGCTATTGCGAGGTATTCCTGCGAAGAAAAAAGCGCTAGTACGAAAATCACCAAATAGGCAACCGTGAGAATTTTATACAACGGAATCCTGATGACGATGCGCAGCAGTCCAAATGTCAGCATAACAGCGATGCCGAGCGAAACAACCACCAGAATGACAGGCTTTGTGATAACCCCTGCCGTTACCATTTCCACCTGATCTGCCAGAATATGCAGATCCGGCTCCGCCACCGATACAAAAAAACCCAGCATAACGCCGCCTGCAATAACAATCCATATGGAATTCCATTTTGCAAGGCTTGCGCCCATCATTTGCCCGATTGGCGATATGCCTAAAACAACCCCCACCAAAAAGACAGTCAAACCAACGGTTACAAGCACCGCGCCGATCAAAAAACGACCAAACACAGGCGCGTCGACCGGAGCGATTGTGAAATGGAGGATTGTCACGATGATCGTTATCGGAAGAATGGAATACACGACCTCTTTAGCCTTCTCCCTGAATAACGTCAATAGAACCACTCCTTTCTATGGGTAACTCTCTTTATGATAGCAAAAACACCATATTTTCTCAACCGATTCAGTTACGGCTCCAATGGTTCAACCTTAGCAAGCCTCGCATTGGCTATCACATGAACAACACAAAAACTTTTCTATTGTTTTCCTCTCCAGTACCCTATCAACATAACGTATGCCTCCTTACGTACCCCCGCGCCGCCTGCGGTTCAAAACCGCCGTGAGCGCCGCAAAGCCCATGACTGTGCTTTCAATCAGAATCACCTGCCCATTGATGGAGATAATCGCTTTGAGCACAGGCCAGCGCACCGCGCCGATAGTCTCCAGGTACTGGTAGCACAGCGTGAGCAACAACAGCCCCGCCGCGATGTACAGCATCCCCGTAAGCCCCGTGTTTTTGACGGATAGCCCCGCCAACGGCAGCAGCAGCGCCACGCATACCCCCAGCGTGACCCCCTTGAGCAGGTAGGCAAAGAAATTGCCCGCGGCAAACCATCTGTCCAGCAGCATAAACAGCGCGCTGGTCAGCAGGCAGAGTATCAAGGGGCAAAACACCACAATCAAACGGCGCATCAGCATCGGGCAGGCTCCTTTCCGCATCGGTCGGGTATGGTGCAAACGATTTTGGCTGTATCAGGCAAATGATTTCTCCGCAAAGGGGTTCGCGTTGGCACGCGGTTTGCCTGTCCGGAGGTTCGGGCAAGCACACGGTTTGCCTGTCGGTTGCGGTGGCAGGCAAAGCCGTTTCCCCGCACGGTTACACTGGAATGCGATGCTATTACCCCGCATGGGGGTTCGGACAGGCACGCGGTTTCCCTGTCGGTTGCGGTGGCAGGCCATGCCGTTTCCCCGCACGGTTACACTGGAAAGCGATGCTATTAAGCCACTTGGGGGTTCTGGCAAGCACGCGGTTTGCCTGTCGGTTGCGCTGGCAGGTAAAGCCTTTTCTCCACACAGTTACACTGGAATGCGATGCCATTAAGCCACTTGGGGGTTTTGGCAAGCACGCGGTTTGCCTGTCGGTTGCGGTGGCAGGCAAAGCCATTTCCCCGCACGGTTACACTGGAAAGCGATGCCATTACCCCGCATGGGGGTTTGGGCAGGCATGTGGTTTGCCTGTCGGTTGCGCTGGCAGGCAAAGCCGTTTCCCCGCATGGTTACACTGGAATGCGATGCCATTAACCCGCATGGCGGTTCTGGCAGGCACGCGGTTTCCCTGTCGGTTGCGGTGGCAGGCAAAGCCATTTCCCCGCACGGTTACACTGGAATGCGATGCCATTACCCCGCATGGCGGTTCGCGTTGGCACACTGTTCCCCCGCACGGTTGCCCTTGCAGGCAACGCCGCCCGCGGCTAGTCCTCCGCGACGCCGCCTTCACTCTGCTCCCGAAGCGCCGCTATGGTCTGCATCCGCTCCGCGTCCGTCATGGGCGCTGCCGCGAACAGATCCGGGCGCCTGCGCAGGGTTTCCCGCAACGCCTGTGTGCGCCGCCAGGCGGCAATTCTGGCATGATCGCCATTGAGCAGCACCTCCGGCACACAAAGCCCGCGGTATTCTCGCGGGCGGGTATAGTGCGGGTATTCCAGCAGCCCTGCGGAGAAGCTCTCTTCCTCCGCGCTCTGGCTGCTGCCCAGCACCCCGGGCACCAACCGCGCCACCGCGTCCACCACGGCCATGGCGGCCACTTCCCCGCCGGTAAGCACAAAATCGCCCAGGGAAATCTCTTCATCCACCACCAGCGCAAGGGCGCGTTCATCCACGCCCTCATAGTGGCCGCACAACAGCAAAAAGCCGTCCAGTGTGGAAAGCTCCCGCACCTTTTGCTGCGTCAGGGGCTTGCCGCGCGGGCTCATGTACAGGCACGGCCCCGTGAAGCCTTGCGCGCGCGCGGCCTCCACGCAATCCACAATGGGCTGGGCGGTCATCACCATGCCCGCGCCCCCGCCAAAGGGATAATCATCGGTGTTTTTGTGCTTCTGCGCGCTAAAGGGGCGTATATCCATCGGCTCCACCGTAAGCAGCTTCTCCGCGCGCGCACGCCCCAGAATGCTTGTTGTCAGCGGCCCCGTGAACATCTCAGGAAACAGGGTCAGTATCGCTATTTTCATACAAAGCCACCTCCGGCAGCACTTGGGCATCCAGCACCATCTCACCCGCCTGCGCGTCCAGTTTGAGCACCAGCCGTTTGAGGAAAGGCGCCATCATGCTCCCGCGCGGGGTGGCAAACACCAGCACATCCGTACCGCCGTTTTGCAGCACCTCCGTCAGTGTGCCAATCTGCCCGCCCGTCGTATCCACCGCGCGCATGCCGATCATATCCACGATGAACATCTCGCCCTCGCCCAGCGGCCGCGCCTGATCGCGCCGGATGTATACCTCCAGCCCGCGAAGCTTCTCCGCCGCATCCCGATCCGCCACGCCTTCCAGCAAAAGGTACACATCGTTACCGCTTACGCGCGCATCCAGCAGCGCGAGCGGTTCATATGCATCGCCCTTTTTCAGGTACAGTACGTCCAGCGTGGTCAGGTGCTCCGGATCGTCGGTTTCATGGCGCAGCTTCACCTCGCCGCGCACGCCTTGGGGCTTTACGATGATGCCCGCCAGCAGGTAAGGGTTTTGCATGGGGGTGCTCCTTTCAAGGGGGGATGCGTAATGGAAGTGGATTTAGCTTCACTTGGATCAAATGCGGGATTATGCCAATGGTGTCTCATCGGCATACCTTTACACAGGGGTATCCCGCGCCAGCAAGCGGTAACCGCCCGCCCCCGCTGGCTGCATAGCCGCTTTGCGGCTGTTCGCTCGCTACACTTCTTGGGGGGTGCGCTTGGGGCTTTGCCCCAAACCCTACCAAAGGGTTTTCCCCTTTGGAAATCTGCCAAGGGCACTGCCCTTGACCCCGCTTTTCTCCTTTTGCCAAACAAAGCGCGGCAGGCAGGCTTTCGCCCGCGTTGCCGCGCTTACGCCGCCCCCGCGCTGGCAGCGCGGCGCAGCCCGCCTGCCCAACGGCAAGCGTACATACGCCGCGCAACACCCTCGCGTAGCGGCAATGGTTTACTGGATTTCCACAAAGACCGGCTTCTGGCTTTTGGCCGTGGCGGCGCGTACCACCGCGCGGATTGCCTTGGCAATGCGCCCTTGCTTGCCGATCACCTTGCCCATATCCTCAGGCGCAACATGCAGCTCCAGGATGGTGGCTTCGGGGCCGTTTGTTTCTTCCACTGTCACGGCGGCTTTGTTCTCCACCAGCGACTGGGCGATGTACAACACCAGCTCCTTCATGGGCTTAGCCCTCGAGCACGCCGCTCTTTTTGAGGAGCGTACGCACGGTGTCGGTCGGCTGTGCGCCAACGCTGAGCCACTTTTTGGCCGCTTCCGCGTCAATTTTGATGGTGGAGGGCTCGGTCATGGGGTCATAGTAGCCGATCTCGGCAATGTTGCGGCCGTCGCGGGGGCTGTTGATGTCCGCAACCACGATGCGGTAGAAAGGCTTCTTCTTCATACCCATTCTCTTAAGGCGGATTTTAACCATGGTAGAATTCCTCCTGCTATTTCGATTTTCTTCTATAGTTAATCACAAGCGTGACCAACGGCTGTTGTGCCCGCTGCCCGTCAGCGGAAGTTTTGCATCATGCGGCGCGCCATGCCTTTGTTGCCCATCATCTTCTTCATCATGTCGCGCGCCTGTTCAAACTGGCGCATCAGGGCGTTGACATCCTGCACGGTGGTGCCGCTGCCCGCGGCGATGCGCTTGCGGCGGCTGGCGTTGAGGATGGAGGGGTTGCGGCGTTCCCGTTTGGTCATGGAATGGATGATGGCTTCGGGCTTCTTCATCGCGTCGTCGCTTACTTCCACTTGCCCCAGCTTGCCCGCCCCGGGCAGCATGGAGAGCATGCTCTGGATGCCGCCCATCTTTTTCATCTGCTGCATCTGCAATAGAAAATCATCCAGCGTCAGCTCGGAAGGTTTGCTTTTGCTGAGCTTCTCCACCGTTTCGGCGCTCACGGCTTCCTGCGCCTTTTCGATGAGGGTCATCACATCGCCCATGCCCAAAATGCGGCTGGCCATGCGGTCGGGGTGGAAGGGCTCGATATCGCCCAGCTTTTCGCCCGTGCCGCTGAACTTGATGGGCTTGCCCACCACAGCCTTGATGGAAAGCGCCGCGCCGCCACGGGTATCGCCGTCCAGCTTGGTCAAAATAACGCCGTCAATGCCCAGCTTCTCATCAAAGGTTTTGGCTACATTTACCGCGTCCTGGCCGGTCATCGCGTCCACCACAAAGAGAATCTCCTGCGGCTTTACGCGCTGCTTGATCTGTTTGAGTTCATCCATCAGCGCTTCGTCAATGTGCAGGCGGCCGGCGGTGTCGATAATCAGCACATCCCGCCCATGATCGCGGGCATATTCCACGGCTTCCAGCGCGGTTTGAACGGGGTCCTGTGTGCCGTGTTCATACACGGGAATATTCACCTGTTTGCCCACCGTCTGCAACTGGGCGATGGCGGCGGGGCGGTAAATATCGCACGCTGCCAGCAGCGGCTTTTTGCCCGTCTTTTGCAGGTAGTTGGCCAGTTTGGCGGCCATGGTGGTCTTGCCCGCGCCTTGCAGGCCGCACAGCATATAGATGGTCGGCACGCTGCTGGACCAGGTGAGCCGCGCGTTTTGCGCGCCCATAAGCTCGGTCAGCTCTTCGTTAACAATCTTGACCACATGCTGGCCGGGGGTGAGGCTGTCCAGCACCTGCTGGCCAACGCTGCGTTCGCTTACGCGCTTGCAGAAATCCTTCACCACAAGGTAGTTTACATCCGCTTCTAACAGCGCCACGCGTACCTCGCGCACGCCTTCCTTCACAGTCTGCTCGGTCAGCTTGCCGCGTCCGGTCAGTTTGCCAAGCGCCGCGCTCAGCTTTTGGCTCAGGCCTTCAAACGCCATCGGGGGCTTCCTCCTCGTCCAGTGCAAGTAACAGGTTGCGCAGTATGGCGCCGCCCCGCGCCGCCTGCCCCGCGTCCAGCGCGGCGATGGCGCTTTGCAGCCCCTCGCGCGTGGTTTGCGCCTGCCGCGCAAGGTGCAGCGCGTTTTCATAACGGCGCAGCTTCTGCTGGGCACGGGTGATGAGCTCGTGCACGTTTTGGCGGCTCACACCCATTTCATCGGCAATTTCAGAAAGGGACAAATCCTCGTTGCAGGAAAGGCGCACGGCGGCAAGCTGCTTTTGCGTTAAAAGCCCGCCGTAGCAAGCGCACAGCGTACCCAGCTCCACGCTTTGCAAAAGCTTATCCTCCGGCCGCTGCGTATGCGTCACGGGAATCCTTCCTTTCGGTGCGCCGTCAAGGGGTTTTGGTTGACAGCCTGTGCAGTATAGCACGAAGGCGACAGGCGTGTCAAGGGGTTTTGGTTGACAGCCAAAAAGCCCCTCGCGGGGCTTTTGATGGCACCTGGCGCAATCCTGTTTGGTGAAGCATCCAACCTCGTCAGGCGGCTTCTCCATCCGCATTGTTTCATGTAGCAATGTAACGCTTGCATTTCGGTTTCATTTTCAGCAGGCAGGCTCCGTCCCCTTACACCTTCTCAATTTCCTGTCGCAGCGCTTCCATATCAATCAAGTGCATGCCCGCCACTTCCCGCAGTTCGCCCGCCACAAAATGCGGCGAGGCAATCACCTTGAAACGTTTGCCGCGCGCGCGCAGCAGTTTGAGCGCGCGGTCAAAATCTCCGTCCCCGCTCACCAGCACGGCAATATCGTAATTATCGATGGTGTTAAACATATCCAGCACAATTTCAATATCCAGATTCGCCTTCTGGATAAACTTGCTGGTGGCAGAATCATAGATGGTCTTGATGGGCTTGGTCACCAGCGCGTAGCCGATGTAGGTAAGCGCGTTCAAAAACGCCTGTTGGCCTGCCTCGGGCGGGCTGTCCTTGCCCACGTAGTAGTATGCGTCCACCACCTCGCCAAAGCGTTCGCAATATTTCAACAATTTTTTCGTATCCACAAACCAGTTCAGGTCGTTTTTTTGCATGTAGAAAAAGTTAGCGCCATCCACAAAAACCGCTACGCGATTCATGGGCATCCCTCCCTTAATAGGTTCATGATACCACGAAAACATAAGATGTAAACAACGAGGCCGGGTTTTAGATATGCGGGTGCACGCGATGGTGAAAAAGCCTGTCCCCAAAGCGGAACAGCAACAGTCCCGCGATGATGATAAGCCCGCCCGCCGCCGTGGAAAGTTCCAGCGGCTCCCCCGCAATCCACAGCCCCAGCAGCGTGGTTAAAAACGGGGTCACAAACATGTAATTGCTCACCGAGGACGCGTTGGGCGCTATCTGCAATGCCTTGCCCCACGCGATGTAAGCCACCACGCTGGAAAACACGCCCAGTATCACTACATAAAAGAACGCTTCCGGCGGCGCCACGGCAATCTCCCGAAGCATACCCGGCAAAAACCCCAGCAGCATCAGCGTGCCCAGAAAAATGCCGATGGTCGTCGCGTGCAGCGCGCTGTAGGTTTGGGTAAGCTTGCGCTGGAGCAGGTTATAGATGGAAATCAGCAATGCCGCCAATAGCAGCAGGCCGATGCCCCCGCCCGCCGTAAACCCGCCGCGCAGCACGGTAAGCACCACCACGCCGCTAAACGATACGCCAATGGCCGCATACTGGAGCATCTTTAGCTTTTCGCCGTAGAACACACGCGCCAGCAGCGCCGTCAGGATGGGCGTGGTCGCCAGCATCACCGCGCCTGTAGCGGCAGAAACGGTGCTGTTGCCAAGGTTGAACACCACCATGTAAAGCCCGAAACCCGTTGCGCCCGCCAGCAGGAACATCGGCCAATCCTTACGCGCCGGCAGCTTCATGCGGGTTGAGAAGGCCACAACCACCAGCACCGCCGATGCAATGAGGTAGCGAAGCAGCCCCAGCGAATATACGCTGAAGCTTGCGAGCGCCAGCCTTGTAAACACAAACGCCATCGACCAGCAAAGAATCGTGACGGCCGCATAGGGATGGTAGTTGTCTTTCAGCCGCATCGGGTTGTACCGCCCTTTCTGCCCGCGCCCCGCGCGAAGATGTAGCGGCAGTATAGCACAGGGCAAGGGCGCTCGCAAGCCGTACCTACCGGATTTTCCTCGTTTTCCCGCCCCTGTTTTGCGCGATGCGCGCCATAATTTTTCTTGCGCGGGCGGCAGGGTAACGCCAGCTGACAAGAGAATGTGGTAGCTTTAGGTACACAGAAAACACACGACCGCACCGCGGCGTAAACACAGGAGGCTGCCCCGCCATGACCCACAACACCCAAACCATTGCCCAGCGCGTGCAAGCGCTGCTTTCCCAAATGACCCTGGAAGAAAAAGCCGCCCAAATGATACAGCTGCCCGTCAGCTATATGCCCAGTGAAGATGCCGAAATGTGGGCCAAACGCGGCATCGGCAGTTTTTTGCACACCCTGGGGGAGCGCGCCGCGCAGTTGCAGCGCATCGCAGAAACCTCTCGCCTTGGCATCCCCATCCTCTTTGGCATTGACGCGGTGCGCGGCCACGCCCTTAAAAACGGCGCCACCATTTTCCCTAGCCCCCTGGCCATGGCCTGCTCGTGGGATACTGATCTGCTCAGGCAGGTAGGCCGCGTAACCGCCGCCGAGGTAGCCGCCGATGGCCTGCACTGGACGTTTTCCCCGCTGTTGTGCGTCGCGCGCGATTTGCGGTGGGGGCGCGTGGATGAAACCTTCGGCGAATCTCCCGCGCTCATCGGGGAATTGGCCAGCGCCATGATCCAAGGGTATCAGGGGGATGATCTGGCGGATGACGCCAGCATCCTCGCCTGCGCCAAGCACTACCTGGCCTACGGCGAGAGCATCGGCGGGCGGGATTCGGTAGATACGCCGATCTCCCTGCGCTACGTGCGCGAAAAATTCCTGCCCCCCTTTGCCAAGGCCGTTCAGGCGGGCTGCGCCACCTTCATGACCGCCTACCACGCCATTGACGGCGTGCCCATGACCATCCACCATGAGCTGCTTACCCGCGTGCTGAAGGAAGAACTGGGCTTTGACGGCTTTACCGTGACGGATTGGGATAACGTGCGCTCGCTGGTCACGCGCCAGCATGTGGCGGCAGACCTGCACGAAGCCACGCGCCTTGCCATCGCCGCGGGCAATGACATGGTCATGTGCACCGAAGGCGCCTATGAGCAGCTCCTCGCCGCCGTGCGCGAGGGTACCCTGCCCGAAAGCAGGCTGGATGACGCGGTGCGCCGCATCCTCACCCTCAAATTCCGGCTGGGGCTGTTTGACGGCAAACGCCATCAGCAGCCTGACCTGAACGCCATCGGCACCGCCGCGCACAGCGCCGTCAACGCCCGCGCCGGGGAAGCCGCGCTGGTGCTGCTCAAAAATGATGGCGTGCTGCCGCTCGCAGCCAAACGCATCGCCATGGTTGGCCCCGCGGCGGATAACGCCAACGTGCTCTTGGGGGATTGGACCTACCTGAGCCACCCGGGTGCCAATCCCTTCACGGCGCATGCCCAGCCCGTGGTCACGCCGCTTGGCGGGCTTGCCGCGCTGGCGCAGCATCATGGCCTCACGCTCACCCACGCGCGCGGCTGCGGCATCCTGAACGAGCGCGATGCCGTCATTTACCCCAAAACCAGCACCGAGGCGCACGATATCGCCTTTGAGCAGTATATCAAAGCCGAGCGCGCGCCGCTGGATCTGCCTGCTGTGCTGGCCGCCTGCGAAGGCGCGCAAGCCATCGTCGCCTGTGTGGGCGATATGATTGCCCAATACGGCGAGGGCCGGGATCGCGCCAATCTGGATCTATCCGGCGATCAGCTTGCCCTTTTGCAGGCGCTGCGCAGCCTGGGCAAGCCGCTCATCGTGGTGCTGCTTAGCAGCAAACCCCTTACCGTGCCGTGGGTGGCCGCGCATGCCGATGCGGTGGTGCAGGCCTTCAACGGCGGCCTGACCATGGGGGACGCGCTGGCCAAGCTGCTGCTGGGCGAAATCAATCCATCGGGCAAGCTGCCCATCAGCTTTGCGCAGCACACCGGGCAACTGCCTGTGTATCACGATCAGCTCCCCGGCTGGCATGACGGCCGCTATACCGATGTGCCCGCCCAGCCGTTGTATGCCTTCGGCTTTGGGCTGAGCTATACCCAATACCGCTACCACGATGTGTGGCTGGATGCGCAGGAGCGTTCGCGTGAGCTGGTAACCTGCATAAGCAACACAGGCGAGCGGGATGGCGTGGAAATCGTTCAGGTATATGCGCACAGGCCATCCGCGGGGCGCATGACCCCCGTCAAAGAACTGGTCGCCTTCCGGCGGGTAGCCCTTGCCGCCGGCGAAACGGCAGTCGTGCGCATCCCCATCCCTGATGACGCGTTGTGCGCCGTGCGCGATGACGGCCGCCGCGTGCTGGAAAAGGGCGAGTATACGCTCATGGTGGGTGGCTCTTCCAGAGATGAAGATTTGACCTTGGTGCGGTTTTCGGTGTAAGCGTATACGGCTTTTATAACAATGCGTAAGGAGGAGAACCTCTCATGAATATGGAACGTATCTCGTTTTTGCAGGAGCAATTTGATGCAATAGCGCATACGCTTGAAGGTTTTCCCATGATTGAGTATTGGAATGCCCGTGATCTGCAGCTTCTTTTGGATTATACACGCTGGGAGAATTTCGAAGAAGCGATCAAACGCGCAATGATATCATGCAATGTTAACGGGCTTGAGGTTTCCGATCATTTTCGTGACGGTATGAAAACGATCAACCTCCCCAAAGGAGCCATTCGTAAGGTGAAGGATTTCCACCTCACGCGTTACGCTTGTTATCTGATTGCGCAGAATGGGGATCCACGCAAAGAAGTAATCGCCTTTGCACAAAGTTACTTTGCACTACAAACCAGACGGCAGGAACTATTACAGGATCGTCTGCAACTCATCGCGCGCCTTGATGCAAGGGAACGTCTGCGTGAATCGGAAAAGAAACTCTCACAAAATATCTATGAACGCGGCGTTGATGACAAAGGCTTTGGTAGAATCCGTTCAGCAGGTGACACCGCCCTATTTGGAGGTCACAACACTGCACAAATGAGGAACATCATGAGCGTTCCTGATGGTCGTCCCTTGGCGGATTTTTTACCGGCACTTACCGTTGCAGCAAAAAACCTTGCGACAGAAATGACCAACCATAACGTGGATGAACAAAATATGCAAGGCGAAAATCAGATTAAGAGCGAACACATTCAGAATAACGCAAGTGTAAGGAATATGCTTATGAAACGTGGTATTCACCCTTAAACGCTCCCGCCAGCAGAAGATATAAAGAAGCTGGAAAGACGCGTAAAGCGAGAGGCGAAAAATCTGGCTGAATCTACAGGGCGCTTTTCTTTTGATGAAAACGACAAAACCAAACCATCAGAGAATTGATATGGGAATGAGCATACTTTCTTCACACTGTAACAAATCTCCTATATGGCTAGCCTTAACCACCCTCAAGGCAAGCCAAACGGCGTAAAAACCTACATCATAAGTCTGTGCAGGAGAAAATGGAATCAAAACGCCCGCCTCCTGTTTTCACCCCCCCAAAACCGTGTATCCTATCCATACCCCCGAAAACCCGACCACCCAAAAGACCGAAAGGAAAGGTTCCAAACCATGAAAGCCATCGTCAATGCCAGTATCCTTACAGGCGGAGCGTTCCGCACGCAGCAGGCACTGTTGTTTACCGATCACATCCTTGGCCTTGTGGATACCCCGCCGGAGGGCACGCAGATCATCGACGCCAAGGGCGGGTATGTTTCCGCGGGGCTCATGGATGTGCACATTCACGGCTTTGGCGGCCGTGAAGCAGGCGATGTGGGCGCAGATGAACTGCTGCTGATGAGCCGCGAACTGGCAAAGCACGGCGTAACCGCCTGGCTGCCCACGGTCAGTTGCCTGGCATGGGAACGTTACGCACAGGTGCTTACGGATATCGGCACGGCCAAACGCGCATCTTTCGCGCCGGATTTTGACGGCGCGCGCATTTTGGGCGCGCACGTGGAAGGCCCCTTCCTGAACCGCGAAAAAAGCGGCGCGCAGAATCCCGCGCACATCATCCCGCCGGATTGGGCACGCATCAAGCCCCTGCTTGCGGATGTACGGCTGATCACCGTCGCCCCCGAAGGGGAAGGCGCGCCCGAGCTGATCCGCAATCTGGTGCGCGCAGGGGTCACGGTGTCCATCGGGCATACAAACGCCACGTTCGAGCAGGCGCTGGAAGGCATTCAGGCGGGTGCAACCCATGCCACCCACACCTTCAACGCCATGCCCAGCCTGCTGCACCGCCAGCCCGGCGTGTTGGGCGCGGTGCTGGGCGACCCGCGCGTATATTGTGAAATCATCGCCGATGGTTTCCATGTGCACCCCTCGCTGCTATCCATGGCCGCCGCGCTCAAGGGGAATAAGCTTGTGCTGGTGAGCGATTCCATCCGTTTCTCCGGCCTGCCGGACGGGCAATACACCATTGCCGATCAAACCGTGACGGTCAGCGGCGTGGAATGCCGCCTGCCGGATGGCACCATCGCGGGCAGCACGCTCACGATGGATCGCGCGGTGCGCAACATGCAAAGCTTTGGCGGGCTTACGCTCGCGCAGGCATTAACGGTCGCATCGCAAAGCCCCGCCGCCTCCATCGGCGAAGCGACGCGCGGGCAGCTGGCGCCGGGGTATGCGGCGGATATCGCCGTGTTTACAGGCGACATGCAACCCCTGATGACCTTTGTGGGCGGCAATCTGGTCTGGCAGGGGTAAGGTACGGCAGGGGGCAAAACCCCATGCCCCTGCGCCAACCGGTGAACCCCTTGGGTGCGTTTTGCCGAAACCCAGCGCCGCCCGTAGCGGCGCAGCCGCGCCAGTGCGCAGGCAGCGCTCAAGGCGCGATGCGTCCAGCGGTATAGCGCCCAGCCAACGCGTATAGCAAAGCCCCGCATGTGGAATGTGCGGGGCTTTGCTTGTAAAAACCCGGGTTGGGTTCTGCCATCGCTCGCTTGCTAGCCCTGCGGGCTGTTTGCCCGCTTTCGATGATGTTTGGCGCGTAGGCCACTTGGGTTCCACCCCAAACCCCGGCGGGGTTTCACCCCTGCACCCTGACCAGAGTTACCAGCCCTGGAACCGCTTTTTGATAGCCTAGCCCCGCCCGTTCCGCGTGCGGGGCTTTGCCGTGCCCGCGTTCACTCGCGCCTATGCGCACATCCATATCTTCGCCCGCGCACCCAACGTATCACCAGAAAATTTTCCGCAAGTTATTGACATCTAACTGAAACCTGTTATAATAACGATAATCATTATTATTTAATGATGCAGGAGGTGGAGGGATGAGCAAACGTTTCAGCGCCCAGCGCGAAAGGATACAGGCCGCGCTTGCTACGTTGGATCACCCGACCGCCGCGCAGGTGTATGACCATGTACGCATAGCGTACCCGCAAATCAGCCTTGGCACGGTGTACCGTAACCTGAGCACCATGGCCGCCGAGGGGCAGGTGTTGCGCCTATCTTTCCCCAGCGCGCCGGATCGGTTTGACTGCAACACGGCCGAGCATTGCCATGCCGCCTGCCAAGGGTGCGGCCGCATCTTCGATACGGACGATACCCTCCCCGCCCAACTGCTTACGCAGCTGGACGCGGCGGTAGAACAGGCAACCGGCATACGGGTGGAAGCTCGCGTGATGCTCTTTCGCGGATGGTGCGCCGATTGCCGCACAACCCACTAGCCCTTTCCCATCCGGCGCGGAACACGCCCGTACCCCGGGCGCCATCCCCGCCCCAAACAAACATAAGGAGGAAAACAAACATGTCGCTTATCAACAAAGAGGTAGCCGATTTTAGCGTCAAAGCCTTCGTAAATGGTGATTTTCAGGATGTAACCAAGGCGGATCTGCTTGGCAAATGGTCGGTCTTTGTATTCTATCCCGCGGATTTCACCTTCGTTTGCCCCACAGAGCTTGCCGATCTGGCGGATCATTACGCCGAGTTTACCAAAATCGGCGCGGAGGTGTACTCCGTTTCCACCGATACGCACTTTGTGCATAAAGCATGGCACGACGCATCCGAGACCATCCGCAAGATTCGTTTCCCCATGCTGGCCGACCCCACCGCCAAGCTGGCGCGCGATTTTGACGTCTTCATTGAAGAAGAGGGGCTGGCGCTGCGCGGCAGCTTTGTGGTGAACCCCGAAGGCAAAATCGTTTCCTATGAAGTGAACGCCAATAACATCGGGCGCGAAGCCGCCGAGCTGCTGCGCAAGGTGCAGGCCGCCCAGTTTGTGGCCGCCCATGGCGATCAGGTATGCCCCGCCAAGTGGCGCCCGGGCGCAGAAACCTTGAAACCAAGCCTTGACCTTGTGGGGAAGATTTAACGATGAAAAACGAGCTGTTTGATTTGATTATCATCGGCGCAGGCAGCGCGGGTATGACGGCCGGCATTTATGCCGGCCGCGCCCGCCTCAAGACGCTGATACTGGATCGCAGCTCCGCGGGCGGGCAGATTAAGATCACCTCGGACGTGGAAAACTATCCGGGCGTGCTGCACGCTTCCGGCGCGGAGCTGAGCGAAACCATGCGTAAGCAGGCGGAGAACTTCGGCGTTGCGTTCCGCCAAACCGTGGTGGAAAAGGTAGATTTCACGGGGGATATCAAAAAGATATACACCGTGGACGGCATGTATGAAGCCCTGGCCGTGCTGGTGGCAACCGGCGCCGTGCCCCGGAAACTGGGCTTTGTGGGCGAGGAAGCGTTCCAGGGGCGCGGTATTGGCTATTGCGCCACGTGCGACGGGGAGTTTTTCTCCGGCCTGGATGTATTTGTGGTGGGCGCGGGCTTTGCGGCGGCCGAAGAATCCATGTTCCTCACCCGCTATGCCCGCAAAGTGACCGTAATCGCGCGGGAGCCGGAGTTCACCTGCTCCAAAATGATTGCCGAGCGCGTGCTGGCGCACCCGAAGATCGAAGTCAAATTCCATACCGAGCTGCTGGAAGTCACTGGAGAAACCATGCTTGCCGCCGCGAAATTCATCAACAACCAAACCGGGGAATCCTGGGTGTATACGCCGCCCGCGGGCGAGACCTTCGGCGTGTTTGTGTTTGTGGGCTATATGCCGCAAACGACCGAGTATCGGGATCAGCTGCGCGTGGATCAATATGGCTACATCCCCACGGATGAAAGCATGCGCACCAATGTGGACGGCGTGTACGCCGCGGGCGATGTGCGCCCCAAGGAGCTGCGGCAGCTGGTAACCGCCGTTGCCGATGGCGCCATTGCCGCCACCAACGCGGAGCGCTACATCGCCCGCAAGCGGGAATTACTGGGGCTTCACCATGAGGAGCAGCCGCCGGCCACCGCCGCGCCCGCCCAAGCCGTGTTTGACGAAGCCACCCGCGGGCAGCTGGAAGGCATTCTGAGCCGTTTTGAAAAACCGGTACAGCTTGTGACCGTGCTGGATGACAGCGCGGATTGGAGCGCGGAGCTCAAGGCGTTTGCCACCGAGTTTGTATCGCTGTCGGATAAACTCAGCGTGCGTTTCCTGCAAAAAGGGGAAGACCCCGCGCTGGAGCAGCAGCTGAACATCACGCTGTACCCCGCGATGGTCGTACTGCGGGGGGATGGCAGCCCCACGGGCGTGCAGTTCCACGGCATCCCGGGCGGGCATGAGATCAACTCCTTCATTCTGGCGCTGTACAACACCGCGGGCCCGGGGCAGCAGGTGAGTGAGGAATCCCTTGCCAAGCTGCGCGCGGTGGATAAGCCCGTGAACATCAAGGTGGGCGTTTCCCTGTCCTGCACCTTCTGCCCGGATGTCGTCACGCTTACGCAGCTCATGGCCATCCAAAACCCGCTGGTGCAGGCGGAGATGATCGACGTGGCACGCTACCCCGCCTTCAAAAACCAGTACGCCATCATGAGCGTACCGGCCATTGTGGTCAATGATGCGCAAGTCACCTTCGGCAAACGCAACCTGGATCAGCTGGTAGCACTGGCACAAGGCTGAAAAAAACGCACAAAAACACCCGGCGGGCTTGCGTCCGCCGGGTGTTTTTGTGCGCCTGCGCGTGATGGGCGTGCTTTGCCATGGGTTATCATTTTGCTTGCATCAGGGGCTTTCTGCACGGTGCAGGTTCATCGCATGCAGTATGTTGCTGCGGTTGCCAAACGCGCGCCGTTACCGGTAGCCGCAATGCCCGGCGGTATCCTGCCCGTGGCAAAGCACAGCGCCGCGCGCGGTATTTGCGCATTTCCCAAAAGCCTTTTTGCACATCGGTTTCCCCGCTGCATCCCAAATAACTGGCGGTATTCCTGAAAGAAATCTCTTTTATTCAAGGAATTATGGTTGTTCATGTTTAATACTATTATACGAAAACCATCCGAAAACAGCACCGTATGCAAACCATGAAAACCGCCTTAGCCTGCCAAAGGGCGCAAGGCAAGCATAGCTACCGTGAAGCACGCGAACGCGGATGGGAGGCGAGGGTTTATGGATACCTTCCTGCGGATTGATATCAACCTGTTCGCCACCGTATTTTTGATGATCGTGCTTTTTCTCGCCTATCAAAAGCTGGATCATCAAAACGCGTTCAATCGGCTGTTTTTCTTGGGCTGCATCCTCATCATCGCCATGAACACGTTTGAGGCCATTACCTGCATCATCAACAACCAGCCCGCGCTCCAGTATCGCGTATTATCTACGCTCCTGCATTTTTTCCTGTTTGGGTTTGCCCCTATCATCACGCTGTATTGGTACCTCCTGGCGGATTCGCTCACTACCTATGGCGAAGTGCGCCAGCTCAAAGCCGCGTGGCCGCTGTGGCTTCCCATATGGTTAACGCTGCTGCTTACGCTGCTCTCGCCCCTGCTGCATACAATATTCTATATCGACGCGCAGGGCGTATACCATCGCGGCTTTCTGTTTCCCCTGATCATGACTGTTTCTTACAGCTATCTTTTATCCGGCTTCGCTTTGCTTTTCAAGCGCAAGCGAAACATCCGCCGAACCGATTTTCTGTTCCTGACGCTGTTTTGCCTCATGCCCATTACCGGCGGGCTAGTGCAGGGCTTCCTGTACGGCGTACTGCTGTTATGGCCCAGCAGCGCCTGCGCGCTGGCTATCCTGTACATGTACCTGCAAGAACGCATGGTGCAGCTTGACAGCCTTACCGGGGCATGGACGCGCGCATCCTTTGAAAGTTATTTAACCCAAAGGCTGCGCACCAACGACCGCAAACCCTTTGGCATCATTTTTCTGGATATTGACAACCTGAAGCAGATCAACGACCTGCACGGGCACAACGAAGGAGACGCGGCCATCAGAGCCGCCACCCAGACCATCCAAAGCGTGCTGCGCAAAGGCGATGCAATCGCCCGCCTGGGCGGGGATGAGTTTGCCATTGTCGCAAACCTTCGCGATATGCCATCCCTCGTTAAGCTGGTAGCGCGCATCGGCAAGGCGATTACCGCTTACAACCAAACCGCCGGCAAGCCTTACGCGCTTTCCTTAAGCATGGGCGCGGATATATTTGTAGATGACGCGCAAACCAGCGTGGAAAACATTCTGGAGCGCGTGGACTGGCTGATGTACACGGAAAAGCGCCGCAAAAAGGGAGAAAGCAGCGACCCCCCCTCGCGCCGCAGTACCGATGCGCCCGCGAACGAAGGGTAAGGTTCCTAATCAGGCTGACCATCCCTACCAGCGCGGGTTGTGCTGCAAGCGCCTTTCCAATGGGCTGCATACGATTCACCCGCAGCCAAAGAGCAAAGTACCCTTTTGGGCTAACCATCCCTACCAGTGCGGGATGCTACGCAGCCCCTTGCGAATGGGCTGCGTACAATTCACTCGTAACCAAAGGGCAAAGTACCCTTATAGGCTGCCTTCCCTGCCAGCGCGGGTTATGCCGCAAGCCTCTTGCGAATGGGCTGCGTACAATTCACCCGTAACCAAAGAGCAAAGTACCCTTTTGGGCTGCCTTCTCTACCAGCGCGGGGTGCTATGCAGCCCCTTGCGAATGGGCTGCGTACAATTCACCCGTAACCAAAGAGCAAAGTACCCTTTTGGGCTGCCCATCCCTGCCAGCGCGGGGTGCTATGCAGCCCCTTGCGAATGGGCTGCGTACGATGCGCCCGCAACTGCATGGTAAAATACCCTTTGCAGGCCGCATGCCATACATGCGAAGGTTATGCTGCAAGCCCCTTTCCAATGGGCTTCCTTCGCGCCATCGCAGGCATGGCCGCGCCAGCCCGCAACCGCACAGGCAAGCAGGCGGTTACCGCGCTCCCGCCGCTATGCTTGCAGCCCACGCTTGCGCAATTCCGCCGCGATGCTGTCCAGCAACCCCTCCGGCAGCTCTGCCTTATGGAAACGCCGTATCGCCTGTGCAACCTCAGAGAGAACATCGTCCGGAAGCATGGCCTGCCGTGCCGGATCCGCCAGTTGTTCCAGAAAAGAAGCGCCTCCATCGTCGGGATGCTCTTCATCATCCTGTGTGGTCATATGCTCATAAAAATCTTGCAGCAATTCTGCCAGCAACGGCAGGCTCTTCTTTTTTTGAAGGGGAATCTGCAGCTGCTTGGCAATATCCTTAATCAACGCGAAGGTGCGGTCGTTTCGTACTTCGATGCGCACGGGCATCCCTGCTTCTTCTATGAGCGACAGCAGGGCTTCGCCAAGCTGCGGGGCATATGAATCCGCCTGATCGGTAATTGTCATATGCAGCGGTTGTTCCCTGAGCATATCAACCACCATCAGCAGATAAGGGAAGTAAGGGGCTTTGCGCGGCTCGATACTGTCATCGCCATCCGGGGCGGGGTCATCCTGCTGCCGCATCGCGGTGGGGTACATGGCCACATCACATGCCCATGGATGCCCCGCGGCGCGCCGCTGCCCAAGGCTTGCTTTGCCGGAAGTCGTTTTTGCCTTGCTCGGCGGGGCTCTGCGGATGCTTGCCAGCCGCAGTTCATCCGTGACCGCCGCCACCGGGTATACGATGGGCTGCGGGTCCGGCAGCATGTGCGCTGTCCACACCCAACGCTTGCCTTTCTTTGTTAGAAGCGGGATGGAGTGGTCAAACGGCTCCATATCCAGAAAACCCATCGATTCCGGGTAACGATTCTCCAATTTATCGGCGACTTCCATACACGCCTGAAGCCCTTCCAGCAGGTGCGTCTGCTCCTTCTCATCCTCCAGGTACCATGGAAAGTAATGCGGCAGAAAACGCCGAAACTGCGGGTACGCGTTCTTCCCGCGAGGTGTAATGCCATTGGCCTTGCAATAGCGCCGCACCTCCGCCAGTTCCCGCGGGCGCAGCTCTTCCCTGCTCACAAAGGAGCACATCAAGCAGTTTTGCGAGAACGCGCGCTCATGTTTTTCAAATTCTTCCAACCCGTCGCGCTTCATGCCCATGAGGCGATACGCCGCCAGCCCCTCTTCGCCGGGGTATACGGCCAGCGCCAGATGCTCGCCCATGATGCCCATGACGCAGCAATAGCCGATGGTGCCATCCGCATGCTGGATAGCGAAAATTTGGGAATCGTATAATTGATGCCAGAGTTTGGTTTTGCGAAAAGCAAAGGCTGCTTGATACAGGGCGTCAGAAATCATAAGGCACCTCCACTACCACCAAAAGGGCATGTGCTATGCTGCGCATTCATTTGTCAGCCGCGCAGCGGTTGCTATCATAATAGCAGAAACCGCGCGATATGTCACTGCCTGCTGGGGGGGAGGGTTGGTAAAACCGTATGACCCCCGCCGCAACCCCTCTCCTCCCTATCCCCCCCTTGACGATTCCGGACAATCGTTGTACAATACAAGCAAATCCATCAGGGGGTGACTGTTTGTTATCGGTTCTGTAAAGGGCGCTGGCATTTCCATATTCTCAGGCGACCGCATGATCGCTTGTTTATGGCGTGCCATGTTTGATACAGATCGATAGCCGGCAGTCCGTCATAGCGGTACTGTGGGCATAGCGTGGTCTATGTCTTTTTGTTTTGTACCAAACAAGCGCCAGTTTCTCACTCATGCGCGAAGCTGCACACTGCTGCCCAATACCATGAGGAGAGATACACCTTGAATCCATATTTTGAGACCCTTGAATTTCCCGCGGTTTTAGCCATGCTTCAGGAGCATGCCGTATCCGATACCGCCCGGCACACAATCACACAGCTGGAACCCTATCTGCAGGAGGCGGTCTGCCAGCAAAAAATGGCGGAGACCACCTCGGCGCGGCGTGTGCTCGACGCCTTAGGCTCGCCGCCCCTGCCCATGATGAAGGCGCTGGATGAGACCCTGCGGCTGAGCGAAATCGGCGCCATGCTCACGCCCGATCAACTGACAGGCGTGGCGCTGTTTGCGGCCGCCTGCAAGCGCATGACGGCCTACCTCACGCGGTGCGCCACGCAGGATGCGGCGCTGGCGAGCTACAGCCAGGCCATCGCGCCCCTGACCGATTTGCAAACGGATATCGAAAACAGCGTGGCGGAAGATCGCATCTATGACGAAGCCAGCGCCCTGCTGCGCGATCTGCGCCGTAAAAAAGTGTATCTGGAAAGCAAAATCAAAGAAAAGCTGAACCAGATACGCCAGACCCGCAAACAATACCTCGCGGATGACTACATTACCAACCGGGGCGGGCACTATGTGCTGCCGGTACAGCGCCGCTACCAGCATCAGTTTGGCGGAACGGTGATCGATGCCTCCAGCACAGGGGCAACCGTGTTTATGGAGCCAAACGCCATCAGCGCGCTACAGGGCGATATGGCAGGCATCATCACCCAGGAAGATGCCGAAGAGCGCCGCATCCTGTATACGCTCAGCGCGCAGGTCGCGCAAAACGCCCAGGCCATCAGCCGCAACATGAACACCATGGCTTCGCTGGATGTACTGTTTGCCAAGGCAAAGCTGAGCGCCGCCATGGGCGCGAACGCCGTGCAAATCGGCGGGCAGCGCAGGCTTTCCATCATCATGGGTCGCCATCCCCTGTTGCATCGCGATACCTGCGTGCCCCTTACCATCACCATGGAAGCGGAAAACCGCGGCGTCATCATCACCGGCCCCAATACCGGCGGGAAAACCGTCGCCATCAAAACCGTGGGGCTGCTTACCCTGATGGCGCAATGCGGCCTGCACATCCCCTGCGGGGAGCAAAGCTACATCGCCATGCAGGATGCCTGCTGGTGCGATATCGGCGATAGCCAGAACATCACGCAGAACCTGTCCACATTCTCCGGCCACATCAAAAACGTGATCCGCATTCTGGAAAACGCCAGCCCGGATAGCCTCGTCCTGATGGATGAACTGGGCAGCGGCACCGATCCCGCGGAGGGCATGGGAATTGCCATCGCCGTGCTGGAAGAGCTTCGCCTGCGCGGGTGCATGTTTCTGGTCACAACGCACTATCCGCAGGTCAAAACCTACGCGGAGACAACCGAGCATGTCAAAAGCGCCCGCATGGCCTTTGACCCCGAAAGCCTCGCGCCGCTGTACCTGCTGGAGATGGGCAAATCCGGCGAAAGCTGCGCCCTGCAAATTGCGCAGCGGTTGGGGCTTGCGCCGCACCTGCTGGCACGCGCGCACGATGTCGTGTACGGCTCCGCTGTCCACGACCCCTTGCCGCAGGCCGCGGTACGCGCGCCCAAGAGCGGGTTGACCCGCATCCAGCCCATCCGACAGGCCGCCGATACCGCCGCCAAATTCACGATGGGCGATAGCGTGATCGTGCTGCCGCACAAGGAAACCGGCATCGTGTACCGCCCCGCGGATGAACATGGGGATGTGATCGTGCAGGTCAAAGGCGTAAAGCGCATGGTCAAGCACACGCGCCTGCAATTACAGGTAGCCGCCGCGGAACTGTATCCGCCCGATTATGATTTTTCCATCATCTTTGATACGGTCGAGCACCGCAAGGCAAACCGCATCCTCACCAAACGGTATGACCCGAGCGTTTCCATCGTCCATGAGCAGGGTGATTTGGGGCTGTAACGCCTGCGGGGCAAGCGCCGTAAGGCGTGCCCGCGCCTGCGCCAAAACCTACTATCCAACCGTCCTGCGGGTCTGTTGCCGCGTCGGCTGGCGGCGCTGCTTCGGCGCGGCCGCGCCGCGCTTGCGGCTGCGTTGCCCGCCTTCACGCGGCAGGCTTTGCAAGCCCTTGCGCGGGGAGCTGTCGCATCCGTATGCGCGCCCCGCGCAAATGCGTTAGCCTGCCAAAATCAGAAAAATCCCTCTGCGCAGGGGATAGCCATGGCGCGAGCCCGAGAAGCGGCAGGCAGCACGGCTTACGGTGCAGCAAAATAAGCAAGCCTGAAAGGTTGCCACCCAGTAAAGCCCCTGCACCTGAGCGTTCAGGGGCGAGCGGGAAGCCCCAGCATATGACGCGCCTCATTGGGCGTTGCGCAAAGCAGGGCATGCTGCGTAACCTGTTTGGCCAGCGCGTTCAGGAGCGAGGGGAAATCCCAAGCATCTGACGCGCCTCATCAGGCGTTGCGTAAAGCAGGGCATGCTGCGTAATCTGTTTGGCCTGCGCGTTCAGGAGCGAGCGGGAAGCCCCAGCATCTGACGCGCCTCATCAGGCGTTGCGCAAAGCAGGGCATGCCGCGTAACCTGTTTGGCCAGCGCCTGCGCCTGCGCGTTCAGGAGCGAGCGGGAAGCCCCAGCATCTGACGCGCCTCATCAGGCGTTGCGTAAAGCAGGGCATGCTGCGTAACCTGTTTGGCCTGCGCGTTCAGGGGCGAGGGGAAATCCCCAGCATCTGACGTGCCTCATCAGGCGTTGCGCAAAGCAGGGCATGCTGCGTAATCTGTTTGGCCAGCGCCTGCGCCTGCGCGTTCAGGAGCGAGCGGGAAGCCCCAGCATATGACGCGCCTCATCAGGCGTTGCGCAAAGCAGGGCATGCTGCGTAATCTGTTTGGCCAGCGCCTCCACCAGCGCGGCGTTATTGGGCGCTTTCCTGTTCACGCCCAGCAGATCACTATCCTCAAACCCGATGCGCACAGCGTTTGCGCCACGCTCCAGCGCGGCGTCGATCAACTCCCACCCCGCACGGTGCGCCTGGGTAATGCCCCAGAGCACCTCCGCACGGCAGGGGAAGAACGTGTACAGCCCTTGCAGCATCAAATCCAGCGCCTCAACTGTCGCGGGCATCGCGCCGCTGTGCCCCAGCACAAGCGCAAGCAGCAGCGGTTTGGCCATGGGATATTCTAGGGATAGAACGCGCGCCGTGTGAATCATGCCGATTTCAAACACTTCGATTTCCGGCAGTTTGCCGTTTTGCAGTATCTGCTCCACACAGTAACGCACATCGCGGATCGGGTTCTGATACACCGCCTCGCCCAGGTTCACCGAGCCTACGTTGAGCGAATTGCACTCAACCCAGCTGGGGTAACAGGTCTGGCAGCGCTCCTGAATGGTCAGGTTTGATACGCCCCCGGTGGATACCTCAATAATGATGGGGCATTGCGCGCGTATCAGGGAAACCGTTTCGGCCAGCAGCGCGGTATCCGCCGTGAGCAGGCCGCTTGCGTCCCGGCTGTGCAGATGCACCATGGCCGCGCCCGCATGATAGCACGCCACCACATCCCGCGCGATGGCCTGCGGATCATGGGGCGATGCCGCAGCAGGAACCGGCGCCACCGAGATTATGATTTTCCGCATGGTATGCTTCTCCTTATCCAAGCTTGCTGGGGGGCGTGTTTTCGCCGCAGAAGAACAAGGCCGGGCAGCCGTTTACAGGCTTCCCCGCTCCTCCAGCGCGCGGCGCAGCGCCGCCGCGCCAAAACGCGGACTGGAAAGCACGGGCTTTTGGTATACATCCGCAATATACGCTTCACAATACGCCATGGAGCCCTGCGCAAAGAGGATGACCTCCGCCTCCTCTGCCACCGCGCCTATGTGCTGCGCCATGCGCGCTCGAAACGCGTCCTGATCCAGCCCGAAAGCGCCTTCAACCAGGCACTCCAGCAGGGTAACGCGTTTGCCCATTTCCCGCGCGACGCGGTACAGGGTTGCCTTTGTAGGCGCCATGGTAGTGGGCAGCGTCGCGACGACCGCAATCCGCGCGCCGCTGCGCACAGCCTGACGGCACATCGCTTCATCCACCCGCACAATCGGCACGCCGAGGTAACGCGCAAGGCTCTGCACGCTATCGGCCACTTCGCCAACCGAGGAGCAAAGGTTCAGCAGCGCTTGACATCCGGCGCTCACCGCTTGCATGTACAGGCTCACCAGCCGCGCGGCCGGTGCGGCCTCCACATAGCCTGCCGCGCGAATATCCGCAAGGATCGAAGGATCCTGCAAGCTTAACAGCTCCACGCCCTCGCCCAGCGCCATGCGTACCTCCCGCTCCACCAGTTCAATCAGCTCAGGGGTGGTGCTGGTATAGATCAACCCGATTTTCATGCGTAACCGCCCTTTCTTTGCTGCGTCGTGTTCAACCTGTCGAATAATGGCCGCCCGCTGGCATTGGCCGTGCAACGGCTCGAAAAAGTTGGGTGCAGGGCTGCCAGCCCTGGTCAGGGTGCAGGGGCGAAACCCCTGCCGGGGTTAAGGCACCGAAAGCGAGCGTGTGCCCAGAGGTGCACGACAGTGCGCCTCGCGCCAATGGAACAGGCGGGGTCGAAAGCCTTCGCCGAAGGCGAAAGCGAGCTGGAGGTGAGCGGTTTAACAAGCACAGGGCACGGCAGCGCCGTGTGCTTGTTAAACCGAGCGGGCAAGAGCCCCAACGGCTTACCGCGAAAGCCTTTTAGCGAAAGCAAGCGCACAGCCCGCAGGGCGATGAAGCGTGCGCTGGCAAAGACCCACCGACGATATGTGACAGGCTGAGCCGCCGTGAAACGCTCGCCTGTCAGGGTTGCGGTTGATTCTGCAACAGCGCCACCACATCGCGCAGCGCTGCCGTATCCCCCACATTCCCGGGGAAAATCACATAGGCGATGCCCGGGAAGCGGCATTGCTCACCCGTGTGCCACACGGGCACGCCGGGGATTGCCTGCCCCAGCACCATGGCACGCCGTACCCCAAGCGCCTTGGTGCCGATATCGCTGGATGTAATGCCGCCTTTTGCCACGATAAAAGCGGGCTTCACCCGCAGTGCGGCCACCATGGCCTGCACGGCCTCCGATATTTGCACACTGCGCAAAAGCGCTTGCTCGGCGGTATCTTCATTGCGCGTGATTGTTGTTCGGCTGGTGTATACCACGGGCGTAACGCCGCGCTGCATCAGGCTGTCACACACCGCGGCCAATCGCAGCGCCTCCGCTTCCAGCGCGCCCGGCTTGAACACGAGCGCCGTATCCATTTCCAGCGGTTGCAGGGCGGGCAGCGCTAGGAGCGCCTCCAACTGCGCGGTCGTTTTTTGGGTGTGCGAGCCAACGACCACAATGCCGCCGCCCACGCCTTTTGCGCCCACCATCTCGTGGTGTTGCAGCAGGGGTTTGTCGCTGATGGCCGCCAGCGCCTTGATAAAGGAAGCAGCCACGCGGTAGCAGTAGCGTTTGCCCTGTTGCAACGCCCGGTACAGGGCGATGCAGAATACCTTGACATCGTATGCATCCGCCGCATTGACAATCACCTTGGCAAAGTGCTCAAGCCCAAGCAGTTTCACGGTTATCGAATCGAAATCCAGCCGCCTTAGCTCCGCAAGTGAGATGGAAACCACCGCTTCGGCGGGGTATTCTCCCTGCGTCTTTTCCGCGATATAGGCACGCAGATTCGCGTTGGCATAACCAAACGTCGTGTCCCTGGCAAATTCCGTCTGGGATGCGGGCACCAGCGTTTCCCCTGTGCGCACATAATGGATGTCGTCCACCGTCAGGCGCCCGCCATCGCCAAAAAAGGGACAGATCACCTCACCATCCACGGGCATACCGGCCTTTTGCATCGCCTCGGCCAAAACCCGCGTTTCCAGCGGATAGTGGCCGCGCAAAGTGCTGTCCCCACGGCTCACAACCAGAAAATCGGTGCCGCGCTCGCGTGCCGCCGTAATCAGGTTGCGGCCAATCTGCGCATGTACGGCGGCGGTTTGCGCCGCGCTGAAGCTGCGGGAGTTGGTCAGCACAAAGAAGAGCGCGCTTTCTTCGTCAAAGCCCCTGCGAATGCTGTCCATCGACCAATCGGTATACACGGCCACATCGTGTACGGCCTGTGTGCCGGTTGGATCATCATCCAGCACGATGATCTTGCGGCGGTTCCTCTGCACGGCTTCCCGCAGCAGATGATCCACCTCGCCTTTCCGCTCCGGCGGGAACGCGGAAATCGCCTGAAACGGAAGTGACTGCTCCATGCCACATCTCCCCCTGTATGCTGTCGCGCGCTTAGCGCGTATACTCGTAAACCACGGTATGCGTGCCCGAACCCAAGGTAAGCGCTTCTTCACCCAATGCGTGCCGGGGGCGCAGGAGCGTCGCGGTGGTGTTGCACGGCACGGTTGCCTGCACGGTAAGCGTGCCGCCCGCAAGGCGCCATGCCACCGCCAGTTCACCGTAAACAGTCTGCTCGCTCACCTTGGCAAAGGTAAGCCCGCCGCCCACCTGCGGGGCAAGGATGCTGTGGCGGTACCCGGGCATACGCTCATCCACCCGCAAGCCGCCGATGTTTTTCACCATCCATTCCCCAATGGCGCCGTACGCGTAATGGTTAAAGGAGTTCATCCCCGCGCTCCACATGGTGCCATCCGGTTTGATGCCGTCCCAGTGTTCCCATACGGTGGTTGCGCCTTTTTCCACCTGATACAGCCAACTGGGGAAATCCCGTTTCATCAGCAGGGAAAACGCATCATCCCATGCGCCGTTATCGCTCAGGGCATGGGCAATGTAGGGCGTTCCCACAAAGCCGGTTACCAGGTGCCCGTTTCGCTCTTCCACCAGCCGCACCAAGCCTGCCAGCGTCTGCGCACGCCAGGCATCCGGCACCAGATCAAAGTGCAGCGCCAGCACATGCGCGGTTTGCGTTTGCGCTGTCATCCTGCCATCCTTGGTAAAAAAATGCTGTACAAACGCGGTTTGCGCCTCCTGCGCAATGGCTGCGAACTGTGCGGCGTCCTCCGGTTTTTCCAGTATGGCGGCCACCTTGGCCATTAAACGCGCACTATAGGCATAATAGGCTGTGGAGGTGATCTCCAGCGGCGTCGCGCCAAAGTAGCTGCCTTCCTGCGCATCCAGCGCCACCCAATCGCCCAGTTGCAGGCGATACTGCCACATGCCATCCTCGGCATGGTTTTTCATGAAGCGCACCCAGGCGGCCATGCTGTCGTATTGCTTGCGCAGGATGGCCGTATCGCCATAGGCCAGGTAGAGGTTCCAGGGGATGATCACCGCCGCGTCCGCCCAGGCGGCGGCGCTGTGGGTACCCTCCCGTACCAGCCAGTTATCCTGCGCGCGCTTAGCATCCGTAAGCGTATCGGGCACCACATGGGGCACGCCGCCCTCCGCCGTTTGGTCGCACGCCAGATCGGTCAGCCATTTATCAAAGAAAGGATAGGTGTTGGCAATCATGCAGGCCGTGGCGGAGAAAATCTGCGCATCGCCTGTCCAGCCCATGCGTTCGTCCCGCTGGGGGCAATCGGTGGGAATATCCACAAAATTGCTTTTCAGCCCCCATCGAATGTTCTCCCACAGGCGGTTGAGCAGGGGATCAGAGCATTCAAACTCGCCGATGGTTTCCATATCGGTATGGATCACCAGCGCGGTAAAATCCTGTGCGCAAACCTCACACGGCCATTCCAGAATTTGCGCATAGCGATACCCTTGAAAGGTGAATGTGGGGCGGTATACCGCCTGGCCTGTTTCGCCCAGCGTATAGCGGATGGTCTGCTTGGCGCTGCGCAGGTTATCGGTATAGACGTTGCCCTCACTATCCAGCACTTCAAAGCACTGCAACGCCGCGCTTTGCCCGGCTTTGCCCTGCACGCGGAATTCCACAACGCCCGCATGGTTCTGCCCAAAGTCCAGCACCGTTTCACCCTTCGGGGTCACGATCACCTGCTGCACGGGCAGGCGTTCCATGACGCGGCAATACCCGCCCGCCTGCGCCGTGAGCACGTGCTTTTCAAAGGGCAGCACTGCCGTTGGCCGCGTGTGATGCAGCCCCAGCCGCGCGTCATAAACCTCGCCATCGTAAATATCCGAAAACGTAATGGGCGTATCCGCGCCCACAAAGCTGGTATCCGTCAGGATGCGCTGCCTGCGGCCATCCCGGTAGCGAATCTCCAACTGCCCCAGAAACGCGGTTTTCTCCCCATAATTGTTGCGCGTGTTCAAAATGCCCATGCGTCCCTTGTACCAGCCCACCCCCAGCCACGCGCTCAACTGGTGCGTACCGGCCGTCAAAGCGGCGGTAAGGTCATAGGTCTGGTAGCACAGGTGCTTGTGATAGCTCGTCCAGCCCGGGGCCAGTTCCGCATCGCCGACGCGCTTGCCGTCCACAAAAGCCTGATACAGCCCAAGCGCCGTACAATACAGGTACGCTTCTTCCACGTCGCCCTCGATGGCGATCGTCTTGGAAACGGCGGTCACATGGGAACGCGCCGCGTCCTCCGCGGTTTCACAGGTGATCATATCGCCCGCAAACCCTTCCAGCAGCCCCGTAACAAACGTCGCGGGTTCGCTGATGGCTTCTTCATCGCCCGCCTGTACCCATACGCGCCACCAATAACGCCTGGCGCTTTCCAGCGGCAGGGTTTCCGGGCGGTAATGCGCGCTGTCCTGGCGGGAGAGCAGGCCGCTGTCCCACAGGGGAACGCGCAGCGCCGCATCGTCATAAACCCACAGGCGGCAGGCGGTCTGGAGCACATTGCGCGCGGTGCTGGTAAGCTGCCACGCAAACTGGGGCGGGGCGACGATGCCCATTGGCGAGGGCAGATAGTCCGCTGTGAGGTGTGTTACCGCTAGTCTTTGCATATGGTTTCCCTCCCTGATGATGCATGGTTTTTCGGGCACATTGAAAAATAGGCGAAATCCGCCGCCGCTTCGCCCCCGGTTTGATCCTGACAGCATAGGGCAGCAAAAGCGCCTGTATAGCCCTGTTCGCCACAATGGGTCGCGTACTCGTCCGATAGCATGGTCAGGGGCTGCGCGGCGATGCATCCGATTTCCTGCCAGCCAAGCCCCGCATCGCAGTAAAAGCGGATTCCTTCTGCCGCGGCATCCGCCCGCAGCGCGATTTCGCCGCCGGCGGGCAACGGCCGCATGGGCGCCAGCAGCACAGTGCGCCTGCCATCGCGCTTGGTAAGCCGCAAACAACGCCCCAGCGCCGCATCCCAGGTAACAAGCAGCGCGTAGAAATTCGCCGTGTGATAAAACAGGGAAATACCAGCCGCCTGCTGGAAATGCGCAGGTTGGAAATCCACACGGGTATGAATGCTGATGGGCGCATAAGGGAGCTGCACCCCCAGCATCGCCTGCCGATGCCTTGACAGCATGGATTGCGCGCCGTGCAGCCGCAGGTAGCCCGGGCGGGCGGTCAGCGAATGCCGCGCGGGGCTGCGCAGCCAACTGAACCGAAGCGGCAGCAGAGCGCGGTCAAACGCGCACGCAAAACAATCGGCGACCGCCTCCGTGGGCTGGGCGGGCAGTTCGAGCGTTTCGGCGGGCAATACGCCGCCGCCTTGCAGGCGGGGGTACCCTGCCGCGTCAAAGCGAACGGCCTGCAAAAAGGTCTCCCTGCCCAGCACGCTATACCCCTGAAAAAGCCCCTTGCGCACACCCAAATGAAACAGATACCATTGCCCCGCGCCATCTTCCAGCAGGGAGCCGTGCCCCGCGTATTGGATGGGGTGCTGGGGATGGTCACGCGCCGTAAGCATCGCCCCCTTGGGATCCGGATGGTACGGGCCGTTGCGCGCGGCGCTGCGGCAGGTAAGCACGGCGTGATCCTCCCGCGTGCCGCCCTCGGCGACCATCAGCAAATACGTGCCGTCCCTTTGATACAGATGCGGCCCTTCCGTAAGCCCCAAAGGCGAGCCGGTAAAGATGCACGTTGCTTCGCCCTTCAGGCATTGCGCTTGCACGCAGTACTCCTGAAGGTAAATGCCCGCGAAGTGATCTTTCTCCACACGGCTGTCCCAGCGCATGCTCACAATCCAGTGGCTGCCGTCCGCATCATGGAACATGGAGGCGTCAAACCCGCCGTGGTGCAGGGGCACGCGCGGCGACCATGGCCCGCGGATGTCCCTTGCGCATGTCAGGTAGTTCTCGGTATCCTGCGTGGTTTCTTCCACGGTGCGCGTAATGGCGTATACCAGATAGTATACCCCCTCCGCGTAGCTCAGGCATGGCGCCCACACGCCGCCGGAATCGGGCACGCCCTGCAAATCCAGCAGTTCCAGCCTGTCCAACGGCCGCGCGACCAGCGTCCAGTGCGCAAGATCGGTCGAATGATGAATCTCCACGCCCGGGAACCACTCAAACGTGGAGGTGGCCACGTAATAATCGCCCTGCACGCGCAACGCGCACGGATCGGGATGGAACCCCGGCAGGATGGGATTTTGTACTTTCATCAAGGTTACCGCCTTAATGCCTGATTCAGCCCGGCGCAGACGCATCGGCAAAAAGCCGGAGTTTGGCGTACATGTCCTCCAGTATCAGGCGGCTGTCGATGCTTTGATAAACGCGGATGGGGCGGTTGCGGCCGGTGTGGTGGTAGGTCATATCCGCATTGATTTGCGGCGCGCACCGCCATTCAAAGCAAAAACGGTGTTCATAGAGTATCAGGCCAACCGCGGGATTGTCGCCCAGCACCCACGTTTCCCCGCTGCGGAAGGGGTTGCCGCGCGGCTGCGCCGTATGCGCATGCTCATGGAGCTGCTGGCAAAGGTAATAGCCGATCGCCCCGCAGGGACGCACGCGCGCCTCCAGCTCCACCAGAGATACCGCCATCATTTCATATACATTCTTTGGTACCTGCCAAACCTCGATGCCGCTTGCGAAAACCACATTGGCCGCATGGATATCATTGCTCAGGTTAAACTCCACGCCGCCTTCCGGGTACGCGCCGCCGCCAATCCAGATTGCGGTAAGCCTGCCCGCGATGCGCGGTTCCAGCAGGTACGCGCTGGCAAGGTCGGTCAGCGGCCCCAGGAACGTAACAAACAGGGGACGCGCGTCCGCCGCCATCGCTTCCCGGATGATCAGCCGCGCGCCTTCGCTGTCCACAGGGGTTACCGCATCAGGCAAGGCCTGCGCGGCGCCCCGGTACAAAAGCCCCTGGCTGGCAAAGCCCATTGTATCCAGCACGGTTTCCAGCTCCTGATAGCTTTCTTCCATGCTTTGCGCGGTGCGGCGCGTGCCAAAGTGCGCGGCTATCAGGCCCACATGTTCCATTTTGGGGCTCAGCAGGGCTTGCGCGATGGCAAACTGATCATCCGCTTCATTTTTCGCATCCGTATTGGTAATCACCCGCACAATTTTCTCCTGCGGTACGTCAAAGGGATACTGTGTGTATCGCATTGTCATGCTCCTTTATTCGCCCAGCAGTGCTTCGCGCAGGGTTACGCCAAAATCTCTGGCAATGGCACGCAGATTATCATCGGTAATGGTTTGCCGTACCGGCTGGCCGGAGGACAGCACTTTCAGGTAGATTTCGGCGGATTTTTCGATCGTGTGCATCAGCCCAAAGGTATCGTCAAAATCAACGCCGCTCACAAACAGGCCATGGTGCGCCCACACCACCGCGTCGTATATCTCCATCAGCTTGCTGGTGGCAAGGGCAATCTCCGCACCGCCCGGCACCATCCACGGCACCACGCCCACGCCGCCGGGAAACACCACGGGGCATTCGGTGGCGCTCTGCCACAGCGCGCGCGTAAAGGCGCGGTCGGTCAGCGGCAGGATGTACGTAAGCGCAATCAGGTTGACCGGATGGGCATGATAAATCATGTGATGCGCGCCGCCCGTGGCCGCCTTGCGCACGCTGTGGTTCAGGAAATGGCTGGGGAACTCACTGGTTGGCCGACCGCCGTTTGCAAGTCCCCACACGATGCGGTAGCTATCCCCCTGTGGGTTGATCTCCACCACACCCAGGCAGCCTTCGGGGTCAAGGAGCACGTTGCGCATGTACTTGCCGCTTCCGGTTGTGATAAAGTACTCCCCCGCCAGGTTGGGCGCGCATACGTGCAAGGGCGTCCAAGTGCCTGGCACAGGCGCCAGCAGGGGGCGCATCAGCGCTACATCGGCCTGCGGCAGCCGGTAGGTCAGGTTGCCGCCGTTGCGTTCATGATAGCCTTGCAGCCACCCGTCATTGCACATGCGCATAAAGTTTTGCATTACGCCTACATCCGTCATTCTCATGGTTCTTTATTCCCTTCCCTGCAACACCGTGCGTTCATATTCGGCCACCATCGGGTACCATTGACCATCGCCGGGGATTCCCTGCCGCGCACAATAGGTTTGCCAAACATCCCCAAACGGCAGTGTTTTCAAATCCTCCTGCGCGGCCATCAGCTCGGTAAAGCGCCCTTCGTTTTGCATTGCCCGCAGGCGCTCGTGGGGCATCAGCAGCGCCCACAGCAGGGCTTTTTGCATGTTGCGCGCACCCGTTGCCCACGCGGCCACGCGGTTGATGGACGCGTCAAAGAAATCCAGCCCAATCAACACCTGCTCCAGCGCATTACACCTTACAATCTCACAGGCGATGTCACGAAGCTCATCGGTAAAGCGCACCACATGATCGCTGTCCCAACGCATGGGGCGGGTCACATGCAGGGGAACCTTGTCAAAATAACACAGCAGCGAGGCGATTTTATCATCCGTCATTTCGGTCGGGTGGTAATGGCCGTTATCCAGCAGATTATACACCCCCGGGTGCGTGGCGGCGTAGCCTATATAGAACTCGCTGCTGCCCACGGTATAGGCTTCCAGCCCGATGCCGAACACCTTGCTTTCCACACTGTCGATCACGCCTTCCAGTGTTTCGGCAAAGATTTTATCCAGGCTGTCCTTCAGGCGCAGGCGCGGCGAGCGCCTATCGGCAGGCACATCCTTCAGGCCGTCAGGAATCCACACATTGCAAAGGCAGTGCGTGCCCAGTTCCCGCGCAAAATACGCGGCAATGCGGCGGCAGGCGATGCCGTGGCGTACCCAGTAGGCGCGCACCGCATCATCGGGGCTGGATAGCGTCAACCCCTCCTTAACCATGGGATGGCTAAAGAAGGTCGGGTTAAAATCAATGCCAAGCCCGCGCGCCCGGGCATAGTCCACCCAGGGCGCAAAATGTGCCGGCAGGAGCGCATCCCGCGCGACGGCCTGCCCGCCGGTAACCGCGTAGCTGGCGTGCAGGTTGATGCGCTTGCGCCCGGGGATCAACGCCAGCGCCTGATCCAGATCGGCGGTGAGTTCCTCAAAACTGCGCGCTTTGCCGGGGTAGTTGCCGGTGGTTTGAATGCCGCCGGAAAGCGCCTGCGTGCTGTTTTCAAAACCCGTCACATCATCGCCCTGCCAGCAATGGATGCTGATGGGAATTCTGCCGAGGGTCTCCAGCGCCTGCTCGCAATCAATCCCGATGGCCTGGTACTGTTCCAACGCTTTTGGGTATCCGCTCATGAATTCAAACTCCTTTTGCAGGCGTATAGGTAACGCCGCCAAAACTTTGGCGCACACAGGCGCGCGCCTCCTGAATGCTTTGCCACTGCCCCTGCGCCATCAGCTGCGCCACGATATTGCCCAGCGCCGTGCCCTCATCCGGCTCGGTGTATACGGGCAAGCCGGTGGCATCCGCCGTCCACTGGTTGAGCACATGGTTTTTGCAGCCGCCGCCCACCATGTGGATATCCGTGATGGCCTGCCCGGTGAGCCTGCCCAGATCTTTCACCGTGGCGGCGTATGCCTGCGCCAGGCTGCGCAGCACACAGCTGAGCACCTCGCCCGTATTGCGCGGCGGGGGCGCGTACTGCTGGGATAGCGCGGCCTTGATTTCCGCCGTCATGCTGGCCGGGGCAAGAAAACGCGGGTCTGTGGCGTCTACCGTATGGGTATAGCTGCCGCAGGCCAGCGCCATATCGGCCATTTGCTGATACGTGTACTGATCCCCCAGTTCATGGCGGATGCATTGCACCATCCAAAGCCCCATGATGTTGCGCAGAAAACGCACCTTGCCGCCATACCCCAGCTCATTGGTGAAGCCCGCCTTGCGCGCCTCCTCCGTTCGCAGAGGCGCATCCAGCTCCACGCCCAGCAGGCTCCATGTGCCGCTGGACAGGATCGCGCTGCTTTGCGCGCGGATGGGCGCCGCCAGAAACGCGCTGCCGGTATCATGCGTGGCGGGCAAAACCACCTCACAGTCAAAACCCAGCAGATCGGCAATTTCTCCACGCAGGCTGCCAAGAAAGGTACCCGGCGGCAGCGGTTGATCGGCAAACAAGGCGCGCGGCAATCCGGCCATCGCAATGGCGGCATCGTCCCACGTGCGCGAAACGGGATCCAGCAGCGATGTGGTAGAAGCGTTGGTTACCTCGTTGCAGTATTGGCCGCATAACAGGTAATGAAAATAATCGGGAATCATCAGAAAGTGCCGCGCGGCACGCAACAGCTCCGGCGGGGTGGACATAAGCTGGTAGAGCGTGTTAAACGGCTGAAAGGCAATGCCGGTGCGGGCATAGAGCGCCTCCGGCGCAATACGGTCCACAAAGGGCGCGGTGCGGCTGTCCCGATAGGCGATGGAATCGCCGAGCCGTTCTTTCTTTTCGGTTAGCAGCACATAATCCACCGCCCAGGTATCCACGCCCAGCGTCGCGGGTATTTTGCCCGCTTTTTGGCAGGCGCGAAGCCCACCAATGATATGCGACCACAAATCGTTCAAATTCCAGCAGAGATGCCCGTTGCGCTCTTCCAGGCGGTTGGGAAAGCGATAGACTTCCTCCAGCCTCAGCTTGCCCCCCGCAACGCAGCCCAGCATATGGCGCCCGCCGGATGCGCCGATGTCGATTGCCAATGCGTAGCGCGTCATGTGATTCACGTCCTTTTTTCCTGATAGCGCAAGCATAGCATGTTTGCGCCACAAAAAAACAGGACGTCGTTTGCGGTAAACTACGTCCTGTGTGAACCGCGCAGCTCGCGGGGGGACAGGTGGTACGCCTGTTTGAACAAGCGATAAAAGTAGCTGTTGTTCTGGTACCCGACCGCCGTGCAGATGCTGGCAATACTCATGCGCGACTGGGTAAGCAGCTGGCGCGCTTTTTCCATGCGGCGCTGCTGTACAAGCGCCGTGCAGGTTTGCCCCGTCGCCTCACGGCAAACCCGACTGATGTAGGATACCGAAACACCGCGCTCCCTTGCAAAAGCCGCCAGGTCAAAATCGCGGTATTGCAGAAAGATCGCGTTGAGCAGATCAACCGCCAGGTGATTCCAGCTGCGCAGCGCCACGGAAAGGCGCATACGGTCACTGTTTGCCAGCAGATGCAAAAACAGCAGCCCCATCTCAATCCGCGGGATTTGCCTTCGGATGCTCTTCTCCTGCACAAACCCGTAGAGCATGCTTTGCAGCAGGCATTGGATGCCATGGATATCTGAAACAGGGAAGTACAGATACGGTACCGATGCCTCGCCGCTGCGCAGCGCATCCAGCAAAAAGCGACCCAGCGCGTTATCGGCGCCCACCAGTTCCAGGGCAAAATCGAAAAACGCGGGCTGCACAATAAAGTTGATCGCCACATCGTTTTGCCCGCAGGCGCGAATCGCGTGCCCCGCGTAGCGGTTGATGAACATCAGCTCCCCGGCTTGCAGGGTGATGATTTCTCCGCTTTCCATCTCATGGACGGTTTGGCCGGTAAGCATGTACATCATTTCCACAAAATCATGCCTGTGCAGCGGAAACGCAGCAAAGCGCGTATGAGGGCGGATGGTAATCAGGCGATTGTGGGGGAGGAACCTGCGCCCTTCGACGACCGATGTACTCTGGGAAAGGTAGCGCCCCATATCCAGCGGTTTTTCGGCGAGAATCTCAAGCTCTTCCTCCGTAAGGGCGGCAAAGGTTTTGAGCAGCGTTTCATCGCTCGTAGGTATCCCTCCCTTCCTGGGGATGCGCGGGCATGGTTTGTTGCGCGCGCCTTTTCATGCTATAATCGGGGCAATTCATCCGCAGCCTTGACGGCGCGGCTGTTGGCGCCACTATAGCAAACGCACACGCGTATGTCAATGCGGGCGCGGGAAAGGCAGGCTGTTTGCGATGCGGCGATGCAAACCTTTCGCACAGTGGAAAATCCGCACACAGATTTTTGTTTGCATGACGGCGCTTGCGTTGATTGTCGCGCTCACGCTATCCTTCGGGCTGGTGCGCATCGCCCAGCAAACGCTGGAAACCAACTACCGCGTCACCTGCGAAAACAACCTGCGCATTGTCAACGATGTGCTGGAAATGCGGCTGGATACCATCGTCAAACTGGTGCGGGAAGCTGTGTTCAGCGATGATTTCCAAACCATCATCCAGCAGCCCAACCCGACTGGTTCCCCCTATTACAGCACGCTTTCCAGCCAAACCCTGGACGCGATATGGAACGATATGGAGTACCAGAACGAGCTGCTGGATTCCATGTTCCTCTTTGACCTGGAGGGCCGCTTCTATAAACGCAGGTTAGGCGCGCAGAGCACAAGCAACTATCAAATCTATTATACGCAGCCGCAGCCGGTTACGGCGCAATGGTATCAAAGCGCGGTGGAAGCCAAAGGGCGGGAAGTCTTCTTCGGCTATGACGTGCTGGATCCCACCGATGCGGACGCCCGCATTTCCATGGTCAAGCTGGTGTATGATCCGGCCAACCGTACCCCCAAAGCCATGGTTATCGTGTGCCTTCGCTCTTCCCTGCTGCGCAAAATACTGCCCAAAAGCGACCCGTTTTTCAAAACATCGACATACTACCTGCTGGATGAGCGCGATCAGGTGATTTACGCCGCGGGAAGCGCGAGCCTGAGCGATGACGAGGTTGGCAAATACCTGCACAGCCCGCAGGATAACGGGCATATCTTCAGCTCCTGTGAATCCGCCATTACCGGATGGACGCTCGCAAACGCCGTGGAAAGGCAGGAGCTCAATGCCATGGTAGGGCAAATCGGCCTGAGCGCGATACTGCTGGCGGGGCTACTGACGCTTGTGAGCCTGCTGCTGATCAACGCCGCCACGCAATACATGAACCGTTCGCTTACACACCTGAAAATCGTACTGGAAGAAATCAACCGCAAGGGCGGCAGCATTACCGATGATTTTGACGATAGTGAGATCGGGCAATTCGGCAAGGTGCTGAAATCGACCTACAACCATAACCTTGCCCTGCAAGCCAGCATGCTCAAGCTGGAAGTCAGCGAGCGCGAAAGCGAGCTGATGCTTTTGCAGGCGCAAATCAACCCGCACTTTCTCTACAATACGCTGGATTCGATTTATTCCTCCGCCATTGTATCCCACGACGATCGAACCGCCGCGATGGTCTCGTCCCTTTCGGGGCTGTTTCGGTTATCGCTCAACAAGGGCAAGCGCATCATCACCGTTGCGGAAGAGCTGATGTACATTCAGCGCTACATGACCATCCAGAACTTTCGCTTTCAGGATCGGTTTGCGCTGATTATGGATGTGGATGACAATGTGCTTTCGTTGACCATTTTGAAGCTCATCCTGCAACCTTTTGTCGAAAACGCGATGGTGCATGGGCTGGAGCCCAAGTTGGGCAGGGGGTATATCGAAATCAAGGGCGAGCGCATTGAGGATGATCTCTTTTTCACCATATCGGATAACGGCGTAGGCGCGGCAGATCGCGCGCGGTTCTATGATGGGTACGGCATCCGCAATGTTATCGACCGCATTCACCTGTTCTATGGCAAAGAATACGGCGTGGATATCCACAGTACCCCCGCGCACGGCACCAGCGTACGCATTCATCTGCCCGCAAAGGAGGAGGACCCCGATGCTGAAACTGGCGATCTTTGATGATGAGCCGATGATCCTGCAAGGGATGGGCATCCTGGTGCAGCGCTCCGGGCTGCCTTTGCAGGTCGCCTGTACGGCGCTCAACGGGCTTAGGGCTTTGGAGATGCTCAAAGAACATCGGCCGGAGATTATACTCAGTGACGTTCGCATGCCCGGGGTGGACGGGCTCACCTTGATTGAACAGGCCGCGGCCATTTTGCCGGACAGCGTCTACCTGATTATGAGCGGCTACCGGGATTTTGACTTTGTCAAGCGGGCGCTGGCGCTGCGCGTGGTCGATTATCTGGAAAAGCCTGTTACGCTGGAAACGCTCATCCCCGCGCTGCAACGCGCCATGGAATTGCTGGGCGAGCAGCACAGCCGCGTGCCGCAGCCGCCCGCAGGCGAGAGCGCCAACCCGGAAGCCCCGGCGGATCGGGCGGATATCCGCAAGTTGATCAGCCATATCCACCAGCACTACAGCGAGGATATCTCCCTTGGCGATCTTGCGGATATCGCGGGGATGAACCCCGCCTACCTGAGCAACCTGTTCAAGGAAACCGTGGGCATGAGCTATGTCAAATACCTGACCGGCGTGCGGCTGGAACAGGCAAAAGTGCTGCTGGCGCGGGGCGAGCGCACCAGCGCCGTGGCCAAAACCGTAGGGTACGCGGATGATAAGTACTTTCGGCAGGTGTTCAAGAAGCATGAAGGCATAACCCCCAGCGAGTACCGCCAAAAAGCACAGCACCGGCCGTGAGCGCAGGTAAACCGCCCGCCGATGTTCATCAAAATTCTATGCGGTCGATACAAAAAAATTACCCCCAATTTACAAAAACATTAACCCTTGTATGATGTGGTCGACCATCCTATAATTCAGACATCAACGAATTGAAAACAAGGAGGTTTCCGCCATGTTTCGCAAAGGTTTCGCTCTGTTGCTGGCTCTCTGCCTGGTGCTAAGCGCCACGTATGCCCTGGCCGAGCAGCCCACCAAGAAAATCACAATTCTGTCCATCTGGGCAGAGGACAACGACAACGGCATCCTGCTTACCAAGCTTACCGATCAGTTTATCGCGGAAGTGAACCCCAACTTCTCCTATGAGTATGAGTTGGTTTCCGCCGATAACCTCCGCCAGAAGGTTGCCACCATGGCCGCTTCCAATGACCTGCCGGATGTGTTTGTCTACGAGAGCGGCACGCCGCTGATCCCGTTCATTGAAGACGGGTATGTGCTGGACATTACCCAGGCTCTGACGGATCTGGGCGTGCTGGACAAGCTGGACGCGGGCGCCGTGGCCATCCTCAGCAACCTGACCTCGACCGAGCACATCTACGACCTGCCTTTGGGTTTGAATGTAGAAGGCTTCTGGTACAACAAGGCGCTGTTCGCCCAGGCCGGTATTGAAGCCGCGCCCACAACGTATGCCGAAATGCAGACCGCCTGCGAAAAGCTGATGGCCGCGGGCATCCAGCCCTTCTCGGTCGGCGGCGCGGACAAATGGCCCGCAACCCGTTTGATCAATGCCTATGTGATGCGCAAGCTCGGCGTGGACGCGCTGGCCAAGTGCGCCGCGGGTGAAATGTCCTACGTAAACGACGGCATCATCGAAGGCGCGCAGCTCCTTCAGGATATGTGCAACCTGGGCTATTTCGGCGAAGGCCCCACCACCGTGGATTACAACACCGCCGCCAACATGCTCATGTCCGGCCAGTCTGCGATGCTTTACAACGGCAGCTGGTTCACCCAGAGCCTTGCCAGCGCGGATAACCCCGCGGGCGATGATGGCATCGGCTTCTTTAACATCCCCGTGGTCGAAGGCGGCGTAGGCACGCTGACGGAGTACTCCATGAACTGCGGCAACATCCTCTGCCTGAGCGCCGCCAAATATGACGATGCCACCGCGGCTTGGCTCAAGTACATGGTTTCCAACATCGGCAACTACGCCATCCAGAACTCCGGCACCCTCAAGGGCTACACCATCACCGAGTATCCGGAAACGCTGAGCAACTACACCATTATGGTTGCCGATGAGTTTTCCAAGGTGACCGCTGCCAGCACGTGGTTTGAAGCAACCATGGACAGCGAAATGACCGCCACCGCGCAGCAGAACGTGCAATCCCTGATGAATGGCGATATGACCGCCCAGGAATATGCCCAGGCGCTGCAGGATGTGTACGACGCGGCAAACTAACACCCTACGCGATTCCTTACCAGGGGGCGGCTTGCCGGCGCGCAACGCCGCCCCTTTCCTCATGCTAACCGCGCGCGCGGGCGCTGCGGCAACTTCGGGAAGGTGGTGCGCCTATGAGCCGTGTCCTGCGCGACAGGCGGGCGATCCTGTTATTTATCGTACCCGGCTTTATCCTCTATACGGTACTGGTCATCCTGCCGGTATTATGGTCCGCCTACTATACTTTTTTCGGCGGCATGATCGGCAGCTCCAAATGGTCTTTCATCGGGCTTGATAACTACGCACGCCTGTTTCAGGATAAGAAATTCGCGGCCGCGCTGATGGTGAACGTCCGCTATATTGCCATGACCACTTTCGGGCAGGTCATCTTCGGCCTTTTGCTGGCGCTGATGTTCAAATTCTGGGTCAAGCGGTTTGGCTCGTCGGTTCGCACCATCGTTTTCTTTCCGGTGGTGCTGCCGGTGGTTGCCGTAGGGCAGCTGTTTACAAAAATATACGAAATCCAGCCCTATTACGGCCTGCTCAATAGCCTGTTGCAGGGCGTGGGGCTGGGAAACCTTGTGTATCCGTGGATCGGCAAAGCAGATACCGCGCTCATCGCGCTGGCGGCCATGGATATATGGACGGCCATGGGCTTTTACTCCATCATCTTATACGGCGCGCTGCTGGATATCCCCGGCGATATTTTAGAGGCCGCCGAAATCGACGGTTGCAATGCGTGGCAACTGTTCCGGCGCATATTGCTGCCGCTGCTGCGCCCCATTTTGCTCACCTGTTTTGTGTTCAGCTTTACCGGCACTGTCAAAATGTTTGAAAGCGCGCTGGCGCTCACGCGCGGCGGCCCCGGCACAGCGACCACATCACTTTCCATGTACATGTACAACACGGCATTTTCGTTCCAAAAGACGGGGTATGCCAGCGTAATCGCACTGTTTATCTTCCTGCTGTGCGTGTTTGGCGCTCGCCTGATACGCGCGTTTGACCGCAAGGATTGATACGAAAGGGGGAAGCAAGCATGACCACCGTCGCGGCAAAGCCGGAAAACAAAGCCCGCAAAAAGGTACGGGTACGCAATGTGTTGATCGCCATCGTGATTCTGCTGGTGGTATTGATCGACCTGTATCCGCTGTTCTTTATGTATTCGGCGTCCTTCAAAACCAATAACGAGTTTGTAACCAACCCCGCCTATGCCTTCAACCAAAGCCTGCATTGGCAAAACTATGTGGATAGCTGGACGCGCGGCAACATGGGTGTTTTTTTTACCAACAGCCTGTTGAACACATCGGTTTCGCTGGTGTTTATTACGCTCTTTTCACTGACGATATCCTTTGCGCTCATCAAAATGGAGTGGAAAGGGCGTAAGTTCTTCTCGCAGTACTTTGCCTTTGGCATCATGGTGCCCGTCGCCACCACGCTGATTCCCCTGTTTGTGATTTACAACAACAGCGGGCTGTATAATACCAGGCTTGGCCTAATCCTGGTATACATCGCCTCGGCGATATCCTTCTCCGTTTACCTGTTATCCGGCTACATGCGCGCCTTGCCGGATGAAATCCTGGAAGCCAGCGTGATTGACGGGTGCAACATCTACACCATGATGTGGCATATTGTGGCGCCCCTGATGAAAAACGCGCTGATCACCGTGGTGGTGATCCAGTTCTTCTTCAAATGGAACGATCTGCTCTATTCGATGACGCTCATATCCTCCTCGTCACTCAAAACGATGCAGACGGGTCTATTGTATTTCTCCGATGAGTTTGGCTCCAAAAACTGGGGCGCCATCTTCGCTTCGGTTTCCATCAGCGTTACGCCGATGCTGCTGATGTATTTGCTGCTCAATAAAATGGTCATCGAAGGCATGACGGCGGGGGCGATCAAAGGATGACAGATTATCAAACCGTGCATGATTTCATCTGCGGGCAGGTGCCCACCATGCTCAAGGAGCCGCGCGCCTTTATCCGCTATCCCTTTGTGGATCCCGGCTCGGTCTATGATGGCAATGTGTGGGACTGGGATACGTACTGGTCCGTCTATGGGCTGTTAAGCATTGCCGGCGACCTGCCCCCGGCGCTTTGCGAGCAGGTGATTACGCACGCCAAAGGGAACATCGCAAACTTTATGGATCATCAACTGCCCGATGGCTATATTCCCATGATGATTGAAGTCGCCAACTGGCCGGAGCCCTACCTGAACATGCGACGCAAAGAAGGCGTCAAACTCAACATGATGAAGCCCTTCCTGTGCGAGCAAATCCGCATGATTGCCGCGCACCTGAACGATTGGGCATGGGCAAGCGGCTACCTGCCCGGCATGGAAGCGTACTTTGCCTGCTATGAGCGCGAGTATTTCCACGCGGATTGCGGGCTGTATGGATGGCATGACGATATTATGATCGGCATGGATAATGATCCGGCCAGCTTTGGCCGCCCGAATGATTCCACGGCGAACATCTTTCTCAATGCCTTTATGGCGGCAGAGCTGGCCTGTATGGCGGAGGCGCTGGAGGCGTTTGGTAACCCCGCGCGCGCGGCGGTATACCGGCAAAAGCGCGAAGATTTGATTGCGGCCGTGCAGCGGGAGTGCTGGGACGCGCGCGACGGGTTTTTCTACTCCGTGGATGTGGATATCCATACCCGCCCGTATGATTGGTTCCATCAGGGGCTGGGCGTGTTCTGGAAATCACTGCCTATCAAAATCCGCGTATGGTCCGGCTTCATACCGCTGTGGGCGGGCTTTGCCACCCCGGCGCAAGCGGCGCGGATGGCCGCGCACAGCCTGGATGAGAGCACCTTCGCCAGCCCCTATGGGGTGACGACGCTGGCCAAGGATGAAAAGATGTTTGACCTTTCCGTAACCAACAATCCCTCCAACTGGCTTGGCCCGGTGTGGATTGTCGCAAATTATGTGGTGTTCAAAGGCCTGCTGGATTACGGCCACCGGGCGGAGGCCAAACGCATTCTGGATGGCACTTTGCGCCTGCTGGCAGAGGATGTAAAGCGCAGCGGTCAGCTGCATGAATACTACGATCCGTTTACGGGGCAGCCCATCATGAACGGCGGCTTTATCAACTGGAACATCCTCGCGCTGACCATGCAAAAAGAATGGGAGGCGGTCGGATGCTGATTGATACCCGCAAAAGCCCGTATGCAAAAGTATCGTTTACCGCGCGGTGCCGCTGGACGGGCGGGTTTTTGAAGGATCGGTTCGATACCACAGCGCAGGCCGCCATCCCGCATATTCTGAGCATCTTTGACGATGCGGATAGCTTCTTTCACGAAGTGGAGAATTTTCGCATCGCGGCAGGGCTTACGCAGGGAGAGTTTCGCGGCAACCCCTATGGTGACGGAGATTTTTACAAGCTGCTTGAGGCCATGGCCTGCGCGGGCATGCCCCACGAGCAGCTGGATGGCTACATCCGCCTGATTGCAAGCGCCCAGCAGGCGGATGGCTACCTGTCCACCAAGCAGATTATTGGCGAGCGGCAATCCGGCGGGGCAACACGGCACAGCGATGTGGATGATTTTGAGGAGTATAACTTTGGCCACCTGATGACCGCCGCCTGCGTGCTGGCGCGGGAAACGGGCAATGACGCGCTGCTGACAGTGGCCCGGCGTGTTTGCGACTATCTGGATGCCTACTACCAGCGCGTGCTGGCGGGCAACGGCGCGCAAACGGCGGTGTGCCCCTCGCACTATATGGGGCTGGCGGAGATGTACCGCCAAACGGGCGAGCAGCGTTACCTTTCCATGCTGGAAACGGCCATTGCCCTGCGTGATCGCGTAACAAATGGCACGGAGGATAATCAGGATCGCATCCCCCTGCGCGAGCAGCGCGTCATCAGCGGGCACGCGGTGCGCGCGACCTACCTGTATGCCGGGGTGACCGATCTGTATTTGGAAACAGGCGACAGTACGCTCCTGCCCACGCTCAACGCGTGCTGGCGTAACCTGCTGGATACAAAGCTGTACATCATTGGCGGGCTGGGCGCGCTGTATACGGGCTGTGCGCCCTTTGGCGACCTTATCAACGCCCAGCGGGTGCATCAGGCGTTCGGCTATGCGTATCAACTGCCCAACATAACTGCCTATAACGAAACCTGCGCGGCGCTTGGCGGTATCTTCTGGGCGCAGCGGCGCTTTGCCATCCAGCCGGATGGCGAAGCCTTTGACCTGATCGAGCGGATCACCTGCAATCTGGCGGCAGCGGCCATCAGCCTTGACGGGCAGCGCTATTTCTACGAAAACATGCTGCGCCGCACAGAAACCGTGCCCTACCATCTAATGTGGCCGCGCGAGCGCTCGGATACCTTTGAATGCTTCTGCTGCCCCACCAACCTGTCCCGCTTTTTTACAGAAACGGGCTACTATGCCTACGCGCAGGGCGCGGATACGCTCTACACAGGGCTGTATGGGCAGGGTGAAACCACCGTTGCGCTGGAAAACGGCGCGGCGTTTCGCATACGGCAGCAAACCGATTATCCCTGGGATGGGCGCATCCGCTTTGTGTTTGAAGCCGCAAAGGATGTCCCCTTTACCCTCATGCTTCGCATACCGGCATGGTCACGGGATAGCAGCCTGACCGTCAACGGCGCAGTGACCGCGCTTCCCCGTGCGTCGGCAGGGCAATACGTTCCGGTGCGTATCGACAGGCCATCACAAACGGAGGTTCTCTTGCAGCTGGACATGGCGCCCCGCTTTACCCTTGCGCACCCGATGGTGGAAGAAGACGAGGGGCAGGCCTGTGTAGAGCGCGGCCCCCTTGTCTACTGCCTGGAAAGCGTAGACAACGGCAGCCTGCAATCCCTTGCCTTCAAAGGGGATACCGCCTTTGGCGAGTATCCGATGCAAATTGGGCAAATACCGCTGGTGGCGCTGGAAGTGGATGGTTACCGCGTCACGCGGGACACGGCCGGCGCGCTGTACAGCCGGTACGAGCCAAGCCTCGCGCAGCCAGTGACCCTCCGGCTGATTCCCTATTTCGCATGGGATAACCGGGGCTTTGGCGAAATGCGCATCTGGCTGCCGCTTACCGTGAAGGCGTAACCGCGCTGGATTGCTTCGCGCGCGGATTGCTATGCGTTTGGGTGCTTGCGACAACGTGGCGATACCCGATGTGTGCGGCAGGCGCATAGGGGTATGCGCGGGGGGATGGCTTGAGATGGTTCCAGCCATACGTTAGGCTTATGACCCATCATCACGAATTCGTAGTATGCGATCTTCTCTATTCATCGCTATCCATTGCTTTGGCTTCTTTTCTTGATCCAGCGCTGACTGATCATCTATTTAATAATCCGCCCGCCGCACACCAGCGGCGGGTTTTCCATGCCCGAAAACACCCCCCCTCGCCGTTCCTCCCTTTCTTGCACCCCTCTGCCCCATGCCCCCGCCACTTTCCGCAAGTCGCCCGCACAAAAGCCCGCCGCGTATCCGTGCGCCGCAATCCCGCACCGCAGCGCCGGGGCGTAACCATCCGCGTTTACAGCACGCGAACCGCCGCAAGCATTGCAGCGCGGCGGTACGCCCCTGTATACAGGAGGCAAACGAACAGGCAAACATATTATATTGATTGCGCGGAAGGCGGCCACGTGCGGGCTGCCTCCGCAATACGCCGCACGGGGAGCGGCGGCGCTGGGAGGTGTTTTGAATGGCAGATTCTCTGGCGCTTACATTGCGCCTTAGGCGCATTGTGCTAAAACAGGTGCCGGAGCGCTGGCGGGAAGCGGTGGCAGCGCTGCTGACGGGCGGTGGTGACCCGTGACCACGGAAGGGTGGTTTATCCTCACCTACCTTGTGCTGCTGCTTTTGCTGCTGTATACGGGGTATCGATACGGGGACTGAAAGCGAGCGGTATGGCTCGCTTTTTGCATGTGAACATCACAGAAAGAACAGAACAGGGAGGAACCAGCCATGAGCAAACCAACCGGCGCGGCGGTGGCCGCGAGAGCAATTAAAGCAGTAGCCGAGGGGCACACCTACCAGCAGATGGATTGTCAGGCGTTCATTGAGTACTGCGTACAGCAATGCGGCGGCAAGATGGATTACGCGGGCAGCAACGACATGTACCGCAACGCGCAGGTGTATCTGGCGACCATCGCCAACGCCAAGGCAGAGGGCAAGCTGGTGCCCGGAGCGGGGCTGTTAATCGTGGAAGAAGTGAGCAGCAAAACACCTGCCAAATACCGCGGGGATGGGCTGGGCGATGCTTCGCACATCGGCTTTTATGTAGGCGAGAACGCGCTGACCGATGTGGACAAAAGCGGCAAAAGCCGCGTATGCAACGTGGTGCATTCCGGCCAGACCATGGGCAGGGTAGCGGGCAGCACCCTGAAAAACGGCTGGACGCATGTCATGCTGTTTCGGGAGATCGAGTACGGCATTTCTGTAGCCGCGGGCGTGCAGCTGGGCGGCGCGCTGGCGGCGGAAGATACCGTGAAGGATGATCCGGAGGGCATCGGCGCGGCTGCCAGCGGGGCGCAAAAGCCGGACGTGAGCCAGTATTATACCGTCAAGCGCGGCAGCCTTGGCGGGGCGGTGCGGCGCTTGCAGGCATGGCTCAACGATGTGGGCGGCGGTAACGCGCTGGCCGAGGATGGGCAGTTCGGCGCGGCGACCGAGGCGGCCGTGCGCGCGTATCAGCAGGCCAATGGGCTGGTGGCGGATGGCATTGTGGGGCAAATGACCTGGGCGGCGCTGGCGGATGCGCGGTGGGCGGCAATCCAAGCAGAGGAGGAGCATGCGCAATGAGTGAAGGGTTACTGGTGGCGCTGCTCTCGCTGGTTGGCACGCTCGCCGGCGCCTTCGGGGGCATACTGGTCGCCAACAGGCTGGTCAATTACCGCATCGCGCAGCTCGAAGGCAAGGTGGATAAGCACAATAGCATGATCGACCGCATGTACTGCGCGGAAAAGCGTTTGGATTTGGTGGATGAGAAGCTCAAAGTGGCCAACCACCGCATTGATGATCTGGAAGTGGGTGCGTAACCATGACGCCCAAGGAGTGCGCCTCCGGCAAACGCCATATCCAGTTCTCCAAAACCATCGTAGTGGCGGTAACCGCCGCTGTTACGGTCATTTGCGCGGGCGGCATGGCGATGTGCTATGCGCGCAGCGATACCAACGCGCTGGTCGATCTTGGCCGCGCGTATATCAGCTACGCGCTGGTGGTGTTTGCGGCCTACAGCGGCAACAGCGCAGTGGAAAAGTGGCTGATTCGAAAATACACAGGCGCATCCGGCGAAGGCAATACAGGCGCCTCCTCGGATGGATAGCCCCTCAACGCGCTACTTGCCCTGTTGCACAGCAGGCAAGCGCAAAAAATCCTGTGAATCATGGGTGTTCGTACCGTAAAAGGAATTTCGCGATGCCATTCAACCATCGGTGTTCGTAAAAGGAAGGGAGTATCTACCATGAAAATCAAGCAAAAGACGATTGTTATCATGCTGGCGTTATGGCTGTGTATCATCGGTCTGTCGCTTTCCACGCCATCGGTCGCCAGCGCCCAAGCAGCCGCGCAAGCCGCGCAAGCCGCGCAGGCCGCGCAAGCCTCGCAAGCCGCGCCAGTCATCGATTGGGGCGCGCTCCTCACACAGGCGGTGGTGTGGATCATCGGCATGCTGGCGGGCATCGCCGCGTGGTTTTTGAAAAAGTACGTATACCCGTGGGTGCTTACCGTAGCCGTGCCGTGGCTGCAAACCCATAATTTGATTGCCGTAGCCGAAATGGCGGTGAAGTACGCCGAGGCGGAGCTGGGCAGGCACGCCGGGGACGAGAAGTGGAAGCTGGCCATTACGCTGTTGCAGGCCAAGGGCTTTGATGTAAACCGTGTGGAGGTTGCCGCCGCGCTGATGGCAGCCTGGGAAACGCTGAATCTGCAACAAATCGCAGCAGGGGTAAAGGACGCCGCAGAGCACGGCGAAGCATAACCAAGGCCATCGGCTGCCGTATCGGCCGTAGATAGGTCGATGAAAAACCACATACCCAAAGGGGCAGGCATGGGCAGGGTTCCATGTCTGTCCCTTTTTTTTATCTGCATCATGACTGGCGCTGCCACAGGCGTTGCTTAACGGCAGGTGCTCACAGCGGCATCATGGCGCGCTGCCAGCGCAGCACCGCGTGATGGTTATCCTTCCGGTGTCGTTTGGTTGTATGCACCATTTGAAAAGGATATCGATACGCGTGACTGTTCGCATGCATGCAATGCCCGATCACGTGCCCCCAGCGTCATGGGACGCCGATAAGGCAGCGCCTTCAAACGGTATCCTCTGGCAAACCGCACCGTATAATCGGGGCATCGATGCGCGCGACTGTTCGCTTGCATACAATGCCCAATCACGTGCCCCGCGCGTTATGGGACGCCGATAAGGCAGTACCTCCAAACGGTATCCTTTAGCAAACCTCGGCGTACAATCGGGGCATCGATGCGCTTAAGCATTCGGATGATTGCCAAAAGGCTTCTGCGCGCGTATAATAACCGCAGCATTGCTGGCCAAGAATCTGCCGTCTGGTTATCGTAACCAAGGATGGACATGCCCTATGGCTGGAAGCCCCAAAGCATCGGGCGAAACACAAAACAGCCCACAAGGCGCAAGCCAATCGAATCACTGGTTACTTCATCGGCAAAGCACAGCCCCGCGGCAGGCGCATTCGAATCCGCCAAAGCTACGCGCAAACCGGTTCCCATCGCCGGATAGCGTGCTCGGCAGGCACGAAAGGTAAGCAGAGCAAGCGTTGCGCCGCACGCAACCCGGCATCCGCGCGTTTGCGGGTGAACCGCAACCCCCGCCAGCTTTCTACCTGTACCATCATGACATGAATCGAGGTGCTTCCCTTGAAACTGAGCGCAACACTGTACGTACACAACACACGTGAGGCCGTCCCCTTCTACATGGATGCTTTCGGCCTTACCCTTGGCTACCACGAGTTTTTCCCAAATGGTACCTACCTGCACGCCGCTCTGCTCAACGACGGGCAGGAGGTCTTCGCGGTCAGCGAGTCGCAAAACGACGCGATGGTAAGCCTGATGCTGGGCGCCAACCTCACCGATGCGCGCCCGACGATGAGCTATGGCATCGACTTTGCATCCAAGGCGGAAATCGACCACGCCTACACCCTGCTTACACAGGGCGGCACCATTCTGCGCGCGATTGGCCCGCTGCCGTGGTGCAATTACTGCGCGGATGTGGTGGACAAGTACGGCGTGTGCTGGTACCTGTGCCAGTAGGCGGTGCAGTACCGCCCGTCACGCGGCGAGAATGCTCCCCCTCTGTATTTGACTGCCGTTTCCAGCGCTAATCGGGGCGAGGCATCCGTTCGCTCCCGGTAGCCCCAAGCGGCTTCATGCGCAGGCGGGGTACGGTGGTATTGCGAGCATCCCAAGGCACAATCCAGGGAAAAAAAGGCGGGTAAGGATGAAAGACAATCTTCTGTTGAACGCGCTGGTGAAACTCTGCGGCGGATTTGCCCTGGTGGCCGCCCTGCTCTTTCTCCCGGCTGGCACGTTTCATTTTTGGAACGCGTGGCTGTTCATCGGCGTCTATTTCATTCCAATGTCGATAACAGGGCTGGTGCTGCTGCTCAAATCGCCGGAACTCCTCAAAAAGCGGCTCCGCATCAAAGAAAATGAACCTGCGCAGAAAGTTGTCATTGCGCTGTCGCTGTTGATGTTCGTCGGCGGTTTTATCATCGCTGCGCTGGATTTTCGTTTTGGCTGGAGCAAGCTGCCCATATGGGCGGTTATCGCAGCGGCGGGGGTGTTCCTGCTCGCATACGCGCTGTACGCTGAGGTGATCAGGGAGAACGCCTATCTGTCAAGGGTGGTCGAGGTGCAGGAAAATCAGCAGGTGATTGACACCGGCCTGTATGGCATCATCAGGCACCCAATGTACTTTGCGACCCTGCTGCTGTTCTTGTGCACGCCGCTCATGCTGGGTTCGCTGTGGGCGTCTCTTGTGTTCCTGATTTATCCTTTCCTGATCGTAAAGCGGATCAGGAATGAAGAGGCGTTGCTGGAAAAGGATCTGACGGGATACCGTGCATACTGCCAGAAGGTCAAATACCGTTTGATACCGTTTATCTGGTAGCGCCATGCATACCAACCGCCCCGCAAGAATCCCGGCCACCGTTTTAACCGCCCGGGTGATGCAAGTGGCCCTCTTACATGCATAGAACGGGGTATCCCGAAAATACACAACCCCCCTGAAACCTTTGTTTCAGGGGGGTTTTCTGGTACGCCCGATGCGATTCGAACGCACGACCTTCAGAGTCGGAGTCTGACACTCTATCCAACTGAGCTACGGGCGCATAGCGGTGCGGTGTTTATTGTAGCTCACTTTCAGGGGGCTTGTCAAGGGAAGGGGATAATTGACTCGCCCAAACTTTGAAACGCCGCCGCGTCTCCTGCCGCTTTGCTTCCCCGGCGCAAAACTACAGGCGGCATTAACCGCGGCAACGGATGCCTTCATCGCATACCATCACGCACCTATATCGGGGAAATGTTTACCTTCACGCGCCCGTTACCCACCGCTCCACCAGCGCCTCCGCCTGCCCCACATAATCACTCTGCGTGTCCAGCCATACAATATCCGTATCACGCCGGAACCATGTCATCTGGCGCTTGGCAAAACGCTTGATGGCCTGCGCCAGCTCAGCCAGCATCGCTTCCGGCGTGGCATATGCCCCCAGCAGATACGCGCTCACATAGCGGTATTCAAGCCCCAGGCGGCGCAGAAAATCCGCGCTTACGCCTGCCTGTAAAAGCCCCTCCACCTCGCTGATCAACCCATCTGTTACACGCTGGCGCAGCCGTTGGTCAATGCGTTCGCATAAAACGGCGCGCGGCCAGGTTACGCCCAGCTTCAGCACACGGTAACGCGGTTCTCTGGAAGCGGGGCACGTATCCCCGTCATGCAGTTTCTCCAATGCTCGCATGATGCGGTTGCGGTTGGCCGGATCCGTGGCGGTTGCCCTTTCAGGGTGGCTGCCTTGCAGCAACTGGTAGAGCGCGGGCGTAGGCATCGCTTCCAACTGGCGGCGATAGGCAAGGTCGGGCGCGATATCCGAAAGCTGATAGCCCTCCGTAACCGCGGCAACATATAGCCCTGTGCCGCCCACCAGAAAGGGTATCCTGCCCCGTGTTAATATCTCCCCCGCCGCCGCGTAGGCAAGGCGCTGAAAATCCGCCATGGAGAAAAACACGCCCGGCTTGCAAACATCAATCAGGTGATGGGGCACGCCGCGCATCTCGGCGGCGGTCAGCTTGCCGCTGCCCAAATCCAGCCCCTGATATACCTGCCGTGAATCGGCGGAGATCACCTCGCCGTGAAAACGTAACGCAAGCGCTACGCCCAGGCCGCTTTTGCCGGATGCGTTCGTGCCCACCACCGCCACCATGCGCGGCAAATCATTCATATCCATCGCTCCTGTTTATGGCATCAGGTTGGGCGGCATAGCTGCTGGCTTCCCCCAGCTGCCGCGTCGCGCGCGGTGCTTGCCGCCCTGCGCCGTGGTCAAAGCCGATAGCCGCGCATACGGCTGGCATAGCGCGCCAGGCGACCACGCAGGCTTATACCGCCGGGCCCCTGTACAAACATGCAAAGCGCGGTAATGTTATCCTGCCCGCCGTTGTCCAGCGCCTTTTGCACCAACAGATCCACAACATGCCCGGGCGTGCGGCCAATCAGCAGCGCATGGCGGATGGCCGCATCCTCCACCATATCCGTCAGGCCATCGCTGCAAAGCAGGTACCCGTCCCCGGCTCTGGCGGGGATGGGCGGGGATAGATAGGGGCGGAAGGCCTCATCCCACGATGGCAGGCCGATGTACTGGTTAATCAGGTGCCGCCGTGGACTCAGCCGCGCCTGCTCCGGCGATATCATCCCTTCTTCAATCAACTGCTGCACCTCGGTATGATCGGTGGTCAGCTGATGCAGCACGCCGCCGCGCAGGCGGTAGAGGCGGCAATCGCCAATGCTCAGCACGCGGATGCGCCCGCCCCGCCACAGGCAGGCGGCAAGGGTGGCGCCAATGTACCCCGCGCCGCTGCTGCGCAGGCGGTAAACCTGATCGGTCAGGTGGTGCAGCGCCTGCAACAGGGCTTCTTCAGGGATGCCGTTCGGGTTTGCGGCCTGTACATCACGAAGCGCCTCTGTCACCTGAAGGCTTGCCTGCGCGCCCAGCGCCGCGCCGCCAAGCCCGTCACACACGGCGTAGAGTTGGCTCACAGCGCCGCTTTCTGCCAGCAGGCGCCCGCCGTGCAGCATCGCCTCCCGTGACAGCCAACGCCCGTTCAGGTAGAAATTATCTTCATTGGTGGGGCGCAGCTGGCCGCGATGGTTGCGTGCCGCCGCGGAAATCCGCCATTTCGTCATGCCTGCGCCCTCCTCTCCCGTTGGCGAAGTCTCACGCGTCTGCAATCTGCGCCGTATCCAAACCAATCGGAAACAAACACAGCCCAAGCAAGTCATGCCCAGCCGAATAGGCGTCCCGATCCTTTGTGCGGCAGTGGGAACATCGCAAACACTGGTTTCAGTATAGCAGTTCCCCCGCGGGATGTAAAGGCGGATCCAGGGCTGCTAGCCCTGGTCAGGGTGCAGGGGTGAAACCCCTGCCGGGGTTTGGGGTGAAACCCCAAGCCCTCACAGCACAAATAGAATCAAAAGCAAGCACACAGCCCGCAGGGCGATGAAGCGAGCGTCGGCAAAAACCAACAGCGGTCTTTACCAAACCAACACCCAGCCGCAAAACAACCAAAAACCTCCGCAGGCAAATGCCTGCGGAGGTTTTTGGTATTCCCCGTACGGGTTTACTCGTTGGCGAAGTTGTACATTTCAATGGCGCTGTTGATGGCCGTAGCCGATTCGCTGATGACCTCCTCAGGCGTCATGCTGCCGCCGAGCATGTTTTCCCAGTTGGATTCGATGATGCCGCGCGCTTCGGTGAACACGCCCAGCAAAGCGCCGTGGGCTTCCACCGGGGAGGCATGCAGCTGGTCGATCGCGGTAACAAACAGGGGATTCTCTTCCATCTGCGTTTTCATCTCGTCCAGTTCATAGGCTTTTACGGTTACCGGGAAGTAGCCGGTCTTCTTGTGCCAGTACACCTGCACCTCGGGAGAAACCGCGTACTGGATAAACCGCCAGGCTGCGTCCTTGGTTGCATCGTCACCCTTGTTCATCATCCACAGCGAAGCGCCGCCGATGGATACGCCGCCGTTTACGCCGGTCACCAGATCCGGTAAGGGCGCGGTGCCCAGTTGGAAGTTGCCGTCAACCGCCTTCAAAACGCTGGGCAGGCTGGCAGTAGAACCAAAGATGAAGCCCAGTTTGCCCGCGGCAAAAGCGCTGATGGTCGCCGAATCATCACGGCCGAAGTTGGCGTTCAGCCCCTTATCCGTCATGGTTTTGATCCAGTTCATGAAGGTAACGCCAGCGCCGTTCTGGTCAAATTCCACAGCCGTGGCAGCCTCGATGCGGCCGTTATCGTTGTTGGCAAAGGTTTTGCCCTGCTTGGAGCAGTACTGCTCAAAGAACCAGGAGTATACGCGGAAGCTCATGCCCACCACATCATCCTTGGTCAAAACCAGGCAGGCCGCTTCCAGCTCTTCCATGTTGGCAGGCGGCGCAGCGGGGTCAAGGCCATTGGCCGTCAGCAGATCCGCGTTAAAGTACATCAGCGGCGTGGAGGAGTTAAACGGCATGGAATGCAGCGTGCCATTCACCGTATAGTAACCCATGATGTTGGGCTCCAGCTGGGTGATGTCATACCCGTTACGGTCGGTCACTTCCTGCATGGTCACAGCGTAGCCGCTGTCGATCATCCAACGGGTGCCGATATCATACAGCTGCATGATTTCCGGCCCCTGGCCAGTGGTCGCCGCGCTTTTAAGCTTGGTGATCGCATCATCATAAGAGCCCTGGTACTGCTCAATGACTTCGATATCGGGGTTGGCCGCGTTAAAATCGGCAACCATTTGGGCGATTCCTTCGCCGCCGGCACCGCCCATCGAATGCCAAAAGGTGATGGTGGTTTTTTCCGCGAGCGCACTCATGCCGGTGGTCATAACCAGCGCCACCGCGAGTACAAAGGATAGCATCTTCTTCATGGGTAACCCTTCTTTCTTGTTTTGCTTGCGCTTATGGTATCCTCAAACAGTGTAGTGGCAGGTTGTAAAATCCAAAGGCAGGTAACGGTATAGACCTTGTAAAATGATACTTCATCACCAATTATACACATTCTTCATCAGCATCATCGCTTCTCTTAACATACAAACGCTATACTATTGGCTGATCCAAATGGGATCATTGGAGGTAGCGATGCAAAAAGTCATTCAACGTCCCTTGGAAGGCGCTCCTGTGGGCAGCCGAAAGCAAGAAGCGAAGCCAAAAGTGATTCACCGTCCCTTGGAAGTTGCTCCCGTGGGCAGCCGAAAGCAAAACAGGCTGGCGCCCTATTTATTCTTACTGCCGGCGCTGTTCTTCTTTCTTTCCTTTTACTATGCACCATTTCTGCGCACCATCTTTACCAGCTTTGCCGTCACGGATGCCACCGGCAATTTCAAGAAAATGGTTGGGCTCAAAAACTTTATCATGATTTTCAGCCGTAAGGATTTCCCCGTCATCCTGCTGAACACCCTCAAATTTGTGCCGATGATCGTCATCCCCGCGCTGGTGCTGGGGCTTGCGCTTGCCATGTTTGCCAATCGCAAAATCCCGCGGGTGTCACGGCTGGTGGAAACCATGTTCTCCCTGCCCATGGCCATTGCCTCCGCCTCGGCCGCCTTGGTTTGGGGGCTCATCTACAACCCCGTTATTGGCATTGCAAACTATGCGCTGCAAACCAATATCAACTGGCTGGCCGATGCCAACTTCGCCATGTTTTCGGTGGCGCTGGTCACAGTCTGGTTGCAGTTGGGCGCCAATTTCATTTTCCTGCTCACAGGGCTGCGCGGTGTGCCGGAAGATATCATGGAAAGCGCCATGATTGACGGCGCCAACGGCTGGCGCAAGTTTTTCCACATCACACTGCCGATGATCTCTCCCACGCTTTTTTTCGTGATATTCTGGAACATCATGAGCAGTTTTCAAGCCTTTGGGCAAATCCGCATCCTCACGCAGGGCGGCCCGGGCATCGCCACGCGTGTGCTGGTCTATGATATTTATCTGGAAGCGTTCATGAATTACCGCTTCGGTTCCGCGTGCGCCGAATCCCTGATTCTCTTTGCGATGATGCTCACCATCGCCCTGATTCAATTCCGTTTCGAGCGCAAGGGGGTACACTATGCGTAACCCGAAATTCAACCTCAAAAGCGTCATCGGTCTTTTGCTGGGACTGATGATCATCTTTCCGGTGCTCTACGCGCTGTCCATCAGCCTGATGCCCGAATCTTTCATCGCTTCGTATCCGCCCAAGGTTTTCCCCGCAAACCCAACGCTGGATAACTACGTAAGCGCCTTTCGTACCGCGCCGATCACCCGCTTCGTGCTCAACAGCACTGTCATGGCGCTGTCCATCATGTCGGCACAGGTGCTCACCTCATCACTGGCGGCATACGCGTTTGTGTATTTCTCGTTTCGCGGCAAAAAGTTCATCTTCCTGGCGATCCTGGCTACCATGATGATCCCCGGCGAAGCCATCATCATCTCCAATTACCTGTCGGTTGCCTCGGCGCAACTGCTGGATAGCTTCCTTGGCCTGTTTCTGCCCTACGGGGCATCGGCCATGGGCGTATTTTTGATGCGCCAGCAGTTTTTGACGGTGCCCAAAGAGTTCAAGGAAGCCGCCATTATGGACGGCTGTACGGATCGCCGCTATTTCTGGACCATCCTGATGCCGGTATCCATGCCGGCCGTCAGCGCGCTGGCAATCTACTGCTTTATCACCACCTGGAACCAATACCTGTGGCCGCTGCTGATAACCAACTCCGCCACCATGCGCACCGTGCAGATTGGCATCAGCATGCTGTCATTCGCGGATGGCCTGTCCTACGGCACCATCATGGCTGGTTTCGTGGCGATTCTCGTGCCCTCCATCCTGATTTTCATCGTCGGCCAAAAGCGTATGATCGGCGGCATGATGGCAGGCTCCGTCAAAAGCTGATGCGCCGCATGCAAGAACACACCACCCCTTTGCTGCCGCCCGCAGCGCCGCCCGTGGCTGCCTGTCGGCATGCTGTATCCCGATAAACAAAACCGCCGTGAACGCTTGTTTCACAGCGGTTTGCTTCAAAAATCAATTGCCCCGCGCAGGTTGTGCGCACGGCTGCGGCATGATGGCAGCTTTCTTGCTTGATTGCATAAAGGCTACTGTGTGTGCATGCTTGGGTTTTGAAACCTCCGCAAATGGGTTTCCCCGCTAAAAACCCTGCTGGTGGCGCAGGCTGCCGTTACCCCCTCCGCTGCACAGAAGCGCTAAAGGGCGATATCCCTTGCGAAACTCGGGTTTCCCTCGTTAATCCCATTTTCACTGCGCACGATACGTACGCATACAACGATAAACGATTGGCGGGCGAGCTACGGGGCACATTGCCGCGGTCGATTGGCCGCCATGCGGTGTATCAGCCCTTGCGATGCCCTTGGTTTTCCATCCCCTGCCGCAGTTCTTCCATCACAAAGCACGCCTGCTCATGATCGTTAATCACGCCAACGCTCTCCAAAAAACTGTAGATGGTTACGCTGCCGACAAACTTCATGCCGCGCTTTTTCAGATCCTTGGATACCGCATCGCTCAGCGGGCTTACCACGGGGAACACATCCTCGCGGCTCACTATCGGTTCGTTGTTGACAAAGCCCCACAAATAGCGGTCAAAACTGCCAAACTCCTTCTGAATCGCCAAAAACACCTGCGCATTGCTGATGGCGGCCAGTATCTTCAACCGATTGCGCACGATGCCATCCGCCTGCAACAGCCGCGCGACATCCGCCTCGCCGTATGCCGCGATGACGTTTGCGTCAAACCCCGAAAACGCCGCCCGAAAGGCTTCCCGCTTGGATAAAACGATATACCACGAAAGCCCCGCCTGAAACCCCTCCAGAAAGAGCATCTCATATAGCTTTTGATCGTCATGCAGCGGCCTGCCCCATTCGTGGTCATGGTAGGCTATCATCAGTTCTCCCTGCGGCCAGCGACAGCGGTGTTTCTGAGGTTGTGTCAAGGGTGCTCGCCTCCTTGTATGGGTTTCTGTTGTCTATGCCCCGCGCGTGAACATGACGGGGGATGGCGTTCGCCGCGGCGATGCATGCAATACGCAAATGCCGCGTCTACCTGTGCCCACAGATGAACACCAAAGCGTTGCCCGCACCTGTCGCCTTAGAGGATTCCACCGTAAGCGCAGCAGGGCGGCGCACGCAATGCGTAAGTACCGCGTCAACCTGTGCCCACAGATGAACACCAAAGCGCGCCCGCACCTGTCGACTTGGAGGATTCCACCGTAAGCGCAGGGCGGCGCATGCTATGCGCAAGTACCGCGGCAACCTGTACCCGCGTATGAACACCAAAGCGCGCCCGCACCTGTCGCCTTGGAGGATTCCACCGAAAGCGCAGCAGGGCGGCGCACGCAATGCGTAAGTACCGCGTCAACCTGTGCCCACAGATGAACACCAAAGCGCGCCCGCACCTGTCGACTTGGAGGATTCCACCGTAAGCGCAGGGCGGCGAATGTAACGCCATCGTGCCGCAATACCGCAATCCTCTGCCAGCTATTGCAGGCCGTCCGCCTCGTGACCCCGCCGCCAGCGCAGTTTCCAGTAACGCACCAGCAAAGCAAAATCTGCCGCTACGCCGTCAAAGAACCGCGCGCGTACCGCGCTCAGCAGCACCACCATTGCGATGGGGCCCACAATCAGCCCAATCACGCCGCCCAGGCGCATGCCCACAAACATGCCCACCAGCGAAAGCAGCGGCGACATCCCCAGGTTCACACCCAGCAGCTTGGGGTCAATCAGCCTGCGCAGCATGCTGTAAATCGAGTAGAACCCGAGGATCACCCAACCGGCGTGCGCATCCTGAATCAAAAAGCACACGATTGCCCATGGGATGAAAAACACGCCGCACCCAAATTGGGGGATCATTTCTAAAAACGCGGCGGTAACGCCGATAAGCGCCGCGTAGGGAAAGCCCATCACTTGAAAGAACACCGTGGATATCACCATCAGCAGGAAGAACCACAGTAGCTGTACGCGCACATAGCCCAGCACCCCGCGCAGCGCCGAGCGCCTGAGCATGGTCATGCTGTCTTCCTGCGCCGCGGATGGCTTGGGCGGGAACACCGTGGCGCGCAGCTCCGGGTAACGGCGCGTGATGAAGTAAATCCCCAAAATCAGGAAATTCGCATACACCAGCGCATAAGGCAGGCTGGAGGCAAACCCCAACAGAAAGTTAAGCGTGCCGCCCGCCAGCGCGGTACCCTGTTCGCCCAACCACTTATAGGCGGCGTTCAAAGATTCCCGCAAGGTATCGCTTACATTGCCGGAAAGCCGCGCCGCCGCGTCCAAAACCCTGTCGGTCGCCTCCCGCAAGGCGTTGATGGCACTGTTTACGATGGTGGGCGCGTTGCTGGCAACATTGATGATCTGCCCCACGGCAAAGCTTACAAACCAGTATACCAGCGTAAACATGGCCGCCGAAAACAGCACAACCCAAAAAGCCACCGCAATGCCGCGGTTGACGTGCAATCGTCGCTCAAAGAAGCGAATCAACGGCTGCAACGCCGCGGCCACGAAAGTGGCGATGATGAACGGGGAAAGCGAATCCCATAGAAACGGCATCGCAAACTGGATCAACAGTGCCGCCGCCACACAGGCGAGCAGCCGCAGTGCGATGCGTTCGGCAGCATAGCGTACGGGTTGGTTCATACATCGCACCCCTTAAGGCAAAGCGAACACGGGATTCAAAACGCCAAGAAAGAATACATAAAGACGGGTCAAGGGCGAAAGCCCTTGTCAGGTTTCCAAAGGGTGAAACCCTTTGGCGTGCCTGCGCGAACCCCAACGCCCCTACGCGAAGCGAAACCCCCGCAAGCGAGCGAACCGCCCGAAGGGCGATGAGGCGAGCGGCGGTAGCGCCCAAGCCCGCAAACAACCCAAAGACGGGTCAAGGGCGAAAGCCCTTGTCAGGTTTCCAAAGGGTGAAACCCTTTGGTGGGTTTGGGCAAAGCCCAACGCCCCTACGCGAAGCGAAACCCCCGCAAGCGAGCGAACCGCCCAAAGGGCGATGAGGCGAGCGCCGCAAGCACCCAAGCCAGCACCGAAACCCAAAGACGGGTCAAGGGCGAAAGCCCTTGTCAGGTTTCCAAAGGGTGAAACCCTTTGGCGTGCCTGCGTGAAGCCCAACGCCCCTACGCGAAACGAACCCCCCGCAAGCGAGCGAACCGCCCGAAGGGCGATGCGGCGAGCGCCGCAAGCGCCCAAGCCCGCAAACAACCCAAAGACGGGTCAAGGGCGAAGCCCTTGTCAGGTTTCCAAAGGGTGAAACCCTTTGGTGTGCCTTGGGCAGGGCGTAGCTGCTTTTAAAACCCGCGCCCGCCGCCGCCATGGCTCACGCCGCCGCCGCTGGAATGCACACCGCTGCCGCCGCTGCCGCCAAAACCGCCGCCGCTGCCGCTGGAGGGTGGTGGCTTGCGCGCGCGGGTAACGGTGGTGCGCAGGTAATCATCCCGATTCTCCTGCATATCCACCTGCGCGTTGGTGGCGTAATCATATTTGTAGGTGCTTCCCTTGAGCCGATAGCGGGCTTTGACCCCGCTCATGAAAATGAAGCCGATCAGCAGGCAAAGCGCGCCGCCCACCAGCATTTCCGCGGTGGTGAGCACCTTATGGCGCGCGGTCAGCCGCTGCCCTGTGATCACATCATAGCGGTATTGCCCCTCCGGGATGCCAGCTTTAACAAACTCCTGCACTTTGGCAATCATCGCCTGCGCGGCATCGGCATAGCGCGCCGCCCGCAGGTTTGGGTTGCTCACGTCCAGCGCCAGCTCGATGCGTTCATCGGTCAGGTAATCGATCATCGCGCCGGTGGTAGAGATGTACTCCTGCCGGGCATACATATCAATGAAGTACAGCACACCGCTGTTTTCTTCATCCAGCCCGAAGCCGCCCTGATCGTAAAAATCATCGGCAACCTGCTGCTGGGACGCGTCCCCGTGGGATTCGCTGGTGGTGAGCACCACAAAATCCATGCCCGTTGCCTTTTGGAAATCCGCGATGGCATTGCGGATGGCTTCTTCCTCAGTGGCGGTGAACAGATCCGCGCGGTCAAACAGGCGCTCGCTGGTTGCGGTTGCGGAGGCCATGGCCATGCCGGCAGTGAGGCAGAGCAGCGCCGCTGCCAGCAGCGCGAGGGTACGTTTGATGTTCTTCATGCGCCCACCTCCTAAAACAGGAAATACGCGGCCACGCAGTACGCCGCAAACAGGATTGCCGTAATGCCCAGCGCCGTTAGCCGCAGCTTGCCCTTGTCGATGGGCAGTTTGCCGCACACCTGGCCGGTGCGCCCGTTCATGACGTAATAGTAAGGCTCTTTTTCGCCGCTTTTGATGTAGGTGAGCACCCAGGTGGGCAGCAGCACGTATTTGCTGCTTTGGCGCAGTACGCGGCCTTCCGCTTTGCCCTGATAGGTGGGAAAGTGCACCGTCTGCGTGAGCAGGGGCTTGACATAGCCCGTCAGTTCATCCGCCACATCCGCGGTGGCCTCGCTTTGGGCAATGTCACGCCGCTCCGCCAGAAAGCCGGAAAGGTACGCGCCGGAAAACGGCGTCAGCTCTGTCAGGGGAAAGGGGTGGATGCCATCGCTCAGCTTGCGGTCGGTGGCTTTGAGCGCGGGGCGCATCACGTTTTCAAACGCAATCTTCGCGCGGCGGGTGATGGCGTAGTGCTCCGTCTGCGTGACCACATACTGCCCCTGGTCAAACACATTGGTGCGCTGGCCTTCGCCCTGGTAGCTGCCATCCACCGTGGCTTCGGTCACAAAATGGGGATAGTACACGCCCTCCATCTGCCGCACCTGCTCCCGCGCGAAAAAGCCCTTAGGTACAAAGCGTTTTTTGGCCACCCAGCCCATGAACGCCTCGATGGCTTTTTCTTTGCCCACCGAAAACGGCAGCACCATATCCGGCTTCATATCCGCGGTGAGTTTGCCTTGCAGCACCACAGGGTTGTGGCAATAATAGCAGTGTGTGGCAACGGTGGTTTCATCCGTCATGATGCCGCTGCCGCAGCTGGGGCAGTTGTAATACACCTGCTGCTCGCTGCCCGCATCGCCAGCGGCGGCCGCATGGGTATGGGCATCCGCTTCCGCCTGCCGGTGCTCGGCATCGGCTTGCTGCTGATACTCCGCCGCCTTGGCCAGCAGTGTTTCTTCATCATAGACCGAATCACAACGGTCGCATTTCCATTTTTGGTCATCCGGATCGAAAGCCAGGAAACTACCGCAGTTTGGGCACTTGTAGGTTACGCTCGCCATGCAATCACCTCTTTGGGCGGCCACACCGCCGTATCATCTTGGATTTGTGTAAATTATAGCATTCCCCTCGTCAAAACACAACACGCCCCGCCGACGCGTGGCGCGCCGTTATGCGGTTTTGGAACGCGGGAATCGGCAAGGGCGAGTGTGGGGGAAACAGGCATGGGGTAGGGATGCGAAAGCGCGGATGCAAAGCGGGTTGTTTGCAAGTGGCTGGCGCGGCGCGCAGGCGAACGGCTGTTGCGAAAGTGGCTGGCGCAAGCGCCCCAGAATCCTTGCTGCGCTTCGTTTACAAGCGGATGCGCACGTATCATTTTTTCGGTTACGCATATTTTTCGTCATGTAACCGGCTGTAACCAAGCGCTGTGATGGTTCTGCGCAAGTGGTGATTTGATCGAAGAGAAGCGTGAGTTGCATGGGTGCTGAAAGATTGTCTGAATTAAAGAGCCTTGTTTCTTTTATTGATTATTTTAAAAGGCATTTGGGCGTTGAGTTAGACGATCCGAACAATGAAGAGATGATCAGATTTTCTCTGGTAGTTGAAAAAACAACATTGATGTCTTCAGACTATAATGACATATTGAATGAAGTTGACTATGACCTGGCCCCCACTGATGGTGATCCACGGGTTTATAGGCATTGTCAGTACAGCTTAAATAATAGGGCATATTTGCATCCACCTTTTCCTACCATAACCTTATCTTTTAAACCCACCTTCACTGGCAATAACTTGTCCCGTAATCCAATTAGCGTAGTCACTATGTAAAAAGTGCACCAGTCTGGCCGCATCTTCTGGTTTACCCCAACGCCCAGAGGGAAACATTTGAGCAATGGCTTCATATGCTACCCCTTCAAGATAACCTGTATCTGTTGGACCAGGATTTATACAGTTTACACGAATGTTTTGATCTGCAAGGGCTACTGCTAGTTGCTTACAAAGACCGATAAGCGCTTCCTTAGAAACCGCATAGGCCATTTCTTCAATCATAGGTCCCAAATATTGACCACTGGTAAATAGGGTAATGACCCCTTGTTTACCCTGAGGCAATTGATTAGCGAACGCTTGTACCATCAGCATTGCCGCTCGAACATTAACATTTAAATGGGCATCGATGTGCTCTGCCGTCCATTCACCTATTGGTGCATGAGTTGAATAAGCATGATTTAAAACCAAGCCATCTATATAGCCAAAAGCTTCACCTGCTGCTTCAATCACTTTTTCTGGCATCTGATCTTTTGAAAGATCCGATGGCTCTAATACGGTAATCGAACAACCTTTTTGAGCACAAACCTTTTCAAGCTGATGGCTATATGCACCATCTGCATCTGGATACGCTAATGCCTGATCATAATCGGAGTAGCCATGGACCACCACATTGGCACCTGCCATAGCTAAAGTTTCTGTAATCGACCGACCAATTCCTTTGGACCGGCTAACCCCTGTAACCAAAATCGATTTACCATTTAAATCTAGTGGCTGATTATTCGCATTTGAAAACGTAATCATATGGTTTTATCCCCTTACTTAACCAAACAATGTCTCTAATTTCACACTTAGCCCTTCAAACACGAAGGATTCAACCACATCCCCATGTTTATAAGAGCATCACGCCTGCGGGGGTATTGCTTCGCTTGGGGACGCCAGGTTTCACGCAGGCACACCAAAGGGTTTCACCCTTTGGAAACCTGCCAAGGGCTTCGCCCTTGACCCTTTTTTTGGTTTGTTTGCGGGCTTGGGTGCTACCGCCGCTCGCCTCATCGCCTTTCGGGCGGTTCGCTCGCTTACGGGGGTACTGCTTCGCTATGGAATCTTGGGCTTTGCCCAAACCCACCAAAGGGTTTCACCCTTTGGAATCCTGCCAAGGGCTTTCGCCCTTGACCCTACTTTTTGGTTTGTTTGCGGGCTTGGCTGCTACCGCCGCTCGCCTCATCGCCCTGCGGGCGGTTCGCTCGCTTACGGGGGTACTGCTTCGCTTGGGAACGTTGGGCTTTGCCCAAACCCACCAAAGGGTTTCACCCTTTGGAAACCTGCCAAGGGCTTCGCCCTTGACCCGTCTTTTTTCCCTGCCTAGGCTTCGATGCCTTCCAGTACCGCCACCACCGCTAATACCTGCGCCCGTGGTACCACCTGCGAAGCTTCCCCCGCCTTGGCGCATTCCACAAAATGCGTAAGCTCCCGCAAAAACCACCCCGTCGGCGGCAGATTGATCCCCGTGGGAATCTTCACCGCGTCTTCCACATCAAACGGCGTCACCGTTCCATCCGCCGCATAGCCCGTAAGCCCCTGCGCATCGCAGATGAGCATCCCCCGCTCAAAATACACCCGCCACCTCGCGGTAAACGGTATCGCCGCATTGAACCACGCCGCCTCCGCACACACGGTAAGCCCTTCATAACCATACTGGAAACGGTATTGCTCGCGGTACGCCTTCTGCGCCCCGCCGCAGGCGGTATACCCCACCGTGCGCGGCTTGCCAAACAGGCTCACAATCACATCCAGATCATGAATATGCAAATCAAAGGGCAACAGCCCGCTTTTATCCTTTTCAAACAGCCAGCTTCCCTGCGTCCACCCCGGGCAGGCCGCAAGCCGCTCAAAGCACGCGTCCAAAGGCTTGCCGTAGGTTTCCTTTTTCACGGTTTCCCGCAGCGTTTCCACCGCACGGCTGAACTGCAGCAGCTGCGCCACATAAAGCTGCTTGCCCGCCGCATCCGCCGCGGCGTACATCGCCGTTGCATCCGCAAGGGTGAGCGCAATCGGCTTTTCCGTGAGCACATGCTTGCCCAGCGCAAACCCTTCCAGCGCAAGTTCCTTATGCAAAAACGTAGGCGTGCAGATGTCCACCATATCGATTTCCACCTGCGCGCACAGCGCCGTTAGCGTGGGGTAGATGGGCACGCCCCACTCCCCTGCGCGGGCAATATCCGCCTCGGTCTTTCCCACCACGGCGGCCACGCGCGCGCCCGCCACATGCCGGTAGTTATGGTAGTGCACCGTGCCCATGCCGCCCAGCCCGATGAGTGCAATGTTCAAACCCATTCCCCCTTACAGCGTGAAGCCTTGGCTTTTCAGGTATTCCGCGCTCACGCGCATGGCTTCATCCACCGCGTGCACATCCCCCGCCCCCGCCTGCGTAAACTCAATCTCCACGCTAAAGGGGCTCTCATTACCCGCCGCGTTAAGCAACTCAAAAATGCGGGGAAAATCCACCTTACCCTGCCCCAGCGCGGGAAAATCCCACACGGTGCGCTCGCCGCCCTTATCCTTCAAGTGCAGGTACGCCACATCCCCAACGCACGCGGCAAGGTCCTGCGCCGGATCCACATCCCCGTAGAAAATCACATTGGCGGTATCGTAATTGATTTTCACGCGCGGGTGATTCACCAGCCGCACAATCTGCGCCAGCACCTCGCCTGTGCCGTGCGCATGCCCGTGCGTTTCCAATACCAGCATCAGCTGATGCTGCTCCAGCTGCGGCACCAGCGCGGCAATGTGCGCGGCCACCTCCGCATGGGTCGCCACCGCCCGATCCGCAAGGTGCGCCTCCCCGATGGAACTGACTATGTAACGGCACCCAAAGAACGCCGCCAGCCGGATATTCTTCACAAAATCTCCGATGCGCGCGGTATCCATCAGGTTGCAATGGCCGCTCATGCTCACGGGCGTAAGCCCCGCATCCGCCAGCGCGTCCTTGATTTGCAGCAGCGTTTCAAAGGGCATATCCGGGAACACATGCTCCGTCCAGCCCTTGGTGGCGGTCAGCTCAATGTAGCGGTAACCCGCCCGCCTGATGCCATCAATGGCCTGCCAGATGCTATAACCATGGTAAGAATTGGAATTTGCGGCGATGATACGCGCCATAGCGCTCGCCCTCCTCTCCCTTTTGGGTGTTTTCACCAACAGAGGTTTCCCTGCGCGGGGTTGCCCCGTACCCGCAGGTGCCCAAGCAATGTCTTGTGCCCGCGTCAGCCGATATCCACGCCCAGCAGCGCCTTAGCCACAAGCCCGATCACAAACGCGATCACCGCCACGCCCAGGCTGATGCTCACCATCTCCACAAAGCGCCTGCGGAAGGGCAATCCCTTGGCAACGCTGATGTAGTAATTGAAGCCCAGGATCACCAGCACCACGATGGCAATCATCAGCGCCAGCGCCAGCGGCCACAGGTTGCCCGGCAGCAGCAGGTAGGGCAGCACCAGCAGCGCCACGGTAATCAGGTACGCGATGCCCGTATACAGGCTTGATTTAAGCGCGTTCTCATTGCCATCCGCCCGCTCGGCCAGGTAGTTGCTGGCCGCCATAGAAAGCGTCGCGCTTACCCCGGTGATGATGCCGCTGAGCGCCACCACGCGCGTATCCTGAAGCGCAAAGCTAAGCCCCGCGATGGTGCCCGTAAGCTCTACCAGCGCGTCGTTGAGCCCCAGCACCATCGCGCCCACGTATTGCAGGCGTTCTTCATTGAGCATGGCAATAAGCTCATCCTCATGGCGCTTTTCATCCCGCTGCACGCGCTCCGCTTCCGGAAACACCTCCAGCAGCTTTTCATAACCCAGCACCGCGTCTCGCTCATCCATGGCGATGCGCTTGAGCACAAACGTATACCCCAGCAGGCGCGTGAGCACCTTAAGCCACAGGATTTTGCCTTTGAAAGGCTTCACCTTCTGGCCGCTGAGGCTTGCCCAGTATGCCGCGTGGGATTTTTCATCCTCACTCATGCGATATAGGATTTCGCGGTTCACGGCGTTCTTTTCATGCTTTGCCATATAGGCGTAGATCAGCGCGCCGGTTTCTTCGTCCCGCTGGCTTTGCACAATGCCCTTTTTGGCGCTCTCCGGTAAGGCGGAAAAGGGTAGCGACTGATGTTCCATGGTGTAATTCCTCCTTGCGCCCTGTGGACGCGTTCCGCTTTGCGGCTTGGTTGCGGATGCGCGGCATGCCTGCCCTGCCGCGCCCAAAAGGCGTGGGCAACGCAAAGCAACGCCCGCGTGATGCACGCGCCGCCGTTATCCTCGCGCTGCCATGCGCGGTTCTCATGGTATTACCTTCTTGAGGCTGATTGCGGTTTCCTGCATGGTTGGCGTAAAAGGCGTACTTCCTGCGCTTGACGCGGCTGCAAAGCATGCCCGAAGCAGCGCTGGCGGGCATTGCCATGCAAGTGCTGCTAAGAACGCAGGCATGCTCTTGCAGCGCTTTCTCCTCTTCGCCGCGCCCCCGCGATAATCACGGGAATGCCCTACGCATGCTTGCGTTATCTGCGCCTTGGCTGCAAAATACAATGCATCGGCGTTGACGGGCAGCGCCGTTCCAGCGCAGCCAGAAATGTGGGCATGCTCTTGCAACGCTTGGTGTTACCCGCCGCCCGGTATGCGGTTTCGCATGGGGATGGCCTATCCGTTGCAGCGCCCGAGCGCTACCCGCGGTTTACAATATCGTACATAAATACCGCCGCCGCGATGGCCGCGTTGAGTGATTCCGCGCCCCCACGCATCGGCAGGCGGAAGCGGTGCGTGGCCACGGCCGCAAGCGGAGGCGTAATGCCCGCCCCTTCATTACCGATGAGCAGGCATACCTTTTGGGGCAGGGGGGCGCGGGTGTAAAAATCGTCGCCATCCAGCACTGATGCCAATACCGCGTAGCCTTGCGCGCGAAGGGTTTCCGCAGCCTGCGGGGCGCTGCTTTGCGTAACGATGGGCATACGGAATATACTGCCCATGGTGGCGCGCAAGGTTTTGGGCGCAAAGGGATCAGCGCAGCCCGCGGTAAGCACGCAGGCATCAAAGCCCGCCGCATCCGCCGTACGCAAGATGGTGCCTACGTTGCCCGGATCCTGCACGGCTTCCAGCAGCACCACACGGCTGCCCAGCGAATCCAGCGCCGCGCGGGCGGGCAGGCGCACGGTGGCGGCAATCCCCTGCGGGGTCTTGACCTGCGTTAAGGTGTCCAGCACATGGTCAGGCACGGTGTAGATGTGGTTTTTGGGCGAGGCTTCCAGCAATGCGGCATAGGCCTGCTGGCGGCCTTCTGTCACAAAAACGGCGGTCACGCTGCTTTTGGCATAGCGCAGGGCTTCGGCCACCATATGCTCCCCCTCGCACAGGAAAAGGCCGCTTTCCTCGCGCGCAGCTCTGGTTTGCAGGGCTTTGACCGCCTGTATAAGCGGGTTTTTGGTACTGGTGATGGTGGGCATCGGCGGGCGGCTCCTTTCGGGTGGGTGGCAAGGCTTGTGTGCATCGTTTGGCGATTCTGGCGTTGGAATGTTATACCCATTATACCAAGGGAGGATTGATTTTTGCTATGGGGCAGCGGGATTCTTTTTAAGTGTGTTATGGCATCGTAAAAGGACGGGAGTACCCCGTCCCTTTGGCTGTCTATCAACCCCTGCAAAACACTTTTGCCGCTCGCCTCATAGCCGCTTCGCGGCTGTTCGCTCGCTACGGGTTTTTGGAGGGGGACGTTGGGGCGCTTGTCCACTCGGTTTAATCGGCGCACACGGCACTGCCGTGCCCTGTGCTTGTTAAACCTCTCACCTCCAGTTCGCTTTCGCCTTCGGCGAAGTGCCCACTGGGCACACGCTCTCTTTCGGTGCCCAAACCCCGCTAAAGGGCTATGCCCTTTAGAATCCCATCTTTTTACCTTCTATCCTGCGCCCTACATCCGCTCCGGCGCTTCCACACCAATCAAATACAACCCCGTGCGGATCACATCCCGCGCGGCTTTCGTCAGCTGAATGCGCGCCTGCCGTACGGCCGGCTCAGCTTCCAGAATCCTGTTCTCGTAGTAAAACTTGTTGTATGCCTGCGCAATTTCTGTAACCGCGCGGGTTACCATGCTGGGCTCGTACTTATCCGCCGCGTCAAGCACCGCCTCAGGGAAACGGCTTATCAACCTGAGCAGCTCCTGCGCGTGGTCATCGGCAAGCTCGGCATAGTCGGGCGCGGTTTCGCTAAGCCCCTGCTCGCCCGCCTTGCGCAGCAGCGAGCAGCACCGCGCGTGCGTGTACTGCACATACGGCCCCGTCTCCCCGTCAAAATTCAACGCCCTGTCCCACCAGAAATCAATATCCTTGATGCGGTTGTTGAACAGATCGGCATAGATCACCGCGCCGATGCCCACCTGCCGCGCCACGGTTTCTTTATCCGGCAGATTGGGGCTCTTCTCCTGGATAATGGCCAGCGCCTTTTCCTGCGCGCGTGCAAGCAGCTCCTCCAGGTACACCACATAGCCCTTGCGGGTGGAAAGCGTTTGCCCTTCATAGCTGATCATGCCAAAAGCCACGTGCACCAAGTCCTTCGCCCATGGGTAGCCCATCTTCTCCACCACCTTGAACCACTGGCGGAAATGCAGATCCTGCTGGTAGGCCACCACATACAGGCATTTGTCAAAGTGATAGGTATCCGCGCGGTACAGCGCGGCGGCTATATCCCGCGTAGCGTAGAGCGTGGCGCCGTCCTTTTTCAAAATCAGGCAGGGCGGCATGTTGTCATCGGTCAAATCCACGATGCTGGCGCCGTCGCTCACGGTCAGCAGGTTCTTTTGCCGCAGCTCCGCAAGCACGCGATCCATTTTATCGTTGTAGAAAGATTCGCCCGCGTAGCTGTCAAAAGTCACGCCCAGCAGATCATACACGCGCGCGCAGTCACGCAGGGTGATTTCCTTAAACCAGTTGAACAGCGCCAGCGCCTCTGCGTCCCCATCTTCGATGGCTTTGAAGTACGCGCGGCCTTCATCTTCCAGCGCGTGAGAGCCGGTGGCTTTCTCTTCCTGCTCGGCCACTTCATGAAACTTCACATACAGGCGGGTGAGCGCCTCCACACCGCCGTTTTCCACTTCCTGCTTATCGCCCCAGCGCTTATAGGCGCTGATGAGCTTGCCAAACTGCGTGCCCCAATCCCCCAGATGGTTGATGCCCACCGTTTGATAGCCCAAAAAGTCATAAATGCGCTTGAGGCTCAGGCCGATCATCGTGGTGCTCAGGTGCCCGATGTGGAAACGCTTGGCAATGTTGATGCTGGAATAATCGATGCAGACCGTTTTGCCGTTGCCAAGGTTGCTCGCCCCAAAGCGCTCGCCCGCGGCCAGCACTTTTTCCAGCGTGTTTTTAGCGAACTGCTCGCGGTTAAAAAAGAAATTCAAATACCCACCCAGCTGTTTGGCTGTGCACACCTGCGGCGCGTCGATGGCCGCCGCCAGCGCCGCGGCAATCTGCGGGGGGCCTTTGCGCAGCGCCTTGCTCAGCTTAAAGCAGGGGAAGGCGTAATCCCCCATATCCGCATCCGGCGGCACTTCCAGAAAACCAGCAATCTCCTCCGCGTCGGGCACGCCATCTGCGCCTTCAAAGGTTTGGGTAAGCGCGCCAGCAATCAGCGCGGCAAGGGTTTTTTTCATGTCATCCATAACGGTAACCTCCTGTGTGGTCACGCGCGGCATGGCGCGCGGCAAAATGCCCTGCGGGCGTTATTCCAGCGCCGCGTCCGTGGCAAAGGCGGCCTCGGCGCGGGCGCGCCATTTGCCCCTGTGGTAGAAAAACACCGTAAGCGCTGCGCCTGTAACCCACGCGATGAGCAAGCTCAAAAAGATGCTGGACGGATGGCCGTTGGGCCAGGCGGGCGTACGCGTGAGCCATGCCAGCAGGTAAGCCAGCGGCAGGCGGATGAGTATGGTCACCACAAAGCTGATGTACATGGGCACCATGGTTTCGTTCATGCCGCGCATCACGCCGCTGAGCGTTTGCGTAACCCCAAAGGCAATGTAGCCTGCCGCCAGCAGGCGAAGCATATCCGCGCCCAGGTTTACGATGGCCTCGGTCGCGGTGAACACGCTCATCAGCTGCCGACCGAACAGCAGTATGCTCAGCGTAAGCGAGCATGCGCACACCAGGGTAATGATCATCGCGTCCTTTGCGCCCTGCCGCACGCGATCCAGCCGCTTTGCGCCCAGGTTTTGCCCGGTAAAGGTGGTGGCGGCAATGCCGAAGGTAAAATTGGGCATCATGGCAAACCCGTCCACACGCATAACGGCCGTGGTAGCGGTAACCACCACCGCGCCCAGCGAGTTCATCAGCGATTGCACCAGCACCCCCTGCACCGAGAAGATGGCCTGCGTAATGCCCGCGGGCATGCCCAGCCGCATGATGCGCCGCGCAATGCCCTGATCCATCACAAGCGTTTTGCGGTTTACATCCAGCACATCCGTAAGGCGCGTAAGGCGGCGGAAGCAAAGCAGCGCCGAAAGGCTCTGCGCGATTACCGTCGCCAGCGCAACGCCCGCGGTCGCCATTTGAAAGCGCGTCACAAACAGGATGTCCAGCGCAATGTTGAGCACGGTAGCCACCAGCAGGTATAGAAGCGGGGAGGTGCTATCTCCCAGGCCGCGCAGCACGCCGCTCAAAATGTTGAAGTACGCGCAGCCGGTGATGCCCGCAAACAGGATCACCAGATAATCCCCCGCCATGGCCAGCATCTCCGGCGGCGTGCCCAGCAGCGTAAGCAGCGGCCGCGAAGCCGTGACCCCCACAAGCGTGGTGATAACCCCCGCCCAGAACGTGATCACAATGACGGTACCCACTCCGCGGCTTAACTGCAAGCGGTCTTTGGCGCCAAAATACTGTGAAACCACAATGCTCGCCCCGGTGGAAACGCCCATGAACAGTGCCAGCATCAGGTTGAGCACCGGAAAGGTGAGCCCCACCGCGCCCAGGGCGTGATCCCCAATGTACTGACCCACCACCACGGCGTCGACCGCACTGTAGAGCTGTTGGGCGAAATTGCCCAGGAGCAGCGGTATGGAAAACATGATAAGCCCTGTCATGGGTTTGCCCGCGGTCATATCCCGCGGGGCAAAAAAGCGCCGAATGGCGTTGAATCGATTTTGCATGGTATCCCTTTCATTTAGTCAACAATTATCAAAAACACAGTGAAACGCAGCTTCTGTATTTATCATTTGGGTAGTATCCCGCACAAGGCGCAGCGTGCATGCCATGTTCACGCGCGTTTGCATGGGCAGCAAAAAATGTCGCGGTCTTCATCGTCTTCATCAGTTCAAAAGGTCAGGTTCGCTTACCCGGCGATGCCGTTGGGTGTGCGCGGGCAAAGCGCCGCATCGGCCGGTTACCAAAGGCAGGCACACGCGATAGGTCATGCCGCGCTTGCCGGATGGCTGGCAGCCTCGGGAGCTATGCATCCAGGCAACACCCCGCGCATGCCACGCGCAACCATCCCCGTTACGGGTGCATTACCGTGCCCATTGTATCCCCTGCCAGCACTTTGAGCACATTATCCGCCGGTTCCAACGCGAACACGCGCACCATCGGGAAAGCATTATCCCGCAGTTGGATAATCGCCCCCGCATCCATCGCGCGCAGATCCCGCGCGGCGCACTCCTGATAGGTGATCTCGCGGATCAGCTCGGCATTTGGATCGGTCAGGGGGTCGGCGGTATACACACCATCGATGTTCTTGGCCATGTAAATGGCGTCACAACCCAATTCCAGCGCGCGCAGCACCACCGCGCTATCCGTGGAAAAGAACGGGTTGCCCGTGCCGCAGGCCAGCAGCAGGATGTGCCCTTGATTCAGCAAGCGCTGCGCGCGGGTCACGTTATAGGCATCCGCAAAACGCAGGATGTCCACCGCGCTCATCACTGTGGCTTCCGCGCCAAGGGAGGCCAGGCAATCCCGCATGTACAGGCTGTTTTGCAGCGTTGCCAGCATGCCCATTTGATCCGCGGCGACCGCGCCCATGTTTTTGGCTTCGCCCCGCCTGCCGCGCCACACATTGCCCCCGCCGATGACCACCGCAAGCTGAACGCCCGTTTTTTTTACACGCACAAGCATTTCGGCCGTTGCCATAAACGCCTTGTGGCTAAAAAGCCGCCCGCCTTCGCCGAGCGCTTCGCCACTAAGCTTCAGGATGACGCGCTGGTTGCCCTTCGCCATCACAAATCCCCTCTTCTGTTTGATTTCATGTAACATTATACATGATTGCGCGCTTGTGTGTAAAGCAAAGCGCGGAAAGGAATCCGCCGTGTGAAACCGCCGCGGCTGCCCGCGCCGGGCGGCGGCGCGCCGCTACGCCCCGCGTGTAAGCCCCCTTCACAGCCAAACAGCGCTTGCCCGCCGCTCCCAACGGAGCAGCGGGCAAGAAAATGATAGCTGGATATAAATTACCTGTCAATACCAAAATTAAACCCGGGCTTGGTTACAGGCGCGCTGCTACTCACTGGTTCTGCGGCGTCGCGTCCTCATCGCGCACCATCAGCTTGCATGCGCCGTCCACCAGCCCATCCATCGCCTGTGCAAAGCAATCGCCCACCTCCGGCGCCAGCACCAGCGAGTAGAACAGAATCTTGACCGTCGCGGACGCTTCGCATTCCGATACCGCCAGCGATACATTGGAGCGCTCAATAAAACGATGGATGAAATCATCCATGCTCTGATAGTGCTCATTGAGCAGGTTTTCGGGCAGTTTGCGCAGCATCAGGGGCACTTCGTCCCGGCAGAAGCGCATCAGCGGCTGTTCCAATATCAGCCGCCACGCGGTTTTCATCGCCAGCGCCGCGCGCTGGCGCGGGGGCAGCCCGGGATGTTTGGCCAGCACTTTGGCGGTGCCATCGTAAATCTGCTGGTACCATTGCTCCAGCATGTCTAAAAACAGGTGCTCCTTGCTATCGTAAAACTTATAGAACGCGCCCTTGGAGATGCCCGCATCCAAAGCCAGCTCTTCTACAGTGGTCTTGCGCATGCCCACCGTAGCGGCGCGCTTATGCGCGGCCTTGCGCAGCGCGTTCACGATGCCGTGCCTTTCCTTGGGCGTGAAGCTGATCGCCATCGATGTTCCTCCTTTGTGCGTCTTTCTGCCTTGCGGCGGGCGGGGTTTGTACGGTGCGGCGCTTACTTCTCCTGATTGTACAGGAATCCGGTAGCGGATGTAAACAGGTTTCTGCGGGGGTGTTGGTTGCTGCCACTGCTCGCCTCATAGCCCTACGGGCTGTTCGCTCGCTTTCGCTTTGCTTTTGTTTGTAAAGCATTGGGGTTCCCCTACAAGCCCCGGCAGGGGTTTCACCCCTGCACCCTGCCAAGGGCTTCGCCCTTGACCCATCTTTTTCGACTGCCTTGGCTGGGGTTCCATCCCTTTGCCTTCCCCCGCCTTTGCGCTTACTTCATTGGCAAATACATCGATGCCGATGCCCCCAGCATCCCGCTGCCTGCCGGTATCTGCGCGGTTACCGTAAAGTACGCCGCGTTCTGCTTGCTAACCCCTACTTGGCTGATGTGCGTGACCGTCGCCATCAGTACATTGCCGGGCGCCATGTCCAGCGTAACCGGCACCAGATCACCCACCGCAAGCGTGCCCAGGTCTACTTCATCCACCTCCGCGCGTACCTCCAACGCCTCCGTCAGGCTGATGCGGCACAGCAGCGCGCCTTTCCAAACCTGCTGCCCGGGCGTCACCGCCACTTGCGCCACCACGCCATCCGCCAGCGCCGTTACCGCCTGCTGGTACGCATCCGGCGCGGCGTCCGCGCCCACCAGCTTCAACAGCAGATCACCCGCCGCAACGCGCGCGCCATCCGTTACCATCACTTCCGCTACCCTGCCCGTGCCCGAAACCAGCAGCGGATCCCGCCGCGCTACCTTCCCCTTGCCCACCGCCGAAGCGGAGGCATAATTATCCCGGCGGTACAAGGTTACATCCACATTCAGGTCAAAATCCCCGCTGATCACATCCACGCTGTAGGCGCTGCCGCTTACGGCGGTCACGCGCCCCACCCCCTCGGTTGCGTTGCTTCCGCTTGTTTTGAAGTACAGCGTTTCGCCCAGGTGCAGTATCTTGTTTTCGTTGTTCTTATCCGCGCCCGTGGTGGTTGCATTCACCTGATACCCGATGCTCGGCTCCAGCCCCAGCAGCGCGCCGTAACGCGCCATGGCGGCGATGGCGTCATCCCCGGGCTGCACAAACACGGTTTTCACCACGCCATCTTCCGGCGCGTATACATCGCTGGTTACGTAGGTTAGCAGCGTATCGCCCTGCGCTACCGTGTCTCCGGTTTTCAAATCGAAAGAAGCCAGCGTGCCGCTGTACGGCGCGGTTACATCCACAAAGCGCGTGGCGGCCACCACGCCATCGGCAACCGGACGCCCAACCAGCTCCGTCGCGGCCAGCGCGGGCGAAGCCGCAAACAGGCTCACCGCCAGCAGGATACTTGCCAATTTTTTCATAACGTTGTTCATCCCTTCTTATTCCACACTTTTCAGCGCTTCTACCATGTTGATACCGCGCACCTTGCGCGTAAGCATCCATTCAATCATCACGCTGAACACAGCGGTAATGGCTGTAGCAAGCGCGATGGTTTGCAGCGATACATACGGCACAAACACGTTGTTTTCGGATTGCACCGCCACCAGCACCACATGCGTAAGCAGGATGCCCGGCGCAATGCCAAGCCCCGCGCCGATGAGCGTCACAATATTGTTTTCCCACATCATCAGGCCGCGTATCTCCTTTTGGTGATAGCCCAGCACCTTGAGTGTGGCATAATCCCGCGTGCGCTCGGTAAAGTTGATCAGTCCCATGTTATAGCAAATCACAAACGCCAGCCCCAGCGCCGCCGCGTACATCAGGCTGAACACCGCCGTGGTGGAATCCAGCACCGAGAGCGTCAGCGCAAATTGCTCCTTGGGATTTTTGAACGCCGTCACCTCGCTTGCCTCGCTCAGCTGATGCCGGGCAAGGGGCGTAGGCTCCTTCAGCAGCAGGCCGGTGGGGGTGAACGCCCCCTTGCGCAGGTTTTCCCATACGGCTGTGCTCATGTAAATCGTCTGCCCGATGCGCACCGGATACACCGTTTCAATGGTGAAGGGCAGCGCCCTATCATCCCCCGCCAGCCAGATTTCCACCGCGTCTCCCGCGGCAAGGCCGGTGACCTCCGCCAGTTTCAGGCTGATGGCGATGCCCTCCCGCGGCAACGCGGCCAGCGTATGATCCTGCCCCAGGCGCATCAGTTGCTGATTGTCATCAAGCACGGTCATTACCACCGCGCGGCTTTCCTGCCCATAGCGCAGGCTCACCCGCTGTTCCATCACGCCTTCTACACGGGTCGCGTCCACACGGTTCTGGTAGCTAAGCAGCGTGCCCGCGTTGGGATCCAAATCCGCCCGCAGGTCATACCCCACGGTGCCGTGGTAGTAATCCGCCACGCTCACCTCAATGGAATCCTGCAAAGCCATGGCGCAGATAATCAGCATATTGCAGCACAGCAGCCCCACCATGGCCACCGCCGTGCGTCCCTTATTGCGCGCCACACCGCGCACAATCATCTTGGTGTTAAAGCTCAGCCTACCCCACAGCGCCTTCCAGCGTTCCAGCAGCACGCGGCTGCCCGCCTTGGGCGGCTTGGGTCGCAAAAGGGAGGCAGCTTCTTCCCGCTCGGCCTTGCGGTAGGCATACAGGCATATGAAAACGCTGAGCAACACCATCAGCGCCGTCATGCCCCACTCAATGTAGGAGATGGGCGGCCGTATCTTCTCCGGGATGATGTAATGGCTAACCTCCATGGCGTAGAGCATATCCGGCAGGGTATAATGCCCCACCAGCTGCCCCAGCAGCGCCCCGGCCAAACTGGGTACAAAAGCATAGTTGACATAATGCATGCGGATGCGGTTGGGGCCGTACCCCAGCGCCTTGAGGGTACCAATCTGCGTGCGCTGGTTTTCGATCATGCGCGTCAGCGTGGTCAGCACAATCATCGCCGCTACGGCAAAGGCCAGCACGGGGAACACATACGTCATGTTGCGGAACATCACCACTTCAGAGCGCATGCGCTGCGTGCTGGCATGGGTTTGCTGGGTAATCACAAGCGCCTGGGGCAGCAGAGCCTGCACGCCCGCCTGCACCGCGCCCGCATCTGCCCCTGCTGCCAGCGTAACCAGCACTTCGTTGATGGGCATGGTTTCCAGCGCCGCTTTGTTGATGATCGCATACCCGTATTGCGCGGGGTCGGGCATTACATCTTTGGCGGTGATCACCTGCTCGGAGGAGAGCACCAGCCCGCGCACCGTAAAGGTGGTTTGCAGCCCATTGAGCCGCAGTTTGATATCACTGCCGATGGTCAGTTGATTGGCGCGGGCAAATTCCGCGTCCAAAAGCAGCCCGCGCAAGTCTTCCCCGCGCAGCGCCTCGCCCTCCCGCAGCATGGGCACGTTGATGCGCGGCTCCCCCTGATAGGCATGAACCTGCAAGGAAACATCCTCACCCAAATCCGGCGCGTCAAACTCCGCGGAAAAGCGGCTTTGCACATCCAAAACGCCTTCCTGATTTTTCAGATTGTCGATATCCGCCTTGGTGGCAGAAGGCAGGCTCACCCAAAAATCCGAAAGGTTGGTTTGCGCAAAGTACGTTTCGCTGGAAAGTTCCAGCATGCGCCAGGTGCCTTCCAACCCGCTGAACACCCACGTGCCCAGCGCGCACAGCAGCACGATGGCCACAAATTGCATGGCGGAGCGGTGCATGTCCCGAAACAGCTTGCGGGTCAGCGCGGCTTTGCCGTGCAGGCTTCTTACCATGCGATATCCCCCACCTTCACGGGATGCTCGTTAACGGTGTTTTCCACCACTTCGCCGCTGCGCATGCGGATGACCCGATTGCCCAGCGATGCCACGTTCGCGTTATGGGTAATGATGACCACCGTGGTGTGGTACTCCCTGCTTACGCGGGTGAGCAGCTCCAGCACCTGCGCGCCCGTTTTGCTGTCCAGCGCGCCGGTAGGCTCATCACACAACAGCAGCGCGGGGTTTTTGCACAGCGCCCGGGCGATGGATACGCGCTGCTGCTCCCCGCCGGAAAGCTGCGCCGGGAAATTATCCAGCCTGTGTTCAAGCCCTACCTGGGTGAGCACATCGGCAGGCTCCAGCGCGCGGGGGCTTACCTGGCGCGCCAGTTCCACGTTTTCAAGCGCGGTCAGGTTTGGCATCAGGTTGTAAAACTGAAACACGAACCCTACGTCCAGCCTGCGGTAATCCGTCAGCTGCGGGGAGCGCATATCGGTGATGGTCTTATCCCCCACGCGGATGACCCCGCTGGTGGCCTTATCCATGCCGCCCAAAAGGTTAAGCACCGTGGTTTTGCCCGCGCCGCTGGGACCCAGCACCACGCAAAGCTCCCCCTGTTCGATGCCGAAAGAAACCTGATCGGCCGCGCGCACCGCGGATTCTCCCGCGCCGTATACCTTGCTCACCTGCTCAAAGGTGATATAGCTCATAGACCCTCCTTGTACTGTGTGACTAAATACACTTTCACAGTCACACTATACTACGGCGGATGACCCGTTGCAATGAACAATGTGTGAACAGTGCAGCCTGGGGGGATGCACACCTGTAACAATCGCGAGGAGCGGACGCAAACGCATGCAGGGAAAGCATTTCAGAGCAGGCAAGCGGTAACGTGTAGGTGGCTGGGCGGGCAACACACCCATGTTAATGCCCATCAAACCCCGTGGTGCACCCCGCGCAGCAACGGGCTTTCCCCGCGCACGGCAGCACGCTTTACCCCCAGAGACATGGCAACACAACCAAAGTCAGGCAGACAACACACCTATGCCAAAACCCATTAAACCCCACGGCGTACCCCGCCCAACAACTGGCTTTCCCTGCGCACGGCAACACACTTTACCCACAGAAACATGGCAACTCAACCAAAGTCAGGCAGACAAAACACCCATCAAACCCCACAGCACATCCCGCCCAACAGCTGGCTTTCCCCGCGCACAGCAACACGCTTTACCCCCAGAAACATACCAACTCAACCAAAGTCAGGCAGGCAACACACCCATGTTAATGCCCGTCAAACCCCGTGGTTCCCCCCGCCCAACAGCTGGCTTTCCCTGCGCACGGCAGCACGCTTTACCACCAGAAACATGGCAACACAACCAAAGTCAGGCAGGCAACACACCCATACAAACACCCGTCAAACCCCACGGCGCACCCCATGCAACACAAGTCTTCCCCCGCCCATGTCAGCAACCCATACAAACACAAAACCAACCCGAGCATCGCGGCGCCAGAGGCCGTGCCCGGGTTGGTATCATCGATATTTTACGTGATTCCCTTGCGGTTAGTTGGCTACGCGCACCGGCAGCACCAGGTACAGGTACTCGTCCCCCTCCACCGGGGCAACCACGCAGGGGCTCACATTGGTGTTCATGGACAGCACGCATACTTCATCATCGATGTTTTTCACCACATCGCTGATGTAGCGTGCGTTAAAGGCGATTTCGATCTCCTCACCCTCCATGTGTACATTGAGCTCCTCCAGCACATCGCCGATTTCGCTGATGGAGGTAATGCGCATCAGGTCATTGGAGGCGGTCATCCGCACCAGATTGTTCTTGCCCTCCCGCGCCATCAGCGAAGCGCGCTCAATGGCGTCGCTCAGCTCCCCGCGCTTGACGGTAACGCGCGTGAGCCATTTTTCCGGCAGTATCTGCCGGTAGTTGATATACTCGCCCGCCAGCAGGCTGGTGACCAGCGTAGTGCCGCCCATGACGGCCATCAGGTGCGTGCCGGTCATGTGGAAGGTCATCATGGCGTCGGGGTCATCTTCCATGATGCGGCTCATCTCCCCCATTACGTGCCCGGGGATGATGGCCTTGAGCAGCGTAACGCCGTCGGGCAGTACAAACTCCCCGTGCATGCGCTGCAGCGCCAGGCGGAACCCATCCAACCCCACCAGGCGCAGTTCCTTGGGGGTGACTTCCATCAGGCATCCGGTGAGCGTCTGCCTGCTTTCCTGCGCGGCGATGGCGAAGGTCACCCGCCCGATCATCTCCCGCAGGCGCTTCTGGGGCACATGCAGCGCATGGGTGTTGATCAAATCCACCGTCTTGGGAAAATCCGCCACGGGGAAACCCGTGAGTGTAGAGCGGCTTTGCGCGCAGCGCAGCGTCGCTACGTTTTTTTCGTTGAGTTGAATGGACACGGTGCCTTCCGGCAGCTTACGCGCGATTTCGGTCAGCAGTTTGCCGGGCAGCAGCACTTCGCCCGGTGTTTCGACATGCGCCTGTACCTGCGCGCAAATGCTAAGGGATCCATCGGTGCAGGTGAGGGAGAAGGAATCTTCCCCCGTGACCAGCTTGACACATTCCAGTACCTGGGTTGCGGGTCTGGCGCTCAGCGCGCGCGTGGCGTTCACCAGCCCCGTGATCAGCTCCTGAGCGGAACATTGCAGTTTCAAACGGTTCGCCTCCATAGCCTGAAGAGTAGTAGTAGGTATCTTATAGACAGTAGTAGTAGTAGGGGCTGTGGAAACCATGGAAAAAGGGGTTTCGCCTTGGTACAGTCTCAAAAACACCCATGGAAAGCCTGTGGATAGCATCCCTTGCGCGAAAGGGGTTTTCCATGCCGCTGAGGGATCATGACAGTGCGCGAGAGTGTTTTGACAAAAACGTTCGCCTTATGGCTGGTAGAATCCTGCCGCAGGGCGGGGCGCTCACGAGAATTTTACCAAGGCGCGGAGCCAGCCGAACGGTGCGCGCGGGGTTTTCCATACAATCCACAGGGCGTGGAAAAAGTATATGTGCATGAACGCGCCATGGCGGCATCAGGGCGGCGCGGATTTTTCCACGTTCTATCCGCAGGATTTCCATAGACATCGCGCATGTTACAATGGAAGAAAGCCGCATAAACCGCAGGCGCGTGCGATAGGGGAACAGGATTTCCATAGACATCGCGCATGTTACAATGGAAGAAAGCCGCATAAACCGCAGGCGCGTGCGATAGGGGAACAGGCTGGAAACGAAGGGTGCCCAAAACAGGGGTACAGTGCCGTATGGATTCACAAAATGCGTTGGTCAAAACGGCTTTTTCAAGAAGCCTGTATGTTTTTTTGCTGTCAGGGAGGCGCTGCCCGCGCGTTTTACTCGTCTACCACCACAAAGCTGTTGTCCAGGAAGGCCTGCAATAGCGCGCGGCAGTGCTCAAAATCCACTTGGCGGGTGCTCATGCCCGCGTAGGTAATAGGCTCCATGGCTTCATCGGCGGGCATTTGAATGCCTTCCGGCTCTGCGCCCGCCACCTGCAAGGCGTAGCCCACGGCTTGAATCATATCCCCTACGGTCATGTTGGTCAGGCACAGGTTCTGGGTTACACTCTCCAGTATTTGCATCGCCTGTGAAACGGTGATGCTCGCAAAGTTGCCTGCCAGTGTGGAAAGCACGGTGCGCATGCGCCGGGTACGGCCCGCGTCACCATCGCCGCCCACTTTGCGAATGCGCATGTAGATGACGGCCGCGTGCCCGCCAAAGCGGTAGGTGCCCGCCTTGTCCATGCTGGGGGTGGTGGCGTCCCGCGCGATGCGGTAGCGGTTCAGGTAATCCGCTTCCGCCTGGGTAACGGTGATATCCACCCCGCCCATTGCGTCGATGATGGTTTGCACATTGTCCATGCTAAAGAGGATGTATTGATCTACCTTTACGCCATAATGCGTGCTGATGATCCTTGCAAGCGCTTCCGGCCCATAGTTTTTCGCAATGTAGGTAATGCGCCCGATGCCCCCATCCGGCCGCTGAATGAGCATCTCCCGCATGTAGGTGGTAAACAGGAGCCGCTTGGCGCGGGTATCGAAGGTAACCATGATCATGCCATCCGTGTTCCCCAGATTGTTGGGGTTGGCGTGCCAGTTATCCACACAGGCCAGCAGGTAATGGTGCTGCCCTTCCAGTGCGGCGGGCAGGGTGTCATAATCCAGCGGCGTAATTTCACGCGGCTGCTGCGCCAGCGCCGCGGGGGTAAAGGTAAGCAGCAGGCACGCGGCCAGCGCCGCGCATAAAAACCGTTTCAACGGCGATTCACCTCCAAAGGCTGTTTCAGGCGGGATACACAGTATTACGCCAAAGAGCACCCAAAACCTTCCCCGCAGGGTGGGTTGTTACAAGCTGTACACGCGCTATGGCTGCCGCTAAAGGCGGGTATTTCGTAAGTTGGTACAAAGCGGGGCGCAGGCGCGTAACCCCCAAACCCTTACGTGACAGCACCCAACCAAGGCGAGCAAGTAGCCCGCAGGGCTGGGGGGCAGGCGGCGCCAGCAGCCAAACTGCGATCTGGCAAGCAAAGCCAACCGCGCTGTGCACCGTTTCCCAAAGCGTACCACGCCCGTAGGGGAAAGTCAACGTGTGGCGCCGCTGGCAGGGGCTGGCACAGGCTTTGCCAAAAGGCTGTCGCAATCGTTTTCGGCTTGATACGTCCCATATTTTATGCTATACTGCGCATTGGAGCGTTTGCTCCCGGAAAACTCTGGAAACCAACGCGGAATAGGGGCCGCTTTGCTTTCCGCATGCATGCAATAGATGGGGAGAGGGAAACAAACATGGATAAGGTCAAACGCATCGGCATCCTGACCAGCGGCGGTGACAGCCCGGGGATGAACGCCGCGGTGGTGAGCGTAGCGCGCTGCGCCGCGCAGAAGGGGCTTCAGCTCATGGGCATCAAGCGCGGCTATAACGGGCTGCTGGGCTTGAGCGAAAACCCCGAGGATGATATTGAGTTTATGGATCTGGAAACCGTGCTGGACATCATGGACATGCGCGGCACCTACCTGCGCACGGCGCGCTGCCTGCCTTTTTTACAGCATGAAGTGCGCGTGGAGGCGGCGAAAAACTTAAAGGCGCAGGGCATTGAAGCGCTGGTGGTGATCGGCGGGGACGGCTCCTACCGCGGCGCGCTCAAACTGTGCGAGCTGGGTATTCCCTGCATCGGCATCCCGGGCACCATCGATAATGATCTAAGCTATACCGAAGCGACGCTGGGCTATGATACGGCGGTCAACGTGTGTGTGGACGCGGTGCGTTCCATCCGCGCCACCAGCCGCAGCCATGACCGCCCCGCCGTGGTGCAGGTAATGGGGCGCAACTGCGGGGATATCGCCATGCGCACGGCCATTGCCACCGGCGCGGAGATGGTCATCGTGCCGGAGATGGAATGGGACATGCTGGAGCTGGCCGAAAGGCTCAAATACCTGTTCCAGAAAGGCAATACACGCGCCACGCTTATCATCAGCGAGCATTGCTGGCACAAGATGAAGCCCTTTGACTGGCGCAAAACCATTGCGGATAGCGGCCGCGTGATTCATGAGGATGATCCCATGAACGCGGATCGCCTTGCGCTGGTGCTTAAGATTCTCACCCAAACGGAAGCGCGCGCTACGGTCATCGGCTATACGCAGCGCGGCGCCATCCCCACGGCGTATGACAGCGCCCTGGCCTTTGACGCGGGTCGCCTGGCGGTTGATCTGCTCACCAAGGACGAAAACACCTTCCAGCAGGGGCACGCGATCGGCGTGCGTGATGGACGCGTGTTCAGCATGCCCTTTGCAGAAGCGCTGGATGAAAACCGCAAGAAGTTCTTTGATGAAAACCTGTACCACCTGATCAACAACCTCTAAGCGCGCAAGGGTTCGCGTATCCCATCACAACCAAATGAATGCGCAACGGGGAAGGTGACATACGCCGCTTTCCCTGTTGTTATGGAGAAAACAGCGCTTACACCCGTAAACGGGCAGCGCCGCAGCGCCACGGTTGCCTGCGCCCAATGGGCTTACCCAAAGCGTTTACAACGCGCGGGGCATGTGGTAGGATGAATACCTCCCCACAGCCGCACACCCACACCGTAACCATGAGGGAGGTACGCATGAAGTACGCCGTACTGCTGGCCGATGCGGATGGCACCCTGTTTGATTTTCACGCCGGAGAACGCAAGGCGCTGGGGGAAACCTTGCTGGCCTGCGGCATCCCGGATGATGACGCGCTGGCCGCCTGTTACAGCCGTGTGAACCAGCACCACTGGAAGCGGCTGGAACGCGGAGAAACCACGCAGCAGCGCCTTCGGGTAGAGCGTTTTGAGGATTTTCTGCGCGAGCTTACCGCCATGGGCATCCCCTGCGCTATGCACAGCCCGCAACAGATGAGCCAGACCTTCGTGGACGCGCTCAGCCGCCAACGCGTGCCCCTGCCGGGCGCGGAAGCTTTTCTGCGCACAGTGGCGGCGCACATGCCCGTATACCTGGTGACCAACGGCATTGCCAGCGTGCAGCGCGGGCGCTTTGAGCAAAGCGAGCTGCGGCGGTACCTGGCCGATATTCTCATCAGTGAGGAAACCGGCCATTTCAAGCCTGATCCCTTTATGCTGCTGGAGGCCATGCGCCGCGCGGGCGTAACCCAAAAGCGGCAGGCCGTCATGCTGGGCGACAGCCTCACCGCGGATATTGGCGCGGCCAATGCCGCCGGGGTGGATAGCATCCTCTTTACGGATGGCGCGCCCACGCCTTCCCCCTGCCCCGCAACCTACGTGGCACAAACGCTTTCGCAGGCCGCGCGCCTTGTGCTGGGGCAGGAAGGGTAAGCTTGCGTTTTGCGTAGAAATTAGGTACAATACAGCATATGTTGAAAGTGCAATGATTCGGAAAGGTGGTATCCCGATGTATCAGGAGGTCATTACGACTGCCAGGGAGAAGATGCAAAAAACCATCGGCGTTTTTCAGGCCGAGCTGCGCGCCATCCGCGCCGGCCGCGCCAATCCACAGCTTTTAGATCGCGTGATGGTAGATTATTACGGCGTGCAAACGCCCCTGCCCCAGATGGGCAACGTGACCTCGCCTGAACCCAGGATGCTGCTGATTAACATTTGGGATCAAAAAGCCTTGCCGCTTGTGGAAAAAGCCATCCAAAAGAGTGATTTGGGGCTCAATCCCAGCAATGACGGCAAAGTGATCCGCCTGATCATACCGGAACTGACCGAGGAGCGCCGCAAGGATTTGACCAAACTTGTGCACAAAGCCTGCGAAGAAGCCAAGGTGGCCATCCGCGCCATCCGTCGGGATGCGATGGAGCAGTTCAAAAAGCAGCAGAAGGACGGCAAAATCACCGAGGACGATCAGGCAAAGGCCGAAAAGAAGATGCAGGAAGCCACCGATGAGAGCATCAAAACGGTGGATGATCTGGCCGCGAAGAAAGATAAGGAGATCATGGAAGTGTAAGGCAAACACGCGGGAGTCGCTTCGCCTTGCAGACGGATCATCACCCTTACCGTACACAGCACCCGCTTCGCGGCCAACGCGCGCGAAGGCTTGCCCGGCTTGGTCGTCCCCCACAGGCGTGGCTTGCGCATGGCGCGGCGTTGCGCCTGTGATAACGCCAGCGGGTTGAGCCTGCGCGCGTTTTATGATACGCTATCTCTTTCCCCCGCACTTAGGTTAGGCAAGGCTAAGCCAAACCGCGTCGCCCACGGCGGCGCATGGCGCGTAGCGGGTGGCGTGCGCACGCATGGCGGCAGGGGAAGTACGTACAGGTTGGTAAGGGAGGTGCCTTATGGCAAATTCATTTGATCATTTACTGGGGCTTAATGCGCGCAGCGCACTGGCGATTCTCCAAGGGTACGGCATTACGGATGTCCGCGTGACCCTCACGGGCGCGCCGTCGATGGACGCCAAACGCGCGCCGGCCTGTGTGCCTGTGGAAAACAAGCGCAGCAGTGTGCTGGCGGCCATCGGCAAGCAGTTTTCCGTAGGCGAAGAGGAAGACGAAGCCTTTGACCCGCGCATTGATGATTCGCTGGAAGAAGGCATGCTGGTAGAAAGCCGCGTGGTGGCTGTGCGTGAGGATGGCAAGCAACTGATTGTGGCGCGTTTCCATACCGGCGAGCCGAAGCCTTGCCCCATCGATACGCCGGATACATAACCGCCGCAGTGCGCAGCGGCACGGGCATATGCGCGGCTTGCCTTGCCCATGGCGGATGTTTGCCTGCCCACGCGGCTTTTCAAACACGCGGCAAGCAGCTACGCCCTACGGGCACAGCGGCAGGGTAGCGCATGCGGTATGCCGTGCGGATGCCGCGCCGTCTACCCCGCGCGGAATGCGCAGAAGCCGCATCATCGTTTGCCCGCCCACGCGACTTTTCGAGCATACAGCAAGCAGGCGCGCCCTACGGGCACAGCGGCAGGGTAGCGCATGCGGTATGCCGTGCGGATGCCGCGCCGTCTATGCCGCGCCGTCTATCCCGCGCGGCAAAATCGTGGCCGCAAGGTCTATACCCCAACGCAGGAGGTTAACGCATGCCGGATTTGCAACTGGATCCTTCGCGCCTGCCCGCCCATGTGGGCATCATTATGGATGGCAATGGCCGCTGGGCAAAGCGCAATAAGCTGAAAATCGCCCTGGGGCACCGCGCGGGCACGGAGGCGCTGCGGGAGATTATCCGCAATTCCAGTGACATCGGCATCAAGGTGCTTACGTTATACGCTTTTTCCACAGAAAACTGGGCGCGTTCCCAAACCGAGGTAGACGCGCTGATGGCGCTGCTGCTTGAGTTTTTTGGCAGTGAGATTGACGAGTTGCACGCAAAAGGCGTGCGCATCTTGATTTTGGGCGAAAAAGACGGTCTGCCGCCTTTGCAGCGGCAGGCGCTGATGCAGGCGGAGCAGCGCACGGCGGAAAATCGCGGGCTCAAGCTCAACATTGCCGTCAATTACGGCAGCCGTGCGGAGCTCCTTCGCGCGGCGCGCCTGCTGGCGGCCGATGTTGCGGCCGGAACGCTGTCCCCCGATGCCATCGACGAAGCCGCCTTGGAAGCCCGCCTGTATACCGCGGGGGATCCGCCGGTGGATTTGCTCATTCGCACCAGCGGAGAAATGCGCCTATCCAACTTCCTGCTGTGGCAGTGCGCCTATGCGGAGTTTGTTTTTCCGCAAACGCTCTGGCCGGATTTTACCCTCGCGGATTATCATGCCTGCCTTATGCAATATCAGGGGCGGGCGCGCCGTTTTGGCGGGCGGCAAGAAGCGTAGGCCGTCCCAAGGCATCACCAGTGGGCAATGATACAGGCAGGCGTTTACGTTTGTAGGCCCGCATAACGGGGCGCAATCACCGCCGCGGGGCGCCGTCCATGGTGCGCCCGCAATCCACACATAAAGGAAGGTTCCGTTATGAGGCAAAGGATCATTACCGCGATTCTCATGATTGTGGCGCTGGTGGCGCTGTTGGTGTTGGGCGGCTGGTATTTTGCCGTGGCTGCTATTATCGCAATCATACTATGCATCTATGAAGAAAACAAAGCGCTGCTGCATCGTAAGCATCGGCCTGTGATCTGGCCCAGCTACGCTGCGCTGCTCATCAGCGCGCCGCTGATGATCTATTTCAGCGCGACGGTCATTATCCCGGTGCTGACCATCGCCATTTTTTGTGTGCTCCTGCAAGTGATGCAGCGCGATGATGACCCTAACCTGACGGATGTGATGGTGAGCACCCTGCCGCTGCTTACGCTGGTTTTGCCCGGCATGAGCCTGTTTGGCATATTGGATACGCCCCTGCGCTCCATGCAGGCGATGCTGCTGACCATGGTGTTTGCCATTGCCATCGGCGGGGATACCTTCGCGCTGTTTGCGGGTACCTGGATTGGCGGTAAAAAACTCTGCCCGCGTATCAGCCCCAAAAAAACCGTGGCGGGCGCTGTGGGCGGGCTGGCGGGCAGCATGCTGCTGACGTGGCTTACGGGCTACCTGTTTTCCTACTATATCCCCACGCAGGTGTTTCCGCCCCTGTGGGCTAACCTGTTGGTGGGTTTTCTGGGCGGCGTGGCCGCGCAGATGGGTGATCTGTTTGCAAGCCTGGTCAAGCGCCACTGCGGCATCAAAGATTTTGGCACGCTCTTCCCCGGGCATGGCGGCATGCTGGATCGTATGGACAGCATCCTGTTTTCCGCGATCATCGTATACAGTTACCGCGTGCTGGTGATGAGTTATCTCGGAGGCTGATGGGGGATGGCGCGCCTACGCCGCATCGCGTATGCGCATGCGGAGGCTGGTGCGGCTCGCAGGCAACCCCGCCTGTGTATGCAGGCGCAGGCCTTGGAATGGTTGCGCAATCCCAAAACGGGTTTACCCGTCAGTCAGGCAAAACGCGGCAACGCCGGAGGGCTTCCGCCTTTTCCGTATGGCGCATCGCGTATGCGCATGCGGCTGCTGGTGCGGCTCGCGGGCAAACCCGCCTGCGTATGCAGGCGCAGGCCTTGGGCTGGTTGCGTTATCCCAAAACGGGTTTACCTGTAAGTCAGGCAAAGCGCGGCAACGCCGGAGGGCTTCCGCCTTTTCCATTGAGCGGTAAACCATCGCCCTACGTGCGCCCATTGGGGCGGGCGTGAACACGCTTTTCGCCTGTGCGCTTGACAAGCCCGCAGCATTCTGCTATCCTAACCAAAACCTGCCTGCAAGGAGGGACGACCATGTTCATGACGATGCGAATGCTACGCCCGTGCGCCAGTCGCCCCGCTAGCGGTCGTGGGTGAACGCTTTTGCGTTCGCATTTTGCAAGCAAGCAAGCCCTCCCGCCATGGGGAGGGCTTGCTTTTTCGTTATCCGCGGGTTTTCCGCGGGGGCGAAGGCATTGCGGCGGGCGTCACGGGCAGGGATAATCAACCGCGCGGCAAATGCGCCGTAGGGCGCAGCGCAGGCGCGGCAAACAACGCCGCCGCATGCCCTGGCAGCGCTGGGGGCGAAGGCATTGCGGCGGGCGTCACGGGCAGGGATAATCAACCGCGCGGCAAATGCGCCGTAGGGCGCAGCGCAGGCGCGGCAAACAACGCCGCCGCATGCCCTGGCAGCGCTGCGCCCCGCATATCCGGTTTGTAACAGCCAATCCATGGGAACAGATGTTTCACGTGAAACGTTCCCAAGTCTATACCGTTAGCAGGCACCTTCGCAGATGGCAGGCGCCTGCCGCACCCCAGCAATGAATAGGAGGACGCCCCATGCCTGTAAAAATCCCAGACGCACTGCCCGCAACCAAAATCCTCACCGAAGAAAACGTGTTTGTGATGACCGAGAAACGCTCCCAAACACAGGATATACGGCCGCTGCGCATTGCCATTCTCAACCTGATGCCCACCAAAGAGAAAACCGAGACCCAGCTTTTGCGGCTCATCTCCAATACCCCTTTGCAGGTGGAAATCACTTTGCTGCGCACAGGCACCTATGAAGGCACGCACACCTCCATGGATTATCTGGATACGTTTTACCGTACGCTCACCGATGTGGAAAACGAGTTTTTCGATGGCCTGATCATCACGGGCGCGCCTGTGGAAAAGCTGGATTTTACCGATGTGCTTTACTGGGAGGAGCTCACCCGCATCATGGACTGGGCGGATCAGCGGGTGTTCAGCACGCTGTTCATCTGCTGGGCGGCGCAGGCCGGGCTTTACTACCACTACGGCATTAACAAGCACCCGCTGGAGCAAAAGCTGTTCGGCATTTTTGATACGCAGGTCAAAGTACCCCATGACCGCCTGCTCTTTGGGCTGGATGATACCTTCACCGTGCCCATGAGCCGCCATACCGCGCTGGATGAGGCGGCGCTTTCAAGCCGTAAGGATATCATCGTGCTGGCAACCTCGCCGGAAACAGGCGCGGCGCTGGTACGCAGCCGTGACGGGCGGCGCGTTTTTGCCACCGGTCACAGCGAGTATGACCGGGATTCGCTGGCGCATGAATACTACCGTGACCTGGCAAAAAACCTGCCCATCGAGCTGCCCCGCAACTACTTCCCGCAGGATGATGCCGCCCAGACCCCGCCCCTGCGCTGGCACGCGCACGCAAGCCTTTTGTTCAGCAACTGGCTCAATTACTTTGTCTATCAGGAAACCCCCTATGAGCTTTCCAAGGGCTTGCGCCCGCTGCCGACCCGCCCCGGCACGCGAACGGGCAAACGCTGAAACCCTCATCCGCCGCGGATGCCTGCCATGGCTGGCAGAGCCAGAGGCTAACGCGGCGGCGATGGACATGGAAAGGAGCGTATGTATGCAAATCGTTACCCTGTTGCAGGATCAAGGCGTGCACGTAAGCTGCGAGGTATTTCCGCCCAAGGAATCCGCGCGGGTGGAAGAGGTGCGCCGCGTGGTGCGGGAAATATCCGCGCTCACACCCGCCTATGTGAGCGTAACCTATGGCGCGGCGGGCAATACCCCGCATTTTACCCGGGAAATATCGCAAACCGTGCAGGATGCGGGCGTGCCCGCGCTGGCGCACCTGACCTGCATCAACGATACCATCCCCAGCATCGATGCCGTGCTGAATGGCCTTGCCGCCGCGGGCGTAAACAATGTGCTGGCGTTGCGGGGGGATATCCCGCAGGGCGCCAGCTTTCCCAGCGGGGAACACTTTGCGCATGCGGCGCAGCTGGTTAGGTATGTGAAAAAGCGCGGGGGCTTTTGTGTGGGCGCGGCGTGCTATCCCGAAGGCCACCCAGAGGCTGGTAACCGCGCGCAGGATTTGGACCACCTGAAAGCGAAGGTGGATGCGGGGGTGGATTTTTTGACCACCCAAATGTTCTTTGACAACGCGACGCTGTACCATTTTATGTACCGCGCCCTGCGCGCGGGCATACAGGTGCCGGTGAGCGCGGGCATCATGCCGGTGGTCAACGCAAAGCAGATCAAGCGCATCGCCGCGCTTTCCGGCGCTACGCTCCCGCCGCGTTTCTGGTCCATTGTGGATCGCTTTGGGGATGACCCCGCCTCCATGCGGCAGGCGGGCGTGGCGTATGCGACCGAGCAGATCATTGACCTGATTGCCAACGGGTTTAACAACATCCACCTGTACACCATGAACCGTGTGGATGTCGCAAGCGATGTGTTTGCCAACCTGGGCGCGATCATCAAACGGTAGGGGCTGCTTTTGAGGTGCGGTGGCCACCCTCGGGCGTGTGGGAACGCTGCGTGTGTACAGAACGTATGCGCGTAAAGGTGTGTGCGCTTGATGCCGGTATGCGGCAGGGTTAGGCGGTTTGCGGGCTTTCCGTACGGCAGCCGTTTCCAGCCCGTGCCACTGGCGCATGGCAATCCAAACGCAGCACACCCCGCCGCGTACCGAGCATCGCGGGTAATCGGCGGCATGGGCGCAGGCTGTGCATCACATCGCCAATAATGCAGCGCCAGATGCAACACCCCCGCCGCGCACCGAGCATCGCGGGCAATCGGCGGCATTGGCGCAGGCGCTGCATCACATCGCCTGCAAGCAGCGCCAAACGCAACACACCCCGCCGCGTACCGAGCATCGCGGGCAATCGGTGGCATGGGCGCAGGCTGTGCACTGCATCGGCAGCAAAGCAGCGCCAATCGCAACACCCCCCGCCGCGTACCGAGCATCGCGGGTAGTCGGTGGCATGGGCGCAGGCTGTACACTGCATCGGCAGCGAAGCAGCGCCAAACGCAGCACACCCACCGCCGCGGGTTACCTTACCCCTCCCCTGCCCATGAAAGGAGCCTGTGTATGCACCCCTTTTTACAATCGCTCCAGGAACGCTTCACCTATTTTGACGGCGGTTTTGGCACCATGCTGCAAAGCATGGGGCTTGCGGGCGGCGAGCAGCCGGAAAGCTGGAACCTGAAACACCCGCAGCGCGTGAAGGCTGTCCATGCCGCCTACCTTGCGGCGGGCAGCGATATGGTGACCGCCAATACCTTCGGGGCGAATCCGCTGCATTTTACGCAGGATTGGCAGGCGGTGCTGCGCGCGGGCATCGGCCTGGCGCGGGAAGCCGTGGCCGAGGCGGGGCGCGGCTTTGTGGCGCTGGATGCGGGCAGCTTGGGTAAGCTCATCCAGCCGTTGGGGGAGCTTGGGTTTGAAGAAGCCGTGCGCATTTATCGGGATATGGCGCTTGTGGCGCTGGATGCGGGCTGTGATCTGCTGCTGGCCGAAACCATGACCGATCTTAAAGAGATCAAAGCGGCGGTGCTTGGCTACCATGAAGTGCTTTCGCAGCGCGGGCAATCGCTGCCTGTGCTGGTGAGCATGAGCTTTGATGTAAGCGGCAGGCTGCTGACGGGTGCGGATATTGAGGGCGCGGCGGCGATGCTCACCAGCATGCACGGCGTAGACGCGCTGGGGCTAAACTGTGGGCGGGAGCCGGCCGCGCTGCTGCCCAACCTTGCGCGCCTGTTGCAGTGCGCGCAGGGCAGGCCTGTGTTTTTCATGCCCAACGCGAGCGTGCCCACGCTGGTTGCGGGCAAAACAGTGTTTGCCACCACGCCCGAAGCCTTCGCGGCGGATATGGTCAAGGCGGCAGAGCTTGGCGCGCACGGGCTGGGCGGCTGCTGCGGCACCACACCGGATTATATTGCCGCCTTGGTGGAAAAAACCCGCGGGCTTGCTGTGCTGCCCATTCAAAAGGCGCCGCAGGATGGGCTTGCGCCCGCCTGCATCAGCGGCAGAAGCGGCACGGTGCATCTGGGAGAGCGCCCGATAATCATCGGGGAGCGGCTCAACCCTACGGGCAAAAAGCGTATGAAGCAGGCGCTTCGTGATGGCGATATGGATTACCTGCTGGCGGAAGCTGCCGCGCAGATGGATGCCGCGGCGGATGTGCTGGATGTAAACGTGGGCATGCCGGAGCTCGATGAAATCGCCTTGCTGCCCGCCGTGGTGGAAGCCGTGCAAAGCGTGGCTGGCGTGCCGCTGCAACTGGATACCTCCGATGCGGCGGCGATGGAAGCGGCGCTGCGCGTGTATGTGGGCAAGCCCATCCTAAACAGCGTAAACGGCAAGCGCCATGTGATGGATGAGGTCTTCCCGCTGGCGAAAAAGTACGGCGGCGCGCTGGTGTGCCTGCTGCTGGATGAAGATGGCATCCCCGCGACGGTGGAAGGCCGCCTGTCCATTGCCCATCGGCTGATTGCCGAAGCGCAGAAGTACGGCATCCCAACGTGTGATTTGCTTTTTGACGGCCTTACCATGACAGTAGCCACCGATCCCGCTGCCGCGCGCGTGACGTTGGAAACAGTGCATCGCCTTACGCGGGAGGTGCGGGTCAAAACCGTGCTGGGGGTCAGCAATGTGAGCTTTGGCCTGCCCAAACGGGGCGTGCTCACGGCGGCGTTCCTGAGCATGGCGCTGGAGCGCGGGCTGACCGCCGCCATCATCAACCCCATGGAAGAGAGCGTTCGCGCTGCCTTTGAAGGCGCGCTGGCTACACTGGGCTTTGACGAGGGCTTTGCCCGCTACCTGGCCGCCTACGGCGGGGAAAGTGGCGCAAAGCCCGCCGAGCCTGCCGCAAACACAGGCGGCATGGGGCTGGCAAGCGGCGAAACCGCCGCCGCGCGGGAGGCCATCCGCGTTGCGGGAGAAGCCATACGCCGCGCGGAAGCGGCGCTGCATGTGCAGGCCGTGCCCGTGCCCGCGCCTGCGCATAGCGTAGGCAACTGCGCGGCTTGCGCGCTGGCTGCGCAGGCGGCTTCGGGCGATACTGCGCCCGCAACCACAGAGGCGCCGTCCGCACCCGCGCAAGCGAGTGACGCCGCCGCGCAAACCACCGCGCCGGGCGAGGGCTTTGCCGCGCTGGTTGATGCCATCCTCAAAGGGCTTACCAAAGCGGCGGTCGCGGCGGCGGTCGCGGCCATGGATGCGGGCGCACAGCCCATCAAAGTTGTGGAAAACGGCGTGATCCCCGCGCTGTCAGAAGTCGGGGATAAGTATGAACGGGGCGAGTTCTTCCTGCCGCAGCTGATGCAAAGCGCCACAGCGGCCAAACAGGCCATCGCGGCGGCTACCGAGCGCATGCCTGAGGGCAAACCCTCGGCGGGGCGCACGGTGCTTTTGGCCACCGTGCAGGGGGATGTGCACGATATCGGCAAGAACATCGTAGCAACGCTTTTGGGCAGCTACGGGTTTGGGGTTTTGGATCTGGGGCGCAATGTAGCGCCGGAAGCGGTGGTGCAGGCGGCGCGGGAAGCGGGGGTTGGGTTGATTGGGCTTTCAGCGCTGATGACCACCACAGTGCCCGCGATGAAGGCGACCATTTTGCAGGTGCGCGAGGCGCTGCCGGGCGTGCGCATCATGGTGGGGGGCGCGGTGCTCACGCGCGAGCTGGCGCAGGAACTGGGCGCGGACGCATATGCGCAGGATGCGATGGGCGCCGTGCGTATCGCTGGGGAGCTGCTCAAAGATAGCCAGTAACATCAAAGCATAATGACGAGTCAAGGGATAACAAACACAGTCACATTTCGCAGGGCTGAAACCCCGCGTGGGTTTTGTATACCCTGGCAACAAACGCCAGCGTGCGTTCCCCGCAAGCAGGTGCAGCGCCAGAAAACTGTACGGCAAACTGCGCAGGGCTTATGCAAGCAAGCGTTACCATGAAGGTTCATGGGGTAACATCCGTTTTAGACTTCGTCGGTCAGAAACTTGGGCGCATTGCACGACTTTCCCGCATTCTACATCATTGCAAGCAGTCGCAGCGCCCAAAGGATGCTACAGCAAACCAAACTGCGCAGGGCTTATGCAAGCAAGCGTAACTATGATGATTCATGGGGTAACAACGGTTTAGGCTTCGTCGGTAAGAAACTTGAGCGCTTTGCACGACTTTCCCGCATTCTCCATCATTGCAAGCAGTCGCAGCGCCCAAAGGATGTTACAGCAAATCAAACTGCGCAGGGCTTACGCAAGCAAGCGCAACCATAAAGGTTCGCGGGAAACAACGGTGTAGGCTTTCTCTGGTCAAACCTTTGGGCGCTTTGCATGACTTTCCCGCATTCTCCATCACAACTTCTGTGCGCCGCGCAACATATCCGCATCGCGCTATGACGCGGGCTTATCCTCCGACTTTCGCACAAACTACGAGCTGTATGTGGTATCTTTTTGCGGCGATGCCGCTTTTTTATTGTCAAAGCATCGTTTTGCGCATTTTGGGGTTGTGCGAAAAGGGAAGATGTGTTACCATTGCCCATAGCCGAGGCAAATCAGCATATAACCTGATCGTGAAAGTGTAAGCGTAATCAGGATCGGCCAAGGCAACGCATCCATTATGCGCGGCAACATGCCGCCTGCGCAGCAGAAAGCACAGGTGCGGCAAAGCCAAACCGTCTCCCGTAAACCAGTACGACCGCCGCCTGCCGACCGTGCGAACGCGGCGCGGGGCACGCAAACAAAAATGTAAAAGTAAAACGAGCGGCCATGCAAATAACCCCCGGTCAAAACAAGCGCGTGTGTACAAACAAGCCCACGCCTGTAAGTCCCCCGGGGCGCACAGCATGAACGCAACGCACAGGGCTAATGGCCCTTGCTGGGAAAGGACGTGAGCCTATGCAGCAAAACGAGCAAAACAAACAGGTTAAGCGCCTGACGGCGCGCCAGCAGGGTTGGCAGATGGCCAAATTCCTGTTCTTCTCGGTTTCGGCTGGGGCTATCCAAATCGCGTCCTTTACGCTGCTCAATGAAGCTTTCAAAGCTCCCTACTGGCTGGCCTACGGGGTGGCGCTGGTGCTGAGCGTGTTGTGGAACTTCACGTTCAACCGCCATTTCACCTTCCGCAGTATGGAGAATGTAACCAAGGCCATGGCGCTGGTGTTCGCTTTCTATGTGGTATTCACCCCGCTTTCCATCTGGTGGGGCGAAGCGCTCACCCGCGGAGGAATCAACGAATATGGGGTGCTCATCGGTACCATGGTGATTAACTTTGTGACCGAGTACCTCTATCAGCGCTTTGTGGTGTACCGTTATACCATCGATACCAACGTGTTGGCCAAACGCGCCGCCCAGCGGGCGCAAGAGACCTGAAGCGCTTGCTGGCGCGCGGCGCCTGCTGCGCAGGCAGCTGCAAACCCATGTACGCAGGCATGTGCCATGCAGCCATGGGCGCCGGAGCAGGCGCGGGGCGCGATGACCGGGCAGCGGGCAACCGCGCGCGCGGTGCACGCAGGCAGCGCGAAGCTGCCGCACGCTTGTGGCAACACGGCTGTTGAACACGGGATACCGCCATAACCCTTCGGATCCGCCGCGCCATGATCGCGGCAAAAGCAGAGTAGCAGCGGCTTTACGCCGTAACATAAAACAATCCCAAACACAAACGTAAAGGCACGGCTTTGTCATACCCGTTTGCGCGGTATGGCGGTGGCAGTGGCATGCATGTTAGGACAATCGCATACAGTACGCAAAGGCACAAAGCAGCGAAAAGCCGCGTTCTTGGCACGCCCCTGTAGGGGTGTGGTACGGTTTGTGCAAGCAAAGATGAATCTGCGCGATGCACGGTCGCACAGCGCGTTTTGTCACAGCCTTTCGGATCCGTTTGTCGCTTGGGTATCGAAAGCGAGGTATATTTTTCGATGATTTATCGACCAATCAAACCAAAGGATACCAGACACACCAACGCGCAACCCATGCGGGATGGCGCGATGCCTTTTCGATGTCGAATTTTATTGCTTCAACGCAGGAGGAACCATACGCCTATGAAACCATTTCATATCCCCGTCCACGCTGGTAAGGCGCTGGCGGGTATCCTAAGCCTGTTTATCATACTGCTGGCGCTGCCCGCGCTGGCTGCAAGCAACAACATCGCACAGTCTTACCTTGTTAAAACAAACCAGATTAGCCAGATCAACGTAAGCGTATCCAGCATCCCCGTGTGTGTGCGCGTAGCACCGCAGGGCGCCGATGCATGCTTTGACCTCCATGGATGCTCGCCCAAAAAAGTATGGCTGGAAGCGGAGCAGGCCGATGGCGTGCTGACCGTGCGGGAAGGCCGCGAGCGCGTGATAGCCTTCGGGCAGGAAGCCCTCACGCTGGAGATAACCTTGCCGGCCGATTATGCGGGCGGGCTTACGCTGGATACTGATTCCGGCGCGGTAACGCTGGCGGCGCTTACGTTGCGCAGCCTTGCGGTTACCACATCCTCGGGGAAAATCGACCTGGCGCCCATCACGGCCAGGCAGGTGGCGCTCACCAGCACATCTGGCGGGGTGATTTGCGCGGGCGTTACGGCTGCGGCGCTATCCATCGATGCCGTATCCGGCGCGGTTAATGTTACCGGCATTCATGCCAGCGAAACAAACGCGCGGTGTGATTCCGCGGATGTACACCTGGGCTTTGCGGCCTTTGACGCGGCGGATGTGCGGGTAACGAGCACATCCGGCAAGGTAACGCTTGCGTTGCCGGAAACAGCGGGTTTCCGGTTTGACATCTCCCGCGTGAGCGCCAATGTGGAAAGTGATTATGCCGCAATCGAGAATCTGGGGCAAGCGCCGGATGTACTAAGCGGTCAAGTGGGCGATGCGCGGGGGAACTTAAGCATCGTGAGCATATCAGGGGATGTGGTGGTAAACAGGCAGTAATTGATAGCCAACACAAGGATAACCAAAGCCGGGTCAAGGGCGAAAGCCCTTGTCAGGTTTCCAAAGGGTGAAACCCTTTGGTGGGTTTGGCACCGGAAGTGAGTGTGTGCCCTGTGGGCACCGGAAGAGAGCGTGTGCCCAGTGGGCACTTCGCCGAAGGCGAAAGCGAACTGGAGGTGGCCTGTTCCACAAGTGAGGAGCACGACAGTGCACCTCGCGCCAATGGAACAGGCGGGGTCGAAAGACTTCGCCGCAGGCGAAAGCGAACTGAAGGTGGGAGGTTTAGCGAGCACAGGGCACGGTAGTGCCAGGTGCGCTGATTAAACCGAGTGGAATGAAGCCCAACGTGCCCCAGCGCGGGTTAGTGTTAATCATGAACAACAGGGGGTCAAGTGTGCATGCACTTGACCCCCGATGCTTATTTTGCTGTGCTTCCTGTGGGATTGGGCGCGGGCAACGCTCGCTGCATAGCCGCTTCGCGGCTGTTGGCTCGCTGGATGGTCTGCGCTGCGGCGTCAAGGTACGGGGGGGGGAAGTCCGCAAGGGGGCAATGCCCCCTTGACCCCTTCTTTTTTCCGCTACCGAAGTAGGCTCTTCAAATCCTCCACACGATCCAGCCGCTCCCAGGGCAAATCCAGATCCGGCCGCCCAAAATGCCCGTAGGCTGCCACTTGCCGGTAAATCGGCCGACGCAGATCAAAGCGCGCAATGATGCCGCTCGGGCTTAAATCAAACATGTTCTTGACTTCACGGCTTAACACATCGTCGCCCAGCGTTCCGGTGCCAAAGGTGTTTACCTGTACGCTTACCGGCTGCGCAACGCCGATGGCATAAGCCACGGCAACCTCGCAGTGCGTGGCAAGCCCCGCGGCCACGATGTTCTTTGCCACATGCCGCGCCGCATAGCAGGCGCTTCGGTCCACCTTTGTGGGGTCCTTGCCGCTGAACGCACCGCCGCCATGGCGCGCATACCCGCCGTAGGTGTCCACGATAATCTTGCGCCCCGTAAGCCCGGTATCCCCTGCGGGGCCGCCCAGCACAAACCTGCCTGTGGGGTTGATGTAGCGCTTGGTATCCGCCGTAAGCAACTCCTGCGGTATCACAAAGCGGATCACGTCCCGCTCGATGGCTTCCTCCAGCTCCTTGACTGTAACCTCCGGCGCGTGTTGGGTGGAAATCACTACCGTATCAACGGCCACGGGCTTTCCATCCTCGTAGACTACGGTTACCTGCGCCTTGCCATCCGGCCGCAGCCAGGGCAGCGTGCCATCCTTGCGCAGCTGCGCCAACCTGCGCGTAAGCCTGTGCGCAAGGCTGATGGGCAGCGGCATCAGCTCCGGGGTTTCATGGCACGCGTAGCCAAACATCATCCCCTGATCGCCCGCGCCGATGTTCTGCGCCCCAGCCGCGCCTTCCTGCCGCGTTTCCAGCGCCTGATCGACCCCCATGGCAATATCCGGGCTTTGGGCATGCACCGCGGTGAGCACCGCGCAGCTGTTGCCGTCAAAGCATAAATCGCTGGAGGTGTAGCCGATATCCTTGATCACCTGACGGGCAATATCGTCAATGGCTACATATGCCGTGGTGGTAATCTCCCCCATTACCTGCACAAGCCCCGTGGTAGCGCAGGTTTCGCACGCCACGCGCGCGGCGGGGTCGAGGGTCAAAATCGCGTCCAGCACCGCATCGCTGATCTGGTCGCATAGTTTATCCGGATGTCCTTCTGTGACGGATTCGGATGTAAAAACAGTACGCATACAGGTTTCCTCCTTGGTTTGTGATCGACAACCGATGGGGTTTCGCGCGGCCTTTCCGTTTCCGCGCCGCGTACGCGGCGCGTTGCTGCGCAGGCCGCCGGGCAAAGCAGGCGGTTTTTCGCGAAAAAAGCGCCTGCTGGCAATGCAGGCGCGTGAGGTTCGTAAGCGACCTTATCTGCCAGCGCTGCCGCGCTGCGGGCTTTGCCACCTTACGCTGCGTTGCGTAGGTTGGCGGGTTTCATAGGGCCCGTCCCTCAACCGCTCTTTATAAGGTATTCGATTGTCGTAGTTAGTGTAGCAGAACTGAAAGGGTTTGGCAAGCGTTTTACCGATTTTCCCGCATACAGGGAAACGCGGCTTGCGGCAAAGCCTTTCGCTGCGGGCTACCGGCCATCGGCGGGCGCATCCTGCGCGGGGTCGGCCTGCGGCTGCGCGGCAGGCGCGGGGTTTGCGTCGGCTGGTTCTGCCGCCGCCTTCCCTTCCCCGCCTCTGGCCAGCAGCATCGCCAGCACAAACCCAGCCGCGAAGGTAACCATGCTGGCCAGCACCGTGCCCGCGCTAACAGCGCTCATATCCGTGCGCAGCAAAACCGCGATGGGCGATGCCAGCACCAGCCCCAGCACCCCGCTGTAGGTATGGGTGGGAAACCGCGCAATCAGCCAGCCGATGGCCTTTGCTACAAAATAGATGCCCAGCAGAATCCCGATGCCAAAAGGGATGAGTATCGCAAGCTGCGAAAGCGCAAGGCTGATGCCGCTGCCCAGCAGCCCGTCCTTAAAATCACTGACGGATGCCAGCACCGGGCGGTAGTAGCCCAGCAGCATGAGCACCATGGAACCGCTCACGCCCGGGATGAGCATGGTGGCGCTTGCCACCATGCCAATGAGCAGCAGCACAAAAGCCTGCCCCACGCCGGGTTGCAGGCGGCTGCCCGTATCGGCGGGGTCGGCTACGGCCAAAACTACAATCAGCGCAAAAAAAGCAACAAAGAGTAGCGCCGCAGCCCAATCCAGCTTCTTGCGGTCAATTTTGCGCACCAGCGGCGCAAGCCCGCCCAGGATCAACCCGATAAACGTAGTGCCCGTTTGCAGGGGATAATAGGTAAAACAATAAGTAAGCAGGCTTGCCAGCGCGAAGATGCCCAGCACCATGCCCACAAGATAGGGCAGCAGCGTTTTGACGCTCTGCTTGAATTCGCTGAACAGGTGGGTGATGCAGTGGATCAGGGTATCGTAGACCCCCATGGATACCATCATGGTACCCCCGCTTACCCCGGGGATGATATTGGCAATGCCAATGATAACGCCGCGCAGGATTTGGTTTACCCATTTCATGGACGAATGCGCCTCCTTGTTTGGAAATGCTTCGGTTCGTACGGCAAACACTATACCACGGCGCGCACGAACGGGCAAGCCCAAGAAAATACCGCGCGGGCGCATTCCGCCGCACACCGCAGGCCGCAGCCGTGACGCGCGCCCAAGTGCTGCAACCGCGCCGCGATGGGTTTGGATTCTGCCGGCTTTCCTGAGCGGCAAAGTGCAGGGCGGCCATGCGGCGTACTGGTTTGCGTATGCCATGCCCCCCGGGGCGGCGCCGCGGGAGCAGTTAGATAAAGGAAGCGCGTTTGTTTTTTTCCCGTACCTTTGATTGACACCTGCCCTATCCATTGGATACAATAAGCGCATGACGGCGGTGGTTTTTAAGACTCCGCCGCTTATGCTTGCAAAGGCGCAAGCGGTGTCGGCTTTGTGCTGCGCTGCCGCGCCGTGCCAGGCTCTGGCGAGGGCACACGGCAAGCGCGTAACAGCCTTTTTGCCTGCGTTTGCAAACCGCCGCCGCTTCGCGCGCACAAAACCCAGCCATCGCCCCGCGATGCGCATGGCCGTACCTGCCCGAATCGACAGCGCTTTGCATTGGCAGCCGGAAAGCGTTTCTTCATTATAACCCTAGGAGGTTGCCCATGAATATCACGTACCAGATTCTGTCTTCGCACCTGATGGCTGGCAGCCTGAAGCGCGGCAGCGAGATCGGCATCCGCATCGATCATACCTTAACACAGGATTCCACCGGCACCATGGCTTACCTGCAATTTGAGGCCATGGGCGTGCCGCGTGTGAAAACGGAAAAATCACTGGCGTATATCGATCACAACACCCTGCAATCCGGCTTTGAAAACGCGGATGACCATACCTACCTGGCCACGGTAGCCAAAAAGCATGGGGTGTATTTGAGCAAGCCCGGCAACGGCGTTTGCCATCAGGTGGAACTGGAACGCTTTGCCCTGCCCGGCAAAACGCTGCTGGGTAGCGATAGCCACACCCCCACGGCGGGCGGGCTTGGCATGCTGGCCATTGGCGCGGGCGGGCTGGATGTGGCCGTAGCCATGGGCGGGGGCGCGTATTACCTCACCTGCCCCGCGGTGGTCAATGTGCGGCTTACGGGCAAACTCAGCCGCGGCGTGGCCGCCAAAGACGTTATTTTGGAGATTCTGCGCCGCCTGACGGTCAAGGGCGGGGTGGGTAAAGTGATGGAGTATACGGGCACGGGTGTGGCCACGCTTTCAATCCCCGAGCGCGCCACCATCACCAATATGGGCGCGGAGCTGGGCGCGACCACCAGCATTTTCCCCGCGGATGAAGTATCGTGCGATTTTTTGCGCGCGCAAGGCAGAGAGGGTGACTATGCGCCCCTTGCCCCCACGCCGGATGCCGAGTATGACGAGGTGGTGGAGATTGACCTTGCCGCGCTGGAACCCATGGTGGCCCTCCCGCATATGCCCGATAATGTGGTTACCGTGCGCGAAGCGGGAGAAATCAAGGTGGATCAGGTATGCATCGGCAGCTGCACCAACTCCAGCTATCTGGATATGATGCGTGTGGCGCGCGTGTTGCAGGGTAAAACCGTGCATCCGGATGTAAGCCTGGTCATTGCACCGGGCAGCCGACAGGTGCTGGGCATGCTGGCTGCCAATGGCGCGCTGAATGATTTGATTCAGGCGGGCGCGCGCATCACCGAAACGGCGTGCGGCTTTTGCATCGGCATGGGGCAGAGCCCGCGCACGGGCGCGGTAAGCCTGCGTACCAACAACCGCAATTTTTACGGCAGAAGCGGCACCAAGAGCGCCAGCGTCTATCTGGTAAGCCCGGAGGTGGCCGCCGCCAGCGCGCTGTCGGGCGTGTTGAGCGACCCGCGTACGCTGGATGTAGATTTTGACATCGCCATACCCAATATGTTCCTGTATAACGATAACCTGATCATCCCCCCCGCCGCCGCGCAGGATGCGGATGCGGTGGAAGTGGTGCGCGGCCCCAACATCAAGCCCTTTCCCAAGGCAGAAAAGCTGGACGAAACGCTTTGCGGCAAGGCGCTGCTTAAGATGGAAGATAACATCACCACCGATCACATCATGCCCAGCGACAGCAAGTTGCTGCCCTTCCGCAGCAACGTGCCCAAGCTGAGCGAGTACTGCCTGACCCCTGTGGATGCAACCTTCCCCGCGCGTGCAAAGGAAGCAGGCGGCGGCTTCCTGCTGGCGGGGCAAAACTACGGGCAGGGTTCCAGCCGGGAGCATGCCGCGCTGGCGCCGCTGTATCTGAAGATTCGCGGGGTCATCGCCAAGAGCTTTGCGCGCATCCACGCCGCCAACCTCATCAACAACGGCATTTTGCCGCTCACCTTTGTAAACGAGGCGGACTATGACCGCTTTGACCGGGATGACGAGCTGCGCCTTGCGGATGTGCGCGCGCGCATTGCGCGTGGGGATGAGATCATCCCGGTGGAGAACGTAAGCAAGGGCTTTACGGTGGAAACGCGTCTGCCGTTGAGTAGCCGTCAGCGCAGGATGATACTGGCGGGCGGGCTTATCAACATGATGAAGGAAGAAGCATAGGCGCGGGCATAACCCGGCAAAGATAGCAAAAAGAAGGGTCAAGGGCGAAAGCCCTTGTCAGGTTTCCAAAGGGTGAAACCCTTTGGTGGGTTTGGCACCGGAAGTGAGTGTGTGCCCTGTGGGCACCGGAAGAGAGCGTGTGCCTTGTGGGCACCGGAAGAGAGCGTGTGCCCAGTGGGCACTTCGCCGAAGGCGAAAGCGAACTGGAGGTGGCCTGTTCCACAAGTGAGGAGCACGACAGTGCACCTCGCGCCAATGGAACAGGCGGGGTCGAAAGACTTCGCCGAAGGCGAAAGCGAACTGGAGGTGGCCTGTTCCACAAGTGAGGAGCACGACAGTGCACCTCGCGCCAATGGAACAGGCGGGGTCGAAAGACTTCGCCGCAGGCGAAAGCGAACTGAAGGTGGGAGGTTTAACGAGCACAGGGCACGGTAGTGCCAGGTGCGCTGATTAAACCGAGTGGAACAAAGCCCAACGTCCCCTGGCAAAGCCATCCCCCCGTAAGCGAGCGAACCGCCCGCAGGGCGATGAGGCGAGCGGCGGCAGCAGCCAAGCAAGGTTCTACCAAACAGCAGGCAGGCTCCGCCCACCTGCTGTTTGCTGCTACCCTGCGATTGAATGATTTTTCATAATAATTAGGTTGTCTTTTTGCGGATTTTCCCGTAGTATGGTTGCATATGTTTTCCATTTCTGAACAACTGCCATAGGCATACAATGGAGGTAACGATGGGATTTCGGGATGATTTTGTGTGGGGCGTAGCCACATCCAGCTATCAGGTGGAGGGCGCAGCGTTTGCCGATGGCAAGGGGCGCTCCATCTGGGACGATTTCTGCCATACGCCCGGCAAGGTGTACGGCGGCCATACCGCCGATGTAGGCTGCGATCATTACCACCGCTACCCTGAGGATGTGGCGCTGATGCGCGCCCTGGGCGTGCGTAACTGCCGGATATCGCTCAGCTGGCCGCGCATACTGCCGCAGGGCACGGGCGAAGTGAACGAAGCGGGGCTTGCGTTTTACGATGCGCTCATTGACACTCTGCTTGCCGCGGGCATAAAGCCGCTGGTAACGCTGTACCACTGGGATTTGCCCAGCGCGCTGCAACGCAGGGGCGGCTGGCAGAACCCCGAATCCCCCGCGTGGTTTGAAGCGTATGCGGCGGTGGTGGCAAAGCGCTTTGCGGGTCGCGTGCATGATTATTTCACCTTCAATGAGCCCCAGTGTGTCATTGGCCTTGGCAATGTGGATGGCTCCATGGCGCCCGGGCTAATGCTGCCCGTGCGGGAAACCGTGCCCATGAGCTACCACATCCATGTGGCGCACGGGCTTGCGGTACGCCGCCTGCGCGAGCTGGCGGGGGATGTGCGCATCGGCTTTGTGAACTGCGGCGATGCGCGGCTGCCCGCAACCGATACGCCGGAGGATATCCAGGCCGCGCGGGAATCGTTCTTTGCCATGCCGCAGGACCCTGCCATGTGGCCATGGTGCAACGGCTGGTGGGGCGACCCCGTGCTGCTGGGGCATTACCCTGAAGATGGGCTGCGCATGCTTGGGCAATATCTGCCCGATGGCTTTGAGAAGGCGCTGCCGCTGATCAGCCAGCCGCTTGATTATGCGGTGCACAACTTCTATCAGGGTAGCCGCGTGCAGGCGGGGCGGGGCATCCTTCCCTGGCCGGAGGGGCATCCGCGTACGGCTAACGATTGGCCCGTCACGCCCGATGCGCTCTACTGGGGCACCCGTTTCCTGTATGAACGCTACCACAAGCCCGTGTTCATCGCCGAAAACGGCATGAGCGCCCATGACGCGGTATCGCTGGATGGCGCGGTGCATGACCCCAACCGCATTGATTTTTACCATCGTTACCTGCTGGCGCTGCGCCGCGCCGCGGGCGAGGGCATTCCCGTGCATGGGTACCTTGCGTGGTCGTTTATGGATAATTTTGAATGGAACAGCGGCTACAAAGAGCGCTTTGGGCTGGTGTATGTGGATTATGCCACGCAGGAACGCATCCCCAAGGACAGCGCGCTGTGGTATAAGCACGTGATGGAAACCAACGGCGCGGCGCTGTAGCCTGCACGCCGCTATACAAATTTGATGCAGTCGTTCATGGAAAACGCTGCATGGAACAGCGGCTACAAAGAGCGCTTTGGGCTGGTGTATGTGGATTATGCCACGCAGGAACGCATCCCCAAGGACAGCGCGCTGTGGTATAAGCACGTGATGGAAACCAACGGCGCGGCGCTGTAGCCTGCACGCCGCTACGCGTATCAAACTTCGTTGCGTTTCTTTAATGTGACCCCGCCGTGAAACCCAATCCAACGCCACCATACGCCCGAAAGCGCAATGCTCGCAAACATGTTAGCAAGCAAGGAGCGGCGCTACCTTCGCAGGCGGATACACCTGACAAACGTCAAAACAAACCAAAGGGATGGGCAGCCTGACGCTACGGCATGTCCATCCCTTTATGTATATGCGCAGGGTGCGGTCACGCGTGGGTGCGCGGCGCGTAGCACGGTGGTGTGCGCCGCGGCGGGCTTGGCGCGGAGGTGCATAGGTGTGGCGCGGCGGCGCGTAAATGTGAAACGTGACGCGTGGATGTGATGCGTGGTTATGGTGCGGCAGCGCGTGCACCGCATAAAGGAAGCCGCTACGGCTGCCCGTATCGGCAGCGTGCTTGGTTACACCAAAACCCGCCTGTGCGTTGCGCGGTAAAACATATTACAAATTCCCGCCAGAAACGCGAACACTTCGCAATTGCCATGATACATAGCATACGGCAGTCCGTAGCCGCGCAAACCATTTCCTCTTGCGGTTACGCGCATGTTTAGGTATACTGTTACCATTCGCGAAGGAGGGAGCACGCCGTGGAAAACAGTCGAATGCTTACCGCGTTGGCCGAAGCCGCCCGCGCTTTAAACGGCTCCGGTGTGGTATGGGCGCTGGGCGGTTCCGCCCTGCTGTTTTTGGAAGGCGTTACCGATACGTTTCAGGATTTTGATCTGGTGATCGCACAGGAGCATATCGCCGCGGCGCAAAGGGCATTTGAAGGTTTGGGCGCTTTTGCGCTCCCGCCCGCCGCGCCCAGCGGTGCGTATGCCACGGCGCATTTTCAGGAGTATACGTTACATGGTGTGGATTTTGATCTGCTTGGCGGGTTTGCGCTCCGCCGCAGGGACACCGTTTTCCCCTACCCTTTTGACGAAACGCGCATCGCCCGCTTTGCCGATGTGGAAGGCGCGCTAATTCCCCTGTGCTCGCTGGCGGATTGGTATGTGCTCTACCTGCTGATGCCCGGGCGCGCCAAACGCGCGGCGCTGCTTGCCCAGCACCTGAAAGATAACCCTTCTTTCAACCATCGCATATGGCTCAATACCTGGCTGCGAACCCGCCTGCCCGGCGATATCCGCGAGCGTGTGATGAAGCTGTATAACGCGCTGTAACCAATAGCGCCCGCGTGAAAGCGAGGGTTTGCCAGCATGTGCGGGTATGAATGTGTGCGGCACGAAGGCATTCGCATCGTGTATATTATGGATAGTAACACCTGCATACGTCACGCGCACGTGGCATTGAAAAACTTCTGCAAGCGCGAGGCGAAGCATGAACACAACCCGCATCAAAGCGCGGGTTTGCCTGACTGTATGCACATAAATGAATGTGGTACAACGGCATTCGAATCGTGTATATTATGGATAGGTAACGCCTGCCTACGTCACGCGCATGTGGCGTTGAAAAACTTCTGCAAGCGCGAGGCGAAGCAAGAACACAACCCGCATAAAAGCGCGGGTTTGCCCGACTGTATGCACATAAATGAATGTGGCACAACGGCATTCGCATCGTGTATATTATGGATAGGTAACGCCTGCATACGCCATGCACATACAGCGCGGATGCCACCTGCAAGCATGGGCGCTAAGCATGAACACAACCCGCATCAGAGCGCGGGTTTGCCCGACTGTATGCACATAAATGAATGTGGCACAACGGCATTCGCATCGTGTATATTATGGATAGAAACGCCTGCTTACGCCACGCGCATGTGGCGTGAATGTCACCTGCAAGCATGGGCGCGAAGCATGAACACAACCCGCATCAAAGCGCGGGTTTGCCTGACTGTATGCACATAAATGA
>LVAQ01000016.1 GCA_001604105.1 Clostridiales bacterium Firm_11
CAGCATCTTGCTATGATATCATCCTCTTAACGTGTTTTTCGGGTTCCGTTTTGTTGCACTTGCTTTTTCAATCCGCCAATATCATTTGCTGAGGAGGTGGTATAACTCGGGCTATTGGGGATGCTCCATTTTGATCAGCCGATGGAGGCTGTACCCATCGGCTTTTGGTATGGATTTCACGCACGGCAGGTTTTCTGGCTGTGCTGGAAAAGATAAGGAAAGGCAGGTATTCATAAAGCAAAAGCCCAGCCGCAGTTTGTAAGCGGGCTGGGCTTTTTTGCAAAAGGTTATGGTTGCGGGGTATTGCGCATGCACAGGTAGCTTAGCGGCAAGCTACCGATGGCGGCCAATAGTTGGATGACAGGCCATTGGTACTGGATGAAGTTCATTGCGTCCTGAAGATACTTGATCCATTGCACACCCAATAAGATTTGCCGCTGTTCATTGGCGTTTTCCAGCACATCTATCGCTTGGCGTACGGCTGGGATCAACGTAAGCATAAGCAGCAGCATCGGCACGCCGATGATGATCGCAATGGTGAGAATGCGGTTGCGCCGCAGGCAGCAGCCCAGCAGATAAAACAGCGCTGTCCATTCCAACGTGTAGAGAATGTACGTCGGTAAATTTCGCAGCGCGTCTGCCAGGGTTTGGCTATACAGCGCGGAAACCTGCATATCCTGAAAAAGTATCTTCACGGTGAACCGTTGCGGCGCCAGTTGTGCAAGCAGCGTTGCGAGCCCTCCGGTGAGCATGTTCAGCAGCAGAGTGCCGATGAGCAGGCCGATCATCGCGCACCAGAGCCCCAGCAAATTGCCCAGCCATACTGAAAAGCGAGCCGTACCAAAACGGAGCAGAAAGCGCGTGGATTTGTTCGCGGTGATGCTACCAGCTACCAAAGCTGCTATTAAGGTTACGGCAATGTCCGCATAAATGCCCATAAAAGGGTAAGGGTTGCCTGTGAACATGGGCAACAATAGCGATAGCAACTGGGAGATCAACATGACGAGCAGCACCGTCAGTACGCCTCTACCCAACGCACGGGTATGATAACGCATCACGCCGCCAAAACGGGCGCTTTGCCAATAATGGGTATCAAAGGTTTGCTGCATGACGTTGAGCCTCCTCTTCTTCAGTGAGAAAAACGAACAAGCGTTGCAGGCTCACAGGCGCAGTGCGCACGCGTTCATCCTGCGTAATCCGGTCGCCATCGGCCGGGGTGTTTAGCTTCACATGACGCACCAGCGTGCCAGCCAGTGTTTCTTCCTTGAGGATGGTCATCCCTTGCGTCAATGCCTGCACTGCATCCGCATCGCCGGAAACGGATAGATAGCCGCGCAGAATCTCCGTGATGGTTCCTTCACACAACAGCTTGCCGGCATCTATGAGTACGGCCGAATCCAGCACGCGCGCAACCTCATCAATCAGATGGGTGGAGAGCACGAACGTCCGGGAAGGATTTCTCTGTTTCTCTGCCAGCAGCAGATCGTAGAACCGCTCGCGCATGACCGCGTCCAGCCCAAGGCTTGGTTCGTCAAACACCGTTAGCGGCGCGCCGCTGGCCAGCCCAACGCTCAACATCAGCGCCGTTTGCATGCCGCGGCTGAAGGTTCGCATTTTGCGTTTGTGCAAAGGCAGTTCAAAGCGATCCATAAGCGTTACCGCGTAGGATTCGTCCCATGCGGGGAATAAGCCGCGGCACACATAGAAAAGCTCACTGGCTTTGCCCAGATGGCCGAAATCAGGCGTATCGCCGATCATGCATAATTTACCCAGCGCGCGGGCGTTATCGTACACCGCTTCGCCATCCACGGTTACGCGTCCGTGGTCCGGTTTCAACATACCGCTGATAATGCGTATCAGTGTGCTTTTCCCTGCGCCGTTTCGCCCCAAAAGGCCTACGATCTGCCCCTCGGGAAACGTCAAGGACAGCCTGTCCAATGCATGAGTGCTGCGAAACCGTTTGCTGATCTCATCCGCCATGAGTAATGGTTGACGGTTCATGGGTTCTGCCCTTTCCATATCCATCTGAATGAAGCTCCTTGCCGCAGTGGATTTATCCGTTGCCGGATCTTGGGCATTATACTGCTTTTCGAGCATATTGCAAACACACGAAGCTCGAAACCCCCTTGTGCGTCGCTAAAAGCAGCGGTTCGCATGCTAAGACGGCGCATGGAGGTCGCACGGCGATAGGGAAAACCCGCCGAGAAAACTAAATATTACCATCATTTCCTAAATTGGTCATAATGGGCGTATAATGTGAGTGGATCCACGCCGATCGGGTTCATATTCACGATGTGTTCATGCTTTGTTCATGACATGGGTATACCATAGGCATCAGCAGAGCGTGTTCTGTGATTTGGTAACACAGGGCAAATTTTGGAGGTGCATGATGCGACGCCTGTTCGTGCATGGGAAGGATAGCCACACACTTACGCGCAGGTTGCTTTTGCTTTGCGTGGCAATGCTGCTGTCAGGGGAGATGCATACCGCATGGGCGGAAGCTGCCGCCTATGCGTCAGAAGCGGCAGATAGCACTGGTGTTAGCGCATCAGAAGGCCTGGAAAGCAGCCTGACTACGTTTCGCGCTTATCCCAGTGTGACCCGCGCGCAGCTGGTGACCGATGCGCAGGGTTATGCTATCAACGGCGAATATGTATACCAGAACGAGGCTACAGGGGAGTATCATTACATAAGCCCTGTGTTGCAGGTGCACATCACGCGGCATGAGGATACCCAACCCAAGGTCGTTTGGCATGAGGCGCAAATCTATGCCCGTGACGGCACGCTTTTTCGCGTTTGGCCGTTTGATACGGAAAAACCCACCACAAAAACCGCCCATCAAACCGTAATCGCGCAGAAAAACCACCTGGTGTTTGCCATCAACAGTGATTTCTCCCATTTGCGTATCGGCTGGAAGGCAGTTGTCGGCCTGCTGATTCGCGGTGGTAACGTGATCTCCACCCGCACGTTCAAGGATACAACAACGCGCTATCCCACACTGGATAACTTAGCCCTGCTGCCGGATGGCAGCATGCTTGCCTTGGAGCGCAACCTGTTAACCATTGAGGATTACACAGCCATGGGCGCTTATGACTTGCTTGCTTTTGGCCCTGTGCTGATCCACGAAGGCGAAATCAATACTGCGGCGTTTACAAAATACGGATGGGAGCGTGCGCCGCGCACAGCCATCGGTATGGTTAGCAAAGGGCACTATGTGGCCATAATGGTGGAAGGGCGGCATGCGGATAGTAAAGGATGGAGCACCACACATCTGGCGGAACATATGGCGGCGTTGGGGGTAACCGAAGCGTTGAATCTGGATGGCGGGCAAAGCGCAACCATGATGTTTATGGGAAAGCAGATCGTACGCATCGGCAATAGCAAGAGCCTGACCGCCAAGCCGCGTAAATCCACAGAAGTTTTGGGGATCGGGCAAAGCAAGCTGGTTTGGAGCGGCAGCGGTTCATAACCGGGAATGTGTCAACAGCGGCACTACGCTGGGTATGCCGTATGCCGAGGATAGCTTTGACCACACAGTGATTTGCGTCTTTCGGGCTGTCGGAAGGTTAGGTTCACGGCTTGTAGCCTTCGTCAAGGTGCAGGGGTTTCACCCTTATCGGGCTTTGGGGTGAAAACGCAAAGCCGCACGACACAACCCATAACGAAAGTGAGCGAAAAATCCGCAAGGTTATGCGGCGAGTGATGGCAAAACCCAAACGGGGATTTCTGACAAGCTGTGATTCTTTTGCCCTGTGCTGGATAGCGATGGACATTGTTTTTTTCCTGTATCCGTTGCGCCGCTACCGCATACTACGCTACCTCCATGGGATACAAGGATGGCGAAACCCCTGATATAAAAGGGATAGCGCCATCCATTTTATGTTTGTTACGGGACAGAAAACGCCCGGCGGGACGAATTCTGTACTTGATTAATCACCACAGATGCGGTATGATAGCGCAAGTGGTACAACATACGCCCATAGGGCGAATATCGTCCCGTGCCAACAGGATCGTTCGGGGCGTATGCGGTATACCATGATCAATACAGGCATTATGGGTGGTAATCACAACAAAGGAACAACCAAAGGAGGCTCCTTCATGGAACGTGTTTTTAACTTCTCGGCAGGCCCTGCGGTGATTGATGAAAGCGTGCTGCAAAAGGCGGCAAGCGAACTGATGAGCTACCCGGGTAAAGGCATGAGCGTGCTGGAAATGAGCCATCGCACCAGCATGTTTATGGATATCTACAACCAAGCCGTGTCCCTGCTCAGGGATGTGATGGACATTCCAGAAACGCACGAGGTGCTGTTTCTCCATGGCGGCGCGACGATGCAGTTCAGCGCGGTACCGCTCAACCTGATGCACGGCCATAACGTGGCAGATTATCTTGATACAGGCAATTTCGCGCATCTGGCTGCCGAGGAAGCCAAGAAGTATGGCACGGTTAACATCGTTGCCTCCAGCCGAGCGGATAACTATACCAATATTCCCGATTTGTCGGCGGTTTCCTTTACCCCGAACGCAGATTACGTACACATCACCACCAATAACACCATCTACGGTACGCGATTCGTCAGCCTGCCGGATACGGGCGATGTGCCTTTGGTGGCGGATGCCAGCAGCAACATCCTATCGGAGCCTATGGATGTGCGCCGCTTTGGGGTGATCTACGCGGGCGCACAAAAGAACATCGGGCCTGCTGGCGTGGCAGTGCTACTGGTGCGGCGTGATTTGCTTGGCAAAGCCAACCCCATCTGCCCGAAAGTGCTGGATTGGGCGCTGCAAGCGAAGAATGAAAGCATGGTAAACACCCCCAACACGTTCGCGATTTATATGATCAAGCTGGTATGTGAATGGATGTTACAAAACGGCGGTGTGTCGGATTTCCATGCGCGCAATCGCGAAAAAGCAAACCTGCTCTATGATTACCTTGACAGCAGCAAGCTTTTTAAGAACCCGGTACAGCCGGAATACCGTTCGCTGATGAACGTAGTCTTTGTTACGGGGGATGAAGCCAAGGATGATGCCTTCTGCAAATTCTGCGCCCAAAACGGGATTGTCAATATCAAGGGACACCGCAATGTAGGCGGCATGCGTGCCAGCATCTACAACGCCATGCCGCTGGCAGGCGTGCAGAAACTGGTGGAAACGATGGCGCGCTTTGAAAAGCAAGTGTAGGGAGAGCGTTGCGAGCGACTCCAAGGCCTGTAGTGCACGCGGTGTTGTGCCAGCCAGGAGCCCAGGCGTTGCGCAAAACGGTATTCTCAAGCGTTTGCCTGCAAAGAACCCAACGCGGCATAACCTTATGGCGCCTTGGCGGCGCATCCGTATGCTGGCAAGGCAGTTGACAACCGATGGATATCAACGATCGCCTGCCTTCACGCGCCTTGGATAACCCGCGGCAATATACCTGTCACCATGTTTGAAAGGGAATGGCATATGTATAAAATACAGACACTCAACGCGATTTCGGATATCATTCATCAACACCTGAGCGCGGAGAAATACCTGATTGCCAAGGACGAACCCGTGCCGGACGGTGTTCTGGTGCGCTCGGCGGATATGCACTGCCTGGAGTTGCCCCAAAGCCTGCTGGCCATCGCACGCGCGGGCGCGGGCACGAACAATGTACCCATCGATCGATGCAATAAACAGGGCATTGTGGTTTTTAACACGCCGGGCGCCAATGCCAACGCTGTAGCAGAGCTGGTGGTCTGCGGCCTCATGCTGGGCAGCCGCAATATTGTTGGCGGCATCGTGTGGGCGCAGACGCTCAAGGGTTTGAAGGAGCAGGTTCCCGCCCTTGTGGAAAAGGGAAAGAACCAATTTGTGGGGCCAGAGGTGCGGGGCAAAACACTGGGTGTGGTTGGACTGGGCGCGATTGGCGCAATCGTGGCAAACGCTGCAGAACTGGGTTTGGGCATGGAGGTCATCGGTTACGATCCCTTTATCAGCGTTGAAAGCGCCTGGGCGCTGAGCAGCAGCATACGCCGCTGCAATGATCGGGATGAGCTTTTTGCCCAAGCGGATTATATCACCTTGCATGTGCCGCTGGGCGAAAAGACGCGCAGTCTGGTGGATGCAGAAACCATTGCCAAAATGAAAGATGGCGTTCATCTGCTCAACTTCAGCCGTGCGGAACTGGTGGATACAGCCGCCCTCATCGCGGCGCTGGAAAGCGGCAAGGTAGCCAGCTATGTGACGGATTTCCCCGTTGAGGATATCATTGGTGTTCCCAACGCGGTGGTGATTCCGCACTTAGGCGCAAGCACGCCCGAAAGCGAGGAAAACTGCGCGCATATGGCGGCAAGGCAACTTCGCGACTATCTGGAAAGAGGGCAGATTCGCAACAGCGTGAACTTTCCGGAAATCATGCTGGGCAGCTGTGTCGGGTATCGTGTGCTGGTCATCCATGAAAACGTGCCCAGCATGGTCAGCGCCATATCCTCGGCGATCGGCGAGCGTGGCATCAATATTGATAACATGCAGAACAAGAGCCGCAAGGAAAATGCCATTACGGTGCTGGAGCTGGACGATCACCCGCCGGAATCGCTGGTGGCGGAGATACGTGCATTGCCGGGCGTAATCCGGGTACGCACGTTTGAACCGGAGATGTGATAACAAGAGCAAACAAGCGCGGGGTCAGGGGGCAAATGCCCCTGACCCCGCGCCTGTTTGTCGAATGCAGCAGGCCGATGATTGCCCGCATGGCGCAATAAACTATATTTTGTCGAGATACCGGCGAAAGTTCTCGCCTGCAAAATCCACCACGGCATCATGGCTGAACCCGCGTGCGCGCATGCGATCCAGCAGCGCGTATACACAGCCGGCGTGCTCCAGCCCAGTGGGGTGGGTTTCGATTCCGTCGAAATCTGATCCCATGCCGATATGCTTAGCGCCGCCCAGGCTGGCCATATGCTCGATATGGTCAATCACAGTATCCAGATCCGCAACGGATTTGGGATGTAAAAATGCGGGATAGAAGTTCACGCCCACATAACCGCCCATATCAAAAATCGCCTTGAGCTGTTCATCGGTCAAATTGCGGGGATGGGGGCACAGCGCGTGACAGCAGCTATGGGTCGCGATGATGGGCTTACGGCTCGCCTTGAGAACATCACGCACGCCCGCCGCGTTTAAGTGGCTGATGTCCACGGCTATATGCTGCTCATTCATATGCCTGACCAATTTGCGGCCAAGTGTTGGCAAGCCGAGGTTGCTGCCGCTTACGGCCGGGTAACCGAAAGGGTTTTCATGGTTCCACACCAGCGACGCGATGCGCACGCCCCATAGCGCGAACGCGTCTACGGTTTGCATCCCCTTAATAAACACCTCGCCGCCCTCAATGGTCAAAAGGTAATTCGGCTGCCCCGGGAGAGCATCCGCAAGGGAAGTTACCTGATGAAACCCTTGGCTTTCCAATGATTGCAATGCCTGCATTTCACGGTCGATCAACCCTACGTCTTTGCCCAGCAGCCCCTCAGGCCCCGTCCAAAGCGCGAGCGCCTGTACGCGAACATCCTCTTCACCTTTTTCCATCAGGTGCTGAACACTCACATCAAAAGGCTTGGCAGAATCGCGCGCGGTGTCCTGCAAGCCATAGAGGGTATCGGCGTGCGTATCGCAGATGAGCATGGTGTACCTCCCAGTTAGATTTTGCGGTTCATGATTGATATTATCAAACCGCCGTTTTGGAATATGCCCGCGAGCGTGCTTTGCGAAACCAACTCCTGAAACGGTTCAAGGCGGATGACACTTTGCAGCAGCGGCATGGCGGTGAACAGGATGAAGCAAAGCAGACAGCCGATGACAAAGCCGAAAGCACCGCCCGCAAGCCAATCCACATGCTTGAGCACAGGGAAGCGAAACACGGTGCGCAGCATATTGATCAGGATTGTAAGCACGAGAAAGCATACAATAAAGCTAAGGATGAAGCATAGCACGTTGATGCTGACCGACAGTATGGTTTGATTGACATAATCGCCTACGCTGGTTGCCAGGTTTCCCAGCGGGCTGAACACTTTTTCGGTCAGGTTTGCGCTTAGCAGGCGGCTGATGGGCTCGGGCAGCGCAGCTTTATCCACGATGGCTTGTATATTGGTGGCGCTTAGCGTATCCACCGCGCGGCTGCTCAAATCCAGATCCCCAAGAATGTTGGCCGAATCGGTATAGTTGCTTACGATTCGTACAAAATCCGCGTTGGCGCTGAGCGCATCGGCCAATTTTGGGTATAGCCAGAAGGCGCCCAAGAATGAGAGCAGACTGCCGCCCAGATTCAACAGGGTTTGAAGAAAACCCCGGTAAAAGCCAAACAACGTACACAGCGCGATTACGCCGATGATCCCATAATCGATAATGTTCAATGGGCATGCTCCTTTCGTGGACGACCGCGCGCTACCTGCGCGGGGCGTGGGGCAAGGTACACACGTAGACCTCGTTATCACTGGCGATGATCATGTTTCCGTTTTGCATCACGCCAATGTATCGTGTGGCGGGATTGGACAGGGGAAGCGCGTAATCGGTAAAGCGGTTATCATCCATGGCGGCGCGGTAGAGCGTGTTGGCGCTCACAGCATAAATATTTCGGTTCCACATTGCCGCGCCCAGGCAGGTATCCGGCAGGCTATAGCGCCTGTCCGTAGTGCCGCTGATGAGGCGCAGTTCGCGGATGTCAAAATCGCTATCCGTCTGCGCGGTGGGGGCGAAGAGCATTTGCGCGCTGCCTTTATCGGGGATATCCGCGTTGATCAGCCGCCAACCGTACACCAATACGCTGGAAGCCGTATCCTCTGTGCCGCGGTAGTTGAAACTAAGCATTTTGCGGGTGTTGATCACGCGCAGTACGCTGTTTTCAAACAGCACCGCGTAGGTGATGGCGCTGCCCAGCGAGACTTCGCCCGTGTTCATTTTTCCGACTTCAAAGGTGTTAAGGATGGTATTGGAAGCCGTGCCGAAAACATCCAGCGAAAGCGTCCACATATACTCGCCGTTTTGGCCATAGAATCCCACATCCAGCATCAACAGTTTTTTATAGGCATCCGCCTCTTCATCCATATGGGCGCCCAGGTGATCTTTGACCACCAGGCGGGGGGAGGTATCGTCCCCGATGATGGCAGCCACATATTGCTTGCCAGCACGTGCAAACTGGATGGGTGCGCCGAGGTTATCGTTATAGGTGGAGTTACCGTTTTGATCAATAATGTAGATGGTGTTGCCTGCCCAGGCGGCAATGACGGTATCAGTCGCGTCAAAACCGGCATTAGCGCCAAGCTGAAAGGACCAGCGCACAGCGCCGGTGCTGCTCATGCAATGGATGCTCACGCCGTCATAATACAATACATGGTTGCCGAAGGGCGTGATGCTGTCGTTATACTCACAGGGAAGGCGGTAGGCAGTCACACTGGTCACCGGACGATGGGTGAACAGTGAAACCAACAGGACGATAACCCCGACGATGCCCGCCAGAATGCCTGCCAGTATTAATAGGGATTGCCAACGTTTCCGCTTGGGTTTAACCCTTTGCATAGCTACTCCTTGAGCGCGCCCGTGTGCCGCTGCCGTGAGCGGTAAACTGCCTCACGGTTGTTTGCGCGCAAAACAACCCTTATTATAACGAAAAGCTTCGCGCTAGGCAAGCGCGATGTTCACAGGAGGGCCAAACCGTTACACAGACAGAAAGCCTTCCCGCAAAAAGGGGAAGGCGTGAGGAAAAAAATACCCATCTGGACAGGCGCGGCGCTGAGAAGTCGCAAAGAGATGCGCTATGACACAGGCTTTCTTTACCATAGCGACAGCGTGTTGCAGCGTTTACCGTTAAGTGCGCCCGTCAGTGTTTTTCTAAACCGGGAAGGCGAAGTACCGCGCGGCGTTATAATAGCTCACATCGCGTACGATCTCTTCCAAGGCGGCGCGGTCATCGGGAAACTGACCTTCTTCAACCCACTGGCCGAGCAAGCGGCAAAGGATGCGGCGGAAATACTCGTGCCGTGGGTAGCTTAGAAAGCTGCGGCTATCGGTCAGCATGCCCACAAAGCCTGCCAGATAGCCGAGGTTTGCAAGGCTTACCAGTTGCTGGGTCATCCCTTGCAGATGGTCGTTGAACCACCACGCGGAACCATGCTGGATGCGCCCGACGGCTTCTTCGTTCTGGAAGCAACCGCATACCGTATCAATGGCGGCATCATCGGCGGGGTTCAGGCTGTAGAGTATGGTTTTGGGCAGGGATCCCGCCGCTTCCAGCGCGCCCAGGAGCGCCGCCAGCTGCGCCGATGGGGTGTGGTTATCGATGCAATCATACCCCGTATCCGGCCCTAAGGCTTCAAGCATTGCGGGATTGTTATCCCGTCGGCAGCCATAGTGCAGCTGCATCACCCAGCCCAAGCGCCTGTATTCACCTGCCACAAAGAGCAGGAAGGCCGTCTTGAACTGCCGTTCTTCCTCGGCGGTCACCGCATCCCCCTGTAGCCTGCGGGCAAAAATGGCCTCCACTTCGGCTTGGGATGCGGGGGCGTACATGGCATAGGTCAGAGCATGATCGCTCAGGCGACAACCGTTTTCATGGAAATAGGCCATACGTGCCTTGAGCGCAGCGCAGAGCGTTGCAAAACTGGTAATGCCGATGCCACTCACCTGCGCCAGCTCCGCAAGGTAGGAAAGATAGGTGATTTTCTCCAGGTTCATGGTTTTATCCGGTCGCCATGCGGGCAGTACTGCTGTTTCAAAGTGCTTATCCTGTTTGAGTTTCTGATGCCACTCCAGTGAATCCAGCGGATCATCTGTGGTGCAGATGAGCGTAACGTTGCTCCTGCGGATCAACCCGCGCACGCTGAAACCTTCTGTTTTCAGTTTCTCATTGGCAAGCTGCCATACGGTTTGCGCGGTGCTTTCGTTTAGTAGCCCTTCGTAGCCAAAATAGCGCTGCAATTCCAAATGGCTCCAATGATAAAGCGGGTTACCGACCGCCTTGCCGAGCACGCGCGCCCATGCCATAAACTTTTCCTGATCACCAGCGTCCCCGGTGATGAGCCGCTCCGGTACGCCTGCGCAGCGCATGAGCCGCCACTTGTAGTGATCCCCCCCCAGCCAAACCTGCGTGATGTTATCATACCGACGGTCTTCATAGATTTCACGGGGATTGATGTGGCAATGGTAATCCATGACCGGGCATTGCGCCGCGGTGTTGTGGTAGAGGCGTTTGGCGGTTTCGGTGGTCAGCAGAAAATCCTTATCCATAAATGCCTGCATGATGGTTATCCCCCTTGGCGCTTGCACATTTGCCGCAGATGCATCGTCGGTGCGCAACGACGGCGGTTCGTGTAAACGCTTACGCATATTTACTTCCATCATTATACGATGTTTTGTTAAAAAATCAACCATGTGTTTTATGAATGTTACGCCAAGCCTACAAAGCATAGGATTACAGGCATTGACGAAAATAAAAAGCTGCGGTAAGATAGGCGCAGGCAATGTAATTGTTTACACAACGGCGCGCAGTACGCGCCATAGGGGAGGAACCATGAAGCAAGCCGTACAAATCCACGCCAATGATAATGTTGCAGTGGCGCTCAAAGCGCTACCTGCGGGCACAAAGGTGGCACTGGACGCACAAACCTGCGTGTTGGTTAGCGATGTACCTGCGGGGCACAAATTCGCGTTGCTGCCGCTGCAAAAAGATGAGCCAGTGATCAAATACGGGCAACCAATCGGCGCTGCCAAACGCGCGATTGCCCCAGGGGAGCATGTACACACGCACAACCTGCGCACACTGCTTTCCGGTGAACTCAGCTATACTTATACGCCCATACAGGCAAAACAAGGCAAGCGGGAAGCACAGACTTTTTACGGCTACTTGCGCAAGGATGGAAAGGCGGGCGTGCGTAACGAGTTGTGGATACTGCCCACGGTCGGGTGTGTAAACGATGTGGCTACGGCGCTGGAACGGGATGCGCAAAGCTTGCTCGGCGGCGGGGTGGAAAACGTGCGCGCCTTTCCACACCCCTACGGCTGCTCCCAAATGGGCGATGATCAGGAGCATACCCGTGATATCCTCGCGAACCTTGCCATCCACCCCAATGCTGGCGGCGTGCTGGTGCTGGGGCTTGGCTGTGAGAACAGCGGCGTTCAGGAGATTCAAAAACGAATGGAGGCGTATGACCCCCAGCGTGTGCGCTTTTTGGTGGCACAGAATGTGGAAGATGAGCTGGCAAGCGGCATGGCTTTGCTTTCGGAGCTGGCCGCGAACATGGCGGAGGATAAGCGTGTGCCTTTGCCCGCAAGCAAGCTGATCATCGGCATGAAATGCGGCGGCTCGGATGGGTTTTCCGGCATAACGGCGAATCCCGTCATCGGGCGCTTTTCGGACAAGCTCATTGCCATGGGAGGCAGCACAATCCTGACCGAAGTACCGGAGATGTTCGGCGCGGAAACGTTGCTGATGGCCCGCTGTATCAATGAAGCCGTTTTTCAGGATACGGTTTCGCTCATCAATGATTTCAAGCAGTATTTTGAAGCCCATCACCAAACCATTTATGAAAACCCTTCCCCGGGCAACAAAGAAGGCGGCATATCCACGCTGGAGGATAAAGCGCTCGGCTGTACCCAGAAGAGTGGGGATTCGCCGGTGGTTGCCGTGCTGCCTTACACAGGTCGCGTGTCACAAAACGGCCTCAACCTGCAAAGCGCCCCGGGTAACGATCTGGTTGCGACTACAGCCATTGCGGCGGCAGGCGCGCAGATTGTACTGTTTTCCACAGGGCGCGGAACCCCTTTTGGCGGACCAGTACCCACGCTAAAGATCGCCAGCAATACCCCGCTTGCAACCAAGAAGAAAAACTGGATTGATTTTGACGCAGGCAGGCTGCTCACGGGTGATACGTTGGACGCGCTTGGGGATGCGCTGGCAGCGCTGGTTCTGGAAACCGCAAGCGGCAAAAAGGCGAAGAACGAAGAAAATGGCTATCAGGGTATCGCAATCTTCAAAACGGGCGTGACGTTGTAAGCGTTTGGAGAAAGCTGAAACCACAGGATAGGCTGGCTATGCAATCACCAATTTTCCGTGGGATGCCAGTCATCCCTCACGGGTAAAAAAAACCCCCCGCACGCCACAAGCGTGCGGGGGTTTGCAACGAGCTTAGCGGGTAAGCAGCGTGCTTTCGGTTTCTTTGTCGAAGAAATGCAGGTGATTGACATCGAAGGCGACCTGGATGGTCTGCCCTGCGCGGCTGGTGGTGCGGGGATTCACGCGCGCTACGATGTTCTCGTCCTTGCCGCTGGTGTTCAGGTAGAGGTATGTTTCCGAACCCATGAGCTCGGTCACATCTACACGGCAGTTGATCACAGCATCAGGCGCTGCCTGTACAAAAACATCTTCGTCGTGGATGTTCTCGGGGCGGATGCCCATGATGACTTCTTTGCCGATAGCGCTTTCATCCGCGAACTTTGCCAGCTTGCTGGGCGGAATCACGATCTTGTTATCGCCAAACCTGGCGACAACATCCTTACCATCCTTCTCCAACATAACATTGAAGAAGTTCATCTGCGGGCTGCCGATGAAGCCGGCCACAAACAGGTTGTTGGGGAAATCGTAGAGGTTCTGCGGGCTATCCACCTGCTGCACAAAACCGTCTTTCATAACCACGATGCGGGTACCCATGGTCATGGCCTCGGTCTGGTCATGGGTCACATAAATGAAGGTGGTTTGCAGGCGCTGGTGCAGCTTGGTGATTTCTGTACGCATGGCAACGCGCAGCTTTGCATCCAAGTTGGAAAGCGGTTCGTCCATCAGGAACACCTTGGGCTCACGCACGATGGCGCGACCCAGCGCAACGCGCTGGCGCTGGCCGCCGGAAAGCGCCTTGGGCTTGCGGTTCAGGAGGTGATAGATGTCCAACACCTTTGCATTTTCCTCAACGCGGGCTTTGATTTCCGCTTTGGGAACTTTGCGCAGTTTGAGGCCGAACGCCATATTGTCAAACACAGTCATGTGCGGGTAGAGCGCGTAGTTCTGGAAAACCATGGCGATGTCGCGATCCTTGGGTGCTACGTCGTTTACCAGCCGATCACCGATGTAGAGCTCGCCACTGGAAATCTCTTCAAGACCGGCTACCATGCGCAGTGTGGTGGATTTGCCGCAGCCTGAGGGGCCGACCAGCACGATAAACTCCTTATCCTCAATATCAAGGTTAAAGTCGCTAACGGCGGTCACATTACCGGCGTATACTTTATAAATATTTCTGAGGGATACGCTTGCCATGTTTCTGATTCCTCCTCCATTTTTTGCGAACGGCGACAACAGAGCAAACCGTTCATCATGGGCTTATTATAACGGTTTCGGCATCACTTGCAAATGGTGCAATTAACCAAAGATTGAGAAACGACTTTGTTCACGATGTATACACTGGGCAAACTATTGCCAAATTCCAGCCATAAGCAAGGGATAAGCACCGGTTTCGTCGTTCCCGCTGCGTTTTTACAGGTGATTTTCAGCCCCTCGCGTGCTATAATCAATAGACGCGCACGTAGGTCTGCGGTGGCAGGCAAGCAGCGTATAACAGCGGCAGGACTACGCGTTTTGGATGTATTGCGGAGGCTCAGCCCTCTATCAACGTAAAAGACGATAGCATGGAAGGAAGATGCAACAATGATCAAGGGCGTTATTTTTGACCTGGACGGCGTAATTGTTACGACAGATGATTGCCATTACCTCGCCTGGAAGCACATGGCGGATGAAGAAGGGATTGATTTCAACCGCCAAATCAACGAGAGACTGCGCGGGGTAAGCCGTATGGACAGCCTTGCCATCATACTGGAACGTTCCACCAAACCCTATTCCCTGGCGGAAAAGGAAGCCATGGCGGCGCGTAAGAACAATGACTATATAACGCTGATTCATAAACTGACGCCCGCGGATATTCTCCCCGGTACGCTGGAAACGCTGCGTATTCTGCGGGAGAAGGGTATAAAGATTGCCATTGGCTCTTCCAGCCGCAACACGCCCGTCATACTCAAGCAAATTGGACTTGCGGACGCATTTGATGCAGTGGCGGATGGCAACCAGATTACCCGCAGCAAACCGGACCCCGAGGTTTTTTTGCTGGCGGCAAGCTTGCTTGCGCTTGACCCTGCCGATTGCCTTGTGGTGGAAGATGCGGATGCGGGCGTGGAAGCGGCGTGCGCCGGTGGCATGGTTGCGCTGGGCGTTGGTGCGGCAGCGGCAAATCCCCTTGCGATGCACCACGCGCATACGCTGGCCGAGGTCGATTGGGAAGCAATCCTCTGTTGAGGTAAACCTTAGAAGGGAACGGGAAGCATGAAGGAATATGCACGTGATATACTGGACGCGGCGCTGGCGACAGGCGGCGATTTTGCGGAGATTTTTTACGAGGATCAGCGTACCAACCACTTGCAGCTTTTAGGCGGCAAGGTGGAGCTGATCAACTCCGGCAGGATGCATGGCGCCGGCATTCGCGTATTCAATGGGCTTAACGCCATATATGCCTATACCAATGATACGGATAAAGAAGGGCTGCTTCGGTGCGCCCAGCAGGTGGCTTCAGCGGTGCGCGCGCAGCGCAAGGGAACGCTTCGCGCCAAGGCTTTTACGGTGGCAGAACTGCCACCCCCGCATGTGTACCGCCAATGGCCAAGCCAAACCGATACGAAGAAGAAGCTGGACTATCTGCGTGCGGCGGACGCGGCGGCACGCGGCGTGAGCGCGGAGATTGAACAAGTGAGCTGCACGCTCATGGACAGCGAGCAGGATGTGGTCATCATCAACAGCGAAGGGCTGTACGTGGAAGACACCCGTGTACGTACAAGGCTTGCGTGCGTGGCCATCGCCAGCGATGGCAAAGAGAAGCAACAGGGGCATGAGGCGCCCGGCGCGCTGATGGGCTATGAACTGTTTACCGCTCGCGTGGATGCAGCCAAGGTAGGGCGTGAGGCGGCGGAAAGCGCTACCCTGATGCTGCACGCGCCGGAGTGCCCAGCGGGCGTGATGCCGGTGGTGATCGATGGCGGCTTTGGCGGCGTGATTTTCCATGAGGCATGCGGGCATAGCCTGGAAGCGACCAGCGTAGCTTTTGGCATGAGCGAGTTTTCAGGAAAGCTGGGGCAGCAAATTGCCGCAAGCTGTGTGACCGCCGTGGATGATGGCACGCTGCCAAACGAATGGGGCAGTCTGCGTGTGGATGATGAGGGTATGCCCACCACACGACTGGTGCTGATTGAAAACGGGATGCTCAAAAACTATATGATTGATAAACTGGGCGGCAAACGGATGGATATGGCGCCCACAGGCAGCGGGCGCAGGCAGGGCTATGCCAACGCGCCCACCTCGCGCATGCGCAATACGTATATTGCCGCGGGCATGGATGATGACCGTGAGATGATCGCCACCATGGGGGACGGGCTGTACGCCAAAAAGCTTGGCGGGGGCTCGGTGGATCCTGCGACGGGTGGGTTTAACTTCGCGGTTTCAGAAGGGTATTTGGTGAAGGATGGGCACATCAGCACGCCGGTGCGGGGCGCGTCCCTGATTGGCAAAGGCGCGGATGTGCTGATGCAGATTGACCGCGTCGGGCGGGAGATGCGTATGGCGCAGGGTATGTGCGGGAGCATCAGCGGCTCGGTGGCGGTGAATGTAGGACAGCCGATGATTCGAGTCAAGCGGATGACGGTAGGCGGCAGAGCCTGAGGCGGCGGGGAAGAAAACCCCTTGCAGGGTTTGGGGCGATATCCTGAAACCATTCGCCAAAGCGAATGCGCAGGCGAGCATGTAGCCGCCAATCGGCCATGAAGCGCGCAACGACAGCGTACAGCCTTGGGCTGGCGCAATCCGCTTTCCAGCGCGACCCCATCCCCCTTGCGCCAACCCACAAATCATTCCGCACGCTAGAACAGGAGTGTATCATCAAATGAAGATGGATGAGTTTATCCCCAAACTGTTTGAGGCCGCCAAGGAGGCGGGCTTTGGCGTGGCCGAAGCATATGTGCTGGAGGATGAGAGCTTTAAGGTGGTCGCCATGAACGGCGAGATTACGCAGTATTCCAGCCATCAGACACGCGGGCTGGGTCTTCGCGCGGTGCTGGATGGCCGGATGGGCTACGCGGCAACCGAAGCGTTTGACGATGCCGCCATCGCCCAGCTGATTCGCGGGGCGAAGGATAGCGCCACCTATTGTGAAGATGAGAGCGAGCAGTTCATTTACGATGGCAGGGAGCCTGTTTTGCAACTCTCGCTGACTGGCGAAGATGCCCGGGCAGAAGATAAAATCGCTTTCGCGCTGGACATGGAGCGCATCGCCAAAGCCTATGACCCGCGCATCGCCCAGGTGGGGTATGATACGGTTGTCACCGGAAAGGTGAAAGTACGCATCATAAACACCCATGGCATGGATAAACAGTATGAACAAAGCGTTTGCGGCGCGTACCTGCAACCCATCGCCCGCGAGGATGCGCTCACGTCTACAGGCATGGAAATCCGCTTTACGCGGGATTTCAGCGCGCTGGATGCCACCGCACTTGCGCAGGCTGCCGCCAGGCAGGCGGTGGAGATGCTCGGCGCAACGCCTGTGCCCTCCGGCAGTTACCGCGTGGCCATCCAAAACCTTGCCATGACGGATTTGCTGGAAACCTTCTCGCCCGCATTTTCGGCGGAAAACGCGCAGAAAGCCCTCTCGCTGCTGCGCGGCAAGGAAGGCGAAACGGTAGCCGCGCCGTGCGTGACCATCATCGACGATGCCTTGCGTGCGGACGCCTTTGGCAGCCGTCCCTTTGATGCGGAGGGCGTGCCCAGCCGCCGCAATGCGGTGGTGGAGCAGGGCGTGTTCAAGACCTTCCTACACAATCTGAAAACCGCTAAAAAAGATGGTGTGCAGAGCACCGGCAACGCCAGCAAGGGCGGGTATGCCGGCTCGGTGCGCGTATCACCCACCAACTTCTACCTCGAAGCGGGCGAGAAGAGCCTAGATGAACTGCTTGCGGATATCGGCGAGGGTTTGTTAATTACCGAAGTTGAAGGGCTGCACGCGGGCGCAAATGCCGTAAGCGGAGATTTTTCTTTGCTGAGTAAGGGCTTTGTGGTGGAAGGCGGCAAGAAGGGTCGTGCGGTGGAGCAGATTACCATTGCGGGCAATTTTTTCGAGATGCTTAAGGGTGTACAGGCGGTGGGGAGCGACCTACGCTTCCCCTCCGGCGGGTTTGGCGCGCCTACGGTGGATGTGGGCGTGCTTAGCGTGGCGGGTACGGAAGAAAAAGCCTGAATGCATACGCGAACAAAAAGCGGGGAACGTACGTAGGGCGTTCCCCGCTTTTTGCAATGGATTCATCATTGAATGGCGTTCATGGCATTCCAGATGAATACCCCGCCAAAGTACATTAATAGCGCACCCAGCACTCCGATGATGATACGATATACCCGTTCATCCAGAAAGCGCCGTGTTTTGCCGATCAGCCACGCAATAAAACCATACCAGAGAAAATCTACCGAAATGTGCCCGATAAACCAAATGCCGACCCCTAAGTATCCATACGATTGATAGGCTGCCAGCAAAAACCCGAGCCCGATCACCGCCCACCACAGCAGGAAGTACGGGTTCATCGCGCTGATGAAAAAGCCGGAGGCAACCAGCCCGCGTGCGCCGGATGCTCCCTCCAGATTCACCTTGACGGTGTTGCGCACCGCGCCCGCCACCATACCCACGCCCATATACCCAAGCAACGCCCCGCCGATGATGCCGATGGCGATTTGTGCAACGGTGGATTGCAAAATGATATCAAACCCCAGAAAGATGAGGGCTATTAACAGCAGCTCCAACAAGGCATGACCCAGTATGATGGTCAGCCCTGATTTTAGCCCGCCTGTGAACGCCTGCTTGATGGTGTAGGTGAGCAAGGGACCTGGCATGACTGCGCCGGAGAAGGCGATGGTCATGGCGGATAGGAAGAGGATTGGCATGAAGTGTGACTCCTCCTTGCAACATCAATACTTGCTTTTATATGAGATGCTAATTATTTGCACTTTCTATTACGGGGTCCGGATTATAGAGCTTCCTTACATCCCAAGGCACAAGCGTCCATGTTCCATTGTTTCTCCAAGGAAGCGCATTGTTTTCATTGTTTTGATAAAGAACCCCGAAACGCATAATGCCACAGTATTGTTGTGCATCGTAATGCCAGGATACATAAAACTCCACCTGTGACATACAACACCCCTTTTCCTTGACAGATACTAATTTGCATCCTTTCAAATCCTTATGTTGAAAGAGTGCTCTACAAGAACCCGCTCGTTTGTTGACGTCTTTATCATATGGAAACATTTTCTCCAAGTAGATAGAAAGTGCGCCATAATTCTTAATACGCCACGCTTCTAGCATTTTGATCACAGGTATAATATATGGATAGTCACAATATTTCTCCGATTTAGCCATTTCAGGGACATCATTTCCTACACTTATTTCTCTTTTTTTCCAAAGGGCAATCTGTTCCCTATCTATGGCATTTTGTTTGATTTGGGATATCAATTCATGCATAGGTGGAGGATTAGCTGTTTCTTCGAACTTTCGCTTTCTGTCCTCCTCGTTCTTCTTCATTTTCATCCAGTCTGCTACCGCAAACATTAGTGCAATTAATTTACATGATACATATTCATTGTCAAAGCTAGTGTCGCGTCCATGCAATATGCCATTTCGATATGGCATCATGATAGGTTCGTGATTTGTACTTGTTCGGTTTTTAGTAAAAATCGCTTTAACTTTCGTTAAGGCCGAACTACAGCCAACAAGGCAATCCCAAACATCGGTATTTGTTCCATCGGCAAAGAAACCTTTACTGCGTGTAAAGTCATTTACTGCACCATCTATGATAACTAACGCCAACGGAACACTTGCGTAATAATGCTCCTGAAAATGTTCTTCAAAACAATGCTGGATTAAACAGTATCTACACATGAATGTTGAATCGCTGTTTTTTATGCAATGAACAACGTCTCTTACATCTCCCTTAAAATAGCCTAATAGGACTTGTTCCGCTGCTTCAATTCCATCTTTCTCAAATGTTTGATTGGCTTTCTCAACTACAGAGGACTTCATGCTGTCATAAATACACCATCCTCTATCTGAGAATCTATCAGTAAACAGTTCAATTTGTTTTTCTAATGCTGAAACCTTTTCATGTAAATCAGTAGCTGTTTTAACAAGGTGTGGAGCAAATAATGATGTTAGTGGTATTGAGAGAGCAGCATCATTTTTAAGTTTTCGCAAAGATGGCAGCTCGTCTTTTTTTGACATAATGACCACCTCATTTACTATACTCATTTAATTATAGTATACCACAAACGTTAGAACCAGAACATAGCTTAGTCTTTGATTCTCTATTATTGCGGATTCGCATTTGACCATACACTCTGGAGGTTGCTATTTGATTAATTCTGCAATAATACAGATCAAACTGTGAATAGGCAAGAAATTTGCGCCTATGCATTGAGCAAGGTGTGGACAAAGGCTTAGTTTCACATAAAAAGAAAAAGAGAAGAGACCCCCGAAAATCGAAGGTCTCCCAAAAACCCCAATATCCCTTACTTCCCAGCTTCCTCAATCGCTACAGCCAGCGCCACGGTCGCGCCCACCATCGGGTTATTGCCCATGCCGATGAGCCCCATCATTTCTACATGCGCCGGAACGCTGCTTGAGCCTGCAAACTGCGCGTCGCTGTGCATGCGGCCCATGGTGTCGGTCATGCCATAGCTGGCGGGGCCGGCGGCCATGTTGTCCGGGTGCAGGGTGCGGCCGGTGCCGCCGCCGCTGGCTACCGAGAAGTACTGCTTGCCGTTTTCAAGGCACCACTTCTTGTAGGTGCCCGCCACGGGGTGCTGGAAGCGCGTGGGGTTGGTGCTGTTGCCGGTGATGGAAACATCCACCTTTTCCAGCTGCATCACGGCTACGCCTTCGGTCACATCATCACAGCCGTAGGCGCGCACCTTGGCTTTTTCGCCGTCGGAATACGCAGTTTCTTTGACCACAGCCACTTCGCCCGTGTGATAGTTCATTTGGGTCTGCACATAGGTAAAGCCGTTGATACGGCTGATGATAAAGGCCGCGTCCTTGCCAAGGCCGTTGAGAATCACGCGCAGGGGCTCTTTGCGCACCTTGTTGGCGGTGCGGGCGATGCCGATGGCGCCTTCGGCGGCAGCAAAGCTCTCGTGTCCGGCCAGGAAGGCAAAACACTTGGTTTCATCCTTGAGCAGCATGGCGCCCAGGTTGCCGTGGCCAATGCCCACAGCGCGCTGATCCGCCACGGAGCCGGGGATGCAGAACCCTTGCAGGCCAAGGCCGATGGCCTCGGCGGCTTCGGCGGCAGTTTTAACGCCCTTTTTGAACGCGATGGCCGCACCCAGCGTGTAGGCCCACACAGCGTTTTCAAAAGCGATGGTCTGTACGCCCTGCACGATGCCGCGCACATCCACGCCCTTGTCCTTCACATACTGCGCAGCCGAATCCAGATCGGAGAAACCATACTCCGCAAGCACTGTATTGATTTTGGCAATTCTTCTTTCGTATCCTTCAAAAGTAGCCATTGTTTCTCACCTCTCATTCCAACTGTTGTTACTGATGGCGCGGGTCAATGTACTCGGCGGCTTCGGCAAAACGGCCGTAGGTGCCGATGTTCTTTTCATACGCTTCTTTGGCATCCACGCCTTTTTTGATGGCTTCCATCATCTTGCCCAGGTGCACAAACTGGTAGCCGATTACTTCTTTTTGCGCGTCCAGCGCAATCTTGAGCACGTACCCTTCGGCCATTTCCAGATAGCGCACGCCCTTTTTGACCGTGCCATACATGGTGCCAATCTGGCTGCGCAAACCCTTGCCCAAATCCTCCAGGCCAGCGCCAATTTCCAGCCCGCCCTCCGAGAAGGCGCTCTGGGTGCGGCCGTAGGCGATCTGCAAAAACAGCTCGCGCATGGCGGTGTTGATGGCATCGCATACCAGGTCAGTGTTCAGGGCTTCCAGCACGGTCTTGCCGGGTAAAATCTCGGCGGCCATGGCGGCGGAATGGGTCATGCCGGAGCAGCCGATGGTCTCCACCAGCGCTTCCTGGATTACGCCTTCCTTAACGTTCAGGCTCAGCTTGCAGGCGCCCTGCTGGGGTGCGCACCAGCCCACACCATGGGTAAAGCCGCTGATGTCCGTCACCTGACGAGCCTGCACCCATTTGCCCTCTTCGGGGATCGGCGCGGGACCATGATCGGGGCCCTTCTTCACGCATACCATTTCTTCCACTTCTCTGGAGTAATGCATGGATTCGTTCCTCCTGTTCGGCGTTTCAAAATCTGTCTTTCAGACACACCAAGTCAGTATAGCATACTTTTCGCCGTGCAAAAAGTACGAATGCTGTTTTTGATAAAATTATCACACAGAATGTAAAATCTAGGAAAAGCGATTGCGAATAACCATATTGTTGGCTATGATAATGAAAACTGCGTGAAAGCGCGCACTATAGGAGGTTAACAATGGATATCCGCATCAGACCGTTTGAGGATGCAGATCTGCCCCGCTTTACCCACTGGCTAACCGTCGCGCATGTGGTTCCCTGGTATACCCCGGCGGGGGATTGGCTTTCAGAAGTCAATCAGCGCCATGCAGCATTCTCGTTCATCAGTCATTTTATCATCACGGCGGATGGGGTGCCCATTGGCTTTTGCCAGCATTACCCTTACTGGCGCAGCGGGGAGGATTGGCACGGCAATATCCCGCTGGCGGGAACGTACAGCATTGATTATATGATCGGCGAGCAGGCTTACCTGCGCAAGGGCTGCGGCGCGGCGGCCATCCGCCTGCTTACGCGGGATGTGTTTGCCAGCGCGGATGCGCAGCGCATTATCGTGCAGCCGGATGATAACAACATGGCCTCACAGAAAGTGTTGCTTAAGGCAGGGTATGCTTTTGACGCGGAAAACGGGCTGTTTATTCTGCATCGTGAGGATTTGAGCGCATAAATTGCATGGGCGGCGCAGGGCATGGTATAATGGGCACAGTCCCGAATCTACATGCCCAAGGCTGAAGGAGCGTCGCACATGGATCGCAAAGAAGAGATCATCCGCCTGCAAATGGACGTTATCAACCAAATGACGCAGACCAATCTGCGGCGTATCGCTGATGATCTGTGGGGTATGCCCACGCTGAAGGCGGGCGGCGAACCTGTGATCAAAGACGCGGGCGTTACGCCCCCTGTGCTCTCGCCTGATACACCCCAGCCAGCCGCGCTTGCGCATACCGCGGCGGCTGATTCCGCGCAGCAGGCTGAAACCGCGCCGGAGCCGCCCGAATCCATTGAAGAACTGAAGGCAGAACTGGAAGGGTACATCGGCCTTTCTGTGATCAAACAGGAAGTGCAAAGCCTCATCAATCTGGTGACGGTGCAAAAACTGCGCAAGCAGAACGATTTGCCCGTGGAGGATCTCTCCCTGCACATGGTGTTTTCCGGCAACCCCGGCACGGGTAAAACAATGATCGCGCGGCTCATGAGCCGTATCTATAAGAGCCTGGGCATCCTCACCAAAGGGCAGCTGGTCGAGGTGGATCGCAGCGGGCTGGTGGCAGGCTATGTAGGGCAAACGGCCATTAAAACCAGCGAGGTGATTCAAAAGGCGCTCGGCGGTGTACTGTTTGTCGATGAAGCTTACGCGCTTACGGCAAGCGGCGGTCATGGCAGCAATGATTTCGGGCAGGAAGCTGTGGATACCCTGCTCAAAGCGATGGAAGATCAACGGGATGATCTGGTTGTGATCGTGGCTGGCTACACGGAGCTTATGGAAACGTTCGTGCATTCCAATCCCGGGCTGGAAAGCCGGTTTAACCGCTTCATGCATTTTCCGGATTATACCGTGGAAGAAATGCTGGCCATCTTTGACATGCGCTGTCAAAAAAGCGGTTATGCCCTTGCGGAGGATGCGCGTGACCTGCTCAAAGGGCTTCTGGCGTTATTCAGCTTGAACGCAAAAGGCTTTGGCAACGCGCGCGGCGTACGCAATCTGTTTGAACGAGCCGTGAGCGCGCAGGCTAACCGGCTGGCAAACCTTGCGAATATCACCCGCGAACAGCTCATGCAGCTGACCAGCGATGATTTGCGCAGCGCTGCGGGCGAAGAAGCGCAAGCCGAGCAGGGGGAGAACAAAGAGCGTATGGAAATGGCGGAGGCGGGCAAAACTGCCGCCGCACCGGCCAAGCCGCCTGTGTTGCCGCAGGAAGATAAAGCAATCCCGCAGGATGATGATGCATCCGATGTGGAAACGCTGTTTCATAGCACACAGTTCAGGCCGCGGTGACAGGATGCTCTGCCTGCCGCTCAATACGTAGTGGACAACAACGCGATAACCCTTGGGTTAACGGATTGGCAGAGAAATCACGTTTCACGCCTGACAGGCACTGACCGTAAAGAGCCAACCCAAGCTAAAACACCCTTCTACACAAAGCAGGAGGGTGTTCCTTCAGGCCAAATGCCGTTCGCTTGACATCCCACGAGCGGGTGATACCTCCGCATGAAGCGGCATGTTTGCGGCGGGGCAGGTATCCATGGCAGCACTTCCCACGAATGCGATTTTCTAAGCCACCAAAGCTCACCGCACGGTGATTGTGTGTCTCCGGATGATTTCCTCGCCCGGGGCAAGGTGGATGAAGCCGGGCTTGTGATCGATGCGGGGATCAGCGTCCACAAAATCCGGCGCGTTGCACCAAGGTTCGATGCACAGGTAACCCGCGCCCGGCTTGGTCCACAGCATCAGCACGTCATGCTCGGGAAAGGCAACGTGAATCTCGCGTGGGTGCAGATGGCTCCGCAAGGTTACGCCGCGGCTTTTGACGCTAAGCAGCACCAACGCGTCCACTGCAAAATAATCATAGGTGAGGGGCAGCACGGGGGTGTTCTCCGTAAGCGGGATGGTGTCATGCGTTATCAGGTTGCCTGTGAGCGGATTTGCCCGCAGGGTTTCCGGCTGATCAAACACAAGGGTGTATTGGTCAATGCCCTCGGGCGTGGCATATGCTTCATGAGCGCCAACGCTAAAGTAAAAGGGTATGCTGCCGAGGTTTTCGGCCGCATAATCCACATGCAGGGCGTCCCCTTCCAGCGTGTAGATGGCTCGCAGGGCATACTCAAAAGGGAAGCCCTCGTGCTTATCGTCAATCACGAAAGCAACGCTTTCCGCATCCGATTTTTCCACCCGCCATTCCAGTTTTCGCACAAAGCCGTGCTTGGGCATGGGATAGCGTTTGCCATCCAGCTCATAGGCATCATCGCGAAACCCGCCCGCAACGGGGAACAGGATTGGCGCGCGACTGACCCAGAAGGCGGGATCCCCCTGCCAAAGGCGCTCAACGCCATTTGCGTCCCGAATGGATTGCAGTTCCGCGCCCACCGTGGAAATGCTCACCTTGAGCAGCTGGTTCTGGATGGTAATCAAGCTCATAAACGAACCCCTTTCGGTATTGGGAGAGCACTGGTATCCTTGCCGCCCTGCAAACGCGCAGGCGCTTCGATGATGGTTCGGCTTCAATAACCCGTTGAAATGGCACAAAGCACTTGTGCCACAAGAACGACGATCGTACAAGGGTACGATTTGCGGCAGAGTGCGGCTGCCTGCAAAGGGGGGCTTGTGGCGACATGAACCATGCTATACCGTAGCATACCGCCAAGCGGCCATTGCGTCAAGCCGTGTTTTGTGGTAATGGTACGCCCACAGGCGGTTTTTGATCCGCGAATACCCGCCAAAGCATATTTAGGATAGCACACGGGCTCTACTGCATGCCCAATTCGTCGGGGCGGGCTGGCTTTATGCCCTAGAGGCACAGGGAATCGGCAGGCATCGACTTGCCTGTATGATGCGGCCTTGTGCGGATTCGATTGTATGCGCGGATATCGCGTCCCATGCGCCTGAACGCAGCGGAAAAGGTGCGGAATGCATGCCACTGAGAGAAGCAAAACAAAGGCCAAGGGAGGAAACTTGGATGATCTGCAATCTTTGCCCGCGCCACTGTAACGCGTTGCGCACGGGAAACCTTGGCGAGGGCATATGCCGCATGGGCACCCTGCCTGAGGTGGCTCGCGCGGCAAGGCATATGTGGGAAGAACCCTGCATCAGCGGCACAAAGGGAAGCGGCACAGTTTTCTTTAACGGTTGCGCCTTGGGCTGTGTGTTTTGCCAGAACGCACCCATCAGCCATGGTTCGCTTGCAGGGCGCAGGTTTACCCCGGCCGCGCTGAGCGAGCTGTTTACACGGGTTGAGGGGCTGGGCGTGCATAACCTGAATCTGGTGAACCCAACGCACTTTGCGCCTGCGATTCTGGAAGCGCTGCGCATTCGGAAGCCCCGTGTGCCTGTTGTGTGGAATTCCAGCGGTTATGAAACCCCGGCGATGATCCGCGCGACGGCAGGGCTGGTGGATGTGTTTCTGCCGGATCTGAAGTACGCCAAGGCAAGCACGGCGCAAGCGCTTGCCAATGCGCCGGACTATTATCCGGTGGCACTGGAAGCCATAGCTGCCATGTGTGCGCTCACAGGGGCGCCTCACTATGATGCAGAAGGCATGCTGCTGCGCGGCACACTGGTGCGGCATCTGGTATTGCCATTGCGGGTGGATGAAAGCATCACCATTTTGCAGGCCATAGCGGAAAAGCTGCCCAAAGGAACGCCTGTGAGCCTGATGCGCCAGTACACGCCCATCATGGGCACAGGTTTACCGGGTTTAGACAGGCGACTGACCGCGCGGGAATACGCACGCGCAAAAGAAGCGATGCAGGCGCTTGCGCTGGAAGGGTATCTGCAAGCCAAAGACGCGGCCACGGCCGCTTTTACCCCGGCGTTTATGGACGCGGAGAGTGTGCGGCTGTTTGAAGGGCTGTAAGCGTAAGGAAGTGAACAGGTAGGTCGGCGGATAAGCGAACCTCTCTGTGGCGGTTATCAAAAGGCGTCACACCCAATGTAGGGCGAGGCGCCTTTTGTTTGGTTGTTATCATGTTGAGTACTTTGCCGAGGGGCGCGACAGGCAGCGGTGGTATAAGCGCATGCTTGTATAACCGCAGCTTTGCGCGATGCGGGGGAAGAGCGAGCACTGTGCGTTCCCAACGCTTTACTTTCCTACACAAAAGGAAGAAAAAATCTCGTCCAGCAGTTTGTCGTCCACGCTTTCGCCGGTGATGCGACCCAGCAGCCACAGCGCTTCCCGTATGTCTACCGCCGCCAGATCCAGCGGCAGCCCCGCTTCCAGTGCGGCCAGCGCCTGGGAGAGCTTTCCGGTGGCTTCCCTAGCCGCCTGCATATGTCGCTCGTGAATCAGCATGCCCTCCTGCGGCAGTTTCGCCTGCGCGGCAAGATAGGCGCGCACCGAATCCAAGCCTTGGCCTGTGATGGCGGAAACCGGAAGAATGGGCGTATGAGCGCAAAGTTCCGATACCATTTGCGCAGAGACGACGCTTGCCGCATCCTCTTTGCTCAACAGTACGGCGCAGGGGCAGGGCATGGGTTGTGTAAGCAAGGAGAGCGCGTCCGCATCCAGAGGATGAGAACTGTCAATGAGCAGCAAAGCGACATCCGCGGTGGATAGCGCATCCTTCGCGCGTGCCACACCGATGCGCTCGACGGCATCTTCGCTGTCCCGTAGCCCTGCCGTGTCCATCAGCATCAGGTTCAACCCATCGATGGTCATGCTGCCCTCCAGCACATCGCGCGTGGTACCCGGCGTATCCGTTACAATGGCGCGTTCTTCGCCCAGTAATGCGTTAAACAAGGTGCTTTTGCCCGCGTTGGGGCGGCCGCACAGCGCGACGCGTAGCCCTTGCCGCAGGATGCGCGCGCCGCGTTCGTCAACAGCCGCGGTGAGTTGCGCCGCAAGCGCCGCAAGCCCCTGACGCAGCGTACCGGTGGCTTCGGCTTCATCAATCTCATCCGGGTAATCGATATGCGCTTCCACACCCGCAATTAAGGTGAGCAGCGTATCTTGTGCGGTGCGGATAAACCGGCTTGTGCCTCCCGCTAGCAATGCCTGCTCCGCCTTGAGCGAAGCTTGGGAGCGAGCGCCGATTACGCCCATGACGGCTTCCGCCTGCATCAAATCAAGCCTTCCGTTCATGAAGGCGCGGCGCGTGAACTCGCCTGCCTCGGCGGCGCGCGCGCCCAGAGAGAGCACGCGCCGGAGCGCGGTTTCCGCAGCGGCATAACCGCCGTGGGTATGGAGCTCGCAAACATCCTCGCGGGTATAGCTATGAGGGGCGCGCATTACCACACCCATGGCTTCGTCGATGGGCATGCCGGAGGCATCCAGCACATGGCCGTACATCAGGCGGTGGCTGTCGTAAGGTGTCGATTGCCGGTGCGCCCGGAAGGTTTGCGTGAAGATGGGTATCGCGGCGTCCCCGCTGATGCGTACAATGGAAATCCCGCCTTCCCCAAGCGCGGTCGCGATGCCTGCGATGGTATCCCGCATGCCGATCCCTCCCCAAAGGCTCTTTTCTGTGGTATCATATCATAAAGGATCGTTTCCCGCAAAAGGAGGTGCCGTATGGCGAAAGTAAGCGTTTGGCTGGGCAGACCGCACAGGTTGCTCTCGCCTGTGATTCAGGCCATCGGCAAATTGCATGCGCAGGGCAAGCCCTGTGTTTTACTGGTACCTGAGCAATTCACCTTGCAGGCAGAGCGTGAGCTATTGTCACGCCTGAATATACCCGGGTTTTTTACCATTGATGTGCTCTCGCCCTCCCGCCTGAGCCAGCGTGTGCTGGCTGCTGTCGGCATGGATGCGCGCGCGCCGCTTTCACAGGCGGGGCGGCGTATGGCCGTGAGCCTTGCGCTGGAGAAATGCGAGAAAAAGCTTGCCTATTACCAATCCGCCGTGTACAGGCTGGGCTTTACAGAGAAACTATCCGCGCTTATCACGGATTTGAAACGCGGCGGATTAGCGCCGCAGGCACTCGCCGCGTATGCGCAAACCCTGCCGGAAGGCATGCGTCGCGTAAAGCTGGCCGACCTAGCCACCGTATACGCCGCTTATGAAGATGCGCTCGCAGGCCGTTTTGGCGACAGCGAAGATCAACTCCGTTATATTGCTGAAAGACTGCCGGAAAGCGGTTTGATGGCAGAACAAAGCATCTTTGTGTATGGTTTTGACGCGCTGCCCGCGCAACTGATGGAGCTGCTTTGCGCTGCCGCGCCGCTTTGCGAAAGCATGACCGTGGCGCTGCTTTGCGCGCCGGAAACCGCACCGGATGCAGGGCTGTACCGCCCGGTACGGCAAAGCGTTGCGCGTTTTGGCGCGGCGCTGCGGGAGCGTGGTATAGCCCTTACGGAGGTTACCCTGCCGCCTATGCCGCTGGATGCCGCGCCTGCCATCCGCCATTTGGATGAAACGCTGTTGGGCTTTCCCGAGAGGCGCTTTGAAAGCGAACAGCAGGATGTTTTTCTCTCCCAGCACATGAGCCCCTTTGAGGAGGCAACGTATGCCGCGCGACACATCATGCGGCTTTGCGCGCAGGGGATGGATATTGAGCGAATCACGGTGCTCTATCCCGATCAAAACGGCTATGCCTTTGCGGTGGAAGCTGCGCTGCGGGATAGCGGCCTACCCTTTTATACCGATGAAAAACTGCCCGCCGCGTCCCATGGCCTTTCTCGTTTCTTGCTGTCCGCCATTGCAGCCATGGCGGGGGAGTATCAGTCTGCGGATGTGGTGGCGGTGATGAAATCCGGCTTTGCGCCTTTAACCTTTGAAGAAGCCTGCATGCTGGAAAACTATGCGCGGGAATATGGCATCAACCGCAAGAAGTGGCTCATCCCCTTTGATAAGGGAGAAGAACAGTACGCCGCCCGTTGCGAGACGCTTCGCGCGCGGATCATCGAACCTTTGCAAAAGGCGCGCGCCGCCATTGTAGCCGCGCGGGATGCGCAGGCATCGCTTGCGGCGGTCACGACGCTACTGGCGGATGTAAACGCCTATGAAACCCTGATTCGGGAGGAAGCGGCGCTGACTGCCGAAAACATGCTGGTGCGTGCGGGGCAAAACAGCCAGATGTGGCAAACAATCCTGAATTTGCTGGAGCAGCTTTTTGCCCTTGCCGATGGCGCACGAATCCCCTTGAACCGCTTGGGAGACAGGCTCGCCTGTGGCCTTGCGGCTGTGACGCTGGGCACGTTGCCGCCCTCCAGCCAGATGCTGCACGTTGGTGTGCTGGGGCATTCGCTCCTGGGCGAAATGGACGTGGTTTTTCTGCTGGGGCTTAACGACGGGGTGCTCAGCCGCGCCGCTGAAAGCCTGCTGACCGAGGATGAGCGCGCCGCTACGCAGGATGCCACCGGCGCATACCTAGGCATGACGGATGACAGCCGCACGCAGTTCGCCCTGATGGATGTAAAAACCGCGATGACGGCGCCGCAAAAAACCCTGTTCCTCAGCTATGCCAAGACGGATCCCGCAGGAAAGGCGCTGCGCCCGCTGGACTTACTTTCCGCATTGCAAGAGCGTTATTTTAACGGCTTGCCGTTATCGCCTGTGCCTGAACAGGAACTGCCGTTTTCCGCCACGCAGGCGATGCATCGCTTGAGCGAACTGTTGCGTGGCTATGCGGATGGCGGCGAGGAGCAGTTGCCTGTATACTGGCGCGAGCGCCTTGCCTTGCTGCTCAGCAGCCCGGCTACCGCGCGGGAAACGGCCAGGCTGTTGCGAGCCGCTGATTATCGCGTGGAAAGCGTGCCCTTGACGCCTGATGCGGCCAGGAGCCTCTTCAATGACAGACTGCTTTCGGTCAGCCGTCTGGAGGAGTTTGCGGCCTGCCCGTTCAAGCATTTTGTGGGGTATGGGCTGCGCCCGACCATCGTACGGGATTGGGGCGTGGAGCCCGTGGATCTGGGGGTGTTTTTCCATGCCAGCTTGCAGAACTTCGCAGAAAAAGCAAGCCAGATGCCCGCTTATCCGCATATCGATGCCCAGGAAGCCGATGCGCTGGCCGATGCGGCAGTGCAGCCGCTGCTGGCCAAGCTGTTGCGCGGCCCCATGGGGGATACGCAACGCAGCCTTGCGGGACTGGAGCGCGCGCGGCGCATCGTACGCCGCGCCTGCCGTGTGGTGACCCAGCATCTGGCCTCGGGTGATTTTACCCTCTATCAGGCGGAAGCCCGTTTTGGTTTCGCGGATGGGCAAAGCCTTCCGCCTGTGTTACTAAAGCTTGCTGATGGTGCGGAAGTGGCGCTGCAAGGCAAAATAGACCGCATCGACCGCTTTGACCATGGCGGAGAAACCTACCTGCGCGTGATCGATTACAAGAGCAGTCAAAACACGGTGGAAGCCGCGCAAACATGGTGGGGGCTGCAACTTCAGCTTACGGTGTATCTGGATGCGGCGGTAGGCGGCGTTGACGGCGCGCAGCCTGCGGGTGCGTTCTACTTCCATGTAAGTGACCCGCTGGCGCATATCGATACAGACGAACCGGCGCTTGCGGAAGGCGAGATTCTCAAGCAGCTGCAAATGAAAGGCGTTGCCCTGGCAGAAGAACAGGTGCTATCCGCTATGGACAGGGGAGATACCCCCAGCGCAATCGGCACGGTGATGACCAAGGGCGGCGGCCTGCGCAAGGATGCGCGGGTGCTGGACAGGCAGCAGATGCGTGCGCTGCTTGACCATGCGCGCGAGCAGGCCACTGCGCTTGCCGAGCGCCTCTATGGCGGCGAAACGGCCATTACGCCTGTCAAAAGCGGCGAGACGATCAGCTGTCAGCGGTGCGATTATGGGGGCATTTGTGGATTCTTCAGCGATGCGCGCGGGGCAGAGCCGCGTGAACTGCCCGAAATGAGCATGGATGAGCTGCGTGAGCGATTGCGGGGCACGTGGGCGGAGGGTACGCTGCACGAAGCTGCTCATGCGGTAATGGCGGGGCAGGATACCCAGGCTGCATCCATGGCGGGTGAGCAAGGCTGGGACATGGGCAGTTTTGACGAATCCAGCGATGGATGGACGCACGGTGATGTATGACCTTGTGACCTCTGCCGCGCCTGATCGTTTTCTGAAGCCTACTGGTGACATGGTTGTTTGGGCGAAGGTGGAATGTCGTAACCGTGGGCGCCTTGGATGGGATTGCAGGCAAGCGAACCGGTCTTGTCTGATAAGCATAGTGATCCAATTGAAAGCATAATGCTGGGGGCGATATGAAGCCATCAGCGCGTAACGGGCAAGGGTGTTTGCATGCAAATCGCACCCCGCCTTTTGTTTACGATGTGGTTACACTGGCTAACCTATTTGTGAATAAGCTGTAAAAAGATGGGCTTTTCAATGTTTTTTCTGATACCCCAATTAACCTGACTTTAACAAAACAAGGCCGCAGAGGGGTTTCCCGTCAAAAGCGAATGGCGGGGGAAGCCTTGCGCGAGCATACAGGTTCATGTATAATGGAGGTGGAAAACGGCTCGACCCGTTAGGGAATGCCGCGCGAGAGAAATTACATAAAGCAAGGGGGCGTTACCTTTGATTCAGGTGATTGCCGGCAATAAGGGATCAGGGAAAACCAAACGCATCATCGATATGGCCAACAAGGCAAGCCAGGAGAGCAAGCACGACATCGTTTTTATCGACGATGATAACCGCTACATGTTTGACCTGCGCCATCAGGTGCGGTTCATCAACGCAGGCGAGTACAACCTGACCAGCGATCAGATGTTCATGGGATTTCTGGCGGGCGCGGTTGCCCAGAACTTTGATGTGGGGCTCATCCTCATTGATGCGTTCAAAAAGCTCATCAAGTGTGAGCTTGACACCACGGAGGGGCTGTTTGCAAGGCTGGAAGCGCTCAGCGAAAAGCATAGCGTAGATTTTGTGATTTCCATCAGCGAGGATCCCGAACAACTGCCGGCGTTCATTAAGAAGTACGTGATTTAACACGTTGCGCATAAACAAGCGGGAGCTTTCGGGCTTCCGCTTGTTGGCAGACAAATGGGTTGCCTGGCGCCCTGTGCCATACGGAACAGGGCGCGGTGCTTGTCTGGCAGCCAGCGCGATGCGGATTGGATCAGGAAAACAAAACCGGGGGAGTGAGCCAGATGTCCTTTTATTCAACGCGCGGCGGCGCGTGTGTGACGGCTTCGCAGGCTGTGCTGTGGGGGCTTGCCAAGGATGGTGGGCTATATGTTCCCAGCATGTATCCACAGTTTACACAGGAGAAAATCGCAAGCTTCTGCCAAATGAGCTATCAGCAGGTGGCGGAGCGCGTGTTGCGCGCGTTTTTGGAGGATTATACCATCCCGGAGATCGAAGTTGCCGTTAACGCCGCGTATAGCGTACCTGCATTTGATGATGCGGCCATTGCGCCGGTAAAGCGTCTGGATGGTAATATTCATGTGCTGGAGCTGTTTCACGGCCCAACCCTGGCTTTTAAGGATATCGCGCTGAAACTGCTTCCTTATTTGGTACGCCTGGCAGCCGCCAAGAATGATGAACGCCGTGAGGTGAGCATTCTGGTGGCAACCAGCGGCGATACGGGCAAAGCTGCGCTGGAAGGGTTCCGCGATGTGCCGGGCACCAGCTGCACGGTGTTCTACCCCGAAAACGGCGTAAGCGATATGCAAAGGCTGCAAATGGTTACCACGGAAGGAAGCAACACCCGCGTGATCGGCGTGCGGGGAAACTTTGACGATGCGCAGACGGGCGTAAAAAAACTGTTTTCCGACCCTGCTTTCCATCAAAAAATGGACTCGGCCGACAAATTGCCTTCCTCTGCCAACTCCATCAACTTCGGGCGTTTGGTGCCGCAGGTGGTGTACTACTTTACCAGCTATGCGGCGCTGGTTAACAGCGGCGCGGTGCGCATGGGGCAGCCGCTGAACTACGTGGTGCCCACGGGCAACTTTGGGGATATTCTGGCGGGGTACTACGCCAAGCGTATGGGGCTGCCTGTGGGACGGCTCATTTGCGCCAGCAACCGCAACAATGTGCTCAGTGATTTTTTCACCGATGGCGTTTACTATACGCACCGTTCGTTCTTCCGAACGATGTCCCCCAGCATGGATATCCTGATTTCTTCCAATCTGGAACGATTGTTGTATGAAAGCGCCGGCCGGGATGGCAGGCTGGTCAAATCGTGGATGGATCTGCTGGCGGATTGCGGAAGCTTCTCCATCGGCGCGCAAAGGCTGGATGCGCTTCAAAAAACATTCTCGGCAGGTTTTGCGGATGACCATATGACCGCCGAGGAGATCAGCCGCGTATTTGAGCATACGGGCTACCTGATGGATCCGCATACGGCGGTGGCCAGTCATGTGCTGGGTGCGTATCGATCGGCGACAGGCGACCATACGCCAGCGGTGATCATCGCTACGGCAAGCCCCTACAAATTTGCGCAGGATGTGCTTGCCGCAGTGCTGGGCGAGGCCGCCACCGAGGGGCTTACCGCCTTTGACTGTGCGGACAGGCTCAGCGCGCACACCGGCGTGCCCATCCCACGGCAAATCAAGGAACTCAAAAGCATGCCCATCCGCCACCGTCAAATTTGTGAGAAGGATGGCATGGAAGCCGCCGTATTTGCTGCGCCGCAACAGGAAAATATATAAATAAGCTGCATAGAATACCAGCAGGAAACGAAGCTGCATCCGCCGAATAAAAACGGCAAGGAATCGGCTTCGTTTGCTTTGTGCGTTCGTGTCTTGATAATTGGATAGGGAGTGAAAAGTATGAAAACTTACAGTGCCAACCAACATGTACCCATGAAGTTTCATAACCTGTATGTATATCTGCTTAACCCGCTGGGCATCCTGATTCGTGCCGCATTGGCGACGCTGGTGCTGCTTACGCTGCTGAATGTGGCGGTGGTTCCCGCGGCGTTACACCCCTATGATGATATCCTTGCGCAGTATGGTACAGACGCGATGTGGGTCATCTTCGGGTTTCTGGTGGTAGCGTTCCTGTTTGCCCTGCTTGCGGAGGTTTTGCTGGCAAAACGGCGCCCGCTGGGCGTGCTGATTCTCCTGTTTGATTATTTGGTGACCACGGTTTCCGCCGTGATGACCGCATGGCATCTGCGCAGTACGGAGAACCTTGTTACAGCGGGAATCACATTGTTGCTGTGTATTCTTGTTTATGTTTATTATTGGAAGCGACGCAAGCTGTTCCGGTGAAATGCACGGGCTTGCCTTGCCCCGTCCGGCTCCCAATACCGTCCTTTTGATAACAGTGATTAATCGTAGAAACAGCATGTCACGACGCAAGAGAATCATCTTGCGATGGCCTGATGAGAGAACCCCCGCAATTTAGCTGTTTCAGTGATTCCGTATTTGGGGTAAGCTTAGGAAGGCATGAAGGAAAAGCATGAAGGAGGATAACCAAAATGAAATGGGTATGTTCAGTGTGCGGTTATGTATACGAAGGCGCGGAGGCACCCGAAAAGTGCCCTGTTTGCGCGGCGCCCAAAGAGAAGTTTGTCAAAATGACGGAAGAGCGTGTATTTGCGGATGAACACCGCATCGGGGTTGCCAAAGGCCTTGATGAGCGCGTGGTAGAAGGTCTGCGTATGAATTTTGCGGGCGAGTGCAGCGAGGTGGGCATGTACCTTGCGATGAGCCGCCAGGCGGATCGGGAAGGCTATCCAGAAGTGGCCGAAGCCTTTAAGCGGTATGCTTTGGAAGAGGCAGATCATGCGTCCCGCTTTGCGGAACTCCTTGGCGAAGTGCTAACCGACAGCACGCAAAAGAACCTTGAAATGCGCGCCGAAGCCGAGTGGGGCGCAACCGCGGGCAAGAAGGAACTGGCTACGCTGGCCAAAGAGCTTGGGTATGACGCGGTTCATGATACCGTGCACGAGATGTGCAAGGACGAAGCACGGCACGGCAAGGGCTTTGCGGGGCTGCTCAAGCGGCACTTTGGCAAGTGAACGAGCGATCGATGAATAAACAGAGGGAAGGGCGCAATGCCCTTCCCTCTGTTTTGCAAACGATGCTGCAAGCGGTGTATTGTTTACACCACATTGCTGGAGGTGCACTCCACGTACACGCTGCCGTCTTTGCGGCGTGTTAGCTTGGCTTTATTGCCTTCGCCATCATCCAGGGTCATCTTTTCGATGCTGTTCAGGGTCAGAAAATTCACCGCGTCGCTTTCCACAAAACCGACCCAATCCTTGCGGTCGCGGGTTTCTTTTTGAGGGGCGTCCTGGGTCATCTCGTCAATGGTCATGCGTTTTTCTGTCATATCTGTGCCTCCTTGTGTAGATCGTGATGTATCATAACGCATCTTCGGACGGATTGCAAGGTGGCGATACGGGTGAAGGATAACAGGCTGAATCAGGCTGCCAGCATGAGCGATGGATACGCGGGTTACTATGATGGCGCTCCAAACGAATCTACGCTCAGCAAAAGAGCATGGAAAGGTGGTTTTCATGCTGATGCAGGGGGGCAAAGGTGGATACGGGCAGATGTGGCGCGGCAAAGCCGTTCCCTCGCAAGGGTTTTCCACTGTGAATGGCGAATGATGATAGCGTATTGAACGCATACTTTTTGGGTAGAAGCGTAAAAGCAAACCATTGGGAGGGCGTCATGCAAATCAGCCAAGTGGGCGGTCTCATTGCCGCTGCCAGCCAAAAAGCCACACGTCCCACGCTTAAGCTTGGCGGGATATCCGCGATCAAGCGCATCGTCCTCACCATGCAGCAGGCAGGGGTGTTCCCCATCGTGGTGGTCACCGGTGTTGAAGCAGATGAGGTGCGCTATCAGCTTGCGGGGCGCGGCATGGTGTTTTTATTCAATTCGGATTATCAGGAACCAGAACTGTTTGATTCGGTTCGTATGGGGCTTTCTTTTCTAGCGGGGCGATGCGGTCGCGTGGTTTTTACGCCGGTCAATGTGCCCTTGTTTTCTCAAGCGACATTGAAAGCGCTGCTGGCCGCTACGGGTGATGTGGTGATTCCCTCCTGCCAAAAGCGCGGCGGGCATCCGATTGTGCTGCAACAGCATGCGCTGGCGCCCCTTCTCGCGTATCGGGGTACAGGGGGCTTGCGCGGCGCCATTGCCGCTAACAGGCTCTCGCGAACCTATGTGGATGTGCAGGATGAAGGCGTGCTGCTCACCATCCATCAGGAGGCGGAGCTCAAAGCGCATCTGGATGCGCACAAGAGCGACTTCCTGCACCCCTATTTGCATTTGGCGCTGGAAGGTGAAGATGAGCTTTTTGGCGCACGGGCGAAGTTGTTGCTGTTCCTGATCGGAGAGATGCGCTCTGTACGAACTGCGAGTGAAAGCATGGCGCTTTCCCAAAGCAAAGCATGGGCAATTATCAACAAGCTGGAAGCAGCGCTGGGGTATGCGATCATCACGCGCAGGCAGGGCGGGCAGCGGGGCAGCGGCAGTGAGCTAACGCCGGAAGGTCGCAGGTTTCTGCTTGCGTTTCAGCGTTATGAAGAAGAGGTGCTTGCCCATAGCGGTTCCTGTTTTGAGCGCCTCCTGCGTGAGGGCGGTTTGCTGAGCGGCAGCGTGAAAGAATAGAAGCCGTGCGGCCAGAAGACGTGCGAGCGGCATGCCGCATGGGTGAGCGGGGAAGTGGTTGGAACTGCATGCAAAGCCAACACGCAAGAAGGCGAGTTCCGCGCCAGAAGTACTTGCCATCCATGGACAGCAGTGGGTATAATAAGCACAGAGCAAAACACATCGCGATGCGGTGGGGTAAGCAGTGCAAAGGGGCGCGGGCGATGCGATTGAGCAAGTCGGCGCCTTACGCGCTTATGCGCAAGGGATAAGCACCAGAGCATTGCAAGCGATGCACTGCGGAAAGGGGATGCCCATGCAGATTCACGGATTGATCCTGGCGGCTGGATTCTCCCGACGCATGGGCGCGTTCAAACCTTTGCTGCGCATCGGCGAGCAAACGCTGCTGGAGACCAGTGTGCAAAGCATGCTGGCGGGCGGCGCCATGCAAGTGACGGTTGTCTTGGGGCATCGCTCGGATGAATGCGCCGCGTTGCTGCGCAGCACATTCCCACCGGAGCAGGTTCGTGTAATCATCAATCCGGACTATGCTACGACGGATATGCTGGCATCCTTTCACGCGGGATTAACGGGTTTACCCGCATGTGACGCGTTCTATCTGCTGCCGGGGGATATGCCCGCCATCGCGCCGGAAACATACCGCCGCTTAGCTCTGGCCATGTCGCAAAGCGGAGCCATGGTGGTTTTCCCCATGGTGGAAGAAAGGCGTAAGCATCCGCCGCTCATTGCCGCGGAAGCGATCCCCGAGCTGCTGGCGTATCAGGGAGAAACTGGCTTGCGCGGCGCCTGGGATGGGTTTGCGGGAAACACGGCGGAGGTAGCGGTAACGGATGAGGGATGCACGCTGGATGCGGATACCGAAGCGGACTTCGAACGCCTGAAGGCTTACCTGGCATCCCGATGAAGAGGCTGCTGTAAAAGGCATGATGAACAGGCAATGCCGCATTGCGCGCGTGGCAACCGGCTGGCAGCAGGCTTTACGATGGCATCTGCGTGCCTTACAAACCCTGCCGGCAGGATACACCCCGAACCAGAATGCGCGAGCGCCTTCGCGCAGGCAGATAAAAAGCTTGCCTGCCGCAAGCTGGCGACACGCATCCGCCGCTACATTCGCGGCAAAGCGGTATTGTTGGCCGTTGTTACCCCCGCGCCGTCTACAGTTTGGATAATATAAGGAGGGACGCTTGCCATGCTGGATATTTCACGTTCGGTCGCAAAGAAGGACCACGCGCCCAAGACCAACGGCAGTGCCATGTATGTTGGAGATTTTGCCCCCGATGGTCTTTTGTATGGGCAACTGGTACGCTCGCCCTACGCCCGCGCTAAAGTGCTGGGCATTACGCTGCCGCCTTTGCCGGAAGGCTATTTTACCGTAGACGCCAGTGATGTGCCTGGGGTGAATCAGGTGCATATTGTTAAAGACGATACGCCTGTGTTTGCGGAAGATACAGTGGAGTTCATCGGCGACCCCGTGCTGATGCTGGTGGGGCCAAACGAGGAGGAAGTCGCCCGACTGGCCGCCGCCGTGCAGGTTGCCTATGAGCCGCTGCCCGCCGTGACCGATATCCAAAGCGCGGATACGGCGTTCTTTACTTACCAGTTCGGCCGCGGGGATGTGGCGCAGGCTTTCCATACCGCTGATAAGGTTTATGAGGAAAGCTTTGAAACGGGGTATCAGGAGCAGGCATACCTGGAAACGCAGGGTCTGATGGCAGATTATGTGGATGGCAAAGTGACCGTGCACGGCAGCCTGCAATGCCCTTACTATATCCATGGCGCGCTCATCAAAGCGCTTGGGCTTTCGCCGGATCGCGTGCGCGTCGTGCAGGATGCGACGGGCGGCGGCTTTGGCGGCAAAGAGGATTACCCGTCGATACTTGCTTGCCAAGTGGCGGTGGCTGCGATAAAAGCCAATGGAAAACCCGTTCGCGTGTGGTTTGGCCGCAGGGAGGACATTGAATTTACCTCCAAACGCCATCCATCGCTTTGTGTATACAAAGTGGCCGTGAAGGATGGCCGCGTAACAGCAATGGATATTGACGTCACCTTCAACGCGGGAGCGTATACAACGCTTTCGGCAGTGGTGCTGCAGCGCGGCATCATCGCGTCCCCGGGCGTGTATGAAGTACCCAACCTGCGCGTACAGGGCCGTGCAGTCAAGACGAATACCGTACCCAACGGTGCTTACCGCGGGTTCGGCGCGCCGCAGACTTTCTTTGCCGTAGAGATGATGATGGATCACATCGCGCGGGATCGGGGAGAGGATCCGCTTAAGTTCAAACTGGCCAATGCGAGCGTACAGGGCGCAATGACATCCACCAGCGGCCGCTACCATTTTCCTGTACCGTTGCCCCGCATGGCGGAAACCGTGCGCCATATGAGCGGTTATGACCAGAAATGGCAGGCGTATGCCGCGCCGCAGACGGGGCGTTACCGCAAGGGCATCGGCATGAGCATTTGGTTCCATGGCGCTGGTTTTACCGGCAGCGGGGAACGGGATCACATCAAGGCGGTTACAAAACTGCACAAATACGCGGATGGCCGTGTGGAGATACTCGCCAGCCAGGCGGAAATCGGGCAAGGCATTTGCACCACACTGTGCAAGATCGTCGCCAATGAGCTCAATCTTCCGCTGGACAGCGTCTTTTATGAGTACCCTGACACCGACCGCGTGCCGGATTCGGGTCCTACTGTTGCCAGCCGCAGCCTGATGACTGTCGGAGAACTGCTGCGCCGCGCGGCCATCCGCCTGCGCTCGCAGTGGCGTGACGGGGAAGAGCAGGTGGTAGAAGAACACTTTACAGAGCCGGATTTCGTGATTCCCTTTCATATTGAAACCTTTGAGGGGGACGCCTACCCCACCTATGCATGGGCGGCATGCGCCGCGGAGGTTACCGTGGATACGCTGACGGGCGTGAACAGCCTGACAGGCGTATGGGCATGCTTTGATGTAGGTACGCCGATGGATGAAAACATCGTCATGGGGCAGATGGAAGGCGGCCTGCTGCAAGGGCTTGGTTATGCCAGCATGGAACAGATGGCTGCGGATCGCCAGGGGAGAATCCGCAATAACAGCTTTACGGATTATATCATCCCTACTTCTGTAGATGTTCCGGTCATGCAGGTCAAGCTCCATGTGGAAGAGTACCCCCATGGACCCTATGGCGCCAAAGGCGCGGGCGAACTGCCTTTGGTTGGCGCAGCCGCCGCGTACATGGCGGCCATGGAACAGGCGCTGGGCGCGAACATCCGGCACATCCCCTTCAGCGCGGAAGACGCGCTGCACATATTGACTGAGAACCAAAAGGAGGTGCGCTGATATGGACAACAGCATCGAGTTTATCCTCAACGGCCAGCCCGTGACGTATCGGGGCAGTGCTACCGCGCGGCTTTTGGATGTGCTGCGCGATACCTATCGCCAGACCGGCGTAAAGTGCGGCTGCAAAGAAGGCGAGTGCGGCGCATGCAGCATTATACTGGATGGACGGCTTGTCAACAGCTGCATGGTGGCCATGGGCAGGGTGGGCGGCAGTGACGTTTTGACCATTGAAGGCTATGCGCTCACACCCCAGTTTAAGGTGCTGGATGCGGCGTACGCGTCAGTATCCGCCGCGCAGTGCGGCTATTGCATCCCGGGGATGCTGCTGGCCAGCGAGTGTGTGCTGCGTACACACCCCAACCCCACCGAGGAACAGATACGCGAAGGTATTTCCGGCAACCTGTGCCGCTGTACCGGGTATAACGCAATCGTAAAAGCCGTGCAGAGCGCCGCAAAAGAGGGGGCGGGTTTATGGTGAATGGATATACACCCACATCGCTGGCAGAGGCGTTGGCGATCCGCGCGCGGGAAATTGTTACGCCTTATGCCGGCGGTACTGACCTCATGATTGACGAACGGCGTGAAGGCAGTTACCTGTTTTTGCACCGTGTACAGGAGATGAAAGGGATTCGCCGCGAGGGGGAATTGCTTTGCCTGGGTGCGGCTTGCACCTATACGGCGCTGATGGAAAGCGCCTTAACCCCCGCGCTGCTTAAAGAAGCCATTGCGCTGATTGCGGCACCGGCCATCCGTAATGAAGGGACCATTGGCGGCAACATTGCAAACGGCAGCCCCAAGGCGGATAGCGCGCTCATCTTCTTTGTGGCGGATGCAAGCCTGCGGCTGGCGAGCGTGCGAGGAGAGCGGGTCATGCCCATTCGTGATTTCTACCTTGGGCGTAAGCAGCTTGCCCTGATGCCGGATGAGTTGATCGTGGAAGTGCTGCTACCCATGACATGGATGGAGCATTACTGCTACGAAAAAGTGGGCGCGCGCAAAGCGCTGGCCATATCCCGCGTGGCATTTGCGGGGCTGATGACGATTCGGGACGGCGTGATCCAGCATGCGGCAACCGCTTTCGGTTCGGTATCGGATGTGATTATCCGCAAGCCGGAACTGGACGCGATGCTCATCGGCAAAACCGTGGCGCAGGCCAAAGCGGTACGGGATGCTTACCTGGAGGCATATCGGGAAGTCATTGTACCCATTCGAGGACGCGTATCGGCAGAATATCGCAAGCAGGTATGCGTGAACCTGCTTACGGAGTTCCTCTCGCAGCACGGGATATAACTGGAATTCAAAACCAAAGCCGCTGAAAACGATGTGTTTCAGCGGCTTTTTGCTTGGGTGCTAAACGGCAATGGCTTTGGTTACCACCAAAGGTTACGCATCGCTATCCTTCGGGGGATACGGCAGGAAAACCTTGTCACACCGATCTCCGCCTATGCTGTTATGCGCCGCAACGCATTGGCAGAAGGCCTCCACAGCATCGGGATCAAACTGGGTACCGCTGCAACGACGCAATTCCTCCATGGCCTGGGTATAGGTGCGCGTTTTCTGGTAGGGGCGAATCGACGTCATGGCGTCAAAGGCATCCACAACGGTCAGAAGCCTTGCTAATGGATGAATTTCCTCGCCCCGTAAGCGATCTGGATATCCTGTGCCGTCGTAGCGTTCATGGTGATGCAGGATGATTGGCTGCACAACGTCAAAGGAGGGAATGGTACGGATGATATCGACCGCCAGTTGCGGATGCTGCTGGAGAATGCGCCATTCCTCCGGTGTGAGCGGGTCGGACTTGATCAGGATGTTTTCTTCGATGTTGATCTTTCCAATATCATGCAGGTAGGCGGAGTAAATCAGGTTGCGCCTGTCCTCTTCGGTGAGCGCCAGCTGGCTTGCCAGAAGGTTACAGTAGAACACCACACGCTCAACATGACGGTAGGTGTATTTATCCTTGGCGTTGATGATTGCGATGAAGGTTTTAATCTGGGAGATGATTTCTGATTCAAAATGCAGTTCATCCAAAATGGAGAAATAGCTTTCCACGCGGTTTTTACAGAGAAATTTGGCACGATAGCAGGCATCGTCCGCGCCTTTGATGAGCTCGGCTTCGGACTTGGCTTTGCTGGGGTAGGTGCTGACGCCCACCGATATGGTCAGGCATTCGCCCGGCAGACTCTCCTGCCCCGCAAAGGGGTATGCCTGCACGGCGAGGCGCACCTTCTCCGCCTCTGCCACCGCTTCTTTTTCATCGATAGCGGGGAGGATAACCGCGAATTCCTCGCCGCCGTAACGGGCAATGAACGCGTTGTGCGGAAGGGATTCCACAAGCAACGTGGAGAGGATACGCAGCACCTCGTCCCCTTTCTGGTGGCCGTAGATATCATTGTAGTATTTGAAATTGTCAATATCGATGAACAGCAGCGAAAGCGGCTCTCCCCGCTCTTTGCACAGCCGCGTCTGCGTAGCCAGGAAATCATAGAAGAAGCGATGGTTGTAAAGGCCGGTTAAACCGTCAATATTCACCAGATTCTTCAGGCTGGCGATATGCTTGCGGCGGATATCGTCATAGTAGCCCACCATCCAGGCGATGATCATGAATACGCATGCCAGCACAATGTCGCTTTCAAAGAACACATTCACATCCGCTCTGGGGGCAAAAACCAAGTCAACAGTCAGGATAATCACTGCGGATAAAGCGGATACAATCATGCTGAGCGTTCGGCTGCACTCGATGCTGGTGAACAGGATCACAAAAATGAATAAAAACTTATAATTGCTGGTATACGAACCTGTCATGATGATGGATAGCAGCGCGATGGACATTGAAATGATCGGGTCTATCAGTCGTTTGACGGGGGAGCTGTTTGGAATGCGGGATTGAACAAATATCCACAGGATGTAAATCACAAGGATGATCATCAGGATCGTGATGATGAGTACCTCGTGGGTAATCGTCGAAAGGAAATCCGGGTGCTTTGAAGAGTACTGCAATAAAGCAATCGCAGGAAATGCAAGCGACGCAACTTTAATGATATTCAGGATTTGCTGAATCTGTCCTTTGTTTTCGTTATCCACAATTATCACTGCGCCTTCCTACACAAGGATCGGTGGATGCCTCGTGTGGGAGGCGGTTGCCCGCCCCCCACGGGATACAAGGCTCACTCGTTGCGCAGGGATGCGGGCTCTTCGGGCTGATAGATGAAGAGATAGCATGCAGAGGAGGCCACCAGTGCCGCAACGAGGGTGCTGATCGCGGCGATCAACCCATACATCTTTTTCATGGTTTCGACTCCTTTCTTGCGAATTTAGGCAGATCATTCAGCTTTTGAAGCAGAATGGCACCTATTGGTGTTAGCGTAAGCGTCTGCCAGGCAAGGCCGATCAGTAAACTGATGCCAAGCGAACGCAGAGGCGCCGAAGCAAGCCCAAAATAGAAAAAGCACGCGCTGACAAGCCCATACGCTGCAAGCGTGATGAAACTGCCTTTGCGCATGCGGCGGATTTTGGCGGGTGAAGTGATGGGCTTGTTGGGAGAATCCACAGGAACATACCGGTGGATAAAGTATAGTGATGCCGCAAACACAATGACCATCATGCTCAGCAGCACCAGCGGATGGTTTGGAACGGAAAGCCATTGTGCTAACAACCCTGCGCCCAGGCAAAACACAATGCTGAAAGTTGTGCAAAACCCAACACTGCGGGCGTGGGCGCCGCCGCTGGAGCGGCGCAGGATGCTGCCGACAAGGCAAACGGTTAGCCCCTCAAGCGCAACGCCCAGAATAAGACCCAACAGGAACACAATCAACAAGGTGATCCCGATTTGGGCAATGGCGAGAAGACCGTAAACCATGACGGCTTCCTGTTCCGCGTCATAGTTCAGCGATAGCGCAATTTTATGCGCTTGTTGCCTGACCAGCGTCTCCATCTTTTTTCTTTCCCTTCGCGATTTGAATACGCTTGAAAACAAAGCTTCCGGCCAACACAAACAAAGCAAGGAAGATGGTGGAGGGGATGGTATAGAGCGCGCGTACCTGCTCATCGGCGAAGCGGAAAAGAATCTCTGCCTGCTCGCGGCCGTACAGCAGAACTAAAAGTACAACATTGAGAAGCTCCGCCAGCGCGATGCAAATGAGCAGTACAACCGAGGCGATGATGGAGGGCGTGACCATGGAAAGCCCGGTTTTATAGAGCAGTTGGAAGGATAGAATCAGGATAAACATAAACAGCACCGTGTTGATGCCCAGGGTGATGGGCAGAAACCGAATCAGATACGTGCTCACAATGTATATGCCCGCCAGGGTCAGGTACTTTTTCCAATCCACAGGCGTACTGGTGAAAGCGTGGATCGCCCATGCTACGATCAGACACTCTGGAATCCCTTTGATTAAGAGCATTTGCCAGCTTACCGAAATACCATTCATAATGATAGCCCTCCCAATAATTGCTGATGAACCATGCCTGATCCACTACGCATCTTGCTGTGCTGCCCTGCTTTGCAGGTTTACCGTGCGGATGAGCGCGTAGAGCATGATACATACGTACAGGTGAATCAATACATCCCCGATGCTTACAATGCTGTACCCCAGATCGATCACATCCGCCAGATAGGGCAGGCGTGTTCCTTCCCCGCCCAGGATGTGGAGGGTGTCCACAAAGCCGAACATTTCAGGCTGCGCATAACCGGTCAGGTAAGAAAGGGTGGGGTATACCGGCATGTGCCCGCCATTGGCTGTAATCACGATGCGGTTGAGTACCGAACCCAGCGCGATGCAGCCTGCGCCAAGGATGGCCGGCCGGTATAATGAAAAGGCAAACATTGAAAACAGAAAGGAAAGGATGACCAATGGTATAACGTAACGCCCGTAGGGCACAAAAATATGGGTTCGCAGGAATATGCTTGCCTGAAAAACAACCGTAAGGAGCTGTACAAGAAGTATGGGGTAAAAAGTCCAGGTGTGAAACAAATATCGGAGCTGATACCGTTTTCGTTTTGCAAGGAGGCATACGGCGATGATTTCGATGATCACAGTATGGAGCCTCCTCCTGTATGTCATGTACGCAATCTATAAAAGTATAGCGAAAGCATAGGAAAAAATCAATATCCATAACGGGCTGGCGTTGCGTGCAATGATTCCCTTCATACGGTGCCATAGCTGCTGGTAACATTCGCGAAGTGCTTTCACTGAAAGGGTTTCGTATGTATAAGGTTTGGTTGGTCCTATGCCGATCGTTCATAAGGTGGATATTTCTTACCAAAATAATCCTTGGGAACAAAATTCCAAACGCTTCCACTGCGGGCGAAGACGGATAAATGCTTTGCAAACGTACCCTGTTTATATTACAATGATGCGGGATTTCGTTTCGCGGTTAGCGTAGGGAACGATTCCAAGGCGTGTTGCCCTCAGAAAAATACATGCTGCGGGCTATGGCTAAAGTAAGCGAGCCGGAGGGTCGAGCGCTTTTTGTTTTCCCGATGAGGACGCATGGCTCACGATGGCGCTTTTGCTGACATGCAGTTTGCCGTTAGAGATTTGACGCCGCGGGCGCTGCGCGACTTTATCGGTTGCAGGATCAGGCATAACACCGTTTTGTTTTCTGGGATCTTTTCATGGGAGTTGACAGGCATGAGATATCGTAACGATTACGCTGCGCGCACGCAACCGCAGATGGCGATGGATGCATCATCAAAAGCGCTTCAAAAAACAGACCTTGCTCCGCATCACTTCAAGCATTTTGTGGTCGCAGGACTGCGTTGGGGAAAACCAAATGACAGCCAATGCAAGGCGGATGGAAATCAAGCGCGGATTGTTCGTGAGCGGTTTACGATGCGTCAGGCGAATAGAACCGGTAACGGTATCAATGCAGGTTATCGTTCGCTGAAACCTTGCTGCAACCTGTATAAATACGTCGCGCGTGGTATTGTATACGCGACTACATCAAACGCATGAATCTGACAGCGGAGGGAAAGCCGCCACGCAAACGCAGTCTGTTATGGCAGCTGCTGTATATTCTGGTAACGCTGGTTGTTCTGCTGTGGCTGGGTACAAATGATGCGCAGCTTACAGCGCTGCTCTCCGGCGGGCTGCCCATCCAACGTCAATGGCTGGTGTACTGTGCGCTGGCGATGCTCGGGTTCTGGCTATTGCAGGCGTTTGCCTACCAGTACATCGGGCGTATTGTGGAAGCCAGGGCATCATTTTGGACCAGCCTGCGTATTACGCTGTTTGGGGAGTATTACAGCGCCATCACGCCGTTTGCCAGCGGCGGGCAGCCGATGCAGATTGCTTACTATCGGCGTTACGGGGTGAATGCCGCCAAAGCGGCGATGATCCTTGCCGTACGCTATGTGGGGTATATCAGCGCGATTTGCGTTTGCTATATCGTAAGCGTTTCGGTGAGCGGGGCGCGTATTCTGGCGGCGCACCCCCTTGTTTTCTGGCTTACGGCATTCGGGTTTGTCATCAATTTTGCATCCATCGTGATGGTGGCAACGCTGCTTTTGCGTTCCTCTTTTGTACAACGCGTTGGGCTTTGGCTTATCGGGCGCATCACGCGTATTCGCCCGCTTGCGGCAAAGCGAGATAAATGGAGCGAGGCATTTCTCAAGGGCATGGAGGAGTTTACCCTTGCGGCGGAATGCATACGCAACAATCCCATGCGCTGTTTGCTGGCCATGGGGATGATGCTGGCAAGCGTGTTTTGCATTTTCTCGGTCGCCTATTTGGTTTACCGCGCATTGGGGCTCTCCCAAAGCGGATACTTCGATTTGTTTGCGATGCAGCTTTTTTTATACCTGGCTGCCTCCTTTGCGCCTACGCCGGGTGCCACAGGGGCAACGGAAGGCGGTTTCTATTTGTTTTTTGCGATGGTGTTTCCCCAGAACCTGCTCTATAGCGCCATGCTGGTGTGGCGTTTGTTCACCTACTATGTACATCTGCTGATTGGCGGGTTGCTGGTGGTGGCCGATACGCTTGGCGGCATACGCAGGCGCAGAGGCGGGACGCCTGCGGATACTGGCAATGCGGAGGAGAACGATCCGTCCTTGTAGTTGCAAAAACCGTTACCGCGTGCCTGCGTGGGCGAAAACCGCGTATAAGGCGGTATTGCCACTGTTACGGGCTAAAAAATCGGCTTAAGCACGACAGTCAATCCCATGACGTGCGCCAATGGCTTGCATGAGAATACGCCGCACGAGTGTGTTTTGTGTGGAGCAGGAAATGCTCGTGAGCAAGATGCTCTGCCGAGGTGTTATTTTCCTCCCCGATAGAAACAGGCACAGCCATGGAATCTGCATGGCTGTGCCTGTTTTGGGAATGATTCGGTTGTAACGATGTGTTCAGGTCGGCTTAAAAAGCTCAAAGATATTCATTTGATAATCCTTGCGCGCCTGATCCAGCGCGGCTTGGCTGCGCAGTGTCCACGCGACCAGCGTGGGTCTGAACAGGCGCTTCATCAGCCACATGGAAAGGTTATGGTCGCTTTGGCTATGGTAAGCAACAAAATGCGGCCTGCTGAGCACGTTGACCAACAGATACTTTAGCGCAATGTGCGTGAGCAGATTGACCTCCTGCGCATCCCGCTTGCCGCCCATCGACAATTGACCGCGCAGGATATGCGGCGCATTGTGTTTGCAATAGCGTACCGCCATTGGATGGAAAGATTCCACACAGAAGGGTCCCGCATAGCCCTTCAGAGCAGCCAAAGCGGCTGCGGCATTAGCGCTGGGGCTGCCGTAAGGCTTGATTTCCACGATGAGCGGTACGCGGCCATCCACCAGCTCCAGCACCTGTGCAAGCGTCGGAATGGGAGAGGAATCCGGCAAAGCGGGCAATGCATCGTAAGGCGTCTCGCGGATGGATACATCTACGCTGCACAGCCGCCCCGTGGTCGCGTCATGATGAACCACCAGCACGTGATCGGCGGTTAATTGCACATCCAGCTCGATGCCATAGCCTGCTTCTGCCGCGAGGCGGAACGCGAGCAGGCTGTTCTCATAAACATGGTTGTTGCCATCATGCAAGCCGCGGTGAGCGTACAGCTTGCCAAGCAGAGCCTCCGCGTTTGATTGCAACCGCTTACCGGGCGCAATCAGGTACAGATAGAGAATAAACAGGAGAAGCGGTATCGCAATCACGATTTGCTGCCATGTCATGGTTAATCATCCCCTACATCAAAAGCTTCCAGGTTGCTTGCGGGTGCCTGCGGCTTGGCATCGCCATGCTTGGTGAGCGAGATGGTCACAAAGGAGATCGCCACCATCAGCGCCGCGTAAGGGGCAAGCGTGGAATAGCCTACGTATTGCATCAGGTAGCCGCTCAGTATGGGGGTGACGATCTGCGCGGCCATGGAGAAGGTGTAATAGTACCCGGTGAACTGACCCACATCGCCTGCTTTGCTGATCTCCACCACCATGGGGTAACTATTGACGTTGATGGTGGCCCACGCGATGCCCACCATCGCAAATACCACATAAAGCGCTGGCGAGAAGGTCTGGAACATGGCAAAGGCGGTGAAGCTGAGCGTAAGCAGGATTACGCCTGCCTGGATCATGCGCTTGCGGCCAAACCGGGTGGAGAGCAGTCCCACGGGTACGTAGCTGAGCACCGCGGCCACGGTTGCCACCATCAGGCAAGCGGCTGCCGCCTTGATATCATAACCCCATTGTACCGATACGTATTTGGTGAAAGCGGTGGTGACGGCGTTATAGCCCATAAACCAGAAGAATACTGATGTCAGGATGAGCAGCAGGCTGCGGCGAACCTCCGGCGAGAGAGACTTGAGCCCGGCGCTTGCCTTTGTTTTGGCCTCCGCTTCCGCAATGCGTTCGGCCTCCGGCAAACTGCTGGCAACTTCCGCATCGTACGCTTCATTGATTGCGGCGGTTTCCTGCGCGAGCTTGTTTTCCCGTACAGTCAGCAACAGCACCACCACGGATGCGACCATCAGCCCTGCTACAGCAAGGAATAACAGCAGATAATCGTTGCTGCCGTCCGTGCGTTTGTTTACCAGAAAACCGGTCATGGCCAGGGTATAGACGCCGCCCAGCGCACCCATGAGATTGATAACCGCATTGCCTTTGGAACGCAGGGGTTTGGGCGTTACATCCGGCATAAGGGCGACAGCGGGCGAGCGATATGTGCCCATGGCGACCAGCAAAAACGCAAGCGCCGCGATGAAGAGCGTGAAATTGCGTGTTTGATCGGCGATGGGCAGCAGGTTCATCAGCACCACGGCAGCCAGCGTACCGCCGATGATATACGGCGTGCGGCGACCGAAACGCGTGCTGGCCTTGTCGGAAAGCGCGCCGAAAAACGGCAGCAGGAACAGCGCAAGTATGTTATCCAGTGCCATGATGATGCCCATGGGGCCATCGGGCATCTGAAAGGTTTCCTTGAGGATCAGCGGCACCACATTATCATAGAGTTGCCAGAACGCGCAGATGGACAGGAAGGCAAAGCCAACGCGGAGTGTGCGCGAGGTATTGAGTTTCATGCGGTTATTTCCTCCTTAATCCTTGAAACGACTATGCAAGAATCATACCGCGCGGTGCGCGTTAAGTCAATCGGCAAAAGGATGAAAGATAAGGAAAATCGATGTAAAGCGGTCACATGCAATGCTTGAAAATCAAGGAACGCTCTGCTATCATAGCGGAGGTGAGCACCGTGTACGGGGGTTTGCCGGAAGGGGAAACACGCATGGGGAAAGTATTACAGTGGCTTGACGCGCCGTTTGTGTTGCGGCGGCTGATGGCCGCGCGTCAATCGCTGGCGGATGCGACCCCGCTGACACGGGATTGCGGCAGTCTATGCGGAGCCGCCTGCTGCCAGCCGGAGGAAAGCGGCGACAATGGAATGCTGCTGTTGCCTTTTGAAGAGCGTTTGTATCACAAGCCTATCGATGGCTTTTCCTATGAACTGAGGCCGGACGATACCCTGTACAAGGGAGGCTGGCGGCTTGTGTGCGATGGACAGTGCCCACGGGAACACAGGCCGTTTGCATGCCGTGTTTTCCCGCTGCGCATTCGCATTGTTGATGCGGGGCAGGAGGATGAAACAAGCGTACAGGCGGAGGTGGATCCCCGGGCGTGGGCATGCTGCCCGCTGCCGGAGGAGGGCGGGCTGCGCGCGGTACGGGCGGATTTCATTGCCGCGGTGGAGGCGGCAGGGCATCTGCTGACTGGGAATGCGTACTTACTGGAGGCATTGCTCAACGAGCAGCGCATGCTGGATGATACGCGAAAATTGTGATGCGCACAGGCGATAACCGCAGGCCATCGCTTGCTGTTCCGCCTCAAACAGCTGCATGTTGACGGGTACGCCGTACACAATGTTAAAACCTTGTGTGCAAACCCATTGTGCTTTACGATGGAGCGTCGATACTGTATAATGAATCGAAACGTGCGTGCCCGCATATGGCGGTGATTGCTACCCTGCGGCAAGCGCCCGTAAACCGGAAAGGACGATCGGAATGAGACTGACCAGAACCGCCATGGCGCTGCTTACGGCCGCCGTGTTGCTGCTCACATTTTCGCTGGCCTTTACCATACCCTCCGGCGCCATAACCTCCGAAGCGGATCGACGCTATCAGGCGGAAGCACCCTTGAGCTGGAGCGATGAAGATGATGATTCAATGGAGGAATATAATGACGAGGAAATGGACATCGCGACCGCGCTCAAGCCATACCGCGCCATGGCAAGCGCCGCTTTGAGCGACATCCTTCCCGTGAACGATATAGCCTATCTGGACATCGATATCCAAACCACAGGCCGTACGCCTGTAGCCGCCAACTTTACCCCGACAGGGTACCGTGATGATACGATTATTGTTGAACTGGAGGATGTGCGGCAGGACAATAGCATGTACCATGTTGCGTACGTTAAAATTGCTACGCCGTCCCAACTGCGTACGGCCATCGCGGGCAGTTTCGGTTCCAACCGTACCTATAAAACCAGCGTGCTGGGTAAAAGCATGAACGCAATCGTAGCCATCAATGGAGATTTTTACACCCATACCAAGGCTGGATTCATCATCCGGCAGGGCGAGACGTACCGCCAAAAAACCAGCAAGAATATGGATCTGTTGCTGATCGATGATGCGGGGGATTTCCACATTGTGCTGCGCGGCCATGACAATCAGGAGAAAGCCGTTAAAAGTCTGATGAGCCAGCATACCATCATCAATGGGTTCTTCTTTGGCCCCGCGCTTGTGGTAGATGGCGTGGCGCAGGAGATACCCACGGAATACCAGTTTAACCCCTTTGGCAATGAACCCCGCGCCGCCATTGGGCAACTTGGACCACTTACCTATGTGATGGTTACGGTGGATGGCCGTACCAATGACAGCGAGGGCGTGACAATGCCGGAATTGGCGTCGTTCATGGCTTCCATCGGCTGCGAAGCGGCCTATGGGCTGGACGGCGGCAACAGCTCCGCGTTAGTGTTTAATAATCAGCTCATCAGCGTGAAAAACGTTGAAGAACGCGCTGTGAGCGATATCATTTATTTTGCGAGCGCTACCGAGCTGGGTCAGGCGCAATAACGGAGGCTTGTCTATGACCTTTACCTTTTTGGGGATCACCGGTTACCAGTATGGGCTTATACTGGCAATCAGCGTACTGGCCTATCTGTGCGCGGCGGGGATCCTCGGGTATGTACGGCGGCTGCCGGCAGGTACGGTTCGGGTGTTTGGACTGATTGCGCTGCCGGTTTCGCTGGTGTTTGCGCGTGCCGTATTCTGCGTGGTCAACTGGGCTTACTTTACCGAGACCATTTCTCAACCCCTACGGATGCTCAGCTTCTGGGATGGCGGGCTAAGCCTTGTGGGCGCGCTGTGCGGGGTGGTGCTGGCGGCATTCCTAACCGCGCGTGTGATGAAAGTACGCTTTGGCGTTCTTTTTGATGTGACTGCGGTGCCGCTGGGGCTGATGATCGCGGGTTTTCGGCTTGCCGAAGGCGTTACAGGGCAGTTGGGCGTTGGCAGGCAGGTTGAGGTCGACGCACTTGTAGAAAGACTGCCCGTACTGTTCTTGACAGAACAGATGGGCACACTAACCCTGCACCGTTTGGCGGTTTTCCGCTATGAAGCCTTCGTGGCGCTGGTATTGTTTGCGGTGGCGCTTTGGTTTTTCTTTGCAAAGGGCACGCGCCGCAAACCACGCCATGGGGATGTGGGCATGATCGTTTACGCGCTGCTTGGTTCAAGTCAGGTATTGCTGGAAAGCCTGCGGGACGATGGGCATATGCTGCTGGGATTTATCCGCATGCAGCAGCTTGGCTTTGTGCTGATGCCGCTGCTGGCGTTGCTGGTGCTGAGTATACGTTATGGGCATATCCGCGAAGCGAAAGGAGCGACGGTGACCGCGTGGGTTCTGCTGCCGCTGATGGCTTTGATCGCGCTCTTGATGATACACCCGATCAACCATGTGCTGGATTTGACCAATCATCGCGCGGTTGGCTTTGCTTGCCTCGCCACACTGGGCGTTTACATGGCGCTGTTCCTGCGTGTTCGCGGAGCAAATATCAGGCTGATTCTCACATGGCTGATGGCGCTGGTGGCTGTCGCGGGCTGTGTGCTGGTGGAATTCAGCATTGATGGCAGTGATAATCTCATCCGCGATTACACGGGCATGGCGTTTTGCTGCGCGCTGCTATATTTTGCGCCCTATACCCTTTGGACATCGCTCAAGGGGCGCGTCTATCGCGAGGAGAGCATTACCGTGCGGATTTAGCGCGACATTGTTCTGACAGTAAAGAGGAGGTTTTGCAATGCAGGTTCTACCCTATGGCGGTACGTTTGACCCCGAGGCAGCGCATGCTGCGGAAAGAAGCGGCCTTGCAAGGCTTGCGCTCCTCATCGAAACGCCCTATGGCGTGATGACGCTTGTACAGCGGGGCGAGGCGCTCAGCGAATTACGTTTTTCCGGAGAAACCCTGATGGCGCGGCAATTGGCGGATACCCCCCTGCTACAGGAAGCCAAGCGGCAGCTAGACGCGTACTTTGCAGGCAAACTCCGGCAGTTTGACCTGCCGCTGGCGCCGCTGGGCACGTCATTTCAAACCCTGATATGGCAAACGTTGACCGCCGAGGTGCCCTATGGACAAACCATTACCTATGGAGAGCTGGCCAAACGTGCGGGGAACCCCGCGGCATCCCGTGCCGTTGGCATGGCGAACCATCGCAATCCATTGCCGATATTCATCCCATGCCATCGTGTGATTGGCGCGGGGGGAAAGCTGGTGGGGTATGGCGGCGGGTTGCCGCTTAAGCAAAGTTTGCTGAATCTGGAAGCCCGTACCTGATGCTGCAAACCAGCAATCGATACAACGCGGGAATCGAATCCGGCGTCTGCGATGATACAGCTGCTGATAGAGCAACGGCATCAGCGGCAGATACCGTGTGCGGACGCGAAGTGGAAACGGTTCCCCCGAGATAGCGAAGGATGTTGTGATACGGAATCACCGACGGTGCGGCGAGCACCACTTCATTTACCGTAGCCTTACAGGGCAGTCCTGTTTGGACGGAAAGGACTTATTATGACACACAGAAAAACTAAGATCGTATGTACGCTGGGGCCCTCCACGCAAAGTGACGATGTGCTCCGTGAGATGATGCTATCCGGCATGAATGTAGCCAGGCTCAATTTTTCCCATGGCACGCATGAGACGCACGGCGTCACCATCGCGCGTGTGAAACGCCTTCGCGAGGAATTGGGGCTTCCCATCGGCATCATGCTGGATACCAAGGGACCCGAAATTCGGCTGGGTGATTTTACCGAAGGCCGCGTACAGCTGCAAAAGGGGCAGAATTTCACGCTATGCGCCTATGATGTGCCCGGAACCGCCGAGCGCGTGAGCATTACCTATCACGGTTTGATCAATGATGTGCATGAGGGTTCCGCCATCCTGCTGGATGATGGACTGGTTGCCCTCACGGTTATCCGCGTTGGCGAGAAAGAAATTCTCTGCCGCGTGGATAACGGGGGCGAGGTGAGCAATCACAAGGGGGTGAATGCGCCCGGCGCGGAGCTGACCATGCCCTTCCTCAGCGATACCGACAGGGATGATATCCGCTATGGCGTAGAGCAGGGCGTGGATTTTGTGGCGGCCTCATTCACGCGTTGCGCGGATGATATTCTGGAAATTCGGAAACTCTTTGGACAAAAAGGCGGCAGGGATATCAGCATCATCGCCAAGATTGAGAATACGCAGGGCGTTCAGAACATTGATGAGATCCTGCGCGTGAGCGATGGCATCATGGTAGCGCGCGGGGATTTGGGTGTGGAGATTCCGCTGGAAGAAGTGCCTGTGATCCAGAAAATGCTCATCCATAAAGCATACTCCTCCGGCAAACAGGTGATTACCGCAACGCAGATGCTGGAGAGCATGTCTACCAACCCCCGCCCTACCCGCGCCGAGGCGACAGATGTCGCCAACGCGATTTATGACGGCACCAGCGCTACCATGCTTTCCGGCGAAACGGCGGCGGGGATGTATCCCGTTGAGGCGCTGCGAACCATGGCGCGCATTGCCCAGCGCGCGGAGGCGGATATCAACTATATCAAACGCTTCAAAGAACGCGAGAGCGAGCGCACGCCGGATGTGACCAACGCCATCAGCCATGCTACCGTAACCAGCGCGCATGATTTGGGCGCGACGGCGATCCTCACTGTTACCAAGAGCGGCCGCACGGCGCGGATGATCTCCAAATACAGGCCGAACTGCCCGATCCTGTGCTGCGCAATGGATGAACGCGTTTGTCGCAGGCTGGCGCTCAGCTGGGGCGTGATCCCGCTGCTGATTGAAGAGGCGCACAATACCGACGAGCTGTTTGAGCGCGCCGTACAAGCGGGAGAGAAGGCAAAGCTGCTGCATGATGGCGAGCTGGTGGTGATGACCGCCGGGGTGCCCTTGGGCATCAGCGGCACCACAAACCTGATGAAGGTGCATGTGGTGGGGCATATTCTGGTTACAGGGCGCGGGGTAGGCCGCCATACCGTGCATGGCAGCCTGTGTGTTTCTATAAGCGAAGAGGATGCGCAGCGGGATTTCAACGATGGGGATATTCTGGTGATCAGACAGACCAGCAACCAGCTGCTGCCGTTGGTACGCAAGGCGGGCGGCTTGATTCTGGAGGACGATGATCCCAATGGACATGGCGCGATTGCGGGCATGAGTCTGGATATCCCGATGATTATCGGCGCGCGCGAGGCAACAAAAATCCTGAAAAGCGGCGCGGTTGTTACGCTGGATGCTTTGCGTGGGGTGGTCAGTTGTGAGCGCTGTGTTGATTGATGTAAAGAAGAACAGTTCAAAAGCCTCCGGTATGATGTATACGGAGGCTTTTGCTTTGCGTGTACGGTGGGAACTCATGCCAAGCGGTGGGCGCTATCCCGGGAGGGGCATGCGAGCCAATATCTTCAAATCAACAATGCGTTGGCAGGGAAGAAAACCAACCACAGATAGCAGGGCGGCAATACTAGCTGTTGGCTTTATTCTTCAGTGTGATTACATGCAGCTGCGGGGGCGCAAACAACCTGACGGGGAACAAGCTTGTGCCTACCCCGTTGCTGATGAGGATGTGCGCGCGGTTTTCCTCGAGCCAGCCGCGCAGGTAACGTTCGCCCAGGTCGGGGATGTAGCTTGGCAGCAGTGGTAAACCCAATAGGGTCAGTTGACCGCCGTGGGTGTGCCCAAAGAGCGCAAGGTCAAACCAATGCGAATCGCCATCCGCGCCGGATGCTTTAATGGCGTCTGGCAGCTGATCGGGGTTATGCGCAAGGAAGATCACGAAATCCTCCTGACGTAGCTGCTTGGCTACGGCGCTTACGTCTGGATTGCCGCCCTGGTAATCATCCACGCCGGAAAGATAGAGGTAGGTTTGACCCACTTTGATACGGGAAACACTGTTGATCAGCGGCGTTACCCCTGCCGCGTCCATCGCTTTGATGATCATGGACAGGTTGCTCTCCGGCTCGGTGCGGTCATGTTCCCCCAGCACGGCGAATACGCCCAGCCTCGCCTGTATTTTAGGCAGGTTGTTGAAAAACGCTAACGCGCCGCTGCTATCCTCAGCATAATCGCCGCCCAAAAGCACTACATCGGCGCTCTGGCTGTTGATGGTTTTAACCAGCTCATTGACGCGCCACTGCTGGTAGCGTGCGCCTGTGTGGATATCACTTACATATACGATGCGAAGGCCTCGCAGGTTTTGGTGCAGCCCCGCGATGGTGATAGTGCGGCGATCAACGGTTAAATGATAGGCTTCAAAAAAAGGATAGATTAGTGCCAGAACCAGCAGAAGTACCAGCAGCACGCGGGATAAGCGTGGTCTGCGGCGGCGCGGTTTGCGGTAACGGTACTCGTATCGCGGCAGATGGATCCCTCCCCGTGTTGGATTGACAGGCATCTATGGCTATTGTACACTAATGATAATAGCGAAACAAGGGGAGGGTTTCCATGGACAGCGCCAGCTTTCGCGCAATCGGGCCTACCACCTACCTATGCCCCACCCCAACAGTGCTGGTTGGCTGCGCTGCCGATGCCGCCTGGCGCAGCGGCGGGGCGAACAGACCCAACCTGATTACCATTGCCTGGACAGGGATTTGCTGCTCAAAGCCGCCGATGCTCAGCATCAGCGTGCGCCCGGAACGTTACAGCCACGCCCTGCTTACCCAAAGCGGTGAGTTTACCGTTAACCTGATCAGTGAAGAACTTCTGCATGCGATGGATCTATGCGGGGTCAAAAGCGGCCGAGATATGGATAAGTTTGGCAGCCTTGGCCTGCACCCTATGGCCGCGCAAGGTTTGGAGATTGCGCCCGCGCTCCAAGAGGCGCCCGCATATCTCAGCTGCAAGGTCAGGCAGGTGATTACGCTGGGCAGCCATGATCTATTTCTGGCGGAGATTGTGGATGTATGTGTGCGGGAGTCATTTTTTAACGTAGATGGCAGCATCGATGAGCAGGCGATGGCGCTGGTTGCGTTTGTACATGGCAAATACCGCGCGCTTGGTAAAGAGATCGGCTTCTTTGGTTACTCAGTCGCCAGCGAGGATGTGTTGCGCCGTCGGCTTCCCCATGCGGCGGCAAATCAGAATGTGCGGGCAGGCAAACGCAGCGGCAAGCGTTTGCTGCGTAAAGACGGCAAAGCATAATAGGATTCCAACCCGTTGTGGATCGTCCACACGGCTGGCGCGTCGCGTAGGTATGAGGCGCGAGGGCAGAGCGCTTCAAGAGCTATGAAACTGGATGTTTTTTGAATCTTGCGAGTATAATGCGCAAGTTGATCAATTCCCGGAAAGAAACCGCCAGTGAGACCGTCGCGCGCATGGGTGTGAATCCCAATGCTATCATGACGGTAAGCAGTGTAGAATCCTCTACTGTTGCCACATGTCCCTTGGGCTATGACGTTCGCCGCAGTTTTACCGCTGCATAGATGAAAGCAAACGAGCCGGAGAAAGCATCTCCGGCTTGTTTGCTGCTAAGGGATGCAGACCTTATTTCTTGCCGGTCAAACCGCCGAGCAAGCCGCGGGTCAGCTCATTGACTACGGTGCGGGTCGCGGAGTTGATGGCGGAGTTCTTTACACGACCCAGGATGCTATCGTTGTTGCGGGCACGCTGGGCACGCTCATCGCGCAGTGCATCCGCTTTTTCACGGCGCGCGAGGGTATCAGCCTCTTTGGCCGCTTTGACCTTTGCGGCTTCGGCGTCTTTGGCTGCTTTGACGGCGGCTTTTGCCTCCGCTTCGCTCAGCACAGGCACATACTGCCCGGTTGCGGGGTCGAGGGCCAGGGTCATTTCTTTCTGGGTATAAGTACCCGTAACGGGGTCATGCACCAGCACATGCTGGCGAATGGTCTGACCTGCTGTGGGTGCGGCAGGCGCGACGGGTGCGACAGGCGCGGGAGCCTGCGGCTGCACCGGGGTTTGCGCCGCCTGTGGGCTGGTTGGCAGGGGACTCATGGTTTCCAGCGCCTTGGGCACGTACTGCCCGGTGGCGGGGTCAAACACCATAAAGGTGGCGGAAGGCTCCGCGACTGGGGCTGGCGCGGCTGCCGGCGCGGAAGGCACAGGCTGTTGCACAGGTGCGGTTGCCTGAACGCGCGGCGTAGATGGACGTCCAAGGTTCATGGTAGCGGCAAGGTATTCATAGGCGCTTTCGCGATCCACCTGCTCTTCATATACGCCGGCAAAGGAGCTGGTTTGGATGAAGGTTCTGCGCAGTTCAGGGTCAATCGTGCCCATATAGCTTTGCGGGGGCAGAATGGTTGCGCGGGTGACCACGCTGGGCGCGCCTTTATCATCCAGAAAGGAAAGCAGCGCCTCGCCGGTTTGCAGTTGCGTGATTGCCTGCTCGGTATCAAAGGCGGGGTTTGCGCGGAACGTCTGCGCCGCGACCTTCACAGCCTTTTGATCCAACGGTGTGAAAGCACGCAGGGCGTGCTGCATACGGTTGCCGAGTTGACCCAATATGGACATGGGAACATCCGCGGGATTTTGTGTGATGAAGTACACACCCACGCCCTTGCTGCGAATCAACCGCACGACCTGCTCGATCTTATCCAGCAGCTGTTTGCCGCAGTTGTTGAACAGCAGGTGCGCTTCGTCAAAGAAGAACACCATGCGAGGCTTGTCCAGATCGCCCTGCTCGGGGAGGGTTTCGTACAGCTCGGAGAGCATCCACAGCAGGAAGGTCGAGTACATTAAAGGATTGAGGAAGAGCTTATCGCTGGCCAGAATGTTGATGGTGCCGCGCCCGTTTTCATCCAGCTGCATCCAATCCACGATGTTCAGCGCGGGTTCACCAAAGAAGCGGTCGCCTCCCTGATCTTCCAGCACGGCTACGGCGCGCTGAATCGCACCGATGCTCGCTTTGCTCACATTGCCGTAATGCAGGGTATACTGGCTTGCGTTTTCGCCCACATAAGCAAGCATGGCTTTCAGGTCCTTGATATCCAGCAGGAGCATGTTTTCATCATCCGCAACGCGGAAGAGGATGTTAAGCACCCCCGCCTGTGTTTCGTTCAGGTTGAGCATGCGCGCCAGCAGCAAGGGACCCATCTCGCTTGCGGTGGTGCGCACGGGATGGCCTTCCTCGCCATAGACATCCCAAAACTCGGTGGGGAAGGTTTCAAAGGAGAAGTTGTTAACCCCAACGCTCATCAAGCGTGCGGCGACTTTATCGGTGTTTTCACCCATGCGCACCATGCCGCTCAGATCCCCTTTGATGTCACTGAGAAACACGGGTACGCCCATGGCGGAAAAGCCTTCGGCCATTACCTTGAGCGTAACGGTTTTGCCTGTTCCAGTTGCGCCGGCAATCAGTCCATGGCGATTGGCCATATGCGGAAGCAAAAAAATCGGTGTATGATCTCCGGTACCGACCCATATCTTACCATCCTGTAGCATAGGATATCCTCCTTTTTTGGTGAAAACTGTATAAACGTATCATACAACGCTGAAACGGTTTTCGTCAATCGGTTTCCGTGGAGGAGGGCGTGGTTGCGGCGGCACGATGGGCGGCCATGCCGATGTTTCACCGGCGGCGCAGTGGTTTACAACAGAGATACGGGCAGCTTGTATTGCGTGCCGTAACGTGTTATGATGCTGCCTGGGAGGGTAATACATGCGTTTTACGGTCATGGGATGCGGGCGATGGGGCGCCTTTTTAGCGTGGTATACAAACAAGCTTGGTCATCAGGTCACTTTAGTGGGACGCGAAAGCTCCCGACACATGGAAACTTTTCAAAGCACCCGCACCAATGGACTGGTGACGCTTCCGGATACGGTTAGATTATCTACGACACTCCCGGCGGATGCCGAGGTTACCCTCATTTCCATCGGCTCGCAAGGGCTGCGGGGGTTACTCCGGCAAAACGCGCAGGCATTGCGCGGCAAGCCGCTGGTGCTTTGTATGAAGGGGCTGGAAATCGGCACGGGCAAACGCCTGAGTGTGATTGCCGCCGAGGAATTGGGGCAAGGGCAACCTGTGGCGGTATGGCTTGGCCCCGGGCATGTACAGGAATTTACACGCGGCGTGCCCAACTGTATGGTGATCGATAGCGCCGATGAAGCGCTCAAGGCGATGCTGGTTGAGGCGTTGGCCAGCGATTTGATTCGCTTCTACTATGGGCGGGATTTGATTGGCAATGAGATCGGCGCTGCCGCAAAAAACGTGGTGGGCATTGCCGCGGGCGCGCTGGACGGGGTGCACTTGGGCACGCTCAAGGGCGCGCTCATGAGCCGGGGCACACGCGAGGTGGCAAGGCTTATTGCCGCGTTGGGCGGCAACGAACTCAGCGCATACGGCCTTTGTCACCTGGGAGATTATGAAGCCACCATTTTTTCGCCTTATAGCCATAACCGCCGTTTTGGCGAGTGTGTGGTTACGGGCGAGCCCTATACCGAGTTGGCGGAGGGATACTACACCGTCAAGGCGCTGCTGGATCTTGAAAAGCAGACCGGCGTGGAAATGCCCATCAGCCATGCGCTTTATCAGGTGCTCTATGAGGGTGCGGATGCGCGTGAAATGGTAGATGAACTGTTCCGCAGGAGCCTGAAAATGGAGTTTTAGCCATGTACCTTCCATGGCAGGAAATATCGTTAGTCTTATCGAACATAAGCCATAGCTCGCCAGGCGGGCGGAAAGGAACCAAAACGATGAAAAATCAACCGGAAAGCTGCAAACGCGTGGATATCGGCGGTCAGGCGGTGATGGAGGGCGTGATGATGAAAGCGCCGGACGCGATTGCCATTGCCGTGCGGCGCCCCGATAAGAGCATCGTGGTGCGGCACAACCCCTATGTAAGCCCGGCCAAGAAACATAAATGGATGGGCTGGCCTTTCGTGCGGGGAATGGTGAGCATGCTGACCATGTTTTCCATGGGTATGAGCACATTGCAGCAGAGCACCGATATGCTTGGCATTCTGGATGAAGAACCCACAAAGTTTGAACGCTGGCTGAGCAAAAAACTCGGCAAAGGAATCGATAAAATCGTGATGGGCGTTGCCGTGGTTTTGGCGGTCGCGCTTTCCATCGGTTTGTTTTTTGTGCTGCCGGAGCTATTTGCTAAGCTGCTGAAAGGCGTATGGCCGGACAGTTCCATGAGCTGGCTGGTCAACCTGCTCAGCGGCGTTTTGCGCATTGCGATCCTGATTGGCTACATACTCTTTTGCGCGGCTGTGCCAGAGGTGCGGCGTACGTTTGAGTACCATGGCGCGGAGCATAAAACCGTTTATGCCAACGAGAATGATTTGCCCCTGACGCCAGCAAACGCGCAGAAGTTCGGCACGCTGCATCCGCGCTGCGGCACCAGCTTTTTGCTGATTGTATTTGTGATTTCCATCGTGCTGTTTACGTTGGTGGGTTATCAGGGAGGCACCTTTATCTGGCGGCTTCTCAGCAGGCTTGCGTTGCTGCCTGTGGTAGCGGGCATCAGCTATGAAGCGCTCAAGAGCCTTGCGCACAGCGAAAGCCGCCTGGCGAAGATGCTCCGCTGGCCTGGGATGCAGTTACAGCGCCTGACCACCCGCCCGCCCTCGGATGCCATGGTGGAAGTTGCCATTGTGGCCATGAACGTGGCTTTGCATGGCTTGCCTGCGCATGCCAGGCGCACGCCCGAAGGCTGGGCAGTATTGCACAGCTATGCCGAGAGCGATCCTGGTTATGTGCCGCCCGCCGATGCAACCACCGAGGAGGCAGCGGAAGAAGTAGCCGATGCGCAAGCCGCACAATCGGCCGCGCAGGAAACTGTGCAGCCGTTGAGCGCGACGCTTGACTGAATGCTGACCATCCGGCAGGCCATCGCCCTGGGTATCAAAACGCTGGCAACGGTGCCTGATCCCGAGTTGGATACGGTTTCATTGCTCAGCGAGGTTACGGGAGATGCGCCCATGGCTGTGCGGCTGAAGGCGCAGGAATGCCTTACGCCCAAGCAGGAGGAACGATTTCGTTCACTCCTGCTTTTGCGCGCCACGCGCATGCCGCTGCAATATGTGCTGGGCGTACAGTGCTTCTATGGCTTTGACTTTGTGGTGGATGAACGGGTATTGATTCCCCGCCAGGAAACCGAGACCCTTTGCGAGCTGGCGCTGCAAGCAACAGAAAAGCTTACCGCGCCCGCCGTACTGGATGTATGCACCGGCAGCGGCGCGCTGGCCGTGACAATCAAACGCTTACGCCCAGGCGCACGGGTTGTGGCGGTAGATATCAGCGGCGACGCGCTGACGCTGGCGCGGGAGAACGCCAGGCGTAATCAGGTGGATGTTGCTTTTTTGCAGGGTGACCTGCTAGCGCCCGTGCAGGGACAACGCTTTGATATAATCGTGAGCAATCCCCCCTACATTGCAACTGCCGCATGTGATACCTTGCAGCCGGAAGTGCGCTTTGAACCGCGCCTCGCGTTGGATGGCGGCGCGGATGGCCTTGACTTTTACCGCAGGCTTGCCCTGCAAGCGCCCGACTGCTTATGCCAAAACGGGTATCTGATGGTGGAAGTCGGGGATGACCAGGCCGCGGATGTTGCGGGTATCTTTCGAGATACGGGCATGCTGGCGGATGTTGCCATCCACCGCGATCTCTATGGCAAAGACCGCTTCGTGACCGCGCAGCGTGCGGCGTTTCCAACCTAGCGCATAGGTTTACGATGCTGCGTTCAGGGAAACAGAGCACGCGCGGCGGCGGATTGACTGCGCCGCATGCAAGGCAAGGAGAATGAACATGTTTGAGAAATTTGATTGGATGATCGGCCGCTATCAGGAACTGGGGGTTGCCATCACCCAGCCGGAAATCATCGCCGATACGGATAACTACCAGAAGATGCTCAAGGAACACGCCTCGCTGGAGGCGGCGGTGGCGGCATATACAACGTATCAGCAGACGCTAAGGCAACTTCAGGAAACCAAAGAGATGCTTGCCCAGCCGGATATGGCGGCCATGGCGCAGGAAGAGCTTACGCTGCTCACGCAGCAGCAGGAAGCCCAGGAGAATGAACTGCGGCTGCTGCTGTTGCCCAAGGATCCGGATGATGACCGCAACGTGGTTGTGGAAATACGCCAAGGTGCGGGGGGCGATGAAGCAGCGCTGTTTGGCGCGCTGTTACTGCGTATGTATACCCGTTATGCGGAGCGCAATCGTTTTAAGCTGGAACCTGTGAGTTATAACATGACGGAGCTGGGCGGGGTGAAAGAAGCCATTTTCAACATTCGGGGCGCGGGCGCATACAGCCGCCTGAAATTCGAAAGCGGGGTACACCGTGTACAGCGCGTACCCAGCACAGAAGCATCCGGGCGAATTCATACCAGCACCTGCACCGTAGCGGTGCTCCCCGAGGCGGAAGATGTTGAAATCAACATCAACGCGGCGGATTTGCGCATCGATGTATACCGCTCCACGGGGCACGGCGGGCAATGCATTAACACTACGGACAGCGCCGTACGCATCACGCACTTGCCCACGGGGATCGTCGTAACCTGTCAGGACGAGAAAAGCCAGATCAAAAACCGCGCCAAAGCAATGATGGTTTTGAAAAGCCGCCTGTACCAGAAGCTGCGCGAGGAGAAAGACGCCGCATATGCCGCCCACCGGAAAGGGCAGATTGGCACCGGGGACAGAAGCGAGCGCATCCGCACCTACAATTTTCCGCAAGGGCGGGTGACGGATCACCGCATCGGGCTTACGCTGTATAAAATTGATGCCATCATGGATGGGGATATCAGCGAGTTGCTGGAAGCGCTCACGCTGGCGGAACAAGCGGAGAAGCTCAAGGAATATGGAGAGCAGGCGGAAGCATGAGAACCATCATTGCAAAGCCGACCGTAGAAGCCATTGCGCAGGCGGCGGAGATCCTGCGTGGCGGCGGATTGGTGGCTTTCCCGACAGAAACCGTATATGGGCTTGGCGCAAACGCGCTGGACGCGGTTGCTGTACAAAAGATTTTTGAGGCGAAGGGAAGGCCGAGTGATAATCCGCTGATTGTGCACGTGGCATCGCCGGATGCTGCGGAGCCGCTGGCCGTGGTTGACGAGCGGGCACGGCGCTTGATGGCGGCGTTCTGGCCGGGGCCGCTCACGCTGCTGCTGCCAAAGAAAGCTGTGGTTCCCCATGAAACCAACGCCGGGCTTGCCAGCGTAGCGCTGCGCATGCCGGATCACCCTGTGGCGCTGGCACTGCTTACGGCTTGCGCGCTGCCCATCGCTGCCCCCAGCGCGAACCGCAGCGGTCGCCCAAGCCCTACCACGGCCGATCATGTGCAAAAGGATATTGGGGGGCGCATACCATTGATACTGGACGGCGGCGCGTGCGCCGTGGGGTTGGAGAGCACCGTGCTGGATTTGACCGCGCCCATCCCGACCATTGTTCGTCCGGGCGGTGTAACGCGGGAAATGCTGCTTGCACACCTGCCTGCGGTGCGCGTGGCAGATAGTGTACTGCGACCCTTGCAGGTAGGGGAGAAGGCCATAAGTCCGGGCATGATGTATCGTCATTATGCGCCGCGCGGCACGCTCACGCTTGTTCAAGGTGAATCCGCAAAGGTTGCGCAAGCGTGTACTCGGCTGTACCGGGAGGCGGAGCGGGAAGGCAAGCGCGTGTGCATCCTTGCCTTTACCGAAAACGAGGCTCGTTATACGGGGCTGAACACGCGCCTGATCGGCAGTCTGGAATCACCGGAAACCATCGCGCACGCGCTGTTTGCGGCCTTGCGCGCGATGGATGACGCAGGCGTGGAAGTGATTCTTTGTGAAGCTATTGCTACCGATGGCATCGGCCTTGCAATCATGAACCGGATGTGCCGCGCCGCCGCGTTTCGGGTGCTGGAGGTGTAGGGGTCTTTTCCGTGGAACTGCATTACGGAATGGTTATAACATGCGACGCGCCAGGACGGCGCCAAAGCCGGTAAAAGGAGGCGTTCATATGATCGACGTATTGTTTGTTTGCAGTGGCAACACCTGCCGCAGCCCCATGGCGATGGTACTGTTCAACGCGCTCTGTGTGGAGCGTGGGCTGCCGTACCGCGCCGAATCGGCAGGGGTACACGCAAACCAGGGAAATGCCGCCAGCGATGGCGCGTTCCATGCCATGAAGGAGCGCGGCCTGAGCCTCGCGCGTCACGCAGCGCAGCCCTTTACGCCCTTGCTGGCACGGGAGGCGCGGCTGGTGGTGGCCATGAGCGAATCCCACGCGGCCATCATACGGGCACGCTATCCGGCGGTACGTATGGTCGTGTTTGATCCGCCCATCCGCGATCCCTATGGCGGTAGCATTACGCAATACCGCGCTACGGCGGATGCGCTGGCAGCTCGCATGGAATGGGTGTTGGAGCATCTGCAAAAACTAGACGATTCCAAGGGATAAGTCACGATGCCGATCCTGTGCCTTTACGCAAGAAGGACGATGGCGCAAGACTGTTTGCGGATATGGTATAATGTCCAAGGAGGGTTACGATGGAACTGATTAAGCCGGACAGGCCTTTTTACCGTGGCAACCTGCACTGTCATACCACCAACAGTGACGGCGCATGGGCGCCCAAGGCGGTCATTGAAGCGTATCGTGCGATGGGGTATGATTTTTTGGCTGTGACGGATCACCGGCATGTGAGCATTCCAACGCCTTACATGGCGGGCAGCATGCTGGTGCTTCCGGGTATCGAGCTGGATTATGCCCTGCCGCAAGAGGTCGTGCACATCGTCGGGTTTGGGATGGAGCAAGACATCCTGCCGCGCCTTGATTATGAGCGGGGGCCGCAAAACGGCATTAATGTCATCCGCGCGTGCGGGGGAAGGGCAATCATCGCGCATCCGCACTGGTCGCTCAACACGATGGCTACGCTATCCGCCTTCCATGATGTGACCGCGGCGGAAGTATACAACACGATGAGCGTTATGCGGCCGGACAGTGCGAATATCCTGGATGTCACAGCGGCGCACGGCAGGCTTTATCCCTTTGTGGCATCAGACGATAGCCATGCCTATGCGGGCGAGCAGGGCATCAGTTATACCATGGTGCAGGCCGAAGCCCTGACAGCCGATGCCATTAAGGCCGCGATGGACGCGGGGCTTTTCTACGCGAGTCAGGGACCGCGTTTGAAACGCGTGGCCATTGAAGCGGGGCGCATGATTGTGGAATGCTCGCCGGTGGAGCGTGTCTACTTTTTTTCCAATCTGGTTTGGACGCCGGGGCGCATCATCCAGGGCAAGGATGTGACGCAGGCCAGTTACGCGCTGCATCATGCGGAGGGCGAGCGTTTTGTGCGCTGTCAGGTGATTGATGCGCAGGGTCACAGCGCATGGAGCAGCCCGGTGTTGCTTTAAGGCGCATACCGTTTGCGTTGGCCGCCCCGCGCGAAACAGCGTGCGATGGCGCCGATGAACCTTAAGCGAAGAACGGGGGGGGATGAACCATGAAACAGGCCAGACGCTGGCTGGCGCTCCTCTTTGTGCTGGCGATGGCGCCGATCGCGCTTGCGGCTGCGGTGGCAACGAGCATTGATGTTGTTGCGGCTGATTATCCGGTACAGGAAGGCGCCGCCTATGCCTCCATGGAAGAGGTGGCCGTATATCTGGCAACCTATATGCGCCTGCCGGATAACTACCTGACCAAAAGGCAGGCGGAAGCGTTGGGCTGGGACAACCGCGCAGGCAACCTGGGTGAAGTCGCAGCCGGCATGTCCATCGGCGGGGATCGCTTTGGCAATTATGAGCAGCGCTTGCCGGATGCCGCGGGGCGCAGGTGGACGGAGTGCGATATCAATTTTGACGGCGACTACCGCGGGGGCGAACGCATTGTTTATTCCAATGACGGCCTTATCTATTATTCAGCTAACCATTATCAGTCCTTTACGCAGATTGTAGTCACCTTTGAATCCGTGAAGGCGGATGCGGCGATTGCGCAAACCCCGGATACGGCGGGCGATGTGGAGGAGCAGGGCGCCTATACCGCGAGAGATGATGTGGCAGCGTACATCCGCCGATACGGGAAGCTTCCCGAAAACTACCTGACGCGGGATGAAGCAAAGGCGTTGGGTTGGCTGAGCAAACAGGACAACCTTGGGGAGGTGGCGCAGGGCTATGCTATCGGCGGGGATGTCTTTGGCAACCGCGAAGGTCTTTTGCCCAGCGGTCAAAAGCGTATCTGGCGGGAGTGCGATGTCAACGGCGCGAGCGGCAAACGCAGTCAGGAGCGCCTTGTTTTCAGCAATGATGGCTTGATTTACTACACGCCGGACGCGCACAAGACCTTTATACAGCTTTACTAGGCAAGGAGGGATCATGGTATGCGGGAGATCACGCTGGATGTTTCTGGCTTTGAGGACAAAATACCGCTCCACCACTATTTGAAAGAAACGATGGATTTTCCCTTCTATTATGGCGGAAATCTGGACGCGCTCTTTGACGAGCTGTCCAGTATCACCGAGCCAACAGCCATCACGTTGATCTACACCACCAGACCCCGTGGCCATATGGCGGGATATACACCTCGCCTTTTGCGCGTGTTTGGAGATGCCGCGCGCCAGAACTACAACCTGAAGCTGAGTGTCAAAGCAATCGGCTGATGATAGCGGCCTTTGGAATCGTATGCCCATATCCGCGTTATCTGGCTGTTGCGCGCGGAAGCCTGCGACAACAGGGGTTTAATGCACGCAAGCTGCTAGGCGCTGATGGAACACACCGTTATTCCGCCAAAACGCAAGGCGCGTTTGACAGGCAAGCAGGCTATAAGAGAAGCACCGCTTCGCAGGGCGGTGCTTCTTTTTATGAAGGACTGGCAGGGGGCGAATCGGCTGGTGTGATTGAAGCCTCTTTTGGCGGGGAACCGTTGTCGCCATGCATGGCTTTACGGATGCGTGCGCAGTTTCACTATCCGTCCGCATTGCCTGTTGGGTGGTAACCACGCGCGTGAATCGCTGTGCGGAAGAACCGCGTTACGAGCGTTTGTTATGGATCTCGTGTAAATACGATTCCACCTGAGTTATGCCGGGTGAGGCGCGAAGGTTATCGGTCATGGTGTGAATCAACGCGCACAGCGGGTCAAGCTCTGTTTCGGGGATTCCCTTTACGGCGGTGTCGTAAGCGGCTTGCATGGCCATCCGCAAGGTTTCCGCCTGCTTTCGCCCTTCCGAGGTCAGGGTGAGCCGATAGGCGCGTTGGTTGCGCTGATTTCGCTCGCGCAGCACCAGACCAAGCCGCTCCAGGCGACCAATGGAGACCGCCACTGTGGCGGCGCTCACGTTTAGTTTTCGGGTTAACTCCGCCTGGCTTGCGCCCTGCATGGTGAGCAGCAGCCACAGGATGGGGCCTTGCCGCGGATGTGCACAATCCGCGCCAAGAGTCTGGCGCATATGCTCAAGGTAAGCCCTTTGCAATTCAAATAAGCCCTCCAGCAAATTCCGCATAGAAAACCGCCCCCATTGCGTAGCGTGTTACCCCGATCATACGTTTTTGGGCAGGTTTTGTCAACGCAAAGGAAGCATGATGGCGGTCGAAAATTGCATACGATTACACGAAAATGTAAGAATACTCATGCAGGAGCCATGGTTTGCGAGATCATAACGAAGGATATTCAATTTTGTTAATCATTTATCAAATAATCGAATCGCTTTACACAGCCAAATCATGATGCTACAATAAACATCGTATATCACGGCGCAGACTTTGCGACCGCATATTGAGGAGAGAGACAAAATGAAAGAGATTATACATACCGATGCAGCCCCCAAGGCGATTGGCCCCTACTCTCAGGCGACTGCGACCGAGGCGTTTGTGTTTACTTCCGGCCAACTGGGCATTGATGTATCCACTGGGAAACTTGCCGAAGGCGTAGAAAACCAGGCGCATCTTGTTATGAAGAACATTGGTAAGGTGCTAAGCGCGAAAGGGCTTGGGTATGAAAACATCATCAAGACGACGATTTTTATGAAGGATCTGGCAGATTTTGCGACCGTTAACGCGATCTATGCCAGCTATTTTGAAGGCGATTATCCTGCGCGCAGCACCATCCAGGTGGTGGCGCTGCCCCTTGGCGGGCTGGTAGAAATCGAGTGCATCGCCGCCCGCTGACGTCACATGCCCAACCGCGAACCAGCCCCCGCTTATAAGCAGGCAGGCTGTTTGCCATACGTACGCAAACAGCCATGCCCCATGGAAAGGAACTGTGCACATGTTTGAAATTCTGGAAAAGCAGGCGCTAAACCAAACGGTCACCCGTATATGTGTCCACGCGCCGTTGGTAGCGCGTAAGGCGGAACCGGGACAGTTTGTGATCCTTCGCGCAAAGGAAAACAGTGAGCGCATCCCACTGACCATAGCGGAGTATGATCGCGAGCAGGGGAACATAACCCTGATTTTTCAGGTGATGGGCGCGGGCACGCTGGAAATCGACAGTCTGGGTGTCGGCGAGCATCTTCAGGATTTGGTGGGGCCGCTGGGCAAAGCCACCGAGACGGAAGGGCGCAAGAAAGTGTGCGTGGTGGGCGGTGGGGTTGGCTGTGCCATCGCGCTGCCCATCGCAAAAAAACTGCATGAGCAAGGCGCGGTTGTGCATAGCGTGATTGGGTTTCGCAATCAAGCGCTGGTGATTCTGGAAGATGCGTTTCGCGCCATCAGCGATGAACTGCGCGTGATGACCGATGACGGCAGCCACGGAGAAAAGGGGCTGGTGACCACAGCGCTTGAAACGCTTATCAACGCTGGAAACCAGTATGATGAGGTAATTACCATCGGCCCGCTGATCATGATGAAATTCGTTTGCCTTGTAACCAAGAAGTATGGCATCAAGACGGTTGTGAGCATGAACCCCATCATGATCGATGGTACCGGCATGTGTGGCGGGTGCCGCCTGACGGTGGGCGGAGAAATCAAGTTCGCCTGCGTGGACGGCCCCGATTTTGACGGTCACCAGGTAGATTTTGACGAGGCGTTGCGCCGCGGCGAGATGTACCGTGAGTTTGAACAGCATGAACGCGAGACGGCTTGCAAGCTGTTTGACAGGGAGGTGCGCTAGCATGATAAAACGAAATATGGAACCTCGTGTGACTGCGATGCCCACCCAACCGGCAGAGGTACGCTGTGGCAATTTTGAGGAAGTCGCGCTGGGCTATACGCTGGAAATGGCTGTGCGCGAAGCGCAGCGCTGCCTGAATTGCAAACATAAACCCTGTGTGGCCGCCTGTCCGGTGGGAATCGATATTCCCGGGTTTATCGAAAAAGTTGCGCAGGGAGATATTCAGGGCGCTTATCACGTGCTGAGCCAAAGCACTGCGCTGCCTGCTGTTTGCGGCCGCGTTTGCCCGCAGGAGAACCAGTGCGAGGGTGTTTGTGTACGCGGCATCAAAGGCGATAGCGTAGGCATTGGAAGGCTGGAACGCTTTGTGGCGGATTGGCACCGAGAGCATGGCACGCGTGATGTCATGGAAAAACCCGCGCTTAATGGCCGTCGGGTGGCGGTGGTTGGGGCTGGCCCCAGCGGCTTGACCTGTGCCGGTGATTTGGCGCGCAAGGGTTATTCGGTAACGGTTTATGAAGCATTGCACATGGCGGGTGGCGTACTGGTATACGGTATTCCAGAGTTTCGGCTACCCAAAGCCATTGTTAAGCAGGAGATCGACGGGTTGATCGCACTGGGCGTGAACATTCAAACCGATGTGGTTGTAGGGCGCACGCTTTCGGTGGATGATCTGTTCGAGATGGGGTATGAGGCGGTTTTCATCGGCAGCGGGGCAGGGCTTCCCCGTTTTATGGGCATCCCGGGCGAAAGCCTGAAAGGGGTTTACAGCGCCAATGAATACCTGACCAGAATCAACCTCATGAAAGCATATGACCAGACCAGCCGCACACCCATCCAGCGCAGCCACTCGGTAGCGGTGGTAGGCGGCGGCAACGTCGCCATGGACGCGGCGCGCTGTGCCAAACGCCTTGGGGCGGAGCGGGTGTACATCGTTTACCGTCGCGGTATGGAGCAACTGCCCGCGCGGCACGAAGAGGTTGAGCACGCGCAGGAGGAAGGCATTGTGTTTCGCACGCTGGCCAGCCCGCTTGAAGTCATGGGAGATGAGAACGGCTGGGTAACGGGCATGCGTTGCCAGCAGATGACGTTGGGCGAGCCGGATGCGAGCGGGCGCCGCTCACCAGTGGTCATGGAAGGCAGCGAGTTTTACCTCGCGGTGGATACGGTGATCATCGCAATCGGCACATCGCCTAACCCGCTTATCCGGCAAACGACGGCAGGGCTTGAAACAGATCGCCATGGATGCATTGTGACCAATGGGATTGACGGCCTGACCAGTCGGCCGCAGGTATACGCGGGGGGCGACGTTGTAACAGGCGCGGCAACGGTGATTCTGGCGATGGGCGCAGGCAAGCAGGCGGCCGAAGCGATTGACCGCGAGCTGAGCGCCAAGGATAAGGCGTGACGAGCCTTGGCCCGATAGGCGAACGCTGCTCCCGGTGATACCGTTTACCCCATATTTGGAAAATAGAAAACAATGCCCCCTGCCGCACCACGGTGGCAGGGGGCATCAGCTTGTTGAAGAATCCCGTGTTGGTTTCTACCATCGCTTGCTTCATAGCGATGTAGGCTGTTCGCTTGCTCTTGCTATAGGTTGTGATGTGCGGGTTTAGGGTTCCACCCCAACCCGGGCAGGGGTTTCACCCCGAATCCTGACCAGAGTATGCAGCCCTTGAGCCAGCTTACTTGACAGCCTGCTGCCCCCTGCCGCACCATGGTGGCAGGGGGCATGATTCTGGAATTGAACTGAAATCAGAAGTGGTTTGCGGGTGCGACAATCTGCTGAAGGCATGCGCATAGCGGCAGGGTCAGTCGAAACAGGTTGATAGCACCTTGCCATGATTGTGTACAAACGCTTTACGGCTTCAGTGCGGCAAATGACACTCCTTTGCATGTGACCAATAACATGCCTTTGCAGCCCAATGGAATATATCGCTGGACTGCCTTCGCAAAGGGAACGCAAAAGGCGGGGGATAATCCCCCGCCTGATGACATTAATCCATGTTGAAACGCTTCTTGAAGCGATCTACGCGCCCGCCTGTATCCACCAGCTTCTGCTTGCCGGTGAAGAAAGGGTGACACTTGGAGCAGATTTCTACCTTGAGCTCTTGCTTGGTGGAACCCGTCTCAAACGTCTCACCGCATACGCAACGGACGGTTGCCTTGCCATACTTGGGATGGATTTTCTCTTTCATGCGATATCACCTCTTTTGCGCATGCTTGTGTGGGTTCGTACAGAACCGCGAATAAAAGTATACCATAGCCGTTTTTGCTTTGCAAGCGTTTTCTGGCCATGTATGGCCAAATGCTCCCAAAATGTTTGGCGGTCGGTACCCATGTAAGGATAACGGTCTGTTTGGGGTGAATCCAGTCAGGGCTGCATCCCCTTTGTGGATACATTACCGGAAACGATAAGCCGAATGCGTGGGAAAGACTACAGAAGGATCAATCGGGTTTCTTCTCGTTTAAAAGCTTTTCTGCCAGCGCCAACAGAGCAGCCTTTTCATTTTTCACACGCTGTTCCACGGCGGCTTGCCAGAGCGTATCCAATACCCACCCGATTTGTCTGGCAGGCAAATTGCGCGCCGTACACAGGGGAAGCAGATCATCCCCGTTGAGGGCGAGCGCCTGAAGGCTGCGCGGGATGCCGCTTTGCAAGGCGGCAAGCATCGCATCTGCCTGCTTGCATGCCATGGACAGCGGCTCACCTGCCGCATGCAATGCTGTAAAGGCAGCCGCCGCCTGCCTTAGAGCAGGCAGTCCAAGGCGCACAGCGTCCATCAGAGACAGCGAGCCTTGCCTAATGCCGTGCATGGCCTTGAGCGATGTTTCCGCCGCCGCTGCTTCGCGCTGACTGATACGCAGGCGGCGCATACAGTCGCCGAGTGCTTGCGGTGATTCCTGCCAGAACAGCACCGTCAGCTTTCCAGCAATGGGTGGCATGCCCTCGGGCGGCAGATAACAGGCCGTTGCCCGTATGGCTGTGTCATTGGCTTGTAGCGTATCAAACAACGCGCCCCATGCGCCAACCTGTAAAAGTGTGTCAAGTCCAGCCGGGACAGGCGGTTGGCTGCGTGCCAGGGTGGGGTATCTGGCATCGGAAAGGAGCAGTTTGATCAGTTCATCCCGCAAGCGCTCCTGCGCGATATCCTTGAGCAGGGGAGCGAAGCGGGTCGCGGAGGCCAGCAAGGCGGGCGTCGGGGTAAGCCCCAGTTCCGCCTGAAACCGTGCCGCGCGAAGAATCCGCAGCCCATCGTCTTTGAGTACCTGATCAGGATCGACAGTGACGGTGTGTAGCACACGCTGGCGAATATGGGCAAGACCGCCGGTGGGGTCGATTAATGCTTCGGGGGCATCCGGCGTATCGGTCAGGCGCAGATACAGCGCGTTGACAGAGAAATCCCGACGAAGCGCATCCACTTGCGGAGTCGTTGCAAACGATACGGCGCTGGGTTGGTGGCCGCAGCGATAACTATCCATACGAAAGGTGGTGTACTCAGCCATATGACGGCCATCGGCATCCGTAACATGCAACTCCACCGTGCCGAAATGCGCCGCACGGAGAACCGCGCGTACGGCTGTACCCGCGCAGAGCGCCACAACCTGATCCGGCGTGGCTGGCCCGCATACGTCGATATCACTGGCGGGAAGTCCCATGAGTGCGTTGCGTACCGACCCGCCCACAGCATACAACGGGAAGCCGCCCGCCGCAAACGCGCACGCCGCAGTCAAGAGCCACGGCGCGCGAAAGGCGGCGGTAATCACCGCGCTGCCTGCTTTTGCGCCAGCGTGACGAACTCATCAATCTCGCCGCGTACCACATCCAGCGCGCTGCGCCAATAATCTACGCTGCGCACATCAATGCCGATGGATGCGGCAACGTTGGCGACGGTATCGCTGCCGCAGCGGGCAAGCAGCGCATCATACTGGGGCAGGAAGGCTTTTCCCTCCTTGCGGTAGCGCTGAAAAACGCCTAGACCGAACAAAAGGCCAAAGGCATAGGGGAAGTTGTAGAAGTGCAGCCCCACGGTGTAATAGTGACCCTTGTTAATCCACATATCCGCATGGCGCGTATCGGCGGCCAGCCCATCGCCATAAGCTTCATCCTGCGCGGCGAGCATCATCTGACGCAGTTCTTCCACGGTGGGTGTGTGGGTTTTTCGCGCCTCAAATACCGCGCTTTCAAACAGGTAGCGGCTCAGGATGTCCACACAGCACTGTGTGGCTTCCACCAGGCTGCTTTCCAGCATGGAGAAAGCACGCTGTGGGTTGGCGGTTTCCAGCACGGTTTGGGCAAGCAGCGTTTCATTGAAGGTGGAGGCTGTCTCCGCCAGCGGCATGGGCGGCTGCGCCATCAGAATCGGCGCGCTTTCCAGGCACCGCGCGTGCCAGGCGTGCCCCAATTCATGCGCCAAAGTGCTCACATCGCCATAACTGCCGACAAAGTTGGTCATGATGCGGCTGATGCCCAGCTCATGGTTCTCGCTGCAGAACGCGCCGCCTTCTTTGCCTTCGCGAGGGTAAAGATCGATCCAGCGGTTCTCAAACGCCTGATCCATGAAGGCGGCCATTGCGGGATGCGCTTTGCCGAAAGCATCGGCAATCAGCGCGCGCGCTTCCTCAATGGTGTAGGTTTGCACATCATCCCCGACAGGGGCAAACAGGTCATAGAAGGGCAAACCATCCGCATGCCCCAGCAGCGTTGCCTTTGCCTTGAGGTAACGGCGGAAATCCGGCAGGGCTTCGCGGATTGCGGTTAACATGGCATCCAGTGTTTCGTGATCCATGCGGCTTTCAGCGAGTTGCTGGGTCAGCACATCCGGATAATTGCGCGCTTCGCACAGGGTGAGCGCTTCGCCTTTGATGCCGCCAAGGCAGAAAGCCATGGGCAATGCCACCTTGGGGTATGCGGCAAGTTCGGCCTCGTAGGCCGCCTTGCGTACAGCAGCATCCGGGTCAAAGGCTTTGCCGCGGATGGCGGGCAGGGGCAGGCTGTTGCCTTGAAAATCTACCGTGAGGGTGCCCATGAGCTGATCGCGCAGCTTCTGGAAGGAGTCTCCGCCGCTGAGCGACATACGCAGCATCCATTTCTCCATGCTTTCCGGCAGCATATGCTTTGCTTCCTGCCGGGCTTCCCGCAGGATAAAAGCATTAGCGGTTAGCTTGGCGCTGCCCGCAATCAGGGATTCCAAATCATCCAGCTCTCCGATAAAGCGTGTGCAGGCGCTGCGCAGCACCTGCGCATCCACGGAGAGGGCGCTGAGTTCTTCCAGGGTACGAAAAGCCTCGCGGTTTTCCGCTTCTACGGCAAGCGTGAGCTGGCAGTAGAGGAAAGCGCGGGAGAGCTTATTGCTCAGCGCTTCCAAATGCGCGATGATGCGCTCCAGTTTCTCTTGCAGGGGCAGTTCCGCTGCCAGCAGCGCGTTCCCTTCGGCTGTCATGGCCTTGATGGCTTGGATATCCGCCAGCAGAGCAGGGTCGGAGAAGCTTTGGTAGAATACGCTCAAGTCCCATGTCGATTCCATTGATGGGTTCACTCCTTTGGTGTTTCTCTGCGAACAGAAACGCGGCTTGTTCTTACGGCTGTGCCGCAATCTGTTCGAGCTGAATAGAAAAACACCCCCGCCGCGGCTTTTGCGCGGCGGGGGTGCGTTTCAGTCGCGGTTCTTCAGGTAGTTTGCCTCCGCAAGTGCGCTCAGGCAGGTTTCCTTGCTGCGCTCGATGTGTTTGCGCATGAGTTTTTCAAAGTTTGGCAAATCGCGTTTTTCCAGATATTCCAGCAATTTGTAGTGTTCCTCATGCGCCACTTTGCGGCGGGTCTCTTTGGCGATGCTCATGGCAGAAAACCGCCGGATGTACTCATCCTGTCCTTGAATCACGCGCAGGATGCGGTTAAGGCCGGAGATGGCGGTGAGCTCGTCATGAAAACTGCGTGCTAACGGGCTTACGCCTTCAATATCATTTTTGCTGATGTAGGCATCCATTTTATGAAGCTTCTCGCGAAGCGAGCGGATATCCTCCGGCGTCGCGTTATTGATAATGGCGGGAATGGTGAGCATCTCCAGCGCGTTGCGAATGGTGTAAATCTCTTCTACATCGGCCAGGGTAAAGGCGCGAACCATCACCCCGCGGCGCAGCACATATTCGACAAGCCCATCCCGCTCCAGCTTACGCAGTGCCTCGCGCAGCGGCGTACGGCTGATGTGCAGTTTATCGGCATATTCTGTTTCAACGATCCGCGCGCCGGCGGGAATCTGGCCGGTGATGATGGCATGCTTCAGCGTTTCGTAAGCAATCTCACGAATGGGTTTGCTTTCGACCGAGGGAGTAAAGCGCGTCATGGACATCGGCACACCTCTTGTTCTTTCTTTGTATTTTGTATACTATCGTGCATGGTTGGTTTTGTCAAGTGTTTTGGGCAACTTTCAAACGATGTTGGCATGATATCACGATGCATAAGACAGATCGTTTACTTGAGCGAAACGCGTTCAGCGCCCAGCAGCGTGCGCAGGGCTTCCAGCACAGCGGGCGAAGCATTCGTCCAGCATGTTTTTTCCATCAGCAGCGTAATGCCCTCATCGGTGATTCTGGCATACACCGGAACATCCCCCGGCTGTGCTGTGCATGTCGCTTTAACTTGCGATAACCACGGCTCGCGTGTGGGCAAGGTAATCAAAAGCTTACGCGCCGCGCGTTTGGCCAGCTGCGCGTCGGTCAGTGATGCTGCGCCGGATGCGACCTCTGCCGAAGGCGTAACCTCCGCGACAGACGCGCCTGTGACCTTGTGCGCAAACGCCTTTCCTTTGCCTGCGGCAACGGGTGGTGGGGATGGGGGCAGAACCGTTGGAATATGCTGCGCTGCATCCGCCGTTAGCAATACGCGCGGCGCGCCATGCAGCAGGGCGGTATCCACCACTACGCGTTTATCTGCATTGGGGTAAGCAGCCATGGTTTGCAGATTCTCCGCGGATAGCCTTGCGATTGGTTTGGCGGGGTCGTGTTTCCAGGGAACGGTGGGTTGCTGCGCTTCGTCCTGTTCAAAATCAGGATAGGCGGGGAGCGCACGGCGAAGGGTTGCCCCGGCTTTGGCCTGACTGGCACTCTGCGGCGTAAGCAGTTGAACGGCATCCACCAATAGCTTTGCTTCTTCATCCTCGCGGAATGAAAGCTTTCCTGTGAGCACCACAAGGGTATCCGCCGTAAGCAGCGTCACAAAACGATCGTAAATTTTGGGGAAAACCAGCCCTTCAATTTGCCCCGTAAGATCTTCCAGGGTAATGATGCCCATCATGGCGCCCTTTTTGGTGATGCGCCCTTTTGCCAGCGCCAGAATGCCCGCCATGACGACCATATCGCCATCATGGTCAAGGCCGTGATGTTCATTTTCAGCCATGGTTTGTACGTCCAGCACGGTGGTAAAGCCGTTTTGCAGCAAGGGCGCAAATTCATCCAGCGGATGCCCGCTGATGTATACGCCCGTCATCTCTTTTTCCATGTTCAGCAGCGCCTTGCGGCTGTGCTCGGGCATATCCGGCACGGTTGCAGGCATGGGTTTTGCGACGGCGCCCATCATGTCAAACAGGCTTACCTGCCCGGAAAGATTGCCCTTTCGCTTTTGAACGGCTTCATCGATTACGCGTTCATACACTGCCATCAGCTGCGCGCGGTTGTACTTGCCAAAATCAAACGCGCCCGCCTTGATCAGACTTTCAACCACACGTTTGTTGATGGCCTCGGTGGGTACGCGATCCGCAAAATCAAAGAAATCGACAAACAAGCCGCTCGACCTGGTTTGCGCGATGGCTTCCACCGCGTGGTAGCCAACGTTCTTGATGGCGCCCATTCCAAAACGAATGCCGGGCTTTTGGTTTTCATCCGCGCCGACGGTGAACTTCCATCGGCTTTGATTGACATCCGGCGCTAGAACTGGAATGCCGCGGCTGCGGCAATACTGGATGTAACCAGCCACCTTGCCGGTATTATCCATGACGCTGTTCATAATGGCCGCCATAAACTGTACGGGGTAATGGCGCTTGAGCCAGCCCGTCTGCACGGCTACCACGCCATAGGCGGCCGCGTGGCTCTTGTTGAAAGCATAACTGGCAAAGGCGGTCATATCGTCAAATAGCTGTTCGGCAACCTTTTCAGGCACGCCGCGGCGTACACAACCTTCTACGACCACGTTGCCTTGCGCGTCGGTTAAGCCGTGGACAAAATGCGCCCGCTCCTGCGCCATGACATCTTTCTTTTTCTTGCTCATGGCACGGCGCACCAGATCGCTGCGCCCCAGCGAATACCCCGCCAGATCCCGCACGATTTGCATTACCTGTTCCTGATAAACCATGCAGCCATAGGTCACATCCAAAATGGGCTTCACCAGTGGGGTCGGGTAGCGAACGGTATCGGGATTCAGCTTACCGGCGATATAGCGCGGGATGCTTTCCATAGGGCCCGGCCGATACAGGGAGATGGCCGCGATGATATCCTCAAAGCACGCTGGCTTCATGTTCTGCAAAAATAGCCGCATGCCGCCGGATTCCAATTGAAACACGCCATCCGTATCCCCCGCGGAGATCATTTCATATACGGCGGCATCGTCCAGCGGAATTTCCTCCGGCTTCATCGTAATGCCGATGTCGCGCATCATATCCAGCGCGTCACGGATTACGGTCAACGTACGCAGCCCAAGAAAATCCATTTTCAGCAGCCCGAGATGCTCCAGCGTGTTCATCGGGAATTGCGTGGTGACGACTTCGTCATTGACCTGCAAAGGCACATATTCCGTTACGGGCTTCGCGGTTATCAGCACGCCCGCCGCGTGGGTGCTGGCGTGGCGGGGCATCCCCTCCAGCGCCATGCTGGTTTCGATGAGTTGCGCTACAGCAGGATCGGTATTGACCATCTCATGAAGCTGCGGGCTGATTTGCACCGCTTTTTCCAGCGTCATATCCAGCGAAAAGGGAATGGCCTTGGCCACCTGATCTACGGCGGCGTAGCTCATGCCGAGCACACGACCCACATCCCGCACGACCGCCTTGGCTTTCATGGTGCCAAAGGTGATGATCTGCGCCACGTGATCCACACCGTATTTGCGCGTCACATAATCGATCACTTCCTGCCGACGCTCATAGCAGAAATCCACATCAATATCCGGCATGCTGATGCGCTCCGGGTTGAGGAACCGCTCAAAGAGCAGATTGTACTTGAGGGGGTCAAGCAGCGTGATGCGCAGCGTGTAGGCTACGATGCTGCCTGCGCCACTGCCGCGCCCGGGGCCAACCATGATGCCGTTTCGCTTGGCGTAGTCGATAAAATCCCAAACGATTAGGAAGTAATCGATAAACCCCATTTGGGCGATTACATCCAGCTCGTAAGCAAGGCGCCTGCGGGGCTCGCTTTCAGGGTCATCGGCCTGGGCAGGGTAGAAGTCTTTCAAACCCGCCATGCAAAGGCGCGTGAGCATTGCCAGCGGTGTTTCGCCCGTATCGATGGGGTAATTGGGCAGATGACGCGTCTCAAAATCAAAATCCACCTGACAGCGGGCGGCGATCTCTGCGGCGCGGTCGATGGCTTCGGGCTGGTTTGGGAAGAGACTGCGCATCTCCGCTTCGCTCTTTACATAGAGATCCTCGGTTTCCATGCGCATGCGGGCTTCATCCTGTAAGGTTTTGCCGGTTTGCACGCACATGAGCACCTCTTGCGCGGCGGCATCCTTCCGCTCCAGGTAATGGCAATCGTTCGTGGCTACCAGCGGGATTTCTGTTTCTTTGGAGAGGGCAATCAGCAGCGGCAGAACCTGCCGTTCCTCAGGGATGCCGTGATCCATGATTTCAATAAAATAGTTGCCTTTGCCAAAGATGGACTGCATCTCCAGCGCATGCGCGCGGGCATCCTCATGGCGACCCTGCAAGAGCAGCTTGGGCAGATCACCGCTCAAACAGGCTGAAAGGCAGATAAGCCCTTGTGAATACTGGCGCAGCAATGCAAAATCCACCCGGGGGCGGTAGTAGAAGCCCTCGGTAAAGCCCAGGCTCACCAACCGGGTCAGGTTCTGGTAGCCCTGTTGGTTTTCGCACAGCAAAATCAAATGGCTGTACTCCCGGCTTACATTGGTTTTGTCAAAGCGGTCAGGGCATACATAAACTTCGCAGCCGATTACGGGATGAATGCCTGCTTCTTTGCAGGCGCTGTAGAAATCCACTACGCCATACATCACGCCATGATCGGTCACGGCGCAGTGCGTCATGCCAAGCGTTTTCAGGCGCTTGACCAGCGGCTGGATACTGCAAGCGCCATCGAGCAGGCTATACTCCGTGTGCAGGTGCAGGTGGGCAAATGCCATGGCGGCCTCCTTGAAATCTTAGCGGAGCATGCGGCGCGCAAGTCGCTTTTGGCTCCTTGAAAAAGTGATATAAGGCATGCGCAATACGTGAAAGACGGGTCTGCCTGACAGAAAACGGCGCCCGACTGCATGCTGGCTTTCAGTATACCGCAAAGCAAGCGGGGCGACAAGCCCGCCCGCCCGTGTGCCTGCCTTTATGACGTTATGAGCAGGATGCACTTTAACGCGCAAGCGCCATGACGCGTGATCCTGATTGCTTGCTGCCGGGCAGCGGATGCCTTGCCCGCGCGTTCCCGCTGTGCTATACTTGACCATGCGAGCGGGGCAGGCTCGAAGGGAAATCGTAGCATAAGGAGGCGCTGGCATGGCGCTGTTTGAACCGGACAAGGCAGGCATCCTGTGGGACGCGACCGCTTTGCCAAACGCGTTTATTTGCGAATATATGCCTTCCGCACCGGAGGGCTATGTGAAAGTGTATTTGTTTGGCCTGCTGTACGCGCATTTTCCCGCAGCGGGGGAAGGGCTTACCGCGGCTGCGGTGGCGCGGGAACTGAGCATGGAGGAAAGCGATGTGCTGGCCGCCTATCAGTACTGGGAACGGTGCAGGCTTGTTACGCGCACACAGGACAAACCCCCGCGCTTTACCTACCGCAATGTACAGCAGGCGGTACTGGGGAAGCAAACCATGCCGCAAGATGAAGCCTACATGCAGTTTGCGCAGGCGTTGTATGCTATCTTTGGAGACAAACGCAAGCTGCACGGCGGTGAAACGCAGCTTTGCTACGAGTGGGTGGAACAGCTTGGTTTGCCGCGCGAAGTGGTTTTGCTGCTGGTGCAACACCTTGCCAGCGCGCGCGGCGTGCACTTTAGTTTTAAGGAAGCGCAAAAGCTTGCGGTGGAGTTGACGGAGCGGCACATCACGTCGCTGGACGATGCGGAACAGTTTTTTGCCCGCAGTCAAGCCGCGTGGGAAGGAACCCAGCGAGTGCTGCGCCGCATGAGCAAATTCCGAACGCCCACGGTGGACGAGATCGACCTGTACCTGAAGTGGACGAAAGAATGGGGCTTTGCGCCCAAGGCCGTGGAAACTGCCTGCGCCGAAATGACAGGCGGCGATCCCAGCTTCAAGTATCTGGACAGCATCCTGCGCGGCATCGGGGAACGCGCGGGGCGCAAGGCTACCAGCGCCGAACAGCTTACCAAACAGCTGCAAAAAGAAAAGAGCGAAGCGGAGTGCATCCGCGAGGTGCTGCGCGCCGCAGGCTTGGGCGCCAATGCCAATGAGGAGACGGTACGCGCCGTGTACCGCGGCATGCTTGCCAAACTGCCGCATGGCACCATCGTGCTGGCGGCAAGGGAGATCAGCCGTAAAAAGAAAACGCAGTCGCTGGATAAACTGGTGGAGCTGGTGGAGGCGTGGAGCCAAAAAGGCCTCACCGATGAAGCGGATGTGCAGGCATACCTGGCGCAGATCAAGGAACAAAACGACCAGCTGCGCACGCTGTTTACGCACATGGGTACAAGCAGCCTGCCAACGCCCAGGGATCGGGAGTTGCTCGTCAAATGGCGTGGCGAATGGGGTTTTTCCATGGAGGTACTCTGCAAAGCAGCGCAGTACAGCACAGGAAAAAACGCGCCGATGGCCTTCATGGATAAGGTGCTCTCGGATTTTCACGCCAATGGGGTGGTCACCGTGGATGCTGCCGAAGCGGAGCATGCCCGCCACCGCGAGCGCTATGCCGCCAAGAATGTTGGCGTTAAGCCGGCTGGAAAAACGGTGATCGAGCAGCGCTATGAACAGCGTGAATATGTTGGTGATAAGTATACAAGCCTGACACAGGAAGAAATCGAGGAGGCGCTGCGCTATGACACGTGAGAGAGTGGTGCTTGCGCTGCAACAGGAATATGCCGCGCGCCGCGAGGAAAACCTGCGTGCCTATGAAGAGAAAGTCAACGACGCCTGCGCGCACTGTCAAGGCCTTCGGGGACTGCTGGACGCGCGTCATAGCGCGTTGATGAGCGGGCTGCGCAGCGCGCTCTACCCCGCCAAGAAAGACCTTGCGGCTAATGAAGGGCTTGCCAGTACGTTGGAGGCATACAACGCGAAAATCAACGAGAAACTGGCGGCCTGCGGATTACCGCCGGATACGCTTGCCCCGCAGTTTGTTTGCTCCCGCTGTAAGGATGAAGGCTACGTGTACGAACCTACGCGGCGCATGTGCCCATGCTTTGAAAGTGAGCTAAATGCCCGTATGCTTCTGGCGCTTGGGCTGAAGGGAACGCAAACCTTTGCAACCTTTCAGGAGGGCATTTTCAGCGATGAACCCATGCTGGGCAAACTCAGCCAAAAGGTGCTGATGAAGCAGAACAAAGCGATTTGCGAGCGATATGCGGACGCGTTCCCCGATACGGATGCACGCGATCTGCTTTTTACCGGCAAAAGCGGGCTGGGCAAGACGTTCCTGATGCAAGCTATCGCGCACCGCGTAACACTGCGCGGGCACGAAGTTACCTACATCAGCGCCTATAAGCTGTTGGAAACCATGCGCAAGGCGTATTTTGCCAACAACAGTGAATGGATGGAACCGTTGATGGAAACGCCGCTGCTGCTGGTGGATGATCTGGGTACAGAACCTTTGATGGAGAACATCACCGTAACGCAGCTTTTCAACCTGCTCAATGAGCGGCAGAATGCCAACAGGCATACGATTATCAGCACAAACTTAAATCTTTCGGAACTTCGCGCGCGCTATACGGAGCGCATTACTTCCCGATTGCTGGATGCAAGCCGCGTGCGGGTTCTCAAGTTCATCGGTGAGGATATCCGCGAGAAGCGCGGCAAGCCGGATCAAGGCGGGAATGACGCATGAATATACAAATCTATCTTGCCAAAAAGAACCCGGATGTGCTCAAGGCGGAGCGCTTTTTCAAGGAAAGGCGCGTGCCCTACCAGCTGGTAGATTTGAAAAAGCACAAGCTGGGCCAAAAAGAGCTTGCGCTGTTTGCCAAAGCGGCGGGCGGCGCCATGGCGCTGGTTGACCGTAACGGCATGAAGGCACGGGAGCGTCCGCTGGCGCACATGCACAGTGAAAGCCTGATACTCTCCGAGCTTATGCTTGATCCGCTCGCGCTGGTAAGCCCGATCATCCGCAACGGCAATCAGGTGACCATCGGCGTAGATGAAACGACCTGGCAAATGTGGCTTAACGAGGGGAAGTAATGCGGCGCGGGAAAAGATGGCAGAATCGCAGAGCTCACATTGGAAATGATGGCGATGCAGCCTGCGCGATGCACCCGTGATGAATCGCTTTTAATTCTATGACTGCGGTTGCGGGCACCAGCAACCTGCGCACAATGCCAGCGCCGCTCGCACCCTATTCCTGCACAACGGCTGCTTGCCTGCAAGGAATCGCGGTTGCGCAGCACATGGTTTGTTCAGGCTCATCAAGAAGTTTACCCTTCAAAACCCTGATCGGGCGGTTTGTTACCCGTTTCCGCTTTCTGATTTGCCTGTATGCGGCGATGCCGCATCTTCTTTTGCCCTTTTCCACCTTGCAGCGGGGAACCGCCGTTCCCACGCGCGTAATGTGGTTTTGGAATACCCTTTGCAGCTGATCAAACCATGGATGATGACAGCCGCATAAGGAATTAATCGCTCTTCATGAGCGCATGTTTGGAGGATTCACCATGCAAAAACCTTCGTTTTCTACCCGGGATATGACCGTTGCCGCAGGGATTGCGGCACTGTACGCGGCGCTTACCCTGCTGTTTGCGGCCATCAGCTATGGGCCGGTGCAATTTCGCATCGCCGAGGCGCTCACCATCCTGCCGATACTGTTACCACAAGCGATTCCGGGGCTTACACTTGGATGTTTGCTGGCAAACCTGCTGGGAAGCGCCACCCCCTGGGATGTGGTCTTTGGTACTCTTGCCACGCTGCTGGCTGCTTTGCTTACGCGTCGGTTTAGGAAAAATATGTGGCTGGCAGCCGCGATGCCGGTCATCAGTAATGCGGTGATCATCGGGCTGGTACTTCACTTTACCCTTGCGGATGTGTTGCTGCTGCCTACCATGGGCAGTGTGGGGCTGGGGCAGGCGGTAGTTGTCTATGGGCTAGGGATTCCGCTGCTGCTGGCGCTAAGGCGCATACCGTTATTCCGTTCGCTGGGGGAAGATGCGCACGACAGGCAGTGAGCCACAAAGGCAAGGATGGCGCAGCTTCACAGGCGAACATTTGTGCAAGTGGGTTTGCCTGCATTTGTCCGAACAGCAATAATGCATCCCTTAAAGCATGGATACAACAGAACCTTTTTTTGAACGTGTGTGAAGAAATATGCTCGCCCAAACGTTACTTAGGCATAGTATCATGAGCATAGCATGCGACTTGGAGGAAACATCAGGATGAGCGGATCGACAAGGCAAAGGAAAAACAGGATATTCGCATTACTGTTGAGTATTTTATTATTTGTGCAGGCAATGCCTTCGCTTGCGGATACGATCACTGAAACGCAGACGGTGGAAGCGACGCCGACCGATACGCTGGCGCCAACCGCTTTTGTGACGGACAGCCCGACGCAGCAAGTCGAAACAACCGCATCCGTGATGTCCGAAACACCCAAGACCGTGCTGGAAACCACTACGCCTGCGGCGGCAGGCACACAACAGGAAACGACCGATGCGCCTGCGGCGGATACAGCCACGCCGATAGCATCCGAAACGCCGGAAGATTCGGCCACGCCGGAAGCATCCGAAACGCCGGAGGATTCGGCCACGCCGGAAGCATCGGCTACGCCGGAGGATTCGGCCACACCGGAAGCCTCCGTGACGCCGGAAGGATCGCCTTCACCGGAGCCTAGCGCAACAGTGCCGATGTGCCACCAACCAACATGTGCGCATATCGCGTTGGATGAACACGGAAATATGATTGCGCTCTGCGCCTATGGCGCCTGGCTGCTTGAGAACGAGCCGGAGACGGCTGCGGGTATGATCAAGCCGGTTTCCGTAATGGCACTGGAGAAATCCGGCAGCTATTCCCTGATCGACGGCACCACAACCATCTATCGAAGCGGTACGTATACGCTTTCAGGCGGCACACCCGCGTCAAACCTGGTAATCAGCGATAACCTTGCCGTGGCGCTGATCCTGAACGGCGCGCGCATCGGCAGGCTCACCATTGGCAATGATGTGTCTATGCAGGTGGATTTTACGGCGAGAAACCAAATCGACAGCATGCTTGCGGGCAGTGGTAGCACGGAGTTTGACGGAACAGGCAGTTTGGTGATTGCCGCGGTGGATGATCTGGGCACCGCGCGCTTTACTATGCGTGGAGGAAGCATCCGCTTGCCTTCCGGCGCTGTGAGCCGCAACGGGCGCCTGCCCTATCACTGTGATGCCGCGGGCGCGACTTCCGCAACGGTAGACGGGGCAGGGTTTCCCTTCACCACCTCGGACGATAGCAACCGCGCATGCCTTTGGCTCACGCCTCTGGGCCGCGGCGGCGAATACCAGAGTGGGGTCGTGGGCAGCGTACTGGCGGTACGTTCCATCGCGCCCGCGCCCGGCGTAACTGGCACCTTTGATATGGACGACACCATACCCTTTACCGCGGTGGCGGGGCAGAGCGTATCCATCCTATCATCAGGCGGCGCGCCGCGGAGCCATACGCTTTTAGTTGATCAAGCGAATGTAACGTTGATTTTCAGCAACGCATCGTTTGATAGCACGGCGGATGTAAACCTGACAACCGCGGCGCGTGTTCATGTGAGCGGTACGAGCAGCCTGCAGGCACTTCGCGGAACAACGGCGAACCTTACCGGAAGCGGTACGCTGCGGGTGGGAGCGCTGGAGAGTACGGCGATAAGCTGTGCTGGCGATATCCGGCTTACCTACGATACGGCAGCAGGTGGCTGGCAAAGCGGATGGCAGGCTTTGGATTCACCCATCAATCTTGCTACCGTAACCCGGCTTACCTATGGTGGCAGGGCTTACGCCATTGCCGCCGAAAACGGAGAATCGACACGTTTTTACGCGCCGCTGCCCGCCCCTGCGAGCGGCATGCGCTATGATATCCGCGCTAGCGGCACAGAGCTGGAAGCAATACAAGTGCCGACGGGTACGCAAACCCTCGTGCTCACCAACGCAGGGCTTAGCATCACCGCCAACGGCAACTACGTGATTGTGAACGATGGCACGGTAAGCGGAGGCATTCAGGTAGCCAGTGGCGTGCAAGCTACGCTCCTGCTGCGTACGGTACGCACAACGGGCGGCATTGCCATCGGCGCGAATGCGAACTGCACACTCTCTCTGGAGGGTAGCAGCAGCTTTGGCGGCAGCATTGCCCTTGGCAGCGGGGCGACTTTTGCCGTCGGCGGCACGGGCGCGCTGTATGTTTCAGCCGTTACGGCGGCGGGCGCGGCCAATGTTTCCATCGGCGCCAATACCAACCTTACCCTTGCAAGCGGCACATCCCTTGGCGGGAGCAATCTGGTACGCACCGTGATCAACGTTACAAACGCGGCGGGCACGCCTGTACGGGATGCCGCCATCAGTTTGAAAATCGGCCGCAACGCGCCCTTTACCACCACCACAGCGGCCAATGGCCATGTGACATTATGGCGTTCACGCGCCTTGACCAATATGGCGGTGGTCGTGCTCAGCAGTGCCAACACGTATGCGGATATACTGGACGGTAATCCGGCCAACCCGAATGCGCTGCCCCAGATCAGCGGTGTGAACATTCATCGGCAGGGATATGTCACCTTTACCACCACAGGCGCACAAACCTATGGTATACAGGTTTACATCAACCGTTCCGGCGCAGTGATGCCCGATACGTTTGACGCAAGTGCCTTGCAGGTGCCAAGGCTGGCCGGGGAATGCAACATCCCGGGCTTGCGTGCGGGCGATCAGGTGACCTTCCGGGCTTATGCCGCGCGTCTGGCGGGGCAGACCCTGAGCGCTGAAACAGCGGATGGGTTCCAATTCAGCGAAGCGTTCAGCTTTACCGTTACGGACGTGCGCACCGCCTTTACCCTGGCGGATCAAAGCAAAGAGTACGACCGAAAGGCGTTTGGTTTCCGCTCGGGGCAGATTCCCTCCGGCGCTACGGTTACCTATTACCACGGCAGCACACAGCTAAGCGCGGCGCCGGTGGATGTGGGGCAATATACGGCGGCGGTTTCGATTCCCGCCGGCCACGCAAAATACCTCCCGGGGGTTACCGTGGTGAAGGTGACCATCGAACGGAAGGTGATTTACATCTATCCCGAGCCCGCGGGCAAACTGATGGGGCAGGAAGATCCCCCCTTTGATTACAGCTATGACGCGCTCTATGGCAGAGACGAGATCACAGGCCCGCTGGGGCGCCAGAGCGGGGAAGAACCGGGCAACTATCCTTACCATACGGATTGGCTGGTGGCGCCGGATTACTATCGGCTGGTGATTGATCCCGAAAGCCCCATGTTCTTCATTGATTGGGAACCGGGCCATTACGCCCCTTACGATCCGCTTAACAAGATTGATCCGATCCATCAGGTGATTGTGTTCAGCGATGGCATGAAGCTGGATCTGGTGCTGCGTACGGGAGATAAGCTCAACATCAGCGGCGTGGGGTATGGCGAGATGGTCAATGACCCGCGTGACCGCAAAACACGCCCTTTTACGCCGGAACTAAGGCTGAAACGCGGATATGATCAAGCGATGCTGATTCTGCAAGCGGAACCTGATATCCGCAGCGATGGCGGTTATGAGACCGACGCGGATGGAAAGACGATCGTCAGCCCCCGTGCTTTGACGCTTTCCGGATACCAGCTTAGCCGCTTCCAGCGCCAGCGCATTACAACCCTTGGCTTCAGGCTGGAAAATGTGCTGGTGATGCTCGAACTTGCCGAGCTTTCCAGCGATGCGGTTGCCAAGGCGATTGCGGATGCGGGCATGCCCAAGCTGGGCACGCGTTACCAGATCGTCTTTACGCCGGTCAACAGTGTGAGCGATCTTGCGGAACAGTCGATTGCCGCGCAGGATGCGAAAGCGTTGGGCGCGCAGATGATGGATGTGCACGTGCAAGCCATCAATGGCATGCAGACGCTGGATATTTCGAATCTTTTGCCCAGTGCGAGGATGGCATTCAACGTAAGCAGTTTATTGGAAGCGCAGGCCGAAACCACGCCTGCGATCAGCGAGGTTACCATTGGCCGTGGTGAAGGCGTATCCGCTGAAAGCATTACCACCGATGTGATGGACCTTGTGCAACAACTGACGCAGGAACAGCTTGTGGCGCAGGGCGTGAAGCTATATTACTACGGCGCGAAGGTGCTTGCTCTTGACAGCCGTCTGGTGGTGCCCTATACTGCATCCGAAGCAGAATCGCTTGCCTTTACAGCCATCATGCGCACCAATCCGTTCCTGATGGTGCGGCATGAACGCAACGGGCTTTATGGGCTCACGAAAACATTGGTTCCATAATATAAACATCGCTGTTGATTGCAGCCCAAGGAGGATACTGCCCATGGACCGTATGCGAAAAAGCTTGGTTGCGATACTCTTGTGTGCCATGTTATTGTTTAGCATGCCTTTAGCTGGCCATGCCCAAAGCTCCCTATCTGAAACCGTGGTGGATGAACTGGAGGCCATTGCGGAGAATCCGGATTTGACCGATGCGGAAAAAGCACAATGGGAAGCATGGCTCAACGAAGACGCCAGTGAAGACGCCGCAACCGCTTCTGATGAAGAGGCACTGATGGATGAGCTGGAAGAAGCGCTGGACGCAAATGCCCTGCAGGGTGACACGGATGTGCAGGAGCTTGAGTGCAATGCCGCCCTACCTGCAAATGTAGTTAACATTCTGCTGCTGGGGGTGGATAACCGCTCCGAGGCGCTGATGACAGGCCGCAGCGACGCGGTGATCATCTGCTCCATCAACCTTGAGACCGGCTCGGTCAAACTGACCAGCATCACAAGGGATACGGCGGTTACCATCCCCGGGTACAAGAAACAGAATCGCATCAACGTGGCGTTTAAGTTTGGAAGCAAGGATGGAGACCTGGCCGCAGGCGCGATGCTCGCGATGAAAACGGTCAACCGGAATTTCCAGATGAATATCGAAAAGTATGTGCTGGTGAACATTCATGGACTGGCCAACATCATCGACGCATTGGGAGGCGTTGATTTGGATATGACCAGCCTGGAAGCAAACCGAATCAACTTTGAACTGCGCAAAGAGCCGATGGATAAGGTGAAGCGAGAGAAAGTGAAAGCGATCGACGGTTTGCAGCATTTGGATGGGATGCAGGCGGTGACGTATGCGCGCATTCGCGGAATCGACGATGATTTTGCCCGCTCCGAGCGCCAGCGCAAACTGCTGGAAACGCTCATGACGCAGGTGATGCAGGGGATGGATCTGGGAAAACTGGTCAAACTGATTGAGGTGGCGCTGCCCTTTGGCGCGACCAACCTGAGCGCCGCTGATTTGATGGGGTTGGGGATGGCGGTCATCAGCGGTGAAGCGATGTCCAGTATCCTCAATGGCGGCGATGCACTGGAGCAGTTGCGCCTCCCGCTGGAGGGCACATGGAAATATGGCGGCGATGCCAGCACATCCATGGTGGTATTCCGTTCCCAGGCGCGCATCCGCGAGAATATCGAGGCGATGCAACAGTTTATTTATGGTCAGTCTTTCTACGTTGATTGATTTGGCGAGCCGCATGACTCCTGTTTTGCGATAGCATCAAACAGTTTGCGCATGCGCGGTTTAGTTTATTGCAGGCAGAAGAAGCGACGCGGGCGAAACCCACGCCGCTTTTTCCTTTTTCCAACACAACCCAACGAGAAAACGCGGTTGAGAGAACGCGGTCGTTGGCGATGGTTGACTTTTACATGATAGCGCATATACTGTAAATGAATATTCCGTTGTGTTCTTCACAAAGGTGCTTTTTTTCATCAGGATGGATACCTACACAACGGCTTGCGCAGCGGCCGTGATGATACGGCGTGCGTGTATGGAAAACCATGGCCTATGACATACTCTCCATTGCCGGATGCAACCAAAACCACGCAAACCGATCCATTTTTCATCGGAATGGATGCAGCAGGTTTCCTTAGGTATATTCCGCTTCGGTAAAATGGGTGCGCCCATCAGGAAAAGCAGGAGGATCACCATGAAAAAAAGCATCTCTTTATGTGTGTTGTTAATTGCCGGGATTATACTTACGCTGATTTCGTGCCCCGCGATGGCGCAGGTCAAGGTGCGGCTGAACCCGAAAGCGCCGCAGACATTGATGATCTGGCATTATTACAACGGCATCCAGCAGCAGGTGTTTGACCGTTTGCTGCTGACGTTTAACGAAGAACTGGGGGCAAAGGAAGGCATAATCGTAGAAGCGCACAGTCAGGGCAGCATAAACGATTTAGCAACCAAGCTGCTCCAAGCTGCGAACAGAGAACCCGGCGCGGAGAACATGCCGGATATGTTCGCGGCGTATGCGGATACTGCTTTTCAGTTGGATCAGATGGGTTTTGTGGCGGATTTGGCTCCCTATATGACGGCCGATGAGCGCGCCGAGTATGTTGAAAGCTACATGCAAGAGGGGGAACTGGGCACACATGGCGCGTTGAAGGTGTTTCCAACGGCCAAATCCACCGAGTTGCTCCTGCTGAACGCAACCGATTGGGAACCCTTTGCGGCGGATACCGGCGCGGATAAGGCGCTGCTTGCCACATGGGAAGGCATCGTATCGCTGTCCAAGGCCTTTTACGAGTGGAGCGATGCGCAAACCCCGGAGGTTGCGGATGATGGCAAGGCTCTTTTCGGACGTGACGCGTTTGCAAACTATATGCTCATCGGCAGTTTACAGCTGGGTAAAGAGATGTTTCAGGTAAGCGATGGCATCGTGAATCTACAAGTGGATGAAGCCATTATGCGTAAGCTGTGGGATCATTATTATGTTCCCTTTGTAAACGGCTGGTTTGGCGCATATGGACGATTCCGCAGTGATGATGTGAAAACAGGCAGGCTGTTGGCGCTTGTAGGATCCACCAGCGGGGCGCTTTACTTTCCCACAGAGGTAACGCGGGATGATGGCACCACTTACCCCATTGCGTGTGAGGTCTACCCGCTGCCGAATTTTGCAGGCACAGAACCTTACGCTGTACAACAGGGCGCGGGGTTGGTGGTCACCAGCAGCACGCAGGAAAAAGAATATGCCGCGACCTTTTTTCTCAAATGGTTTACAGAGGTGCACAAGAACATTGAGTTTTCCATCCGCTCGGGGTACCTGCCTGTTAAATACGCTGCCAATGATCAAACCCTGCTGGATCAATCCATCAAGGATTATACAATAACCCCGCTGTTGCGCAGAATCATCGATGTAGGTTTGTCCATCACGGAAAACTATCGGCTCTATACCAACAGCGCTTTTCAACATGGCAATGCCGCAAGGCAGGTGGTGGAAACCAGCATGACGCAGGCAGCGATGCAGGCGCTTGCGCAACGGGATATGCTGATGGCGCAGGGATTATCCCGCGATGCGGCTATACAGAGCTTAACAACAGATGAAGCTTTTGCAGAATGGTACGCGGGGTTCACCGCGTCACTGGCGGAGGCTGTGCGATAATCAAGGGATGGGCGAGGGAGGCGATGGCATGGCGCGGCAAAAGAAACAGGCAAGTATTGTCAGCCGCGTTGTGCTGCCGCTGCTGCTTACCAGCGTGATGCATGCGGTGTTGATCATCGGCATTCTTGCGGTCAATGGGGTGTTTGATGATATCAAGGCAAATGCGCTGCACATGCTGGATGAACGCACCCAGAACAAATACCAGACTTTGCAGACGGAGATGACGCTCAACTGGTCCTACCTGGCAGGGATGGAGCAGATGCTGCTTAACCGCTTTGAGAAACTTATGGCTGCGCAGGGAAAGACTTTTGCAGATATCAAGACGGATGCGGCGTTGAATGCGCAGCTTGTACGGGAAGCGGCAAACGAACTGATACTGCGGATGCGGGAGAACGATACCACCGGTATATTCTTGATTCTCAATGGGATCGGTGTCATCGGGAAACCAGATACCTATGCGGGGTTGTACATCCGGGACACTGATCCGAATGCCGATGCTTCTGATAACAGTGATTTGCATATTTTGCGCGCTTTGCCTCCGCTTACGCGTGAACTGGGTTTGTCGCTGGATAGTTTTTGGCAGGCGTGCTTCACCTTTCCGGGCAGCGTATCCAATCCGGATAATGCCTACTTCTATATGCCTTTGTATGCCGCGGGGAGCGGGAAAAGCACCGATGGGCATCACAACGGGTATTGGAGTTTGCCGTTTCGCATTAACGGTGCGGATGATAGCCGCGTGATTACCTATACCCAGCCGCTGCGCAACAGAGCCGGCGAGGTGTATGGAGTGATCGGCGTAGAAATCAATGAAAACTACTTAATATCGGTACTCAACCGCGGAGAATTCGCAAGGAATACACGCGGAGGGTACTTTTTGGGCATGACCACAGATGGCGGTTTGTCCTACCGCAGGGTGACCACTGTAGGAACTGTGTACAAGCAGTTTTTTCGCGCGGAGGATACGCTGCTTGCGCCCTTCACCGTGCAGGAAACGGGGCATATCCGGATTCAAAGCGTGCGTGGGCGGGAGGTAGTCTATGGATCGGTGATGGAGCTGACCCTCTACCCTTCCAACACACCGTTTTCTACCCAGCATTGGGTGCTGATCGGGCTTGAGGATGAAACGACATTGTTTGCTTTTGCCAATCAGGTATGGAGGCTTTTCCTGATCGGCGCTTTGTTCGCGGCCATTCTGAGCGCTTCGATTGCCTGGTTGATCGGCAGGAACATCGTACGTCCTTTTGTCAGGCTGGCGGGAAGCCTTCGTGCGAGCGACCCCAACCATCCGCTTGGGTTGCAGCAAACCGGTATTACCGAAGTGGATGCACTGGCGGATGCGCTTGTGGAGTGGAACCATAGTGCGTTGGAGGCGGCTGGGCGGCTTTCCCGTGTGCTCCGCTCGGCAAAGCTGCCCGTAGGGGTTTTTGAAGTACGGGATGATAACGATATGGCGTTCTGCTCGGATGGGCTGTTTCGGCTGCTGGGGCGAACGGAGCAGCCGGCGGGGGATAACCTCATCCCCAAAGAGCAGTGCTGGGATATGGTGAACGCTGTAATGCAGAATAAGGTGGAGGAGTCGTTTTTCCGTATTCCGGGAGAGGGTGCTCCGCGTTTTGTTCGGGTAGAAATCATGCAGGAAGAAAACGGCGTCGTAGGCACAGTGATGGATGTAACCAGCGAAGTGGAGGACAGGCATCGCATTGAGCGCGAACGTGATCACGACCTGCTTACCGGTATCCTGAACCGCCGCGCGTTTGACAGCAGTGCCGAAGGACTCTTCATCCGGCGCGGTGCGGCGTTGGGCGTTGCCGCGGTGATTATGCTGGATTTAGATAACCTGAAGTATTTGAATGACACCTACGGCCATGATTGCGGGGATGGCTATATACGGACTTTTGCCGAAGCGCTTCGTTTGTTTGGGATGGAGAACGCACTGGTGGCGCGGCGCTCTGGCGATGAATTTCTGGTGCTGCTCCATGGGGGAAAGACGAAGGCGGAGATGCGTGAGCGTGTGCAGCGGGCGTGGAAGGGGATTGTAGAACGAACCTACCAGCTGCCGGATGGTACGCTTTATCAGCTACGCGTTTCCGGCGGACTGGCGTGGTTTCCGGATGATGCGGACAATCTGAATCAATTGATCCAGTATGCGGATTTTGCCATGTACAAAGTTAAGCGAAACGCCAAGGGAACGCTGGAAGAGTTCAATTTTCGGGATTACAGCGAGGATGCTTTTCTCATCAGCGGGCGGGATGCGCTGGATCGCATGATCGACAAACAACTGGTCCGCTTTGCGCTACAGCCTATTCTAAGTGCCAGTACGGGCGATGTGTACGGGTATGAGCTCTTAATGCGCACCAATGTGCGCGAACTGCCCGATCCCACAACGGTGCTTCGGCTGGCCTCTGCGGAAGGCAAATTGCAACACATCGAGCGCCTTACCTGGTTCAAGGGGCTTGAAACGATCCGGCAGCTTACACAGAACCAAGTAACGCAGCCGCACGCGCGGTTCTTCCTGAACTCCATCGCCAATCATGTGCTTACAGAGGACGAAGAGGCGCAGTTAACCAAAGGCTACCGTGCGCTGTTTTCACGGCTGGTTGTGGAAGTGACGGAGGGTGAACGGAATAATGAAGCGTATACGCGAAGAAAGCTGGAATTTGTTCGCAGGCATGGCGGCTTGATTGCCATTGATGACTATGGTACAGGCTATAACAGCGAGGTTGCGCTGATACAGATTAATGCGGATATTGTGAAGCTGGATATCAGTTTTGTGCATGGTGTGGATGCCGATGAGGATAAGCAAGTGCGTATACAAAGCTTGATCAGCTATGCAAAGGATCGCGGTATTGCGGTATTGGCGGAAGGCGTGGAAACAAGTGAGGAGCTGCAAACGCTTATCCAGCTTGGGGTCGACTACTTGCAGGGCTACTACCTTGGGGCGCCCCAATACCAGCCGATGGAGCCCGATGACTTATTGCGGCAGGAGATACGTCGCCTGAAGAGCCGCGCAGAGGACGCCGCGCAATGACCCGACACCAAAAAAACACAGTAGGTAAGAAGCAGCGCCTCCATGCACACGCTTTGTGTGCCGCGGGGGCGCTGCCTGTATCGCCAAACAGACGATTGGCTTTTTCGTTTGTGACCGCTTTATTTTGAATCGCTGTCCAGACGAGTTTGGATCGCATGGATAACAGTTTCCAGCACCTTGAGCCGCGCAAACTGCTTGTTGTTGGCCTCGATCACTGTCCAAGGCGCAGCGGCGGTATGGGTCTTCTTCAGCATATCATTGACGGCAACGGAATAATCGTCCCATTTTTCGCGATTACGCCAATCTTCGTCGGTGATCTTCCATGCTTTGTCAGGGGAGTTCTGCCGATCCTCAAAGCGCGTGAGCTGCGTTTGCTTGTCGATATGCAGCCAGAATTTCACCAGCACGGTGCCATGAGCGGCGACTTCCGCTTCAAAGCGGTTGATCTCTTCATATGCTCGCATCCACTGTGTTTCGCTGCAAAACCCTTCAATGCGCTCCACCAGCACGCGGCCGTACCAGGTACGGTCAAAGATGGCGATATTGCCGTCGCTGGGCAAAGCGTTCCAGAAACGCCACAGATGATGATGGCTCTTCTCCACCGGCGTGGGTGCGGCGATAGGCACCACATCGAATCCGCGAGCGTCCAGCGATGAAGTCAGGCGGCGGATTGCCCCGCCTTTGCCAGCCGCATCCCAGCCTTCAAAAGCGATTACCATGGAGATGCCGCGGAGATACAACGCATTCTGTAGTTTTTCCAGAAGCTTTTGCGCCTTGTCCACGGCTGGTTTATAGGGATCACTCAGCGCTTGTTCGGGGTCAAAGGTTTCCAGATCCGGGAAGGTCAAGGGCGTGGTGGTTTCCAGGTGTTGCAGGTAAGGAGTATCCCAGGCGCGTGAACCCTCGGCGCGATCCTGAAGCGCTTTTTCAAACTCTTCAATTACACGTTCATAAACCTGCTGGGTACAGGCGCGTTTGTTATCACTGCGCAACACGTGCCACTGCGCACCATCAAAATGCGTACGTGCGATCATGGCATCGTAGAGGCGAAGGAAATCGTCGTAATGCTCGTTCTGCTGCCAGTCATCCTTTTCCACGCGCCATTTGGTGTACTTTTTGCTTTCCAGTGCTTTCAGGCGAGCCTTCTGCTCTTTGCGTGAAATGTGCAAAAAGAACTTGATGACCAGTGCGCCATCACTGACGAGTTGACTCTCCAGATTCACGATTTCATCGTATCGCTGATTCAGGCGCTTTTTTGCCGATTTGCATTCAAAGCACGCATTGCTGATTTCACGGTACCAACTCGAACAGAAAATGGAGATTTTACCCTGTGCGGGAAGCTTGGTATAGTAGCGGCGCATGAGGGGGTGCGCGCGTTCTTCTTCATTCGGCTTGCGGATGGGGTATACTTGATACCCGCGCGGATCCAACCCCGCAACCAGCTTGGAGAGCATCGTGCCCTTGCCGGCGGCGTGCCACCCTTCAAAGAGAATAACGACGGGGATATGCGCCGCACTGATCTGTTGTTGCAGGGCAGTCAGGCGCACGCGAAGCGCATCCAGGTCAAAATCCTCCATCATAATCTCATCCGCGGCATGATCGCGCAGGCCGGGGACCGCGTCGGTGGGGGTCTCCGCAATGGTGGTATCGGGAACCGACGGCGTGGCGGGATCGCTGGCATCGCTGGGGGGTGAAGCGGAGGGGATGCTGTTGCCAGCTTCAGCCGTAGGCTCAAGCGTGTTGCGGGAAGCATCGCCATCGGCGGGTTGGATTGATTTGCTTGGCTGCGATTCATTGGCAACCACGGCTTGAAGGGAAGCATCGGGGCGTTCGGGCTGTACGTTATGCTCGATTGTAGGAGGCTGCTCCACGGAGGAAGGCTTTTTAGCAGCGCTGCTGGGGTTGGCAGTACTCGTCTTGCGTGCTGGGCGCGGCGTTGCGGTTGCGGCGCTGGCAGAAGCCTGTGCGGCTGCACGCCGCGGCGCTGGTTTTTTTGCAGCGGTCGTGGCCGCCCGTGTAGCGGGCTTTTTTGCAGCGGTCGTGGCTGCCTGTGCGGCGGGCTTTTTGCGCGGAGCCGCTGTATTTGCCTGTGCTGGTGCTATCGCGGTCGGCGCGTCTGAACGCTTTTGTCTGTCATCCGAAGGAACTGCCAAATTCGATCCCTCCACTCTATGATGCCTCACATGGTGAATTGTAATTGTATGCTTGGGTTATGTTTGTTTTCCCGTTTCCGGCTATAGATTCCTGCTTTCGCGGCATATTTTTCAAAAGGTGCCGCCTTGTCCTACTTAGTCGCATATGGTACAATGCAAAGAGAAGCAAACGGTTGCCCGAAGCAGAACGAATGTCTTGCGAGCAGTTGACATTAAAAGCAAAAACGGAGAGGTGGCTTACTTATAATGAAAGCTTTGTTTGTTGGCGGTACCGGAATCATCAGCACAGCCATATCCGCACTATGTGTACAGCGCGGATGGGAACTCTACCTTTTGAATCGAGGCAACCGGATGGAGCATGTGCCGCAAGGCGCAACGGTGATCAAAGCGGATATCAACGATGTTGCCGATGTGCAAGCGAAACTGGCGGGGATGACCTTTGATGTGGTCGCAGATTTTATCGCGTTCACGCCGGATCAATGCGCGCGCGATGTGAAACTGTTTGGCGGTATCACACGGCAGTATTTCTTCATCAGTTCCGCATCGGCCTACCAAAAACCGCTTTCTAGCCCTGTCATTACGGAAAGCACGCCCCTTGCCAACCCCTTTTGGCAGTATAGCCGTGATAAAATCGCCTGCGAAACGTATTTGATGGCGCAATACCGCGATCAGGGTTTCCCGATAACAATCGTACGCCCAAGCCATACCTACGGCGATACCAGTGTTCCCCTGGCAGTGCATGGAAAGAAGGGAAGCTTTTCGGTGGTGGAGCGCATCCGCACGGGCAAAAAGGTGATCGTACACGGAGATGGACTGTCGCTGTGGACGCTGACCCATAATTCGGATTTTGCGAAGGCGTTTTGCGGGCTGATGGGAAACCCGCATGCCATCGGGGAAACCTACCAGATCATGAGTGATGAGCACTTGACATGGGATCAGATCTATGGGTCGATTGGCGCCGCTTTTGGCGTGACGCCGAGGCTTGTTCACATTGCCAGTGAAACCTTGGCTGCCTGCAATGAGGCGTTGGTAGGGGAGTTGCTTGGGGATAAGAGTCATACGGTGTTGTTCGATAACACGAAAATCAAACGCGCCGTACCAGATTTTGTGGCAACTACCCGCTTTGATCAAGGTGTACGACAGACCATCGCATACATATACAGTCATCCGGCGCTGCAAGTGCCCGACCCGGCGTTTGATCAATGGACAGATGCGATGATCCAGAAGTATGAGTCACTGCTACAGGATATGCCAAAGCTTTCGTAAACGCTTGCATATACCGAACATTAATAAGAAATATCAACTAAAGCGTTCGGATAAGTACGGACGATATTAACCGTGATAAAACATAACATACGGGATACAAAGAAATGTAAGAATATCGCGGTTTTTAGGTAAAAAAACAGTTGACAACCCCCCAGAACGATGGTATTATAGTCAAGCTCGCTAATGAGCGCCGAACCTTGAAAATGATACAGAGAGAAACGAACGCAAAGCGAAGTCAAAGAATTTGAGTAAATGTGCTTGACCCGCGAGGAGCCCCGAGAGGGGATAACTTGGGGGAATAATCAAGAGCAGATAGGATTAAACATAAGAGTTTGATCCTGGCTCAGGACGAACGCTGGCGGCGTGCCTAACACATGCAAGTCGAGCGGAGACATTCAAGTAGTAATACGAGAATGTTTTAGCGGCGGACGGGTGAGTAACGCGTGAGCAACCTGTCCCAAACAGGGGGATAACG
>LVAQ01000017.1 GCA_001604105.1 Clostridiales bacterium Firm_11
AGGTGTTGGTACTTTCGTGCCTTTGTGGTATGCTGTTCTTGGCTCATGGGCGGGCCTCCCTGCTTGATTTTGTCTTGCAACGCTATCTTACAGGTTCCCCGCTCATTGAGCTACTTTTGTTGCACTTATTTTTTCAATCCGCCGATTATAATCAGGGGTATACGTTTACGCAATACCGCTTGAAAAGTGAAGGGTTTATGGGTACAATGAGTTATCGTAATCATGGGAAATAAGGGAATGATCGGAAATGAAGGGATTTCTTCAGGATTTCAAAAGGTTTATCATGCGGGGCAACATGCTGGATCTGGCGGTTGGGGTGATGATCGGCGGGGCGTTTGGCAGCATCGTAAGCTCGCTGGTCAATGATATTTTTATGCCGCTGATTGGGCTGGTGTTGGGCGGGTTCAATGTATCCGGCGCGTTCGTGGCGCTTGATGGACAGGCGTATGCATCGCAGGCGGCAGCTGCGGCCGCGGGCGTAGGCACACTGAACTATGGCATGTTTCTGCAAAGAATCATCGATTTTGTGATCATGGCGTTTTGTGTGTTCCTGGTAATCCGCCTGATGGCTAAGCTCATGCCGCCCAAACCCGTGAAAGAAGCCCGCAAGTGTCCGTTTTGCCTGCAGGGGATCGATGATAAGGCAACCCGTTGCCCCCATTGCACCAGCGAGCTGGAGGAGACGGATACGGCAGTGTAATCCACGGCAGGGCATCGTTGCGCTGTGCATCGGCAAGCGGTATACCAAGCGCTTTTGAGGGAAAGAAAAACATACCCTGCCGATGACGCGGCAAGCGGAAAATATACCGAAGAAGAAAAGCCCGCTTTATGCAGAGGGCAGGGTGCTGGTTGCGGACGGAGGCGAAGGCAGGCTACAGGCAACTCGGATAAAACATGTTTCATTCCCGGTGCAACGGTGTAGCATAACGCCATTGGAGGTGCGGCTGGTAACGGCGCCTGCAAGCCAACGGATTATGTATAAATGGAATTATATGGAATCTCAAACAAAAGGAACACAGGTATACGCGTTTCACAGGGGTCAATGGCACAAGGGCTTAGCGGCGCTTTTTCGCCATCCTGAAGGCAGGGGATCAGCAAAAACCGATGCATAATTGACGGGGGCAACTTGCATAAGGCAAGACCAGTTTATGAATCGATTTATTGCAAGCTTGTGTAAAATGTGATATAGTTAGCCATACAACAACCCAGGGACAAAAGCCGCCCGCAAGCGACCGTAGGACTTGGATACTTAGGAGTGAGGATATGGATTCAGCCATCAAAACCGAGCGGACGCGAAAAATGGTGGCTACCCTGCTGTTGTTTGCAGCTGTGTTTGCGGTAGCCTTCATTTTTTTGCCCATCCTGACCGAAAAAATTCTGGTCGGAATCGTCCTGCTGCTGTTGGCAGGGATGCTCTTTCTGAGCAATGACAGCGCGCGTTATGTTTGCAAACGCGTGTTGCTTGCGTTGCTTACGGTGTTCATTATCGCTGCAATCACTTTTTTTGCGATGAATGCCATCCCGGGGGGACCGTTCTCCAAGGAGAAGGCGCCCACCGCCGCCGTGCAGGCGGTGCTGGAAGCACGCTTTAATCTTGATAAGCCCCTGCTGGTGCAGTTCCAACTGTATCTGCAAGGCCTGATGCAAGGCGATTTTGGCATTTCCACCAAGACAGGTCGCGATATTGCTGTGACCATCTTTGAGAAATTTTCTGTTTCCGCAATGCTCGGTGGCATGGCTGTGCTGGTCGCGCTGGTGTTTGGGCTCATCCTGGGTTCGGTTGCCGCGCTCAACCGCAACAAACTGCCGGATCGCGCGATTATCTTCTTTACGACGCTATTTGTAGCGGTGCCCAGTTTTATACTGGCAACGCTGTTATTGCTCGTGTTTTGCCTGCAACTGGGCTGGTTTGGGGTATGGAGCGTATCCTCGCCCAACTATGTGCTGCCGGTGATATCGCTGGCGCTGTATCCCATGAGCTATATAACCCGACTCACCAAAACCAGCATGCTGGATGTGCTCAGCCAGGATTATATCCGCACCGCGCGCGCCAAAGGCGTTAAAGAACGGCTGGTCATCTTCAAGCATGCGCTCAAGAATGCGTTGATTCCTGTAATTACCTACGTAGGCCCGCTTACCGCATACATCCTTACGGGCAGCATGGTGGTGGAGAGCGTGTTCACGGTAGGCGGCCTTGGCGTGGAATTTGTCAAGAGCATCGGCAACCGTGACTATCCCATGATCATGGGCACGACCATCTTCCTGGCTACGCTGATGGTAACCATGACGCTCATCAGCGACCTGATCTACAAGGTGGTTGACCCGAAGATTTCTTTTGAATGATGAGGAGAGCCTATGAGTAATTACAGTGCCGATATGATCCCCAAAAAACGCCTGCTCAGCCTGCAACTGGATGTGAGCAAGTTTGAACCCGCCAGCGATGCGGAAAAAGAACAGCATGAAACCATGCGGGAATCCACCACGTTTTTCCGCGATGGTATGCGCAAGCTGTTTCGGAACCCCTTGGCGGTAATCAGCCTGATTGTACTGCTGCTGATTATCGTGACCATCGTCTTTGCGCCGATGATTGTACCCTACAAGTACTCCGAAATGATTACCATCAATGGCACGCGTGACCGTTCCGCCAAGAACCTGCCGCCCTTCACCTATTCGCAGATGGAACAGGAAGCCATTGATAACGGCGCGACGATTTTCCCGCACATCTTTGGCACGGATGAACTCTCCCGCGATTATTTCATCCGCGTGGTGTACGGTGCGCGTGTGTCGCTTTCCGTCGGGTTCTTTGCCAGCCTGATTGTATTGATCATCGGGCTTTTGTTCGGCAGCATCGCGGGGTATATGGGCGGAAAAGTTGACTTGGTGATGATGCGCATTGTCGATGTCATCTACTCCCTGCCGGATACCCTGATGGTGATTCTGCTTTCGGTGGTATTGGATCAGGTTTTGGGGCAATCTCTGCAAGGCACGGTGCTGGCGGCGCTGGGCACGAACATGATCAGCCTGTTTGTGGTGTTTGGCCTTTTATACTGGGTGGGCATGGCGCGCCTGGTGCGCGGGCAGATCCTCTCCATTAAGACAAACGAGTATGTGCTGGCCGCGCGCGCGTTGGGGGCGAAACCCGGGCGCATTATCCGCAAGCACATTTTGCCCAACTGCATGAGCGTGATTATCATTTCCACGGCCTTGCAGATTCCCTCGGCCATTTTTACAGAAAGCTTCCTGAGCTTTATCGGGCTTGGCGTGCAGGCGCCCATGCCCAGCCTGGGTTCGCTGGCCAACGCTTCGCGCCAGGCTTTGCAGGCATACCCCTACAAGCTGTTTTTTCCAGCGCTTGGCATTTGCCTGATCGTGCTTTCGTTCAACCTGCTGGGGGATGGTCTGCGTGACGCATTCGACCCGAAACTGAGGAGATGATTTCATGAGCGAGACGACGACACTGTTGCAGGTCAACGATCTGCATACCTCCTTTTTTACCAATTCGGGTGAAGTCAAGGCGATCAACGGCATCTCCTTCAGCCTGGATCGGGGCAAGATTTTAGGCATTGTGGGGGAATCGGGCAGCGGCAAGAGCGTCACAGCCTACTCCCTTCTGCGCATCCTGACCGATCCCGGGCGCGTGACGGCAGGGCAGGTGCTCTTTAACGGGGAGGACATCCTCACCTACTCCACGCAGAAGATGCACTCCTTCCGCGGCAGCCGCATCAGCATGATCTTTCAGGATCCGATGACCAGCCTGAACCCTGTTTACACCATCGGTAATCAATTGCGCGAAGCCATCCGCATTCATACCGACCGCACACGCGAGCAGGTGCACGCGCGCGCGCTGGAAATGCTTACCCTGGTAGGCGTTAACGAACCGGAGAAGCGCCTCAAGCAGTATCCGCATGAGCTTTCCGGCGGTATGCGCCAGCGCGTGATGATTGCCATGGCGCTGGCCTGCGAGCCGGATATCCTGATTGCCGACGAACCGACCACAGCGCTGGATGTGACCATTCAGGCGCAGATACTGGAGTTGATGCAGGAACTGCAACACAAGCTGGGCATGGCCATCATTATGATTACCCATGACCTGGGCGTGATTGCGGATATCTGCGATGAGATTATCGTTATGTACGCGGGGCGTGTCTGCGAGCGCGGCACGGCGGATGAGATTTTCTACAACCCCTGTCATGAGTATACCAAGGGGCTTATCCGTTCCATCCCTACGTTTGGCTCCACCCACGAGAAGCTCACGCCCATCGCGGGCAACCCGGTTGACCTTTTGAAGCTTCCCAGCGGCTGCGCCTTTGCCTCCCGCTGTGATCGGGCAATGAAAATTTGCCTGAGCGACCCGCCCGAGGAGATCCGCGTGAACGAAAACCACATCGCGGCTTGTTGGGTGAACGTTAAAAACGTGTACGATGAAGCAAAGGAGGGGCAGGATCAATGAGCAATCATCCTTTGATTGACGTACGCAACTTAAAGCAGTACTTCACCGTAAAGGCGGATATGATCACCAAACTCCAGCTCAAGGCTGTGGATGATGTATCCTTTACCATCAATCAGGGGGAGACCCTTGGGCTGGTGGGTGAATCCGGCTGCGGAAAAACAACGGTCGGGCGCGCACTCTTAAGGCTTTACAAGCCTACGGCCGGCGAGGTATACTTTGATGGTAACCTCATTACGGATGACAACATTGATCATTACCGCAAAGATATGCAGGTCGTATTCCAGGATCCATATTCCTCGCTCAATCCGCGCATGACCATGGCTGATATCGTTGGGGAACCACTGGATATCCACGGTTTGTATAAGACCAAGGCGGAGCGCAAGGAGAAAATCGCGGAACTGGTGCAGTTAGTTGGCCTCAACAGCGACCACGCGCGCCGCTACGCGCATGAGTTTTCCGGCGGACAGCGCCAGCGCATCGGCATTGCGCGGGCACTGGCGGTAAACCCCCGTTTCATTGTCTGTGACGAACCCGTATCCGCGCTGGATGTATCCATACAAGCGCAGATTATCAACACCTTTGAAGAATTACAGGAAAAGCTGGGCATCGCCTACCTGTTCATCGCCCATGATCTGTTGGTGGTACAGCATATGAGCAGCCGCATTGCGGTCATGTACCTGGGCAAGATCGTAGAAGTGGGCCCGGCCGATGAGATCATCTTCCATCCTGTGCACCCCTATACGCAATCCCTGATTTCCGCCATCCCCCTGCCCGATCCCAAAGCCGCGCGGGAACGGCGCCGGATCATTTTGCAGGGCGATGTGCCAAGCCCCCTGAATATGCCCGCGGGTTGCCCCTTCCGCTCCCGTTGCCGCTATGCCACCGAAGAGTGCGCGCAGGTTTGCCCGAGCCTGGAAGACATGGGCGCCGGACATCAGGTGGCCTGTTACCATCCCCAGGGTTGATATCACACGGCAATCCTGCCGTTGATATAAAATTATCAAGGAGGAAAAACCATGAAAAAGCTGCTTGCTCTTCTCCTGGCTCTCTCAATGGTTCTATCCCTCAGCGCCTTCGCGATTGCCGATGAAGGCTCTGAACCGGATTGGACCGAGTATGATGCGCTGATCGCCGAGATCAAAACCACAACGGATTTCGCCGCCCGCGTAGGTCTGATGCACCAGGCGGAAGATATCCTGATGGGCACCGGCGCGCTGGCTCCCATCTATTACTACAACGACCTGTACATGGCCAAAGAGTCTCTGACGGGCTACTACTCCAACCCTTACGGCACAAAGTTCTTCCTGTATGCCGATAATGGGGACAACACCACCGTGAAGCTTTGCCTGGCCTCTGAGCCCGATAAGCTTGACCCGGCGCTCAACTCCTCTGTGGACGGCGCCACGCTTGCGACCGCCAGCTTTGGCGGCCTGTACACCTACGACGCGGAAGGCAATCCCGCCCCCAACTTCGCCACCGGCTATGAAGTCAGCGAAGATGGCCTCACCTACACCTTCACCATGCGTGAAGGCCTGAAGTGGAGCGACGGCAGCGACCTGACCGCCAAGGACTTCGAATATAGCTGGAAGCGCGCCGCGGGCACCGCGACCGCCGCTGATTACAGCTATATGTACAGCACCGTGAAGGGCTTCCCCGACGAGCTGGCCGTGGCCGCCTCCGAGGATGGCATGACCCTGACCGTGGAGCTGGTCGCGCCCTGCGCGTACATGCTTGACCTGGCCGCCTTCCCCACGTTCTTTGCTGTGAAGCAGAGCGAAGTGGAAGCCGCTCCCGACGTAGCCACCAACCCCGGCGCCTGGGCGCTTGAGGCTGGCTTCGTATCCTCCGGCCCCTTTATGCTGGAGAGCTGGGTGCACAACCAGAGCATGGTGTATGTGAAGAACCCCAACTTCTGGAATGCTGAGAACGTTAAGATCGAGCGCCTTGAGTTCATGCTCAGCGACGATGATACCGCCATCTACAGCGCTTACCAGAATGGCGACTTGGACTTCATCGATACCGTTCCTTCCGATCAGATTGCCACCGTGCTTGACAGCCCTGAGTTCCACGTCGTCAGCGAGCTGGGCACCTACTACCTGCTGTTTAACGTGAAGAGCAGCCTCTTTGATGGCATGACGGTTGAGCAGGCCGCCAATATGCGCAAAGGCCTTGGTATGCTGATTGACCGTCAGTACATCATCGACACCGTTGGGCAGACTGGCCAGTTGCTGGCGACCTCCTTTATCCCCGCTGAAATGCTGGATGGCAACGGCGGCGTGTTCAAGGATGCTTCCGCACATGCCTATCCCAATGGCGATGACGGCTACTTCTCCCCCGATGTGGATGTGGAAGGCGCCATCGAGCTGCTGAAATCCGCCGGCTTTGAGTTTGATGACAACAACATGCTCGCTGCCAGCAACCCCATCAGCTTTGAGTATCTGACCAACAATACCTCCGGTCACATCGCCATCGCCGAGTGCATCCAGCAGGATCTCGCGGTTATCGGCGTGACCATGACCATCAAGAGCATCGACTGGGCCGTGTTCCTGGACGAGCGCAAAGCCGGCAACTTTGATGTTGCCCGTAACGGCTGGATCGCGGACTTCAACGACCCGATCAACATGCTCGAAATGTGGACCACCGACAGCGGCAACAACGACGCGCAGTTTGGCCGTTAAGGGAATCCAGTTGGTGTAATGACCGACAAACGCCGCCAGACCGAAAGGTCTGGCGGTTTTCATGGTTAGACATTCGCCGCGTGGTGCCGGGGCAAGGGGCAATCGCCGCATGCGGAGCTTGGGGCAGCGCTCCAAAGCGTTACGCTGTAGCATGTATGCAATGGTGAGGCAATTGCCCCAAGGACGCGCGGCGAACGATGATACCTATTCTTCGGGTTTATGAACAGAATGGCCGCCAGATCAAAAATCTGGCGGCTAGTTTGTTATATCTCCGCGGTCAGTTTCTACCATCGCTCGTCTCATCGCCCTGCGGGCTGTTCGCTTGCTTTGGCCATATGCTGTGATGGGAGGCTTTGGGGTTCCACCCTAAGCCCCGGAAGGGTTTCACCCCTGTACCCTGACCAGGACTACGCGCCCTGTACCCAGTTTTTCGGCAGCCTGCCGCCAGCGAAATCCAGCAACGCGGCATTATCCGAACTTTGCCGCCAATACCGCATCAGTAATGGATTCTTCAAATGTGGGGTGAGCGCGAAGGGGCAACAAGAGTTGCTGGGCGGTCAAGCCGCTTTGGATTGCCAGGGTAAGCTCACCCACCAGATCGGTCGCGCGGCCGCAGAACAGCTGCGCCCCTAGGAGCTTGCGGGTTTGCTGATGAAACACCAGCTTGATGAACCCGCGCCCTAAGCCCTCAATCAGGTTGCGCGCGTTCTGTGTGGTGAGCGCCTTGCCGATGGTAACAGGGATGCTTTGCTCCACGGCTTGTGTTTGCGTGAGGCCGATGGAGGCAATCTCCGGCTGGGTATAAACACAGCTGGGCACAAGGCTGGCATCCATGGGGGAAGGTACGCCCAGCATGTGGCTCACAGCGGCTATGCCCTGCGCGTGCGCCGCATGCGCAAGCTGCCAGATGCCGTTGACATCGCCAATGGCATACACACCCGGTATGCTTGTCTGGTAATGCGCATCCACCGCGATATAACGGCGGTTCATCTGTGGCTCGATTGTCTGGGCAAACAACCCGTCCGTTACCGGCATACGACCCGTGGCAAGCAGTACACGCTCGGCCTGCAACGTCATCAAGGCAGCGTTCTTTTCCACAGCGGCCGAAAAAGCCGCATCGTCTTTTGTGATGTGCTGCAGCATCGCGCCTGTGTGAATCACAACGCCCATGCTTTTGAGCTGTGCTTCGATGCTGCGGCCAAGATCGATATCCATCATGGGCAGAAGTCTTGCTTCGGCTTCTACAATGGTCACGGTTACGCCAAGTCGCGCATATACGCAGGCCATTTCCACGCCAATCACGCCGCCGCCGATGATGAGCAGGCTTGTAAAGTCCTCCGCGCCTGGCGCGGAGAGCAGCTCATCGCTGGTCAGCACGGCGGGGTCATCGCAGCCCTTCACAGGCAGGCGGGCAGGCTTGCTGCCCGTAGCCACTAAAACCTGTTTTGCGGTGATGGTTTGCGCTGCGCCATCCTCCGCGTTCATCTGCACAGCAAAAGGCGATGTGCTGTCCAGCAGCTTGCCGTGGCCGTTGATCACCGTCACTTTTGCGGTTTTCATAAGCATCCCGATGCCGCCCGCAAGCTTTTCCACAAGACTATCCTTGTGCAGGAGCATGGCACTGCGGTCAAAACGGGCGAGGGCATCCGGCGCGAATGCGGTGGCGGCGTGGACGGTTTCTGCGGCATGCAGATACGCTTTGGTGGGCACACAACCACGATGCAGGCAGGTTCCGCCAAGGCGGTTACGTTCCACCAGCGCTACCTGCATGCCCTGGTGCGCGGCATATTCCGCGGCGGCATACCCGCCGGGGCCGCCGCCTATCACAATCAAATCAAACATGGCAATCCTCCTTTGGGAAGGGCGTGAAGTTGCAGGGCATTTTGGGACAGGCGCATCCCTGCCTGCGGGACTGCCCCCGCACAACAATCAGCATCTCGGTTAGCGAAATTGGAACAGTGGCGGAGCAGGCAATCATGGGTTGCGAGCGCAGGCCTGCTATCTGCTAAGCGCACAAGCCTAGGAAAACGCACGCGGGGCAACGCTATGCGCCCGCCGCGTGCGTTTTGCAGAGCCAGTCAATCGGTCGATTTGTTAAGGCTGCTCATCGGGATCAGCCATGTTCGTATCCCTTTGCGCGGAGCGATCCAACGCGCGTATCTGGCCGCAGATGAGCACGGACACATCGCCCGCAACCTGCAAAAGCTGCTGGTCACGCATCATTTCAAGCTTCTGCTTGAAGCGCCCGTTGATGGCGGAAATCAAATAGGGGCATCCGGTGAGCGCTTGCTCCAATAGTGTAAAAAGCCCCGCTTCCATGGCATCGGTAAACAGCTTGGCATGGCGGATGACACCGTTTTCCACCAACAGCTTTACCGTTACGCTACCCCAGGGGAAGCGTTCTTCCACCGTGAAGGTGTAATCAATCGCCTTGGGGTAAATCCATTCCGGATCGATGAACTGTGTGGCGATGTCGGAAAGCGTGCGTTGGTCAAGCATCATCTCATCCAATACGGCCGGCTTTTGCTTATAGATAGCGCTGAAAGCGCGGTAAAGCTCGCGTTCAAGGTTATCGATGGTGACATCGGGCGAGAGAGAAGCCAGGTTTACCACACGCGAAGCCACACTTTGCACGCCATGCGCCTGCAATTTGGATTTGTTTGCCGTCAGGTACTGACCCAGCACCGCCATATCACAATTGACCAGCAAGGTTCCATGGTGATAGGCGCTGTGCCCGGCTTTATAGAAGGCGTTACCGCTGAATTTGCGATCGCCGATGAGCAGATCATTGCGGCCGCTATGGTACGCATCCAGCCCGAAGGCGGCTACCGCCATGCGGATGACGCTGAGCTGCTTTTGCACATCAAACTCGCTTTTGGGCACGATGAACGTGAAGTTGAGGTTACCCATATCATGGTATACCGCGCCACCGCCGCTCAAACGGCGGACGATTTTGCCGCCGCTTTCCAGAAATTCTTCTACCTTGCATTCATACCATGGGTTTTGGTTGCGTCCCACCACGATGGTATGGCTGTTTTGCCACAGATAGAGAATCGCTGTCTCATCAGGCAGCGTATCCATGAGGTGTTTTTCGATGGCCAGGTTCCGGTAGGGATCGGTACCACGCGCTATGAGGCATGCCGTACGTCTAATCATCCATCTTCACCGCCGATGCAGGGTTTGCCGTTCGCCGCTTACGCTGCATGCCCTGCGGGTGCAGGAACGCGCCGCGTAAGGGGCGAACGGTGTTTGGGAAACCGCCTTGGTAGGCGGGGGTGCGTAAAAAAGGGCGCGATGTGGGTGAGGAGGCTTCTGCGGCTTCCTGCTTGAATGTGTTGCAGGTGCCAATGAGCCGCGTGGATTACAGGCCAAAACGAAACCGTCCATAGGCAGCCGGAGAAATTACCCGTATGAGGGTGACATTCCTGTGGGTCACCAGTGCAGCACGGGCGTGCGCGCGGCCTTGACATCATCCGGCCTGCCAATGACGGCATGATGCGGCGCAGTGTGCATGGCATCGGGATTCTGCTTTGCCTGCGCAAGCACACGAATCATCACATCCGCCACATGATCCAGCGTTTCCCGTGTTTCCGTTTCGGTGGGCTCAAACATGAGCGCTTCATGGACAATCAGCGGAAAATACATCGTGGGCGGGTGGATGCCATAATCGATCAGGGTTTTGGCGACATCCAGCGCGCTTACGCCGTGGCTCTCCTTGAGGGAAGCCAGCGTGAGCACAAACTCATGCATACAGGGGGCGGCGATGGCGGGGGTAAAACCTGCGTCCGTTAAGCGTTTCATGAGGTAGTTGGCGTTGAGCACAGCGTGCGCGGCCACATCGCCCAGTGATTCTTTGCCAAGCGTTTTGAGGTACGCCAGCGCGCGCACCAGCACGGCGAAGTTTCCGCTAAAAGCCTTCAGCTGTAACCCTTCCGGCTGGCCAAGGCTGGCTACAGTGGGCAAGTAGGGAACCAGCGATTGCTTCACGCCCACAGGGCCGCTGCCGGGGCCTCCGCCGCCATGCGGTGTGGAAAAGGTTTTGTGCAGGTTAAAATGCGTTACATCAAAGCCCATATCGCCGGGGCGCGCTTGCCCGAGGATGGCGTTGAGGTTTGCGCCGTCATAGTACATCAGACCGCCTGCTTTGTGTACCATTCGACTGATAGCAAGAATATCCTTCTCAAACAGGCCAAGGGTATTGGGATTGGTCATCATCATGCCCGCGACGGTATCATCCAGCAGCGCTTGCAGCGCCTGGGTATCCACCAGCCCATCGGCACGGCTGGGCACGCTTACCACGGTGAAGCCCGCAATGGCGGCGCTCGCGGGGTTGGTGCCGTGGGCGCTGTCCGGCACCAGCATTTTGACGCGGTGGCTTTCGCCGCGCGCTTCATGGTACTTTTTGACGCACAGCATGCCAAAAAACTCTCCCTGTGCGCCTGCCGCGGGCTGCAGGGTGAATGCATCCATGCCCGCGATTTCGCAAAGCGCGGCAGCAAGCTCATCCATCACGGCATGGCAACCCTGTACGGCATGGGCGGGTGCGAGGGGATGCGCGCCTGTAAAGCCCGGGAGCTTTGCGGCGGCTTCGTTGACGGCGGGATTATACTTCATGGTACAACTGCCCAGCGGGTAAAAGCCGCAGTTAACGCCATAGGTTCGCTGCGCCAGCGCGGTATAGTGCCTGTCCACATCGGTTTCGGCAAGCTGGGGCAGCACCGGCGCGTCTTTTCGGCGGAAAGCGTCCGGCAGGGCATAGGCGGCGGTTTCCGGTGCGGGGATGACGTTGCTCCCGCGACCCGCCACACTTTTTTCGATGCTCAGCAGCATGAGTTCGTTCATTGTGCACACGCCTCCTTCACCAAAGCGGCCGCGCGCTGAAGCTGCGCAAGGCTGGCTTTCTCCGTCACGCACCACAGCATGCCGCCCGCAAGCGGAAGCCCGCTTAAGATGCCTTCGGCTTCCAGCGCGGCTTGCACCCGATGCGGCGCAACGGGCAAATCGGTCACAAACTCGTGGAAGAATTCGCCTTGGTGGCGCATTGTAACGCCATCAATCTGGCACAGCATCTGTGCAAAGGCATGGGCGTGGGCAAGGCAACGCTCGGCCACCGCTTGCAGGCCTCGCGCGCCCAGGTAGGTCAGGTATGCGGCGGCGGTCAGGGCGCAGTGCGCCTGATTGGTGCAGATGTTGCTGGTCGCCTTCTCCCGCCGGATGTGCTGCTCGCGCGCCTGCAAAGTAAGTACGAAGGCGCGGCGGCCTTGCGCGTCGGTCGTTTGTCCGGCGATGCGGCCGGGGAGCTTTCGCAGCATGGCGGCGGTAGCGGCCAGGTAACCTGCCGAAGGGCCGCCATACGCCATCGGGATGCCAAAGGGCTGCACATCCCCGCAGACGATATCCGCGCCAACATCCGCACCGCTGGGCATGAGCGCCAGCGTCATGGGGTTGGCGCCCAGGATGCACTTGACCCCATTGGCCTTGGCGGCCGCAAACAACGCGGGCACATCCTCCAGAATCCCAAAGAAGTTAGGCTGCTGGATGTACAGGCTGGCGACATCACCCGTGAGCATGGTTTGCAAAGCGGCAAGATCGGCATGCCCGTCATTTGCCGGCACCACGCGCACTTCGTGCCCGGTGCCGTAGGCATAGGTACGCATCACAGCAAGGGTATCCGGGTGGGCGCATTCGCTGACCAGCGTTACTGTACGATTGCGCTCGCGGCACATGACCGCGGCTTCGGCGGCGGCGGACGCGCCATCATACATCCCCGCGTTGCTGGCATCCATGCCTGTGAGCGCGCATATCAGGCTCTGGTATTCAAAGATGGCCTGTAAAATCCCCTGAGAAATCTCCGCCTGATAGGGGGTATAGGCGGTTACAAACTCCTCTTTGCCTGCGAGCTGGCTTACCAGCGGCGGGATGAAGTGATCATAACAGCCCGCGCCCCGCAGCGTAAGGCGGTAGCGTATGTTTTGATCTGCAAGCGCTTCCATGGCGGCAAGCGTTTCCATCTGCCCAAGACCGTCGGGGAGCGAAAGCGGCGCCTTTCGCAATACGCTTTGCGGGATATCGGCAAACAGCGCGTCGGTATCGTCCAAGCCGAGCGCTGTCAGCATGGCCGAGGTATCGGCCTGTGTATGCGGGTGATAATGGCTCATCCTGTAACCCTCATATTTCTTGTTTTCATTGGGGTGCGTAACGATCCAGAAGGATGTTTATCGTCTGTTGCTGGATACGGCTTCGCGGCGCTCAGGCTTGCGTATGCGTGCGATAGGCTTCTGCATCCATGAGCGGTTTCTGATCGGTGATCTTCTCCACTTTGATGAACCATGCGTCATACGCGTTTTCATTGATGCGCTGGGGCGCGGTGAGCAACTCTTCATTAACAGCGCTTACGGTGCCGCTCACGGGGCAGTATACATCACTGACGGCTTTGACGCTTTCCACATCCGCAAAGGGGGTACCGGCGGTCACGGTGTCGCCCACCTGCGGCAGGTTGACGAATACAAGGTCGCCCAGCTCGCTCTGGGCAAAATCGGTCACGCCGATGGTGGCGGTGGTATCGTTTTCAAAGAGCACCCATTCATGGCTTTCACTGTACTGCCGATCGGTCTTGATTTCCATGGGATTACCTCCTTCAAAGTACATGGTCTGGTTTGATTACCTGTTTTCTTTTTTACGGGAATAGAAGGGCAGGGGGACGATCTGCGCGGGCACCTTTGCGCCGCGGATTTCGATGGACAGGGTTTCGCCTACGGTCTGGTGCGCGGCTTCCACCAGCGCCATAGCGACGGGGCCGACAGTAGGGCAGTGCGTGCCGCTGGTGGTGTGGCCGATTCGCGTATCTCCGCTGTAAACGGGGAAATGCTCCCGCGCGATGCCGCGTCCTGTAATCTTGAGCCCGATACGCGCGCGCCTGGGTTCGCCCGCGGCTAGCAGCGCCTCCCGCCCGATGAAGCCTTCGCGTTGCAGTTTAACAAATGCACCCAGCCCTGTTTCCAGCGGGGTAACACTGTCGTCCATCTCATGCCCGTAGAGGGGCATGGCCGCCTCCAGGCGCAGGGTATCGCGGCAGCCAAGGCCGCACAGCGTAAGGCCGAACGGCTCGCCAGCCGCGAGCAAAGCGTCAAAGAGCGCTACCGCGTCCCGCGGGGCAAAGTAGAGTTCAAACCCATCTTCACCGGTATAGCCGGTACGGCTGAGCAGGCAGGATACGCCGCCGACTGTGACCCCGTCGATAAAGCTGTAATACTTCTGTGGTATCTGTTCGGCGGGCAGCAGTGTTTCCAGCATCGCCTGCGCCTTTGGCCCCTGCAAGGCAAGCTGACCAAACTGATCGGATTTATCTTCGATTAGCACATCCCCGAACTGACAGGCGAGAATGTGGCTTACATCCTTTGCGCGGTTTGCGGCATTGACGACCATTAGATACTTGAGCGCGTTATGGCGGTATACCAGCACATCGTCAATCACGCCGCCCTGCGCGTTAAGCATGGGGCTGTAGCGCACGCGGCCATCCTGCAGTGTGCTGAAATCATTGCAAAGCAGCTGCTGAATATTGGCAAGCGCATCCGCGCCGGTAAAGAGCACCTCACCCATGTGGCTAACGTCGAACAAACCCACGCCTTGGCGCACGGCGTTATGCTCCTGCATGACCCCCGCCGCGTACTGTACCGGCAACAGATATCCCGCAAAGGGAACGATTTTGCCGCCGTGCAGCACATGCTGCGCGTATAGGGGTGTTTTTTGGAGCTGTTCGGTCTCTGGCATGCAATGCCACCTCTTTCTTGCTGATAAACAAAAACAGGCGCTCATGAAAAGCATGGCGATACCTCGCCGCTTCTCCTCGCGCCTCTGTCCGTTTACCTGAAAGTTTCACCGCCTATGGAACCATGGCGGATTGCCTCTTCGGTGCATTGCTGCTTTCCAGAGCTTCGTCGGGTTCGGGTCCTTTTGCCTGAGAGCTTATGCGGGCTTGCACCTTCGGCGGCGGCTACGCATACTGCGCGCCGCGCTCTCCCCAAACCGTCAACCGAAATATTGCCTTATTTCTTTGTCAGCTTCAGTATAAGCCTCCCCGCGATGGTTGTCAAACAGAAAAACCCGTTCCAGCGTGCCGGGCTGGGGGTTGAGTGCGGGTCGCAAAAGTTGGCAAAGCTTGCCTTCGCCCTTGTCAACCGCTGGTTTTCGCTATATAATACTGAAATGCCGCCCATCGCCGCAGGGCATGGGCTATGCGCAGAAAGGATGGGCACAGTATGGATACACCCGCAAGCAAAACCAATTTCATCTGGGATATGATTGAGGATGATCTACAAAGCGGGCGTTTTCAGCGCGTGCGCACACGGTTTCCGCCGGAACCCAACGGCTACCTGCACATTGGGCATTGCAAGGCGCTGGTGGCGGATTTTGCCACGGCGGAACGCTTTGGGGGACTCACCAACCTGCGCTTTGACGATACCAACCCCGCGAAAGAAGAAACCGAATTTGTGGATGGCATCATGGAGGATATCCGCTGGCTGGGCTTTGCGTGGGAAGGCGGCCTGTTTTTCGCCAGCGAGTATTACCAGCACTGCTACGATATTGCCGTAGACTGGATACAGCGCGGCCTTGCCTATGTGGATGAGCAGACCCCTGAGCAGGTGCGCCAGAACCGCGGCACCCTGACCGAGCCGGGTAAGGATAGCCCCTGGCGGGAGCGCCCCGTGGAAGAAAGCCTGCGCCTGTTTGCGGAAATGAAGGCGGGCAAGCACCCTGAGGGCAGCATGATCCTGCGCATGAAAATCGACATGAAAAGCCCCAACGTCAACATGCGCGACCCTGCCATGTACCGCATCCTCTTTAAGGAACATCACCGTACCGGCAAGGAATGGTGCATTTATCCCATGTATGATTTTGCGCATCCCATCGGCGATGCGCTGGAATCCATCAGCCACAGCCTATGCAGCCTGGAGTATGAGGATCACCGCCCGCTGTATGACTGGGTGGTAAACCACGCGCAGAATATGCTGCCCAGCGCGCCAAGGCAAATCGAGTTCAGCCGATTGAATATCACGCGCACCATCATGAGCAAACGGTACCTGCGTATGCTGGTGGAGGGCGGGCATGTTTCCGGCTGGGATGATCCGCGTATGCCTACGCTTTGCGCGTTGCGCCGCCGCGGCTATACCCCTGCCGCTATCCGGGATTTTATTGACCGCATCGGCGTTGCCAAGGCGGATAGCGTGGTGGATCTGGCATTGCTGGAGCACTGCGTGCGGGAGAACCTGGGCGCTACGGCGCCCCGCGCCATGGCTGTGCTCAAACCCCTCAAAGTGGTTTTGACCAACTGGCCGCAGGACAAACGGGACGCGCTTCCGCTGGAAAACCATCCCGACCATCCCGAAATGGGTACGCACAACAGCGTGCTCACGCGGGAGATTTACATCGAACAGGAAGATTTTATGGAGGTGCCCGCCAGAAAGTACTTCCGCCTGTTTTTGGGCGGTGAAGTGCGGCTGAAAAGCGCGTACATCATCAAGGCCGAAACCTGCGATAAGGACGAAAACGGCAACGTAACCTGCGTTTACTGCACGGTGGATATGGATACCCGCAACGGCACCGAAGGGGCAAACCGCAAAGTGAAGGGTACCCTGCATTGGGTAAGCGCGACCGAGAACCTGCCGATCATCGCCCGCCTGTATGAACCGTTGCTGCTGGATGAAAACGCCGCGGATATCCCTGCTGTGGCCGAAGCTGAAACCGAGGACAAGCCCGAGGAAGAAACGCTCGCGCCCGCGGGCACGCTCAAAAAGGACTTTATTGCTCGCCTGAACCCCGAAAGCCTGACCATTTGCCATGGGTATATGGAAAAGAGCCTGGGGGATGCCAAGGCGGGGGATACGTTCCAGTTCCTGCGCATGGGCTATTTCTGTAAGGATGTTGATTCCACAGCGGAAACCGCGGTGTTCAACCGTGTGGTGGGGCTGAAGGACAGCTTCAAGAAGGAAGTGCGGACGTGAGGGTAACGCTGGAAATCATCACCCGAGATACGTTTGACGCGGTGATTGCGCTTAGGGTAGCAGAGCGCCAGCAAGGTTTTGTGGCGACAAATCTATTCAGCCTTGCGCAGGCGGCGGTCATTCCGCAGTATCTGCCGCGCGCCATCTGTGCGGACGGGCTACCCGTGGGTTTTGTGATGTATGGCTTTGACGCGGAAGAAGACGCCTTTTGCATAAGCCGCCTGATGATTGACAGCAGCCATCAGGGCAAGGGCTACGGCAGGCGCGCCATGGCGTTGGTGCTTGCGGATATCCGTACCCGCGAGCCCAAGCGGGATGTTGTTTACATCAGCTTTAAGCCAGCCAATATGGCGGCGCGCGCCCTCTATGAAAGCCTCGGCTTTGTGCCCGACGGGCGGCAGGAGGACGGCGAAACCATCTATCGCCTGCAACTGTAACGCGTTTCGAATCCCAAATAGGAAAGGAATCTGCGCATGACACAAGTACGCACCCGTTTCGCCCCCAGCCCTACGGGGTACCTGCACCTGGGCGGCCTGCGCACAGCGCTGTATACATACCTGTTTGCCCGTAAGATGGGCGGCAGGTTTATCCTGCGCATTGAAGATACGGATCAGGAGCGCGAGGTGCCCGGCGCTGTGGAACTGATCTACCAGAGTATGCATGAAGCGGGGCTGATTTATGATGAAGGGCCGGATGTGGGCGGCGATTTTGGCCCCTACATTCAAACCCAGCGGCGGGAGCTGTATTTGCCCTACGCCATGCAGCTGATCGATACCGGCGCGGCGTATCCCTGCTTTTGCACCAAGGAAGCGTTGCAGACGCGGCGTGACGCGGCCACCGCGCGCGGTGAGCAATTTAAGTATGATAAACACTGCCTGCACATCGATAAAGCCGAGGCCAAGCGCCGCATGCAAAGCGGCGAGCCGTATGTGATACGGCAGAATGTGCCGCTCACAGGAACCGCAAGCTTTGAGGATGCGCTCTTTGGGCATGTGGAAGTGCCCTGCGATACCCTGGATGACAACGTGCTCATCAAGGCGGATGGCTTGCCCACCTACAATTTTGCCAATGTGGTGGATGATCATCTGATGGCGATTACCCATGTGATGCGCGGCACGGAGTATTTGAGCAGCACGCCCAAGTACAATCTGCTCTACCAGGCTTTTGGCTGGGAAGCGCCCACGTATGTGCACCTGCCCGTGGTAATGAAAGACGCGACCCGTAAGCTCAGCAAGCGCTATGGCGACCCGAGCTTTGAGGATCTGCTGGCGCAGGGGTATGTCAAAGAAGCGATCATCAACTTTATCGCGCTGCTGGGGTGGTGCCCCAAGGATGCGGAGCGTGAGTTTTTCACCCTGCCGGAGCTGGTGGAAGCTTTTGAGCTGGAAGGGCTGTCCAAGTCGCCCGCCATCTTCAATATGGATAAGCTGGTGTGGTTTAACAGCGAGTACATCAAACGCATGGATTTTGAGGCGTATCTCAAAGCCGCTACCCCGTGGTTTGACAAGGCGCTGGGCGGGCTTGGGATGGACTACCGCAGGCTGGCGGAGTTGATGCACAGCCGTACGGAGGTCTTTGACCGCATCCCGGTGATGGTCGCGTTTCTGGCTGTGTTGCCGGAATATGATATTGACATCTATACCCACAAAAAGATGAAAACAGATGCGGCTATCAGTTTGCAAGCCCTGATGCTAGCCCGCCCCGCGCTGGCGGGGCTGAGCGATTTTGCCGAAGAGACTGTGAAGGATTGCCTGATGGCGCTGGCGCAAGCGCAGGAGATGAAAACCGGCCAGATGATGTGGCCGGTACGCGTAGCCATCAGCGGGCTTGCCAGCACCCCGGGCGGCGCTACGGAGCTGGCCTACCTGCTGGGGCAGGCGGAGACACTGCGGCGTATTGATATCGGTATCCAAAAGCTGCAAGGCTAATGGGTGCGGCAGGGTATCACGCCCATCTGGAATGAAGAATATCGCACGTGTACGATAGAATAAGGAGCTTAGCACATGTATCAAGATCAACGACCCGCGTACGATCCCGATCGCATCGAGACAAAATGGCAGAAGAAATGGGCGGCGGAGGATACGTTCAAGGCCGAATTTCCATCCGCGAAGCCGAAGTTTTATGGCCTGGTTGAGTTTCCCTACCCCAGCGGCGCAGGGCTGCATGTGGGGCATCCGCGCAGTTATACGGCGATGGACATCATCGCCCGTAAACGCCGCATGGAGGGCTTCAATGTGCTCTACCCCATAGGGTATGACGCGTTTGGCCTGCCTGCGGAGAACTATGCCATCAAAAACCATGTGCATCCCTCCATTGTTACGCAGGAAAACATCAAGAATTTCCGCGCGCAGTTGCAGAAGTTGGGTTTCAGCTTCGATTATGGCCGGGAAGTGGATACCACCGATCCGAACTATTATCGGTGGACACAGTGGATTTTCTTGCAGCTTTTGAAGCACGGGCTGGCCTATAAGGCGGAAATGCCCATCAACTGGTGCATGAGCTGTAAATGCGGCCTTGCCAATGAAGAAGTCGTCAACGGCGTGTGTGAACGCTGCGGCGGGCAAGTGGTGCGCAAGGTTAAAAGCCAGTGGATGCTGCGCATCACCCAATACGCGCAGAAGCTGCTGGATGGTTTGGATACGGTGGATTTCATCGAGAAGGTAAAGGTGCAGCAGCGCAACTGGATCGGCCGCAGCGAAGGGGCGGAAGTAGACTTTACCATCGCGGGGACGCAGGATCAGATGCGCGTGTTTACCACCAGACCGGATACGCTCTTTGGCGCTACGTACATGGTAGTAAGCCCCGAGCATCCCTTTATTGAGAAGTATCAGGACGTCATCCGGAATTATGCCGAGGTAACGGCCTACCGCGAGACGGCTGCCCGCAAGAGCGATTTTGAACGCACGGAGCTTAATAAAGAGAAAACGGGCGTGGAACTCAAAGGGCTGTATGCCATTAATCCCGTGAACGGGCAGCAGATTCCCATCTGGGCGAGCGACTATGTGCTGATGAGCTACGGCACGGGCGCCATCATGGCTGTGCCCGCCCATGACACGCGCGACCATGCCTTTGCCAAGGCGTTTGGGCTGCCCATTGTTGAGGTAATCGCGGGCGGTGATGTTGAAACCGAAGCCTATACGGATGTGGCCGATGGAATGCTGGTAAACAGCGATTTCCTCAACGGCCTGCGCGTGGCGCCGGCCAAAGCGAAGATCATTGATTGGCTCGAGGAAAAAGGGCTGGGCGAGCGCAAGATCAACTATAAACTGCGTGACTGGGTTTTCAGCCGTCAACGCTATTGGGGCGAGCCTATCCCCGTGGTGCATTGCCCGCATTGCGGCGCGGTGCCCCTGCCTGAGAGCGAGCTTCCTGTTCTGCTGCCCAACGTGGAAAACTATGAACCGACCGATAACGGTGAAAGCCCGCTGGCCCACATCAGCGACTGGGTGGATACGACGTGCCCGCAATGCGGGCATGCCGCCAAACGGGAGACGGACACCATGCCACAGTGGGCGGGCTCCAGCTGGTATTTCCTGCGTTATACCGATCCGCATAACGATGCGGCTTTTGCCAGCAAACAGGCGCAGGATTATTGGATGAATGTGGACTGGTATAACGGCGGCATGGAGCATACCACGCTGCACTTGCTCTATAGCCGTTTCTGGCATCTGTTCCTGTATGACATCGGCGCGGTAACCAGCCCCGAGCCTTACCAGAAACGCACCAGCCATGGGATGATCCTCGGTGAAAACGGGGAGAAGATGAGCAAATCCCGCGGAAATGTGATTAATCCGGATGACTGCATCGCGGATATCGGCGCGGACGCGACGCGCCTGTATGAGATGTTCATGGGCGCGTTCGATCAGGCGATCCCGTGGAGCACCAACGGCGCGCGCGGTTGCCGCAGATTCCTTGACCGCGTGTGGCGGTTGATGGAAAACATCAGGGAAGGCAAGGGATTCCAAAAAGAGCTTGCGCCCGTGATGCATGAGACCATCAAAAAGGTCGGGGACGATTACGAGGCGATGAAGTTCAACACCGCGATTGCGGCGATGATGTCGCTGGTAAACGCTTTTAGCGCGGCGGGCGGCTGCACACGGGACGAGCTGAAGACGTTGGTGCTGCTGCTTGCGCCTGTTGCCCCGCACATCTGCGAAGAAATGTGGGAGCAGCTTGGATTCGGCAGCGAGATTGCCTATGTGGCCTGGCCGAAATATGATCCCGAAGCGATGAAGCGCAGCGAGGTTGAGATTGCCGTACAGGTGATGGGCAAGCTTCGCGGGCACATCATGGTAAATCCGGAGATGACGGATGCGCAGGCACAGCATGAGTTGCCGGCGCGGGAAGATTTGCGGGCTATCATGGGGGACAAACAGCTTATGAAACTGATATATGTGCCTGGGAGGCTTTGCAACCTGATTGTAAAGTAGAAACGCCGGGGTCAAGGGGGCGATGCCCCCTTGCGGGGTTTGGGGCAGCGCTCCAAGCCTCTGCGTCGCAACGCATAAAACCAAAGCTCGCCAACAGCGCCGAAGGCGCAATGGCGCGAGCGACGGTTGCACATAGTAACAAAGAAACCACAAAGCCGGGGTCAAGGGGGCGATGCCCCCTTGCGGGGTTTGGGGCAGCGCCCCAAGCCCCTCGCGCCGCAGCGCAAAAAACCAGAGCTCGCCAACGGCGCCGAAGGCGCAATGGCGCGAGCGGCGGCTGCACATAGTAACAAAGAAACCACAACGCCGGGGTCAAGGGGGCGATGTCCCCTTGCGGGGTTTGGGGCAGCGCCCCAAGCCTCAGCGTCGCAACGCATAAAACCAAAGCTCGCCAATGGCGCCGAAGGCGCAATGGCGCGAGCGGCGGCTGCACATAGTAACAAAGAAATCACAAAGCCGGGGTCAAGGGGGCGATGCCCCCTTGCGGGGTTTGGGGCAGCGCCCCAAGCCTCAGCGCTGCAGCGCAAAAAACAAAGCTCGCCAACAGCACCGAAGGCGCAATGGCGCGAGCGGCGGCTGCATATAGTAACAAAGAAACCACAAAGCCGGGGTCAAGGGGGCGATGCCCCCTTGCGGGGTTTGGGGCAGCGCCCCAAGCCCCTCGCGTCGCAATGCAAAAAACCAAAGCTCGCCAACGGCGCCGAAGGCGCAATGGTGCGAGCGGCGGCTGCACATAGTAACAAAGAAACCACAAAGCCGGGGTCAAGGGGGCGATGCCCCCTTGCGGGGTTTGAGGCAGCGCCCCAAGCCTCAGCGTCGCAACGCATAAAACCAAAGCTCGCCAACAGCGCCGAAGGCGCAATGGCGCGAGCGGCGGCTGCACATAGTAACAAAGAAACCACAGAGCCGAGGCGTGCCCTCGGCCTTTTTGTATTGGCTACACCCAACAGCCATATTGCGCAATGAACGCAATCCATCACCACCCCATCAAACGCGAAATCAACCATAACCCCCGCCGTGCTGGCGAAAACCCGCAAACCATGGTATAGTGTACGCACCACAAACAAAACATAATCCTGCGACAACCCAAACCTATGGGCGCGCCGCGCACCGTTCTCCACACAATGCCTTCAAAGGAGCACCCGATATGAAGTTCCCCAAAAGCAGTTGCATGAAAATCGTGCAGGAGATCAGCGATATCATTGGTGAGCGCGTAAACATGATGGATCATGAGGGGATGATCATCGCCAGTACCGATCCGGCGCGCATCGGCACTTTTCACGCGGGGGCAAAGCGCGTAGTGGAAGAAAGGCTGGAGAGCCTGACCATCCATGGGGATGAGGAGTACATTGGCGCAAAGCCCGGGCTCAACCTGCCCATTGCGTTCCAAGACGACATCATCGGCGTGATTGGCGTTACGGGGCCGGAGAAAAAAGTAGGTAAATATGGACAGATCATCAAAAAGATGACGGAGATATTGCTGCTGGACATCTCCATGCGCAAGGAGCTTGATGTGGAGCAGCGCATCCGTGCGCGGTTCCTAAATGACTGGATCCATGGACTGCCCCAGGAAATCAACCGACAGATGGTGGAAAACGGTCGCCAGCTTGGCATTGATATCACCACGCCCCGTCGCATACTGCTGATGAGCATTATCCCGCGGGAAGGCGCGGCCACCGTAGCGTTGCAACGCAGCATTGACGCGGCGGAAGGCAGCGTGCGCAAGATATTGAGCGCTTTAACGGAGGCGGTGGTGTTCAAATCCGGCAGTGCGCTGGTCTGCTGTGTTACCCAGACGGACGACGATCGCATGGTTGCAATTGCCCGCACGGTGAAGACGCGCATCGAGGCGAATGCGGCGCTTACCATGTGCATCGGCATTGATGACGCGGTGGAAAGCTTTGTGTATATCAATACCGCCTACCAGCACGCACAGAAGGCGCTGCGCACTTGCCTGCGATCACCCAGCAAGGATATTCGACTGTATGACAGCATCAATATGGAAATCTTCTCCGGTGAAATACCGGATATGATTAAGCTGGAGTATGTGCGGCGCATCTTCCGTAACTGCTCCCTGGAAGAGATTGCAGGCTGGATACCGCTGCTGGATACGTATTACGGGGTGGAAGGCTCGCTGGCCAAGGCGGCGCAAGCCCTGTATATCCACAGAAATACCCTGCAATACCGCTTGCGGATGCTGCACGAGAAAACAGGCTATGATCCGCGTAGCCTCCGCTTCTCATCGCTATACTATAACGCGATCCACTTTTATCACGACTTGGGCGGGAACATGATCCTCAAAGGAGATGCTGAGGCACAACAGGAAATGTGAATTGTCATGCAGGCCATAATGTAAGCCAGATATTTGTGCTGCAAAACATGGCATTATACAGGGAAAATTGTATAATGGTTAATAACAAGGAGCACAAACCAATAAGGAGGGCTTACCATGACAGGCATCGGACTTATCATTGTTTTCGTGCTGGCCATCGTGCTGATGATCGTAGCCATCAGCAAGTTCAAGGTGCATCCTTTCCTCTCCATTATGGGCGTCGCGCTCATCTTCGGGCTGATTGCGGGCATTCCGCTGTATAAGTATACAGCAGCGGATGGAACAGCCGTCAGTGGCATTGCGGATGTGATCGGCGCCGGGTTCAGCGGCACGTTCAGCAGCATCGGCATTGTGATCATCTTTGGCGCATTGGTGGGTTCCTTGCTGGAGAAGACCGGCGCCGCATTGAAAATGGCGGATAGCGTGGTGAAACTGGTAGGAAAGAAGCATCCCGAAATGGCTATTGGCCTCATGGGTTGGATCGTTTCCATTCCCGTGTTCTGCGACAGCGGTTTCGTGATTTTAAACCCCATCCGCAAAGCGATGGTCAAGCGTACGGGCGCAAGCAGCGTAGCCATGACGGTAGCGCTGTCCATGGGGCTGTACATCAGCCATTGCTTTATCCCTCCCACGCCGGGCCCAATCGCGGCGGCGGGTACGCTGGGGGTTGGAGATAGCTTGCTGCTGGTCATCGGCCTTGGCGTGCTGGTTTCTATACCAGCGTTGATTGCCAGTTTCTTCTTTGCCAAGTTTATCGGCAAAAAGGTAAAGTCCGCGGAAGATTTGGAAACCGATGAAACGGTCAAAACCTATGAGCAGCTGGTAGCTGATTATGGAACGCTGCCCAACGGCTGGCTGGCCTTTGCGCCCATTGTGGTGCCCATCCTGCTGATGGGGCTGGCATCCGCACTTGCCATGGCGAAGGTGACGTTGCCTTTCTTCGCCTTCCTGGGCACGCCGATTATCGCTCTGGCGGTAGGCGCGGTGATAGCCATCATCAGCCTGTTTGTTGCGGGCAAAGGGAAAGACTTCTATAATCTGACCAACGATACCTTAAAGACCGTAGGCCCCATCCTGTTTATCACCGCCGCAGGCGGCGTGCTGGGCAGGGTGATTGCCACTTCGGATCTTGTGAACTTTATCAAGAGCAACGCACTGGTAATGCAAACCATTGGGGTTTTCTTCCCGTTCCTGCTGGCGGCGATCCTCAAATCCGCACAGGGTTCTTCGACGGTGGCCATTACCACCACGGCGGGCATCGTGGCGCCGCTGCTGCCCATCCTTGGGCTTGCCAGCCCCGCACTGGCCTCGCTTACGGTAATTGCCATCGGCGCGGGCGCCATGACAGTTTCCCACGCCAATGATTCCTACTTCTGGGTAGTAACCAACTTTGGCGGCATGACCACGCAGGATGGGTACAAAACCCAAACGCTGGGCACGCTGGTGGTGGGCGTAGCCTCCATGCTGGGCGTATTCATCGTATCGCTGTTCCTGCACTGAGCCATCTTGGCCGGACTGCGCTGGGAACAGTCCGGCCATATTTATGCTATCAGCCCAGTTTGGGCAGAAAGACCACGCAAAACAAAGGGAGTGGGATTCCATGCACATGAGGGAGGATAGCAACGGGATCATCCGGCAGGCAATCGCCGCGGTACAGCCGGATGCGGCGGTACAACGCGCGCTGAACGGCAGAGATTTCCCGGACGGCCGTGTGATTCTGATTGCGATCGGCAAGGCTGCCTGGCAAATGGCCTCCACGGCGCGCCAGACGCTCGGGGCGCGAATCCATCAGGGTTTGGTGATAACAAAGTACGGGCATGCGATGGGCGATATCCCGGGGGTTACAATCTATGAAGCGGGGCATCCCGTGCCGGATGCAGGCTCCTTTCGCGCGACGGAAGCAGTTCTGAAAGCCACGGAAAACCTGACCCCGCAGGATACTGTGCTGTTGCTGATTTCCGGCGGTGGTTCCGCGCTGTTTGAAGCGCCGCTGATCTCCTGGGATGAATCCGCGCGGCTCAATGAGCAGCTCCTTGCCAGCGGCGCGGGCATTGTGGAGATGAATACCATCCGCAAGCGGTTTTCCAAGGTCAAAGGCGGGCGCTTTGCGATGCATTGCCTGCCCGCGCGGGTATACGCCATCGTGCTTTCCGATATCATCGGGGATCCGCTGGATATGATCGCATCCGGCCCCGCCTATCCGGATTGCAGCACGGCGGAGGATGCGCTGCGCATCGCGCGCAAGTATAAGCTGTGCCAGACGGACGAAATGCAAGCACTATTGCGTGTGGAAACGCCCAAGTGCCTGCACAATGTGGATACCATCGTGACTGGAAGCGTGCGCGAGCTGTGCCATGCCGCCGCCAACGCCGCGCGTTCGCTTGGCTATACACCGCAGATATTGACGGATTCGCTGGATTGTGTGGCGCGGGAGGCGGGCGGGTTCTTTGCCGCGCTGGCGCGCTACCACCAGCAGAGTGAAAGCGCATTGGCGCTGATCGCGGGCGGCGAAACGGTGGTGCATGTGCGGGGGAATGGGCGCGGCGGGCGCAATCAGGAACTGGCTTTGGCCGCGGCGCAGGGCATCGACGGGCTTGCGCAGACGGCGATATTCTCATTAGGCTCGGATGGCACCGACGGCCCCACAGATGCCGCGGGCGGCTATGTGGATGGCGGCACCTTGCAGGCGCTGCGTGCCAAGGGCATTGACCCTTATGACGCGCTGCAAAACAACGATGCCTACCATGCGCTGGAAGCGGTGGGCGGGTTAATCCATACAGGCCCCACGGGTACGAATGTTAACGATGTCACGGTGCTGCTGATACGGCGCTGATAACCTGGCAAGAGGGAACGAAAGCGAACAACGCCATCTGTTGGCAATCATCGAGGGAAGCGAACACAACCGGATATAGGAACAGCGCAAGCCCAATGAAGCATCGGGCTTGCGCTGTTCATGCAAAGCGGTCATGGCATGTGACAGGTTGATGGTATGCGAGCCAGCGCATAGCGCTTGCAGAACCCACCGAAGAAGGACGCTGTCAAATGCGTTCTTCGTGACATTGAGAGCGCCTTGTGTTTGCGCGGCATCGTGCTTAGAATCCAACAGCCCGCCCGATTGCATCATCCCTCATGGGCTAATGCGCCTTAGAACGGCTTTTTACCGGCAAGCCACCCATGACGCTCCCAATGCGCACGGTCAGTGGGATTCCAGTCGTTTTTCTTTTGCATGGAAGCCATGAGCGTGAAGAAGAAGCTGCGAAAGAAGGGTTTGCGTAACCGTGCGGGGTTTGCCGCTGCAGTGACGATCTGCCGGCTCATGGTTTGCGCTTGCTTTTCAATACGCAAGCGGGTTTTAGGCGGAACATCCTCCCACCGCATGGCGGAAACTGCGTGGGCTAGTCGAAACTGCTTCTTGAAGCCCATAAATTTCAAGCTGTTACGCATGGTTTTACAGGTATGCCCAAGCCCCGCGCCTGCCGTGGTGGCGACGACCACGCCCAATTTGCGGAAGACCGCAGGATCCGGGCGATGACTCATCCACAGATAGCAAAGATGATCCAGCAGGTTTTTCAGGGGCGCGGCGACATCCATTGCATACACGGGTGAGGTGAGCACCACCAGATCACTGGCTAAAATGGCTTTGGCAATTGGCTGTACATGCGCGGCATGGGGGCAGGCATCCTCCCCTTTTTCAAAGCAAGTAAAGCAGCCTGCGCAAAACGCGGGAAGGTCTTTTGGCAATGTGAATACTGTGACCTCGGGCTGGATACGCGCCGATAGTGCATCCAGGAGGGTTTGCGCGCAATGCCATGTGCTGCCGTGGCGCTGGGTACCGTGTATGACGGTGATTTTCATCGGTCGGTTTCCCCTTTCTTGCAAGCCGTGGGCGCATCCTGCCGGGTGGTTGTTGCGGCGGGTTCTTTGATAAGCGCTAGGGTTAAGCCATGTTCACATGGCGGGGCGAGAGGGCGGCGCAAGCAGCTTGGCAGGCTCACGCGCGCAGCCGATGCAAATGGCCAGCAGTTGGATGGCTAGCGAGCATATACCGAATAAATCGGCACGCCGAAGCTGGTGATATCAAACAGGAGCCGCCTGTTAGCGGGGGGTTGCCAGTAGTTCAGCACCGCGTAGGTCTGGTTTACGAAGGTATACGCCGCGCCCTTGCTGCCTGGCGCAATCAGCCGCAGCCGAGCCTGCTCGGTTGGCGCAAGGAGATGAAAGGCGGAGGTAAGCCCGTTATGTGAGCCAACATCGCTGCCCGCGATGGAAACCTGCTCCCCATCCGGGACCTGCGCCACCACGGCGCGCAACGCATCCAATGCGGATACGTTCCAATAGTCCAGCTCCAGATAGGCAGGCAGGTTTTCGCGGTAAGCCAGCGCATTATAGAATGTGTACTGGTAGGGGTGCGAAACGGCAATCTGCGTAGCGGTTGCGCCCATACACAGCGCCAGCAAAGCGGCGCCGATGCGGCGCGGGATGACGCTGCCCCTGCGCGTGAGCCATTGCGCGGTATGGTGCAAACCATGCGCCGCCAACACGAGCATGGGCGCATAGAGGAAGTAGAAATGCCGCCAGCCATTGTAGGTGGTAGGCCGCGCAAGCATAGCATACCCTATGGGCACAAGCCAGAGCAGCGTGCACAGCAACAGCAGCATGGCGCGATCTTCGGCAAACGGGTTCGCGCCGCGGCGTAGCCACCGCCGGATAGCGGCCAGCTGCCCTGCAAGCAGGAAGAAAAGCACCCACAGCGGCGTGGTAACCAGAATCATGTAGGGCAGATAATACCGTGGCAGTGGTGTGGTTTTCAGGTGAAAAATACTCCCGCGAAACAGCACATAATTCTGCCAGCGGGTAAAATCGGCCGCGGTTGCAAGCACATAGCGCAGGTACGCAAGCGGATCCTGCCACATGGCGGGGGTGAGCAGAAAATAACAGCCTCCGAAGGCCAGCAGCGCTGCCGCCGCGGCGCTCCATGCTTGGCGATCCATCCGCCTGCCGGCCACCTGACGCAAAAGTACAAACAGCGCGCATAGTCCCCATACCAAAAGCCCTATGATTTTGGTGTTGGCCGCCGCCGCGCCCGCCAGGGAGAACACTACGGCGCGCAGCGCGGTGGGGCGTTCCATGAGCCGTGCCGCAAGCCATAAAGTCATGAGTACCAGCGAGAGCAGCACAACATCTTTATTGTTATAGTGTCCTTCGGCGAACATGCGCGGGGTGAGCACCAGAAACAACGCCGCAACTGAACTAAGCAAACGGGACAGCCCCAGCCTGCGGCACAGTAGCCACAGCGCAGCCACGCCGCCCATAAACAGGAGCCATGTATACCCGTGCCATATCACCATATGCGCAAGGGGGGATATGGCGGTATCTGCTACCAGCCACAGCAGCGGATAATAGGCGCTTTGTCCGTGATCCCGCTCCACGCTATCGGCAATCAACAGGGATGCGGGCGCGGGCATATCAGACTGCAAAGCCATGCGTGAGGACAACCCCAGAAACGATGCGTACTGGTTGCCATTCAAACGAAGAATGTCCTGCTCCCATGGTTCATCCCAAGGCTGGCCATAATCCGCGCTGGTTAACAGACCCACAAGCGTCAGGGTCAGGAAGAACAGCGCCACCAGCCAGCGCGAGCTTTGTTTGGACAGTCTTTTCATGCGCAAGAGAATGCCCCGCTTTCCGTGATAGTGCGTATACTGGGCAGTGCCGCCCTGCCATATGCGCCGGGTGCATACAGGCGAGCCGAAGCTTGCTTTGCGTAGGGGTACAGGCCAAAGGGAGCTTCCGCATAGGGTTGCGGAAGGCATGGGCATATGCTTGTGGGCTGTGTTACCGCAGCAACAACGCGGGCAGGGGGTGCGAGCACCCAACGGCACTGCCCGTGGGCGTGAGCGATCATGGGATTGAGCGGTAAGCACGGGGGTCACAAACCCCGCAGCTCGGACTTATGGCAACAACAATCCCGTAATGGCAATCAAACACGGTGCCAGGCAGAAGCGTCAGGTATGCGCGTTTTCGCGCTGAGCCGCAAGCCAGGTTTCCGCACGCTGAATGCTTTCCGCAACCGCCTGCGGCGCGGGACCACCGCGCAGGCTGCGGCGCTGTACACAGGCGTCAAGCGAGATGGCTTCGAATACATCGGCTTCAAAGGAGGGGCATTGCGCCTGCAGCTCGGCAAGGGTAAGGTCCAGCAGTGCGCGGCCTTCTTTGACGCATTTGCCGACCAGCGCGCCGCTTACATGGTGCGCGTCACGGAAGGGCATGCCTTTGCCCACCAGATAATCCGCCAGATCGGTGGCGTTGGTAAAGCCCAGGGCGGCGCTCTTTTCCATGGCGTCGGGGTGGAAAGCAGCGGTTTTGAGCATCTCCGGATAGGGAAGCAGGCATTTGACCAGCGTGTCATACGCATCAAAAAACGCTTCCTTATCCTCCTGCATATCTTTGTTATAGGCCAGCGGGAGACCTTTCATCACGGTGAGCAGCGCCAGCAGATCGCCATAGACGCGCCCGGTTTTGCCGCGCGTTAATTCACAGGCGTCGGGGTTCTTCTTTTGCGGCATGATGCTGGAGCCGGTGGCAAAGGCATCATCTAAGGTGAGGGTGCCAAACTCGTTGGTGCTCCACAGGATTAATTCTTCACTCAGCCTGCTCAGATGCATCATGCAGGTAGCGGTGGCGGCCAGAAAGGTAATCAGGAAATCCCGATCACTCACGCCGTCCATGGCGTTATCGGTTACGGCGGAAAAGCCGAGCAGCTCCGCCACACGCTCGCGGTTCAGCGGATACGTTGTGCCGGCCAGCGCGCCGCTGCCAAGGGGCATCACGTCCGCTTCGGCAAAGGCATGCCCAAAACGGGTCACATCCCGCATGAACATCTGCGCATACGCCATCAGATGAAAAGCCAGCGTGACCGGCTGCGCCTTTTGCAGGTGCGTATACCCGGGCATGATGGTATGCGTGTGCGCTTTGGCAAGGGACAGCAGGGTTTCCAGCAGGGTATGAAGCAGAGCCTGCACCTGCGCGCTGGCTTCTTTGGCGTATATGCGCACATCCAGCGCGATTTGGTCGTTGCGGCTGCGTCCGGTATGCAGGCGTTTGCCCGCCTCGCCGATGCGCTGGGTCAACTCCGCTTCGGCAAACATGTGCACATCCTCCGCGGATAGATCGATGGTCAGCGTGCCCGCATCGTAATCCGCAAGGATGCCGTTAAGCCCCTGTACGATTTTCTCACTATCCGCCATGGGGATGATACCTTGCTCCCCCAGCATGGTAGCATGCGCGATGGAGCCGAGCAGATCACAGCGGATGAGCCGTTTGTCAAAAGAGATGGAGGATTGAAAATCATCCATCAGCGTGCTGGTGGGCTTATCAAAGCGTCCCGCCCAAAGTTTTGCCATGGGAGCCGACCTCGTTTCCCGCGGTGTAGCCGCGCTTGTGTTGCCGTGGGTTTGGGTTGATTATAGCACAGGTTCGCAGGGTGTGAATAGTCAAAACCTTGCAAAAGGCGCATCGCGTAAAGCGGGGCGGATTGAAAAAATAAGTGCAACAAAAGTAGCTCAATGAGCGGGGAACCTGTAAGATAGCGTTGCAAGACAAAATCAAGCAGGGAGGCCCGCCCATGAGCCAAGAACAGCATACCACAAAGGCACGAAAGTACCAACACC
>LVAQ01000035.1 GCA_001604105.1 Clostridiales bacterium Firm_11
ACAACAGCTTACACGCTCTGGGTTCCCATTTTCAATTGTGCGCAAAATATTCTACCTTATCATAAATGGACTTGTCTGGCCATCTCTCTGCACGCCGATGCGCCATCGTAAATGGAAATCAGCCTTGGCGGCTTCATTCCTGCGTGCGGACAGCTACTTCACCTTTTAGGAATTCGGAGCTTCGTAAGCGCTTAGGTCTTATGTTGCTTACGGCTTAACGAGACTCATTTCTTAGCTTTGATTTTTAGCCTTTCAATATGTTCTCTATTCGACATAAACATACGGTAGTCAAATTCTGCAAAACTATCAAACAAGCGTTCAAAACAATTATTCTTAGCTTTTTCCATCTTTAGTCCGTCCGCTTTTGTTTTAGCCTCTAACCAGCAACGATCAATCATTTTATCGATCGCAGCAGGAAGATTAGCCTTGCAATTCCTCACTTGCTGCGCTGGATCGTTAGTGAGCAACCCGGGCTTAATCGCGTCGAGTTTACACAACGCTTCTGCGCGCTCAATTAGCGTATCATAACGACCGAAAAAAATGTTGACTTTCTTTGTGGTGTTAACCAAGTGTTGAGAATCACGAATAACTTTCATGTGCCCGTTTACATAGATTTTTATGGCGATCATGAGCTGGGCGTCACTTATTACCAAACGCGATTGCTTCATACTGCATACAAGATTCTGTGCATCAATTTTCCAACGTGGCGTGAACAGACCCATGAAACCACATCCTCTGTTTTTCAATATGCTATATTGTGTCATCAATAGATTTTGCGCCAATAGCAATACATCAGATTTGAACGGCGGCGACAAACGAAGCGGTGTTCTTGGCATACCGACTAGCGATTCCACGCCATCTCTTCAGGTGCAGGAACGCATTTTCCACCAAGTGTCGCAGCTTGTAAAGGTAATGATCGTAGTCCCGTTGTTCCTGCCGATTTTTCTTGGGCGTTATGACAGCACAGCTTCGATGCCTGAGCTTTGTGCAAAGGTGATGATCTCGTTGGTGTCATACCCGCGATCAGCGAGTAAGTATTGTGCTGCAAAGCCTTCTATCAGTTGCGCTGCAACTGCGCAATCCACCGTGGTGCCCGTTGCAATAAAAAAACGTACTGGCAAACCATGCGCATCCACGGCCATATGTATCTTGGTATTGGGCTCCCTTTGGTGCGTTCCATGTCTTGGTTGCCCCCTACAGCCCCAGCCGCATGGGGATGAACCTTAATGTGACTGGCATCTATCATAAGCCACGCATCATCAGCTTCATCGATCAGCGCTTCAAGCGTTCGCTCCCAAACTCACTTGTCTTGCCAGCGGCTGCAGTGCCTATGCGTATTCTTCCAGTCGCCGTATTCGGGCGGCAAATCCCACCACGGCGCTCCCGCACGTAGTATCCTGAATAACAAATCGATAAACATTCGGGTATCTCGCGCATTCCTGCCCCAACTTCCCATGTTCCCAATTGTGTGGGGCTCAATCACAGCCCACGCCGTGTCTGGGATGTCATGCCGATGTTGCTCGCTAGCCAGCTTCGAAAAATTCCCACTATGGTTTCCGTCATTATACCATATTTCTTTTGACGACACTATCTAGCAATCCCCGAAAAACTTATATTTGATGTCACTCCCTGAAAACGCTCTATCTAACTTGGTAATATTGATTCGCCCGGTAAACCGGAGGCCGCCTTCATATGGCGGCCTTATTCATTATGAATACGGCGCTGACGTATAATTCGGATGTCTCCCCTTCGATTACCATGGTCAATAACCTGGTGGAACAGCTGCCGGGCACTCAAAGCTGATAACCCATTGAACGTTCCTCTGTATACATGCCCACGGGTCTGTGATATAATAGTTAGTCGAAACTAACTAAGTGGGCATAGGATGCAAAGGAGCGTCGTGATATGAATACGATTAACGGGCAGGGGCTCCCCTTCCGCCATGAAACAATCGCCGACGCAATCCATATCTGGAATAACGCGGCAATTTCTCTTATGGACATACGGCATTATTTGGTGTCCCCCGAGGAAGCCATTCGCGGCTATCGCTTGCCTGCAAGCACCTTTCTCTATACCAGCGGTGGAAAAGCGGAGGTTTCGTTTAACGGTACCTTTTATAACGTAGAGCGGTTCGGCCTTTTCCATGGCGGCAAGGGGACGGAACTGACCATTACGCTCCATTGCGACTGGTTAGAATACTACATGGTGCTGTATCGTGTCGGAGATCCGCCCTTTCATAGCAAAGAGTATGCAAAACGACTGGAGAAAGTAAATCCCTTCCGACAGCAGTACGGTTTTATGCCGGATAACCCGGTTTTCTTTTCCGAACAGCTAAGAAAGATGTATGAGAAATGGAAAGGCCCTACGTCTCTTAATTTGTTCTATGGGAAAGCAACCTTTTATCAGCTTGTGCATGAGATTTATGAGGAAATAATTCGAGGAAGCATTCATGTCTTTGAACCGGATATCATCGCCATGGCCAGACGTTATCTGGACGAGAACTACAGCAAAGATATCGTCATCCAAGAACTGTGCAGCATGTTGGGTATCAGTTACAGCCACTTCCATAGAAGATTTAAGCAGCAGACAGGCAGAAGCCCGCAGGAATATCTCATAAAAACACGTTTATCAGCAGCATCGGAGCTGCTCAAAAGTAGCGGCGCTTCGATTCGGGAAGTTGCCGATTATTGTGGTTTTCAGGATGAACGCAATTTTCATCGCTTGTTTGTAAAAACCATAGGGCTATCTCCAAACGCATATAGAGAGAATACACCCGCATACATGAGAGGTGACACCCTTGGAAACCTGATCCCCTTTCCATATAATAAGGAAGTTCAAGTTAGACTTGACGAACTCAAGGGAAAAGGAGATAGATATATGTTCAAACAAATGAGAAGCAAAGCGGTAATGGCGGCAGCGCTTTCGCTGATGCTATTGCTTTCAACCTGCGGTACAGCCCTCGCGACAACCAGCGTGACAGCATCTGCACCGACTTCGATGGTAACAAGTCAGGTAACCGAAACGGAAGCAACGGAACCAGTGGAAGAAGGAACCAGAACCATTAGCACGGTTATGGGTGATGTACAGGTGCCGGCAAACCCCAAAAGCGTGGTGGTGAGCCAATTCCAAGGTGATTTATTAGCCCTGGAGATTGGCCCTGTGGGTACCTCTTTTAATGATGGCGCAATTTTCGAAGAAACCCTCTCCAACGTAACGGTGATTGACGCGTGGGACCCGAATTATGAAGAAATTGCAGAGCTTGAGCCAGACTTGATTATATGGATTGCCAAAGATAATTATGAAAAGCTTTCTCAAATTGCTCCCACTGTCATAATGCCCTATTATGAGTGGGATTATGAGAAACGCCTGCGCTTTTTTGGAGACTTACTGAACAAAAGCATTGAAGCTGAGGCTGTAATCAGCGCATTTAACCAGAAACTGGAGAATGCCAAAGCTGCTTTGTCAGAGGCAGGCATACTCGATAACACGATCTCTCTATTTGAAGTGCGCAGCGACGGAACCATGCGAGTATTTGGCGACGACTATGGTCGTGGAGGGGAAATTATCTATAGGCTTCTTGAATTCTCTGCACCCGACCGCATTCAAAACGAGGTGCTCGATGCCGAAGGCGTTTCGTTCATCGACATTTCTTTTGAAATGCTTAGCGATTACGCCGGATATTATATTTTTTCCAACGATCAGGTAGAGGTAATGAACGGCAACGCCGTGTGGGACTCAATCCCCGCCGTAAAAAATCACCGATTGATTCAAGTAGAAACTGGCATGTTCTGGTTCTCGGATATTCAGTCCTTTAACGCTCAACTCGATACTATAACAAATGCGCTCCTGCATATTGCTGACAATTCATATTAAATGCCCCGCTTGAAAAGGCCCCGCTTGCCTGCATTGATGCATAGGCAAATCTATGGTATAGTAAAAGTTAGAACACCCTAACTAATATGCTTGCCGCAGAGGTGCCACTATGGAAGTACCGAGTAATATGTTTTATTTTTCCAAAATGGAAATCGCCGCCGTGCTCCAGATATGGAACCGAGCGGCCATTTCCATTTTGGACATTCGCCACAACCTCATTGCCCGGGGGGAAGCGGTTCGCCAATACAGATTACCTGCCAGTACGTTTCTATTTACGTGCGGCAGAGCCGAACTATCGTTGAATGATACCCGCTATCAGGTGGATCGATTCGGCTTGTTTCACGGGGGAAAGGGCACGGAGCTTTCGATGGATCCCCAGGATAACTGGCTGGAATACTATCTGATCTTTTATAAATATGGAGAGCCGACCTTTCACCGGCGGGAGTATCACACGTTGCTTGTGGAAAGAAACCCGTTCCGTCAGCAGTACGGTTTTTCTCCGGCCAATCCCCTTTTGTTTGTGGATCAGCTCAAAAAGCTGTTTGAGCGGTGGAAAGAGCCGACATCACTAAATCAATTCTACGCAAAAGGGGCGTTTTATGCGTTTGTCTATGAGGTTTATGCCGAGCTGGAGAATGGGAATGTTCAGATTTCTGAGCCTGACATGATTGCCATGGCGGCACGGTATTTAGACGAGCATTATCGGGAAGATATCTCCATACAGGAGCTTTGCGTAATGCTGGGCATCAGCTACAGCCATTTCCACAGAGGTTTCAAACAAAAGCTGGGAAGCAGTCCCAAGGAATATCTCATAAACAACCGGCTGGAGGCGGCCAAGGGATGGATGGAAAGCAGTGGTGCGCCCCTTCGTGAAATCGCCGTTCGCTGTGGACTTGGAGATGAGCAAGGTCTATACCGTCTGTTTAAAAACAAAGCAGGCGTTTCGCCCAGTGTATATAGAGAGAATTTGTATACCCGCATGAGAGATGGTGCGCTTCAAAACAATGACCCCGCTCCGTATAATCGGGTGAGTCAAGTTAGCCTTGACGAACTCAAAGGAAAAGGAGACAGATATATGTTCAAACAAATGAGAAGCAAAGCAGTAATGGCGGCAGCGCTTTCGCTGATGCTGTTGCTTTCAACTTGCGGTACAGCCCCGGCGACTACCAGCGTGACAGGATCTACAGCGATTTCGACGGTAACAAGTCAGGTAACAGAAACGGAGACGGCCGAAACTGTGGACGAAGGAACGAGAATTGTCAGTACATCGTTAGGAGATGTGGAGGTGCCCGCAAAACCTCAGCGTGTCGCGGTTCAGTATTTGATGGGCGATGTCGTGGCTCTTGGCATCACGCCGGTGGGTATTTCGGATGTCTATGATGGCGCGGCCTTTTCGGAGATCGTGACTGCTTCTGTTGGCTTAGGCCATCAATCAAGCTGGGATGCTGAGGAAGTAATGGCGCTGGAGCCGGATTTAATCTTGGTGATTACACAGGACGATTTTAATAAATTCTCTAAGATAGCGTCCACTGTTCTTGTCCCCATTGACGGCATGACACAGGCGGAAAGGCTTACTTTCATGGGTGAAGTTCTCAACAAGCAGGAGGAAGCGGCGGCGGCAATTGAGGCCTACAATACAACGTTAGAAGAAGCAAAGGCCAATCTTGCGGAGGCTGGTTTTGGTAATCAAACAATTTCTGTGATTGAGGGCGGATTTTCAGAAATGGTGGTTATGGGCAACAAATATGGAACTGGCGCTATTATATATGCTGAATTGGGATTAATAGCTCCTGAGGCAGTGCAGATAAATATCATTGACAAGGATACCTACAATGAACTGGTGTCTTTTGAAGTGCTGCCAGAATACAGCGGAGATTATATCATACGCAATTCTTATGAAGGTATGGATGACTTATCCCAAAGCGATATTTGGAACGCCCTTCCGGCGGTGACAAATAACCGTGTGATAGAAATAGAATTTGGGTTGAGCTTTTATACGGATATCTACTCCTCAATCGCCCAGATTAATTATGTCACGGAGGCGCTGATAAACGCGATTGGATGAAGTCAGGTCTTAATGGATTAATCGCATGTCGACACAGCTCTTCGTTGTAAAACCTTAACGGATATGGTATGCTTGGGCATAGTTAGATAATGCGAACTATACCTTTGGCTGGTTAAGCAGAAGTAATTTTGAACGATCCCTGCGAAGTGGAAAGCCCCAACTCCGCACAGTTTATCTCACGGTAAGGTTGCCTTCTATCATCTTGTTTTCGAAGTTTACGACGAGATTGGTGTACGATTAAGGATAGTTAGCGAAAACTAACTATCCTTAAGTCTTACAAAGAGAGCTGTCGGTATGAACGACTTAAACAGAAAGGATGCGTTCTTTTTCAAAGAAAATCTTGCCGCCACGATCCAGCTATGGAACCGGGCGGCTGTTTCCCTTCTGGATATACGCCAAACCTAATCGCAAGGGAAGAAGCGGTTCGCCAATACAGATTACCGGCCAGTGGTTTGCTGTTTGTGGCCAGCAGAGCCAAACATTTGTTGAATGGATGACACTTGTCGATCATTTATTATGGTCGGCCAACTTATACTCACAGCCCAAACCCTTTGCGAAAATCACTGGGTGTGATGCCGTGCACATCTTTGAATGCGGCAGCGAATTTGGCTGGATTTTGATACCCGCATTGCGTGGCAATGTTCTTAATGCTTAACTCATCATAAGCCAGTTTCTGCATGGCGCGCTTCATCACCGCTTCCCGGATGTATGCATAGAGCGTTTTGCCATACAGGCTCTTAAAGGCGATGCGCAATTTGCTTTCACTCATTTCAGCAAGCAGGCATAGCTCCTCTGTGGATGGACGGCACAGGGGATCTGTGTCAATTCGTTCCTTGACACGGTAAAGCTTTTGCTCGTTCTCCCAAGTGACGTAATAGCGGCGTTCCCGCTGATGCTGTTCACGGTCCAAATTGTGTGCAAACAGGGAGAGCAATTCAATGGTTTTGCATAAATAGGCGGGCAGGGGCAGGCTGTCTCCCCGTACGCCCCAGCGAATTTGCTCCATAACCAGCATTACCAGCGGTGTGTCAATATGGCAGGGGTTCCAAAGTGCTGCATCGCTAACCCGTATGGGATAGGAAATCTGATTGGCAGTAAGAAATGAATCAATAAAGGAATCGAAAATCATTACGCTGGTAAAGCAGACAGGCTCACCCGCGGCGATGCGAAGGCGCAGCGGCTTGTCGTTGTTGATCACAAGCTGTGTAAAGGGGGAAAGTCGCCGGGCTGGCTTTCCCTGCTGAGTGAAGGTGAGACTGCCTGTATCAATGCAGAATACCCACAGGCAGGGCTCTTTAATATGCATGGTGTATTCAATCCGCTCCTTCGCTGTAAACCATGCACTGGCGACATGAAGCCCTTTTGCCGGGCTTACTTCCTTTATCCACCCGTTTTCCCAGATGTCCGGAATAATATGATGGGCATAAGCCCCGTTTCGATGCGTTTCCATACTGGCGCTCTTTGCCATCGCGCCCCAACCCAGCTCAAATTCATTTGTGTACCCCATTTGTACCCTCCATAAAAAACAACGTTATCTCCAGCTTATGGTAAACGAGAGGTTTGTTCAATCACAAGCGAATCCAAAACGTGATAAGTATAATCCGATATGCACCGTTCAGCAACCAAAAAACAGAGGAAAAACCTTTTATACAGGCTGAAATCGTAGATTTAGCGGGTTGTTTGAGTTTGACCTGTCTGCGTGATGCCTGCTTGACATCAGATTACAAAAATCGTAGAATATTGTTCGAGTTAGCGTCAACTAACTTATCCGGCAGCGCGCGCCAGATCAATTTAAACACTGTCAGAGGAGATACTATAAGGATGAAAAAAATCAGCAAGATTGTAATATCCGCCGTTATGTGTATGGCGATGCTGCTGGCCACAGGTTGCCAGAGTAGTGTAGCGCAAACGCAGGAACCCGAGAGCGTGATATCGCAAACGTCCACCGCCGTTGAGACTCCTGTGCAGGAGGAGGAAAGCGGAACGCGTACGGTCAGTACCGTGATGGGCGATATTGAGGTGCCGGTAAACCCGCAGCGGGTGGTGGTCAACTGGTATATTGGAGAAGTGCTTGCCACCGGTCTTAATGTAGTCGGATATTATTGCTGGGCGCAGGAGTCCATGCCGTTTTATGACCAGATGATGGCGGCCACAAAAATTGAAAACTGGCAACAGGAAGAAGTCATGGCGCTGGATCCGGATTTGATTATTACCTACAGCAAGGACGATTTTGAAACGTTTAGCAAGGTAGCTCCCGTGTTTATCCTCGACGAGGAAAACATATCTTCCCTCGAGCGCTCGCGCATCATCGGCGAAGCAACAGGGACCCTTGCAACAGCAGAGAAAAATATTGCCACATTTGAAACAAATCTTGCGAACGCCAAAGAGATATTAAGATCCGAAGCCTTCGAAGGAAAAACGTTTAGTATTATGGAAGACTGGGGTTCCACGGGGGAGTGGTCCGGTCTCTCTTATGAAACCGGCTCAAGAGGCGGAACACTTGTATACCGCTACCTTGGTTTGCGATATCCGGACAAACTGATGGAACTGATTGAAAGCACAGGCGAAGGGAGAGGAACCCTCAGTTACGAAGTTGCCCATGAATATTTTGGCGACTATATCCTGTGGTGCCGACAGGAAGGAACGGAATCAGAGTATGCCAAAACTGATATTTGGCAAAGCATTCCCGCAGTAGCCGAAGGCCGCGTTTTGGAAATTCCCGGAAAATATCAGGGCATGTTTTACTATGATGACGTTTTGAGCCTTACCGCACAACTTGACTATCTGGTGGATGCGCTGAACGCTCTGGTTTCATAATCGGGGTGTAAAAGAGTGAAATCGCCACCTCGTATGAGAGATTAAGTCATTGGTGATATAGGGGCAAACACCTTATAATGAGCAATGTTTAGTTAATACAAGCTATCGTCGGCCGGTTGAAACCGATTCGGGATCAACCGGCTGACATCGCTTATTATGGCAAAGTTATCTACACCAGGGAAAGGACTTTTGTTTATGCAACAAAGACCCGCTAAACAGCGGCGGCGCGGCGCGACCCGTTTCACGCTGTATATGCTGGCGGGTGCCGGGCTTTTATTATTGATGTCGGCTGCGTCAATCAGCTTCGGCGCTGCCGATATGGATTTATCCACGGCTTGGGGTGCCATTTTCAATTTCGATGCCAGTCTTACAGAGCACCAGATCATTCAGACGCTTCGCTTTCCCCGTACCGTTGCAGACATCATTGTAGGATGCAGTCTCGCCGTCTGCGGCGCACTGATGCAGGGAACAACGCGCAACCCGCTTGCCGACTCCGGTCTGATGGGTATCAGCTCCGGCGCGACCTTTGCCATCGCACTGTGCATGGCGTTTCTGCCCAGCCGTACGTATGGAGAAACGATGCTGTTTGCGTGCCTTGGCGCAGCGGTCACCACAGGCATGACTTATTTTATTGCTTCCCTCGGCAAACGGGGTATGACGCCGCAACGTTTGGTGCTTGCGGGCATCTCTATTTCCATGCTGTTCGGTGCGTTTTCCCAGTACATCTCCATCAAATATCAGCTTGGTCAGGCGCTGGCCTACTGGACAGCAGGCGGCACTGCCGGGGCGAAATGGAGCGAGCTGGCTATTGTCGCACCATTTTTCGCCGTAGCCACGCTGGCGGCTATAGCGCTGTCCCCTTCGGTAACTGTCATGAGTCTGGGCGAGGATGTGGCGACGGGACTTGGGCTTAGAACACGGTTGGTAAAGGGCATCTCCACAGTGATTGTGCTGGTGCTGACGGGGCTTTCTGTCATCGTTGTGGGTCCTGTCGGTTTTGTCGGCTTGATTACCCCGCACATCGTGCGGTATCTGGTAGGGGTGGATTACCGGTACATCATTCCGGCGTCCGCCCTGTATGGAGCGCTGCTGACCGTAACAGCCGATCTTGTGGGGAGGCTGATCAACAAGCCATACGAAACGCCCATCGGCGTCATTTTTGCCGTGGTCGGCGTTCCATACTTCCTCTATCTGGCGCGCAAGCAAAGGAGGGAGTTTGAATGAAAAACAGGCGTTTCACCACAAGAAAAGGGACATTCATTATCCTGATCATGTTCCTTGTGATGCTTGCAATTGCGATCATCAGTATTAATTCGGGCAAAATGAACCTCACGCCAGGAGAGGTGCTAAATGTTCTTTTTGGCAACGGTACGGATAAACAAAATCTGATTGTGTTTGAATTCCGGCTTCCCCGTATCATACTTGCCATGCTGGTGGGTGTCAGCATGGGTGCTTCGGGCTGTATTATGCAGAGCTTGCTGCAAAACGACATGGCTAGTCCCGGTACTTTAGGCATTAGCTCGGGCTCGGGAATGTTCGTATTGATATTCGTTGTCATTTTTTCCGCACAGGGGGTTTCTTCGGCGATTACCCTGCCTTTTCTAGCATTTGTGGGCGGCATGACGGCTGCGCTGTTGGTCTTTTTGCTATCGTATCGGCGTGGACGGGATATTTCACCCATCGGATTGATTCTGACCGGCGTTGCACTGTCCTCCGGATATGGCGCGTTTACCATGCTGCTGACACTGAAACTGGATCAGAACCAGATGGATTTTATACAGCGCTGGAATGCAGGCGTCTTGTGGGGTGACGATTGGCGCTATCTCGTTATCCTTGCGCCTTGGACGCTGCTTTTGCTGGCTTATGTGATGTATAAATCGCGCATACTCAACACGCTGCATCTAGGCAATGAGACAGCAACGGGCCTTGGTGTTGCCGTAAAGAAAGAATTCTTAGGACTCTCCATCGCCGCTGTGGCGCTGTCATCCGGCAGCGTAGCTCTCGGTGGCAACTTCTTTTTTGTTGGCATGATCTCACCTCACGTGGCAAGAAAGCTGGTCGGCCCCAACCATAAGCTGCTGCTGCCCGCTTCGTGCCTTTCGGGCGCTATCATTGTGCTGCTGGCGGATACCATTACCCGCACTATCAGTTTAGGTACAAATGTGCCCACTGGCATTGTGATTACCATTCTCAGCACGCCGTACTTCCTGTACCTGCTGGCAAAGGCGAATTAAGGAGGAAATATGAACTGTACAAACAGCATTGCAACAGAAAATTTGGATGTTGCCTACGATGAAACCGTGATCGTCAGATCGCTGGATATGAAGATACCCCATGGGAAGATCACATCCATCATCGGGCCCAACGGTTGCGGCAAATCTACCGTTCTTAAGGCGGTGGGGCGTATACTGAAGCCCAAAAGCGGACTGGTGTATCTAAGCGGCGATGATATTCGCAAGCTGTCCACTAAAGAAGTAGCCCAGAAGATGGCCATACTGCCTCAGACGCCCACGGCTCCCCGTGGCCTGACAGTCAGCGAGCTGGTGGCCTACGGGCGCTTTCCGCATCAAAAGGGGTTTGGCAAACTGACACCTGACGACAAGAAAATTGTACAGTGGGCGCTTTTGGTCACCAAGTTGACGGAGTTTGAGCACCGAGAGGTGGATACGCTTTCGGGCGGGCAGCGCCAGCGGGTCTGGATTGCTATGGCGCTGGCGCAAAAGACCGATTTGATTCTACTGGACGAACCAACGACGTATTTGGATCTTGCCCATCAGCTTGAGGTGCTCGAACTGCTGCACGACCTGAACCGTAGCCAAGAGGTAACGATTGTGATGGTGCTGCACGATCTCAATCTGGCCGCTCGCTTCTCCGATTATATGATCGCAATACGGGATGGGAACGTCATCAAATATGGCACACCAAACGAAGTGATGACAACGGATGTGCTCAAGGACGTGTTCAACATCGACGCGCAAATTGTACGGGAACCGCGAACAAGCAGGCCTGTTTGCATTACCTATGATCTACTGCGCTCAGATGACTTGAATTTTGATGAGGTAATTGCAGTATGAGAACAGTGTGGCAAGTGCTCAAAGGTGCAAAAAAATACTGGTGGTGCTTTGCGCTGGCTTTAGCCGGTGTTGCGATTTCGACTATCGCCGGTTTCTATACGCCGTGGGCGCTTCGGGAACTGACCAGCCTCGCGACGGAGGGGAGCGATAATTTTGCGATGGAAGCGTTGCGCATTGGCCTTTTGCTTTTGGGAGCAACGCTGGTACAGGCCGCTGGTAAAGCGGCCTCCGGACATCTTAACCATTTCGGCGCATTACATTATGTGAGTGATCTGCGCGAAAGCGTATATCAAAATTTGCAGCAAATGAGCTTGCGATACTTCTATAAAAACCGCACAGGAGATTTGACTGGCAGAATTGTAAACGATGTCTTGGCGGCAGAAGTTCTCTTGGCGCATGTAATACCCGATTATGTTGTTAACATTCTTACTTTCATAGGCGTGGGGATTCTGCTGTTCGCGATCAACTGGGCGCTCGCGCTGCTCAGCTTAATAATGATTCCGTTTCTTTTTGGCGTTACACTCTGGCAGACAAAGCGCATGTACCCTATTTGGAGAGAAAACGTTAAAGTGCGAGGTGAGTTATCGGGATGTGTGCAGGACAATTTGTCAGGTATTAAGGAAATTCAAATTTTTAATAAGCAAGCGCATGAAGCGCATAGGATAGCCGATCTTTCCCGGAAACATTCTTCATTTCAACTTAAGGCCAGCAAACACTTTGAAACGACATATCCGCTTCTGGCTTTTCTGACAACGATGGGCAGCGTCATTGTGGTGATCTTTGGCGGCCAATGGATCGCTACTGGCAGGGCGAGTATCGCGGATGTGGTCGCATTTTTGATGTATTTGAGCATGTTCTATGGTCCCGTCCAGAGTTTTTCGCAGCTGACGGAAATGGCCGGTGAGGCAACGGCGGGATGCAGGCGTGTATTCGAGGTGCTGGATGAAATTCCGGAAATAAAGGAAAAACCCAACGCAAAAATGCTTCCACGCGTACAGGGAAGCCTTGAGTTCCGCGATGTTACCTTTTCATATTCAGAGAAAAATAACATAATTGATGCCATTAACCTTACCATAAAGCCCAGACAGACGGTGGCGCTGGTGGGAACGACCGGCGTCGGAAAAAGCACAATAGCAAGTCTTATCAATCGTTTTTATGATCCGCAGGAAGGATCAGTCCTGATAGACGGTACGGATATCCGCAACGTCACGCTTTCCAGCCTGCGAGACAATATTTCGATGGTTCTGCAGGATACGTTTCTTTTTAACGGCACGATTTATGAAAATATCGTTTATGGATTAAAAAACGCCACACGCGAGCAGGTGATCGACGCTGCGAAAGCAGCAAACGCCCATACCTTTATCGAAGTAATGGAGAGTGGCTATAACACCGTGGTTGGTGAACGCGGCGTACGGCTGTCCGGGGGACAGAAACAGCGAATCTCCATTGCGCGCGCTATCCTTCGGAACACTCCAATACTCATTCTTGACGAAGCCACCTCCGCGCTGGATTCCAAAACAGAAAAAGAGATTCAAGCGGCGTTAGATAAGATTTCTGTTGGACGCACGACGATTGTGATTGCCCATCGGCTGTCAACCATCCGCCATGCCGATCAGATTGTGGTGTTGGAGGGAACGGGTATTGCGGAAATCGGAACGCATGACGAGCTTATACGATGCGGCGGCATTTACGCAAAGCTGCACGCAGCGCAGGCATCTTGACCTATTAAACGGAAGTCTAACCAGGGTTTCCTCACCAACCCCCGAACCGTTATAGAACAGGCGATAGAAGCCCGTTCATGGTATAATATGTGCGGGTAACTTTCGGCGGAAAGCCGCAAACGGCGCGTGCGCTGGCAGCCGCTTATCGCGGGTACCATGGCCATCGCGCTTTGCATCT
>LVAQ01000018.1 GCA_001604105.1 Clostridiales bacterium Firm_11
ATCATCCTCTTAACGTGTTTTTCGGGTTCCGTTTTGTTGCACTTGTTTTTTCAATCCGCCTCGCGTAAAGCGGTGAGGGTTTGGGCAGCGTGATACGTTCTATGATCAGTGCTGTGTATTGGGAAGTGAGGTGTCATCGGTTTTGAAAAGGATTTGGCTTCTTGGGATGGTGATACTATGCCTGCCGCCAGCAGCAAGGGCACAGCTTGCCGCCGAACCAGCATCCGATATACGCTGGGCTGCACTGTCAGGTACGGGTTACCGCATCGCGGTACCGATTGACTGGACTGTTGCCACGCAGCCGGATTTTCATAAGGCTGTCATGACTGCAACCAATAAAGATGGAACGCGGAGCATCCTTGTGTTTGTAACCGCTAAACCAGCGTTTTCTTTGAGCCGATGGAGGAAAGCGCTTGAAAATGCCAGTCGGGAAAGCAGCGTAAGCCACATTGCAGAGCAGACGGTGGGGGAACGGTGCTTCCTAACGTATGATGTGGCAATCGGGGATATGCAGGCATGGGCAGCGGTTACAGAGGTAGCCGATGGGCTGTTTGTGACGGTAGAGTTTCGCGCGCTGGAGCCAGACAAACCGCGGGATGGATTTGCCGCGATGCTAGAGGCGTGTCTTTCAACGCTGGAGAAGGAGCCATGACAATCCGCAGTATGAAAACAACAGTGCATGGAAAATTATGGTTGTCGCATACAAAACGGATTTCCTTTGACAAAACCTTCCGTTCGTGATAATCTATTTTGGATTATGTCAAGGGGGTAGACCATGTTAACCATCTCCAATGTGAGCTTGCAATTTGCAGGCGATCTGCTGTATAAGAACGTGGATCTGATTTTTCAGCGTGGGCATTGCTATGGCATCATTGGCGCCAACGGCGCCGGAAAAAGCACGCTGCTTCGGATCATTTCCGGCGAGCTTGCGCCCAGCACCGGCACGGTGACCATCACCAAAGAAGACCGTATGAGCGTGCTGGAGCAGAACCACTTTAAGTATGACGAGCATCCCGTATTGGAAACCGTCATCATGGGGAATCGCAAGCTGTACGATATTATGAAGGAAAAAGAGGCGCTCTACGCCAAGCCGGATTTTGACGACGCCGATGGCGAGCGCGCTGCCGTGCTGGAAGGCGAATTTGCCGAAATGAACGGTTGGGACGCAGAAACCGAGGCAGCGCAGCTGCTCAACGGCCTTGGCGTGCCTACGGATATGCACTTGAACCTCATGGGCACCCTGGATGGCCGCCTGAAGGTGAAGGTGCTGTTGGCGCAGGCGCTGTTTGGGCACCCTTCCATCATACTGCTGGATGAACCGACCAACGGGCTGGATGTAGAAAGCACCGAGTGGCTGGAAGAATTCCTGATTGATTGCGACGCAATCGTAATTGTGGTAAGCCATGACCGCCACTTCCTCAACGCGGTGTGCACCAACATTGTGGATGTAGATCACGCTGCCTGCAAAATGTACTCGGGCAACTATGATTTTTGGTATGAATCCAGCCAGCTTTTTCAGCAGCTGATGCGTAACCAGAACAAGAAGCGCGATGAGAAAGTACGTGATTTGCAGGAGTTTATCCGCCGTTTTTCCGCTAACAAATCCAAAAGCAAACAGGCTACCAGCCGTAAAAAGATACTGGACAGCATCCAGGTTGACGATATGCCCGCCTCCAGCCGCAAATCCCCCTATGTGGGCTTTGAGCCGGAGCGCGAAGCAGGCAAGGATATCCTCTTTGTGGAGGGTCTTACCAAGAGCATCGATGGCGTAAAGGTGCTGGATAACGTAAGCTTTACCGTTGCCAAAGGCGATAAGATCGCTTTTGTTGGCGAAAACGAAGCGGGCGCGACCACCCTGTTTCAAATCCTGGAAGGCGAGCTGGAGCCGGATGAAGGCAGCTTCCGCTGGGGTGTGACCATCACGCACAGCTACTTTCCCAAGGATAACACCGCGTATTTTGACGGGTATGAAGATAGCGTGATCCAGTGGCTGCGCCAGTACTCCATCGACCAGACGGAGACCTACCTGCGCGGCTTTCTGGGGCGTATGCTGTTCTCCGGAGATGAAGTGTACAAGCCCGCCAAGGTGCTTTCCGGCGGGGAAAAGGTGCGCTGCATGCTCAGCCGCCTGATGATGAGCAAAGCCAATGCGCTGGTGCTGGATCAGCCGACGGATCATCTGGATTTGGAAAGCATTACCGCGCTGTCCAATGGCTTGGTGGCCTATCCGGGCAATCTGTTCTTCGCTTCCCATGACCATCAGTTCATTGATGAAGTGGCCAACCGTGTAATCGAGATTCCCGCAAACGCTTCCGGCTGTCTGGATCGCGTGGGCACGTTTGAGGAGTTCCTCGCGTGGAAACGCGGCCGCGCCTGAACGAAAGGGGCACCGGATACGATGGAACCGAAAGCGGGCGTCTACCGCCATTGGAAGGGCAGGCATTACCGCCTGTTATGCCTGGCAACCCATACTGAAACAGGCGAGCGCCTGGTGGTTTATCAGGCGCTGTATGGGGAACGCGCCTGCTGGGTACGTCCGCTTGCCATGTGGCAGGAGAGCGTAACGCGGGATGGCGTTACGATGCCCCGCTTTGCGTATGTTTGTGAAAGGGAAACGCAGCTTGGGGACACCTGAACCGCTTACAGCCCTGCATTTAGTGATAATGACTCTGCCGCCGAAGAGTGTTCCCTTCGGCGGTTTTTATTTCCGAACGAGAGGAATCCCTTGTAAAACGGCTTTCGATAACACCTTTCAGAAAAAAAGAAAAATCATATAGTCATATTGACAAAAGTTGATTTGAGGAGTACACTCTGAACGCATCAAAAAATGTTGATTTGAGGTGAGCAGATGGCTTGGGAGCATGCACAAAACGCGCGCGTTTTCAAAGCGTTTTGCGATGAAAATCGTTTGCGCATTCTGGAATGCTTACAGGAGGGCGATCTATGCGCCTGCGTATTGATTCAAAGGCTGGGCATCAAGCAATCGGCGCTCTCCTATCACATGAAGATTCTTGTGGAAGCAGGGGTTGTGGAAAGCAAACCGGTTGGCAAATGGACGCATTACCGCATTTGTGAGGAAGGATGCGCTTACGCACAAATGCTGCTTGGCAATCTGACGGCAGTGCGCATCCATAACGAAGAGGTTTGCCAGTGCGCGAAGGTGTAAACACAACGGTTTGTGAAACCAATGGAACAGTCAAATCTGCAATAAAGCGAATTGAGGCTTGTACATGGAAGCGATTAAAGCGGGATGGGATTTTTTTCAGAATCAAGTACTGGGCATGAAATGGCTTGACGAGCTTATCGAAAACGGACTGGCCGCAATGGGGCTGGATACGGCAAACCGCTGGGTGGGCAGCGCGCAATTCTTTGTGTATGATGTGATAAAGATCACGGTTCTGCTGTGCCTGCTGATTTTCTTGATCAGCTACATTCAGAGTTACTTTCCGCCGGAGCGCAGCAAAAAGATACTGGGGCGCTTCCGTGGGTTGGGCGCGAACATCATCGCGGCGCTGCTGGGTACGGTTACACCGTTCTGCTCCTGCTCATCCATCCCGCTGTTTATCGGCTTTACCTCTGCGGGGCTTCCCGTTGGCGTTACGTTCTCGTTCCTGATTTCCTCGCCGATGGTGGATTTGGGCTCGCTGCTGTTGCTCATGAGCATCTACGGGGCGAATGTCGCCATTATCTATGTGGTTGTAGGGCTGGTGATCGCGGTTATCGGAGGGACGATCATTGAAAAGCTCCATATGGAGAAGCATGTGGAAAGCTTCATTATGACGGCGGGGAGCGTTGATGTTACCGTACCTGACCTGACCCGGCGTGACCGGCTGCAATACGCCAAGGAGCAGATGCTTGCCACGTTTAAAAAGGTGTTTCCCTATATCCTGATTGGCGTGGGCATCGGCGCGCTCATCCACAACTGGATTCCGGAGGCATGGGTCGCGGCGGTGCTGGGGAGCAATAATCCCTTTGGCGTGGTGCTGGCTACGCTTATCGGCGTGCCGATGTATGCGGATATCTTCGGCACCATCCCCATCGCGGAGGCGCTGCTTGGCAAAGGGGCGCTGCTGGGCTCCATCCTTGCGTTCATGATGGCGGTTACCACGCTTTCCCTGCCTTCGATGATCATGCTGCGCAAAGCGGTCAAACCCAAGTTGCTTGCGCTGTTCATTGCTATTTGTGCCATTGGCATCATTTTGGTGGGCTACCTGTTCAATTTTCTGGCGCCTTATATTCTATGATATCTGGTGACGAACACAGCGCACTTCCGCCGGCTTTATCCAAAGACTGGCCACAAGCAGCCGCTACGGGCGTTTCAGCACGGTGCTCAAGATGCTGATGGGCGCGATGATTTTGGCAATCGGGTTGTACATGTTTTACCTGGGCTTCTCATTTTTCGAACCAGTAACGGAGGGAAATCATATGGGATTGTTTGGCAAGAAAAACAACAAGGAAACCGCGCCCTGTAACTGCGGGGGCAACGGTGAACCGCAAAACACACAGGCGGAGAAAGTTACCCAAACGGAGGGCGCATCCGTGAAAGTTCTTGGCAGCGGCTGCGCCAAGTGCAACGCGCTGGAGGCAGCCACCAAAGCTGCGCTGGAACAACTGGGCATGGATTCCACCATTGACCATGTGACAGATTTTGCACAGATTGCCGCCTACGGCGTCATGTCCACCCCCGCGCTGGTGGTGGACGGCAAGGTTGTGGTCTATGGCAAGGTACTTAAACAGGCAGAAGTGGTTACGCTACTGCAAAAAGTACGCGGATAAACAGGACAACAGTACCTGATGCGCAGCACCGTCCGTTTCAATCGGGCGGTGTTGTTATATCGTTAAATTCTTGTAAACCAGTCATAACATATTGACAAATATAGATGTATGGCGGATAATTAAAACGAAAATCATCAATGTGAGGTTGAGGTATGGAAACGCAGAACATAGCGCATGCAAAGGTATTCAAGGCGTTTTGCGATGAAAACCGCCTGACGATCCTGCAGCTGCTTTGCACAGGCGAAAAATGTGCGTGCCGGTTGCAGGAAACGCTCAGCATCGGACAATCGACGCTTTCCCATCACATGAAGATCCTGTGCGAAGCCGGGGTAGTGATTGCGCGCAGGGAAGGCAAGTGGACGTACTATGCCATCGATCAAGCGGGGTGTGCATTCGCCTCCTCGCTGATGGCCGAGTATACCCACGTGCTTAGCGATGCGCGCGATATTGGCTGCGCTCCCTAAGATTGGGGATGACAAGAACCTGGTTGCTCAAGGACTACAAAATAAAGAAAGAGTGATTGACATATGACCAGCAAAAAGCAGAAGGATATGGGCTTGTTTCAACGGTACCTCTCGCTGTGGGTGGCGCTGTGCATGGTGGTAGGGGTGCTGATTGGCAAATACCTGCCCGCCATCCCCCAGTTCCTGAACCAATTTGAGTATGCCAATGTGTCCATTCCCATTGCGATTCTCATCTGGCTGATGATCTATCCCATGATGCTGAAAGTGGATTTCCAGAGCATCCGGGATGTGGGCAAAAACCCGAAGGGCTTGTTTGTGACCTGGGTAACCAACTGGCTCATCAAGCCCTTTACGATGTTTGGTATCGCATGGTTCTTCTTCTATGTTGTCTTTAAGCCGCTCATCCCTGCGGATCTTGCGCGGGATTACCTCTCCGGCGCGATTTTGTTGGGGGCTGCGCCCTGCACGGCCATGGTGTTTGTGTGGAGCCACCTTACCAAAGGGAATCCAGCCTATACGGTGGTGCAGGTGGCAACCAATGACCTGATTATTCTGCTGGCCTTTACGCCGATTGTGGCGCTGCTGCTGGGCATCGGCGGGGTTACCATCCCGTGGGATACGCTCATCCTGTCGGTGGTGCTCTTTGTGGTTATTCCGCTTGCGGGCGGCATTCTGACCCGCACCCGCATGATCCAGACGAAAGGGGAGGAATACTTTACAAAGAAATTCCTGCCCAAGTGGGACAATGTGACGATTGTTGGGCTGCTGCTTACGCTGGTAATCATCTTCTCCTTCCAGGGGAATGTGATCCTCGAAAACCCGCTGCACATTCTGTTGATTGCCGTGCCGCTCACGCTGCAAACCTTCCTGATTTTCTTTGTTGCCTATCTGACCAGTAAGACGCTGAAGCTGCCGCATGAAATCGCCGCGCCCGCGGGGATGATTGGCGCTTCCAACTTCTTTGAGCTGGCAGTAGCGGTGGCCATCGCCTTGTTCGGCGCGAAAAGCCCTGTGGCGCTGGCGACCATCGTAGGCGTGCTGGTGGAGGTGCCCGTGATGCTTACGCTGGTCAAAATCGCCAACCGCACCACCCATTGGTTTCCCGCCCGTCAGAGCAACCCATAAATGCGCACCGCATGACGGGTATACAAGCGGCAACGCCGCCGGAATGCAAGTAAGCCAACAGGAGGTTCAGCGATGCGAATCATCATCATCGGGGCAGTTGCGGCAGGCACATCCGCCGCCGCGAAGGCAAGGCGTAACCGGGAGGATGCGGAAATTGTGGTATACGAAAAAGACAGCGACATCTCCTATTCCGGCTGCGGAATGCCTTACTATCTGGGCGGCGAGGTGTCAAGTCCCGATGTATTAACCCCGCGTGACCCAGCCTTCTTTCAAAGCAAGTACCGTGTAGACGTCAGGATTCGCCATGAAGTCACAAACATCGATGCTGCCGCGCGCACGGTAACGGTGCGGAATCTGGAAACGGGCGTTACATTCACCGATACCTATGATAAACTGGTGATTGCTACCGGTGCACGTGCGACGGTGCCGCCCATTGCCGGCGCGGATCAGCCGCATGTGTTTACTCTTCGCAGCATTGGTGATATGCGCCGCATCAAAGCCTTTCTGGATATGCAAAAGCCCCGCAGCGTCGCCATCATCGGCACGGGTTTCATTGGGCTGGAAGTTGCCGAAAACCTGAAGGGACTGGGCATGGAGGTCACGCTGCTGGAAAAGCTTGCGCAGGTGACCCCGGGGCTTGATCCGGATATGGCGGCGCATGTGCAGGCGCACCTTGAGAAAAACGGTGTGGCGGTGCACACAGGCGTAACCATCGAAGCCATAACAGGGGAAGGCGTGCGCCTTGCGGGCGGCGCCGCCGTAAACGCGGATATGGTGCTCATCTCCACAGGCGTAAAGCCCAACACAGAGCTGGCGGCCACGGCGGGCATCCAGCTTGGCGTGGCAAATGCCATTCGTGTGGACGCAGGAATGCAAACCAACCTGGCAGATGTTTACGCCTGCGGGGATTGTATCGAGCAGATGCACGTGGTCACGGGCAAGCCCGTATACCGCCCGCTAGGCTCCACCGCCAATAAAACGGGTCGCATCGCGGGGGATAGCCTTACGGGCGGCGATCTGCGCTATCGCGGCATCCTCGGCACGGGTATCTTTCGCGTGTTTGGCATGGCGGTGGCACAGACAGGGCTTAGCGAGCGTGAAGCCCGCGCCGAGGGGTTTGACCCCGTGGTGTGCCATAACATCAAACCGGACAGGCCGGAGTACATGCAGGGGCAGGAGATGGTCATCAAAGGCATTGCGGATAGGCACAGCGGCAGGCTGCTGGGCGCGCAGATTGTTGGTTTCAGCGGGGTAGACAAGCGCATTGATGTGCTGGCCACCGCATTGACCTACGGGGCGAAGGCGGAAGATTTGTTCCACCTTGACCTGGCTTACGCGCCGCCGTTTTCGACCACCAAAGACCCCATGATGTATACCGGGATGATTCTGGAAAACGCCATCCACCGCGGCAGGCCGCTCATGACCCCTGATGAACTGGACGCGCTGGCCACCAGCGGGGAAGTGTATACGCTGATTGATGCGCGTGTTCCCAAGCAGTATGAAAAGCGTCACGTACCCGGCGCTGTGAGCATCCCGCATGAAAAGCTTCGTGCTGCGGCAGAAAACCTGGATCCCAATACGGTTGCCATCACCTACTGCAACAAGGGAACCACAGGCAACGCGGCGCAAAACATTCTGCTGGGCAAAGGGTTCAAACGCGTTTATAACCTTTCCGGCGGAGAAAAACAATATGCGGCGGAGCATGCCCACAAAGAGAAATAGCGAAGAAACGCAGATAACCACAGTAAATCGCGCGCCATCGTCCGCTTCAAAACGGAAGGTGGCGCGCTTTGCATGGTTCCATCTTGTACTGCCAGCAAAGGGGATAGGGTGACGGGAATCCATACGGCGTAAAGCGCAGCGGGGATGCAATGACCCTATGGCACAGCCATCAATACCGCAGGCACTGATAGCGCTCTTCCGCGATATCCTTAAGCATATCTTCCGCCAGCGCGATAATCTGTCGGGTGCGTTCATCCTTGATGCTGTAGAAAACATATTTGCTTTCCTGCCTGTCCACCAGCAGATCACATTCTTTCAGGCATTTTAGGTGGTTGGAGATGCCGGATTGGCTCAGGCCGGTTTCGGCTACCAGATCGCCCACCGATTTTTCGCCCGCAAGCAAAGCATAAAGAATCAGCAATCGCGAATAATCCGCAAACCCCTTAAAATGTTTGCTGAGCAAGCGTATTTTGGATAGCTTTTCTTCCGTATACGTCATGATGATGCGTCTCCCTTTGCTGTAGTATATCAAGATTCATCTGCCTTTGTTCATTTCATTATATCACGCATTCCTGGTGCGTCCAAGAAAATCGTGCAGTCTTCTTCATCAGAATTTAACATGACTACACATTGACATCTGTCGATTTGTGAGTTATCATATCATCGAATCATGATATGAAATATCGTGAATGTGAGGTGGACAATTTGGTATCAACCAATCAGAATATGATCCGGCAAAATCGGCTGAACCTGGTCGTGCGCAACCTGCTGCTTGCCTGCGCGGTGCTAACGGTGTTTATCACCGCTGGTATTATCCTTTCGCTGGTCTTGAACACATTCTCCTTCTTTGGCGAGGTTTCGGTGTGGTCTTTCCTGACGGGGACCGAATGGACGCCGCTTTTTGCCAATCCGCAGTACGGGGTACTGCCGCTGATTGCCGGCACCTTGCTGGTTACCGTTTGCGCGGCGCTCATCGCGCTGCCGCTGGGACTTTTCAGCGCGATCTACCTGAGCGAGTACGCACACCCGACCACGCGTAAGCTCCTAAAGCCTGTGCTGGAGATTCTGGCGGGCATCCCTTCCATCGTTTACGGCTACTTTGCGCTTAACCTCATTACACCAACGCTGCAAAACCTTATACCGCAGACGGAGATTTACAACGCGGCCAGCGCGGGCATCGCGATGGGCATCATGATTATGCCCATGGTGTGCTCGCTGAGTGAAGATGCCCTCAGCGCTGTACCGCCCGGCATGAAGCACGGCGGATACGCGCTGGGCGCCAATAAACTGGAAGTGGTTTTGGGCATATCTATACCACAGGCATTTTCCGGCATCGTTTCCTCCTTTGTGCTGGCGGTATCCCGCGCGATCGGGGAAACGATGATCGTAACGGTAGCTGCGGGCGCGCGCCCATCGCTTACCCTGAATCCTTTGGTAAGCGTGCAGACGCTCACATCTTTCATCGCGCAGGCAAGCTCCGGGGATAACGCGCACGGCACCACCAGCTATTATGCGCTCTACGCGGTGGGAATGCTGCTGTTCCTGATCACTTTTTCGATGAACATTCTTGCCCATCATATCATTCGCCGCAGAAAGGAGGCAATGGGATGATGCAGGGGACTGACCGCCTAAGCCGCAAACGCAGGCGGAAAAACACCATGGCGCATATGATGTTTGCGGTTTCCGCGTTGCTGAGTATTCTGGTTTTGATCATTTTGCTTGCGGATTTAATCCGGCGGGGCGCACCCTACCTTAACGAGGCGTTCTTCAAGAATTTCCCCTCCCGCTTTGCGGCGAAATCCGGCATCCTGCCGGCGATGGTCGGCAGCGTATGGATCATACTGCTTACGGCGGTCATCGCCATCCCCATCGCCATCGCGGCCGCGCTGTATCTGGAAGAGTATGCGCCCAGGAACCGCTTTACCAACTTTATCAAAATCAACATCGCAAATCTGGCTGGTATCCCCTCCATCGTTTACGGAATATTCGGCCTCACGGTATTTGTACGCACCTTGGGTTTTGGACGCAGTATCCTTTCCGGCGCGCTTACGATGGCGTTGCTCGTTTTGCCGGTGATCATCGTATCTTCGCAGGAGGCGATTCGCGCCATCCCCGATTCCCTGCGCCATGGTTCCTACGCGATGGGCGCCACCAAATGGCAAACGATACGGCGCATCGTCCTTCCCAGCGCGCTACCGGGAATTCTGACAGGAATTATACTGGCGATCTCCCGTGCCTTGGGTGAATCCGCGCCATTGCTGATGGTAGGCGCATTCAGCTATGTTAGCGCCCTGCCCAGCGGCCCGATGGATTCGTTCATTGTTTTGCCCGTTCAAATCTACACCTGGATGAGCAAACCCAGCGCGGATTTCAAGGACGTGACCGCGGCGGCCATTCTGGTGCTGATTGTTCTGCTGCTGACGCTCAACCTTACGGCGATCATCCTGCGCAATAAGTTCCACAAGACCTTTGAATAACGCATCAGACGGGATGCTAATCCATTCCGTTTGAAATATAACCAAGTTTGAAAGGAAGTAACAAAGATGGCACACACTGTTCTTTCCAGGCGACTGATGACCCTGGCGGTACTGGCGATCACCTTGTTTACCCTGTTTTTTGCCGCCGCAGGCGCGATGGCGGCCCCCGCTTCCCTCAGTGGAGACATCATCATTGATGGCTCCAGCACGGTGTTCCCGATCACCGAGGCGGTTGCGGAGGAGTTTCGCATGACGCACCCCGATGTGAATATCACCATCGGCATCAGCGGCACCGGCGGTGGGTTTAAGAAGTTCCTCATCGGCGAAACGGATATCAACGATGCTTCCCGCCCCATCAAGGATAGCGAGGCGGAAGCAGCCCAAGCTGCGGGCATTGAGTATGTGGAAATCATGATTGCTTACGATGGGCTTTCCGTGCTGGTGAATCATGACAATGATTTCGTGGATTATCTGACCATGGAAGAACTCAACGCGATTTGGAAGGCAGATAGCACCGTCAGGACTTGGAAGGATGTGCGCCCGGAATGGCCGGATGAGGTCATCAGCCTGTATGGCGCGGGCACAGATTCCGGCACCTTTGACTATTTCACGGAAGAGGTCAACGGTGAGTCTGGATCCGTCCGTACTGATTTTACCCCCAGCGAGGATGATAACGTGCTGGTGCTGGGCATCGCCGGTGACAAGAACGCGCTTGGCTTCTTCGGCTTCTCCTACTATGTCGAAAACACGGACAAGCTGAAGGTTGTCAAGGTGGATAGCGGCAATGGCCCCGTGGAACCTACCTTTGAAACCATTAAGGATGGCACCTATTCACCGCTTTCCCGCCCGCTGTTCCTGTATGTGACCAAGGACGCGCTGGCAAGAGAGCAAGTGAAAGCCTTTGTGACCTACTACCTGACCGAAGGCAAAGCGCTGATTCCCCAGGTTGGCTATGTGGAGCTGGAAGATGCGCTCTACGAGGCGGAGCTTGCCAAACTGAACTGACGTCAAGCGTGATAACTGGGCGGGAGCTTTGCAAATTGCACGGCTCCCGCTTTGTGTGCTACAATGATCATGAAATGAAGCGGGCATGCCGCTGGGGAGCAATGATGAGAAATATCGCTTTCATATCCGATATTCATGGAAACCTGGACGCGCTGGACGCGGTACTTGCGGATATCCATGCCCGCGGAATGGAGCGGGTCTTTTGCCTTGGCGATCTGGTGGGGTATGGCCCCTGGCCTGGCGAGGTAATCGGGCGCATACGAGCAGAAAACATCCCGACAATCATGGGCAATTATGATGAGGCGGTGGGGTTTACCCTGCCCGTATGCGGCTGTCACATCAACGACCGAAGGGCGAAGGCGCTATCCCAGCACGCCCTGAAATGGGCTGTCGATCATACCACAGCGCAGGATCGAGCCTACTTGCGCGCCCTGCCGGAGTCCCTTTCGATAGAGGTTGCGGGGGTGTCGTTTCTTCTGAACCATGCCAGCATGGATTCAATCACCGAGTATGTATATCAAACAGATGCGGAGCGCATGCGTGAAATCGCCGCGCAAACCGCAGAAGACGTGTATGTATACGGGCATACGCACTTTCCCTTTCATGAAGCCGTTAATGGCAAGCACATCATCAACGCGGGCAGCGTGGGCAGACCGAAAGATGGAGACAACCGCGCCGGGTATGTTGCTGCCCATATCGAAAACGGAACGGTAAGTACACAGATGATACGTGTTGGCTATGATGTAAATCAGGTGGTTGCAGATATGCGGGCGCGGGGTATCGCTACGGCGCTCTGCCGATTCCTGCAAAACGGCGGAGAGAAGTAACGGCGCAGCCTTAGTCGCGGGGAGGGGAACGTATGCCGGAAAATTACGAGGCGGACAAACAAGCGATTCTGGAAAAGCGCCATGCCCTTGGGGCGGACTACTGGGCAACACCGGACAGGCGACTAATCAAGGGAAGCCCCTTTACTACGATGGATTGTGCTTATATGCTTGCCGATTTGGGCATGGAACCGACGCACCCCGTATTGGAGGCAACCGCGCAGTTGATTTTCAGCACCCTGCGGGAGGATGGCAGGTTCAAGCTATCGCCGGATGGCGCCATCTATCCATGCCATACGATCAATGCCATACGAACGCTTTGTTACCTTGGTTATGCGGATGATCCAAGGCTGGAAAAGACGTGGGCGCATCTGCTGGAGACACAGCACGCAGGTGGCGGTTGGCGCTGTAATAAATTCCCCTTTGGAAGAGGGCCGGAAACCGAGCATGCCAATCCCGGGCCTACGTTGGCCGCCTTGGACGCGTTCCGGTTCACGCCTGATTGCAACCGCAGTGAAGCGCTCACCCATGCGGTCGCGTTTCTGCTAGACCATTGGAACATCCGCGTGCCCATCGGCCCCTGCCATTATGGCATCGGTTCGCGCTTTATGCAGATCACCTACCCCTTTACCGGCTACCATATTTTCTTTTATGCCTATGTGCTTTCGTTTTATGACGTTGCAAAGCAGGATGCGCGGTTTTTGGAGGCGCTTTCGCATGTGCGCATGGCCCTTACGGATGGGCGCATCGTGGTGCAGCGTCAAAACCCCGGGCTCAAAGGGCTTGCTTTCTGTGCGAAGGGCAAGGCAAGTGCAATCGGCACGGCGCGATATCAGGAGATTCTTACGAACCTTGCCGCGCCGCGTTGACAGCGCCCGCCCGTTATACTACAATGCAATGCGGCCATATGCGGCCTATCCCAAAAGAGGAGCCAATCCATGATATACCTTGATTACGCCGCGGATACCCCGGTTTGTGAGGCGGTGCTGGCGGCGCTTGCTTCCGGCGCGCGTGCGGCTTATGCCAACCCCAATGCAAGCCATGGAATGGGGCGTGCGGCGCGGGCAATGCTGGATGCGGCGGGCGCGCACATTGCGGAAATGCTCGGCTGCAAGCCGGCGGAGTGGGTACTCACCTCCGGCGCGACGGAAGCCAACAATATGGCTATTCTGGGTGCCGCGCGCGCCTACAGGAGCCATGGGCAGCACATCATTACCACACGGATGGAGCATGCGTCGGTCACGGGTGCGGTGATGGCGCTCAAGGCGGAGGGCTTCGCGGTCGATTTTGTGAACGTTGCGCCAAACGGGCAGGTGGAGCTTGATCACCTCCAAACACTGCTTACAGAGGAAACTGTGCTGGTTTCCCTGTGCGCGGTGGATAGCGAGGTTGGCGTAATCCAACCGATACAGGCGATACGCAAGCTGCTGGCAGCCTTTCCCCATTGCCGCCTGCATGTGGATGCAACACAGGCAGCGGGCAAATTGGCGGTGGATTTAACAGGGGTGGATTTGTTTACCCTTTCCCCGCATAAGTTTTTCGGGCTCACAGGCACGGGCATACTGGTAGTGCGCGACGGGCTTCGGCTTGCACCGTTATGGCACGGCGGCACGGGCGCGACGCCTTACCGAAGCGGAACGCCCGCGCTGGCGCTTACCCTGGCGACGGAAGCGGCCTTGCAGGAAGCGTTTACTGCGCAGGCTGAGCGCCTTGAGGCTGTGAAGGTGTTACACAGCCGCTTGCGGGAAGCGCTGGCCGCACTCCCCTTCGTGGTGATCAATTCGCCAACAGGCGCTTCACCCTTTACGTTGAATTTCAGTGTGACGGGCATATCCGCGCAGGCGTTGATCGCGCAGCTAGCCGAACGGGAGGTGTGCGTATCCGCAAAAGCTGCCTGCTGCGCGCCAGCCGCGCCTTCCCATCCCGTACTGGCGATGACGGGGGAGCGCAAGCGTGCCATGAATACGGTTCGCGTGAGCTTGAGCCACCTGACCACCGTAGAAGAAATAGACGCTTTTCTGCGTATCCTTACGGAATGCGCACAGTGTTTGGAGGAATCCCGTGGATAAGATACAGGCCATTGAACGCAGTATTATCACCAAATTCAGAAAACCCATCTGGGGCGGGTTTATGCACACGCTCCGCGAATATCGGCTGATTCAAGCGGGGGATCATGTTGCCGCGTGCATTTCCGGCGGAAAGGATTCGTTTCTGATGGCGAAATGCCTGCAAGAGGTGCAGCGTCATGGGCATACGCCCTTTACGCTTTCCTTTCTGGTGATGGATCCCGGGTATCATCCGCAAAACCGCCGCCTGATCGAAGAAAACGCGGCGCTGATGGGCATTCCCATCCAGATTTTTGAGACGGATGTTTTTGACGCGGTCGCCGCCATGGATCATGACCCGTGCTACATGTGCGCGCGCATGCGGCGCGGGTACCTGTACAAGAACGCGCAGGCGATTGGCGCGAACAAAATTGCTTTGGGGCACCATTTTGACGATGTGATTGAAACCGTACTGCTGAGCATGTTCTACGGCGGTGAAATGAAAACCATGATGCCCCGCCTGCGCAGCAAGAACTATCCGGGCATGGAGTTGATCCGACCCATGTTTAAGGTGCGCGAAAGGGATATCCTCGCGTGGAAGGATTATCATAAGCTTACGTTCCTAAACTGCGCGTGCCGTTTTACGGAAAACTGCGCGCTGGGGGATGGCGGTGGCGGCAAGCGCGCGGAGATCAAGGCGCTCATCGCCCAGCTTGCCAAGCAAAACCCGCTGATTGAGCCGAACATCTTCCGCTCCTGCCATGATGTAAACCTGCAAACCGTTATTGGCTATATCAAGGACGGGGTAAACCATCCCTACGATGAAGATTTTGAACACAAATAGGGTATCTCAGCAGAAAAGAACACATGTTCCGCGAAAGAATGTGTGCTATAATGTGCAGGAATGATGCGGTGGCGGTGGGCACAGGGGTTGATTGCTTTGGGCAGGCAACCGTAAGCGTCCCCGTCAGGTTACCGCCATTACAGGAGGGATTGCACATGATCAAGGGAATCCGTACAGGTAACATTATACTTGATTGCGCCGACGCAAAAGCAATGCAGACCTTCTATGCCCAGATGCTGGGCTGGGAGAAGGGCGTACTGTATGATCTGCCGATGGTAAAAAACGCGGCGGGGGAAATGTACCTGTTTGCGCAGGAGGAGGACTACGTTCCGCCTGTATGGCCGGAGGAAGAAGGCAAACAGCAAAAGCAGATGCACATCGATTATCAGGTGCCTGACCTTGCGGCAGCGGTGGTGCAGGCAGAACAGCTTGGCGCGCGAAAAACAGCCGCGCAGTATGGCGGTGACGAGTTTGTCACGTTTGTAGACCCAGCGGGGCATCCCTTCTGCCTGTGCGCGGAAAGCAATATCGGCTAAGTGTGCAGAAAAGCCGCTCCCTTCCCATGAAACCGTGGGAAAGGGGCGGCTTTTTTGCTGCAAACGCGTCTGCGCCAACCGATACCGATAGGGGCGACGCTACAGGGAGCATGGCAAGGTGCAAGCTTATGCTTGTTCTGATGCCCCTTTTCGCCGTTTTTCCGGGTGAAAGCCAGTCAAATCATGAATGACCGCACCCGCCAGCATTAACCCCGCAACCGCAGGCACAAAGGCGTTGGAGCCGGGGATATCGCGCCGGACGGCGCAAGTGCGCACACTGCCGGGGGGGCAAACGCATTGCGTGCGGCAGCTGATGGTCTCATCCGCCACGGGGCGGAGGGGAGGTTCATCGGAACAGACGACCTTCAGGGAAGGAATGCCCAGCTTGCGAAGCGCCCCGCGGAGCACGCGCGCCAGCGGGTCATTCTTGGTGCGGTAGATATCGGTCACACAAAAGCGGGAGGGGTCAACCTTGTTGCCCGCACCCATGGCGCTGATTACCGGAACGCCCGCCGCTTTTGCGTGCGTGATGATCGCCAGTTTGCCCTTGACAGTATCGATCGCGTCTACCACGTAATCATAGTCGGCAAAATCAAAGGAAGCAGCGGTATCAGGCATGAAGAAAACGCGTCTGGTATGGACGATTGTTTCCGGCGATATATCCTGAATGCGCTCGGCGGCTACATCCACCTTGCTGCGCCCGATGGTGCGATGCGTGGCGATCAGTTGCCGGTTCAGGTTCGTCAGGCACACGCTATCATCATCCACCAGGGTGAGCGTGCCCACCCCGCTGCGCGCGAGCGCTTCCACCACATGGCCGCCTACCCCGCCAATGCCGATGACCAGCACATGGCTGGCGCGTAGTTTTTGCATTGCGGTTTGACCATAGAGCATCTGGGTACGTGAGAATTGATCGAGCATGAGCGTTTTCCCTCCGGATGGATGTGCGCAGGCGGCATGGATTGCCTTGCGTGGTGATAGACTCGTGGCTGATGGCCGCATCCGGCGCATGGTGTGGATGCGCGGTATGGGGCAGCGGCGCACAAGGGTTTTGCCAGGCACTCATCATTGTTTGCAGTATGACGGCATACCCGTTTTTGCAGGGCGTTGCGGCCAATGTAGCTTATCTTACTTGAACACCTGATAGATGCCGCATTTCAGGTATTGTGTTTCAGGGGATGCGGGCAAAATGGGGTGATCTCGCCCTTGGGTGCGGAACTCCACCTGCCGTAACTGTACGCGCGCGTCCTTTTGCGCATCCAGCACCAGTTCCTGAAACATCGCGGGCAGCACGTGCTGGCTACAGGAACAGGTTACCAGATATCCGCCGTCGCGTACCAGCTTCATGCCGCGCAGGTTGATTTCTTTATACCCGCGCAACGCGCCGGCCACAGCGCTGCGGGTTTTGGTAAAGGCGGGCGGATCCAGCACTACCATATCATACTGCTCGTGACCATCCTGTGCGGCGTGCAGGTAATCAAAAGCATTGGCGCATTCAAAGCGTACGCGGTCTTCCAAACTGTTAAGGCGGGCGTTTTCTGCGGCGAACGCGCAGGCGGATTGACTGATATCCACCCCGATCACCTCGCGGGCGCCGTAGTGGGCGGCGTGCAGCGCAAAGCTGCCCGTGTGCGTAAAACAGTCCAATACACGCGCATCCTTGGCAAAGGGAGCGATGGCGGCGCGGTTTTCCTTTTGATCCAGAAAGAAGCCTGTTTTTTGCCCTTCTTTGACATCTACCCAGAAGTGTACGCCGTTTTCCACCATCTCCACACGATCCGGCACGGCGCCGTACAGCAGTCCCGTTTGCAGGGGGAGGCCTTCCAGCGCGCGTACGGGTACATCGTTGCGTTCATAAACACCCGCGGGATGCAGTTCATCCACCAGCGCATCCACGATGTCCTGCTTAAAGGCCTCCATGCCAAGGCATAATACCTGCATCACGATGATATCGCCAAAGGCATCGGCCACCACCGCGGGCAAGCCGTCACTCTCGGCAAAGAGCAGGCGGCAGCTGCGCAGGTCGGCAAACGTGCGGCGGTAATCCAGCGCGCGCTTGACACGGCGCTGGATAAAGGCGCGGTCAATGGGTTCTTCCCGGCGGCTCAGAAGCCGAAGCGATATCTGCGAGCGGGGATTGTAGACCGCCATCGCCAGAAACTGCCCGCGATCCGTCGCTACGCGCACCACGTCGCCATCCTGTACAGCGCCCTGAACGCGGGCGATATCGCTGCGGAACACCCATGGGTGGCCGCTGTATACGCGCTGTTCCTTACCACGCGCCAAAAAAGCTGTAGCCATGGAAACCTCCTTGATGTGAATGGCACCTGTGGCCACCCGCTTGCTGATCGATTTGCATTTGAAAGGGACTTGCCTGCCGCGCAGCAATCCGCGCTGCGCCTTGCTACCGTGCCGGATGCGATGCCAAGTGTGGTACCAGCGCCAACCTCGAAGCGAGCGGGGAAACTGCATTATACCATCAAAACACGCCCGCTGCAATCAACGGGCGCAAAGGCGCAGCCCTGCATGTTCAAGCAGCGCCCGGGCATGCAGGGTTGGGGCAAGGGTAAAGGCGTCACTCGTTCTCGGCGTAGCTGCCCTCAATAGCCAGCGCATCGGCAGGCAGGAAACCGCGCACGGCTTTGCCGTCCACCGTGGTTTCGACGTAGGCCCAAACGTCGCGATTTTGAAAGGTGGACAGGTATGTCACGGTATCACCGGCACGCAAAGTACGGATGCTGCTGGAGCGCGTGGCAGGGTCATCCGTCAGGGAAGCGCCGCTGGCCAGCGTGACAGGCGTATAGGCAAATGTGAGGGAGCGCGCATCCACATTGCCTTTGATAGCGCTGCCCTCCACATAGCCAACCCGTACCGCGCCGCTGTTGGTTTCGTACATTACAAGCAGCCAACCGCTTTCCCAGCCCGCAACATATACGCTGCCATTGGTGCTTACCATGGCTTTGCCGTTTGCGCCCCGGTAAGCTTTGCGGCTGGGTGCGGCATAGACGCTGAGCTTCTGGCCTGCTTTCAATTTGGTTAGGGTGAAGCCGGAGAGCACATCGAAGCGATCCGGGCGCACATAATCCAGATAATGCTTCCCTTTTGGATTGGTGGTGCCTTGCGCCCGCATCTGCGCGCGCACTTCCTTGGCAAGGTGCTCATTGTACCATTCCACGCTGCTGAGTTTGGGGTAGCAGGCAGCCGTATTATCAGGGTCGCTGTTTGGGGTGTACCATGCCAGCGTGGAAAAGAAGTTATCGTATTTGCCGCCAGGGATGAAGTTGTACCCATGCCGCGCGAAGATTTCATTGAAAATGAACCCAAGGGATTCATAATCCCATTCCCATAGCTCTGATTCGGTCAGCTTGCGGGTATCGCTATCCGGGATGATGTACAGGCGGCTTGCCAGTGCGGCTGTCGGCAGTATGAGCAGTGCCAGGACGATGGCTAAGATTCGCTTTTGCATTGGGATCCCTCCAGCTTTTATTCCGGTGAAACAGGGAAAGAAATGTGTTATCCAGAATATTCCACATGCGGGGTGGAAAAACCTTCGCTCCCGTAAATTTACAGGAATCCGTAAGGAATTTGCGCAATTGACGCAACAAATGTGATAGAATGATACCGCGCGCAAACGCTATGGCAGCAAGCGGGCAAAGCGCTATCGCGGGATCATGAGAGTTCCGCATGGTGACCGATTTGGGAGGATTGGACATGAAACTGGTATGGCGTATTTTGCTTCTGCTGATAATGATCTGTCTGTTAACCGTTTTGGTACCGTCCGGCGCGCCGTTATCCAAGGCATTTGCGCAGGAAGCGCTGTCACCTTTGCCCATCGATGATTCTGCCGCCCCCGCGCCTGACCCTGCCAATTACGCGGCCGATGGAACCGGGTATTCCGATGAAAGCCTGACGGTGACCATTGAAACCATTCGCGCGTATGATACGGATATTCTGGTGGCACGTGTGACCATCAAGGATGCTTCCCAGCTGCGCACGGCCATGGCTGCCAAATTCGGCACCTCGCGGGATGTGCCCGGCGCCAAGCTGGCCAAACGTGTCAACGCGGTACTGGCCATCAACGGGGATTACTTCAACTTTGATAACAAGGGCTATATACTGCGGCAAGGCAAACTGTACCGCGATAATCCGCGGGAAGAGGCCGATGTACTGCTCATTGACGATCAAGGGGATTTGCATATCATCCGCGATGCTACCTTGGAAAAGATTGCGGCATTTGCGGGTACGGTGGTCAACGCCTTCAGCTTTGGCCCCGCATTGGTGGTGGACGGGGAAGCCATGCCGATCCGCGAGAATCACCAAGTTGCATCTGAAAAACCTACGCAGCGCATGGTTTTTGGACAAACCGGCAAGCTGAGCTACCTTTGTGTGGCGACGGAAGGGCCTGAGAATGCCGGTTCGGTAGGGCTTACCCTGGAACAGGCCGCGGCGCTCATGGTAGAGTTGGGCTGTCATACAGCCTACAATCTGGATGGGGGAAGCAGTTCCACCATGGTGCTGAATAACCAGAAAATCAACGCGCTCAGCAGCCGAAAAGTGCGCGCCATTTGTGACATCCTGTATTTTGGGTCTTTGGTAGGCGTTGAGTAATTCATGGAAAAGGCTGTGGGCTACCCATAGCCGCAAGGAGCGCCAGTATGACGGAACCGCTACGGCTGTTTACCCTTTGGGGGATAGACGGGTACCCATTTGGTCTTTGTATTGCTATTGCGGTGTTCCTTGGCACATTGCTGCTGATAGGGACATGGCGACGGCATGCGGCGCTGCCATGGCTGGGGCTTCGTTTTGCCCTCTATGCGCTGCCGCTTGGATTGGTGTTTTCACGGTTATTCTATTTGGTTGTACGTTGGCGGTTTCTCTCGGTGGATTATGTGGAAGCGTTCTGGTACACGCTTCCATTGGGCGGATACTCGCTGGCGGGCAGCTTTGCAGGAATTGTGATCGCCGCCTGGCTGGTAGCGCGTTTGGGCGGACGGCCGATGGCGGAGGTGCTGGATATGGCCACGCCCGCCGCTTTGCTGGTGTTGGCCTGTGAACGGCTTGCGGAGTGTTTTACCTTGGACGGCGTAGGTTTGTATGTGGACAACGAGGCTTTGTGGCATTTCCCTTTTGCGGTGCTGAACCCATATGGCGAGTATGTGATGCCCGTTTTCTTCTATGAGGCGCTCACTGCATTTTTAATAATGGGATGGCTTTTGTACTTCCTGCGTAAGCATAAGCGGGCGGTAGGGGATGTGGCATTGACGGCCATGCTGCTGCTGGGGCTTACCCAGATCTTCTGGGAAAGCCTGCGGGTCGACGATTATTTGCGCTTTGGGTTTGTGCGGGTGAATCAGTTATGGGGCGCGCTGCTGGCAGGCATTGCGCTTGGCGTGTGGCTGAAGCGCTCTCACCCCAGCCGTACACGCGCTGTTGTGGTAAGCGCCGCGTTTCTGGTGTGCATCGGCGTGATGGTAGCCGTAGAGTTTGGGCAGGACAAATCCACCATCTCCAATGGGATTTTACATGCTGCAATGGCGCTTGCGCTGGCGGGGATCGGCTTGATGGGCGTTACCCTGCGCAATGCGTGTGTGAGGAGGACAATGGCTTGAACCGCATCCAACGTACGATGCTTACCCTGCTAACCCTACTGATACTGCTTGGAATGTTCCCCGGTGCCGCTGTTGCGGATAGACAAATCGTGCTCTCGTTTCTGGGTGATTGCACCATCGGCAATGAAGAACGCCTGATGAATCAGGATCATAGCTTCGCGAAAGTTGCCGCGCGCGAGGGCTATGCCTATTTCTTTGCGAACGTTAAGCCGTTGCTAACAGAGGATGACCTGACCATCGCCAATTTTGAAGGTGTGTTGAAAAGCGACCATAAGCGACGCTCCAACAAAACCTACACCTTTCGCGGATTACCGACGTACGCGCAAATTCTGCGGCTTGGCAGTGTGGAGGCAGTAAGCCTTGCCAACAACCACAGTATGGATTACGGCGCCCTTGGGTATGAAACGACCCAGTATGCGCTTGGCGCTGCGGGTGTACAGTATTTTGATGCTGCTACGCCCTACCTGTTTGAAAAGGACGGCATTCGCATCGGCGTATTGGGTATCTATGCGGCAGGATTTTATGCCAAACGCAAGATGATGACCGAAGCCGTGCAAAGCTTGCGTGCGCAAGGCGTAAACGCGGTGGTGGTGATGGTGCACGCGGGACAGGAGTATGCCACCTATCACAGCCGCAACCAGACGCTGATTGCGCATCTGCTGATAGATGCGGGCGCGGATGTGGTCATCGGCAGTCATCCGCATGTTTTGCAGGGTACGGAGGTTTATCAGCAGCGTACGATTCTCTATAGCGCAGGGAATTTCGTGTTTGGCGGCAACGCCAAAGTGCGCAGTCTGGAAACGGTGATTGCCCGCGTAACGCTGACCTTTGGCGATACGGGAATCTACTTAGGGCAGCAGCTAAGGCTGTATCCGGCGCATACTTCGGGTGACCCCGTGAACAATGATTATCAGCCTGTACTGGTCAGCGGAGATGCGGCGGATGCAGTGTATCAGCGTATCGATCAGGACAGCCCAACCGACTTGGTGATCACCGAGCAGAACGACCTGTACCGTGAATACCGTTACCTGCCTGCGCAAGTAAATGAGGAACAGCCATGAGAAGATTGCTTGTCACCTGTCTGGCACTGTTGTTATTGCCGCTTGTCGCGCTGGCGTCGCAAGTGCGCGGATACCAGAAGGGTGAAGGGTATCAATACCTGCAAATGGGCACATACGCGCAGGGCAAGGCAGGGGAAGAAGCGCCGGTGCTCTGGCGCATCCTGGATGTGACGGATGGGAAAGCGCTGCTGTTGACGGAGTATGTGCTGGATGCCCAGCAGGTGATTTTTGAAACCGATGAAGAGGTCATCAAGGCGCGTACTTATCGCCGTATTGAAAGTTTTGCGCAAAGCGACCTGTGCACGTGGCTCAATGAAGTGATGCTGCCCAACATCCTTGGGGATACGGGGCTTTCGGACGCATTGGTGGCGGGCGAGAATGGCAAGCTCTATCCGCTGACGGACAAGCAGTTTCTGACCGCCGCCTTTGGTTTTGGAACCGCCCGTTACGGTGTATCAAAAACGCGCTACGGCAAGGTAACGCCTTATGCCACCGCGCGCGGGGTGTATAGTGATCGACAGGGCAATGCGCCTTATTGGGTAGCAGCCGTGAAAGCGGCGGATGATTATAAGCTGCAGATCGTTGGCTACGATGGGCACTTGAGTTATGGCGCGTATACGCGGGTGAACATTGGGCTGCGTCCTGCTGTGTTACTGGCACTGAACCGGTGTGAAATCACAGGCGGCGATGGATCGATAGAGGCGCCCTTTACCGTCTCGCTAGCCGCGGATGTGCCGATCGATGCGGGTGAAAACAAGAATGACAATACAGCGCCGGATGAAGCGCTGACAACTGACGCATCGCCGACAGGCGATGCAGCCAGGGCTGTTACCCTCACAAGCCAGAATGCTGTGCCCCTGACAGACGCTGCAAATGCGCTTGATCAAGGAGACGAAGCGCAGCGCGCCAAAACAAGTGAAGTTGCGCGCATGGCAAAGGGTGGAGACGCATCGCAGGAGCCTATCGGGCAAGCCATGACCGCGTATACACTTGCCGATTCGGACGGTGTACGCCAGACGAATGCTTTGCCTGTGGTGGTATCGCTCATCGGGGATGTGAGCATCGGTGACGCGTACCAATACCGCGGCCGCGTTTCCAGCTTGACGACAGCCATCCAGAGCAATGGCATGGCATGGGCGTTTGAAAAAGTGCAGGATGTGTTGGGCGCTGATCATTTGACTGCCGCAAACTTGGAATTATGCCTGACGGAAAGCAAGGATAAAAGCGGCAAAACATTCCCCCTGATTGCCCCGCCCTCTTTTGCGATGGTGCTGGAACAAGGCGGGGTGGATGCTGTGAACACTATCAACAACCATAGTTTTGACTTTGGGCAGGCCGGTTATCAGGATACGCTGGAAGCGCTTGATCAAGAGGGCATCGAACACTTTGGGAGCATTGTGGATGGGCGCGGCAACATCAGCGGAAAAACACTGGTGCTGGAGCGCGGAGGTATCCGGTTTGGGTTTGCGGGGTATTCCTATCCACAAAACGAAACGTTGGAAGCCATGGCAACGCAGATCGGGGAACTACGCGCGGCAGGCTGCGATGTGGTGATCATAAGCCTGCATTGGGGGCGTGAGACCTACATGACGCCCAAGAGCGGGCAAATCAGTTACGCGGCGAAAATCATCGATATGGGGGCGGATGCCATATGGGGGCATCATCCGCATGTTTTGCAGCCGGTGCAGTTTTATCAGGGAAAGCCGATACTGTTCAGCACGGGCAACTTTATCTTTGGCACCATGAGCAAGGTGGAGCCCGCCACGGGCATTTTCCAGCTAGATTATGTGAAGACAGAGGAGGGTGCCCGGTTGCGCACGTTTCGCGTTATCCCCTGCATGACGCAGCGCGCGCCGGATTACCAGCCCTATGTACTGACGGAGGAGACGGAAATGCAGCGGGTATGGGCTTTTCTACGGGCGAAAAAAACGTATGACGGGTATGAGAATCTGCCGGAGAGCTTTTTAACGACAGGCATTGTTCAGTTGGATGATGACGGGCATTTGATACAGTAAGCAATGTCAAAACGCAGCAGATTTATGCGGCAGTGCTCCAAGCTGGTTTTGGAACTACGCAACGAGAAATGCTCGCAGCGCAAATGAGTACAGAACGAAACACCCATACAACCAGGCGGCATGCGCCGGGCTTTCGGCGCAGGAGCGCAGGAAGCATCAACAAGCAAAACGGAGCCTCTTCAAGAGACTCCGTTTCAGCTTTCGCAAAAGCTGGGAAGAGGGCTGGTAGCCCTTTTCAGGGTGCAGGTGTGAAACCCCTGCCGGGATTTTTTGGGCACTACCCCAAAGCTATACGCTACAACCCATAGCCATAGCAAGTAAACAGCCCGCAGGGCATTAGGGCAAGCCAGAACAGAAACCAACCGGGGATTCACAACTAGCAAAACGGAGCCTCCCAAAGGAGACTCCGTTGTTTGTCATCCAGCGTGATTAGAACTTGAGCGCGTTGACTTTCACCGCGGGACCCATGGTCGCGCTGATGTACAGCGAACGCACGTATACGCCCTTTGCGACAGCGGGCTTGGCCTTGTTTATGGCATCCATCAGCGCTTTCAGGTTTTCCCCAAGCTTTTCAGGGCCGAAGGAAGCCTTGCCCACGGGGCAGTGCACGATTGCTGTCTTGTCCACACGATATTCCACCTTACCGGCTTTGATATCGGTAATGGCTTTGGCAACATCCATGGTGACCGTGCCGCTCTTGGGGTTAGGCATGAGGCCTTTGGGGCCCAGCACACGGCCAATGCGGCCGATTACGCCCATCATATCGGGCGTGGCTACGATCACGTCAAAGCCAAACCAGTTTTCGGTCTGGATTTTCTGCACCATTTCTTCGCCGCCGACAAAATCCGCACCAGCAGCCTCGGCCTCTTTGAGCTTATCGCCCTTGGCAATCACCAGCACGCGGGTTACGCGGCCGGTACCATGGGGAAGCACCACCGCGCCGCGCACCTGCTGATCCGCATGACGGGGATCTACGCCCAGGCGAACGGAGATTTCGATGGTCTCGTCAAACTTAGCTTTGCTGGTTTGGCACACCAGCGCCACGGCCTCCTCGGGATCATAGGCCTTCATGGTATCGATCAGCTTAAGGCTGTCAACATACTTTTTTCCGTGTTTCATTGTTCAAATCCTCCCTGTGGTCATAACGGCACAATGTCCTCCCACAAACGTTTCATTATTCCTCAACCGTGATGCCCATGGAGCGCGCGGTGCCTGCGACCATGCTCTCGATGCTCTGGATATCGGTCGCGTTCACATCAGGGCGCTTGAGCTCGGCGATTCTACGCACTTGCTCTTTGGTCAGTTTGCCAACCTTGTCACGGTTGGGGCGACCGCTGGCATGCTCGATGCCCAGCTCCTTTTTAATGAGCACAGGAACCGGAGGTGTTTTGGTGATGAAGGTGAACGTACGATCCGAGTACACGGTGATCACCACGGGGATGATCAGCCCTGCGTCCTTGGCGGTGCGTTCGTTGAACTCTTTGCAGAAACCCGGGATGTTCACGCCGTGCTGACCCAGCGCGGGGCCGATCGGCGGCGCGGGCGTAGCCTTAGCGGCGGGAACTTGCAACTTGATCATTGCGGTTACTTTCTTTGCCATGGTAATGGAACCTCCTCAGTTTGTGGTGATGCGGAACGTTTGTGTTGTTCCTCCCACGACCCCGGATACAGCCGCGGAGCGGGTAACGGGGTGTAGTGGCGGTCGCCCGCCGCGCGCTGTTACACGCGCCGTATCCAGCCGCCTTGCAGCGGCGGGATCATGTTCATGAAACCTTGACTACGTCTTGCAGGTCAACTTCTACAGGCATTTCGCGGCCAAGGAACATTTTTACCTTCACGGTCAGTTTCTGCCGTACGGTATCAACGTCCTCCACCACGCCGGTGAAGTTCTCCAGCGGGCCGGAAAGGATGCGGACTTCCTCGCCGATGGCGATGCCGAATTCCACGCTGTTAATCTGCGTGGAAAGCATCATTTCCACCTCTTCGGGGGTCAAGGGCACGGGTTTGCTGTCGGGACCAACAAAGCCCGTAACCCCGCGTGTGTTGCGCACCAGATACCAACTCTCGCTGGTTTCAATCATATGCACAAGCACATAGCCGGGGTAGACCTTGCGTTGGCTTTTCACACGACGGTTGTTTTTGATCTCGACGACGTCCTCAACAGGTACGCGCACATCGAGGATCAAATCCTGCATACCGTTGTTCTCGACGGATTTCTCGATGTTGTCCTTGACCTTGTTTTCGTAACCCGAATAGGTATGCACGACATACCAACAAGGTTCCTTGCGCTTTTCGGCCATTAGCTTACCCTCTCTACTTGGAAATCAACAGGTTCACAAGCGCGGAAGCGCCCATGTCGAGCAAGCCGATGATGAGCATCAGGAACAGCATCATGAGTATGACGATGATCACGAAGTTCACCAGCTTGTCCTTGGTAGGCCATGTGACCTTTTGCAGCTCATGCCACATATTTTTGAACGCAAGGCCGATCTTCTTGAAGAAGTTCAAAAACCCGCGCCCAAAACGGACAAAGAAGTTTGCCTTCTTGCCCTTGGCCACCGCCTTCTTTTCGTCAGCCATGTTACTCACTCCTTCTCGCTTGGCGTGTTACTTCGTTTCGCGATGTGCGGTGTGCTTTTTGCAGAAACGGCAGTACTTATTCAACTCAACGCGATCAGGGGTGTTTTTCTTGTTCTTCATGGAGTTGTAGTTACGCTGCTTGCACTCGGTGCAAGCCAGCATGATTTTATTACGGGCAACGCTAGCCACGTCCGCCACCTCCTACTTACGGTTGTACCTTGCGCCCGTTCAAACGGGCTGCAAGCGCATGATGTGCGTATAACCCCGCGCCCCGCGCCGCTTTGTTGGGCGGCGGGGGCGTGCGCCGTGGATTTCCACAGGCGCGCGGGGTTTCAAGGGTTTAATCAGTCTACGATAACCTTGGCCACCACGCCGGAGCCAACGGTACGGCCGCCTTCGCGGATAGCGAAGCGCAGACCAGCCTCGATGGCGATGGGGGTAATCAGGTTGATTTCCATGTCGATGTGGTCGCCGGGC